>NZ_CAJMYW010000008.1:0-406006 GCF_905220165.1 Paraburkholderia sp. J10-1 | reverse complement strand
GGCTAGCAAAGTCGGACTGAACACGGCTCGACGGCTCCATATAGCAGTCGCCATAGGGCCTTCGGCCGATACCTTTCGGCTGCGCCCCAACGACGATCAGACATCGCGGCCGCGCCCATCCGAGGCGCCCCTGCTGTCCAATCCGATGGCGCGCACGGAACCGACTAGAATATGGGGTTCTCTGCACCCCAACTCACAGATTTATGCGCTCGCGAATCGCCAAACGCCTTCCTCCTGACGCCGACAAGCTCGTCGGCCTCTCGCTCGCCCTGTTCGCTTCGGGCAGCCGCACCGAAGACCGCTTCTGGGAGGCCAAGCTCGACACGCTGCTAGCGAAGGTCGTGCGCAACGGCAATCAGACTACGCTCGACGCCGCGCTCGATCATCTGCAGCAGAATCACCCGGACGCCTACGGCGCGCTTGCCGATATGGCCGAGACGCACAGCGAATCGTTCGTCGTCGAACATGAGGGCGCGCAATATGAAGCGCTGCTCGTCGCCGCGCCGGTGCTGGCCTGGACGCGCTATGTCATCCCTTCGGGCCCGCTGAAGGCCGAAGGCGCAGACGCGCTGCGCACCCATCTGCAGGCCCACGTGCTCGCGAACGGCACGCGCGTGGCGATGGCACCGTATCTCTATAGCATCGACCAGTTGCCGCGCCACCATGTCGAAACCTGGCGCCTCGCACAACAACTGACGCAGGCGGCGCTGAGCGGCGCACCGGCGAAAATCAGCTCGGGTGAGCTGCCGGAAACGTCGCCGATCCTCGCCGATCCGCGTTTCCTGCTCGCCGTTGTCGCGGCACCTGTCGGCGCCCCGCTCTTCCGCTGGCAGGAAGAGGAACACGGCTCGCGCATCGAGCGCGGCCAATGCCTGGAGCAATGGGCCACCCAGGGCGGCGCCAACCTTGCCGTCGTCATGCCGGGCTGCGAATTCGAATGCCTGCTACCCGACGCCTACTACTCCGCCTGCCGCGACGCGGACGAGCGCGTGCGTCCGCACACGATCCGCACCGCCGTGCGCTACCTGCTCGACACGATTGGCGCGGGCGCGCAGGACTTGCGCGCCGTCGTCGCCGGCTTCGGCGAGCGCCGCATCGACGAATACCGCATCGGTTTCACGAAGCGCGGCAGCAATGATGTGCTGTATGGCGTTGTCTGGCCGCTCTACGGCCGCGAGAACGGCGACGCCGACATCGACGAAGAACCGACCGAAGAGAGCGTTAGCAGCGGTCCGCTCGAAGAGATCGTGGCGCTGCTCAAGGAATCGGGTATTACCGACATCCGCCGTCACGCCGGCCGCTTCGAGCCGGAATATTGCGATGACTGCGGCGTTCCGCTCTATGCGGATCCACTCGGCGAGATCGTCCACGCCGAGATGCCGGAAGATGCTGAGCCTGTACAGCCACACTTCCACTAAGACAATTCCAAAATTCCTACTTGGTCCCGCCTGTGTGCGGGACTTTTTTTTGCCCTATGTCTTATGCCTTTTGGACAGGCCGCCAGCGCCCAACCTTTTTGTCATCATGGTGCTGTTGGTCTGGTTCACCGCCGCTCAGAAGCGGTGCGCGTTGCACAACATTTCGAGAGACCGTCAACGAGAGGAGGGCATATCCATGCGGTTCGTTGTACTCAATCCGGACGCCGAACGGCGTGAAGGGCTCAAGGCGCTGTTAAGACAAATCGACCGTCGCGCACGCTTCAATGACGCGCCGGACTGGCGCAGCGCGGAGCGCGCCATGCAACGCTTCACCCCCAACCTGATCGTGATCGATTGGCACGACGGCATTCGCGCCGGCGAGCTGCGCCACTTTGTCATGCGGCACCGCAGCCTCCCCGTGGCCATCCTGGTAGACAGTGCCGAAACGCCCACGACCGTGCGGATGCTCATCGACGAAGGCGCCCGCGGCATCATCCGGCGCACAACGGACTCCATCCTGATCGTCAAGTTTCTGGAGCTGATCATGCTCGGCGGCGATCATCTACCGGCCGACGTGCTCGGTCCGTGTACGCCCTGGCCCCTGCCGCCCCGGCGCAACGCCAAGGCCGCTGCACAGGCACGCAAGGTGCGCCCGAAGGTCAACCTGTCGCCCCGGCAGGAGCAGATCCTGCGCTGCGTCCACATGGGCAATACGAACAAGATGATCGCTAGAGCGCTCGGCATCAGCGAGGGCACGGTGAAAGTCCATCTCACCAGCATCTTTCAGCAGCTCGGCGCGCCCAATCGCGCGGCGGCCGTCGCGATCTATAACGGATTGCTCGCAAACCAGCTGCAGGTGCTGCGCTCGCAGTGCGAACGGCCGGCGAAGCCCAGGCACGGCGAACACGGCCCCGTGCCGTTGCGCGCACGCGAGCCTCTGGCGTTTCGCTATCCGTTGCTGGCAGGCGACAGTGTGGAGGCGCTGCCCATCGCCGCGGAGCCGCAGGCGCCTTACGGCGAGCCTGCCGCGGCGCAGCAGGAGCGCCCCATCGAGGCCCACGAGGCCGACGAGAGTACTGGCGAGGAAGCCCTGGTGCTCGCTCGCGCACACGTCTTGCCCTCCAACGAGTAATATGAAGCACATGGGGTTCCTATTTACGCCGCTTCCGCTCTGGGTTGCTATCGGTGCCTGGGTTGTCACCGTGGCGCTGCTCGCGCTCGCGTTGTGGAAGAACCCCTTCAAGCGTCTTCAGGACGCAACGCTCCAGCACGTGTGGCTCGCGATCGTCGTCGCGATCTCCGTGCTGTGGGCGAGCAATGCGTGGCTCGAAGACGGCACCGTGCTGCACCTGCTCGGCGCCACGCTCGTGGTGACGCTATTCGACTGGGGACTGGCGCTTGTCGCCATGGGCGTCGTCGTGGGGCTCGCCGCGCTCATCTTCGACGCCACCTGGGAAGGCGTCGCCCTCACCTTCCTGATATTCGGCGCGTTCCCTGTCGCGATTTCGGCGTTGTTGCAACGCGCCTGCACCGCGTGGCTGCCGCGCAACCTCTTCATGTTCATCGTCGGCCAGGGCTTCGTGTCGCCGGCCATCGCTGTTTCGGCGGCGGCTTATCTCGCGCTCGGCACCCATGTCGCGCTCAACGGTGGATCGGCGATCACCGTGCCCGCGGGTTATGCGTTCAGCGTATTTCTGCTCGCTTCGGGTGAAGCGTGGTTCACGGGCATGGCGACGGCGTTGATCGCCGTCTACCGGCCGACCTGGGTCACCACCTACGACGTGCGCCGCTATCGGTTGGGCGGCCCGCGAACCTGAGCCGCCGCTTCGGTCGAGAGCCCCGCCGCCAGCAACGCAATGACGGGCGCGACGACACGTCGCGATCGGCGGGCGGCGCATACGTAGCAGCACTTGCGCCGATCCCTCCGTTCAGGCAGAAGAAAATAATTGTTTCCGGATTGAACTCAACCCGGCTGTGCCGCATCTTACGGTGCCTGACGTCACACCCTCTTCTCTAGCAAGCAGATGGACTGCAATCATGCATCCCGCCGGCTGTTGTTCGTCGCCGGTCAACTGGCGGCGTGTGCCGCGAGCCTCATGCTCATCGCCGCGCCAGCCGCGCGGGCCGATCAACTCGAGCAACACAACGATCTTGTTAATCAGTTCGTCACCCGGATGCACGCGGACCCGCTGGTCGCGGATTGCGCGGCGCACGGCGATTTCGTAGCAAACACGTCGGCGGCGCTCGATCACGTCGAGTTTCCGCCAAGTTCGTTCGACAGTGCACACGCAAGCGTGACGCCGTGGAACGACTCGTTCGACGAAGGCAAGCAGCGCGTGAAGGTCGACACGATCGTGACCGTCGACGGCATTGGCATTGCCAAGGACAGCGGCAACGCGCCCTACGATCTGAAATTCCGCTGCGGCTATGTCGGGCAGCAGATGCTCGCGTTCAGCTGGAACGATCCCGTCCCGCTAGCGCACGCACGCGGCGCGCACGGCACCGCACCGCAAAGCGGCGCACACGCAAAGGGCAAGCATTCGACCAAGAAGGCCACTGGCAAGGGTTCGAAGAAGACGGCGCCGAGCAAGTCGAGCCATAGTTCGTCGACGAGCGGCACGAAGTCCGCCAGCAAATCGACGAAATCGACAACGAAATCCACTGCAAAGAAAACAACTTCAAAGAAGACGACGGCTCACTGAAAGTCGTTGGCGTTCTCGATGCAAAAAGGGGGAAGCGGCCTGGCCGTTTCCCCCTTTTTTATGCGCCGTGGCAATGACGCCGTTACGCAAACGTCTCCACGTGATGCAATATGGCCTGCAACATCGCAGCGCCGAGCGCGGCGCTACGCTCACCGTTCCAGCCTACGCGTTCGTCGGGCAGATTGGCGTTGTCCTTGAACGGCATTTCAAGGGTGAGGGACAGGCAGCCATAGCGATGGCCGATGTACTTCGACGCGAGTTTGAGCGCATCTTCGCGATAGCGGCTCGCCTCGTAGCCGTGCTGGTCCTGGAAGTCCGGGCTCGCCACCTTGAACGCCTCGATGAACGCCTTCTGCTCCGTGCGTTGCTGATCGGTAAAGCCCGGCAGCATTTCAGAGCCCGCCACGAATACATAAGGCAGCGTCTCGTCGCCGTGGATGTCGAAGAAGAGATCGACGCCGGTGGCTTCGATCGCATCGCGCACGACCAGCACCTCGGGGCTGCGCTGCGCGTCCGGCTCCATCCACTCGCGGTTCAGGTTCGCGCCCACGGCGTTGGTGCGCAAATTGCCGTGCACGCTGCCGTCCGGATTCATGTTCGGCACGATATGGAACACGGCGCGGTCATACAGCTTGCGCGCGACCGGATCGCCTGCCCAGTCGCCCCAGCCGGCGAGCCGCTTGACGAGGCCTTCCACGAACCACTCGGCCATGCTCTCACCTGGGTGCTGACGAGCGATGATCCACACGGTCTTCTTGGGCTTGCCGTCGGGCGCGGTGTCGCCCGGCATGCCGAGCGAGAGCAGCGACATGGGACGGCCTTCCACGCTCTGACCCAGCTCCGTGAGCGTGGCGTGCGGCAGTTGCTGAAGCGCGCCGAGGAACTCCGAGTGGCGCTCCTCGCTATACGGCTCGAAGTACGCATAGTAGATGCTGTCGAAGTCGGGCGTGTGATCGATGACGAGCTGCTTGCCGTCATAGCGGGTCGGCACGCGGAACCAGTTCACGCGGTCGTAGCTCGCCGCGGCCTGGTAGTTGCGCCAGCCCTCGGGAAACGCACAGGCCGACGCATTTTCGAACGTCATCACGCAACGTTCGCCGCGCACGCCCGACACGCGGAAGTAGAACCATTGTGCGAACTCGGACTGGTTGTCCGAGCGCACGCGCAGACGGATGTCGTCGGCGCGCTCGCTCGACAGAACCTCGATCGCGCCCGCATCGAACTGGCTGGTGATGGCAATCGTCATAGTCTTTTCCTTCCGGCTTGCTTGTTCACTTACTCGGCAATGCGCCGACGAAATACATAGGTCGAATCGTTCGATGCATCCGCATCGAATGCATAGCCTTCCACGTCGAACGCCTTGAGCGCTTCGGGGTCGGCCACGCGGTTCTCGACGGCGTAACGCGCCATCAACCCGCGCGCGCGCTTCGCGTGGAAGCTGATGATCTTGTAGCGCCCGCCCTTCCAGTCTTCGAATACCGGTGTGACGACGGGCACGGCGAGCTTCTTCGGCTTCACGGCCTTGAAGTATTCGTTCGACGCGCAGTTCACGAGCACGCTCGCGCTTTTCGACGCGACTTCCCGATTGCGCTCGATCTGTGCGTTGAGCGCGTGCGTGATGCGCTCGCCCCAGAACGCATAGAGATCCTTGCCGCGCGCGTTTTCGAAACGCGTGCCCATTTCGAGACGATAAGGCTGAAGCAGGTCGAGCGGACGCAGCAAGCCATAGAGTCCCGAGAGCACGCGCACATGCTGCTGCGCATAGTCGAGATCCGCGGTCGAGAGCGACTTCGCGTCGAGGCCTTCATAAACATCGCCGTTGAACGCGAGCACCGCTTGTTTCGCGTTGGTCTGGCTGAACTGCTTCGACCAGTCGGCGTAGCGCTGGAAATTCAGGCGCGCGAGCGGGTCGGAAATGCTCATGAGCGACCCGATCTGCTGCGGCGAGAGGCGGCGCAGGCCCGCGATCAGCTCGGCCGCGTCGTCGACGAAATCGGGGATGGTGTGGGTTTCGATGTGCGCCGGCGTGTCATAGTCGAGCGATTTGGCCGGCGACAGAACGATTATCATAGAGGCTTGCAGGCACGATGTGCCGATGTTCAAAGGCGAAAGCCCGATTGTAGCGAATTCACGAATGACCGGCCTCACGCCCCCAACCGCAACCTCCCTCTCGCCGGCCTCCGCTGCCGCGCTTCCCGTGGTTCTCGACTCCAACGTCTGGCTCGATATTCTCGTGTTCGACGACCCGCACACGCGCCCCATTCGCGTGGCGCTCGAGCGCGGAGCGATCCGGGCGCTGATCGACGAACGCTGCCGTGCGGAACTGGCCCACGTGCTCGACTATCCGCAGTTCGCCGGCCGCGGCGTCGCGAAAGCGGACGCACTCGCCGCGCTGGCCGGGCTCGTTGCGCTGATCGAGTTGCCCAAGCTTGCCGCCGATGCGCGGCCCCTGCCCCAATGCCGCGACCGCGACGACCAGAAATTTCTGGAACTGGCGCGTGCAAGCGGCGCGCAGTGGCTCGTCTCGAAGGACCGCGCGGTGCTCAAGCTTGCGAAGCGCGTGGCGCGCGATTTCGGCTTTCGCATCGCGACGCCCGACGCGTTCGTCGCCGAATGCGTGCAAGATGCCGCTCAAGCCGCGCAGGCCTGATCTCCGCGTTGCGACGCCCGCGCCCGACCGGGCCACCGCAGCCGCGCCGATTTGCCTACAATCAACCTTTCCCGTCCCAACGCCCGACTTCCGCCCGCGACATGAACGCACCGCATCCCACGAAGCATTCGCAGGACACCCTGCTCACGCCCTCTTTTCCGTCGCGTCTGCCGAACGTCGGCACGACGATCTTCACCGTGATGAGCGCGCTCGCCGCTGAAAAGGGTGCGGTCAACCTGGGTCAGGGCTTTCCCGACTTCGATTGCGACCCACGCATCGTCGACGCCGTCGCGCAAGCCATGCGCGAGGGCCACAACCAGTACCCGCCGATGGCCGGCGTGGCCGCGCTGCGCTTGGCGATCGCGGACAAGATCGAGCACGTGTACGGCCGCCGCTACGACGCCAACAGCGAAATCACGGTGACGGCGGGCGCCACGCAAGCGCTGCTCACGGCGATTCTCGCGACCGTGCACACGGGCGACGAAGTGATCGTGGTCGAGCCGACCTACGACAGCTATCTGCCGTCGATCGAACTGGCGGGCGGCAAGCCCGTGTTCGTGACGCTCGAAGCGCCCGACTACGCGATTCCGTTCGACCGCCTCGCAGCGGCCATCACGCCGAAAACGCGCCTCATCCTCATCAACACGCCGCACAACCCCACGGGCACGGTGTGGCGCGCAGAGGACATGCAAAAGCTCGAGGAGATCGTGCGCGGCACCAACGTGCTGATCCTCTCCGACGAGGTGTACGAGCACATGGTCTACGACGGTCAGCCGCACGAGAGCGTCGCGCGCTATCCGGAACTGGCCGCGCGCAGCTTCATCGTGTCGAGCTTCGGCAAGACCTATCACGTGACGGGCTGGAAGGTGGGCTACGTGGCCGCGCCCGCGCCGCTCACGGCAGAGTTCCGCAAGGTGCATCAGTTCAACGTGTTCACCGTGAACACGCCCATGCAGTTCGGCCTCGCGCAATACCTGCGCGACCCCAAACCGTATCTGGAACTACCCGCGTTCTATCAGAAGAAGCGCGACTTCTTCCGCGCGGGACTCGCCAACACGCGCTTCAAGCTGCTGCCGTGCGAAGGCACCTACTTTCAGTGCGTGGACTATTCGGCGATCAGCGACCTGCCCGAAGCGGAATTCTCGAAGTGGCTCACGGCGGAGATCGGCGTGGCCGCCATTCCGGTTTCGGCGTTCTATCACGAGCCGCATGAGTCGGGCGTCGTGCGCTTTTGCTTCGCCAAGCAGGAAAGCACGCTTGCGACCGCGCTCGAGCGGCTTGCGCGACTCTGACGTGCTTCGCGCGCGATGATTCCGCGAACGGCAGTGCGTTCCCGATCATCGCGCGCGATAGCGTGCGCGGCGCGTTGCCAGGCGCCGCAACGCTTACGCGTTCGCCTCAATATAGGCCTTGCGGTCGGCATTGACGCGCTGCGCCGTCGGGCGTTCGCCGATCAGCTTGAGATACGACTTCCAGTCGATGCCTGCGTCGGCGAGGAAATCGCTGCCGTACACCGCTTGCGTGGCGCGCCCCACGAGCGGCAAGCTCACGAACGCAGCAGCATCGGCCACGCCGAAGCGATCGCCCGCCACGTAAGGCGTGAACTTCGCGATCCGCTTGAAGCCCGCCACATAGCGGCGCAACCGCTTCTCCATGGCCGCCTTGACCTCCTCGGGCGCCTTGCTTCCAAAGAACGCCTCACCGTAAAGCTCGCGCGCGTTGAGCTCGAGGTGCGTCTCGATGAAGACGATCAGTTCGCGCTCCTTCGCCGCCTGCCACGGATCCGCCGCGAAGATGGGCTTTTCTGGAAAGCGCGCCGCCAGATACTCGACGATCACTTCCGATTCGCACAAAAAGCCCTGTTCCGTTTCGATGAAAGGCACCTTGCCGGCCGGCGACTGCGCGAGCAGCGCCTCGTCGAGCGGCAGCTTGTTCGGCACTTCCTCGAACGCGATACCGTGTTCGAGCAGCAGCAGCTTGACCTTGTTGTAGTAATTCGAAAGCGCGAAACCGTGCAGCTTGATCATCCTCGTTGCCTCCTTGAGCGGGGCAGTTCCCTTACCGAAACCGCCGAACCGTTTTCATAAAATTGTACGACCGTGCTATTCTAGGCCAATCATGGAGCCAGGCTTCCAATGACTTCACATCATTTCAACATTGAGACAATCGGCATCGTCGGCACCGGTGCGATGGGCCGCGGCATTGCGCAGATCGCCGCGCAGGCGGGCCTCGCGGTGCGCCTCTACGACACGAACCCGCAGGCGGTCACCGCCGCGCGCGATCATCTCGCCGACACCTTCGCGAAACTCGCGGCAAAAGGCAAGCTCGACGAGCCCGCCGCCAAGGCCGCGCTCGAACGCGTGACCGGCGCGCACACGCTCGACGAACTCGCGGCCTGCGATCTCGTGATCGAGGCGATCGTCGAGAATCTCGAAGCCAAACGTACGCTGTTTCGCGAACTCGAAACCGTGGTGAGCGAGCGCTGCCTGCTCGTCTCCAACACCTCTTCCCTCTCGATTACCGCCATCGCCGCCGCGTGCAGCGACCCGTCGCGCGTTGCGGGCTATCACTTCTTCAACCCCGTGCCGCTCATGAAGGTGGTCGAAGTGATCGACGGGCTGCGCAGCGATCCCGCCGCCGGCGACGCGCTCATGGCGCTCGCACGCCGCATGGGCCACACGCCGGTGCGCGCGAAGGATATGCCCGGTTTCATCGTCAATCACGCGGGCCGCGGCATGAACACCGAGGGCTTGCGCGTGGCGGGCGAAGGCGTGGCGAGCTTCGTCGAAATCGATCGCATCATGCGCGAGCAGGCGGGCTTCCGGCTCGGACCGTTCGAGCTGCTCGACCTCACCGCGCTCGACGTGTCGCATCCGGTGATGGAGTCGATCTATCACCAGTTCTATGAGGAGCCGCGCTTCACGCCGTCGCCCATTACGGGCGTGCGGCTCGCGGGCGGGCTGGTTGGCCGCAAGGCGGGCGAAGGCTTCTATCGCTATGTCGATGGCAAGCAGCAGGTGCCCGACGAACCCGCAGCGCCCACTGCGCTGCCCGCGCGTGTCTGGGTGAGCCGCCGCAACGCCGCCGCGCGCGACGCCGTAATCGCGCTTGCGTCGAAAGCCGGTGTGGCCATCGACGAAGGCGATACGCCCGCCGCCGACGCGCTGATCGTCGTCACGCCACTCGGCCTCGACGCCACGACGGCCGCGCTCGAGGAGCAGCTCGACGCGCGCCGCGTCGTCGCCATCGACACGCTGTTTCCGCTCGACGCAGCAAAGCGCCGCACGCTGATGACAACGCCCGCCACTACACGCGAAGCACGCGACGCGGGCCACGCGCTCTTCGCCGCCGACGGTGTGCCCGTCACGGTGATTCGCGATTCGACGGGCTTCGTCGCGCAGCGCATCGTCGCGACGATCGTCAATATCGGCTGCGATATCGCGCAGAAGCAGATCGCAACACCGCGCGACATCGACCTCGCGGTTACGCTCGGGCTCGGTTATCCGCGCGGCCCACTCGCGCTCGGCGACACGCTGGGTGCACGCACGATCCTCACGATCCTGCGCAACATCCACACCGTTCTCGGCGATCCGCGCTATCGCCCGTCGCCGTGGCTCGCGCGACGCGCACAGCTCGGCCTTTCGCTGACGCAAAGCGACGCAGCAGACATCAACGCATCGAACGAGGCACCGCAATGAGCGCCGAACTCCGCAGCACCCGCCCGCAAGGTCACGAATCGACACTCGTCCTCACGCTGTCGAATCCCGGCGCACGCAACGCGCTGCATCCCGACATGTACGCTGCGGCCATTGAAGCCTTCGATGCCGCCGAGCGCGACCCGTCGCTGCGCGCGATCATCCTGACGGGCGCCGACAACTTTTTCTGCGCGGGCGGCAACCTGAACCGCCTGCTCGAAAACCGCGCGAAGGACCCTTCGGTGCAGGCCGCCAGTATCGACCTGCTCGGCGCCTGGGTCACCGCCATGCGCCAGTCGAGCAAGCCGATCATCGCAGCCGTGGAGGGCGCGGCCGCCGGCGCGGGCTTCTCGCTTGCGCTCGCTGCCGACCTGCTCGTCGCCGCCGACGACGCGAAGTTCGTCATGGCCTATTCGCGCGTGGGTCTGACGCCCGACGGCGGCGGCTCGTGGTTCCTCGCGCGCTCGCTGCCGCGCTCGCTCGCGTTCGAACTGATGGTGGAAGGCAAGCCGATCGGCGCGGCGCGCCTCGCGGAACTCGGTGTGGTGAACCGGCTCGCGAAACCGCAAACCGCGCTTGACACGGCGCTCGCCTGGGCTGACGAGCTGACAAAGATCTCGCCGAATTCGGTGGCGCGCATCAAGGGTTTGACGAACGCCGCGGACACGCAACCGCTCGAAGCGCAGCTCGCCGCGGAGCGCGACAGTTTCGTCGCGTCGCTCCATCACCGCGACGGCCTCGAAGGCATTACCGCGTTCCTCGAAAAGCGCGCGCCTGTGTACAAGTAAGAAGCTCGAGCGCGGCGCCCCGCAGGAGAATCAGGAAAAGGGAGACGAACATGGCGCAAGCCACCCCGGATGGAGACACGCAAAAAACCGCGCAAACGCGCACCGACTACTCGGCGTTCGAAGGCACGCGCCCGGTTGCCGAGCGCCAGCGCTTCGACACCGAGGCGCTGAGCGCCTGGCTCACCGCTCACGTGGAAGGCTTCCAGGGCCCGCTTGCGATCGAGCAGTTCGCCGGCGGCCAGTCGAACCCGACGTTCAAGCTCGTCACACCCGGCCGCACTTTTGTGATGCGCGCCAAGCCTGGCCCCAAGTCGAAGCTGCTGCCCTCGGCGCACGCGATCGAACGCGAATACCGCGTGATGGATGCGCTCGCCGCAACCGATGTCCCGGTTGCGAAGATGCTCGCGCTGTGTGAGGACGAAGCGGTGATCGGCCGCGCGTTCTATGTGATGGAGTTCGTCGAGGGCCGCGTACTCTGGGACCAGTCGCTGCCCGGCATGACGCGCGAGGAACGCGGCGCGATCTACGACGAGATGAACCGCGTGATCGCCGCGCTCCACAACGTGAAGCCAGACACCGTGGGCCTTGCCGACTACGGCAAGCCCGGCAATTACTTCGCACGCCAGATCGATCGCTGGAGCCGGCAGTATCAAGCGTCGGAAACGGAACGCATCGACGCCATGCATCACCTGATCGAATGGCTGCCGAAGCACATGCCGGACGATGCGGGTTCGCGTGTGTCGGTCGTGCATGGCGACTATCGCCTCGACAACCTGATCTTCCACCCGCGCGAGCCGCGCGTACTGGCCGTGCTCGACTGGGAGCTCTCCACACTCGGCGACCCGCTCGCCGACTTCTCGTATCACTGCATGGCCTGGCACGTCGATCCCGCTCAATTCCGCGGCATTGCCGGGCTCGACTGGCAGGCGCTCGGCATTCCCGACGAGGCCCAGTACGTCGCGCGCTATTGCGAGCGCACCGGCCTCGAGATTCGCGGCGACTGGAACTTCTATCTTGCCTACAACATGTTCCGGATCGCGGCGATCCTGCAGGGCATCATGAAACGCGTGGTGGACGGCACCGCCGCGAGCGCGCAAGCAATCGACGCCGGCCGGCGCGCCAAGCCCATGGCCGAACTCGCCTGGCGCTACGCGCAGAAAGTTCGCTAAAACAAGCACGACTTACTTTTCACTGTCACTGCATCGCATTGCGAGGTCACCGATGAATTTCGATTACTCCCCGAAAGTGCAGGCGCTGCGCGAGAAACTGCTCGCGTTCTTCGACGAACATATTTATCCAAACGAGGCGGTCTTCCACGAGGAAGTCGAGCGCAATCGTGCGAACGGCAACCCGTGGGTGCCCACGCAAATTGTCGAGCAGTTGAAGGAGAAGGCGCGCGCGGCCGGGCTATGGAACCTGTTCCTGCCCGCCTCCGAACGCGGCGCGGGCCTCACGAACCTTGAATATGCGCCGCTGTGCGAAATCATGGGCCGCGTGCACTGGGCGCCCGAAGTGTTCAACTGCAGCGCGCCCGACACCGGCAACATGGAGACGATCGAGCGCTATGGCAGCGAGGCGCACAAGCAGCAATGGCTCGCGCCGCTGCTGGCAGGCCAGATCCGCTCGGCGTTTCTGATGACCGAGCCCGATGTGGCCTCGTCGGATGCGACGAACATCCAGACGCGCATCGAGCGCGACGGCGACGACTATGTGATCAACGGCACGAAGTGGTGGTCGTCGGGCGCGGGCGACCCGCGCTGCGCGATCTATATCCTGATGGGCAAGACCGATCCCGACGCACCGCGCCATGCACAACAGTCGATGATCCTCGTGCCCTCGGACACGGCCGGCATCACCGTGCGCCGCCCGCTCACGGTATTCGGCTACGACGACGCACCGCACGGCCATATGGAAATCACGCTCGAAAACGTCCGCGTGCCCGCATCGAATATCCTGCTGGGCGAAGGACGTGGCTTCGAGATCGCGCAAGGTCGCCTCGGGCCGGGCCGCATCCATCACTGCATGCGCCTCATCGGCCTGGCGGAACGCGCACTCGAGTTCATGGCGAAACGCGCGCTCTCGCGCGTGGCCTTCGGCAAGCCGGTCGCCCAGCAGACCGTCACCCAGGAGCGCATTGCAGAAGCGCGCTGCATGATCGAGCAGGCGCGCCTGCTCACACTCAAGACGGCATACATGATGGACACCGTCGGCAACAAGGGCGCACGCGGCGAGATCGCGATGATCAAGGTGGTCGCGCCGAACATGGCCTGCCAGGTGATCGACTGGGCAATGCAGGTGCACGGCGCGGCGGGCGTGAGCGGCGACTTCCCGCTGGCCTACTCGTACGCTTCGGCGCGCACGCTGCGCTTCGCGGACGGCCCCGACGAAGTCCACCGCAACGCCATCGCCAAGCTCGAATTCGCGCGCTACATGGACGCGGGCGCGGCGTCGCGCGTGGAAATGCCGGTTACGCGCTCGTAAGCCCACAAGTACAGCAGGGGCGCTTGGCCGCCCTCTGCGAGCGACGCCGATCTATGCTAATTTGCGCCAGACCCGGCGTCGCGACAGTCTCTCGCGGCGCCTTCCTTCCTGGTGCCAAGGAGCCACGATGATCGACGTCTACAGCTGGGCCACGCCGAATGGTCACAAAGTCCATATCATGCTCGAGGAAACCGGCCTCGAATACCGGGTGCATCCGGTCGATATCGGTGCGGGCGACCAGTTCAAGGCCGAATTCCTCGCCATCAGCCCGAACAACAAGATTCCCGCCATTACCGACTCCGAAGGTCCGCGCCGTGCCGACGGCCAGCCGTTTTCGCTGTTCGAGTCGGGCGCGATCCTGATTTATCTCGCAGCGAAAACGGGGCGCTTCATGCCCGAAGACCTCGCCGCGCGCTACGACGTGCTGCAATGGGTGATGTTCCAGATGGGCGGCCTCGGCCCCATGCTTGGCCAGGCGCACCACTTCCGCATCTACGCGCCCGAGAAGATCGACTATGCGGTCAATCGCTACACGAACGAAGCCAAGCGCCTCTACAACGTGATGGAAACGCAGCTGGAAAAGACCGAATATCTGGCCGGCGACGAGTACACCATCGCGGATATCGCCGCTTTCCCGTGGACGCGCTCCTGGCAAAACCAGGGCATCGATCTCGATTCGCTGCCCAACGTGAAGCGCTGGCACGAGGCGATCGCCGCGCGGCCTGCGGTCAAGCGCGGCGTCGAAGTGCTTGCGAATGCGCGCAAGCCGCTCATGGACGAAAAAGCGAAGGAAATGCTCTTCGGCGCGACGCAATACGCCAAGCACTGATTACGCTGAAACCCGGCAAAACGAAAGGGGCGCCCGCTTTGCAGCGGAGCGCCCCTTTTTTGTTGAGCGCGCAACCGCTTCAGAAGTAATGCCGCGTGATGAACTCCGCCACGCATGCGGGACGTTCGCTCTCCTCACGCTCGATGCTCACATCCCACACGACCTGCACGCCGCCGCGTTCCACGTCGCTCACTTCCTTCACCGCGATACGCGCACGCACTTTCGCGCCCACAGGCACCGGCTGCGTGAAGCGCACGCGGTTGAGCCCATAGTTCACGCCCATGCGCTGGCGCATATGCAGCGTTCCCCCGAGCAGCACAGGAATCAGCGAAAGCGTGAGAAAACCGTGGGCAATCGGGCCGCCGAACGGCGACTCGCGGCGCGCCCGTTCGGCGTCGATGTGGATCCACTGGTGGTCGCCCGTGGCATCGGCGAAACCGTGCACGTCCGCCTCATTCACTTCGCGCCAGCCGCTCACGAGCGGCCCCGCACCGATCAGCGCGCGCAATGCCGCCGCGTCGGCAATCTGCGTGACGTCTCCTTCACTCACGATGCACTCCCCGGATGGCGAAGGCCGAAGAGCGCCTTCGAACGCACGACCACGATCAGTTCGCCGTGCTGGTTATGGCCTTCCCACTGCGTTTCGACGATGCCGCGATCGGGCTTGCTCGCCGAAACGCGCTTGCTCAATATCGTGTTCGTCATCGTGAGCGTGTCGCCCACGCGCGTGGGCTTGAGCCAGCGAATCTCGTCGACGCCGGGCGAGCCCATTGAGGTCGAGTCCTTCAGGAAGTGACGCACGAGCATGCCCATCATGACCGAGCAGGTATGCCAACCGCTCGCGACGAGGCCGCCGAACATCGACGCTTCGCCACCGGCCTCGCTCACGTGGAATGGCTGCGGATCGAACTGCTCCGCGAAATGCACCACCTCGTCGCGGCCAAACGTGTGCGAACCGACCGCATAGCGTTTGCCCACTTCGAGATCTTCGAAACTCAAACCCATCCATTTTCTCCGCTGATGTTGCTCGCTGCCGCCGCGCGTTACGCTGCCTGCGCGAAACCGGGCAGCGAGGCGAAGCGTTCAAGATGATGATCGACATCACCGAGCGTCGTTTCGATAATCGCGAGACGCTTGAACAAGTGCGCGGCCGCCACTTCGTTGGTGACGCCCATGCCGCCGTGCAGTTGCACGGCCTGCTGGCCGATGAAACGCGCCGCCTGGCCAACGCGCACCTTCGCCGCCGAAATCGCACGGCGCCGCTCGTCGGCGGATTCGCTACTGTAACGCGCGGCAGCGAGATAAGTCAGCGAGCGGGCCTGTTCCGCGTGGATCAGCATCTCGGCCATGCGGTGCTGCAGCGCCTGGAAGCGCGCGATCGGCACGCCGAACTGCTGGCGCGTTTTCGTGTACTCGACCGTGGCGTGGTTGAGCGCGTCCATGGCGCCCACGGCTTCCGCGCACAGCAGGAACGTGGCGTAGTCGGCAATCTTTTCCCACGTCGTCGCGCCCGCGCTTGGGTCGCCAAGACGACGCGCAGGCGCTTCCTTGAAGGTCAACGTTGCCGCGTGCTGGCCGTCGATCGTGCGGTAGTCGCTCACCTCGACGCCCTTCGCATCGCGCGCGATAACGAAGAGCGCCACCTCGCCCGCGAACCGTGCCGGCACGATCCAGTAGTCGGCCTGGGCACCGTGCTGCACGACCGATTTCGTGCCGGTGAGCGCGAAGCCGTCGCCGGTCTCCTTCGCCTGCGTTTCCAGCGAGAACAGGTCATAGCGCGACTGCGGCTCATGGAAGGCAGCGGCAAGCTTGATCTCGCCCAAGGCAACGCGTTCGAGCAGCGCAGCATTTTCGGCGTCGGCCACACCCGTGAGCTTGAGCGCCTCGACGCCTACCGCGGTTGCCCAGTACGGCTCGATCACGAGCGCGCGTCCCAGTTCCTGCATGACGACAAGCATATCGAACGGTGCGCCGTCGAAGCCGCCCTGATCCGCCGGCACCGGCAGCGCGGTCAGGCCAAGTTCGACGAACGCGTTCCAGTGCGCGTCCGACACGCCCGCAGGCGTCTTCACGATCGCCTGGCGCGCTTCGAAGCCATAGTTCTTGTCGAGATAGCGACGCAGCGCGTCGGCGAGTTGCTGCTGCTCTTCGGTGAAATTGAAGTTCATTGCGCCGCTCCTCAAATACCCAGAATCATCTGCGAGATGATGTTCTTCTGAATTTCGTTCGATCCGCCGTAGATCGACGTCTTGCGATAGTTGAAGTAGTACGCCGCGAGCGGCGCCGCGTCGTCGTCGCCGCCTGCCGCGTGTTCGTGCTCGCCCTCCAGGAAAGCCGGATCGAACGCCGCAGCGAGTGGGCCTATCGCATCGACCATCAGCTCGGTCAGCGCCTGCTGGATCTCCGTGCCCTTGATCTTGAGCATCGACGCTTCGGGACCGGGGCCGCGCCCGTTGGAGGCGCTCGCGATCACGCGCTCGGCGGTCACTTCGAGCGCCATCAGTTCGATCTCGACGGCGGCCACGCGCGCCGCGAACACGGGATCTTCCAGCAGCGGCTTGCCGTGTTTCTTCTGCTTGAGCGCGACGCCCTTGAGGAATGCCAGTTCGCGGTTCGACGCGCCCACGCGCGCGATGCCCGTGCGCTCATGACCAAGCAGATACTTCGCGTAAGTCCAGCCGCGGTTCTCCTCGCCAACGAGATTCTCGACGGGCACCTTCACGTCTTCGAAAAATACTTCGTTAACCTCATGATCTTCATCGAGCGTGATGATCGGACGCACGGTAATGCCGGGCGTTTTCATGTCGATGAGGAGGAACGAAATGCCTTCCTGCTTCTTGGCCGCGGGATCGGTGCGCACGAGGCAGAACATCATGTCGGCGTGCTGGCCGAGCGTGGTCCAGGTCTTCTGGCCGTTCACGACGTAGTGATCGCCTTCGCGAACGGCACGTGTGCGCAGCGAAGCAAGATCGGAACCCGAGCCCGGCTCTGAGTAGCCCTGGCACCACCAGTCGTCACCGGATAGGATGCGCGGGAGATAGCGGCGCTTTTGGGCCTCGTTGCCGTACTTCATGAGCACGGGCGCGACCATCGAAACACCGAACGGCAGCACCGGCGGCGCGCCGATGCGACCACACTCGGCGTCCCAGATGTGGCGTTGCGCTTCGGTCCAGCCGGGGCCGCCCCATTCTGTTGGCCACGCAGGCGCGGACCAGCCCTTCTTCCCTAGCAGCTTGTGCCAACTGGCGATGTCGTCGCGCGAGAGGCGCTTGTGGTTGAGAACCTTGTTGCGCATCGCTTGAGGCAGGTTGGCCTCGAGCCAGGCGCGGATTTCGGCGCGGAATGCGTCGTCGGCGGGGGTGTAGTCCAGATCCATGCGCTATGTCTCCTGGCCGCGGCCGGTGCGAAGCATTCCTCGCGCCGCGGCGAAGACCCGCATGACATTATTGCAGCGGACCCTTCAACGCGGCCGGAACCGGCAGCGGCATCACATCGATGCCTTCTTCGACGAGAGCTTGCGCATCTTCCGCGGAAGCGACTCCACGGATGTTGCGCGACGGCGCTTCGTTGTAGTGAATGCGCCGCGCCTCCTCGGCGAAACGGTCGCCTACGTTCTCCGTCTTATCGAGGACCTCGCGGATCACACGCATCGCATGCGCCTGCCATTGCGCCGCCTGCTCCTGCGGCGACGCTTTCGGCGTTTCGCTCGCGCCGGACAGGTTCAACCGGGGCGCGGACGGCAAGCGGGTCACGTGGGTGGCGCCGCACATCGGACATTCGACCAGCTTGCGGGACAGTTGCGATTCGAAATCGTCAACCGATGCGAACCAGCCTTCAAACCGATGTCCGTCTGGACACTGTAAATCGAGGACCTTCATGGGAATCGAGGCTTGCGATGAGTTTAGCGCAAATCGTAAATTTGTGAACGACCGTTCGAAAAAATTCCTGCGGCCAGGCACCGGGATTTTCCCGGGGGTTCGATTGTAGCGCTGCTCGGGCGAGCGCGCTGAAGGTGCTTGGTGCGCGCAGAAGCGACAACGGCGGCCGCGAGGCCGCCGTTGATCGGGTGTTCGACGCAGCGGCTAGCTGTCAGCCCTGCTCCGCCTTCGCGAGCGGCCACGCGCCCGACAGCGCCTTTTCGAGCCAGAACGTACCGATGATCGTCTTCACGTCGGTGATCTTGCCCGTGCGCACCCATTCGAGCAGTTCGGGAACCGTCGCCGTGAAGGTTTCGAGAAACTCGCCGTCGTCGAGCTGCGCCGCGCCTGCCGTCAGCCCGCGTGCGAGATAGATGTCGATGAACTCGGTCGAGTACGAAATCACCGGATGGATCTGCGTGAGATAGACGTACTCGCGTGCCGTATAGCCCGTCTCTTCCTTGAGTTCGCGGATCGCGCAGGCGAGCGCGCCTTCCTGCGGATCGAGCTTGCCAGCCGGGAATTCCGTCATCACGCGCGAGAGCGGGTAGCGGTACTGGCGCTCCATCAGCACGCGGCCGTCATCGAAGAGCGGGATCACCATTACCGCGCCGGGATGCTGAACGTACTCGCGCGTGGCGTGCTTGCCGTCCGGCAACGCGACCGTGTCGCGCTTCAGGGTAAGAAAATTGCCCGCGTAGAGCGTCGTGCTTTCCACGCACGTCTCGGCGAGCGCCGGGTCGTGTTGATGATGTTCAGCCATAGTCAGCCTCGTGGGTGCTCAGAATAGTCGGGAAGCCGCGGGCGCGCCGCAAGAAGTGAAGTCGGACAGACTGCCGGCCGGACTTCCGGGACGCACAGCACGTGCCGGCCGCGGGCCGGCCACGCGCATCACGCCGGGCGGCGTTTGATGAGATATTGCCAGGTGAAGCCGGGAAACGCGAACACGACAAAAAGACTGAAGGTGATCGCGTAGAACTGCCAGCCCTGGTCAAAACGGTTGCCGGCGCGCGCCTCCAGCAGGAAGCCGAACGCACCGACCACAAAATACAGCACGATCATTTCAGCAATGCGAATCCACGCACTCTTCTTCGGTGCGCGAAGCGGCACGACGCCGAACAATCGCTGGTTGAGGAACGGCAGGTTGGCGCCCGCGAGCGCCAACAGCACGATGAACCAACCCGCTGCCGACATTAGAGCGGCAGCGTGTGCGTAACGGCTTGCAGGCAGACCGACATCAGCGGGCCCGGGATGATGCCCAGCACGAGCACCGCCACGCCATTGAGCGTGAGCAGCGCGCGGTTGCATGCGTGACTTTCGATCGGTGCTTCGTCCTGCGGTGCGTCGAAGTACATCAGCTTGACGATACGCAGGTAATAGAACGCGCCGAACAGCGACGTGATCACGGCGAGCACGGCAAGCCACGTGAGGCCGGCGTTCATGGTCGCTTCGAGCACGGCGAGCTTCGCGTAGAAGCCGACCGTCGGCGGAATACCGGCGAGCGAGAACATCATGAGCATCATGACGAACGCGAACACGGGGTTGCGCTGGTTCAAGCCCTTGAAGTCGTCGATCGTTTCCGCTTCGAAATCGCGACGCGAGAGCAGCATGACCACGCCAAACGCGCCGAGCGTCGTGATGAGGTAGACGATGCTGTAGAACATGGCCGAACTGTATGCGCTGGCCGCGCCCGTCGCCTTGTTGTCGACGATACCGGCGAGCAGGCCGAGCAGCACGAAGCCCATGTTCGAAATGGCCGAGTACGCGAGCATACGCTTGACGTTGCGCTGCACGATACCCGTGATGTTGCCCACGATCATCGAAAGCGCGGCGAGGATGATCAGCATCTCTTGCCAGTCCACTGCCAGCGGCAGCAGGCCCATCACGAGGAAGCGCACGGCCCACGCGAATGCCGCGACCTTCGGGCCGCCGCCGGTGAGCAGCGTCATGGCCGTAGGCGCGCCTTGATAGACGTCGGGCACCCACATATGGAATGGCACCGCGCCCATCTTGAACGCGACGCCGGCGACGATGAACACCACGCCGAACAGCAGGACGATATCGTTGATATGGCCCGACGCCACGGCCTTGAACACTTCGTTCAGTTCGAGCGAGCCGGTCGCGCCGTACAACATCGAGATGCCATAGAGCAGGAAGCCCGAAGCGAGTGCGCCCAGCACGTAGTACTTCATCGCGGCTTCGTTCGACTGAGTCGCGTCACGGCGCAGTGCAATGACCGCGTAGAGCGAGAGCGACATCAGCTCGAGGCCGAGGTACAGCGTGAGGAAGTTGTTGCCCGAGATCATTGTGATCTGGCCGAGCAGCGAGAACATGCCAAGCAGGAAGAACTCGCCCCTGAACATGTCGCGGTCTTCGAGGTACTTGCGCGAGTACACGATCGACACGGCGTAGCCGAGCGTGACCACCGACTTCATCGCGCTTGCGAACGGATCGATCACGTACATGCGCGTGAAGTAGTAGTACACGTGCGGATCGAACGCGTTCACCGCAAACCAGATACCGGCTATGACCGTAGTCAGCAGCGCGATGAAATAGGTTGTGCGACGGCCCGAAGGGCCGGTGAACGTGTCGTTGAGCCACGCGACGACGAGGCCGGTCATCACCAGCGCGTCGGGTAGCAGAGCGTTCAAAGGGGCGTTTGGCATGATCTTTTGTTCCTCCGCTCGGTATTACTGTGACAGCGGCAGTTTCGACACTGCGACGTGGGAGAGGAGGTTTTCCACGGAAACGTGCATCACATCGGTAAAGGGCTTCGGGTAGATGCCCATGAAAAGCGTAAACAGCGCGAGCACCGCAAGCATGAAGTATTCGCGACTGTTGATGTCCTTCAGCTCGCGAACATGGTCGTTCGCGACGGCGCCGAAGTACACCCGCTTGTACATCCACAACGTATAGGCCGCGCCCAGGATCAGCGTGAACGCCGCCCCGAAAGCGATCCAGAAGTTGTACTTCACGGCAGCCAGAATCACCATGAATTCGCCGACGAATCCAGAGGTGCCCGGCAGACCGCAGTTGGCCATGGCGAACAGCATGACCAACGCCGCGAACTTCGGCATGGTGTTGACCACACCGCCGTAGTCCGCGATATCGCGTGTGTGCATACGGTCATACAGCACACCGATGCACAGGAACATGGCGCCCGAGACGAAGCCGTGCGAGATCATCTGGATGATCCCGCCTTCCATCGCGAGCTGGCTCGACGGGCCGAACATAAAGAAGCCGAGCGTGACGAAGCCCATGTGGGCGATCGACGAATACGCGACCAGCTTTTTCATGTCCGACTGCACCATCGCCACGAGGCCGATGTAGATCACCGCGATCAAGGACAGCGTGATGATGACCGGCGCCAGGTAGTGACTCGCGTCCGGCGTGACCGGCAGCGAGAAACGCAGGAAACCGTACGCGCCGAGCTTGAGCATGATCGCGGCCAGCACGACCGAGCCGCCCGTGGGCGCTTCGACGTGCGCGTCCGGCAACCACGTGTGGACCGGCCACATCGGCACCTTGACGGCAAACGCGAAGAAGAACGCGACGAACAACAGGATCTGCGGCGTCATGGCGATCTTCGCGGCCTGCCACGAGGCGAGGTCGAAGGTCCCGGTAATGCGGTACAGGTACAGCAACGCGACCAGCATGAGCAGCGAACCGGCCAGCGTGTAGAGAAAGAACTTGAACGCTGCGTACACACGGTTCGGTCCGCCCCACACGCCGATGATGATGTACATCGGAATGAGCGTGGCTTCAAAGAACACGTAGAACAACAGACCGTCGGCGGCGCAGAAAACGCCGATCATGATGCCCGACAGGATGAGGAACGACGCGTAATACTGCGCGACGTTCTTCGTAATGACCTGCCAGCCCGCGATCACGACGATCACGGTGATGAGCGCCGTGAGCACGACGAACCACATCGCAATGCCGTCGACGCCCAGGTGATACGCAATGTTGAACCGCTCGATCCAGACCGTCTTCTCCTCGAATTGCAGCGAAGCCGTAGTCGTATCGAAGCCCGTAACGAGCGGGATGGTGACGAGGAAACTAAGCACCGAACCGATGAGTGCGAGCCAGCGGTCCGCACTCGGATTCCGACGGGAACCCACTACAAGAACGATGATGCCGAATACGATCGGCATCCAGATCGCAATACTGAGAATCGGAGTTGCGTGCATGCGTTTCCTCGTCTTATTTTGCCTTATTTGCCGCTGAGCGTTACAAACAGGGTGAGGAGGCCAAGCATGCCAATAATCATGGCAAATGCGTAGTGGTAGATATAGCCGGATTGCAGGAAACGAATGACAGTTGCAAACCAGCCGATAAACTTGGCGCTCCCGTTTACGACGCCGTCGATCACGACGACATCGCCCTCCTTCCACAGACCGCGACCGATAGCGACTGCTCCGCGAGCGAAGACGATTTCGTTGATCTTGTCGAGGTAATACGCGTTTGCCAGCAGCTTGTAGACCGGCGCGAACGTACGCGACACGACGGTCGGCAGATCCGGGCGCTTCATGTAGAAGAACCACGCCACCACCACACCGGCGAGTGCGAGCCACACCGGCAGACCCGAGAACGCATGCGCGCCCATCGCGGCCCAGCCCTGGAATTCCTTGCCCATTTCCGCGAGCGCTTCGTGGTTCTCGCCAACGAAGATGACGTTCTGGAACGCCACGCCATGCGAGAAGAAGTCACCGAAGAGCAGCGGCTGGATCGCGAACGCACCGGCGATCACCGAGGGGATCGCGAGCAGAACGAGCGGCACCCAGATGACCCACGGCGACTCGTGCGGCACGTGCACGTGGTGTTCGTCGTGGCCATGGCCATGCCCGTGGGCGGCTTCGATCGCCATCGGCGATTCGGGATGCTTCGGACCGCGGAAGCGCTCTTCACCGTGGAACACGAGGAAGTACATACGGAACGAGTACAGCGCCGTGACGAACACGCTTGCCACCACTGCGAAGTACGCGAAGCCCGAACCCGGCAGGTGCGAGAGCTTCACGGCGTCGATGATCGAATCCTTCGAGTAGAAGCCCGAGAAGAACGGCGTGCCGATCAGCGCGAGCGAACCGACGAGCGACGTGATCCACGTAATGGGCATGTACTTGCGCAGGCCGCCCATGTTGCGCATGTCCTGGTCGTGGTGCATGCCGATGATGACCGAACCCGCGCCGAGGAACAGCAGCGCCTTGAAGAACGCGTGCGTCATCAGGTGGAAGATCGCGACCGGGTAAGCCGACACGCCGAGCGCGACCGTCATGTAGCCGAGCTGCGAGAGCGTGGAGTACGCGACCACGCGCTTGATGTCGTTTTGCACGACGCCAAGGAAACCCATGAAGAGCGCGGTGATAGCGCCGATCACAACGATGAACGAAAGTGCCGTTTCCGAAAGCTCGAACAGCGGCGACATGCGCGCGACCATGAAGATACCGGCCGTCACCATGGTTGCCGCGTGAATCAGCGCGGAGATCGGCGTCGGGCCTTCCATCGAGTCCGGGAGCCAGACGTGCAGCGGGAACTGCGCCGACTTACCCATCGCGCCGATGAACAGGCAGATACACGCAACGGTGAGCAGGTTCCACGAGGTGCCCGGGAACGTCAGTGCGGAGAGCTCATGACCCCGCGCGAAGATGTCGTTGTAGTTCAGCGAGCCGCCGTACGCGAGCAGCAGGCCGATGCCGAGCAGGAAGCCGAAGTCGCCCACGCGGTTCACGAGGAACGCCTTCATGTTCGCGTAGATGGCGCTTTCACGCTTGAAGTAGAAGCCGATCAGCAGGTACGAGACGAGACCCACCGCTTCCCAGCCGAAGAACAGCTGCAGGAAGTTGTTGCTCATCACGAGCATCAGCATCGAGAACGTGAAGAGCGCGATGTACGAGAAGAAGCGCTGGTAGCCCTCTTCTTCCGCCATGTAGCCGATCGTGTAGATGTGGACCATCAGCGACACGAAGGTCACGACGACCATCATGAGCGCCGTCAACGAGTCGATGAGGAAGCCGACTTCGAACTTCAGGCCGCCTACCGACATCCATTCGTAGACCGTTGCGTTGAAGCTCGCACCGCCCATCACGTCGAACAACGTGATGCACGACAGCACGAACGCAATCGCGACGCCAAGAATGGTCACCGTATGCGCGCCCGCGCGCCCGACCGTCTTGCCGAACAAACCGGCAATGAGAGAACCGGCGAGTGGCGCCAGCGGGATCGCCAGCAATAAGGTTTCGTTGAGTGTTGTTGCCATAGCAGCCTGCCTTAGCCTTTGAGCTGATCGAGGTCCTCGACGTTGATCGTGTCGAGGCTGCGGAACAGAGTCACAAGAATAGCCAGACCAATCGCGGCTTCCGCTGCCGCAACAGTTAGCACGAAGAACACGAAAATCTGTCCGTGAACGTCACCGAGGTAATGCGAGAACGCGACGAAGTTCGTGTTCACCGCCAACAGCATCAGCTCAATCGCCATCAGGATGATGATGACGTTGCGCCGATTGAGAAAAATGCCAACGATCGAGATCGCAAAAAGGATCGCGCCGAGGACGAGGTAATGGGCCAGTGTCAGCATGGTTCGCTCCTTCGCGCTTAGCTCTTCGTTGCCGGTGCAGCCGCGGGTGCGGCGCTCGCGCCTGCCGCGGGCGCAGCCCCGGCTTCGGCTTGCGCCGGTTCCGCCGGCTCCGGCACTTCGACGACCGGCTGCATCTTCACGAGGCGCACGCGGTCCTGGCGACGCACGCTGACCTGCTTCGACACGTCCTGGCGCTTCGAGTCTTTCGGCTCGCGCACGGTCAGCGCGATGGCCGCGACGATCGCCACCAGCAGCACGAGGCCGGCGACTTCGAAGGCGAAGATGTAGTCGGTGTAGATGATCTTGCCGATCAGGTGCGCGTTCGAGATCGCGGCGGCGGCAGCCGGCGTGGTGTCGGGCACCGGCGTGCTCGTCGCGCCGTAGCCGTGCCACAGGATCAGCGCGGTTTCGATCACGATGATCGCGCCCACGATGGTCGCCACCGGGATGAAGCGCTTGAAGTCGCGGCTCAGCACGTCGATGTTGATGTCCAGCATCATCACCACGAACAGGAACAGCACCATCACCGCGCCCACATAGACAAGCACCAGCAGGATCGCGAGGAATTCAGCCTCGAGCAGCATCCAGATCGCGGCCGCGTTGAAGAACGCGAGCACGAGGAAGAGCGCAGACGCGACAGGATTGCGCGAAGTGATCACCTTCAGCCCTGACAGCGTGAGCAGCAGCGCGAAGATGTAGAACAGGACGGTCGTGAATTCCATGATTACTGGTTCATCGTTGAGGCCTTCGTGAAGCGGATTGCGCGGCGCAAACTGGCGGCCAGACCAGGGAGCGTCGCGCCGCGGCGGTCAGGCTGCGGTAACTCGCGGGCGTTCAGCACACGCGTTCCCCACAGCCGGCCCGGACCGCGGGCCGATGCAGCGTCAAACTGAAAGATCAACGGTACGGTGCATCCGCTGCCTTGTTCGCCGCGATCTGGGCTTCATAGCGATCGCCAACGGCCAGCAGCATATCCTTCGTGAAATACAGATCGCCGCGCTTCTCGCCGTGATACTCGAGAATGTGCGTTTCGACGATCGAGTCGACCGGGCAGCTCTCTTCGCAGAAACCGCAGAAGATGCACTTGGTCAGGTCGATGTCGTAACGCGTCGTGCGGCGCGTGTTGTCCTCGCGCACTTCCGATTCGATCGTGATCGCGAGCGCGGGGCACACGGCCTCGCACAGCTTGCACGCGATGCAGCGCTCTTCGCCATTTTCATAGCGGCGCAGCGCATGCAGACCGCGAAAACGCGGGGAAATAGGCGTCTTTTCTTCCGGAAACTGCACCGTGAACTTGCGCTTGAACGTGTAACGACCCGTCAGCGCGAGGCCCTTGAGCAGTTCGGTCAGGAAAAACGTCTTGAAGAAGCTTTGGATAGCGTTCATGGTTGTGTTCGCCCCTTATTTCCAGATGCTCAACGGCGACATGTACCAGAAGCCGACCACGATCAGCCACACGATGCACACCGGAATGAACACCTTCCAGCCGAGACGCATGATCTGGTCATAGCGATAGCGCGGGAACGTCGCGCGGGCCCAGATGAAAACCGACAGCAGGCAGAAGACCTTCAGCACCAGCCAGAACACGCCCGGGATGAAGTCGAGGAACGCGAACGGAGCGCTCCAGCCGCCGAGGAACAGCACCGAGGCGAGCGCCGAGATCACGATCATGTTGATGTACTCGGCGAGGAAGAACAGCGCGAACGCCATACCCGAGTAATCGATCATGTGACCCGCGACGATTTCCGACTCCCCTTCCACCACGTCGAACGGGTGGCGGTTCGTTTCGGCAAGGCCCGAGATGAAGTAGACGACGAACATCGGCAAGAGCGGCAGCCAGTTCCACGAGAGGAACGTGATGCCCCAGCTCGCGAACATGCCGCGCATCTGGCCTTCGACGATCACCGAAAGATTCAGGCTGCCCGACACCATCAACACGACGACGAGCGCGAAGCCCATCGAAATTTCGTACGACACCATCTGCGCCGCGGCGCGCATGGCGCCGAGGAACGCGTACTTCGAGTTCGAGGCCCAGCCCGCGAGAATCACGCCGTAGACGCCGATCGACGAGATCGCCATCGCGTAGAGCAGGCCCGCGTTGATGTCGCCGAGCACCGCGCCCGCCTGGAACGGAATCACCGCCCAGACCGCGAACGCCGGCACCACCACCATGATCGGCGCGACCATGTAGATCCAGCGGCTTGCCTGCGCGGGCTGAATCACTTCCTTCAGGAGCAGCTTCAGCACGTCGGCGATCGGCTGCAGCAGACCTGCCGGGCCCACGCGGTTCGGACCGAGACGCACGTGCATCCAGCCGATCAGCTTGCGCTCCCAGAGGATCAGGTACGCGACGCACAGCAGGATCACCACCGCGACGACGAGAATGCGCACCAGCGCCCACACGGTGGGCCAGGCCACGCCGAGCAGCTGGCTGCCGCCTGCATTGATCGTATCGAACAAGCTCATTTACGCCTTCTCCACCAGCAGTTCACCGAACAGGCTGCCGAGTTGCGCACCGGCAGGCGTCGCCGCCGACACGCGCACCACCGTCGGCGCAAGATTCGCATCGCGCGTTGCAGGCGCCGTCACCGACAGATCGCCCTGGCGCACGCGCACGGCGTCGCCTTCCTTCAGGCCGAGCTGGTCGAAGTATGCCGCCGGCAGGCCGATCGCGTTCGCCACGCGGGCAGCCGTGGTGAGCTGCAGCGCTTCGCCGCGGCGCACGATGGGATCGGCGTGGTAAATCGGCACGTCGGCGATGCGTTCGAAGCGGCCTTCCGCGGCTTTCGCGAGGCTGCCGCGCGCAATCGTAGCGCTGGCCTTGTTCGACAGACGGCCTTCGAAGCTGCCGTCGCCGATTGCCTTGCGGCGCACTTCTTCAGCCGTGTCGTACTCGAAGCCCTTCGCGCCGAGCAGCGTGCCGAGCACGCGCAGGACCTTCCACGCCGGACGCGTGTCGCCGAGCGGGCGCACGACGCCGTTGAACGTCTGAGCCGTGCCTTCGGCGTTGATGAACGTACCCGAGGTTTCCGTGTACGGCGCGATGGGCAGCAGCACGTCGGCGTAGTCGAGGCCCGTCTTGTACGGCGAGAACACGGCGACCATTTCGGCCTGCGCGAGCGCGGCGCGCGCGGCTGCCGGGTTTGCCGTGTCGAACTCCGGTTCGACGTTGAAAAGCAGATAGCCCTTGCGCGGCTGCTCGAACGCTTCGCGTGCGTTCAGGCCGTCGCGGCCCGGCAGTGCGCCGGCAATGTGCGCGCCAACCGTGTTGGCGGCTTCCGTGAGGAAGCCAAGCGTCGCGCCCGTCGTTTCGGCGATGAACTGCGCAGCGGCATGCAGGCGCGAGAATTCCGGATGCTGCACCGCGGCGTTGCCAAGCAGCACGTAGCGGCGCTCGCCGCTTGCGAGCGAGGCGGCAACTTGCTTCGCGGCTTCGGTAGCCTGTGCGCCCGCGAAGCCTTCCGGCAGCGCAACGCCCTTCGCTTGCGCAACAGCCGCTGCGATTGCAGCAAGTTCGTCGAGCCATGCCGAGGGCGCGGCGACGATGCGCTGCGCGTTCGGGATCAACGAGCCGTCAGCGGTGGCTTGCAGGAAGCTGACCTGTGCACCGCCCTTCGCGGCCTGGCGCAGACGCGCGGCGAACAGCGCGTGATCGCGGCGCAGGAACGAGCCGATCACGAACGCCGAGTCGGCGTACGAGAGTTCGGCGATCTTCGTGCCGAGCCACGGCGCGCCTTCCAGCGGCGCCGAGAAGTCGCTCTGACGCAGGCGGAAGTCGACGTTCGGCGTGCCGATCGCGTCCGCGAACTGCTTCGCGAGATACAGTTCTTCGAGCGTGCTGTGCGGGCTTGCGAGCAGCGCAAGCTGGTTCTCGCCGTGCTCGTCGCAAATGCCCTTGATGCCCTTGACGACGTATTCCAGCGCGGTCTGCCAGTCGGTCTCGATCCACTCACCGCCCTGCTTGATCATCGGGCGCGTGAGACGCTCTTCGCTGTTCAGGCCTTCATACGAGAAGCGGTCCTTGTCCGAGATCCAGCATTCGTTGATGGATTCGTTCTCGAACGGCAGCACGCGCATCACGCGGTTGTTCTTCACCTGCACGACGAGGTTCGCACCCGTCGCGTCATGCGGGCTTACCGACTTGCGACGCGACAGTTCCCACGTACGCGCCGAGAAGCGGAACGGCTTGCTCGTGAGCGCGCCGACCGGGCACAGGTCGATCATGTTGCCCGAGAGTTCCGAGTCGACCGTCTTGCCGACGAACGAGGTGATTTCCGAGTGCTCGCCGCGGCCGAGCATGCCCAGCTCCATCACGCCGGCGATTTCGTCGCCGAAGCGCACGCAGCGCGTGCAGTGGATGCAGCGCGACATCTCTTCCATCGAGATGAGCGGACCGACGTTCTTGTGGAACACCACGCGCTTTTCTTCGCTGTAGCGCGAGGCGGACTTGCCGTAACCGACGGCCAGATCCTGAAGCTGGCATTCGCCGCCCTGATCGCAGATCGGGCAGTCGAGCGGGTGGTTGATCAGCAGGAATTCCATCACGGCTTGCTGGCCCTGCACAGCCTTGTCCGACATGGTGCGCACGACCATGCCTTGCGACACCGGCGTCGCGCACGCGGGCACGGCCTTCGGCATCTTCTCGACATCGACGAGACACATCCGGCAGTTGGCCGCGATGGACAGCTTCTTGTGATAGCAGAAGTGCGGGATGTACGTGTCCACGCGCTGAGCAGCCTGGATCACCATGCTGCCCTCGGGCACCTGCACCTTCTTGCCGTCTATTTCAAGTTCAACCATGATGGTTAATCGTCCCTAACCTGTTGCCGCTCAATTTCACAGCGGTCTACCCCGTTGCGTCGTGCTACGCGGTTCGAACACAACACACTGTCCTTCGCCCCTTAGGCGGCCACCGTTTCCGAGGCCGCGTGCGAGCCGGCATGACCGCCGACGAGACAACGCTTGTTGTGCACGTGATATTCGAATTCGTCCCAGTAGTGCTTGAGCATGCCGCGCACCGGCATGGCTGCCGCGTCGCCGAGCGCGCAGATCGTGCGGCCCATGATGTTGCCGGCCACCGAGTTCAGCAGGTCCAGGTCTTCCTGGCGGCCCTCGCCGTGCTCGATGCGGTTCACCACGCGATACAGCCAGCCCGTGCCTTCGCGGCACGGCGTGCACTGGCCGCACGACTCTTCGTAATAGAAGTACGAGAGGCGCAGCAGCGAGCGCACCATGCAACGCGTTTCGTCCATGACGATGACCGCGCCCGAGCCGAGCATCGAGCCCTGCTTGGCGATGGCGTCATAGTCCATGTCGGTCTGCATCATCAGGTCGCCCGGAATGACCGGCGCCGACGAGCCGCCCGGAATCACAGCCTTCAGCTTCTTGCCGCCGCGCACACCGCCGGCGAGCTCCATGAGCGTCGCGAACGGGGTGCCGAGCGGGATCTCGTAGTTGCCCGGACGCTCCACGTCGCCCGAGATCGAGAAGATCTTCGTGCCGCCGTTGTTCGGCTTGCCGAGCTCCATGTACGTTTGCGGACCCACGGTCAGCAGGAACGGCACCGCGGCGAAGGTCTCGGTGTTGTTGATCGTCGTGGGCTTGCCGTACACGCCGAAGCTCGCCGGGAACGGCGGCTTGAAGCGCGGCTGGCCCTTCTTGCCTTCGAGCGACTCCAGCAGCGCGGTTTCCTCGCCGCAGATGTACGCGCCATAGCCATGGTGAGCGTGCAGCTGGAACGAGAAGTCCGTGCCGAGAATGTTGTCGCCGAGATAGCCCGCCTGGCGCGCTTCTTCCAGCGCAGCCTCGAAGCGGCGATACACCTCGAAAATTTCGCCGTGGATGTAGTTGTAGCCCACGGTGATGCCCATCGCGTACGCGCCGATGGCCATGCCTTCGATCACGCTATGCGGATTCCAGCGCAGGATGTCGCGGTCCTTGAACGTGCCCGGCTCACCCTCGTCCGAGTTGCAGACGAGATACTTCTGCCCCGGGAACTGGCGCGGCATGAAGCTCCACTTCAGGCCCGTCGGGAAGCCCGCACCGCCGCGGCCGCGCAGACCGCTCGCCTTCACGTCGGCGATCACCTGCTCGGGCGGAATCTTTTCTTCGAGAATACGGCGCAGCTGCTTGTAGCCGCCGCGCGCGACGTAGTCTTCGAGATGCCAGTTCTCGCCGTTGAGGCCCGCGAGAATCAGCGGTTTGATGTGACGGTCGTGCAACGAAGTCATTTCGAAAGCTCCTCGAGCAGCTGGTCGATCTTCGCGCGGCTCATGAAGCTGCACATGCGGTGATTGTTCACGAGCATCACCGGTGCATCGCCGCAGGCGCCCATGCACTCACCTTCTTTCAAGGTGAACTTGCCGTCGGGCGTGGTTTCGCCGAAGTCGATACCGAGCTTCTGCTTCAGGTATTCGGCGGCGCTTTCCGAGCCGCCTTCCGGGCCGAGCTGGCACGGCAGATTCGTACAGAGCGTGATCTTGTGCTTGCCGACAGGCCTCGTCTCGAACATCGTGTAGAACGTGGCAACTTCCTGGACCGCGACAGGCGGCATGCCGATGTACTCGGCCACGAACTGCATGATTTCGGGGGACAGCCAGCCATGCTCTTCTTGAGCCACGGCCAAAGCCGCCATCACGGCGGACTGTCGCTGATCGGCGGGGTACTTCGTCAACGCGCGATCGATTTCTTTCAGGCCTTCAGCTGAGATCATTTTCAGACACGACTCTTTCAATTCCTACCGTTTCTATTCCCGCCACACAAACACCCGCCGCGCGTTAGCCAACCTGCTCGCTGCGACGGACGTGGCGTTCCCGGTATTTCGCAGAGCGCCCTTCTTCACCGGGCGCACTGCCAGTTTGCTGCTTAGCGATCAATCTCACCGAACACGATGTCCTGTGTGCCGATGATCGTGACCGCGTCGGCAATCATGTGGCCGCGCGCCATTTCATCGAGCGCGGACAGGTGGGCATAACCCGGCGCACGGATCTTCAGACGATAAGGCTTGTTCGCACCATCTGACACCAGGTAGATGCCGAATTCACCCTTCGGATGTTCGACGGCAGCGTACGCCTCGCCTTCGGGCACGTGGAAGCCTTCCGTAAAGAGCTTGAAGTGGTGAATCAGCTCTTCCATGTTCGACTTCATGTTCACGCGCGAAGGCGGCGCAACCTTGTGATTGTCGATCATCACGGGGCCCGGATTCTTGCGCAGCCACTCAATGCACTGTTTCGCAATGCGTGTGGACTGGCGCATTTCTTCGACGCGCACGAGATAGCGGTCGTAGCAGTCGCCGTTCACGCCCACCGGAATGTCGAAGTCCATCTGGTCGTAGACTTCATACGGTTGCTTCTTGCGCAGATCCCACTCGATGCCCGAACCGCGCAGCATCGCGCCCGTGAGACCCAGCTGCATGGCGCGCTCTGGGCTCACCACGCCAATGCCGACCAGACGCTGCTTCCAGATACGGTTGTCGGTGAGGAGCGTTTCGTACTCGTCGACGCAACCCGGGAAGCGCGTGAAGAAGTCGTCGATAAAGTCCAGCACGGAGCCCTGGCGCGCCTCGTTCATGCGGGCGAGCGCCTTCTCGTTGTGGATCTTCGACGCCTTGTATTGCGGCATGGCGTCCGGCAGATCGCGATACACGCCGCCCGGACGATAGTAAGCCGCGTGCATGCGCGCGCCCGAGACCGCCTCGTAGACGTCCATCAGGTCTTCGCGCTCGCGGAACGCGTAGAGGAACACCGCCATCGCGCCGACGTCGAGTGCATGCGAGCCGATCCACATGAGGTGGTTCAGCACGCGCGTGACTTCGTCGAACAGCACGCGGATGTACTTCGCGCGAATCGGCACTTCGATGCCGAGCAGCTTTTCGATGGCAAGTACATAGCCGTGCTCGTTGACCATCATCGACACGTAGTCGAGACGGTCCATGTACGGCACCGACTGGATGAACGTCTTGCTTTCGGCGAGCTTTTCCGTCGCGCGATGCAGCAGACCGATGTGCGGATCGGCGCGCTGGATCACTTCACCGTCGAGCTCGAGCACGAGGCGCAGCACACCGTGCGCTGCCGGGTGCTGCGGGCCGAAGTTGAGCGTGTAGTTCTTGATCTCTGACATGCGACCCTCTTAGTGTTTCTTCAGACCGCCGTAGCGATCTTCGCGGATCACACGCGGCGTGATCTCGCGCGGCTCGATCGTGACGGGCTGGTAGACCACGCGCTTCTGCTCCGGGTCGTAACGCATTTCGACATAGCCCGAAACCGGGAAGTCCTTGCGGAACGGGTGGCCGATGAAACCGTAGTCGGTCAGGATGCGGCGCAGGTCGGGGTGGCCTTCGAAGACGATGCCGAACAGGTCGAACGCCTCGCGCTCGTACCAGTTGGCCGAATTCCAGATCTCGACGAGCGAGGGCACGATAGGCACTTCGTCGTCCGGCGCGAACACGCGCAGACGCACGCGCCAGTTGTTCGCGAGCGAGAGCAGATGCGACACCGCGGCGAAGCGCGGGCCTTCCCATGCGCCGTCACCGAAGGTCTGATAGTCGACGCCGCACAGGTCGATCAGTTGCTCGAAGCGCAGCGAGGGATTGTCGCGCAGCTCCTTGGCCACCGCGAGGGATTCGCCTGCCTTGACGACGAGCGTCAGTTCGCCGAGCGCCTCGGTGAGGCTGACGATGCGCGCGCCAAGGGCCGCTTCGAGGTTCGCTTTCAGGGTCTCGAGTTTGCTTGCCATATTGTGGGGAGGCACGCGGCCTTTATTGACGGGCGATGGTGCTGGTGCGGCGAATCTTCGCCTGCAACTGGATCACCCCGTAGACCAGGGCTTCCGCTGTCGGCGGGCATCCCGGCACATAAACGTCGACCGGCACGATGCGATCACAGCCGCGCACGACCGAATACGAATAGTGGTAGTAGCCGCCGCCGTTGGCGCACGACCCCATCGAAATGACCCAGCGCGGCTCGGCCATCTGGTCGTAGACCTTGCGCAGCGCGGGCGCCATCTTGTTGCACAGCGTGCCGGCGACGATCATGACGTCCGACTGACGCGGGCTCGGACGGAACACCACGCCGAAACGGTCAAGGTCATAACGGGCCGCGCCCGCGTGCATCATCTCGACCGCGCAACACGCCAGACCGAACGTCATCGGCCACAGCGAGCCGGTGCGCGTCCAGTTGATCAGCTTGTCAGCCGTGGTGGTGACAAACCCTTCCTTCAAGACCCCTTCGATACTCATGTGCTTTCCACTCCAGACGGACAGCCCACAGTTTCCCCGCAGTGCCGCCCATACAATCCGGCGATTAACCCATTATTCCCAGTCGAGACCGCCCTTCTTCCAGATGTAGGCAAAGCCCAGCAGGAATTCGAGCAGAAACAGCATCATCGACAGAAAGCCCGGCCAGCCGATATCGCGCAGGGCCACACCCCACGGAAACAGGAACGCGGTTTCGAGGTCGAAGATGATGAAAAGAATGGCGACCAGGTAGTAGCGTACGTCGAACTTCATTCGGGCGTCTTCGAAGGCTTCGAAGCCGCACTCGTACGGCGAATTTTTTTCGCTGTCTGGTCGGTTGGGACCGAGGACCTTGCCGATCGTCACTAGCGCTACGCCCAGACCAAGACCTACGAGGAGGAACAGAAGGACGGGGAAATAGGCAGCGAGGTTCAAGGCTATCCTCTATATCGGTTGGTTCTGAGGTTCCGCTGGAACTTGCATCGCTCCGCGGGAATCACTTCACGTACTTCGCGCTGCGAACAGAAAACGAACACGACGTAAGAAGCAAAAATGCCAGCCGAAGCTGAAGCAAGCGGCTGGCATTTTTTAGATAACATTGGTGCCGACGGCGAGACTCGAACTCGCACAGCTTTCGCCACTACCCCCTCAAGATAGCGTGTCTACCAATTTCACCACGTCGGCACTGCATGCAATCCGGGACAACAATTATTGCAACCCGCGAATCGCTTCAAGACTTAGATTCTAACTTGTTTCCGTTCTTTGTTCAACGCACAAAACAAGTTTTTCAAATTTATTTCGGAACGTCGTTACCCGGTTGCGAGGCTGCTGCAGCCGGCGAAGCCGCCGCCGCGGCGGTCGCGCCAGGAGCCGATGCAACCGCCGCCGAAGCAGCTGGCACCGAGGCCGAATTCACCTGCGCCGGGGCTGGAACCGAAGCGCCAAGCACGCCCGCCGAAGGCTTCGCATGATACGACCCCAGGTAAGTTAACGCAAGGGTCGATACGAAAAACACCGTTGCGAGAACTGCGGTAGTACGCGAAAGGAAGTTCGCGGAACCGCTCGCGCCGAACAGGCTGCCCGACGCGCCGCTGCCAAAAGCGGCACCCATGTCCGCGCCTTTGCCGTGCTGCAGCAAGACGAGGCCGATCACCCCGAGCGCCGACAGAAGCTGGACGACGATAATCAACGTTTTCAAATACAGCATCACACTCACCTGAGTCCTGGTTGAACGCCCGCCCCTCCCGGAGCAAACGCATTAGCAGCCCGCACGACGCGTTTTATTTCGAATGCTTCGTGCGCAAGCCTTTAGCTCGCGACGCTGGCGCCCGCCGTAGCGGCCGCGCAGATCGCAAGGAAATCACCCGCTTTGAGCGACGCACCGCCGATCAGGCCACCGTCGATGTCGGCCTGACGGAAGAGCTCCGCCGCATTTTCCGGCTTCACGCTGCCGCCGTAGAGCAGCGGCACGTCCGCCACTTGCGCGCCCTTGGCGGCGAGGCGCGCGCGCAGGAACGCATGCACCTGCTGGGCCTGCTCCGAGCTTGCGCTCTTGCCCGTGCCGATCGCCCAGACCGGCTCGTAAGCGACGACGATACGCGCCGCTTCTTCAACCGGCAGCACGGCCAGCACCGCATCGATCTGTGCGCCGACCACGCGCTCGGTTGCACCCGATTCGCGTTCTTCGAGCGTCTCGCCCACGCAGACGATAGGCGTGAGGCCCGCCGCCAGCGCGCGCTGCGTCTTCACGGCGACGAGTTCGGAGCTTTCGCCGTGATAAGCGCGACGTTCCGAGTGACCAACGATCGCAAAAGCCGATTCGAAGTCGGCGATCATGCCTGCCGCGACCTCGCCCGTATAGGCACCCTGCTCGTGCGCCGAAACGTCCTGCGCACCCCACTGAACCCGGCTGCCGCCGAGCAGCGCCTGCGCCTGCGCGAGATACGGAAACGGCACACACACACCGACATGCACGTCCGGGGCCAGCGCCTGCGCACCGCGCGCAACGCCTTCCAGCAGTGCCGCATTGGCCGCGAGGCGGCCATGCATCTTCCAGTTACCGACTACGAGCTTCGATCGTTGTTTCGTCATTGTTCCGGTTGCTGTTAAAAGCGGACGCAAAACACATAATTTTACTGCGTGAAATCCAGGCGGGTCAAACCGCCCCGCCTGTGACACACAAAAAATACGCGAAAAAAATCCCGAAAAATCAAGCGCGAGCGATTCGCCCGCGCCGATATGCCGTCAGGCCGCGCTGCTCCAGTCGAGCATGATCTTGCCGATATGCTCGCTGCTTTCCATCAACGCATGGGCTTCGGCGGCCTGCGCGGCCGGAAATACGCGGAACACGACGGGTTTGATACGACCCTCTTCGATGAGGGGCCAGACCTTCGCCTTGAGTTCCTGAGCAATCTGCGCCTTGAACTCCACCGAGCGTGCGCGCAGTGTCGAACCGGTCACCGTGAGCCGGCGGCGCAGGATCTCGCCCATGTTGAGTTCGGCCTTGGAGCCGCCGAGCGTCGCGATCAGCACGATGCGGCCACCGGTCGCGAGCGCGGAAAGCTCGCGCGCCACATAGCCGCCGGCGACCATGTCGAGAATCACATCCACGCCGCGGTCGTTCGTGAGCGCCTTCACGACCTCGACGAAATCGCTGGTGCGGTAGTTGATGGCGCGGTCGGCGCCAAGCGCCTCACAGGCATGACACTTGTCGTCGGAACCTGCGGTGGCGAACACGCGAAAGCCAAGGGCATGCGCGATCTGGATCGCCGTCACGCCGATGCCGCTCGAGCCGCCTTGCACGAGCAGCGTCTCGTTTTCGCCGCCCTCGCCCTGGCCGAGGTAGGCGCGCTGGAATACGTTGCTCCAGACCGTGAAGAAGGTTTCGGGCAGCGAGGCCGCCTCGACATCCGTGAGCCCCTTCGGCACCGGCAGGCATTGCCCGAGCGGCGCAACCGCGTATTCGGCGTAACCGCCGCCGGCGATCAGCGCGCACACCCGGTCGCCAATCTTCAGCCCGAACGGATTGTTCTTCTCATCGATCGAGCCGCCAACGATCTCGCCCGCGACCTCGAGCCCCGGCAGGTCGGAAATGCCCGGCGGAGGCGCATACGAGCCCTTGCGCTGGAACACGTCGGGACGGTTCACGCCCGAGGCGCTCACCTTGATCAGCACCTCGCCGGCCTTCGGCTCAGGGGTTGGCCGTTCGGCCAGCTTGAGCACGTCCGGCGCACCGAATTCCGTAATCTCGACAGCCTTCATCTCGCGTCTCCTCAGCGCCTCGCGCCCCAATCTGGGCGCCTCCATCTGAATGGCAGTACGCATGCGGCGCGATTGACGTGTGCGCACTGCCATTCATCCTCATTGTCATGAAAAACGGCCGGCGCGTTATGCACGCTGCCGGCCGTTGGAGCTTACTGCCTTACTGCTGCGGCTCGCCCTGCGGTGCGCCATTCGCCTGCTCGTTGAGCAGCGCCTTGGCGGACAGGCGCACGCGGCCCTTCTCGTCCGTCTGGATGACCTTGACCTTCACGACCTGGCCTTCCTTCAGATAGTCGTTGATGTCCTTGATACGCTCGTTGGCGATCTCGGAGATGTGCAGCAGACCATCCTTGCCCGGCAGCAGGTTCACGATCGCGCCGAAGTCCAGCAGCTTGAGGACCGCGCCTTCGTACACCTGGCCCACTTCGATTTCGGCCGTGATGTTCTCGATGCGCTTCTTCGCTTCGGCCATGCCTTCGCTCGACGTCGAAGCGATGGTCACGACGCCGTCGTCCGAAATGTCGATCGTCGTGCCGGTTTCTTCGGTCAGCGCGCGGATCACCGAACCGCCCTTGCCGATCACGTCGCGGATCTTTTCCGGGTTGATCTTGATGGTGATCATGCGCGGAGCATACGCCGACAGCTCCGTGTTCACGCCCGACACCGCCGAGGTCATCTTGCCGAGGATGTGCATACGGCCTTCCTTCGCTTGCGCGAGGGCGACCTGCATGATTTCCTTCGTGATGCCCTGGATCTTGATGTCCATCTGCAGCGCGGTTACGCCAGCTTCCGTACCCGCCACCTTGAAGTCCATGTCGCCGAGGTGATCTTCGTCGCCGAGGATGTCGGTCAGCACGGCGAACTTGTTGCCTTCGAGGATCAGGCCCATCGCGATGCCCGCGACGTGCGCCTTCATCGGCACGCCGGCGTCCATCAGCGCGAGGCAGCCGCCGCACACCGAAGCCATCGACGACGAACCGTTCGACTCGGTGATTTCCGAGACCACGCGGATCGAGTAGCCGAACTCTTCGGCGCTCGGCAGGCACGCGACGAGCGCGCGCTTGGCCAGACGGCCGTGGCCGATTTCACGGCGCTTGGGCGAACCCACGCGGCCCGTTTCGCCGGTCGCGAACGGAGGCATGTTGTAGTGGAGCATGAAGCGGTCGCGGTACTCGCCTTCGAGCGCGTCGATGATCTGCTCGTCGCCCTTGGTGCCGAGCGTCGCCACGACCAGCGCCTGCGTTTCGCCACGCGTGAACAGCGCCGAACCGTGGGTACGCGGCAGAACGCCCGTGCGGATCTCGATCGGGCGCACGGTGCGCGTGTCGCGGCCGTCGATACGCGGCTCGCCGTTCAGGATCTGCGAACGGACGATCTTCGCTTCGAGGTCGAACACGATGTTGCCGACCGTGGCCTTGTCGGCCGCCGTCGTGCCGGCCGCAGCGGCTTCTTCTTCGAGCTTGGCCGACGTGGCTGCGTAGACTTCCTTCAGCTTGGTCGAACGCTGTTGCTTGTCGCGCAGTTGGTAAGCGGCGAGCAGGCTGTCGTTGGCGATAGCCGTGACGCGCGCGATGAGCGCTTCGTCCTTCGGCGCCGGCGTCCAGTCCCACTCGGGCTTGCCGCCGTCACGCACCAGTTCGTGGATCGCGTCGATGGCGGTTTGCATTTGCTCGTGGCCGAACACGACCGCGCCGAGCATCACGTCTTCCGGCAGCTGGTCGGCTTCCGATTCCACCATCAGCACCGCACGCTCGGTACCGGCCACGACGAGGTCGAGGCGCGAGTCCTTGATCTGCGCGCGCGTCGGGTTCAGCACGTACTCGTTGTTGATGTAGGCCACGCGTGCGGCGCCCACCGGGCCGTTGAACGGCAGACCCGAAATGGCCAGCGCAGCCGACGCGCCGATCAGCGCGGGGATGTCAGCCGGGATTTCCGGGTTGATCGACAGGACGTGGATAACGACCTGGACTTCGTTGTAATAGCCTTCCGGGAAGAGCGGACGCAGCGGGCGGTCGATCAGGCGCGAGATCAGCGTCTCGCCTTCCGACGGACGGCCTTCACGGCGGAAGAAGCCACCCGGGATCTTGCCGGCCGAATAGGTCTTCTCGATGTAGTCGACGGTGAGCGGGAAGAAGTCCTGACCCGGCTTGGCGGTCTTCGCGCCGACGACGGTCGCGAGCACGACGGTGTCTTCGACGTCGACGATGACAGCACCGCTGGCCTGACGGGCGATTTCACCCGTTTCGAGGCGCACGTTGTGCTGGCCCCATTTGAATTCCTTCACGACTTTATTGAACATGGTCATGGTCACTCACTCCTTACTCATTTGTTATGCACCGCCCGCACACGCGGACGATGCGGCAAGACAGGCTCCGGCACCGCGCAGGAAGAGGAGTGTTATGCCATTCCAGCGAAGCGCGAGGTTGCGGCGCATCGCCGCTCACGATCTGCTGGAATGACACAAAGCTCTGCCCCGTGGCCCGGCCCTGCTGCTTGTACTGCTGGTGCTACGTGGTGTTGCCTGATGTTTTCGAACCGGCGTTTATCGCATCAAGACGACTTGAAAAGCAGCATGAAGCGCACCGTTCAAAAACAAAATGCCTGCATCAGCGGAACTGACACAGGCATCTTTGCGGAAGACCTTCCGATTACTTACGCAGACCCAGCTTTTCGATGAGCGCGCGGTAACGGTCGGCGTCCTTGCCCTTCAGGTAGTCGAGCAGCTTACGGCGGCGGCTCACCATGCGCAGCAGACCGCGGCGGCTGTGGTGATCCTTCGCGTGCGACTTGAAGTGCGAGGTCAGTTCGTTGATACGCGACGTCAGGAGCGCAACCTGAACTTCGGGCGATCCCGTGTCGTTGGTGCCGCGCGCGAATTGCGCGACGACGTCGGACTTCTTGATATCTGCTACGGACATTTTGCTTTTCCTTTAAAACAAACGAGCGGTCACGGAAGAAAGGCCGTGCCGTGGCTTGGTTCTCACTACGATTGCTTGCCGCGGGTTCGCAGCAAGGGGCGTATTGTAGCACAGCCCCGATTTGCCGCGAACCCGCTTGTAAGGCGCGCCGTCAAGGCCGCTTCATCTGGCAGACCGTGGCGGGCACGGTGCGCTCCGCGGGCAGCGCCAGCACCGTGCGAAAGCCGTAGCCTGCGCCTTCGTTGTCGAAACGCACGCCGGGCGTGCCCTGCTTGTCCATTTCCATGACATAAAGGGGCTGAATCGCCTGGTGATCGTCTGCGCGCATCCACATGGGGTGAAAGCCGGCCTCCTCGCCTTTGAAGCGCATGCCTTCCAGCGCTTTCGCGACCGCCTCGGGGTCGGCCGTGCCGGCCTTCGTCATGGCCTGCGCGAGCATCTCCACCATCATCGACATGCGCAGCACCGGGTAGTCGTCCCTGGCCGCGGGGTAGCGCGCGCGGAACGCCTTGTACCACGCATCGGAGGCCGCGCCGCCCACGTTCGGATGCCAGTCGGCCACCGCGATCACGCGCTTCACGCCCGCATCGCCCAGGGCCGCCGGCGCGCCGAGGCTGTTGCCGTAGAACGTGTAGAACTTCGCGTCGAGCCCCTGCTCGCGCGCGGCCTTCACGAGCAGCGTGAGGTCGTTGCCCCAGTTTCCGGTGATGACAGCATCGGCGCCCGCGGCGCGAATCTTCGCGATGTACGGCGCGAAGTCCTTCACGCGGCCGATGGGATGAAACTCGTCGCCGACGATGGCGATGTCCGGGCGGTCCTTCGCGAGCGCGGCGCGAGCAAGCGTGCTCACGTCGTGGCCGAAGCTGTAGTCCTGGTTGAGCAGATACACCTTCTTCACCGACTTGTCCGCGGCGATGACGTCTGCTAGCGCGTCCATGCGCATGCCCGCGTGCGCGTCGAAGCGGAAGTGCCAGAAGCTGCAATTCGCGTTCGTGAGCGCGGGATCGTCGGCGGAATAGTTCAGGAAGATCTGACGGTTCTGCGGATCGCGCTCGTTTTGGCGATCGATGGCCGTCACGAGCGCCGCCGCCACCGCCGAGCTGTTGCCCTGCATGACATAGCCGATGCGGCGGTCCTGCGCCATGCGCAGCTGCACGAGCGCCGCCTCGGGGCTGCCCTTGCTGTCGAGCGTGACCAGTTCGAGCGGATGCCGCCCGTCACGCAGCGCGACACCGCCGCTCGCGTTGACCCGCTCCACGCCGAAGCGCAGGTTGCGCTCGACAGCTGCGCCCGCGTCCGCGAACGGGCCGGACATGCCTTCGATGAGCGCGAGCTGGATCGGTTTGCCGGTCGGCGTCTCGTCCACCTGTGCGCCGTTTGCGCTCGCGAGCCCTGCCGCCATCGCCGCGATGGTGAGCATGGCCGCTGCCGCACGCGCCATGCGTGCCGTTATGCGCTTTTCTCTCATTTTTTGATGCCAGCCCGATTGTCATTCGAAGCGCGGATCATAGGCCGCGAGGCGGTGCGGCGGCAAGGCCGCGATCCACCGCTTGACCGGACAGGCCCGGCCCGCGAGCGCGTCGCGCCGTGTCAAAATAACGGTTCCACATACACCGCGGTCATTGGAACCTTGCCATCGGGGGACATCATGTTCACGCGCCTATCCACCTCGCTCGCCACGCCCGTGCGCCTCGCCTCGAGCCGCCTGCGTCTCGCCCTCCTCGCGGGCGTGGGCGCACTTGCGCTCGCCGGCTGCGCGCAGCCGTGGCAGCAATTCCATGCGGGCGACGACGCACAGTCCGTAATCGCCCGTTTCGGCCCACCGGCTGAAACCTACGACCTGCCTGACGGCGGCAAGCGCCTGATGTGGCCGACCCAGCCAATGGGCGAAACCACCACGGCCGCCGACATCGACGCCAACGGCCGCGTCGTGAACGTGCGCCAGGTGTTGCAGCCCAACGAGTTCTATCGCGCGGAGATCGGCAAATGGACGCGCTCCGATGTGCTGGTGAACTTCGGCCGCCCGGTCGAGACCTCCTACTTCCCGCTGATGAAAAAGGAAGCGTGGACCTACCGCTACCTCGAAGACAACGTCTGGTACATGCTCTATAGCTTCTACTTCGACGACCAGGGCATTCTGAGGCTCACGCAGAAGACGCCCGATCCGCTGCACGACCCGGATCGACGCAGCATGTTCTGATCGCGTTGCTCCCGCCGCAGCAAGACAAAACCCCCGCGCTCTTGCGAGCCCGGGGGTTTTTCATTGCCTCGTTGGCGTAGCGACGTAAAGACGTGCAGCGAGGCTAAGCGCCCCGCCTGCGCTTACACCGCTTCCGAGCGCTGCGGATTGACCTTGTCGCCCGAGTAAAGCTTGTTGAGCGCCGAGATATACGCCTTCGCCGAAGCAGCAACGATATCCGGATCGGTGCCCACGCCATTGACGATGCGGCCGGCCTTCGAGAGGCGCACCGTCACTTCGCCCTGCGCCTGGGTGCCCGTCGTGATCGCGTTCACCGAGTACAGCAGAAGCTCCGAGCCGCTGCCCACTTCGGTTTCGATGGCGTTGAGCGTGGCGTCCACCGGACCGTTGCCCGCGGCTTCGCCGGTCACTTCCTTGCCGTCGGCCGAGAACACGACGCGCGCGTGCGGACGCTCACCCGTTTCCGAGTGCTGCGCAAGCGAGATGAACTTGAAGTGCTCCTGATCCTGCGCCTGCGCCGACTCTTCCGTGACGATCGCGATGATGTCTTCGTCGAAGATTTCGGCCTTGCGGTCGGCCAGTTCCTTGAAGCGCGCGAACGCGTTGTTCAACTCGGCTTCGCTGTCGAGCGCGATGCCCAGTTCCTGCAGGCGCTGCTTGAACGCGTTGCGGCCCGAGAGCTTGCCGAGCACGATCTTGTTCGCGCTCCAGCCCACGTCTTCCGCGCGCATGATTTCGTAGGTATCGCGCGCCTTGAGCACGCCGTCCTGGTGAATGCCCGAGGCGTGCGCAAACGCGTTTGCGCCGACCACGGCCTTGTTCGGCTGCACGACGAAACCGGTGATTTGCGAAACGAGCTTCGAAGCCGGCACGATCTGCGTGGTGTCGATGCCGAGATCGAGGCCGAAGTAGTCCTTGCGGGTCTTCACGGCCATCACGATTTCTTCGAGCGACGTGTTGCCCGCGCGCTCGCCGAGACCGTTGATCGTGCACTCCACCTGGCGCGCGCCGCCGATCTGCACGCCGGCCAGCGAGTTCGCCACGGCCATGCCGAGGTCGTTGTGGCAGTGCACCGAGAACACCGCCTTGTCCGAATTCGGAATGCGCTCGCGCAGCGTCTTCACGAGGTTGCCGTACAGCTCGGGAATGCCGTAGCCGACCGTATCGGCGATATTGATCGTCGTCGCGCCTTCGTTGATCACGGCCTCGAGCACGCGGCACAGGAAATCCATGTCCGAGCGGCTGCCGTCTTCGGGCGAGAACTCCACGTCGTTCGTGAACTTGCGAGCGAAGCGCACCGCCAGCTTCGCCTGCTCGAGCACCTGCTCGGGCGACATGCGCAGCTTCTTCTCCATGTGCAGCGCCGAGGTGGCGATGAACGTGTGGATGCGGAAGTGGTCGGCGGGCTTGAGTGCGTCGGCGGCGCGCTGGATGTCCTTGTCATTCGCACGGGCGAGCGAACAGATCGTGCTGTCCTTCACCATGCCGGCGATCGTGTGGATCGCGTCGAAGTCGCCGTTCGAGCTGGCCGCGAAGCCAGCTTCGATGATGTCGACCTTCATGCGCTCGAGCTGCTTCGCGATGCGGATTTTCTCTTCCTTCGTCATCGACGCACCAGGCGACTGCTCGCCGTCACGCAACGTCGTATCGAAGATGATGAGCTTGTCTGCTGCCATTTCGGGTCTCCAGGGGGACTTGTTCAGTGTCTAAAACGGATTTTGGGTGTTCGCGCCACCGATGGCGACGCTGACAATGAACGAGGCTTACGGAGGGCGAGCGAGATCAGCGCGGCAGGCGCGCTAGCGCTAGCGTGCTTAGTCGCGCGCCGGCTTGAAGAGAAAAGAGGGGGAACTGGATGGTGTCCATGCCGCCGACTATAGCCGGAATCCGCCGATAGCGCAATTGGAGAGGGCCGCTATAGGCAGACCAGCGCGGGCGAGTGCAAAAAGAAAAAGGGCCGCGCTCGCGCGCAGCCCTCTTTATGGCATTCCCGCCCCCCGCTCTACCGCTCGCGCGGTGAAGAACGCGCCGGATTCGAGCGTCCGCGCACGGCCTGCCAGGCCCAGAACACATAGCCCGAAAGCCCGTAGAGCACAAAGAGGCCGAACAGCATCAATGGCGGATCGGACGACACCAGCACGAACGCCACCACCACGAGCAGCGTGGCCGCAAACGGCACGCGATGGCGCACATCCAGCGCCTTGCCGCTGTAGAACGGCGCGTTGGACACCATCGTCACGCCCGCGTAGATCGTCAGCACGAAGGCCACCCAGGGCAGCCACGAGAGCTTCACGGGCACGCGGTTGTCGGTGGCGAGCCAGACGAAGCCGGCGATCAGCGCGGCCGCTGCCGGGCTCGGCATGCCCTGGAAGAAGCGCTTGTCCACCACGCCGATATTCGTGTTGAAGCGCGCAAGGCGCAGCGCCGCCCCCGAACAGTAGATGAAAGCCGCGAGCCAGCCCCAGCGCCCGAGATCCTTGAGCACCCACTCGTACATCACGAGCGCAGGCGCGACGCCGAACGACACCATGTCCGAAAGGCTGTCGAACTGCTCGCCGAACGCGCTCTGCGAGTGCGTCATGCGCGCCACGCGCCCGTCCATGCCGTCGAGCACCATCGCCACGAAAATCGCGATGGCCGCCACCTCGAAGCGCACGTTCATGGCCTGCACGACCGCGAAAAAGCCGCAGAAGAGCGCCGCCGTGGTGAACGCGTTGGGCAGCAGGTAGATGCCGCGCTTCTTCAGGAACTCCTGGCGCGCCGCGCGCCGGTTCGCGGCGACGCCCAAGGGCTCCTGCACGGCCTTGTTGCGCCGGAACGGCCGCGGCAGCGGTGCGCCTGCAGGGTTACGGGGTCGACGCTGTTTGAATCCGGCCATCGCAGCCCTCCTTTATGCCGATTGGGTCGGCAGTTCGGCGAGGATCGTCGACGAGGCGGACACCTTCTCGCCGATCGACACACGCGGGCGGCTGCCCACGGGCAGGTAGACGTCGACGCGCGAACCGAAGCGGATGAAGCCATAACGCTGGCCGCGCGAAAGCGGCTCGCCGGCACGCACGTAACAGAGAATGCGGCGCGCGATGAGGCCCGCGATCTGCACCGAGGTGACGGTCGTGCCGTCGGCCATCGTCAGGACCACGGCGTTGCGCTCGTTCTCGGTCGAAGCCTTGTCGATGGCGGCGTTCAGGTACGCGCCCGGGAAGTACTCGACCTTGGCGACGGCGCCATCCACGGGCGAACGCTGCGAGTGCACATTGAAGACGTTCATGAACACGCTGATCTTGAGCGCTTCACGGTTTGCATACGGGTCGTGCGCGGTTTCCACGGCGACGATGCGGCCGTCGGCCGGGCACAGCACGGCATTGGCCTGGCTCGGGATCGGGCGCGGCGGATCGCGGAAGAACTGAACGACGAAGATCAGGATCAGCCAGAAAGGCCATGCGAGTCCGAAGCCTGCGACCGCATGGATCAAGAGCGCCACGACGGCCGCAATGGCGATGAACGGCCAGCCTTCGCGCGCGATGATCGGATGGGGGTAATTCATGGTGGCTTCGCTGTTATTTTAAAAACCGTAGGATAGCAAAAGCCGCCCAGGGTTCATCCCACCTGGGCGGCTTTTTCGGGTCCGATTCGGATCAATCTGTTCTGCGAGGGTACAAAACCGCACGCACAATCAGATTCGAACCGTCAGATTAGTTCTTCGACTGGTCGACGAGCTTGTTCGCTGCGATCCACGGCATCATCGCGCGCAGCTTCGCACCGACCACTTCGATCTGGTGCTCGGCGCCAAGACGGCGACGCGATTGCAGCGTCGGCGCGCCGGCCTTGTTTTCGAGGATGAAGCTCTTTGCGTATTCGCCGGTCTGGATGTCCTTCAGGACTTCCTTCATGACCTTCTTCGTCTCGGCCGTGATGACGCGCGGGCCCGTCACGTACTCGCCGTACTCGGCGTTGTTCGAGATCGAGTAGTTCATGTTGGCGATGCCGCCTTCGTAGATCAGGTCGACGATCAGCTTGAGTTCGTGCAGGCACTCGAAGTACGCCATTTCCGGCGCGTAGCCGGCTTCCACCAGCGTTTCGAAGCCAGCCTTGATCAGGTCGACCGTACCGCCGCACAGCACGGCTTGTTCGCCGAACAGGTCGGTTTCGGTTTCTTCGCGGAAGTTCGTTTCGATGATGCCGGCACGGCCGCCGCCGTTCGCCGCTGCGTACGACAGCGCGATGTCACGTGCTGCGCCCGACTTGTCCTGGTGGACAGCGATCAGGTGGGGCACGCCGCCGCCTTGCGAGTACGTGCCGCGAACCGTGTGGCCCGGCGCCTTCGGGGCGATCATGATGACGTCGAGGTCGGCGCGCGGGATCACCTGGCCGTAGTGCACGTTGAAGCCGTGCGCGAATGCGAGCGCTGCGCCGTTCTTGATGTTCGCGTGGACTTCCTTCGCGTAGACATCGGCGATCTGCTCGTCGGGCAGGAGCATCATGACGACGTCGGCGTTCTTCACCGCTTCGGCCACTTCCTTGACCTGCAGGCCGGCGTTCTCAGCCTTGCTCCACGATGCGCCGTTCTTGCGCAGACCGACCGTGACGTTCACGCCGCTGTCCTTCAGGTTCAGCGCGTGTGCGTGGCCTTGCGAGCCGTAACCGATGATCGTGACCTGCTTGCCCTTGATGAGGGAGAGATCGGCGTCCTTGTCGTAGAAAACTTTCATGTTGGTTCCTTGGCGAGAGTCTGGTGAATTTCGGTACTGCTGTTAGCTTTTGCTGCACCGGATGCGTTCTCTAAGGTTACGCATCCGGTCAAGTTCCGGTGCAAGATCGACTGTGGTCGGGTCACACCTTCAGAATGCGCTCTCCGCGCCCAATGCCCGAGCCGCCCGTACGAACGGTTTCGAGAATCGCGGTCGCATCGATCGCTTCGATGAACGCGTCGAGCTTGTCGCTCGCGCCCGTCAGTTCGATCGTGTAGGTCTTTTCGGTGACGTCGATGATGCGGCCGCGGAAAATATCCGCCATCCGCTTCATCTCCTCACGTTCCTTGCCGACCGCCCTTACCTTGATCAGCATCAGCTCGCGCTCGATGTGGGCGCCCTCGGTAAGGTCGACCACTTTCACCACCTCGATCAGGCGGTTCAGATGCTTCGTGATCTGTTCGATCACGTCGTCCGAGCCAATGGAAACGATGGTCATGCGCGACAGCGAACGGTCTTCGGTCGGCGCCACCGTCAAGGTTTCAATGTTGTAGCCGCGTGCGGAGAAGAGGCCGACCACGCGCGAGAGCGCGCCCGGCTCGTTTTCCAGCAGAACGGAAATAATGTGTCTCATGGTGTGATCCGCGATTTATCCAGGTTGACGAGGCTGCCGCCCTTCCCCGCGAACCCGCGCGCCCCTTGTGTGGACGCGCGCCGCGTGAGGTTGAAACGGCGCCATGGCAAATACCGTTACAGGTCTTCCGAGCCGAGCAGCATCTCAGTGATGCCCTTGCCGGCCTGAACCATCGGCCAGACGTTTTCGGAAGGGTCGGTCTGGAAATCGAGGAACACCGTGCGGTCCTTCAAACGCAGCGCTTCCTTGAGCGCCGGCTCGACGTCCGCGGTCTTTTCGATCCGCATGCCGACGTGGCCATACGCTTCGGCGAGCTTCACGAAGTCAGGCAGCGCATCCATGTACGAATGCGAATAGCGCTTGCTGTATTCGATCTGCTGCCACTGGCGGACCATGCCGAGGTAGCGGTTGTTCAGCGAAATGATCTTCACGGGCGTGTCGTACTGCTTGCAGGTCGACAGCTCCTGAATGCACATCTGGATCGAGCCTTCGCCCGTGATGCACAGCACGTCGTCGTCCGGGTGCGCCATTTTCACGCCCATCGCCGCCGGCAGGCCGAAGCCCATGGTGCCGAGACCACCGGAGTTGATCCAGCGGCGCGGCTGGTTGAAGCGATAGAACTGCGCGGCCCACATCTGGTGCTGGCCCACGTCCGAACACACGAACGCGTTGCCGCCCGTGAGCTCCCACGCTTTTTCCACCACGTACTGCGGCTTGATGATGTCGCTCGAACGGTCGAACTTCAGGCAGTTCTTCTCGCGCCAGCCTTCGATGTCCTTCCACCAGTCGGCCAGCGCGGCCGTATCCGGACCGTGTTCGGCGTGCTGAAGCTGCTCGATGAGCTCCTTGAGCACTTCCTTGACGTCGCCGACGATAGGGATATCGACCTTCACGCGCTTCGAGATCGACGACGGGTCGATGTCGATGTGAATGATCTTGCGCGGACGCGAGGCGAAGTGCGCCGGGTCGCCGATCACACGGTCGTCGAAGCGCGCACCGATCGCGATCAGCACGTCGCAGTGCTGCATCGCCATGTTCGCTTCGTAGGTGCCGTGCATGCCGAGCATGCCGAGGAACTTGCGGTCGCTTGCGCGGTAGCCGCCCAGACCCATCAGCGTGTTCGTGACCGGGTAGCCGAGCAGATCGGCGAACTGGTTCAGTTCGCGCGACGCATCGGCGAGGATGATGCCGCCGCCGGTGTAGATATACGGACGCTTGGCCGAGAGGAGCAGCGAAACCGCCTTGCGGATCTGCCCCGAGTGGCCCTTGGTGACCGGGTTGTACGAGCGCAGCGAAACGTTCTTCACCGGTTCATACGCGCACGGCGTCTTCGACACGTCCTTCGGAATGTCGATCAGCACGGGGCCGGGACGGCCGGTGCGCGCAATGTAGAAAGCTTTCTTGACGGTAGCGGCGAGGTCGCGCACGTCCTTCACGAGGAAGTTGTGCTTCACGCAGGGACGCGTGATGCCGACCGTGTCGCACTCCTGGAAGGCGTCTTGACCAATCGCGGCGGTAGGCACCTGGCCGCTGATGATCACCATCGGGATCGAGTCCATATAGGCCGTCGCGATGCCCGTCACCGCATTGGTGACGCCAGGTCCCGAGGTCACGAGACACACGCCGACGTTGCCGGTCGAACGCGCATAGGCGTCGGCCGCGTGCACGGCTGCCTGTTCGTGGCGCACGAGAACGTGCTGGATCTTGTCCTGCTTGTACAGCTCGTCGTAGATGTAGAGTACCGAGCCGCCGGGGTAGCCCCAGATGAATTCGACCTGCTCGTCGGCGAGCGCCTTCATCAGCACGGTTCCGCCGATGGATTGGGTGTTGCCTTGAGGGTCAGATTCTTGCGAAGGGGGGACCGACGTGGAGAATTCCGCGCTGGGCATATTCATCATTCACCTTTCGAATTTTCGGCAAAAAATTGATCGGGTGCTCTCTGCCGGGCTTGTGGCTCGGGTTCAAGCGGCGCGTCCAGTTGACAGATGAGCTTCTTGGGCCACATCCGAATTGAGACAAGTCACTTATGTTGCGAACCGTCGAAGATAGCGGCTCGATGCCTTTCGGTCAAGCAAATATTGAGAACGCAGGCACGAACGTTGCGACATCGCGCACGCCTCGCGGCCCGGCCAGGAGCCGACAGGGGCACCACGAAGGCATGCACCTCTATGATGCGAAGCATTCTCACAGCCTTCCTGCTACCCTGCCGGCGCGAAAATTTGCTAGGATCCGCGAGTTTTACGACTTTTTTCGAACGATTACGCGTACGCTGGCGGCGGCGCCCTGCAACGGATGGCATCAGACAAGGAACTCGCCGACTTTCTGGCGGGCGTCGAAAGACGCGCGTTCAAGCAGACGGTCTACGCCGTAAGGGACGACGACGCCTCGCTCGACATCGTGCAGGACGCGATGATCAAGCTCGCGGAAAAATACGGAGACCGCCCGGCCGCAGAACTCCCCCTGCTCTTTCAGCGTATTTTGCAAAATACGATGCACGACTATTTTCGTCGGCAGAAAGTACGCAATACTTGGGTGAGTCTGTTTTCGTCGCTCGGCAACGCCGATGACGAGGAGTTCGACCCCCTCGAGACCTTCGAGGCCGAGCAGGGCACGGCTGGCGCCGAAAGCAGCGAGCAGCAGATCGAGCGCGCTCAGGTGCTCCAGATGATCGACGACGAGATCCAGAAATTACCGGCACGTCAACGGGAGGCGTTTCTGATGCGTTACTGGGAGGATATGGATGTCGCCGAGACTGCCGCCGCAATGGGCTGCTCCGAAGGCAGCGTGAAAACGCACTGCTCCCGGGCCACCCACACGCTGGCGCAAGCGCTCAAGGCCAAAGGAATCACGCTATGAGCTCCGCCCTCGAAAATAAAGAACTAGAGTTCGTGCGGGAGATGCGTCGTGCGCTCGATGAGAGCGCCGCCAACCTGCCCGCTGGTACCACCGCCCGGCTCGCCGCCGCACGCAAGACCGCGCTCGCCCAGAAAAAGGCAGAGGTCGTGCTCGTGCGCGCGCCGTCGCTCGCCGCAGCCGGCGTCGGCAGCCTGTCCGGCGCGCCGGCGCACCTGCCCGCGCGCCGCCGTTCTGCGTTCGCGCGCTTCGCGCTCGCCTGGCCGCTTGCGGCGCTCGTGGCGGGCCTCTTTGCCATTGCGTACTTCGAAGATCAGCAACGCACCGCTGAACTCGCCGATATCGACGCGGCCATGCTGAGCGACGACCTGCCGCTCACGGCCTACCTCGATCACGGGTTCAACGCGTATCTGACGCGCGCGCACTAAGGAAATCTGAGCAGGAGACCGACGGGGTGAGTTACAAGCGCGGCCTGGCCGTTGTCATTGGATCTGTGGTCGCGGCAGTCGTGTCGTATGTGGCGACCTACCCGCGCTTTCACCCCGAGCCGACTGGCGAAATCACCGCTGGCGCGGCCGCGCAAGTGAAAGCGCCCTCGGCCGACAATCCGATTGCGACCGCGTTCGCGCCGGCGCCTGGCGGCCAGTCCGACCCGCTCGCGTGGGCGCGCCTCAGTGAAGCGCAGCACGTCGCTCTCGCACCGTTCGCTGTTGAATGGGATCGCTTCAGCGACGAGCGAAAACGCAAATGGCTGAAGATCGCAGCACGTTATCCGAAGATGTCAGCTGAAGCACAAAAGCGCCTGCATGAACGCATGGCGGAATGGGTTGGCATGACGCCGGAGCAACGGCGCGTCGCGCGCGAAAACTACCAGGTGTCCAAGGAATTGCCGGCGCAGGCGCGCCAGCGCGCCTGGAAGGCTTACCAGCAGCTCCCCGAAGAGCAGAAAGAACGCCTTGCCGCGAGCGAGCACAAGCGCCGGCCCACCGTCGTGAGCGCCCCGCCGAGCGGCAACAAGAGCGAGATTCGTGATATTCAGCGCCTCGTCAACGAGCGCGATCATGGCGGCTTGCCGCATGCTCCCGCCGGCGTCACGGGTGCATCGGGCGCGGGCGGCGCGAGCAGCACGGGTTCAGGTCTCGCGCCCACGGCGCCTGGCACGCCGAGCGAGCCGCCGGCAGCTTCGTCGTTTGCGTCGGGCATTCCCGCCGCCGGCAGCTTCGTGCCGGCCACGCCGATTCCCGTCTCACCCGCCGAAGCACCCGCGGCGTTCAAGGGCTCCTGAAGCCTCCACCGGCGCTCACGCCCCCTCGTTAACCCCGCCGCAGCGTTCCGACCATTTCGTCGCGCGCGTTTTCGAGGTTATGCTTGGGCGTCCCGTCCCCGAACCGACGCCATCGTGTCCGAAAGCGCCCAAGCCGCCGCCCTGCCGTCCGCCGTCGTCTTCCCCGTTGAACCCGCGCCTGTTTCGATTCGCCGCCGCCTCGCCGCATTCGTCTACGAGAGCGTGCTGCTTTTCGGCGTCGTCTTTGCCGCCGGACTCGCGTTCAGCCTCGTCATGCAGCAGCGCAACGGCTACACGCATCACAACGCGATGGCGGCCTGGATCATCTCCGTGACCGGCGTGTACTTCGTCGGCTTCTGGCACAAAGGCGGGCAAACACTGCCGATGAAGACCTGGCGCCTGCGTGTGATCGGCCCGGACGGCCAGCCGCCCACGCTCGCGCGAGCCGCATTGCGCTACCTCGCCGCGTGGCTGTGGTTCCTGCCGCCGCTCGTGCTGCATCCCCTGCTCAGTCTTTCCGTTCCGCACACGCTCGCTCTCGAAGCCGTCTGGTTCGCGCTCTGGGCCGCCAGCGCCCGCTTCTCCCACGACCGGCAGTTCCTTCACGACCGCATTGCGGGCACGCGCATTGTCGCAATTGCGCGACAACGCACGTCGGCGTAGCAGCCGCATCACCTTCTCCCTCGCGCCGGAAAAGCGTGGGCATGGCACCACCTGGGACTGCGTAACGAGACCTTCTCGTGACTGTCATGTTGCCGTCACGGCGGCATGGCGCAATGCGCGTATTCCAACCTGCCGCGCGCGCCATGGCCCAAAAGACGTCAGCGACCACCCTGTTCCGGCAGACCACCGGACGAGGCACCGATTCCGCCACGTTCCACCCGTCCCCCGGCGGAGCCACCTTTCCCGCCCCGCCCCTGCCGCCCGCTTCGTTCGACGACGCCTCCAGCAGCGGCTCCCACGACGACGATCACCCCGACCCCACCCGCTACCGCACGATCTGGCTGTCCGATATCCATCTCGGCACAGGCGGCTGCCAGGCCTCGTATCTGCTCGACTTTCTGCGCCACAACGAGTCGGAGTATCTGTACCTCGTGGGCGACATCATCGACGGATGGCAGTTGAAGAAGGGCTGGTACTGGCCGCAGGCGCACAACGACGTCGTGCAAAAGGTGCTGCGCAAGGCGCGCAAGGGCACCCAGGTCATCTACATTCCGGGCAACCACGACGAGAGCGCGCGCCAGTTCTGCAATCTCGCGTTCGGTGACATCCACGTGCGCGAGGAAGCCTTTCACACGACGCTTGCCGGCAAACGCCTCTGGGTCGTGCACGGCGATCTCTTCGACGGTGTGATCCAGCACGCCAAGTGGCTCGCCTATCTCGGCGACTCGGCCTATACGCTGATCCTTCTGCTCAACCGCTGGTTCAACCGCGTGCGCGCGAAGCTCGGCTTCCAGTACTGGTCGCTCTCGCAGTACCTCAAGCATCAGGTGAAGAACGCGGTGAACTTCATCTCCTCGTTCGAGCGCGTGATGACCGACGAGGCGCGCCGCCGCGGCTGCGACGGCGTGGTTTGCGGCCACATCCACAAGGCCGAGATCCGCGACATCGACGGCATTCTGTACTGCAACGACGGCGACTGGGTGGAAAGCCTTTCCGCGCTCGTCGAGACGTTCGAGGGCGAGTTGCGCATCGTCTACTGGACCGTGAAGCGCGCACCGGAAGCGCAGGTCTCGACGCGCAAGGCGCGCGTGAGCGCCGTTTGAGAAACGACTACCGCTACGCAACTGCAGCCATAACCGCACTACGTAACGCCGAGAGGGCCGACGACCAATGAAAGTAATGATCGTGACCGATGCATGGGAGCCGCAGGTAAACGGCGTGGTTCGAACGCTGAAAAACACGACACGCGAACTCATCGCGCTCGGACATCAGGTCGAACTGCTCACGCCGCTGGAGTTCCGCACGATACCCTGCCCCACGTACCCGGAAATCAAGCTCTCGCTGTTTCCGAAGCGACATCTGCGGGACCGCATTCGCGCATTCGGCCCCGATGCCATCCACATCGCAACCGAAGGTCCGCTCGGACTCGCCGCGCGCCGCTACGCGATCGACCACGACCTGCCTTTCACGACCGCTTATCACACGCGCTTTCCCGAGTACGTGCAGGCGCGCTTCGGCGTACCGCTGTCCTTGACGTACCGTTTCCTGCGCTGGTTCCACAAGCCTTCGCTCGCGGTCATGGCGCCCACGCCCGTCGTCAAGACCGACCTCGAGAAGTTCGGCTTCACGAACGTCGTGCTGTGGACGCGCGGCGTGGACCTCGACATCTTCCGGCCGATGGAGTCGAAGGTGCTCAACACGGCGCGCCCCATCTTCCTCTATGTGGGCCGCGTAGCCGTGGAAAAGAACGTCGAGGCGTTTCTCAAGCTCGATCTGCCAGGCTCGAAATGGGTGTGCGGCGAAGGTCCGGCGCTCGCCGAGCTGAAGTCGCGCTATCCCCAGGCGAATTACCTGGGTGTCCTGAGCCAGCCCGAGCTTGCGAAGGTCTACGCCGCCGCCGACGTCTTCGTGTTCCCGAGCCGCACCGACACCTTCGGCCTCGTGCTGCTCGAAGCGCTCGCCTGCGGCACGCCGGTGGCCGCCTACCCGGTGACGGGCCCGATCGACGTGCTCGGCACGGGCGGCGCGGGCTCGATGAACGACGACCTGCGCGAAGCGTGTCTCGAAGCGTTGAAGATCGATCGCGCCGAGGCGCGCGCCTGGGCCGAGCGCTTCTCGTGGCGTGCGGCTTCGGAGCAATTCGCGGCGCATCTCAAGCCGCGCTCGCGCGCGACGATGGAGCCTTCCAGCGCTGCCGCCTGAGCACGAGGCCGGCCATGGTCCGCGCATCGATTGTCCGCGAGCACGCCGGGGAGACGGACGACCCCGGCGCAACCGCCTCTCACGCGTGCGATACTGGGGTACTACCTGGCACCACCATGACGCCCCGTCCTCCGTCACCGCCGCATAGCGCCCAGGGCGCACACAATCCCAATCCGCCAGCCCGCCAGAGTGCGGGCGGCTCGACGCGTGCCGCGCGTACCGCCGAAGCGCTCGATCCGCGCGCGCCGGCTTCTGCCGCTAATCCAGCGGCCGCACCCGGCGTCGAGCCGCAAACCGCATCGGTAAGCGAGCACGCCGCTCCTGTCGCGCCACGCGCAGCCCCACCGGAGCCACCCGAGCCGCCGCACCTCCACGAACCGCTCGGCCCCGACGATCCGCTCGCTCCACTGCCCTTCAATCCGTACAAGGGCAACCGTGGCATTACCCGCGCATGGAAAGCGCTCAAGTACTCGATCAAGGGCTTTCGCGCCGCCATCCGCGAGGAAAGCGCGTTTCGCCAGGAGCTCACGCTCGCGGCCATTCTCGTGCCCATCGGCGTGTTCATTCCGGTCGAGCCGGTCGAGCGTGTGCTGCTGCTCGGCTCGGTGATCCTGGTGCTGATCGTCGAGCTGCTCAATTCGAGCATCGAAAACGCCGTCGACCGCATCGGCCTCGAGCGCAACGAGCTTTCGGGCCGCGCCAAGGACCTGGGCAGCGCGGCCGTCACGCTCGCCTTGCTGCTCTGCGTGCTGACCTGGGGGCTGATCCTCGTACCCCGCTTCGGGCCCCTGCTGCTGCACGGAATCGGCGTACTCTAGTGCCCGAACACCCCCGTGTAGCGGGGCCCCGCCTCTGCCCCACGCTCTTGACAGGCGCAAGCTGTCGGTGCGCGCGGGCCGTCGGTTTATAATCGAACGACAGTCTTATAACGACCAACCACGTCCGGGCCGCGCGCACCGCAATATACAAGCGGGCGCCTCGCGCCCGGCACAGCATTTTCAGGGCCGGACGACATGGATGCCAAACCTCCCCGCCGTACACGTGAACGGATTCTCGAGTTGTCGTTGAAACTGTTCAATGAAATCGGCGAGCCGAACGTCACCACGACGACCATCGCCGAGGAAATGGAGATCAGTCCAGGCAACCTGTACTACCACTTCCGCAACAAAGACGACATCATCAACAGCATCTTCAGCCAGTTCGAGCAGGAGATCGAAAAGCGTCTGCGCTTTCCCGAAGACCATCGCGCCACCATCGACGAGATGTGGGCGTACTTGCAGTACATGGTGGACTTCACGTGGCGCTACCGCTTTCTCTATCGCGACCTGAACGACCTGCTCGCGCGCAACCGCACGCTGGAGATGCATTTCAAGCAGATCATCAGCCACAAGGTGCACTTCGCGAAGCAGTTCTGCGAGCAGCTCGTGGAAGACGGCGACATGGTCGCCACGCCCGCCGAGATCGACGTGATCTCGACCAACATTGGTGTGATCGCCACCTACTGGCTGTCGTACCAGTTCGTGATGAACCCGCGCAAGTACAACGACCAGGAAGCGATTCGCGACGAGTTGCACCAGGTGAGCGTGCAGATCGTCTCGCTGATGGCGCCGTATCTGCGCGGCCGCGCGCGCGAGCTGTTCGACGATCTCGTCTCGGGCAAGCTCCCGAAGCGCGAGTTCTACGACTACCTGCCGCCGCGCGAAGGCGCGGGCGCCGCCAAGGACAACCGCGAATAAAGGCCAAAGCCGAATGAAAGCAGTCTGCGTGTATTGCGGCTCCTCACCCGGAGCCAACCCGATTTATACCGAAGCCGCCCAGGCCTTTGGCCGCGCGCTCGTCGCCGCGAACCTCGCGCTCGTCTATGGCGGCGGCAAGGTCGGATTGATGGGCGTGATCGCCGACACCGTGATGGCGGGCGGCGGCCGCGCCATTGGCGTGATTCCCGAGCTGCTGGTGGACAAGGAAGTGGGCCACGCGGGCCTCACCGAGCTGCACGTCGTGCCCGACATGCACCATCGCAAGAAAATGATGGCCGACCTCTCGGACGCGTTCGTCGCGATGCCGGGCGGCGCGGGCACGCTCGAAGAGCTGTTCGAGGTCTACACGTGGGCGCAGCTCGGCTATCACCGCAAGCCGGTGGGCGTGCTGAACATCGGCGGCTTTTACGATCCGCTGATGTCGCTGCTCGACCACACGGTGCGCGAAGGCTTCATGCGCCAGACCTACCGCGACATGCTGCAAACCGATAGCGACCCCGCGGCGCTGATCGCCAAGCTTCAGCGCTACCACGCGCCCGAGAAGGACAAGTGGGCGGACTTGCGCGAGAACGTTTGATCTAGCCGCACGCTTCTGTTCCCTCGACAAACCGCAGTCACTACGATGAGTCCGTCGCAATGAGCAAGGTTGTCCTGATCACTGGCGCAAGCCGCGGCATTGGCCGCGCGACGGCGCGTCTGCTTGGCGCGCACGGCTGGACCGTGGGCGTCAACTATCTGCACAACGAACCGGCCGCCGACGAAACCGCCGCCGAAGTGGGCCGCGCAGGCGGCCACGCGCGCGTGCTGCGCGGCGACGTGGCGAACGAGGCGGACGTCATCGCGATGTTCGACGCGCTCGAATCGGCCTACGGCCGTATCGATGCGCTCGTGAACAACGCAGGCATCGTGGCGCCGGGCAGCCAGGTCGCCGACATGAGCGCCGAGCGCCTGAAGCGCATGTTCGACGTGAACGTGTATGGCGCGTTTCTGTGCGCACGTGAAGCGGCGCGGCGCATGTCGAAGGATCGCGGCGGCGACGGCGGCGCGATCGTCAACGTTTCTTCTGCTGCCGCGCGGCTGGGCTCGCCCAATGAATATGTCGACTATGCGTCGTCGAAGGGCGCGGTCGACACGATGACAATTGGACTGGCCAAGGAACTCGGCCCGCAAGGCGTGCGCGTGAACGCCGTGCGCCCGGGCCTCATCGACACCGAGATCCACGCGAGCGGCGGTCGCCCGGATCGCGCCGCCGTGCTCGGCGCGCAAACGCCGCTCGGCCGGCCCGGAAGCGCCGACGAAGTCGCGCAAACGATCGTGTGGTTGCTGAGCGACGCTGCGTCTTACGTCACGGGCGCCCTGCTCGACGTGAGCGGCGGGCGCTGAAGCCGAGCGCCGGACTCAGCTAGAACGACGAACCGCGCTCGCGCAGGAACGCGGTCTCTTCGTCGGTGGACACGCGGCCCAGTTGCGCATTGCGATGGGGAAAGCGCCCAAAGCGCTCGATGACGTTCGCGTGGCGCACTGCGTAATCGTAGTAGCCCTGCCCTTCTGGATCTTTCGCCAGCTCGCCGAAAAGCCGCAGCGATTCGCGCTGCGCTTCGGCGCTTTCGGCATGCTCGAACGGCAGATAGGCGAACGAGCGGTGCTGCAGCGTGGGCAGGCGCAGATCCGCGCCGCTCTCCACCATCGCACGCGCAATGCCGAGCGCCTTGTCGTCCGCGGAGAACGCGTGCGGCGTGCCGCGATGGCAGTTGCGCGAAAACTGGTCGAGCACGATCACGAGCGCGAGCGCGCCTTCGGGTGTTTCGCACCATGCGTCGAGTTCGCCCGCGCAGGCGGCGTCGAGCAGCGCGCCGAAGCGTTCGCGCAGCTTCGCGTCGAACGCCGCATTCTTGCGGAACCACATCTTCCGCTCGCGGCCGAACGCCTCCGAACCCGGGGCGCCGAACCAGAAGTCGAGCACCTCGCGCGCTCGCGCGTCGAGATGCATTACGCCAGTTCCAGCACGAGACGCCGCGTACGCGCGCTCTTCTTTTCGAGCTTCGCCACACGCAGCGCGCCGATCTCCTGCGTGTTGCGCACGTGTGTGCCGCCGCAAGGCTGCAAGTCCACGCTCTCGATGCGCAAGAGCCGCACACGGCCCAAGCCCATCGGCGGCTTCACGCTCATCGTGCGCACGAGTTCGGGGCGTTGCGCCATCTCTTCGTCGGTGATCCATTCGGTCGCCACCGCATGCGCGCCCGACACGAGTTCGGCAAGCCGCGCCTCCACCATGTCGCGCTCGATCGGCTCGACCGTGGCGAAATCGAGGCGCGCATAGTCGGTCGTGATGCTGCAGCCGTCCACGGGGTACGGCAGCACCGCGCACATCAGATGGCTCGCCGTATGCAGGCGCATGTGCCGGTGGCGGCGCGCCCAGTCGATCTCGGCGCGCACGCGCTCTCCGGCGGCGAGGCGCGCGAGCAGCGCTTCCTGGCCGGGCGCGGGAACGTGCAGCGCGTCGTCGGGCGTCGCGCCTTCGAACTTCGCCTTGCGGGTGTCGGCAATCTCGATGCGCGTGCCGTCGGCGAGCACCAGCGCGCCGGCGTCGCCAGCCTGGCCGCCGCCGAGCGGATAGAACACGGTCTGGTCGAGCCGCACGCCGTCCTCGCCAACGGCAAGCACGGTCGCTTCGCACTGCGTGAGATAGGCGTCTTCGCGAAAGAGCGCGCGGGTGGTCGTCATCGTGGGTGTCTCCTTGTTTTGCTGACGGCTGGCCGCGCAAAGGCGGCCGCGATCCAAAGGGGCATTATGGCCGCCTCGTGAAACACCCCGCTGGACGGCCGCGACGCGCCAGCGCCTGACTGTACCGGCCCACGGACCAGCACAATCGGGCGCGGCGAATCAACCCGGGTGATTGCGCATCCAGTCGGCGGTATCGAAGAACGAGTGCAGCAGGCGCTCGCGCAGCGGCTCCGGCAGGCCCACGTCTTCCATCGCCCACGCCATGCAGCGCAGCCACTGATCGCGCTCGGACGAGGCGATCGCGAACGGCAAATGGCGCGCGCGCAAACGCGGATGACCGAAGCGCTCGATGTAATGGTCCGGGCCGCCAAGCCAGCCGCAGAGGAACCAGAACAGCTTGTCGCGCGAACCGTCGAGCGTTTGCGGGTGCATCGCGCGAATGCCCGCAAAGTCGGCCTCGAGGTCCATCAGGTCATAAAAACGGTCGACGAGCTCGCGCACGCGCGCCTCGCCGCCGACGAGTTCGAAGGCCGTGGGTTTCTGCGGCGCTTCGTCGGCTGGATCGGTCATACGGTTGAATCAGAACAAAAAGAGGGACGGCAACACACTGCCGGAAACCAACAATTCTCGCATAGCGGCGCGTGGCGGCGGGTTGTCGCCTCGCGCCTCAGGCGTCGCGCAGCGACTGCAGCGCCGGCCGCGCGAGCACGTGCCGCAGGCTGATCCACCCGCCCACGCCTGCGCACACCACGCCAGCTGCGATGCCGGCCGGGAAGAGCCACGGATCGAACGGGAGATAGAACAGAAACACGTGCGTGGCGAGCACCGAGCCGATCGCCTGCGCGCCGATCGCCGCCAAGAGCCCCGCGAGCGCCCCCACGGAGATGAATTCGGCCACTTGCACCGCGCGCACCTGCTGGTGCGATGCCCCGAGCGCGCGCAGCAGCGCCGACTCGCGCATGCGCTCGTCGCGCGTGCCCGCGAGCGCCGCGTAGAGCACCAGCACGCCGGCGGCGAGCGTAAAGAGAAAGAGGAACTGCACCGCGCCGATCACCTGCTCGAGCACGCGCTCGATCTGCGCGAGAATCGGCGCGATGTCGATCGCGGTGACGTTGGGATAGCGCGCGACGAGACCGTCCACGACCTCGCGCTGCCCAGGCGGCAGGTGAAAGCTCGTGATGTAGGTCGCCGGAAAATCGCGCAACAGCCCGGGCGGCATCAGCACGAAGAAGTTGACCTTGAACGAGCCCCAGTCGAGCTTGCGCACGCTCGTCACGGGCGCCGTGACTTCGAGGCCGGTCACATCGAACTTGAGCACGTCGCCGGGCTTCACGTTGATGAGCTTCGCGAGACCCTGCTCGATCGAAAGCTGCGGTGTGCCCGAATCGCCATACCAGGTGCCCGCCTCGATGCGGTTGTCGTCGGGCAGCTTCGTCGTGTACGAGAGATTGAACTCGCGATCCACCAGGCGGCGCGCATCCTCGCTCTTGTACGAGTCGGGATTCACCGGCTTGCCGTTGATCGAGATGAGACGCCCGCGCACCATCGGCTGGAGATCGCTGTCGTTGGCCCCGGCAATGCCATGCGTGCGCAGCCAGGCCGCCACGGCGTCGCGCTGGTCGGGCTGGATGTCGATGAGGAACTCGTTGGGTGCGTCCGGCGGCGTGGACTTGCGCCAGCCATCGACGAGGTCGTTGCGCGTCATCGCGATCAGCAACAGGCACATGAGGCCGATGGCGAGCGCCGTGATCTGCAGCGCGCTTGCGCCCGGCCGCCGTTCGAGCGACGCGAGCGCATAGCGCCAGCCCACGCCCGCGCGCGCCTGGCCGGACAGTCGCCCGCTGCGCGCCACGCGCGCCGCACACCAGAGCGCCGCGCGCGCCACGCAGGCGAACACGAGCAGTCCGATCGCGAAGCCGCCCGCGACGATGCCGCCCAGCTTCAACTCCCCCGCCGCGATCACGAGCAGCCCCGCAAAGAGCGCAATGCCGACGCCATACGCCGCCCATGCGGCGCGCCCTTCGTCGCCCCACTCGCGGCGCAGCACGCGCACCGGCGGCACGCGCGTGAGCGGCAAGAGCGGCGGCAGCGCGAAGCCGAGCAGCAACACGAGGCCCGCGGCGATGCCTTCGAGCACGGGCAGCGGCCCGGGCTGCGGCAGCACGACATCGATGAGATTGCCGAGCCACGCCAGCAGCGCGAGATGGCCCGCGTAGCCGAGCGCGACGCCTGCCGCACCGCCCGCGAGCCCGAGCCCCGCGAACTCCAGCACGAAGAGCGTGCGCAGCGTGCGTTGACTCGCGCCGAGGCAGCGCATCGCGGCGCACGCGTCGAGATGGCGGCGCGTGTAGCGATGCGCGGCCATCGCGATCGCCACGGCCGCGAGCAGCGCCGTGAGCAACGAAACGAGCGTGAGGAAGTGGCGCGCGCGGTCGAGCGTCTCGCGCACCTGCGGCTGGCCGTCCTGGAGCGATTCGAGCGCGACGCCGCGCATCTTCCCGCCATCCACGCGTGCGCGCGACCAGGACGCGAACTGCGCGACGGCCGGATCGGCGCCCGCCACGAGCAGGCGATAGGTCACGCGGCTGCCATAGCCGAGCAGCCCCGTCGACGCGACTTCGTCCGCGCGCATCATGAGGCGCGGCGAGAAGTTCACGAAGGAAAAGCCACGGTCGAGTTCTTTGGTAATGAGCGCGTTCACGGTGAAAGTGCGCGTGCCGACCTTCACCGTGTCGCCAATATGCAGCTTGAGCGCTTCGAGCAGTTCGTCGTCCACCCAGACGGTGCCGGGTGGCGGAATGCCCTGCGCCGCATGATCGGGCGCGCCCGGCGCCGCGGCGATGCGCAGCGCACCGCGCAGCGGATAGTCCGCCGACACGGCTTTGATGGCGGCAAGGCGCGTGGCCGTTGCGCCAGGAGCGGCGGAAGCGCCGGCCCACGAACCCACCATGCTCGGAAAGATCGCCGTGGTCGCCGTGCGCAGCGAGAGCGACTGCGCCTCGCGCGCAAACATCGGATCGACGGGGTGATCGGCGCGCACGATGAAATCGGCGGCGATCATGCGCCGGGCGTCGCGTTCGAGACCGCGCTGCAGGCGGTCAGCGAGAAAGCCGACGCTTGCGAGCGCCGCCACGGCAAGCACGAGCGCGAGCAGCAGCATGGTCAGTTCGCCCGCGCGCCAATCGCGTGCCGTCATGCGCGCGGCAAGATGCACGAGATCGGACCAGCTTGGGGTCGTACGCACGGCCACGGGCCCACGACCGCCCTGGCCACCGCCGGTTGCGCCCGGCGGATCAGCCTGCACAAAGCCCGGGCCGCCTTCGCTGCGCGGCGGCTTTGCGTTAGAAGAAGAAGGCGCGCCGCCGCTCAATCGTGACGACCCCGCAACGAAAGACGCGAAACCATGTGCGTCGCCATGCCGCGAAAACCGCCTTGCACGCCGCGCCACAGGCGCGGCAGCGCCCATGCCGCGAGCACGAGAAAGGCCACGAGCATGACGAGGAAGAGCAGCGGCACGAAGAACGCGAGCAGCACGCCTACGAAGGTCATGCCGTCCTCGGCGCTCGACGTGACGACGTTCGACACCGGCTCGGGAGAAAGATTGATGAGCGCGCGCGTGCCCGCCTTGGCGAGATGCGCCGTGCCTGCGAGCGTGCCGCCCGCCAGCGCGGCGACGGTCAACAGTGCCGGATCGGCGTGGCCGAGCGCGCCGGCCGCCAGCACGGCCCCGGCCGGAATGCGGATGAAGGTATGCACCGCGTCCCAGAGCGAGTCGAACGCGGGGATCTTGTCGGCGAGGAATTCGAGCACCGTGAGCGCGGCGGCGATGCCGATCACCCATGGCGAAGCGAGCACGGCAAGCGTGTCGGGGAGGTGAATCAGGCCAAGACGTTGCAGTACGCCGGCCATCAGCACCGTAAGGTAGAGGCGCAGGCCGCTGCCCCAGGACAGGCCCGCTGCTAGCGAAAGTGGTTCCAGCATGGCTGCCTCCTCGCGCGGCGCGGCCGGGGCGCCGGCGCTCCACGCGCGAAACGGGAGAGCAGGCGCTGTGCGCACGCGCTCGCCGCTGATGCGGCGCGGAGTGTTATCGGGTTATGACCGTTCCATTATAGCCACGCTCGCTGCGGTGCCGCAGCGGTGTTGCGCGGCCGCGGCACTCGGTCGGAGCCGCGGTATGCATAGCGAATTGGATCAAGCCGCCGAAGAAAGCTTGAGACCGATGAGGCCAAGCACGATCAGCGCGGCGCTCGCCACACGCGCGGCGCTCACGGCCTCCCCCATCATGACGATGCCGAACACGAACGCGCCGACCGCGCCAATGCCCGTCCACACCGCATAGGCGGTGCCGAGCGGCAATTGACGCATGGCCATGGCGAGCAGCACGAAGCTGCCCAGCGCCGTGACCACGGTGAACACCGACGGCCAGAGCCGCGTGAATCCTTCGGAAGATTTGAGACCGGCGGCCCACGCCACTTCGAGCAGGCCAGCGATGAGAAGAAGAAACCAGGACATGGGGACGCTCCATTCAAAAATGGGGCCGTCCCCGATGACCAAATAAACTGCAAGGCCGTCCTTACAGAAGTGTAATTATAGCACCAGCGCGGTGCAGGCTCACTGCACGCCGACCAGCCGATACCCCACGCCTGTCTCCGTGACGATGTGCTCGGGCTGCGCGGGATCGCGCTCCAATTTCTGCCGCAGATGCGCCATATAGATCCGCAGGTAGTGGCTGCTCTCCACATGCGACGGCCCCCATACCTCGCGCAAAAGCTGCCGGTGCGTCAGCACGCGCCCGGCGTCGCGCACGAGCGTAGCGAGCAGGCGGTACTCGATAGGCGTGAGATGCACGGGCGCGCCTTCGCGCGTCACCTGGCGCAGCGCGAGGTCGACGTTCACCGCGCCGAAGCTCACCTGCGGCGCTTCGTTCGCCCCGCCGCGGTTGCGCCTGCGCAGTTGCGCCCGGATGCGCGCCAGCAACTCGGACACGCCGAACGGCTTGGTCAGGTAGTCGTCGGCGCCAGCGTCGAGTGCGGCCACCTTCTCGCTTTCCTGGGTGCGCGCCGAAAGCACGATGACGGGCAGATCGCTCCAGCCGCGCAGCTCGCGGATCACGTCGAGGCCGTCGGTGTCGGGCAGGCCCAGATCGACGATCACGAGGTCGGGCTTGCGCGTGGCGGCCTCGACGAGGCCCTGCTTGCCGGTCTCGGCGTCGTGCACCACGAAGCCCTCGCCCTCGAGCGTGGCGCGCACGAATCGGCGAATCTGTTTTTCGTCTTCGATCAGAACAACGGCAATGCTCGGGTCACTCATTTGCGGGTTTGGGATCGAAGGTTTTTTCGGGGGCGGCCATCCGTGGGGCGGCCATCCGTGGGACGGCCATCCGTGGGGCCGATTCGCCGCTGACGGGTTCAGTCGCGCTCGCGCGTTGCGCGTCGCCGGACGGCTCAAGCGGCTCCAGCGGATCGAGCGCTTCATGCATCTCCGACGTATCGTTCACATCGGCGGGCAGCGGCGGCGGCGACTCCACGGGCAGCGCAAACCAGAACGTCGCGCCTTCCACATGGCCGTCGGCCGCGACGCGATTAGCCGCGCCGATTGTACCCCCGTGCGCTTCGACGATCGCCCGGCAGATGGCGAGTCCGAGCCCGATGCCGGGCTTGGCCGACTCCTTCTCGCCACGCGTGAACTTCTCGAACACGCGCTCGCCCATGCCGGGCGGCAAACCCGGCCCGTTGTCCTCGATGGCAACGCGCACGAACGGCTGGCCGCCCTCCTCCACGCGGCGCGCCGCGATGGTGAGCGGCGTGTCGGCGGGCGTGTACTTGGCCGCGTTCTCCAGCAGGTTCGAAAAGAGCCGCTCCATCAGCACGGCGTCGAGCTGGAGCAGCGGCAAGCCCTCCTCCAGCTTCACCTGGACCGGGTGCCGCGCAAGCACGCGGCGGCAAGCGGCGAGCGCCGCGCCCACGGTTTCCTCGAGCAACGTCCATTGTCGATTGAGCTTGAGGCTGCCGGCCTGCAGGCGCGCCATGTCGAGCAGGTTCGTGACGATGCCCGTCATGCGCAGCGCCTCGTCGTGAATCGCCTCGATCAACTCGCCCGAGCGGGGGTCTTGCGCCTCCTCGGGCTCATGCGTTTGCGCGAGCATCGACGAGAAGCCGACGATCGCCGTGAGCGGCGTGCGCAGGTCGTGCGAAATGGCCGAGAGCAGCGAGTTGCGCAGGCGCTCCGACTCCATGTTGACGAGCGCGTCGCGCGCGATGTCCACGTAGTGCACGCGCTCGAGCGCGAGCGCGATTTGCGCGGCGAACGCGTCGAGCATGCGCTGCTGCTCGGGCACCTGGAGCTCGCGCGCGTCGCGCGTCACGACCGCGAGCACGCCGCGCGTGCGCATTGGCGCCTTGAGCGGCAAGTAGCGCGCAGCCGTGGCCGGCAGCGTATCGGTGCCGTGGCCTGCTGGCTTTTGCTGGTCGTACACCCACTGGCCCACGTCGATGTCGAGGTTTTCGGCGTCGAGCATGATCTTCGGATCGGGCTCTTCGATCTTCTGCTGCACCTTGTCGGCGCTATCGGGCAACAGCAGCGCCACGCGCGCGCCGAACACCTCGCTCACGTGACGGCTGCCGATCGCCACAATCTGCTCCGTGGTGAGCGCCGCGGCCAGCTCGCGCGCCATCGCGTACATCGCACCCGTGCGCTGCTCGCGCCGCTGCGCGACGCTCGCCTCGCGGCGCAGGCTCGACGTGAGATGGCTGATGACGAGCGAAGTGAGCAGCATGCCGACGAAGGTCAGCAGATATTGCGTGTCCGTCACCGAAAACGACATGCGCGGCGGCACGAAGAAAAAGTCGTACGCCGCGACGCTCGCAAACGAGAGCATGACACCCGGCCCGCGCCCGAGCTTCGTCGCCGCGAAGATCACGCCGAGCAGATACAGCATGACGAGATTCGCGAGGTCGATGCGGTCGATCAGCTGGCTCGCGATGAGCGTCACGCATGCGCAGATCACGAGCGCGGCCGCGTACGCGCGCGGCGGCGAGCGCTCCGCCCCGCCCGCCGCGAGCGCCTCACGCCATGCGTTGGCGGCGCGTGTTGCGGCGCTGACCGCGCCTGCCTCGCTGCCCGGGCGCACCGCGTCGCCCGCACTAGCGCGCACGAGCGTGAGATCGACGTCGCCGGCTTTTTCGGCCAGGCGCTCGCCGAACGGGCGCTTCACCCAGCGCGAAAAGCCCGTGCGCAACGAGCCGCCCGCTACGAGCTTCGACACGTTGCGCAGCCGCGCGTAGCCGACGAGTGTCGTCGCGGCGTCCTCGCCCGCGAGTGTCGCCGTTTCGGCGCCGAGTTCGGAGGCGAGCTTGAGCGCGCCGAGCGTACGCTCACGCGTCGCATCGGGCAGGCGCTGGAGCTTCGGCGTCTCCACATATACGGCGATCCAGTCGGCCTTCAGGCTCGCGGCGAGACGCGCGGCGGCGCGCACCAGCGCGTTCGCCTCGGGCCCCGGCCCCACGCAGACGACCAGCCGCTCGCGCGCCTGCCAGACATGCTGGATCGAGCGGTCGGCGCGATACTCGCGCATCTGCGCGTCCACGCGGTCGGCCGTGCGGCGCAGCGCCAGCTCGCGCAGCGCAATCAGGTTGCCCTTGCGAAAGAAGTTGCGCACCGCGCGCTCGGCCTGCGCCGGCATGTAGACCTTGCCGTCGCGCATGCGGTCGAGCAGTTCTTCGGCAGGCAGGTCGACGAGCGTGACTTCGTCGGCGCGATCGAACACGCGGTCGGGCACGGTCTCCCACACGCGAATGCCGGTGATCTGCCCCACCACGTCGTTGAGGCTTTCGAGGTGCTGCACATTGACGGTCGTGTAGACGTCGATGCCCGCGTCGAGCAGCTCGTACACGTCCTGCCAGCGCTTCATGTGACGCGCGCCGGCCACGTTCGAATGCGCGAGTTCGTCGACGAGCACGAGTTGCGGCTTGCGCTCGAGCGCGGCGTCGAGATCGAATTCTTCGAGCAGACGCCCGCGATAGGCAATGCGCTGACGCGGCATGACGTCGAGGCCGGCGGTGAGCGCGGCGGTCTCGCTGCGGCCATGCGTCTCGACGATGCCGACCACCACATCCACGCCCTCCTCGGCGCGGCGGCGCGCAGCCTGCAGCATTGCATAGGTCTTGCCGACGCCCGCCGACGCGCCGAAAAAAATCTTCAGCTTGCCGCGGCGGCGTTTTTCTTCGTCGCGCTGCAGGCGGTCGAGCAGTTCGTCGGGATCGGGGCGGTTCATGCGGAAGCCGGAATGGAATTCACGTGGATTGCACCTGGGGCACAAAAGATCGTCTCACCGTGGCGCGGAAATGGCAAACCGCACGCCCGACGCGCAAGGCGTCGAGCGTGCGTTGCGGCGTGGCAATGGTCGCTCAGCCAACCTCTTTGCCGTCGAGCGCGAGGTTCAGCTCGAGCACGTTCACGCGCGCCTCGCCGAACAGGCCGAACTGACGGCCCTTCGTGTAGCGGTCCACGAGCGCCTGGACGTCGTTCGCGCTCAGGTGGCGCGCCTGCGCCACGCGCGCCACCTGGTACGCGGCGGCTGCCGGCGAGATCTCCGGGTCGAGGCCGCTGCCCGATGACGTCACGAGGTCGGCGGGTATGGGCTGCGCGACATCGGTGCCCGCTGCCTTCAAGGCGTCGATGCGGCCTTTGATCTCGTCGGCGAGCGCCGGGTTGGTCGGCCCGAGGTTCGAGGCGCCCGAACCCGTCGCGTTGTACGGCATCGGCGAGGTGGCCGAGAGACGGCCCCAGAAGTACTGGGGCGCATCGAACTGCTGGCCGATGAGCGCGCTGCCCACCACCTTGCCGTCGACTTCGACCAGACTGCCGTTAGCCTGACGGTGGAACGCGGCCTGGCCGAATGCGGTCATCACGGCCGGATACACGAGGCCGGTGATGACCGTCAGCACGGCGAAGATCACGATCAGAGGACGAAACTGCGATTTCATTTTGGCTTCCTATGTATCTATCCGTGTCTATCCAGACGGCTCAAACCCAGCCGAATGCGGCAAGCGCCATGTCGATCAGCTTGATGCACGGGAACGGCAGCAGGATGCCGCCGAGGCCGTAGACCAGCAGATTGCGGCGCAACAGCGTCGCCGCGCCGAGCGGCCGGTACTTCACGCCCTTGAGCGCGAGCGGAATCAGCATCACGATGATGAGCGCGTTGAAGATCACCGCCGAGAGGATCGCCGACGAGGGCGACGTGAGGTGCATGACGTCGAGCACGCGCAGTTGCGGATACGTCGAAGCGAACGCCGCCGGGATGATCGCGAAGTACTTCGCAACGTCGTTGGCGATCGAGAAGGTCGTGAGCGAGCCGCGCGTCATGAGCATCTGCTTGCCGATCTCCACGATCTCGATGAGCTTGGTCGGGTTCGAATCGAGATCGACCATGTTGCCCGCTTCCTTCGCGGCCTGGGTGCCCGTGTTCATCGCCACGGCCACGTCGGCCTGCGCGAGCGCCGGGGCGTCGTTGGTGCCGTCGCCCGTCATTGCCACGAGCTTGCCTTGCGCCTGGTGTTCGCGGATCGTCGCGAGCTTGGTTTCGGGCGTGGCCTGTGCGAGGAAGTCGTCGACACCGGCTTCGGCGGCGATCGCGGCGGCGGTCAGGCGGTTGTCGCCCGTCACCATCACAGTCTTGATGCCCATCTTGCGCAGCTCGGCGAAACGCTCCTTGATGCCGCCCTTCACCACGTCCTTCAGCTCGATCACGCCGAGCACGCGTGCTATGCCGTCGTGCGTTTCGGCCACCACGAGCGGCGTGCTGCCGCGGCGCGCCACATCGTCCACTGCGTGATCGACTTCGCCGGGGAAACGGCCGCCTTGGGCTTCGACGTAATGCTTCACCGCGTCGGCGGCGCCCTTGCGTATCTCGCGGCCCGGTATGTCCACGCCGCTCATGCGCGTTTGTGCGCTGAAGGCGAGGAACACGGCGTGCAGCGCGTGCATGTCGCGCTGGCGAATGTTGAAGCGCTGCTTCGCGAGCACGACGATGCTGCGGCCTTCCGGCGTTTCGTCGGCGAGCGACGACAGTTGTGCGGCGTCCGCGAGCGCTTCTTCGCTCACGCCCGGCGCGGGAATGAACATCGACGCCTGACGGTTGCCGAGCGTGATCGTGCCGGTCTTGTCGAGCAGCAGCACGTCCACGTCGCCGGCGGCTTCCACCGCGCGGCCCGACGTCGCGATCACGTTGGCCTGCATCATGCGGCTCATGCCGGCCACGCCAATTGCGGAAAGCAGGCCGCCGATGGTCGTCGGAATCAGGCAGACAAGCAGCGCCACGAGCGCCGTGATCGTGACCACGTGGCCCATCTTCGCCGCTTCGACCGAGAACATCGAGAACGGCAAGAGCGTCGCGGTGGCAAGCAGCAGCACGATGCTCAGTGCGACGAGCAGGATCGTGAGCGCGATTTCGTTGGGCGTCTTCTGGCGCTTCGCGCCTTCGACCATCGCGATCATGCGGTCGAGGAAGGCTTCGCCGGGGTTCGCCGTCACGCGCACGACGATCCAGTCGGAGAGCACGCGCGTGCCGCCCGTCACCGAAGAAAAGTCGCCGCCCGACTCGCGGATCACCGGCGCCGATTCGCCCGTAATGGCCGATTCGTCCACCGATGCCACGCCTTCGATCACTTCGCCGTCTGCGGGAATCGTGTCGCCGGTCTCGACCAGCACCACGTCGCCGCGGCGCAGGTCGGAAGCCGTCATGATGCGGATCGGCGCCTTCGGATGCGGCTCGTTGAGCTTCTTGGCCATCACGTCTTTCTTGGCCTGGCGCAGCGATGCGGCCTGCGCCTTCGAACGCCCTTCGGCGAGCGCTTCCGCGAAGTTCGCGAACAGCACTGTGAACCACAGCCAGAGCGCGACCGCGAGGATGAACCCCGCGGGCGCCTCGGCCTGGCCCACGAGCGCCGCAATCCAGAGGATCGTCGTGAGCACGCTGCCCACGTACACGCAGAACATCACCGGGTTGCGCAACTGCGTGCGCGGATTGAGTTTTCTGAACGAGTCCACGATAGCCGGGCGCACCAGCGCCGGATCGAACATGGACCGAGTTGCACTATGCTGATTCATTTTCGTTTCGCTCATGTTGCGAAGGCCCCCGTTCAATGCACGCCCATCATGATCAGATGCTCGACGCCGGGACCGAGCGCGAGCGCGGGCACATACGTGAGCGCGCCGACCAGCAGCACCGTGCCGAGCAGCAGCACGACGAAGAGCGGGCCATGCGTGGGCAGCGTGCCGCCCGTCACCGCAATGCGCTTCTTGCTCGCCAGCGACCCCGCGATGGCGAGCACCGGGATGATCGTGCCGAAGCGGCCGAACCACATCGCAATCGCGAGCAGCCAGTTGTAGAACGGCGTGCTCACGGTCAGGCCGGCGAATGCGCTGCCGTTGTTGTTGGCCGCCGAGCTGAACGCATACAGGATCTCGGAGAAACCATGCGCGCCCGGATTGGCGATACCGGCCTTGCCCGCCTCCGAGAGCACGGCGATCGAGGTGCCGAGCAGCACGAGCAACGGCGTGAGCAGCACGACGATCGACACCATCTTCATCTCGAACGACTCGATCTTCTTGCCGACGTATTCCGGCGTGCGGCCGATCATGAGCCCCGCCACGAACACCGCGAGCAGCGCGAACACGAGCATGCCGTAGAGACCCGAACCGACACCGCCGAAGATCACCTCGCCAAGCTGGATGAAGAGCATCGGGACGAGGCCGCCGAGCGGCGTGAGCGAATCGTGCGCCGCGTTCACGGCGCCGCACGAGGCGGCCGTGGTGGCGACGACGAAGATGCCCGTTTGCGCGATGCCAAAGCGCGTTTCCTTGCCTTCCATGTTGCCGCCCGCCTGCAGCGCGCTTGCGTGCTGGTCGACGTTGAGCGACGTGAACATCGGATTGCCCGCCTGCTCGGCGGACAACACGCCGCCCACGGCCACGGCGAACGCGACCGTCATCACCGCGAGCACGGCCACGCCCTGCCTGCGGTCGCCGACCACGTTGCCGAACACGAGACACAGCGCAGCCGGAATGATCAGGATCGCCAACATTTCGATGACGTTCGAGACCGGCGTGGGGTTCTCGTACGGATGCGCCGAGTTCGCATTGAAGAAGCCGCCGCCGTTGGTGCCGAGCATCTTGATCGCGACCTGCGAGGCGACCGGGCCCATGGCGAGCGTTTGCGACGTGACCTTCGTGTCGACCGTTTCAGGATTGCCCTTCGCGTCTTTCACCGGGTTGCCCTGGGCGTCGAGCTTCGGCGCGGCGTAGGTCGTGGTTTGCAGCACCGGCACGTCCTGATACGCCTTGAAGTTCTGGATCATGCCCTGGCTCATCAGGAGCGCGGCGACGATCGCCGCCATCGGCACGAGGATGTAGAGCGTCGTGCGCGTGAGGTCGACCCAGAAGTTGCCGATGGTCTGCATCGAGTGGCGTGAAAAGCCGCGAATCAACGCAATCACGACGACGATGCCCGTCGCTGCAGAAAGGAAGTTCTGCACGGTGAGACCGAGCATCTGCGTGAGATAGCTCACGGTCTGCTCGGGCGAGTAGTCCTGCCAGTTGGTGTTGGTGACGAAGCTCACGGCCGTGTTGAACGCGCCGTCCACCGTCATCGGGCCGAACTGCTGCGGGTTGCCAGGCAGCCAGCCCTGAATGCGCAGCAGCACATAAAGAAAGCCCACGCCGAGCACGTTGAACGAGATGGTGGCGAGCGCATAACGCTTCCAGTTCATCTCGGACTGCGGGTCGACGCCGGCTACGCGATAGAGCAGGTTTTCGAGTGGCGCGAACAGGCGCACGACGCGCGAGCGCCCGTCGAGCACGCGCGTCATGTAGCCCGAGACAGGCACCGCGAGCGCGAGGAGGATGACGATGAAAAGCCCCGCCTGGAGCAGAGTGTTGCCGTTCATTCGATATCCTCCGCGCGCAGCAGCGCATGGACGAGATAAACGAACAGCAACAGCGTTGCCGCCCCCGATAGCCAGAAGATCCAGGTCATGGGCGCACCCCCTTCGCACCTTGATCGCGGCGGTACTGCATCAGCTTCTCGCAGCCCGCGATCAACGCGTATGTGAGCGCGGCGAAAACCACCAGCCCCCCGATATACAGCACATCCATTGTCGTGTTCTCCATTCGCGGATGACGGATGGCTGAAAGTTACCCGCTACGGCATTAAATCCGGATCAAAGGTTTTGGCGCGCGTATAAAAAACGCGTAAACGCGGGGGGCGCGGAAAGAAAAAAGGCGCGCAACATGGGCGTTGCGCGCCTTTTGGGTCGTGGTGACGGCGTAATGAAGCGAAAAGGAACGTAAATGGTCGAGTCAATACGCGGGCGCCGATGGCTCGCGCCAAGCGACGCAACAGTGCATCAATTTTTACGTCACGGGATCAGGACAGTCGACCCCGTAGTCTTGCGCGCTTCGAGATCGGCGTGTGCCTGGCCGACGTCCTTGAGCGCATAGCGCTGGTTGATCGACGTCTTGACCTTGCCCGAAGCGACCACGTCGAACAGTTCGGCGGACATCGCTTCGTAGTCGGCGCGCTTCGCGATATACGTGAAGAGCGTCGGGCGCGTGAAGAACAACGAGCCGCGCCCCGCGAACTCCGACGAATCGATCGGCGGCAGCGGGCCCGACGCATTGCCGAAGCTCACGAACAAGCCGAGCGGCGCGAGGCAATCGAGCGATTTCGTGTAGGTGTCCTTGCCGATCGAGTCGTACACCACGGGCACGCCCGCGCCGTTCGTGATCTCGCGCACGCGTGCCGTGAAGTCCTCGCGCGTGTAGACAATCGGATGGTCGCAGCCGTGCGCCTTCGCGATCTCGGCCTTTTCGTCCGAGCCCACGGTGCCGATCACGGTCGCACCCAGCGCCTTCGCCCACTGGCACACGAGCAGACCCACGCCGCCCGCCGCTGCCTGGATGAGGATCGTGTCGCCGGCCTTCACGCGATACGTGCGGCGCAGCAGGTATTGCGCCGTGAGGCCCTGGAGCATGATCGAGGCCGCCGCTTCATCGCTGATCGCGTCGGGCAGCTTGATCACCTGGTCGGCGCGCAGCACGCGCTCCTGAGCGTAGGCGCCGGGCGGGCGCGCGACGTACGCCACGCGGTCGCCCACCTTCAGCGCGCTCACGCCTTGTCCCACCGCCGTCACCTCGCCGGCCGCCTCCATGCCGAGGCCGGCCGGCAGCGGCTGTGGATAAAGCCCGGTGCGGAAATACACGTCGATGTAATTGAGGCCGCACGCGCTCTGGCGCAAACGCACCTCGCCCTCGCCCGGCTCGCCCACGTCGACGTCCACCCACTTCATTACTTCGGGGCCGCCGGCTTTGTCGTATCGGATTGCCTTGGTCATCACGTCTCCTTGGTGTTGTCCTGGCTAGCTGTTTTCCACCTGCATGGCGCGTCGCGCCCGCGCGGGTCGGACCGCGAATCAGACCACAAATCAGGCCGCGTTTTTCTGGCGCAGCGTGAGCACGTCGAGGAGCATGCGCGCCGTCGAGATATTCGTCGCGCACGGCACGTCGTGCACGTCGCACGCGCGCACGAGCGCGTTGATGTCGGGTTCGTGCGGCTGCGGCGTCATCGGGTCGCGCAGGAAAATCACGATGTCGACGTTGCCTTCCGCAAGCCGCGCGCCGATCTGCAGGTCGCCGCCGTGCGGGCCCGACAGCATGCGCTCGACGTTGATGCCCGTCGCGGCCTCGATGCGCGAGCCGGTCGTGCCGGTCGCGATGATCTCGCAGTGGCGCAGCGTCTCGACGTACTCGCTCGCGAGTTTGACGATGTCGTCCTTCTTGTGGTCGTGCGCGATCAGTGCGACGCGGGTTGGCATGGCGTAGGTCTCCTTGACGTATGGGTTGCGTGCTTGATAGTCGTAATGCGTGTGGTGACGCGGCGCGAGGGCGCCGCGGCTGCCCGGAAGCTGACTCAGTAGGTGCCCGGATAAGCCCCGCCGTCGATCAGCCAGTTTTGCCCGGTGATATAGCCCGCGTGCACGCTGCACAGGAACGCGCAGGCGCGCCCGAATTCGTCGGACGTACCGAAACGTCCGGCCGGAATTGCCTTCATGCGGCGCGCACGCGCTTCTTCTTCCGAAATATGGCTCGCCTTCGCCTGCGCGACGATGGTGGCCTGAATGCGGTCGGTGTCGAATGCGCCGGGCAGCAAGTTGTTGATCGTGACGCCAGTGGCGGCGACCTGGCGCGCCACGCCCGCGACGAAGCCCGTCAGGCCCGAGCGCGCGCCGTTCGAGAGGCCGAGCACGTCGATCGGCGCCTTCACCGAGGAGCTCGTGATGTTGACGATGCGCCCGAAGCCGCGCGCGATCATGGCGTCGATAGTGGACTGGATCAGCGCGATCGGCGTGAGCATGTTCGCTTCGAGCGCCGCGATCCACGCCTCGTGCGTGTACGTGCGGAAGTCGCCCGGCGGCGGGCCGCCCGCGTTGTTCACGAGAATGTCGGGCGACGGGCAGGCGGCGAGCGCGGCGGCGCGGCCCGCTTCCGTGGTGATGTCGCAAGCCACGGCCTTCACGTCCACGCCCGTGCTCTTGCGGATATGCGCGGCGGTTTCCTCCAGTGTCTGCGCGGTGCGCGCGACGATCGTCACGTTGACGCCTTCGGCGGCGAGCGCCTCGGCGCAGCCGCGCCCCAGTCCCTTGCTGGCCGCGCACACCAGTGCGTTGCGTCCTGCGATGCCCATGTCCATTGTTTTCGTGTCCTTTTTGCGTGGATGACCGTCCTGTGACAGGGCGGACACGGCCAGACCTTGCGCCGCCCCGCCCCGCGACCTTTTTGGGATTCTAGAAGAATCGGGCGCGGCGCGTGGAAGGCCGATGGCGGCGAAGCCCGTCAGCCGTGCGCGAAGTGGCGTCGCAACGCGCCATGCGCGCGCCGGTACGCGCGTGCTTACCGTATACTTGCGGCTGTAGCGCGGCCCGGCGCCTTCGCAAGCCACGAGCGCTTGCCGCGCGCGGCGGGCCGTGCTCGCCGCAACCGTACAGCCCGGGCGCGCAGCGCCGGGCTCGCGCGGCAGCGGCACGACCGATTCCCCGATTCCCTTGCAGCCTTGTGCGCCCCGCCATGAAACAGGACAGCCGTTTCCCGAATCTCTTCATCCTCGATCACCCGCTGATCCAGCACAAGCTCACGCATATGCGCGACAAGGACACGTCCACGCGCACGTTCCGCGAGTTGCTGCGCGAGATCACGCTGCTGATGGGCTATGAAATCACGCGCGACCTGCCCGTCGCATCGCGCCGCGTGAAGACGCCGCTCGTCGAAGTCGACGCGCCCGTGATTGCGGGCAAGAAGCTCGCCATCGTGCCGGTGCTGCGTGCGGGCGTGGGCATGTCCGACGGCCTGCTCGAGCTGGTGCCCTCCGCGCGCGTCGGCCATATCGGCGTGTATCGCGCCGACGACCATCGCCCGGTCGAATATCTCGTGCGCCTGCCCGACCTCGAGGACCGCACCTTCATCCTGTGCGATCCGATGGTCGCGACCGGCTACTCGGCGGCGCACGCGATCGACGTGCTCAAGCGCCGCGGCGTGCCCGGCGAGCGCATCCTGTTCCTTGCACTGGTGGCCGCGCCCGAGGGCGTGGACGTGTTCCAGAAGGCGCACCCGGACGTGAAACTCTACGTGGCTTCGCTCGACTCGCATCTGAACGAGCACGCCTACATCATTCCGGGCCTCGGCGACGCAGGCGACCGGCTGTTCGGCACGAAGAACTAAGACCGGCACCACCGTTGCATCGGGGCGGCCGGCGGGACTGGCCGCCCTCACCCCCTCCCTGCCTTCTGCGGACATCCCGATCCCGCCCCCTATGTACCCTGCGCGGCCGGCGCAACCTGCCATCGCCTGATGCCCCGTCACGTAGGCAGGCGAAGCCGGACGGTCCCGGCGTGATAAAATTCAGATCCACCTGAACGGGCGCTGCGTCCCGTCCTGCCGGCACATCTTGCCGCACAGGCTTTACGCGAGAAGTGCGAGAGAGGCGAGAGGCGCGCGAAGCATCACGCGCGCCGCGCGAACGACGCACGAAGACCGCGCCCGGGAACATCGCAGCGACAACAGCACATTGCACACTGCACGCGCACGGCGCGTGAGACGGAGAAAGGTATGGCGGGTCATTCGAAATGGGCCAACATCAAGCACAAGAAGGCTGCTGCTGACGCGAAGCGCGGCAAGGTCTGGACGCGGCTCATCAAGGAAATCCAGGTCGCGGCGCGCATGGGCGGCGGCGACGCCGACACGAACCCGCGCCTGCGTCTGGCCGTCGACAAGGCGTACGACGCCAACATGCCCAAGGACAACATCAACCGCGCCATCCAGCGCGGCGTGGGCGGCGTCGACGGCGCGAACTACGAGGAAATCCGCTACGAAGGCTACGGCATCGGCGGCGCGGCCGTCATCGTCGACACGATGACCGACAACCGCACCCGCACGGTCGCGGAAGTACGCCACGCGTTCTCGAAGTTCGGCGGCAACATGGGCACGGACGGCTCCGTTGCGTTCATGTTCGATCACGTCGGCCAGTTCGTGTTCGCGCCGGGCACGCCCGAGGACGAACTCATGAACGCCGCGCTCGAAGCCGGCGCCGACGACGTCGTGACGAACGAAGACGGCTCGATCGAAGTGGTCTGCCCGCCGTTCGACTTCACGAAGGTCAAGACCGCGCTCGAAGCAGCAGGCTTCAAGGCGGAAATGGCCGAAGTCACCATGAAGCCGCAAAACGAGGTCGAATTCACGGGCGACGACGCCGTGAAGATGCAAAAGCTGCTCGACGCCCTCGAAAACCTGGACGATGTCCAGGACGTGTACACCAACGCGTCGATCGCCGAGGAATAAGGCGTCGGCCCGGGAGGCCGCGCATGGGCGGCGCTTAGGCTCTGCTTAGGCTCTGCTCACGCCCCGCCTCCTGCAAGCGATTTTCACGGCCGGCGCACTGTGCGCCGGCCGCAACTGTTTCTGGTCTTGGTCTTTCGGGGATTCTCATGAAGTTACTCGTCGTCGGTTCTGGCGGCCGCGAACATGCGCTGGCGTGGAAGCTCGCGCAGGCGCCGCGCGTGCAGCTCGTCTACGTCGCACCCGGTAACGGCGGCACCGCGCAGGACGAGCGGCTCGCCAACGTCGACATCACGGACATCCACGAGCTCGCCGATTTTGCCGAGCGCGAAGGCGTCGCCCTCACCGTGGTCGGCCCGGAAGCGCCGCTCGCCGCGGGCATCGTCAACGTGTTCCGCCAGCGCGGCCTGAAGGTGTTCGGCCCGTCGAAGGAAGCCGCGCAGCTCGAAAGCTCGAAGGACTTCGCCAAGGCGTTCATGAAGCGCCACAACATCCCGACCGCCGCGTACGAGACGTTCTCTGACGCGACGGCCGCGCACGCCTACGTCGAGAAGAACGGCGCGCCCATCGTCATCAAGGCCGACGGCCTCGCTGCCGGCAAGGGCGTGGTCGTGGCGATGTCGCTGGAAGAAGCGCATCAGGCCATCGACATGATGCTCGCCGACAACAAGCTCGGCGACGCCGGCGCGCGCGTGGTGATCGAAGAGTTCCTGGCAGGCGAAGAAGCGAGCTTCATCGTCATGGTGGACGGCAAGCACGTGCTCGCGCTCGCCTCGAGCCAGGACCACAAGCGCCTGCAGGACGGCGACCAGGGCCCGAACACGGGCGGCATGGGCGCCTACTCGCCCGCGCCCATCGTCACGCCGCAACTGCACGCCCGCGTGATGCGCGAAATCATCCTGCCGACCGTGGCGGGCATGGAGAAGGAAGGCATCCGCTACACGGGCTTCCTCTACGCCGGCCTCATGATCGACGCGCAAGGCAACCCGAAGACGCTCGAATTCAACTGCCGCATGGGCGACCCCGAAACGCAGCCGATCATGGCGCGCCTGAAGGGCGACTTTTCGAAGGTCGTGGAGCACGCCATTGCCGGCACGCTCAACCAGGTCGAGCTCGAATGGGACCGCCGCACGGCGCTGGGCGTCGTGCTCGCCGCGCACAACTATCCGGACACGCCGCGCAAGGGCGACCGCATCAGCGACATCCCGGCCGAGACCGCCGATTCGGTCACGTTCCACGCGGGCACGCAGATGGTGGACGGCAAGCTCGTGACCTCGGGCGGCCGCGTGCTGTGCGTGGTCGGTCTCGCCGATTCGGTGCGCAGCGCGCAGAACGTCGCGTACGAAACCGTGAACCGCATCTCGTTCGACGGCATGCAGTATCGCAACGACATTGGCTATCGCGCCGCGGGGCGCAAGCAGTAAGCACAGCGCTTGCCCGGGGCCGCGAGCATGAATGCGGCCCCAAATGAAACGAATGGCCGTATGCAGCCGCCTGGCTGCGCGCCGCAGTCACCGCGCCACGGTTTTTTCGTCTAACCGCTTACGCTCGCCCTAAAGTTGTCCAACGCGAGCAAACCAGCGCAGCAGCCTGAGCGTGCTTAGCACGCAGCCCACGCGGGCGCCGTTGGCGCCGGACGTCGCGCCAATCGGCGCTACACTGCCGCTGTCAGGCCGCCCAGGGCGGTTTATCCGAAAAACCGACGAATAGCCCAACGAATAACCCGATTCCAGCGTCCGCACGCTGCCGTCCCCATTTGATCGATGACCGATTCCCCTAACAGCGCCTCCCCCGACAGTGCCGCCGTCCGCGCCTGGCTGGCCAGCCTGCAGACGCAGATCGCCGACACCCTCGGCGCCTTCGACGGCACGCCGTTCGCCACGGACAACTGGCAGCGCGGGCCCGGCGAGAAGCTGCGTGGCGGCGGTTGCACGCGCATCATCGAAGGCGGCCAGTTCTTCGAGCGTGGGGGTATCGGCTTTTCCGACGTTTCCGGCGACGCCCTGCCGCCGTCGGCCACGGCAGCGCGACCCGAACTCAACGGCCGCGGCTTCGAGGCGATGGGTGTTTCGCTCGTGCTGCATCCGCGCAATCCGTATTGCCCGACGGTGCACATGAACGTGCGCATGCTGCTCGCCACCAAGGCAGGCGAGCCGCCGGTGTTCTGGTTCGGCGGCGGCATGGACCTCACGCCCTACTACGGCTTCGAGGAAGACGCGCAGCACTTCCACCGCGTGTGCCGCGACGCGCTCGCGCCCTATGGCGCGGACCTCTACCCGCGCTTCAAGCGCTGGTGCGACGACTACTTCTTCCTGAAGCACCGCAACGAAGCGCGCGGCGTGGGCGGCATTTTCTTCGACGACTACGCCACGGGCGGCTTCGACGAGGCGTTCGCAATGCTGCGCAGCGTCGGCGATGGCTTCCTGAAGGCGTATCTGCCAATCATCGAAAAACGGCGCGCCACGCCCTACGGCGAAGCCGAGCGCGAATTCCAGGCGTACCGGCGCGGGCGCTACGTCGAATTCAATCTGGTCTGGGACCGCGGCACGCATTTCGGCCTGCAAAGCGGCGGCCGCACGGAGTCGATCCTGATGTCGATGCCGCCGGGCGCCACCTGGCGCTACGACTGGCAGCCGCTGCCCGGCACGCCGGAAGCGCGCCTCTACAGCGACTTCCTGCCCGTGCGCGACTGGGTCTGACGCCGTGACGCAAGCTTTCACCGTCCCGCCCAACGCACTCGAGAGGCGCGTCGGGCTGCTCGGCGGCACCTTCGATCCGATCCACGAGGGCCACCTCGCGCTCGCGCGCCATTTTGCGCGCGTGCTGGGCCTGAACGAGCTGATCCTGCTGCCGGCCGGCCAGCCGTGGCAAAAGCCGGGCGTGACCGCGGCGCAGCATCGGCTCGCCATGACGCGCGCCGCAGCCGCGTCGCTCGCGTTGCCGGGCGTCACGGTGACGGTGGACGCCGACGAAATCGAGCACAACGGTCCGACCTACACGGTCGAAACGCTGCGCCGCTGGCGCGCAAAAAGCGAAAGCAACGGCGCCGCCGCGCTCACGCTGCTAATGGGCGCCGATCAACTGCTGCACCTTGATTCCTGGCACGAATGGCGCGAGCTTTTCGCGCTTGCGCATCTGGGCGTGGCGAGCCGTCCGGGCTTCGACTTCGCGGCGCTGCCGCCCGAGGTCGCGCGCGAGGCCGCCGCGCGCCGCGCGGGCGCCGCCGCGCTTGCGGCAACGCCGCATGGCCACTTGCTGGTCGACGACACGCTCGCGCTCGACGTTTCGGCGACCGAAATCCGGCGCGACCTGCCGGCCTGCGTGGCGAGCGGGCAACGTCGCGGCACCGCCGCCGACAAGCTTCCCGCAGCCGTGTGGGACTATATCCTTCAACATCATCTCTATCTGCAACACGAGTAACTATGGACATCCGCAAACTTCAACGCGCCATCGTCGACGGTCTCGAAGACGTCAAGGCACAAGACATTCGCGTCTTCAACACGAGCCATCTGACTGAGCTGTTCGACCGCGTGGTCGTCGCGAGCGGCACCTCGAACCGCCAGACCAAGGCGCTCGCCAACAGCGTGCGCGAGAAGGTCAAGGAAGCCGGCGGCGACATCGTGAGCACCGAAGGCGAGGACATCGGCGAATGGGTGCTCGTGGATTGCGGCGACGCGGTCGTCCACATCCTCCAGCCCGCGCTGCGCCAGTACTACAACCTCGAGGAAATCTGGGGCGACAAGCCGGTGCGCGTGAAGCTCGCGACCAACACGGGCTTCGTGGGCGCACGCGCAAGCGAGCCGATGGACGACGAGGACGAAGACGAGGAAGCCGCGCCGGCCGTGAAGAAGCCCGCGCGCAAGACTGCAGCGCGTAAGACCGCGAAGTAAGCGCAGCGCGCTTACGAACGACAATCGTCACGCACGATGAAACTGCATATCGTCGCCGTCGGCCACAAGATGCCGGACTGGATCGCCGAGGGCTTCGAGGAATATACGAAGCGCATGCCGCCGGAGCTGCGCATCGAGCTGCGCGAGGTGAAGCCCGAGCAGCGTTCGTCGGGCCGCTCCGCCGAGAGCGTCATGGCAGCCGAGCGCGTGCGCATCGAAGCTGCGCTGCCCAAGAATGCGCGCATCGTCGCGCTCGACGAACGCGGCAAGGACTGGACCACGATGCAGCTCGCGAAGGCGCTGCCGCTCTGGCAGCAGGACGGCCGCGACGTGGCGTTCCTGATCGGCGGCGCGGACGGGCTCGATCCCGAGCTCAAGTCGCGCGCCGACACGCTCCTGCGCCTCTCGTCCCTCACACTGCCGCATGCGATGGTGCGCGTGCTGCTCGCCGAGCAGCTTTACCGCGCGTGGACCATCACGCAGAATCACCCCTATCATCGCGTGTGATGCAGGTGTAAAGCGCGCCCGCGCCGCTTTTGGTCGTGCGCCTGCGGCCCGCTTTTGGCCCGCTTTTGGCCCGCCAATGGCCCATTGAGCCCCGCTCAAGCCCCGGAAAGCAGGCGCGCACGTCAACCCGAAGTCCGTAACGACAAAGACGCTCCGATGCCCACCAACGCGCCCTATCCGTTCGTCTATCTCGCCTCGCAAAGCCCGCGCCGCCAGGAACTGCTGCAGCAGCTCGGCGTGCGCTTCGAGTTGCTGCTGCCGCGTCCCGACGAAGACGCCGAAGCGCTCGAAACCGCGCTGCCCGGCGAGCAAGCCGCCGTCTATGTCGAGCGCGTGTGCGCCGCGAAGGCAGACGCCGCCCGCGCGCGCCTCGTCGCGGGCGCGCACAAGCATGCGCCGATTCTCACCGCCGACACCACGGTCTCCATCGACGGCCATATTCTCGGCAAGCCGCACGACGCCGCCGATGCCTATGCGATGCTCGAACGCCTGGCCGGCCGCGAGCACGAAGTGCTCACGGCGGTGGCCGTGGTGAACGCCGAAGGCGTGTGCCTGCCGGTCGCGGTCTCGCGTTCGCATGTGCGCTTCGCGGCTGCGCTGCCCGCTGCGATCGCGCGTTACGTGGCGAGCGGCGAGCCGTTCGGCAAGGCCGGCGCGTACGGCATCCAGGGCCGCGCGGCGGAATTCGTCGAGCGAATCGACGGGTCCTATTCGGGTATCATGGGTTTGCCATTATTCGAAACGGCCGCCCTCCTGCGCGCCGCGGGCATCGACTTCTAGAACAAATCATGAACGAAGAAATCCTGATCAACGTCACGCCCCAGGAGACGCGCGTCGCATTGGTCCAGCAAGGCGCAGTACAGGAGCTTCACGTCGAGCGCACGCTGTCGCGCGGGCGCGTCGGCAACGTCTATCTCGGCAAGGTCGTGCGCGTGCTGCCGGGCATGCAGTCCGCGTTCATCGACATCGGTCTCGAGCGTGCCGCCTTCCTTCATGTGGCCGACATCTGGCATCCGCGCATTGCCGGCGAAGCGCATGCGCCCGTGCATCATCAGCCGATCGAAAAGACCGTGTTCGAAGGGCAAACGCTGATGGTGCAGGTCGTGAAGGATCCGATCGGCACGAAGGGCGCACGGCTTTCCACGCAGGTGAGCATTGCGGGGCGCACGCTGGTCTATTTGCCGCAGGAGCCGCACATCGGCATCTCGCAGAAGATCGAGAGCGAGGCCGAGCGCGAAGCGGTGCGCGCGCGCCTCACGGCCGTGCTGCCCGCCGATGAAAAAGGCGGCTATATCGTGCGCACGATCGCCGAAGACGCCACGAGCGAAGAACTCGCAGCAGACGTCGCGTATCTGCGCAAGACGTGGGCGACGATACTCGCGCAGGCGCAGCGCTTGCCCGCCACGAGCCTGCTCTATCAGGACCTGAATCTCTCGCAGCGCGTGCTGCGCGACTTCGTGAACGACGAGACCTCGCGCATTCAGGTCGATTCGCGCGAAACGTTCCAGAGGCTCACGGAGTTCGCCACCGAATTCACGCCCGCCGTGCTGCCGAAGCTGCATCACTACTCGGGCGAGCGGCCGCTCTTCGACCTCTACAACATCGAGGCCGAAATCCAGCGCGCGCTCTCGCGCCGCGTGGACCTCAAGTCGGGCGGTTACCTCGTGATCGACCAGACCGAGGCGATGACGACCATCGACGTGAATACGGGCGGCTATGTGGGCGCGCGCAACTTCGACGACACGATCTTCAAGACGAATCTCGAAGCGGCGCATACGATCGCGCGGCAATTGCGTCTGCGCAATCTGGGCGGCGTCATCATCATCGACTTCATCGACATGGAAAACGTCGAACATCGCGACCAGGTGCTCGGCGAACTGAAGAAGGCGCTCTCGCGCGACCGCACGCGCGTGACCGTAAACGGCTTCTCGCAACTGGGGCTCGTGGAGATGACACGCAAGCGCACGCGCGAATCGCTTGCGCATGTGCTGTGCGAGCCGTGCCCGACTTGTCTCGGCAAGGGGCAAGTGAAGACCGCGCGCACGGTTTGCTACGACGTGCTGCGCGAGATTCTGCGCGAGTCGCGGCAGTTCAACCCGCGCGAGTTTCGCGTGGTCGCTTCACAGCAGGTCATCGACCTCTTTCTCGAGGAAGAGTCGCAGCATCTCGCGATGTTGATCGACTTCATCGGCAAGCCGGTTTCGCTGCAGGTGGAGTCGAATTTGAGTCAGGAACAGTACGACATCGTGCTCATGTAGCGCGACGTTGCAGGCATCACCGGAGCACCGCAGTTGAACCACCAGCGCGTCACCATCGAACAGATTGGCGAATTCGACGAGATCGTCGACGTACGGACGCCGCTCGAATTCGCCGAGGACCACGTTCCCGGCGCGATCAACGCGCCCGTGCTCAGCAACGAGGAGCGCGTGATCGTCGGGACGATGTACAAGGAGTCGCCGTTCGAGGCAACGCGCGTGGGCGCCGCCATGGTGGCGCGCAACATCGCCATGCATCTCGATACGCTGTTCGCCGACCGTCCACGCAACTGGCGTCCGCTCATCTATTGCTGGCGCGGCGGCAAGCGTTCCGGATCGATGACAGCGTGGTTCAACATGATCGGCTGGCGCGCGCGTCAGCTCGAGGGGGGCTACAAGGCGTACCGGCACACGGTCGTGGAGGCGCTCGGCACGTTGCCCGGAGCGTTTCGCTATATCGTGCTGGCCGGTCCGACCGGCAGCGGCAAGACGCGCCTGTTAAAGGCGCTGGGACAAGCCAACGCGCAGATGCTCGATCTCGAAGCGCTTGCCGCGCATCGCGGTTCGCTGCTGGGCGCGCTGCCCACGCGAGCGCAGCCCTCGCAGAAGTCGTTCGACACGGCACTCGTCCAGACGCTGCGCGCCTTCGACGCCACGCGCCCCGTGTTCGTCGAGGCGGAGAGCCGGCGCATCGGCGCCATCACGCTGCCGCCCGCGCTCGTGGACCGTTTGCACGCCGCGCCCTGTGTCGTACTCGATGTGGCGCGCGAGGAGCGGATCGACTTGCTGCTCGAGGAGTACGGACACCTGTTCGACGAGCGCACGTATTTCCAGGAGCAACTGAACAAGCTCACGCCGCTGCATGGGCGCGAGCGCATCGAATCGTGGTGCAAGCTGCTCGGTGAAAATCGCAGGGCCGAGCTTTACGAGGCGCTGGTCGCTCAGCACTACGATCCCGCCTACACGCGCAGCACGCGGCGCCACTTCGCGAGGCTCGAGAAATCGCTGCACTTCGCATTCCAGCCGATGAAGGGCGACACGCTCGCTCAAGCCCGCACGCTGCTCGCACAACTCGAGGAAACGTCATACGCGGCAGAACCCGCGGGCAGCGAAGCCGAAGCGCCTCGCGCCGTTTGACGTATTCCCTGCCCTTCGCGTGCTTCACAATAAACGCGCGCGCCGCGATGGCTTAGCGCGAGTACATCGCGTTCCAGTCTTCAGGCGAAACCGTGGCGCGGCCGCCCGTTTGCGAGGCGTTCGCCACGCCGCCGTAGCTGCTGTTTGCACCATTCAATGCGGCGACCTTCGCCTGGGCGGACTGAATCGCTTCGGGATAATGGGCGTTGTCGCCATCGCCGACGCGATAACCCACCTGCTGAAGCTGCACGAGTTCGGCGCGCACCTGGGCGCGGGTGATGGTCGAGTGCGACTGCGCGAACGAAGCGGTGGGAAGAGCGGCAGCGGCAACAACGGCGGCAACAGCAACGGCTTGAATCAGGGACTTCATGGAAACGACCTCCAGTTGGATCAGGCGGTCGACGTGCGACGGTATGTGCATGCGACCGATGTACGCATCGTATGCTTGTGACTCCCTAGGGTTAACCCTTGGAAATCTAAGGCACTGTTCCAAATCGAGGCAAAGTCTGCGCGATTCATCGCCGAAGGGCTCAGCCGGCGCCTCGGCGCCAGCCGGCTCCCTTGGGACAACGCAGCGTTAGCGCGATGACTTGCGCGGCGTGGCGCTGTCAGGCAACGAAGCGGTGTGCTGAAGCTGCGCGGGCAAATCGGGCTCCCACGCTTCGAGATCTTGAGTCGGGTAAAGGCCGAACGCGTACATGACCCGCTTCAGACGGCTCTTGAAGTTGGGCCGCGGCACGTTGGGAAGCGTGCCCGGCGCGGCGTCGGCCGTGCGGGCCATGTAGTTGTACTTGAAATCGCGCTGCGTCACGCCCCACTTCATGAGGAACTCGCGGCCGCCGCGATTGCGGCGAATGCGTCCTGTCGTGCGGCAGCCGAAATGGTAGACACGGCTCGCGCCAACCGAGCGGAACGTGCGGCAGCCGACCAGCCAGAGCTTCATCAGAAAGTCGTCGTCGCTGCTCATGCCGGGCCCGAACTCGATGCTGTAGCCACCCACCCGCAGCCAGAGTTCGCGGCTCACGAGCGTCGGCTGCAGTGCGATGCCGTTGCGGTCGGCGGTGTTCATCTTCGCGGCGAACTCGAGTAGTCCCGCCTCGTTGAAGTCGGCAGGACCGGTGCCGAAATGAGCGACCGTCACGAGGTTGTTGCCCGTGTCGGTCGGCTCGATGATCTGCGAGGCGAGATAGGCGGGCGCCGCGCCGATTTCGCGCAATGCATCGACGAAGGCCGAATCCCAACCGGGCGTACAGAACATGTCGTCGTTCATGAACAGGATCCACTCGCTCGAGGCGAGGCGCGCCACATCGTTCACGGCGAGGCATACGCCCACGTTGCCCTTGCTCCACGTATGGCGGATGCCCTGTTCGCGAACCCAGTCGAGCGTACCGTCGCTGCCATCGTTCACGTGCACGAGAATCTCGTGCTCGTACGCGGAGTGGCGCCGGATGCTGTCGACGCACAGTTTGAGGTACGGCAGGTTATTCCAGGTCGGGATCAGAATGCTGAACATGAAGATTAGCCCTATAAAGGGTCTGAGCGAAGCATGACGAGAAACGCGATATTGTACGCACGCCCGGACGTGCCGTAGAAGTTCATACCTCACGATGCCGCGCAGAACGCCGCCCCTGATTATTTGCGCAGCCTGCGAGCAAATATCATGGAATAATAAGCGGTTACTTCAAATAACAACTAAACCCGTGTTTCAGCAGACCAACTCAAACACTTCGTGGGTTTCGCCGGCAAGCTGGTTCGATCACGCCGTATCCCGGTCCTGCACGATTCCCTATCAGGGCGTGCCTTACGAGCCGGAAGCGTTTCTTCGCAGCACCAGTCGCCTCAAGATCGCGAAGAAATACCTGCATAAGCAGTTTCTTCTGAAGGCGCACGGCCAGACGCGCCTCGAACAGGCGCATCTGGACGCTTCGCAGCGAATCCTGTGGGTCTATGCCAAACGCAACTTCGGCGACGCGACGATGGACATGGCCGGCCGCGCGCTGCTCAAGGGCCTGGGTGTGCGCATCGATCTGCTCGCGCTGCCGTCGCTCGTACCGCTGTTCAGCGAAGACGACGTATTCGGCAAGGTCTACGGCGACCCCAGTGAGGTCGATGCGAGCCGCTACGACGCGATTCTGCTCTCCGAGTACAACCTGCCCTCAATCCGCATCAAGACCCAGCACTTCGCGAAGCTGCCCTACGCGGGCCTGTTCCGTTACTTCAACGGGCCCGACCGCAACCAGACCGGCTTCAGCTTCGCGAGCGTGAACGACGTGTTCTCGCTCGGCCACGACGCCGGCACGCTCGCCGCGCTCAGCAAGCCTTATCTCTCGAGCAAGCCCGCAACGCGCGAATCCGTGCGCGCGCTCTTGCCCGCGCGTCCGTTCATCGCGCTCGCGGCGGGTGGCGTGGATCCCGATCGCACCTACAACCGCTGGTCCGAAGTCATCGAATTGTTGAGCAAGTACGACAACGCGAGCGCCGCGAAGGAAATCGTCGTGCTCGGTTCGGACAACGGCACGGAAATCGCACAGCAGTTGTGCGCGAGCGCGCCCGCGAACGTGCGCATCCGCTCGCTGACCGGCAAGCTCGCGTTCCTTCAGGCACGCGAGATCGTTGCGCACGCCGAGCTGTTCCTGGGCGCGGACGGCGGCCTGATGCACGTCGCCCACACCACGCAAACGCCGAGCGTTTCGCTGTTCAGGCATCAAGAGCCGCCCTCCCTGCGCTTGACCGAAGCCTGCCGATCCATCGGCCTGCAGGGCAGTGGCAACGTCGACACCATCCCGCCCGCGCAGGTCGTAGGCGCAGTGTTGCGCCAACTCGCCGCGCTCGTCCCCGCAACGGCGCCCGCCGCCGCCTGATCGCCCCAAACAGGGCTCCTCAAGCTCACGCCGCGCGCCAGCGCGGTTTCATGACGGCGGCGCGCCCAAACTCGCGCGCCGCCGTCATGGTCCATGCGGGTCAGGCCGCGCTCTGCTGATACTGGATCTTGTGCAGGTGCGCGTACATGCCGCCCTTCGTGAGCAGTTCCTGGTGCGTGCCCGATTCGACGATATGGCCGCCATCCATCACGAGGATGCGGTTCGCACGCTCGATCGTCGAGAGACGGTGCGCGATCACGAGCGTCGTGCGGCCGCGCATCAGCGTTTCCAGCGCCGCCTGCACGTGGCGCTCCGATTCCGAATCGAGCGCCGAGGTCGCCTCGTCGAGAATCAGGATCGGCGCGTCCTTGTAGATCGCACGGGCAATCGCCAGGCGCTGGCGCTGGCCGCCCGAGAACTTCATGCCGTTGTCGCCGACCAGCGTGTCCATGCCTTCGGGCAGGGCCGAGATCGTCTCCCACAGGTTGGCGGCGCGCAGCGCGCGTTCCACGCGCTCGCGGTCGGCCGTCTGGCCATAGGCGACGTTGTTCGCGACCGTATCGTTGAACAGCACCACGTCCTGGCTCACCATCGCGATCTGGTTGCGCAGCGCATGCACGTCGTAGTCGGCGATCGATACGCCGTCGACCATCACCTGCCCGCCGCTCGGATCGAAAAAGCGCGGCAGCAGGTTCACGAGCGTGGTTTTGCCGCTGCCCGACGGGCCCGCGAGCGCCACCATTTCGCCGGGATTGATGCGAAACGACACATGGTCGAGCGTCACGCGATGGCTCGCGCCATAGGCGAACGACACGTCGCGGAACTCCACCTCGCCGCGCGCGCGTTCGAGCGGCAAGCCGCCGCCGGCGGCCTCGGGCGGCTCGTCGATGAGCCCGAAGATCAGCTCGGCCGCGGTCATGCCGCGCTGCAGCGGCTGGTTCACGTCGATCAGGTGCTTGAGGGGCGAGATCACGAGCAGCATCGACGTGACGAACGCCACGAAACCGCCAACCGTCGTCTGGTCGTTCGAGGCCTGCACGACCGCAATGGTGATGACGATCGCCAGCGCGATCGAAGCGAGGAATTGCGTAAGCGGCTGCGCGAGCCCGCCCGAGACCGTCATGCGCATCTGGTAGCCGCGCAGGCGCTTGCTCATCTCGCCAAAGCGGTCCTTTTCGTATTGCTCGCCGTTATGAACCTTGACGACCTTGTAGCCGCCCACCGTCTCCTCGACGATATAGGACAAGTCGTTCGTGAGCATCTGATGCTCGCGGTTCAGCCGGCGCAGACGCCGGTTGATCTTGCTGACGAGCCAGCCGATGGCCGGCAGCAGCACCGCGACGATCAACGTGAGCCGCCAGTTCAGATAGAACAGGTAGCCGAGCAGGAAGATGACCGTGAGCGAGTCGCGCACGATCGTGACGAGCACGCTGAGCAGCACGCCGAGAATCTGGTTGACCTCGAACACGATCGCGTTGATGACCGTGCTCGCAGTTTCGCGCTGGAAGAAGCCGACGCTCGCATGAATCATGCGCTCGAACATCTTGAGCCGCAGCGCGAGCAGCACGCGGTTCGACACGTACTGCAGCAAGTAACCGGACGCGTATTGCGCGAGGCCGCGTACGAGCGCCAGCCCGATCACCGCGGTGGGCACCAGCCATTTCGCTTTCGGGTCGCCGCGCGTGCCGAAGCCGTGATCGAGCAGCGGCTTGAGCAGCGCGGGAATGCCGGCTTCGGTGGCGGCCACCACGGCCATCGCGATCACGCCTGCGAGGAGCACCCACATTAGCGGCTTCACATACGGCCACAGCCGCCGGCCAATCACGATCGGCGACGACTTGGTGTCGGAGCCGATCGGCTTGCTCAAGGTTGATCTCTCGCTCAAAATTTCCTCGAAAAAAATGCGGGTAATCTGCCCGCCCCCCGGCAAACAGGTACGCCATTGTAAACGTTCGGCCCAGGGGGCGAGGTATCCGCACCGGCCGGTGCCTGCGCCGGAGCGCTTTCGTAGCGGCCGGCGTTTTTGTATATACTCACCGATTCGGCTTCGGGGCACGAACGCGCGCAGTAACACGCTTGTCTCGCGGAGTGTTCTCCGAACGCAAGGCGGCGCTAGCCGGCCCGCTCACCCTCTTCACCTTCTTCCAGCCATCGCGAGCCAGCGCCGATGAACGACAGCGCCAAACCCGATGCGATCAGTGTCATCGTCATCGTCAAAAACGAAGCACACGATATTCGCGACTGCCTCGCTTCCGTGCACGGCTGGGTGGACGAAATCGTCGTGCTCGACTCGGGCAGCACGGACGGCACCCAGGCCATTTGCCGCGAGTTCGGCGCAACGGTCGTCGAGACCGACTGGCCCGGTTTCGGGCCACAGAAACAGCGCGCGCTCGACGCCGCCCGCGGCCCCTGGATTCTCTCGCTCGACGCCGACGAACGCGTGTCCCCGGCGTTGCGCGACGAGATTCTCGCGAGCGTCAAGGCGAACGGGGCCGACCTGTTCCGTGTGCCGCGCCAGTCGAATTACTGCGGCACGTGGATCCGCCATTCCGGCTGGTCGCCCGACTATGTGACGCGGCTCTTTCGCCGCGACGTAGCGCGCTTCTCGAACGATCTCGTGCACGAGCGCGTGATCGCCGCGCCCGAGGCGCGCGTCGGCACGCTCGCCCAGGCGCTGATTCACTACAGCTTTCGCGACTTCTCCGAGGTGCTCGGCAAGATCGACAGCTATTCGACCTACGGCGCGACCCAGGGCGCGGCGCGCGGCAAACGCGGCGGCCTGCGCAAGGCGCTGCTGCACGGCTTCTGGTCTTTCGTGCGCAGCTGGATCATCCAGCGCGGCTTTCTCGACGGCAAGATGGGCTTCGTGCTGGCGATCTCCAACGCCGAAGGCACCTACTACCGCTACCTGAAGCTCATGCTCCTCGAAACGCAGCAGTCCACCGCGGCACAATCCCGCGACGCCGCAGCGGAGCGCCGATGAACGCGCGCCGCGACATGCTGGTTTCGGTGATCGTCAGCACCTATAACCGGCCCGATGCGCTCGAGCGGGTCCTCGCGAGCCTGAGCGCGCAATCCGACACGCACTACGAAATCATCGTCGCCGACGACGGCTCGGCCAACGCGACCCGCGAAACCGTGGAGCGCTGCGCAGCGGCGAGCCCGGTGCGCATGGAGCATGTGTGGCACCCGGACGACGGCTTTCGCCTTGCCGAAATCCGCAACAAGGGCATCGTGCAGGCCCGTGGCGACTACCTGATCTTCCTCGACGGCGACTGCGTGGCGCAACACGATTTCGTTGCGCGCCACCGGCAGCTTGCAAGCGAGCGAGCCATCATCACCGGCAGCCGCATCCTGCTCGACGAAACGCTCACGCAAGCGGTGATCGGCCAGATGCTGCCGTTGGCGGATCAGGGCTTTGGCTTCTGGGTGCGGCAACGCCTTGGTGGCCACGTCAACAAGATGGCGCCCCTCTTCGTCAAGCTGCCGGACCGCAAGTGGCGCGTGATCGAGCAGTTCAAGTGGCGCGGCATCAAGGGCTGCAACATGAGCGCCTGGCGCAGCGATATCGAGCGCGTGAACGGATTCGACACCAGCTTCACCGGCTGGGGGCACGAGGATGCCGATTTCGTGGCACGCCTCGCCAACGGCGGCGTGCACCGCAAGCTCGGCGCCTACGCCACGGAGATCTTCCACCTGTGGCACCGCGAGCAACCGCGTGACCAGGCCAACTCCAATGAGCAGCGGGTCAAGGCGCGTATTGCAGATGGCACCGTGCGCGCCGAACGGGGTCTGGCCGAACTCGCGACTTGATCACGCGATTGCCCGACCGACGGCGCGGCATGGCAGCGTGAAAACTCCCGCGCCGCCTGCCGCCCATTCCCCGTCAATAAACGATCTCGATCTCGCTGCCCGCAAACTCGCCGCGCAGCGCGGCGAGCAGGTCGTCGGAGGGCTTGACGCGCCAGGCGTCGCCCAAGCGCACTTCGCCTTCGGCCCGATCGTTGCGGTAGGCAATCTGCACCGCGAGTCCATTCGGAATGACTGCTTGCGGGCGATCGCCGCGATCGCGCCCGAAGCCGCCGCGCCCACGCGCTTGCGCGGCCGGCGCCGGCAGCGAGTCGTCGGGCTTCGCGCGATACGCTTCGAGCACCGTGCGCAGCGCGAGCGCATTGGCGTTGCCGTTCATCTGCAGCTTCACGGCCTGCGCGTAGCGGCTGCGCGCGCGCTCGAGATCCATCACCGTATCGACGGTAAAGCGAATGCCGCCCGTGAACGCGTCATTGCGCGCCCCGCCCTGCACGACTAGCAGCTCGTCTTCCTTGAAGAGCGCCTTGTGCGCTTCGAACTGCTCGTTGAACACCGTCACTTCGCACTGGCCGGTGCCGTCGTCGAGCAACGCGATCAGCATCTTGCCGCGTTGGGTCATTTGCGTGCGCAACGAAGCGATCACGCCCGCGATGAGCTTGTCGCGCCCTTCCTTCAGCTCGCCGATCTTCTGGCGCACGAAGCGGCGCACTTCGTCCTTGTAGGCGTCGAAGAGGTGCCCCGAGAGGTAGAAGCCGAGCGCGGCCTTCTCTTCCTGAAGCTTGCGCTTCTCGCCCCACGCGGGTTCGTCGACCAGTTCATGCGCGGCGAGCGGCGCGTCGCCCATATCGAACAGGCCCGCCTGCATGGCGTTGGCGCTCGCCTGGTCGGCGGCTTCCATCGCCATCGGCACGGAGGCCAGCAACTGTGCGCGGTTTGCGTGAATCGTGTCGAATGCGCCGGCGCGGATCATCGCTTCGATCGTGCGGCGATTCACGAGACGACGGTCGATGCGCTCGCAGAAGTCGAACAGGTCCTTGAAGGGACCGCCCTCCTCGCGCGCGCGCAAGATTTCTTCGATGGCGTTCTGGCCGCTGCCCTTGATCGCGCCCAGACCGTAGCGGATCGTGCGCGAGCGCTTGCCTTCTGCGACGTTCGAGTCGGCCACCGGCTCGAAGCGATACGCCGAAGCGTTCACGTCCGGCGGCAGCACGGCCATCTTGTTGGTCAGGCAGTCCTCGAAGAGGATCTTCACCTTGTCGGTGTCGTCCATGGCGAGCGACATATTCGCCGCCATGAATTCCGCCGGATGGTGCGCCTTGAGCCACGCCGTGTGATAGGCGAGCAGCGCGTAGGCGGCCGCGTGCGACTTGTTGAAGCCGTAGCCCGCGAACTTCTCCATCAGGTCGAAGGTTTCGTCGGCCTTCTCGCGCGTGAGGCCGTTCTTCGCCGCGCCTTCCGCGAAAATTTCGCGGTGCTTGGCCATTTCCTCGGGCTTCTTCTTACCCATCGCGCGGCGCAGCAAGTCGGCGCCGCCGAGCGAATAGCCGCCGATGATCTGCGCCATCTGCATCACCTGCTCCTGATAGACCATGATGCCGTAGGTCTCTTTCAGAACAGGTTCGACGCGCGGATCGGGATACTCCACTACTTCGCGGCCGTGCTTACGCGCGCAGAAGCTCGGGATCAGGTCCATCGGGCCCGGACGATACAACGCCACGAGCGCGATGATGTCCTCGAAGCGGTCGGGCTGCGCGTCCTTCAGCATGCCCTGCATGCCGCGGCTTTCCAGCTGGAACACGGCGACCGTGTTGGCCTTCTTGAGGATCTGGAACGACGCGGCGTCGTCGAGCGGCACCTCGGCGAGCGACCAGTCTTTCTTCGAAGGGTCGAGCATGCGGATATAGCGCTCGGCCCAGTCGAGAATCGTTAGCGTGGTCAGGCCCAGAAAGTCGAACTTCACGAGGCCGACGGCTTCCACGTCGTCCTTGTCGTACTGGCTCACGACGCCGCTTTCGTCGCCCTGCGTATAGAGCGGGCAAAAATCCGTCAGCTTGCCGGGCGCGATCAGCACGCCGCCCGCGTGCATGCCCACGTTACGCGTGAGACCTTCCACGAGCTGCGCGAGGTCGAGCAGCTGGTGCACTTCGTCTTCGTTGTCGTAGCGCTCCTGCAGGAGCGGCTCTTCCTTCATCGCGTCGGCAATCGTGACGTGCTTGCCGGGCTTGAACGGAATGAGCTTGGCCACGCCGTCGGTGAAGTTGTAGCCGAGATCGAGCACGCGGCCGATGTCGCGCACCGCCGCCTTCGCAGCCATCGTGCCGAAGGTGGCGATCTGCGAAACCGCATCGGCGCCGTACTTCTCCTTCACGTACTGAATGACGCGGTCGCGCCCATGCTGGCAGAAGTCGATGTCGAAGTCGGGCATCGAAACGCGTTCCGGATTCAGGAAGCGCTCGAACAGCAGGTTGTAGCGCAGCGGATCGAGGTCGGTAATGCCGAGCGCGTAGGCGACGAGCGAACCCGCGCCCGAGCCCCGGCCCGGTCCCACCGGCACGCCGTTGTTCTTGGCCCAGTTGATGAAGTCCGCAACGATCAGGAAGTAGCCCGGGAAACCCATCTTGATGATGGTCCCGCACTCGAATTCGAGACGCTCGTTGTAGCGCGCGCGCTCCTGCTCGCGTTCGGCTTCGTTCGGATACAGCTGCACGAGGCGCTTTTCGAGGCCTTCTTTCGAAAGCTGCACGAGATAGTCGTCGAGCGACAGGCCGTCGGGCGTCGGGAAGAGCGGCAGCTTCGGCTTGCCGAGTTCGAGCGTGAGGTTGCAGCGCTTGGCGATTTCGATGGTGTTCGCAATGGCCGACGGAATGTCCGCGAACAGCGCGGCCATTTCTTCCTGCGTGCGAAAACGCTGATCGGTCGTGAAACGTTTCTGGCGGCGCGGATTCGCGAGGATGTCGCCTTCCGAGATGCACACGCGCGCTTCGTGCGCGGTGTATTCCTCGTCGGTCATGAACTGCATGGGGTGCGTGGCGACCACCGGCAGCTTCAGTTGCGACGCGAGCGCCACGGCCTGCTCGACATATTGCTCGCCGCCGGGCTGGCCGCAGCGCTGCAGTTCGATGTAATACGCGTTCGGAAACAGCTTCGCCCAGCGCTGCGCATGGCGCTTCGCACTTTCGGCATTGCCCGCCGCGAGCGCGAGACCCACGTCGCCCTGCTGCGCGCCCGAGATCGCGAGCAGGCCCTCGGCCAGACCTTCTTCGAGCCACGCGACGTCGACTTCCGCGCGGCCGCGGTACTGGTTCGTGAGCCACGCCTTGGAAAGCAGTTCGCACAGATTCAGATAGCCGCGCTTGTCCTTCACCAGCAGCAGAAGGCGCGACGGCTTGTCGCGGTCGTCGGGATTCGTGATCCAGACGTCGCAGCCGGCAATGGGTTTGACCCCTTTGCCGCGCGCTTCGCTGTAGAAACGGACGAGGCCGAATGCGTTGCCTAAGTCGGTGAGCGCGAGCGCGCCCTGGCCGTCTTTGGCCGCCGCCTTGACGAGGTCGTCGAGGCGTACGATGCCGTCGGCAATCGAGAATTCGGAATGGACGCGGAGATGGACGAAGCGGGGATCTGACATGGGCGTCATTGTACCTTCAGGGGCACGCGATTATCGGCGCTCGCTCGCATGCGCGCGCGACAGTGGCCGGGGCGGCCCAACCGATCTGGACAAGTGCTTGCGCGAGCGCAGGCCGCCGCACGGTGTGTCGTCTACGCCGCAGGCGGCGCGAGGCGCGATTGAGGGATAATAGCGGATTGCGCCCGGCGCGCGCCCTGCCCCAATTCCCGTTTTCGGGGACCCGCAGCGAACAGGCAGTACGCGACGCAGCAAGCGACGCACCACGCGCGCCCGGCTCCAGTTTCACGCGCTTTGATAGCGCCTTTCCCGTTGCACCATGCGTATCCTCAATCTATCCGCCTACCAGTTCGCCACGCTCGAGAAGACCGCCGAGTGGCGTCCGCTCGTGCTCGAGCGCTGCCAATCGCTCGATTTGCGGGGCACGATCCTGCTCGCGCCAGAAGGCATCAACCTGTTCGTCGCCGGCGATGAAGGCAACGTGCGCGCCTTCATGGACTACATCAACCACGACCCGCTCTTCGAAGGCAAGTTCGCAACGCTGCGGTTCAAGGAAAGCTTCTCCGAATCGCGGCCCTTCAACCGTATGCTCGTGCGCCTGAAGCGCGAGATCATCACGATGAAGAAGCCCGCGATCCGCCCCGAAGAAGGCCGCGCGCCTTCCGTGGCGCCGGTCGTGCTCAAGCAATGGCTCGACCGCGGCTTCGACGACGAAGGCCGCCCCGTTGTCATGCTCGACACGCGCAACGCGTTCGAAATCGATGTCGGCACGTTCGATAACGCGCTCGACTACCGCATCGACAAGTTCAGCGAATTCCCGGGCGTGATCGAAGCGAACCGCGCCGACCTCGAAGGCAAGACGGTCGTGTCGTTCTGCACGGGCGGCATTCGCTGCGAAAAGGCCGCGATCCACATGAAGGAAGTGGGCATCGAAAGCGTCTACCAGCTCGAAGGCGGCATTCTCAAGTACTTCGAGGAAGTGGGCGGCGCGCACTACAACGGCGACTGCTTCGTGTTCGACCAGCGCACCGCGCTCAATCCGCAGCTCGAACCGACGGACACCGTGCAGTGCTTCGCGTGCCGCGCCGTCGTCACGCCGCAAGAGCAGGCTTCCCCGCTCTACGTGGCAGGCAAGAGCTGCCCGGCGTGCCATCCGGAGCGCGCGGGCGCGACGGATACGGCGGCCCAGGCTGCCGCTTAAGCCGCGCGCGTGAGCGCATCGCCGCAAGGGTATCGCGGGCGCTTCGCGCCCTCGCCCACTGGCCCGCTGCACTTCGGCTCGCTCGTTTCGGCGCTCGCGAGCTGGCTCGACGCGCGAGCGCATGGCGGCGCGTGGCTCGTGCGCGTGGAAGACATCGACGGCCCGCGCACCGTGCCGGGCGCAGCCGAAGACATTCTCACGACGCTTGCGGCCTTCGGCTTTCACGCCGACGAGCCGCCGCAATGGCAGAGCCGCCGCACCGGCCTGTACCGCGCGGCGCTCGACCGGCTGATCGCCTCGCGCCACGTGTACGCGTGCGGCTGCACGCGCAAGGAAATCGCCGATTCGCAAGTGCGTGCGCACCAGCGCAACACCACGCTGATCTATCCGGGCACCTGCCGCGCGGGCCTGCACGGCAAGCCAGCGCGCGCGTGGCGGCTGCGTGTGCCCGACGACGCGCCTTCCAGGACACAAAACCCCGCGCTGATCCGCTTCGACGACCGCTGGCAAGGCCCGCAGCAGCAAGACCTCGCAACCGAAGTCGGCGATTTCGTGCTCCTGCGCGCCGACGGCCAATGGGCCTACCAGCTCGCCGTGGTTGTGGACGACGCCGAACAACGCATTACGCACGTGGTGCGCGGCGCGGACCTGCTCGACTCAACAGCGCGGCAAATCTGGCTCCAGCAGTGCCTTGGCGTGCCAACGCCCGCCTACCTGCACGTGCCTGTTGTGACGAACGCGGAAGGGGACAAGCTCTCGAAGCAGACCGGGGCACAAGCGCTCGATGCGTCACGCCCGCTGGGAGCGTTGCTGGCCGCGGCGCGGCATCTGGGCCTCGAATTGCACGACCCTTCGCCCGCAACGCTCGAAGCGTTCCAGCGAGACGCGATCGAAGCGTGGAAGCGGCGGCTCGCGCAATTGCCGGCCACCTAAACAAAAACGGCATGTCGTTGAAGGCGACATGCCGTTTTATCGTTGTGTCGCGCGCCGCTTCGCGCGCTCAAACTCAGTTCGACGAAGACGACGTCGGCTTGTTGCGCCACGACGAGCCGAGACCACCCAACAGCGCTGCGAGCGGCTGCTTCGACTGCTGTTTTTGCGGTGCGGTGTTCGCGGGCTTGTCTTCAGCCTTGCTGCGCGCGTTAGCCGAAGGCTCGTAAGGCTTCAGGAAAAAATCGTCGATCGGCTGCGAACGATGATGATGCGGGCGGTCGAACGACGCCGCACGGCGGTGCACACCGCGCTCGCCGCGTTCGCCGCGCCCTTCGCGGCCTTCATGACCGTCGCGCTCCCGGCGGCGGCTACCGCCTTCGTGATGCGGCACCGGCACGTCGACCACGAGGCGCTCCACGGTCAGCGGACGCTTGATGAGCTTCTCGATATCGGCGAGTTGCTTCTTCTCGTTCGGGCTGCACAGCGAAAGCGCGTCACCCGAGGCGCCTGCGCGGCCCGTGCGGCCAATGCGGTGCACATAGTCTTCGGCGTTGAAAGGCAGGTCGAAGTTAATGACGGCGGGCAGCTCCGCGATGTCGAGGCCGCGCGCGGCCACGTCGGTCGCCACGAGCGCTTCGATTTCGCCGCGCTTGAAGGCGTCGAGCGCCTGCATGCGCTCGTTCTGCGAGCGGTCGCCGTGAATCGCCGCCGCGACGATGCCCTGCTTTTCGATCTGGCGGGCCAGGCGGCTCGCGCCGATCTTGCTGTTGCAGAACACGATCACCTGTTTGAGACCGCGGTCGCGGATCAGCTGAACGACCGCGCCGGTCTTGTCGCCCTCGGCAACTTCGTACACGACCTGGGTGACGTTGGTCGCCGTGGAGTTGCTGCGCGCCACCTCGATGGTCTGCGGCGTGCGCAGATAGGTCGCGGCAAGCTTCTTGATCTCGCCCGAGAACGTGGCCGAGAACAGCAGCGTCTGGCGCTCCTTCGGCAGCAGGTTCAGGATGCGCTGCAGGTCGGGCAGGAAGCCCATGTCGAGCATGCGGTCGGCTTCGTCGAGCACGAGCATCTGCACCTGGCCGAGGCTCGTGGTCTTTTGCTGCACGTGGTCGAGCAGGCGGCCAGGTGTCGCGATCAGGATTTCCACGCCGCGGCGCAGCTCGTCGGACTGCGGATTCATGTCGACGCCGCCGAACACCACCGCGCTGCGCAGCGGCGTGTGCTGCGCGTAGGTGCGCACGTTGTTCGCGACCTGATCGGCCAGCTCGCGCGTAGGCGTGAGAATCAGCGCGCGCACCGGATGGCGTGCAGGCGAAGCGCTCGTACTCGCCATCGGCAGGAGGCGTTGCAGGATCGGCAGCGAGAAGCTCGCGGTCTTGCCCGTGCCGGTTTGCGCGGCGCCCATCACGTCGCGGCCCGTGAGCACCACGGGAATCGCCTGCGCCTGGATCGGCGTGGGCGTCGTGTAGCCTTGCTCCTTGATGGCCCGGAGGATTTCGGGGGCCAGACCAAACTGGTCAAAGTTCGCAGTGCTGGGCGTGACGGCTGTGTCGGACATGGTGGCTTCGCTATAAAGGCGCTATTCGCGCAAGGCGCGGGAGCGCCTCAAAAGGTCACTGCTGGGCATTGCAGGTCGATGCAAAGGCGCCGGACAACACGTCAGGCGCCCTGCGGCGACGGGCGGAACGCACGCCCGCGAGGGCCTCCCGGCAAACGGATGGCCCGGGATGGCCCGTGGACGACGAGAGGATCTGCCGGGGACGGGGCGCTGGCTCCATCGCCGCGCTCGCTCGGGTTCAACCCGGCCAGACTCACTCGATTCCAGATGGTTCCGGCGCCGCCCTCGTCTATCGACTGGCGCGCGCACCGGATTGGTCAAAACGGCCCGACCGGCATTTCAGGCCGATCCAGCAAGCCTCGGGGCGGCTTGTCGCCCGCTTGTCACTCGCGTGTCGCCCGCTTGTCACTCGCGTGTCGCCCGCTTGTTACTCGCGTGTCACCCGCGCCCTGCCGGCGCTCTGCCCGCCCGTTGCGGCAGGCGCAAAGGGCCGAAAGGCCGGTATTGTAGCACCTTGGCATAAATCCCTATGGCAGCAGGCCATGCGTTCTGCAACACGGCGCACGGGAGAACCCCGTGCGCCATGCGACGATGCATCGCGCCCTTTTTTCTCCGGGCCCGCTGCTCACCACGTCTCGCGCATCACCATCAGCCGCAGCTCAGTCATGTCCTCGATCGCGTAGCGCACGCCCTCGCGCCCGAGGCCGGAGTCCTTCACGCCGCCGTACGGCATGTTATCGACGCGAAATGACGGAATATCGTTGATCACCACGCCGCCCACGTCGAGGCCGTCCCACGCGCGGTGCGCGTTGGCGAGCGAGTCGGTGAACACGCCGGCCTGCAGGCCGAAATCGCTGTCGTTGACGATCTCCAAAGCCTTGCCGAAGTCGTCGAAGCGCTCCAGGATCGCGACCGGCCCGAACGCCTCCTTGCGGTAGAGGTCAGTGTCGCGGCCCACGTTCTCGAGCAGCGTGGCCTCGAACATCGCGCCGTCCACCTTGCCGCCCGCGATGATCTTCGCGCCCGCGAGCACCGCGCTCTCCATCCAGCCTGCGAGGCGCTTCGACTCGGATTCGGAGATCATCGGCCCGACAAAGGTGTTCTCGTCCTTCGGGTCGCCCATCTTGAGCGTCTTGACCTTGGCGATGAGCTTTTCGCGCAGCGCGTCGTAAAGCGACGCGTGCACGAGAATGCGCTGCACGCCAATGCAGCTCTGTCCCGACTGGTAGTACGCGCCGAACGCGAGGCGCTCGACCACGTAGTCCAGCTTGCCGCCCTGATCGGCGTCGACGATGGCCGCCGCGTTGCCGCCCAACTCCAGCACCACCTTCTTCTTGCCGGCCTTCCTCTTGAGGTCCCAGCCCACCGCGGGCGAGCCCGTGAACGAGAGCAGCTTGAAGCGCTCGTCGGTCGTGAAGAGGTCGGCGCCGTCGCGGTGCGCGGGCAGGATCGAGAAGGCGCCCTTGGGCAAATCCGTCTCCGCCAGCACCTCGCCGATGATCAGCGCGCCCACCGGCGTGCGGCTCGCGGGCTTCAGCACGAACGGCACGCCGGCGGCGAGCGCCGGTGCGACCTTGTGCGCAGCCAGATTGAGCGGGAAATTGAACGGCGAAATGAACGAGCACGGTCCGATCGGCACGCGTTTCACGTAGCCGTGATAGCCCTTCGCGCGCGCCGAAATCTCGAGATTCACGATCTCGCCGTTGATACGCACGCTCTCTTCGGCGGCCACGCGAAACGTGTCGATCAGGCGCGTCGCCTCGCCGCGCGAGTCGTTGATCGGCTTGCCCGCCTCGATGCACAGCGCCATCGCCAGCTCGTCGAAGCGCTCGCGAAAGCGCGCCACGCAATGATCTATCACGGCCTGGCGCTTGTACGGCGGGAACGCGCGCATGGCGGGCATGGCGGCTTCGGCGGCGGCGATGGCCTGGTCGATCGCTTTCGCGTCGGCGAGCGCGACGCGCGTGGCGACTTCGCCGCTGTATTTGTCGGTGACTTCGAGGTCGGTGTTGGCGGCGACGGCCTCGTTGGCCAGGTAGTACGGATAAGTCGGTTTGAGCATGACGGGGTTCTCCGTAATGACAACGTCAAAGCTGCGTCAAAGCTGCGCGCTCAGGCGCTTGATGTCGCGATTGAGCACGCGCTCGTTGTCCGAGTAATCGATGGGCACGTCGATCAGGTGCACGCCGGGTTGGGCGAGACACTGCTCGACGAGCGGCTTGAATTCGTCCGCCGAGCCCACGCGGTGGCCATGCGCGCCGTAGCTTTGCGCATAGTCCACGAAATCGGGGTTCTGCAGCGTCATCCCGTAGTCGGGGAAATTCATGTTTTCCTGCTTCCAGCGGATCATGCCGAACGCGTCGTCGCGCAGCAGCAGCACGACCAGATCGAGCTTCAGGCGCACCGCCGTTTCCAGCTCCTGCGAATTCATCATGAAACCGCCGTCGCCGCACACGGCCACGACCTTGCGCTGCGGATGCACGATCTTGGTGGCGATGGCCGAGGGCAGCCCCGCGCCCATCGAGGCGAGCGCGTTGTCGAGCAGGATCGAATTGGGCTCACGCGCGCGGTAGTAGCGCGCGAACCAGATCTTGTACATGCCGTTGTCGAGGCACAGGATGCCGTCGTCGGGCATCGCGTCGTACACGTCGTGCACGAGCCGCACCGGGTACATGGGAAAGCGCTCGTCGTGCTGCCCCTTGGCAAGATGCGCCTCGAAATGGCGCTTGATTTCCTCGAAGCGGGCAAAGTCCCACGCGTGCTCGCGCGGCTTGAGGCTTTCCTTGAGTTGCCACACGGCGTTGGCGATGTCGCCCACCACCTCGATCTGCGGGAAATACACGGGGTCGACTTCCGCACCGAGAAAATTCACGTGGATGACGGTCTTCTCTTCCGCGCTGCGCATGAAAAACGGCGGCTTCTCGATCACGTCGTGGCCGACGTTGATGATGCAGTCGGCGTGCTCGATCGCGCGGTGCACGAAGTCGCCGTCCGAGAGCGTGGCGTTGCCGAGCCAGAGCGGGTGCGATTCGTCGATCACGCCCTTGCCCATCTGCGTGGTGAAGAACGGGATGCCGGTTTCGTCGACGAATTCGCGCAGCACGTTGCGCGTGGTCTTGCGGTTTCCGCCCGCGCCGATCATGAGGAGCGGATGGCGCGCCTTGCAGATCGCCCCGACCGCATGGGCAACCGCTTTTTCCTCGGCCACGGGCCGGCGGCTGAAGCTCTTGGGAATGGGCTTGCCGTCGCCCTCTTCGTCGGCTACGTCTTCGGGCAGTTCGAGATGCACGGCGCCGGGCCGCTCCTGCTCGGCCTGGCGAAACGCCTCGCGCACGAGCGCGGGAATATTGCCGATGGAGACGATCTGCCGCGCGTACTTGGTGAGCGGCTCCATCATGCGCACCACGTCGACGATCTGGAAGTGGCCCTGCTTGCTCGACTTGATGGGCTTCTGGCCCGTGACCATCAGCATGGGCATGCCGCCCAGCTGCGCGTACGCGGCGGCGGTCACGAAGTTGGTGGCGCCGGGCCCGAGCGTGGCGAGGCACACGCCGGTGCGGCCCGTGAGCCGTCCGTAAGTGGCGGCCATGAAGCCCGCGGCCTGCTCGTGGCGCGTGACGATCAGACGAATCTTCGAGCGCCGCAGCGATTCGAGCAGATCGAGATTTTCTTCCCCGGGAATACCAAACACATATTCGACGCCTTCGGCTTCGAGCGCCTTCACGAACAGATCCGATGCTTTCATCGACCACCTCGTTGGCAAGAGCGTGGCCGGCGGCGCGGGCGGCAGCCGGCCTTCGCGAACAGGCCGACAGGTTACTCCCGCAAGGCGGAATGTGTCGTGAAGCGTGCGTGCGGCGTTAGCGCATGATCGTCGCGCAGCCGGAGAGCACCGGCTTCGGGCTCGCGTCGGACGTGACGTCGTAGAGATCCGCGCCGGGACCCTTGGTCCACCACGTGTAGCGCTCGGCGACGTACTTCACGCCCGAGGCGGCGATCACGCCGACGAAGAAAAGTTTGCGGCCTTCCACGGGCACGAGCGCGAAGCTCTGGCCGTTGGCCGCGTTGAGATAGGTGACCTTGAAGCTCTTGCCGTTCGCGCAGGTGTAGCTGAACGTGTGGCGCGACTGGACCTGGATATCGCGTACTTCGAGCGGGGCCGCGTGCGCCGCGTCGAGGTGCAGCGCGGCCGCGAGACCACAGGCTGTCAGCGCGAGCGCGCCGCCGATCCGAATTGCGCGGATTGCGCCGCTTCGAGCATCGATCATCGTGTTCTCCGTGTGTTGCGTTGCCCGTGCGCGTGACGCCATTTTGCATTCACGCGCGAAGGATTGGCTCACACGATAACCGGCACGCGCGCCGGCCGCCTTGTGCGCGGCCAACGCAGCGCGCTCGCCGCACACTCACTGCGCGGCGTCGCCCGGCACCGGACGCACCGCCGCGGCCGCTTCGCGGGCGCGCGAGCGGGCCTCGTCGGTGTCGGCGCCCGTAGCGAGCGCAACACCCATGCGGCGCTTCACGAAGCTCTCGGGCTTGCCGAAAAGGCGCAGGTCCGCGCCCGGCACGGCAAGCGCCTGCGCGACGCCCTCGAACGCGATGCCGCGCGCGTCCATGCCGCCGTAGATCACCGCCGATGCGCCCGGACCGCGCGCCGTCGTATCGACGGGCAAACCGAGGATCGCGCGCGCGTGCAGCTCGAACTCGGAGAAGCGCTGCGAGGCGAGCGTGACGAGCCCCGTGTCGTGCGGACGCGGGCTCACTTCCGAGAACCACACCTCGTCGCCGCGCACGAACAGCTCCACGCCGAAGAGGCCTCGGCCGCCCAGCGCCTCGGTCACCTTGTGCGAGATCTCGCGCGAGCGCTCGAGCGCCTTCGCGCTCATCGGCTGCGGCTGCCACGATTCGACGTAATCGCCGTCCACCTGGAGGTGGCCGATCGGATCGCAGAAATACGTTTGCACCTGGCCGCTCGCCGGGTCGATGGCGCGCACGGTGAGCTGCGTGATTTCATAGTCGAAGTTGATGAAGCCCTCGACGATCACGCGCCCGCGATTCACACGGCCGCCTGCCAGCGCATAGTCCCAGGCGCGCTCGACGTCGGCGTCGCTGCGCACGACCGACTGCCCCTTGCCCGACGACGACATTACCGGCTTCACCACACACGGGTAGCCCACCTTGGCGACGCCGGCCTTCAGCTCGTCGAGCGAATCGGCAAACGCGTAGGGCGAGGTGGCGAGGCCGAGTTCCTCGGCGGCGAGGCGCCGGATGCCCTCGCGGTTCATCGTGAGCTGCGCGGCGCGCGCGGTCGGGATCACCTCGGCGACGCCCTCGGCTTCGACGGCGGCGAGCGCGTCGGTGGCGATCGCTTCGATTTCGGGCACGACGAGGTGCGGGCGCTCGGCGTCGATGAGCGCACGCAGCGCCTTGGGATCGGCCATGTCGATCACGTGCGCGCGATGCGCAACTTGATGGCCAGGCGCATTTTCATAGCGATCGACGGCGATCACCTCAACGCCAAGACGCTGCAGCGCGATGATCACTTCCTTGCCAAGCTCGCCCGCGCCGAGCAGCATGACACGGGTGGCGGAAGCGGAAAGCGGCGTGCCGATGCGGGGGCGGGTTTGCATGATGTCTCCAGAATGGCGGTATGGCGCAAATGCGTAAGAGCGCCGATGTTAACACGCGGCATTGCCGCGGCGAGGCGCTCTGGACCGCCGGCGGCCACCCGCTTCACGCGCTGTGCGCGCACGTTTGCGCTCGCATGCTGCAGCGCGGTGCGTTACGCTTACGCCTTCGCCGATTACGAGGAACGATGCGATGCCTATCCGCCAGACGCACAGCCAGACGCCGAGCCAGAGTCCGCGCGTGAATATGCGCCTGCGCCCGGCCCACGGCGTATTCGCGCGCAAGCTGGCCTCGCGCACGGCGATGCTCGCTGCGGCCCTGCTCGTGTGCGCGTGCAAGCTGCCGGTGCACACGGACGCCTCCGCGCCGCTGCCCGATCCGTTCAACCCCGCTACGACCCAGTTGCTCGACAACACGCACTGGCAGCTCACGGAGTGGAAGCGCGCCGACGGCACGCTGCGCGCCGTGCCGGGCCCGAACGCCGACGCCAGCAATACCGACAACCCCGTTGCCCGCCCCATCACGCTCGACCTCTCGACCGAGAGCGGCCAGCGCCGCGCGAGCGGTTTTTCGGGCTGCAACCGCTATTTCGGCGCCTATGCGCTGAAAAACGGCCTGCTCTCGTTCAGCCAGCTCGGCGGCACGCGCATGGCGTGCATCGGCGCGGGCGGCGATATCGAGGGCCCCTACCTGGAAGCCCTCTCGCATATCGCGCGCTCGGGCGTGCAGATGCGGCCTCCGCGATCGCTCTTTCTCGTGCTCGAAAACGGCGACCGCCTGACGTTCGCCGAGCAAAGCGCCGAGGCCAAGCCCGGCGTTGCGCCGGGCGCCGCCTCCGACGCCAAACCGGCGCAGTGAACGCTGCCCGCATGAACCGCCGCGCCCTTGCCCGGCGCGGCTCTTTTTTTGTTGCGCGCGAACCAAAACAGCGTGCGCAGGGTCTTTGGCGTGTCGGGCGCGCAACGCCCGCCGGGCCGAGCGCAACACAGTCCTCAAGTGGATGGCGGCGCGCAGGGGCCGAGCGGTTACACTCCACACGTCGCACACCTTCTCTACGTACATCTTTGGCATGCACACGGTAGTTCCTGGCTGGTTCGGCGTTTCGGCCGTCTGGTTCATCCCTCTGATCTGGCGTCTCGTCAAGTCCGTGCTGCCCGGCGGCGCGGGCCTGCGCGGTCCGGGCACGATCCGGCTCTGGCTCGGCTTCCTTGGTGTGCTCGTCGCGAGCTGCGCGCTCGAGGCGACGCTCATCGACATCGCCGGTTTCGACGCGCTCGGCCACGCACTATTGGGCGGGCTCGGCAAGCTCATCGGCCACGCGGCCGCGCCGCTCGCCATGACGGCGCTCCTCCTCGTGAGCTTGCCGTGGCTGCTCGACTTCCATTGGCGCGAATTCCTCGCCTGGGCCGACATCTCGCTCGGGCTCGGCCTGAACATCCGCGCCGCGCGCGAGACCGACGAGAGCCCGCGCCGCGAACGCCGCAGTCGCCGCGCCGCCGCCGAAGAGGGACTTCCCGCCCATAGCGCCGCCACCGTCAACCTGCCGATGCCCGGCGACGGCGCACGGCGCAAGCGGCCGACGATCTGGCGCCCGCCTGCACGTGAAGCGCGCGATGTGCGCGATGTGCGCGACGGTCGCGACGGTCGCGATCTCTCGCGCAATGCCGGCGCGATGGCCGCGGGACTTGGCGCAGCGTCGACCGCGGCCGCCGCGCAGGACGCTTTTGCGGATAGCGCGCCGTGGCGCGCCGAACCAGGCTTCCGGGCTCCGGCCGATTCCTCCGCGGCATGGGCACGCTCCGAGCCGACCGCGGCCGCCGACTGGCTGCGCGGCACGCGTGCTCCGGCGGCTCCGGTGCAAGCTGCGCCGAGAGCACCGATGGAGCCGCCACGCATGCCATTGCAGCAAGGCGCGCCGCTTGGCGACGCGCGCCGCCAGCCAACGCGTGGCGCGGGCACTGCCTCGGATATGGCGGGCGCGCATGGCGCACCGGGCATCCCCGCGCAACCCAATGCGCCGTGGCGCGCTGAGCCGGGCCTTGCGCGGCCGGCCATGGCCGCCGCGACCGTGGGTGCGCGCGTGGCTTCGGCTGCGGTGCACGGTGCGCCGCTCGCGGCCGGTACCGCTGCGGCAGCAGCCGCCGCGCGCAGTGCCGCGTTCGGCTCGACGCCGGCGCCGCTCGATCCGCTGACTTCGCCGTTCGCGCAGCCAGTCACGCCGCGCCGCTCGGCGCCGCCGCCCGCGGCAGGCAGCACGGCAGCGCGCGCCGCGGCCGCAGCGCCGCCCCGCGTCGCGAAGCCGCCGCGTCCGTACGTCTGGCAAGGCCAGCCGGCGCGCGTGAACCCTCGCCCGCCCATGGCTGCGCCACGCGCGCCGTTCACCTCGCAACTGGCCGACACGCCGCCCGCTACGCCCGCGTACTCGCGCCCCGCGTCCACCAGCGCGCCGCAAGCGGAAGCGCCGCTGTCGATGAGCGTGCTCGAAACGTTGCGTTCGATCGAAGAAAACGCCGCACGCTGGACGTCCCTCGCCGGCGCGAGCCTTGCACGCCGCACGCTCGACGAAGCGGGCACACTCGCGGGCGAAGAGGAAGCGCACGCGCAATTCCCGAGCGCCCCGCCAGACATGTCGAAGACGGCGCTGCCGGTGACGCCTTCGGGCGTGCCGGTGGAAACGACGTTCGCGCCAGTCACGCAGCAGGACGGTGACGCCATTTCGCCGAACGCGGGCGTGCAATCGCTGGAGGAAGCGCACGCCGCGCTGCAGCCGCACAACACGTCGACACCCTGGACGCCCGCTGCAAAGGCTGCCCCCTACCCTTCCGAGATTCAGCGCGCCGCGGCATACGAGCCGAAGACGGTCAGCGCCGACGACACGGCAATGCCAACTTCGTGGCAACCGGTGCACACCCATGTGGACGAAGCCGCGCATGACGCATTGAGCGCAGCGACCGGCGTCGAGCCTGTGCAAGCCGAGGCGGCAGAGGCCGCAACGCCGTCCTCCTGGCCCACGCTGGATCACGGCATGTCATGGATCCTGCTCGACGACGAACCGTCGGCCGCCGCGCCCGCGGAAACCCACGCCGCCGAGCCGTTCTACACGTTCACGCCGTTGCCGGTGCACGAACAGGCGCCCGCGCCTGCGGTGGCAGTTCCTCCCGTTGCGGCGCCAGCACCCGCAGTCGCACACACACCGGTTGCAGCAAGCGTACAAGCATCGCATCCCGCTCCCGCCGAGTCGCAGGATGCAAACGACGCATCGGACGCGGCGAACATCGTGCACTTGCCCCGCTTCGCTCGCGAAACACAACCGGAGGTGGCCGCGGCGCCTGCGCATCACGCAGCGCCCGTTGACGAGCAACCGCTGGACGCAAGCACCCGCACCGAAATTGTCGATACGGCGTCGGCGGCGACCCTCGACGAATCTGCGCACGGCACATACGGCCGCACGTTCGAAACATCCGCGCGCGCAACGCCTGCACCTGTCGCGCCCACCGTCGCGCATGCAGTTCCCGCGACGCCGTTCGACGCAACGCCTTCGCTGGCGGCAGAGCAAAAGGCGAGCGAGTCTTTCGCCCCTGTTGCGCGCGTCGTCGATGAGCACCCCGCGGTTTTCGATGAAGCGCATGAGCTTGCGAACGCCGCGGCGGCGCAAGCATTGCCGGCAGTTGAAGCGCCGGCAACTCCGGCACCGGGTTTCGACGCGACGCCCCTGCCCGCTGTGCAGCAAACGCCGGCACCCGTAGCAACGCCGCCGTGGGTCGCCGAACCGCAGCCGGAATACCGTCCTGCACCTGCCGAAGCCACGTTCACGCCTGGCCCTTCGCATCCCGCAGTACCGGTTGCCACACCGATCGCGGCGCCCTACCCCGCCGTCGCGACCGAACCGGGCGCCGCGAGCCCCGCCTTCGAGCCCGAGCCCGAAGTCATCGAAGCCCCCGAAGTCATCGAAGCCCCCGAAGCCGTCGAAGCGCCCGAACCGGCAGTCCAGCGCCCCGCCGTACGCGGCCACGCGCCCACGGCGTTCGCGTTCGAGCCGCTGAGCGCCTCGGCGGTCGAACTGCCGGGGCTCGAACTGCTCGAGCGCGCGTCGTCCGAGATCGAGCCGGTCTCCGAGCAGAAGCTCGCCGAAACGAGCCAGCTGATCGAGCAGCGCCTCCAGGAGTTCAAGGTCCCTGTGACGGTGGTCGGCGCGTCGGCGGGCCCCGTGATCACACGCTTCGAAGTGGAGCCTGCGCTCGGCGTGCGCGGCAGCCAGATCGTCGGCCTCATGAAGGACCTCTCGCGCGGCCTCGGCCTCACGTCGATCCGCGTGGTCGAAACGATCCCCGGCAAGACCTGCATGGGCCTCGAGTTGCCGAATGCGCGCCGCCAGATGATCCGCCTCTCCGAGATCCTCGAATCGGCGCCGTACCATCGCTCGCAATCGAAGCTCACGATCGCGATGGGCAAGGACATCGTCGGCCATCCGATCGTCACCGATCTCGCCAAGGCGCCGCACATGCTCGTCGCGGGCACGACCGGTTCGGGCAAGTCTGTGGCGATCAACGCAATGATCCTCTCGCTGCTCTACAAGGCGACGCCCGAGGACGTGCGGCTCATCATGATCGACCCGAAGATGCTCGAGCTTTCCGTGTACGAAGGCATTCCGCATCTGCTCGCGCCGGTCGTGACCGACATGAAGCTCGCCGCCAACGCGCTCAACTGGTGCGTGGGCGAAATGGAGAAGCGCTACCGGCTGATGTCGGCGGTGGGCGTGCGCAATCTCGCGGGCTTCAACCAGAAGATCCGTGACGCCGAAGCGCACGAAAAGAAGATCGGCAACCCGTTCTCGCTCACGCCGGAAGCGCCGGAGCCGCTCTCGCCGCTGCCGATGATCGTGGTCGTGATCGACGAGCTCGCCGACCTCATGATGGTCGCGGGCAAGAAGATCGAAGAGTTGATCGCGCGTCTCGCGCAGAAGGCGCGTGCCGCCGGCATCCACCTGATCCTCGCGACGCAGCGTCCTTCGGTGGACGTGATCACCGGGCTCATCAAGGCGAATATTCCGACCCGCGTGGCGTTCCAGGTGTCGTCGAAGATCGACTCGCGCACGATCCTCGACCAGATGGGCGCGGAGTCGCTGCTCGGCCAGGGCGACATGCTGTTCCTGCCGCCGGGCACGGGCTACCCGCAGCGCGTGCACGGCGCGTTCGTCGCCGACGAGGAAGTGCACGCCGTGGTGGAGTATCTGAAGCAGTTCGGCGAGCCCGAGTACGTCGAAGGCATTCTCGACGGCCCGGCTTCCGAAGGTGCGCCGCAGGACCTCTTCGGCGACTCGCCCGAGGCCGAGGCCGACCCGCTCTACGACGAGGCCGTGGCTTTCGTCGTGCGCACGCGGCGCGCGTCGATCTCGTCGGTGCAGCGGCAGTTGCGCATCGGCTACAACCGCGCTGCGCGTCTGGTCGAGCAAATGGAAACGGCGGGCCTCGTCTCGCCGATGGGCATCAACGGCAGCCGCGAAGTGCTCGTGCCCGGCGGCGGCCAGGGCGAATAAAAAAGGCGCGAAACGCGCCTTTTTTATTCAACTCAACACGCGCGCACGTTACCGTGCGACGAACTTGAAATCGACCGGCGAGCCGATCTCGACGCGCTTCGGGTTCGGCTCCAGCAAACCGGTCTGCTGATCGCGGCGGAACACGTAGACGGTATCGCTGTTCTGGTTGCCGACGATGAGCCACTGCCCGGTCGGATCGATCGCGAACTCGCGCGGCGACTTGCCAAGGCTCGACTGGCGACCCACGCGCTTTAACTTCCCGCTGTCGCCATCGACGGCGAAGATCGAGATGTCGTTGGCGTCGCCGCGATTCGAGACGTAGAGGAACTTGCCGTCCGGCGAAAGATGCAGCGCCGCCGCGCCCTGCGTGCCCTTGAAGCCCGGCTCCGCCAGCTTCTCGACCTGCTCCAGCTTCATATGCCCGTCGTGGTACGCAAACACCGTCACGGTGGCGGTCAGCTCGCTCGTGAGATATGCGTGACGGCCGTCATTGCCGAAGATCAGGTGGCGCGGACCGCTGCCCGACTTCACGTCGGTATAGCGCCACTCGGTCGGGCTCACGAGCCCGCGGCTGCCGTCTGGCGTGTAAAGGTAGGTCCACAGCTTGTCGGTGCCGAGATCCTGGGTGAAGAGATAGTGCCCATCCGGCGAAAACACCGTCGAGTGCACGTGCGCGTTGTCCTGACGCCCCTTCACGGGACCGCCGCCCTCGTGATGCACGGTCAGCACGGACTCGCCAAGCTTGCCGTCCTGCTGCACGGGCAGGACGGCGAAGCTGCCGCCGGGGTCGGCCGCGACCGAATAGTTCGCCACGAAGAGATAGCGCCCATCCGGCGAAAGGCTCAGGTAGCACGGATCGTTGCCCTGCGCCGACACCTTGTTGAGAAACGTGAGCTGCCCGCTCGCGGCGTCGAAGCCGAACGCGCTCACGTCGCCGCGCAGGCTGGCGGGACCGTTGTCGCCGGGCAGTTCGTTCACGGCGTAGACAAAGCGGTTGTCCTTGCTCACCACGAGAAACGAGGGATTCACCGTCTTCGCTACGCTGACCGGCTGCATGTCGCCAGTTTGCGTATTGAAGTGGTAGACGTAGAGGCCCTCGCTCTTGCCGCCCGTATACGTGCCGACGATCAGGTTGTAGACGCCGCCCGCGGGCGCGGACGTGGAAGCGGATTGCGCGAACGCATGCGTCGCGGCGACGGAAGCCATGATGACAACACCTTTGATGAGCTGGCTGAGGAGATGTGCGCGGAGATGCGCGCGGAGATGCGCGGGTCCGCGCGCACGGGCAGTGGAACGGGAGGGCGCGGGCACGGCGTTTGCGGCGGCACGGCGAAGGAACATGTCGACCTCCTTTTTCTTGTCGATGCAGTAAAGCGGATCGGCCCTCGTCGCGACGCTGACCGTACCCGTCTCGCTTTCGTCTGATACATGAGACACCGGCCCAGTATAAGAGAGGTCGCAAACGCCCGCCCCGCCAGCGCGCAGCAACGAGTCGCGCGGAAAAGGCGCGAAAAATCGCAGCAAAAAGGGATCAACGCAAACGATCGAAACCCACCGCAATCAGGGAGCCGTCATGAACATTCACGTCGCCATCGGGCCGCTCGTCGCGCTCATCGCAGGCATTCTGATTCTTGCCGTGCCGCGCCTGCTCAACTATATCGTCGCGCTGTATCTGATCATCATCGGGATCATCGGGCTATTCGGCGTAAACGGCCATCTGTGACGCGCCTCGTCACGCTCGCCAACGTTTGTTGACGCCGGCGAGATGAGTATTTGCACGTGCTGCCGCGCAAAACGCATTGCGCAGGCGGCCCCGCTGCCACTACTCTTGTGCGTGCATGCCGCGCGCACTGTCCTGCACGCGGCGAGCGGCTTTCGTTTTCGAGCAACGCTGTCAATCTGCTTACTATGCCCGCACCCATTGAAGACTATGCATTGATCGGCGACGGCCACACGGCCGCGCTCGTTTCCCGCGCCGGCTCCATCGACTGGCTCTGCTGGCCGCGCTTCGACTCTGGCGCCTGCTTCGCCGCCCTGCTCGGCACCGAGGAGAACGGCCGCTGGCTCATCGCGCCCGCGCAGCCCGAAGAAGGCGCGAAAGTTGAAGTCAAGACCACGCGCCGCTATCGCGGCGACACGCTGATCCTCGAAACCGATTTCGAAACGCCCGAAGGCGCGGTCACGCTCATCGACTTCATGCCGCCCGGCAACGGCTGGTCCGAACTCGTGCGCATCGTCGTGGGGCGGCGCGGCACCGTGCGCATGGAAAGCCAGCTCGTGCTGCGCTTCGACTACGGCTTTTCGGTGCCGTGGGTCAGCCGTCTCACCTACGAAAGCGGCATCAAGGCGACGGTGGGCCCGGACACGGTCGTGCTGCGCACACCAGTCGACCTCGAGGGCGAAAACATGCACACGGTCGCGCAATTCGAGGTGAAAGAAGGCGAACGCGTGCCGTTCTCGCTTTCCTACGCCGCCTCGCACCTGCGTCTGCCGCCGCCGCGCGATCCGTTCACGGCGCTTGCGCGCACGGAAAACTTCTGGACCGAATGGGCCTCGCGCAGCACGGTGGAAGGCCGCTGGGCCGAACCGATCCGCCGCTCGCTCATCACGCTCAAGGCGCTGGCCTACGAGCCCACCGGCGGCATCGTCGCCGCGCCCACCACGTCGCTGCCCGAACAACTGGGCGGCACGCGCAACTGGGACTACCGCTACTGCTGGCTGCGCGACGCGACGATCACGCTGCTCGCGATGATGCGCGGCGGCTACTACGACGAGGCGCGCGCATGGCGTGCGTGGCTGGGCCGCGTGATGGCGGGCTCGCCCTCGCAGTTGCAGATCATGTACGGGCTCGCCGGCGAGCGCCGCCTGCCCGAATTCGAACTCGACTGGCTGCCCGGCTACGAAGGCGCGAAGCCCGTGCGCGTGGGCAACAACGCAGTCGGCCAGCTGCAGCTCGACGTGTACGGCGAAGTGATGAACGCACTGCACCTCGCGCGCGTGGGCGGCCTGCAGGCCGACGACACCGCGTGGTCGATCCAGTGCGCGATGCTCGAACACCTCGAAACGATCTGGACCGCGCCCGACGAAGGCATCTGGGAAACGCGCGGCGGCCGCCAGCACTTCACGTTCTCGAAGGTGATGGCGTGGGTCGCGTTCGACCGCGCGATCAAATCGGCGGAAAAATTCGACCTGCCCGGCCCGCTCGATCACTGGCGCGAACTGCGCTCGACGATACACGCGACCATTTGCGAGCGCAGCTTCAACAAGGATCTGAACTCCTTCACGCAGATCTACGGCGGCACCGACCTCGACGCGAGCCTGCTGCTCATGCCGCTGGTCGGCTTCCTGCCTGCGGCAGATCCTCGCATTGCGGGCACGGTCGCGGCGATCGAGCGCGATCTGATGTGTGAAGGTTTTGTGATGCGCTACCGCACCACCGAATTCAACGATGGACTGCCGCCCGGGGAAGGCACCTTCCTTGCGTGCAGTTTCTGGATGGTCGACAACCTGGCCCTGCAAGGCCGCATGGACGACGCACGCCGCATGTACGAGCGCCTGCTCTCGCTCGCCAATGACGTGGGATTGCTCGCCGAGGAATATGACCCCATTGCGGGGCGTCTGGTCGGCAACTTCCCGCAGGCGTTCTCGCATGTGGCGCTCGTGCATACCGGCTTGAACCTCATGCGGCATGAACAGGACATGGCGAAGGAAACGGGACATCCGGCGGTCGACGGCGCGTCGGCCGAGCCAGCTGTTGCATCCGCATCGTAAATGTTCGAAAGCGCCTGGACGTTTTTGCGAGCTGGGGTACACTAGGCATGCTGCGTTGCACAACGGCCAGGCGCAGAACAGTACCGCCCGCGCTAAAGCCCGCCGGGCGGCGGCCGATAAACAACCTGATTGACTGACCGACCAACCTTGCCGGCCCGCATCTGTTCCGCGCCTCACCCGCGCGCGACCCGGGTGCGAACCGCTCCTTGAAGATGCCGGAGCGCCCATGCTCTATCAAATCCGTGAATTCCAGCGTGCGTTGTTGAGCCCGCTGACCGCCTGGGCCCAGGCCGCCTCGAAATCGTTCTCGAATCCGACGAGCCCGTTTTCACTCGTGCCGGGCGCCACGCGCTTCGCCGCGGGCTACGAACTGCTCTATCGCCTCGGCAAGGACTACGAGAAGCCCGAGTTCAACATTCGCCAGATCGTGAAGGACGGCTTCAATATTCCGATCGTCGAGCAGACCATCATCGAAAAGCCGTTCTGCCGCCTGCTGCGCTTCAAGCGCTACGCCGACGACACCGGCGCCGTGGCCGCGCTCAAGGACGAGCCGAGCGTGCTCGTGTGCGCGCCGCTCTCGGGCCACCACTCCACGCTGCTGCGCGACACCGTGCGCACCCTGCTGCAGGACCACAAGGTGTACATCACCGACTGGATCGACGCGCGCATGGTGCCGCTCGAAGCCGGTGCGTTCCATCTCGACGACTACGTGGCGTACATCCAGGAATTCATCCGCCATATCGGCGCGAAGAACCTGCACGTGCTGTCCGTTTGCCAGCCGACGGTGCCCGTGCTCGCGGCCATCTCGCTCATGGCGAGCCGCGGCGAAGACACCCCGCTCACGATGACGATGATGGGCGGCCCGATCGACGCGCGCCGCAGCCCCACCGCCGTCAACTCGCTCGCCACCGAACACTCGCTCGACTGGTTTGCGAACAACGTGATCCATACGGTGCCGGCCAACTATCCGGGCGAAGGGCGCGAGGTGTATCCGGGCTTCCTGCAGCACGCGGGTTTCGTCGCAATGAATCCGGGCCGTCACACTACGGCGCATTGGGACTTCTACAAGAGCCTGCTGCGCGGCGACGAAGAGGACGCCGAAGCACATCGCCAGTTCTACGACGAATACAACGCGGTGCTCGACATGGCCGCCGAGTATTACCTCGAGACCATCCGCACTGTGTTCCAGGATTTCAGTCTCGCTGAAGGCACGTGGGACGTGGCCGGCGAACGCGTGCGTCCGCAGGACATTCGCGACACGGCGCTCTTCACGATCGAGGGCGAGCTCGACGACATTTCGGGCGCGGGCCAGACGCGCGCCGCGCACGACCTGTGCACGGGCATTCCCGAGGCGAACCGGCATCATCTGACCGCCGAGAAGTGCGGCCACTACGGCATCTTCTCGGGCCGCCGCTGGCGCACGATCATCTATCCGCAACTGCGCGATTTCATCCGTCAACACCAGCAGGGCGCCGGCCAATCGGGCAAAGAAACGCCTGCCCGCGGCCGCTCCGCACAAGGCGCTGTCGCCTGACGCAGACGCGCGCTCCATGCGAGCGCACACAGTACGCGCCAGCAGCACAACCCGCGCGCCGTCCCAGGACGGCGCGCGGCGTTTGTGGAGCGTGAAACGATCTCGTGCGCTTCGCTTGCGCTACTTGCGCTACTTGCGCATCAGATACGCGAGCAGCATTTCCGTGTTGAGCTGAATCATTTCCGCGCGCTCGGCAGCCGAACTGAAGTCACGACCGAGCGTGGCGTTCAGCGTATAGCGGTTCGATACGATGTAGTAACCCATACCCGAGAGCGTCACATAAAGCCGCAGTGGATCGATGCTCGGGCGGAACAGTCCCGCAGACTCGCCGCGTGTGAGGATCGAGCCGAGCGTCGCGACGATCGGCGAGATCATCTCGCGAATTCGTGTGGACTTCTGCATATAGCGCGCCTCGTGCAGATTCTCGTTGTTCACGAGCCGAAGCAGTTCCGGATTGTCTCGATAGTAGTCCCACACGAAATGCGCAAGCCGCGTGATCGCCTCGACGGGTGCAAGCCCCGCGAGATCGAGCGCGCGCTCGGCTTCGTTGAGCGCGCCGAATGCGTGCTCAAGCACTGCCGTGAACAGTTGCTCCTTGCTGCCGAAGTAGTAGTAGAGCATGCGCTCATTGGTTTCCGCGCGTCGCGCGATCTGGTCGACGCGTGCGCCGAACAGGCCGCCATTGGCGAATTCTTCCGCCGCGGCGAGCAGAATGCGGCGGCGTGTGCCTTCAGGATCTCTTTTGATTTTTGGCTGATTCATGGTGGCAGGATCTCGTTAAGCCGCGTTGTCCGGTTTACGTTGTCGGGCGGTACCACGCCGGGCCTCTCCTAGCCCTGGGATCGACAAACGTTGTGCGGGGCGCGCCAGGTTAATGGACAGACACCCTCCGACCTACGGTCTTGCGTTCCTTCTTGTTTGTTTGATGTCGTTGCGAGCCGACACCGTTCTTCCCCCTGTCGCTTCATGCAAGACGCCATGCCAGCCGCCCATGCATTGCGCCACGCTTTTACGTCTACTGATTCCCCCTCAACCGCAAAGCGCTTCGCATTAAGCGCTTTGATTATGGCACATGGCCCGCCGATGGCAATGCGGGAAATCGGCGATAATGCAAGCTTTGGCGCTGTGCGTGTGCGCCCTGTCAGGCCAGCTGCGTAACCCTGCGCATGGTCATGTGCGCTCAAGGTCACGCCACCGCCCGCCCCGCCCCGATGTAGCGAACGTGAACGATTCCAAAACACTCGCAGATCGCATCGAAGATCTGCTGCCCCAGACCCAATGCACGAAGTGCGGCTACGACGGCTGCCGGCCCTATGCCGAAGCCGTCGCCGCCGGCACCGCCAATTACAATCAGTGTCCGCCCGGCGGCGTGGAAGGCGTTGAGCGCCTCGCGAAACTGCTCGGCAAACCCGTCATCCCGATCAATCCGGACAACGGCGTGGAGCGCCCGCGTCCGGTGGCGTTCATCGACGAACAACTGTGCATCGGCTGCACGCTGTGCATGCAGGCATGTCCCGTCGACGCGATCGTGGGCGCGCCCAAGCAGATGCACACGATCGTCGAGGATCAGTGCACGGGCTGCGACCTGTGCGTCGCGCCCTGCCCGGTCGACTGCATCGCAATGATTCCTGTTACGGGCGAAGCAACCGGCTGGGACGCATGGACACAACAGCAGGCCGACGAAGCCCGCGTGCGACATGACCGGCGCGCAGCGCGCCAGGCCGCCGAACGCAATGCGGCCGAAGCGCGCGCCGCGGCACGCCGCGCGGCCACGAGCGCGCCTGCCGCCCCGGCACCGCAAGACACCGCCATGCAGCCCGCAAGCCCCTCCGCCGACGACGCCGAAGCGAAGAAGAAAGCGATCATCCAGGCGGCGCTCGAACGTGCACGCCGCAAGAAGGCGGAACTGGCTGAACAGGGTGTGGGACCGCGCAACGTCGAGCACGTGAGCGCCGATGTTCAAGCGCAGATCGACGCCGCCGAGGCGCGCCGCAAGCGTATCGGTATCGAGTCGAATGCATCGGACGCAGCGAACCCGGTGCCCGACGACGACAAGCCCGCGCGCTAGCGCATCGCACTGCCAAAGGCCCCACGCACAACGAGCATGAACGCCACCAAGCGCCGCGCCATCTACGAAACGCTGCAAAGCCTCAATCCGCACCCCACGACCGAGCTGGAGTTCGGCACGCCGTTCGAACTCCTGATTGCCGTGATGCTCTCCGCGCAGGCCACCGACGTTTCGGTGAACAAGGCCATGCGCAGGATGTTTCCGGTCGCCAACACGCCGGAGACGGTGCTTGCGCTCGGCGAAGAAGGCGTTGCCGATTACATCAAGACGATCGGCCTGTATCGCACCAAGGCCAAAAACGTCATTGCGACCTGCCGCATTCTCATCGAGCAGTACGGCAGCGAGGTGCCGCAAACGCGTGAGGCGCTCGAAGGCCTGCCCGGCGTGGGACGCAAAACCGCGAACGTCGTGCTCAATACGGCGTTCGGCCAGCCGACCATCGCCGTCGACACGCATATCTTTCGGGTTGCGAACCGAACGGGGCTCGCGCCCGGCAAGGACGTGCGCGCCGTCGAAACCGCGCTCGAAAAATTCACGCCGCCGGAGTTCCTCCAGGACGCCCATCACTGGCTCATCCTGCACGGGCGCTATGTGTGCAAGGCGCGCCGCCCCGAATGCTGGCATTGCGTAATCGAGCCGCTGTGCGAGTTCAAGCCGAAGACGCCGCCGCCGGAGCTCTGAGCGAGCGCGAGCCCCCGGGCGTAAAATGAGCGCTTCAGGCGTCGCACGACGCCGCATCCCCCATTCGACCGACTCAAGATGTTCAATCCCAGCCGCGACGAAGTCCGCCGCTTTTTCACCGAGACCTGGCGCAAGCAGCGTGCGGGCGAAATCCTCACGCCGCTAGAGGCGATTGCCGCCGACTGGATCGCCGAGCACCCGGAATATCACGCCGAACTCGCCGACGCCGATGCGGCCGCCGCGCAGGACTACTCGCCCGAGCGCGGCCAGAGCAATCCGTTCCTGCATCTGTCGATGCACCTCGCGATCAGCGAGCAGTTGTCGATCGACCAGCCGCCCGGCATCCGCGCGGCGCACGACCGGCTCGCCGCACGCATGGGCTCCACGCACGACGCGCAGCACGCGATCATGGAGTGCCTCGGCGAAACGATCTGGGAAGCGCAGCGCACGAACACGCCCCCCGACACGGACGCCTATCTCATGCGCATCGAGCGCCGCGCTTCACGCGACTGAGAACGCACGAAAGCGCGACTGAAGCCAACGAAGCCGCAAAAAAACACCCCGCGAACGCCTCGCCGAAAACGAGGCCCACGCGGGGTGTTTCACATGATGCAGCACGCATGACGCGCGCCGCATTCACGCCTACTTCTTGTTGACGAGGTCGCCGCCGAGCGACTCGATGTACGCGGCGATATCCTTCATGTCGCTCTGCGAGAGGCTCTGCACCTGCGCCTGCATGATCGGATTGTTGCGGCCAAGGTGCGGATTGCCTGTGCCCATCTGATACTGGCGCAGCGCCCAGTAGATGTAGTCGGCGTGCTGGCCGGCAAGCTTCGGATATTCGGGACTCACGGGCTTGTTCAGGCCCGGGCCGTGGCAGGCCGCGCAGTTGTGGCTGTCGGCGAGGGCCTTGCCGTTGGAGACGTCGGCCGCGTGCGCGGGATTCAGCGCGAGCGCGGCGGCCAGTGCGAGAGCGGTGCCCGCTAGCTTGATGGTTGCACCGGCAAACGAAGGCATAGCCGTGTAGGGCTTGTTCATGGGTTCTCCACCTGCCGGTTATTTGTTCGGATTGTCTTTCGACGCGGCCGTTTGCGACGCATAGTAGGCCGCGATGTCGGCGATGTCCTGTTCGGTGAGCGAGGACGCGATCGCGTGCATCGTCTCGAAATGCCGGTCGCCCTTCTTGTAGGCGAGCAACGCGTTCATGATGTACTGCGCGTTCTGGCCGCCCAGAATGGGCACGTGGTAGACCTCGGGGTAAGCGGTGCGGTAGTCGGGAATACCATGACAGCCGATACACATCGCCACCTTGTCCTGACCCGCCTTCGCGTTGCCCACGACGTCCGCGTGAGCCGTGACCGCGAAGCACGCCAGCATGGTTATTGCGCCCGTGATGACGTGCTTGCCGACAATTTTTTTCATAGCATCCAACCTGGCTTGAGGGGATTCGAACGCCCGAACCGCAGGCCACGGCCTGCGCCGCATTACTGCTGTTTTACTTTTGGGGTCGCCGTGCAGGCCGAAAAAAATCGGTCCGAGTATACCGCGACGCCGCAGCGGCCGTCCACCGGCCGCGCCACGCCTGGCGGGCCTCGGAGCGCCTGACGGGGCCCTGCGGCAGGCCGGCGGGGCCCACCGGGCGGCCACGCAGCGCCGTGTCGCGCAGGCTCGCTGGCAAGCAACCCGGAGGAACCCTGGCACACACAACGGACTCGCCGCGCGCTCGCCGCAGACGCCTCTGAGCCTGCGTGACCGTGCCCCAAAGAGCGGACCCAACGATACGCGGTGGCGCGCCGACGCAACACCCCATCTGACTTATACTGGGATTTTTTTCCCAGCGAGCGGATTCACCATGCGCGCCACGCGTTTCGAAGGCTCATCGCAGTACGTCGCCACCGACGATCTCAAGCTTGCGGTCAACGCCGCGATCACGTTGAAGCGCCCCCTGCTCATCAAGGGCGAGCCCGGCACGGGCAAGACCATGCTGGCCGAAGAAGTGGCCGCGGCGCTGGGCATGCCGCTCATGCAGTGGCACATCAAGTCCACCACGAAGGCGCAGCAAGGGCTCTACGAGTACGACGCGGTCTCGCGCCTGCGCGACTCGCAGCTCGGCGACGAGCGCGTGAAGGACATCGCCAACTACATCGTGAAAGGCGTGCTGTGGCAGGCGTTCGAGTCGGAAGAGCAAAGCGTGCTGCTGATCGACGAGATCGACAAGGCCGACATCGAGTTCCCGAACGACCTGTTGCGCGAACTCGACCGCATGGAGTTCTACGTGTACGAGACGCGCCAGCTCATCAAGGCGAAGCAGCGTCCGCTCGTGATCATCACGTCGAACAACGAGAAGGAGCTGCCCGACGCTTTCCTGCGCCGCTGCTTCTTCCACTACATCAGCTTTCCCGATCCGGCCACGATGCAGCGCATCGTCGAGGTGCACTATCCGGGCATCCGCAAGGAACTGCTCAACGCGGCGATGGAAAGCTTCTTCGAACTGCGCAACGTCGCGGGCCTGAAGAAAAAGCCGTCTACGTCCGAACTGCTCGACTGGCTCAAGCTCCTGCTCGCGGAAGAGATTCCGCCCTCGGCGCTGCGCGCGGCCGACGGCTCGAAGTCCATGCCGCCGCTCGCGGGCGCGCTGCTCAAGAACGAGCAGGACATGACGCTGTTCGAGCGCCTCATCTACATGAACCGCCACAACCGTTGACCAGGACCCCGCGCGCGAAAGCCGGAGACACCGCATGCTGATCGACTTCTTCTACACGCTGCGCGACGCGAAGCTGCCGGTTTCCGTGAAGGAGTACCTCACGCTCGTCGAAGCGCTCAAGGCGCGCGTGATCGCGCCCTCGCTCGACGACTTCTACTACCTCGCACGCATGACGCTCGTGAAAGACGAGCAATACTTCGACCGCTTCGATCAGGCGTTCGGTGCGTATTTTCGCGGCATCGAGAAGAAGTCCGAACTCGCCTTCGAGATACCCGAAGACTGGCTCAAGAAGCGTCTGGAGCGCGACTTCACGCCCGAGCAGCGCGCGCAGATCGAAGCCATGGGCGGGCTCGACAAGCTCATGGAGCGCCTGAAGGAGCTTTTCGAGGAACAGAAGGAGCGCCACGAAGGCGGTAGCAAATGGATCGGCACGGGCGGCACCTCGCCCTTCGGCCATGGCGGCTATAACCCCGAGGGCATCCGCATTGGCGGCGAAGGCGGCCAGCGCAGCGCCGTGAAAGTGTGGGACGCGCGCGCGTATCGCGACTACGACGACCAGGTCGAAATCGGCACGCGCAACATCAAGGTCGCGTTGCGCCGTCTGCGCCGTTTCGCGCGCGAAGGCGCCGCCGAAGAACTCGATCTCGGCGACACGATCCGCAGCACCGCCGCGAACGCGGGCTGGCTCGACCTCAAGATGGTGCCGGAGCGCCATAACAACGTGAAAGTGCTGATGCTGCTCGACGTGGGCGGCTCGATGGACGATCACATCAAGCGCACGGAAGAACTGTTCTCGGCGGCCAAAGCCGAATTCAAGCACCTCGAGTTCTACTACTTCCACAACTGCGTGTACGACTACCTGTGGAAGAACAATCGCCGCCGCCACGCCGAGCGCACGCCCACGTGGGACCTGCTGCACAAGTTCACGCCCGACTACAAGCTGATCTTCGTCGGCGACGCCACCATGAGCCCGTATGAGGTGCTGCAGCCGGGCGGCTCGGTCGAATACAACAACCCCGAAGCGGGCGCCGTGTGGCTGCGCCGTCTCGCCGACCAGTTCCCCCATTTCGCCTGGCTCAACCCCGAACCCGAGCGACTATGGGAATACCGCCAGTCGGTGTCGATCATCCGCGAGATTCTCGGCCACCGCATGTATCCGCTCACCGTCGCCGGGCTCGAAACGGCCATGCGCGTGCTGAGCAAATAGGCGCCCGCACTCCCGCCCCTTTCCGCTCTTTCGAGGCGGCGCGTTGCCTGAGTGTGACCAGGCCGCGCCGCCCGATGTCGCCATACCTACGCAAAATCTGGAGACCACCTGCATGACCGCCCCCTCCTCCCCTGACCTGCCCACGACGTTCAGGCCAGGACCGCTGCGGCCCTTCGCCGATACCTCGGTCGCCACGATCGTGGCCGGCTTCGTCGCGATGATGACCGGCTACACCAGCTCGCTCGTGCTGATGTTCCAGGCCGGCCAGGCGGCGCATCTTTCCGACGCGCAGATTTCCTCGTGGATCTGGGCGCTTTCCATCGGCATGGCGTTGACGACCATCGGCCTGTCGCTGTGGTTTCGCGCGCCCATCGTGGTCGCGTGGTCCACGCCGGGTGCGGCGCTCCTCATCAGCTCGCTGCCGCATGTGCCCTATGCCGAGGCGATCGGCGCCTATATCGTGTGCGCCGTGCTGCTCACGGCCGTGGGCCTCACCGGCTGGTTCGACACGCTCATGAAGCGCATTCCCGCGGGCATTGCGGCGGCGCTGCTCGCGGGCATCCTGTTCGAGATCGGCATCGAGATCTTCCACGCCGCGCAGGTGCAAACCCCGCTCGTGCTGACGATGTTCTTCGGCTACCTGATCGTGAAGCGCGCCGTGCCGCGCTACGCGATCGTCGCGACGCTCGTGATCGGCATCGCCGCCGCTGCCGTGCTCGGTCTGCTCGACTTCAGCCATTTCCGCGTGGCGGTGGCCAAGCCCGTGTTCACGATGCCGGCGTTCTCGCTCACGGCGGTGGTGAGCATCGGCATTCCGCTTTTCGTCGTGGCGATGGCCTCGCAGAACGTGCCCGGCATCGCCGTGCTGCGCGCCGACGGCTACGACCACACGGCCGCGCCCTCGTCGCCGCTCATCGCGACCACGGGCCTGGCCTCGCTCGTGCTCGCGCCGTTCGGCTCGCACGGCGTGAATCTTGCCGCCATCACCGCGGCGATCTGCACCGGCCCGCACGCCCACGAAGACCGCACGAAGCGCTATATGGCGGCCGTGTGGTGCGGCATTTTCTATCTGATCGCCGGGACCTTCGGCGCGACCATCGCGGCGCTGTTCGCGGCGTTCCCGCAGGCGCTCGTGGTCTCGATCGCGGCGCTCGCGCTGTTCGGCTCGATCATGAGCGGCCTCACCAACGCCATGCAGAACCCGAGGGAGCGCGAAGCCGCGCTCATCACCTTCATGGTGACGGCCTCCGGGCTCACGCTGCTTTCCATCGGCGCGGCGTTCTGGGGGCTCGTGGCGGGCGTGATCACGCAGTTCGTGCTGAATGCGCGGCGCGCGTGAAACGCAACACCAGGCGATTCCGCCATAAAATAATGAAGTCAGCCGCGCCCAAACGCGCGGCAAATGCGCCAGATCCGGCTGCACGCGCGTCTGCCGTCCATCCGCGCGTGCCGGGCCGCAACGGCGCAGCGCCATTTCGCGTTCCGCCCGGCGCGCCTCAGGTTCACGCCTGAAGCGCACCGGCCGTTCAACTCTCACCGATGCAGGCGCGCACGCGCCCACAAGGCCTGACATGACTACCGCACTCGACCAGCTCAAGCAGTACACCACCGTCGTCGCCGACACGGGCGACTTCCAGCAATTCGTGCAGTACAAGCCGCAGGACGCGACGACCAACCCGTCGCTGATCCTCAAGGCGGTCCAGAAAGCTGAGTACCGTCCGCTGCTCGAAAAAACCGTACGCGATCACGCGAGCGAATCGCTCGAGTCGATCATCGACCATCTGCTGATCGCGTTCGGCACCGAAATCCTCAAGATCATTCCGGGCCGCGTCTCGACCGAAGTCGACGCCCGCCTCTCGTTCGACACGAAAAAGTCGATCGACAAGGCCCACCACATCATCGACCTGTACAAGCAGGCCGGCATCGGCCGCGAGCGCGTGCTGATCAAGCTCGCCTCCACCTGGGAAGGCATTCGCGCCGCCGAAGCGCTGCAAAAGGACGGCATTCACTGCAACATGACGCTGCTCTTCTCGCTCGCGCAAGCCGCCGCGTGCGCCGAAGCGGGCGCGCAGCTGATCTCGCCGTTCGTGGGCCGCATCTACGACTGGTACAAGAAGGCCAAGGGCGCCGACTGGGACGACGCGAAGGACGGCGGCGCGAACGACCCGGGCGTGCAGTCGGTGCGCAAGATCTACGCGTACTACAAGAAGTTCGGCCACAAGACCGAAGTGATGGGTGCAAGCTTCCGCAACACGAGCCAGATCGTCGAGCTGGCCGGCTGCGACCTGCTCACCATCAGCCCGGACCTGCTGCAAAAGCTCCAGGACAGCACCGAGAAGGTCGAGCGCAAGCTTTCGCCGGAAGCGTTCAAGGACGCGAAGATCGAGCGCGTGGCCGTGGACGAGCCGTCGTTCCGCTTCCAGCTCAACGAAGACGCCATGGCGACCGAGAAGCTCGCGGAAGGCATCCGCGCGTTCGCCGCCGACGCGATCAAGCTCGAAAAGATGATCGAAGAGCTGCGCGCGAAGTAACGCGCCGGCGCTCCATGCAGAGCGCATCGAACCATCGATGACCGAGGGCCGCACATGCCGCATGTGCGGCCCTTTCTGTTGCGTGCGGGCGAGCAACGTCCGTTCCCGTCTGCGCTCTCGCAAACCCTGACGACACATCGCTCGGTAATGCCCAGGCGCGCGCCTAGAATCAGGGCAGCGGTGCAACCCGCCGCATGATCCGGCCCCGTGCCTACCCGCGCACGATAACCGGCCGGCCAACGTCCCGTCCGCAAGGAAACCGACGATGCAAATCCAGCCCTACCTCTTTTACCCCGGCAATTGCGACGAAGCGATCGCCTTCTATGGCGAAGCGCTCGGCGCGAAGGAAGTGATCAAGATGCGCTTCAAGGAAGCGCCGCCGGACCCCGCCCGCCCCATGCCGCCCGAACTCGCCGAAAAGATCATGCACGCGACGCTCCAGATCGGCGACGCGCAGATCATGGTGTCCGACGGCGGCTGCATGACGCAGAACGACAAGTTCCTCGGCTTCGGCGTCTCGCTCACCGGGCCCGACGTCGCCACGGCCGAGCGTTACTTCAACGCGCTGGCCAAAGGCGGCACGGTCACGATGCCGTTTGCGAAGACCTTCTGGTCGCCTGGCTTCGGCATGCTGACCGACAAGTTCGGCGTGCCGTGGATGGTCACGGCGCCGCACGACCAGGCCGCCTGACCCCGCGCCGCAGCCGGCGTTGCGCGCCCGGCGTCACACCATGCGGTGCGTCGCGGCGCGCTCGATGTTCCAGCGCGGTTCGGTTTCAAGCAGGAGCGCGCGCAGGCGCTCCACCTGCTCCTCCACACGCAGGCTGAGCCAGTACGGCCCCTGCATCTGCGGCTCCTGGCAGCCCTGCGGCGCCTCCGGCATGCCTTCATGGACGCCCGCGCCCGCCTCGGCCGCCGTATCGTCCTCTGCCCCGCCGTCCACCCATGCCGCAACCGGGCGCAGCGCCTGCTGCGCCGCCTCGGGGTGGCGCCCGCCGCCAAATCGCAGCGCCCGTGCCGTGGCGAGCAGCGCACGGCGCACGGTCTCGCTGCGCTCGGCGAACGCCTCGCGCACGAGCGACTGCTCGTAGCTGCCCGTGCCGGTGCAGAGCATCTCCAGCGCGCTCAGGAGCGAGCGATGCAAACGCTGCACCTGTTCGAGCTGCGCGAGCGGCACATCGATCTCCTTGGCCACCGAAGGCATCAGCGCGCGCAGCTGCACGAGCCGTGCGTTCAGGCGCATGAAGGTCTGCACCTGGTCGTCCGAATCGACGTGCACGCCGCTCGCCACCTGCGCGTACACGCGCGCGCATTCGCGCAGATTGTCGGCGAGGCTGTAGCGCCACGAATACGTGGCGTGCAGCGGCAAGGCGAACGAAAACACGAGCGCGATGACGATGCCGAGAATCACGTTGAGCGTGCGCCAGAGGCCCGTATCGATGAGGTTGTCGCCATGCCCCGCGACGATGCACATGGTGATGGCGGCAAGGAGGGCGACGTAGCCCGGCTTGCCAATGGCGTAGTACCCGCACACGGCCGCCACGAGCGACATCAGCACGTAGGTAAGCGGCACGGAGCCCGTGATGGCCTGCACGACGATCAGCACGAGCCCGATCACTGCGCCCAGCATCGTGCCGAGCGCACGCTCGGCGGCCTTCTTGCGGATGTTGCCTTGGTGCTGCAGCCCGCCGATCACGACGAGCAGCGTGACCGACGCCCAGATGCCATGCGGAATATCGATGCCCGAGGTCGCGAGAATCGAGGCGAGCATGGCGAGGCCCACGCGCACGCTGTGTATCACCTTGGCATTGCGGTAGCGGTAGTACGGCGACGTCAGCGCACGCCACATGCGCGCGAGGCGCGAGCGGCGGCGCGGCGTGCGCACGCGTCGCGCGCCGCTGTGCGCGGACCGGGAGCGGGATTCGGTTTCGGATGGGGCCATGGCGCGGGCTGGACGTGAGCCAAATCAGCCGCCATCGTGCACCAGAAAAACAAATGCCCGCAACTAAGTGTTGCGGGCATTGTCGGCAAGTCCGGACCGGCGGTGCGCGCCGGGCCGAAGTGTACCGAGCGGATCAGCCCTCGACGACGTCGAGATAGTCTTCCGGACGCGTGCGGTCCTGGCTCTTCTGCATGCCAACCAGATGCACGAGCGCCGACACGACAACCGAGACCACGAGGTTCACGATCAGCGACCACACCGCGGCGTAACCCGGAATCGCCATGCCGAACAGGTGGATCGTGAAGATCGAGCCTGCGAGCTTGAGCGAAATGGCCATCCACGTGCCGGTGCCGATGCCGACCGCCCAGCCCACCAGCAGGCCGCGGTAGTCGAGCATGCGCGTGTAGAGACCGAGCACGATGGCGGGCAGCGTCTGGATGATCCAGATACCGCCGAGCAGCTGCAGCTGGATCGCGTACGTGAGCGGCAGGCCCAGGATGAACGCCACCGCGCCGACCTTCACGATCAGCGAGACCAGCTTGGCGATGTTGGTCTCCTGCTCGTGATTCATGTTGCGGTTGATGAACTCCTTGTGGATGTTACGCGTGTACAGGTTGGCCGCTGCAATCGACATGATCGCGGCGGGCACCAGCGCGCCGATACCGATAGCGGCGAACGCCACGCCCACGAACCACGACGGGAAGAAGTGCAGGAACAGCGCCGGCACCGCGAAGTTCGGACCGAAGGCCTTGAAGTACGGCGCGAATTCCGGCATGTCCTTCACGCCCGCGGCGAGCGCCATGTAGCCGAGCAGCGCGAGCAGACCGAGCACGAGCGAGTACGCGGGCAGCATCGCCATGTTGCGGCGGATGGTGTTGCCCGACGACGACGACAGGATCGCCGTGACCGAGTGCGGGTACAGGAACAGCGCGAGCGCCGACCCCACCGCGAGCGTCGCGTAGGCGCTATATCCGTTCAAACTCGCGGCATCCGGCGACTTGAGCAGCAGCTTGGCCGGCGGCACCGCGCCGAAGATGTGGCCGAAGCCGCCCATCTGCGCGGGAATCACGATGATCGCGACGATGATCGTGATGTAGATGAGGATGTCCTTCACCACCGCGATCATGGCCGGCGCGCGCAGGCCCGAGGTGTACGTGTACGCGGCGAGAATCGCGAATGCGATGATGAGCGGCAGGTCGCCGACGAAACCCGTTGTGTCGAAGCCAAGCGCGCCGATCACCACTTCGATACCCACCAGCTGCAGCGCGATATACGGCATGGTCGCGACGATACCCGTCACGGCGATGGCGAGCGCGAGCATGCGGCTGCCATAGCGCGCGCTTACGAAGTCGGCCGAGGTGACGTATTGATGGCGCTTCGCGACGGCCCAGAGCTTCGGGAACACGACGAACGCGAACGGATAGATCAGGATCGTGTACGGCAGCGCGAAGAAACCCGTTGCGCCCGCACCAAATACGAGCGCCGGCACGGCAATGAACGTGTATGCGGTGTAGAGGTCGCCGCCGAGCAGGAACCACGTGACGATCGTGCCGAAGCGGCGGCCGCCGAGGCCCCACTCTTCGAGATGTGCGAGGTCGCCCTTGCGCCAGTGCGCGGCCACGAAGCCGAGAACCGTGACGCCAAGGAAGAACAGGATAAAGACAATCGTTGCTGTAACGTTCATTGCGCGCCCCCTGCATCGCCCTTGCGGCGAGTCTTCGTCTTGAAGTAGACGAGCGCGGTAATGGCAGCGCTAATCAGCACCCAGAGAAGCTGATACCAGTAGAAAAACGGGAAGTCCCACAGAGTGGGTTCGATCTTGTTGTACGACGGCACCCAGACCATCGCGATCCAGGGCAGCAGCAGAAGCCACAGCCAATGCTTGCTTGATTTTCCGGCGTCGGCGTCGTGAGCCATGACGTCTCCTCGTTGCTTATGTAGTTATGCGGCGTTGCTCTGTTCGCGGTCCGCCGTCCGGCCCGTCTGGCGTATAGCGGCCGATGGCCTCACAGACGGATAGCCCGCAAGGTCCCCGAAAGCGCTGAAAAGAGTATCGAGGCCACGCCGCACGGTCAAGCAGGGCGGACCCGAATTTCGAGGACGTTGTCAAGAGCCAACGGCTTGCGCCAGGTCCAGGAGATCGTCCGCGGATGCCTGGTGCGGGCGAAAAAAAACCGGCCCTGAGGCCGGTTTTCTGTGCTGAAACGGCGTTGCCGCCGTTCGCGCGGATCAGATCGAGAACGTCGCGCCGTTCTGGCCGCTCGATTCGCGCAGCGCCTTCACCCACTGGTGCGCCGGCAGGCCGAGCTTGCTCTCGAGCAGGCGCGCACGCTTTTCGAGGGCCTCGTACGTAACTTCGAGCGCCGGGCCCGAAAATGCGAGCGCCACGCGATTGCCTTCGTGCACTTCGGGCAGCGCGATCACGCGGCCGTCGAAGGCTTCATTCAGGCGCTTCATGTTGCGCACGAAGCTCGGGTGGTCGCCGAACAGGTTGATCGTCGCGACGCCGGCATCGGTCAGGCACGCGCGCACGGCGCGGTAGAACGCCACGCTGTCGAGCACCGGGCCGCGCGCGGTCGCGTCGTACACGTCGATCTGCAGCGCGCCGATCGTGCCGTGATTGGCGCGGTCCTGCACGAAGTCCCACGCGTCGAGTTCGCGCACGGTGAGACGCGCGTCGTCGTACGGCAGCTCGAACATCGTGCGCGCGGCCACGACGACCGCCGGATTCAGCTCGATCGCCTCGACCTTGGCCGGACGCAGATAGCGATGCGCGAACTTGGTGAGCGCAGCCGCGCCCAGACCCAGTTGCACGATGCGCTCGGGCGTGGCGATAAAGAGCAGCCACGCCATCATTTGCTGCGCGTATTCGAGTTCGATGTGCAGCGGCTTCGAAAGACGCATCGCGCCTTGCACCCACTCCGTGCCGAAGTGGAGATAGCGCACACCGCTCTCTTCCGAGAACGTGACCGGCGCGAAACGCGGCTTGCGCGGCGCTTCGATGACCGGAGCGTTGTCGAGGTCGTCGGCGGCTGCAGCGGCTGCGCGGCGCGGGCGCTTCGTGACCTTCGCGGTCTTGCCCGCGGGCTCGCCCGATTGCGTCGCGTTGCCGGATTGCTTGAATGCGCGGGCCTCGGCGGAGGCGCGCTTGATGAGAGTCGTCATGGAGAAAATCGCTTGCTGTGGGGTCGCAAATTCAGGGGCATCTGCCCGGGCGACCGAGAGCATAGCATTCGTGGCGCTTCGCGCCTGATTTGGCGGCCACTTCGCGCGCGGGACCAGACACTCGCGCGGCTAAGTGGCTGCGCGCTTACGCCTGTATGTGCCAGCGCTCAGAGGCGCGCGGGGCGCCGTTTCGACCGTCGCTTTCGCGCTGACATTCGAACGTCGGTTCTGCGGCAGACACCGACGTTCGCCCAAGCCGTTAAAGCTTCGCAGCGTTTGGCTGCTGTGCGGTTTTTGACGCGTCCGGCGCGACCGGCTGATTGCGCGTCCAGTTGATGAATCCATTCAGCATCGGGTGAAACAACGGATCATCCAGTCCTGCCATGTTGAAAGCGGTCATATCGATCAGCAGAACGGTCTTTCCGGTGCTGGCGTCGATCGCCTTCAGCGTTCCCTCGAAGTTGTAGCCGCCCTTGAACACCGCATTGGGCTCGACGATAAGGAACGGACCGATCTCCTTGCTGAGGTTATTGAGTCCAACGAGATCGGACACACTCGGAACCTTGCTGCCCAGGTTGCGTTCAATAACGATCGCCTGCAAGTCATCCTTCGTCACGACCTGCTTGAAGACATGCATATCCTTAAGGGCCGCCACAAAAAAATCGACAAATCGCGGATTCGGATTTTCCGCGTTGATCTTCAGATAGACCATCTGCGTGTAAGCCGGATCAAACTTCTCCGCTACGCGAATATCGGCGGGCTTCAGTTCGGTGTGGGTGGAATACAAGCCCGAAGCTGGGTCCGGTTTCTCGACATGCAGCGTCGTATTGCAGCCTGCAAGCAGGCCGGCGAGCAAAAATGCAAAGACGAAACGAAGCACCACTCCTCCTTAAATGAATGACGTCTCCAGTGCAATATCGGCATAGGACATAAAACCTTAAGCCTTGCAAAACTGGGCCTCGTCATGGCGCTTCGATCGCGATCAATGCCCGTTCAAATCGACTGTCGTAGTTGTCGCCAAACGGCGAGCTTTTCCGCGTACGGAACGGAGGCATGGGCCGGGCTGCTCGACGGCAGGCGAAGCAGCCGATATCGATCGCCACACTCGCCAAGTGCCTTCACGCCAATCTTCGCTGCCGTCCCGCCATTGAAGGCAATGGTCGACAGATTCGGCAACGCCTCGATAAGCGCAATCAAATCATTGGCTGCATGGTCTCGTATCTGGCTATCGAGGCTTCCAGCGCGACGAGCCTGAGCGACCACGTCCCATAACCCAAAGCGGTTTTCGAGCAACGTATCGAGACGCGCCGCATAGTCCATGTCGACCAGATTACGACCGATCACCTCGCCCACCAGATGCCAGAACTTGTTCTGCTTATGCGCGTAGTACTGCTGATGTGCAAGCGACGCCTCGCCCGGCAGACTGCCGAGAATGAGCACGCGCGTATGCGCATCGACGACGGGATCGAAGCAGGTCTTGAAGGTCATGGCAACAGGGCGCGACGTTCAACGCGGCGCGTGATGCGCGCGCGAGGCCGTGTGATCGAGCGGGCCGCGCTCGCGGCCGAGATGCACGCCGGTTTCCTGGGTGAGCGGAGCGCTCGCGAGACGCGACCATAGCGCGGGCAACATGCATTCGGTCACGAGTAGCGGCGCGCCCGCGCGCTCGAACACCGAGCGGCGTGCGACGAACCGCGCGTGCGCCGGCTCGGGCGCGCTCTCGCGAGCCGCAAGCGCATAAAGCGGATGCCGCGCGCTCACGCGCCGGCTCACGAGCGCCGAGCGAGCCACGCCGCTATCGCTATAGAGCAGCTCCGCGAGCGGCCGCGTGCGCAGGCGCCGCATGGCCTGCCACACGCCATGACTCGCGGCGAGCGGCGTCACGCTGTGCGCGGCGACGAACGGCACGCCGTCGACTTCGAGCACGATCTCGCGCACCCACGCGCGCTCGCGGGGCGCGAGGCCGAGCGCGGCGCATTCGTCGGACCACGGCATATCGACGGCTTCGCGCGTCACGCGCACGACCACGCGTCCGAGCGTGCGCAAATGCGCCGTGAGCGAACCGCCGCGCGTGAGCCAGTCCTTCTGGTCGGCGCTCAAGGCGGGCAAGGGCGTGACGCGCCAGTGCGCGTTAGCGGCATCGAATCGGAGAGGCATGGCGCGCATTATAGGCCGCGAGGATTTCAGTTCGCTGCGAGCGGGGCGGACAAAAGAAAAACCCCTTGCGGCGGGCAGCCACAAGGGGTCTCGGACACAACGCTGCGTGACGCCTTAGCCAGCGCGCCCCATCAACAACGCATTCGTGCGCTTCACGAAACTCGCCGGATCCTCCAGCGCGCCGCCTTCCGCCAGCAGCGCCTGATCGAACAGCAGATTGCACCAGTCGCCGAAGTCCGCGCTATCGGTGCGCAGCGCCTTCACGAGCGGATGCTCCGGGTTCACTTCGAGAATCGGCTGCATCTGCGGAGCCTGCTGCCCCGCCGCCTTCAACATGCGCTGCAGATAACCGCTCATGTCGCCTTCGTCGGCCACGAGGCACGAGGGCGAATCGGTCAGGCGGAACGTGAGGCGCACGTCCTTGGCCTTGTCCTTGAGTGCTTCCTTCATGTGCTCGACGAGCGGCTTGAGTTCCTCGCTCACCTTCTCCTGCTGCTGCTTTTCCTCGTCGTTGAGCGCGCCGAGGTCGAGGTCGCCGCGCGCCACGCTCGCGAGCGGCTTGCCGTCGAACTCGTTCAGGAACGACAGCATCCATTCGTCCACGCGGTCGGTGAGCAGCAGCACTTCCACGCCCTTCTTGCGGAACACTTCGAGATGCGGGCTGTTCTTCGCGGCCTGCCACGTGTCGGCGGTGACGTAGTAGATCTTCGTCTGCTCGGGCTTCATGCGCGCAACGTAATCGGCAAGCGCGACGGTCTGCTCGTTCGTGTCGTTGTGCGTGGACGCAAAGCGCGCCAGCTTCGCCACACGCTCGCGATTGGCGTGATCCTCGCCAATGCCTTCCTTGAGCACCTGGCCGAACTCGGTCCAGAACGTCGTGTACTTCGCCTTGTCCTCTTCGCTTGCTTCGGCGTCCGTAACAGCGCCCGCCATTTCTTCGAGCATCGAGAGCACGCGCTTGGTCACGCCGTCGCGAATCGCCTTCACGTCGCGGCTTTCCTGCAGGATTTCGCGCGAGACGTTGAGCGGCAGATCGCTCGAATCGACCACGCCCTTCACGAAGCGCAGATAGTTCGGCAGCAGTTGCTCGGCGTCGTCCATGATGAAGACGCGCTTCACATACAGCTTCAGGCCGCTCTTGTGGTCGCGGTTCCACATGTCGAACGGCGCATGCGACGGCACGTAGAGCAGCTGCGTGTATTCGCTGCGGCCTTCCACGCGGTTATGCGTCCACGCGAGCGGATTCTGATGGTCGTGCGCGAGGTGCTGATAGAACTGCTGATACTGCTCGTCGCTGATCTCACTCTTCGAACGGGTCCACAGCGCGCTCGCCTGGTTGATGGTCTCGTACTCGTCCTTCGTGACCATCTCGCTCTTTTCGGCGTCCCATTCTTCCTTCTTCATCTCGATGGGCAGGCCGACGTGGTCCGAATACTTCTGGATGATCGACTTGATCTTCCAGGCGGAAAGCAGTTCGTCCTCGCCTTCGCGCAGATGCAGCGTGATCGTCGTGCCGCGCTGCGCGCGCTCGATCGTCTCGACGGCGAACTCGCCCTCGCCCGCGCTCGTCCAGCGCACGCCTTCGGCAGCCGTCAGGCCCGCGCGGCGGCTTTCCACCGTGATCTTGTCCGCGACGATGAAGCCCGAATAGAAGCCCACGCCGAACTGGCCGATGAGCGCCGCGTCCTTCTGCTGGTCGCCCGAGAGCTTGCCGAAGAATTCCTTCGTGCCCGAGCGCGCGATCGTACCGAGGTTCGACACGGCTTCGTCATGGCTCATGCCGATGCCGTTGTCGTCGATCGTGATGGTGCGCGCGTCCTTGTCAAAGCCCACGCGAATGCGCAGGTTCGGATCGTTTTCATAGAGCGCGCTGTTCGCGATCGCCTCGAAGCGCAGCTTGTCCGCCGCGTCCGATGCGTTCGAGATCAGCTCGCGCAGGAAGATTTCCTTGTTGCTGTACAGCGAATGGATCATCAGGTGCAGAAGCTGTTTCACTTCTGCCTGGAAGCTCATGGTTTCTTGTGCCATGGTCGAGGGTCCTCTTTCGTTGCAGTTCTGGTCTGACAAATTGATGGCCGCAAGTGCTCAGCGGCGCGCCGCACGCGCAGTTGGGGACAGACGGCGCCGGTTTCAAGAGCCGCCGGCCGCGAAATCACGCTTGTGCGCCGCCGCCGCGCCGGGCCACGCCTTCGAGATAGTCGGCGAGGAATGCAGGCAGCGCCGGATCGCCGCAGTTGGCGATGTTGAAGCGCATCCACGTGGTGGGCGACTGGTGCGGCGAAAAAAGGCTCCCCGGCGCGAGCAGGAAGCCCGTCTCGTGGCCCGCCGCGGTGAGCGCGTCCGCGTCGACGCCGGTATCGGCCCACAGGAACATCCCTGCGCCGGGCGCCGCGAAAAGGCGCAAGCCGGCGCGCTCCAGCATGCGCGCCGCCTTGTCGCGCACGCCGTCCAGCCGCCCGCGCAAGCGCTCCACGTGGCGCCGGTAGTGGCCCTCCGTGAGCACGCGGTAGAGCACGCGCTCGTTGAGCTCCGGGCTCGTCATGCCGACGAGCATCTTCTGGTCCGCCACCGCTTGGGCCACGTCGAGCGCGCTCGCGATATAGCCCACGCGCAGGTTCGGGGCGAGCGTCTTCGAAAAGCTGCCGAGATAGATCACGCGGCGCAACTGGTCGAGGCTCGCGAGGCGCGTGGCCGGATAGCCCGCCGGGCAGAGGTCGCCGTAGATATCGTCTTCGACGACGATGAAGTCGTACTGTTCCGCCAGCCGCAGAATGCGGAACGCTTGCGCGGCCGTGAGTGACGTGCCGGTGGGGTTTTGCAGCACCGAGTTGATCACGAGCATCCTGGGCCGCCAGGTTTCGACCAGCGCTTCGAGCGCGTCAAGGTCCGGCCCGTCGGGCGTGTACGGCATGCCGACGAGCCGCGCGCCCTGCGAGGCGAAGCGCCCGAACATCTGGAACCACGCGGGGTCGCCCACGATCACCGTGTCGCCGGGCTGCACGTAGATGCGCGCAAGCAGGTCGATCGCCTGGGTGATACCCGAGACGAGCACGATCTGGTCGGGCGTCGCGCCGATCTCGAGTTCCGCCATGCGCGTCTGGAGCTGCTGGCGCAGCGGCAGAAAGCCTTGCGGCGAGCCGAAGCCGAGCAGTTGCGTGCCGCTCTGCCGGCCCAGCGAGCGCATTGCGCCGGTCAGCAGTTCGCCGTCCAGCCAGCGAGCAGGCAGATAGCCAAGACCCGGCCCTTTTTCCGGCCGCGTGGAGGTGTGAAGCATGTTGCGCAGCAGCCAGACCACGTCGATGGTGGACGGCGCGGGCGCGGCGGCAGTCATCGCACCCTCGGCACGGACCGCAGCGCCTGCCGTCACCGGCGCGCGTTCGCCGCCCGCCACGAGCGCCAGCCGCTCGCGCACGTAGAAACCGGAACCGCGCCGCGAGTCGAGGTAGCCCTGCGCGACCAGACGCTCGTACGCCTCGACCACCGTGAAGCGCGACACGCCCTTGTCGAGCGCGAGCTTGCGGATGGACGGCATGCGCATGCCGGGGCGGAACACGCGCTCCTCGATGCGGCGGCGGCCCCACTGCACGAGCTGGTCGACGAGCGTGAGCGTGGCCGCGTCGTGCGGGGCGGGAATCTGGTCTAGCGGGACGGAGGACATGAGGACTCCCGGAACTCGAACTGTACAGAGCACTATCGGGCCGATTGTACCGTTACTGTCCGCAGCCATACCGGTACATTTGATCGCATGCGTACCGGTAAGGATTCGGTGGAGGCGTCGGCACACTGTTGCGGCGCGCGCTTCCGCCCTCTTCGCTCCGGCCCCGAGATCACTCCGCGCCCCGTCCTGACATGAACGCCTCGCCGCTTCGCCTCGATCACCTCGTCGTTGCCGCGCGCACGCTGGAAGAAGGCGTGCAGTACGTGAGCGACGCGCTCGGCGTCGCGCCCGCGGGCGGCGGCGCGCACCCGCTCATGCGCACGCACAACCGTCTGCTCGGGCTGTGGGGCGGCGTCTACCTGGAAGTCATCGCGATCGATCCCGCCGCGAAAAACGACGCGAACGCCCGCGCACGCCTGTTCGCGCTCGACGATCCCACCGTGCAGGCACGCCTTGAACAGGGGCCGTATCTGTCGCATTGGGTCGCCCGCGTCGATCCGCCGAAAAACCTGGCGCGCTGGCGCGAACAGTATCCGCAGCGCATTCCCGAACTCGTGCCGATGACGCGCGGCGATTTTTCGTGGCAGCTCACGGTGCCGCGGGACGGCGCGTTCCCGGCCTGGCAAGGCGCGGGCGACGGCATTCTGCCCTCGCTGATCCAGTGGGATACGGCCCATCACCCGTCGCAGGTGCTGGCCGACACCGGCATCGCGCTCACGTCGCTCTCCGGCTTTCACCCTCAAGCGCAAGCGGTGCGCGAGCAGCTTCAGTGGCTCGGCGCGACGCACTTGATCGCCGTGGAGGAAGCCCTCTCGCCCGCGCTCGTCGCGCAGTTCGAAACCCCGTCCGGTCCGCGCACGCTCGGCGCGCCGGCACGTTGATCCGTCGAGCGCAAAGTCCCGCATGAAAGCACGCGAAACCCAAGGCATGCTGCTCGGCCTCATCGGCGTCATGATCTTCAGCCTGACCCTGCCGATGACGCGCATCGTCGTCGCCGAATTCAATCCGCTCCTGAACGGCCTGGGCCGCGCGCTCGCCGCCGCCGTGCCGGCCGCGCTGCTGCTCGCCATCCGCCGCGAGAAACGGCCCACCTGGCCGCAGGTCAAGAGCCTTGGCGTGGTGTCGCTTGGCGTAATCGTCGCGTTTCCGGTGTTTTCCGCCATTGCGATGAAGACCGTGCCGGCCTCGCATGGAGCCATCGTCAATGGGCTCCAACCGCTCGCCGTGGCGATCTACGCCGCGTGGCTCTCGCACGAACGGCCCTCGAAGGCGTTCTGGGTCAGCGCGCTGATCGGCAGCGCGCTCGTGGTCGCGTTCGCGCTCCAGGCCGGCGGCGGCGCACTGCACGCGGGCGATGCGTGGATGCTCATCGCCGTGGGCATCGGCGCGCTCGGCTACGCCGAAGGCGCGCGCCTCGCACGCCAGCTCGGCGGCTGGCAGGTAATCTGCTGGGCGCTCGTGGTCTCGGCGCCATTCCTCGCGCTGCCGGTCGGCTGGCTCGCCTGGGCGCAGCATGTGGCGCATCCCGGCCCCGTTGCGATGAAAACCTGGCTCGCTTTCGGCTACGTCACGGTGTTCTCGCAGTTCATCGGCTTTTTCGCGTGGTACGCGGGGCTCGCCATGGGCGGCACGGCGCGCGTGGGCCAGGTGCAGCTGCTGCAGATTTTCTTCACGATGGCGTTCTCGGCGCTCTTTTTCGGCGAGCAGGTTGCGCCCTCGGCCTGGCTCTACGCGGCCGCCGTGATCGCCACCGTGGTGCTGGGCCGGCGTGCGGCGATCCGCACGGCCCCGGCGCCCGCGCGCGCATGAGCCGGTTTCGCGTCATAATCGAAGGTTTTCGGCGGCATCCGGCGGCGCGTGATCGCGCCCCATGCCGCCAGTGAATTCAGTCACTCGCCCCACCCCAACAAGGAGACCCCATGGACCAGAGCGATCTCAAGGCCGCGCCCGCGTGGCAACTGTCCGAGCGTGCAATCAAGCTGACCAGCTCGGCGATTCGCGAAATCCTGAAGGTCACCGAGCGTCCCGAAGTCATTTCGTTCGCAGGCGGCCTGCCCGCGCCGGCCAGCTTCCCGGCCGAGGAAATGCGCGCCGCCGCCGACCGCATCCTGCGCGACGACCCCGCAGCCGCGCTCCAGTACAGCGCGACCGAAGGCTATATGCCGCTGCGTGAATGGATCGCCGCACGCCACTCGGTGGGCGGCGTGAAGGTGCGCCCCTCGCAGGTGCTGATCACCACGGGCTCGCAGCAGGCGCTCGACCTGCTCGGCAAGGTGCTGATTTCGACCGATAGCCCCGTGCTCGTGGAAACGCCCACCTACCTCGGCGCGCTGCAGTCGTTCTCGCTCTACGAGCCGAAGTACGTCCAGGTCCCGACCGACGAAAAGGGCCTCGTGCCCGAAGGCCTCACGCCCGAACTGACGGCCGGCGCGCGCCTGCTCTACGCGATTCCGAACTTCCAGAACCCCACGGGCCGCCGCCTGCCGCTCGAGCGCCGCCAGGCGCTCGCGGAGTTCGCGAAGCGCGCGCCCTTCCCCGTGATCGAAGACGACCCCTACGGCGCGCTGCTTTATGCGGGCGAGCCGCTGCCCACGGTCCACTCGCTCGCGCCCGAGCATGTCGTGCATCTCGGCTCGTTCTCGAAGATCCTGGCGCCTGGCCTGCGCCTCGGCTACATCATTGCGCCCGAAGATCTGCACTTCAAGCTCGTGCAGGCCAAGCAGGCCACCGACCTCCACACGCCGACCTTCACGCAGCGCATCGTCTACGAGGTGGTGAAGGACGGCTTCCTCGACACGCACATCCCGAAGGTGCGCGCGCTCTATCGCAACCAGTGCGAGGCGATGCTCGACTCGCTCAAGCGCAACATGCCCGAAGGCGTGAGCTGGAACCGCCCCGAAGGCGGCATGTTCATCTGGGTGACGCTGCCCTCGAACATCGACAGCATGAAGCTCCTCGCCGAAGCCGTCGCGCAGAACGTGGCCTTCGTGCCCGGCGCGCCGTTCTTCGCCGACGAGCCGCAACACAACAAGCTGCGCCTGTCGTTCGTCACGGTGCCGCCCGCGAAGATCGAAGAAGGCGTCGCGAAGCTCGCGGCCCTGATCCGCGCGCACGCCTCGCACGCCTGATAGGCACGGCAGGTTTTTTCCGACTCAATACCCGAACGAGGAATCCTGATCATGGCTGACATCAACATCTACGACCGTCTCGAACAGCTCGGCATCACCCTGCCCCAGGCAGGCGCACCCGCCGCGGCTTACGTGATGAGCGCCCAGAGCGGCAACACGGTGTACCTGTCGGGTCACATCGCGAAGAAGGACGGCAAGGTGTGGGCCGGCAAACTCGGCGAGTCGCTCACGACCGAAGAAGGCAAGGCTGCCGCACGCTCGATCGCGATCGACCTGATCGCCACGCTGCATGCCCACACGGGCGACCTCAACAAGGTCAAGCGCGTGGTCAAGCTCATGAGCCTCGTGAACTCGACGCTCACGTTCACCGAGCAGCACATCGTCACGAACGGCGCTTCGGAGCTGATCGCCGACGTATTCGGCGAGAAGGGCAAGCATGCACGCTCGGCGTTCGGCGTCGCGCAGATTCCGCTTGGCGCGTGCGTCGAGATCGAGCTGATCGCCGAAGTCGAGTAAGCAAGCTTTGGTAACGTGCGCGGGCCTGCATCAAGGTCCGCGCACTTTCACGCAGTCTTCTGTTGCGCGTTCGCGCAATCGGGCGCATCTTCTCGCGCCACCCCTCCCCCTCTACGATCGTCCCGCCATGACCCTGCACAGCGTCCGCTTCAAACAGGTCGACGTCTTCACGTCGGTACCCTTCAAAGGCAACCCGCTCGCCGTGGTGTTCGACGCCGATGGCTTGAGCGGCGACGCAATGCAGGCCATCGCGCGCTGGACGAATCTCTCGGAAACCAGCTTCCTGCTCGCCCCGACCGACGTGCGCGCCGACTATCGCGTGCGCATCTTCACGACCAAGGGCGAGCTGCCCTTCGCGGGCCACCCGACGCTCGGCACTGCGCACGCGTTCCTCGAAAGCGGCCGCACGCCGAAAACGCCGGGCCGCCTCGTGCAGGAATGCGGCGCCGGTCTCATCGACCTGGCAGCAGGCGAGAACGGCGCATGGGCTTTCGCCGCGCCGCCCGCGCGGATCACGCCGCTCGCCGCCGCGCAGTTTGATGCACTGCGCACTGCGCTCCGCTCGCAAGCCATCGACTTCACGGCGACGCCTTGCGGCGTCGATAACGGCGCGCCGTGGCTCGTCGTGCGCCTCGCATCGGCGCAGGCGGTGCTCGCGCTCGACGTGGACTACGCGGCGATCGAAGCCGTGGCCGCGAGCGTGGGCGCGCACGGCGTGGCTGCCTATGGCCCGCATGAGGCCGGCGGCCCCGCCACCTTCGAAGTGCGCTGCCTGATGACGGGCCTCGGCAAGGGCGAAGACCCCGTGACCGGCAGCGCGAACGCCGCCATCGCCATGCTGCTCGAACAGCAGAACCGGCGTCCGGGCGCCCGCTATACGGTGCGCCAGGGCACGGCGCTCGGGCGCGACGGGCGCGTGCACGTCGAATATGACGATGCGGCGAACAAGATCTGGATTGGCGGTCATTCATTAACCGTCGTCGACGGAACCTGCCAGCTCGGCTAAGCGCCAGCAGCGCCCTTCTCATGCATGGTGCATGGCCCACCATGCGCCGCTGCGCATCTATGCACCGCACATGGGCATCGCGCGCGTGTTGAGGTAACCCTCGCGTATACCCGGGGGACCACAGCTTCCTTAATCATTCCCCAACCATTAATATCGAAACATCGGACGCATGACGCGTCCGGCGTTCATTGCTCGCGCGCAATGCGCGTATTCCCCAGCCACCCGTTATTCATGCCGCCGACTCAACTGAGCGCATCGTTGCCGTTCTGCCCACCGCATCCGCGGTGCGAACTCACGCGCCTACGGCGGCCGAGATGAGCGCCACGCGGGGTCCGTTCTCGCGCGATTCGAGCCTGCGCAACGCGCCTGGCCCGGCATACACGCGCCCGCGCGCGTTGCTTGCCATTCCGCTGCTCGGCGTGCTGGTGCTCTTGCTGCTTTGGGCGGTGATCTTCACGCGCCTCTCGGTCGAGAAGGAAGCGACCCTGCGCGAGGCCACGGCCTCGGCGGCGATCCTCTCGGCGGCGCTCGAACAGCACACCGTCAAGGCGATCCACCAGGTCGACCAGATCACGCGCTTCGTGAAGTACGAGTTCGAGAAGTCGCCGGGCCGCTTCGATCTCGCGAGCACGGTCGAGAAGGGCGTGGTGCAGAGCGACTCGCTCGTGCAGGTGTCGATCATCGACGAGCACGGCAAGCTCGTTGCCAATACGGCCGACCCGAACCCCAAGCCCATCGATCTCTCGGACCGCGAGCACTTCAGGGTGCACGAGCACGAGAACGACGATCAGCTCTTTATCAGCAAGCCGGTGCTCGGCCGCGTGTCCGGCCACTGGACCCTGCAGATGACGCGCCGCCTCAATCACCCGGACGGCTCGTTCGCGGGCGTCGTGGTCGTGTCGGAAGACCCGAGCTATTTCACGAGCGACTTCTACAACAACGCGGCGATCGGCCGTGACGGCGTGATCGCCGTGATCTCGGACAGCGGCGCCGTGCTCGCGCGCCGCACCGGCAGCGCCGAACGTGCGAACGGCACGTTCTCGGCGAGCGGCGTGTATCCGATCTCGGAGCACGTATCGGGCACCTATGTCGACCCGATCGATCACGTCACGCGCATTGTCTCGTACCGCCATATCGACGGTTATCCGCTCGCCGTGCTGGTCGGTCTCTCGCAAGCCGAGGAGTTCGCCGACTACAACCACACGCGCGACGTCTACCTGATGATGGCGACGTTCATCTCGCTCGCCATGCTGTCGTTCTTCGCCGTGGCCACGGGGTTGATCGGCAAGCTGCTCGGGCGCGAGCGCGAAATGTCGCAACTCGTGCAGTACGACCTGCTCACGGGCCTGCCCAACCGCTACGCCACGCTGCAACGTCTGCGTCACGAAGTCTCGCAGCCAGGCAACCTCGGGCGTCTCGCCATTCTCTTCATCGACCTCGACAACTTCAAGACCGTCAACGACACGCTCGGCCACAACGCCGGCGACATCGTGCTGCAGATGAGCGCCGCGCGCCTTGCCGACGCCGTGGGCGGCGCGGGCACGCTCGCGCGCATCGGCGGCGACGAGTTCGTGGTGATCGTGAAGGGCGACGACATCGAAAAGCGCGCCATCGCGCTCGCCGAAGCGACCAATGCCGCGTTCACTCATCCGTTCGACGTGCGCGGCAGTGCGTTCGTGCTGCATGCGAGCACCGGCATCGCGCTCTTCGCCGTCGCGCACGAGAGCGAAATCGATCTGCTCAAGAAGGCCGACCTTGCGATGTACGCCGCGAAGGAGGCCGGACGCAACTGTTTCCGCTTCTACTCGCCGCAGCTCGCACACCGCGCCGACCACCTGATGAAGTGGGAGCAGCAGTTGCGCGTTGCGCTCGCCGAGGACCAGCTCTTTCTCGCCTACCAGCCGAAGATCGATTTGCGCCGGCGCTGCATCACGGGCTTCGAGGCGCTCGTGCGCTGGAACCATCCGCAATACGGGCTCATTCCCGCGGGCGAATTCATTCCGGTGGCCGAATCCACGGGCCTCATCGTGCCTGTGGGCGATTTCGTGATCCGCACCGCCTGCGCCCAGCTCGCTCAGTGGCAGCAGCAAGGCTATGAGTCGCTCACGCTCGCCATCAACATTTCGGCGGTGCAATTCTGGCGAGGCGACCTCTACGAGACCGTGGCGCACGCCATCGAAGAAACCGGCATCGCCGCGCACCGGCTCGAACTCGAGATCACCGAAACCGCGATGATGGAGTACCCGGAGCTGGTGTCGGAGAAGATCTTCGCGTTGAAGCGTCTTGGCGTGCGCGTCGCGCTCGACGACTTCGGCACCGGTTATTCGTCGCTCTCCTACCTGAACCGCTTCGCCGTCGACACGCTCAAGGTCGACCGCTCGTTCGTGCAAGCCATTCCCGCGGACCGCAGCGTGTGCGTGATGGTCTCCGCGATCGTCAACCTTGCGCGCTCGCTCGGGCTCACGGTGGTCGTAGAGGGCACCGAAACCGAAGAGCAGATCGCATGGCTCTCCGCGCTCGGGCCGATCGAGGCGCAGGGCTTCCTGTTCTCGCGCCCCGTGCCGGTCGAAGGCGTGGCCGCGCTGATCGAGCGCTTCGGCGTGTGCAGCGCAACGCAGCCTGGCGCACAAGCCGCTCGCGAAGATCACCGCAACGAGCGCCTGAGCGACGCACCGCAATCGCGCTGACGTGTGTCATTGCGCAGGTTGGGCCCATTTTCTGCGCACTTTCTGGTGACTTCCGCGAGCCGCGTGCTTTCGCGCACAGACGCCCACGCCCCCTCGCACGCATGATGCAGCCATGCAAACTCGCACCGACGAAGCGATCGCGGCCCCTGGTACAGGCACATTCCGCGACAACGATGAACCGCTCCTGACGCTCTTTCGCGTTGTGCTGACCGTTTCCGCGGTCTCGTGGGGCGGCCTCGCGCTGATGGCGCAACTGGAGCAGCACTACGTGGAGCGCGAAGCGCGGCTCACGCCAACCGCGTTCTCGGATCTGGTGGCGCTCGCCTGGATGGTGCCGGGGCCGGTGGGCTGCAACGTCGCGGTGCAACTCGGCCATGCGCTGCGCGGGCGCGCGGGTGCGTGGATCGCGGGCGTGGCAAGCGTGCTGCCGTTCTTCGCGCTGATGACGGCGTTCGCCGTCTTCTATCGCACGCCGCTCGTGCACTCGATTGCCTCACGCACGCTGCTCGACCATTTCAGCGTCGTGCTCGCCATGCTGATTGGAGTAACCTGGTACCGTCAAACCCGCGCGCTCGTACGCGGCCCGCTCGAATGGGGCGTGGCGCTCGCGGCTTGTGCGACGCTCGCGCTCGCCGCAAGCGCCGCGGCCTACGTGGCGATTCTGCTTGTCGCGTTTGCCGCGGGCTGGCTCGCGAGCCCCGTGCCTTCGCAGCGGCTCGAATTGCGCGTGACGCGGCGCGACGTGCAGTTACTCGCCGCGCTTGCGGCGCTGATCGTCGTGTTCGCGCTGCCGCTGCCACACCCACTCGACGCAGCGCTGCTCTGGCCGCGTCTCGCGGGCGCGGGCATGACGTTGTTCGGGGGCGGCTTTTCCGCGCTGCCCGTATTGAAAACGCTGTTCGTCACGCCGGCGGTGGGCATCACCAACGACGACTTCACGCTGGCGTTCACGCTCTCGCCGCTTTCGCCGGGGCCGCTCTTGAACGTGGTGCCCTTCTTCGGCTATCTCGTGGATGGCTGGGTCGGCGCGCTCGTCGCCACGCTCGCGCTCTTCGTGCCTTCGGGCTGCCTCGTCGTGCTCGCGCGGCGGCACCTGCATCGCATGAAGGCGAACCCGCGCTTCGAGCACGCCATGCGCGTGCTGCGCGCCGCGACGACCGCGTTTCTCGCCATCGCCGTCTGGCATATCGCGCGGCACGTGCCGCCGCATCCATCGTATCTGCTGACGGCCGTGTTCTCGGCGATGTGCTTTGGCAAGCTCAAGCTCCCCGCTTACGCGGTCTACGCGACGGTCGGGCTCGCGTGCGGGGCGTGGCTGCTTTGGGCCTGAAACGCGCGTTCACACGCTGATCAGCGCGCGCCCATCAAGCCACCGAAGAACGCGCGCGCGTTGTCTTCGAGGCTTTCGAGGTGATAGCCGCCCTCCTGCACGATGACCGAAGGCAGGTTAAGCGCGCCGATCGCCGTGCCGAGCCGCCCGAAGCCTTCGGTGCTCACGGCAACCTTCGACTGCGGATCGTCCTTGTAGATGTCGAAGCCGAGCGCAAGCACGAGCGCGTCCGGCTCGAAGCGCTTGAGCACGCGCAGCGCCGACTCCACGCGCTCGAAGAACACCGCCTCGGATGCGCCGTGCGGCATCGGCAGATTGACGTTGTAGCCCTCGCCCGCGCCATGGCCGCGCTCGTCCTCGTAGCCCGCGACCACCGGATAGAAGTTGGTCGGGTCGCCATGGATCGAGATGTAGAGCACGTCGCTGCGGCCATAGAAGATTTCCTGCACGCCCTGGCCGTGGTGCATGTCGGTGTCGAGGATCGCCACGCGCTTGAAGCGGCTGCGCAGCGACTGCGCAGCGATAGCCGCATTGTTCAGATAGCAGAAGCCACCCGCCGCGTCCGCGCGGGCATGATGGCCGGGCGGACGCGACAACGCATACGACTCGCGCGCGCCTTCGTTCACGCACGCCGCTGCCGCCAACGCGCTTTGCGCCGACCAGTAGGCCGCGCGCCACGTGTTCGCCCCCACGGGGCAACTACCGTCCGCGAGATAGCGCGCCGCCTGCGCGAGTACGCCGCGCAGCGGATTCGGCTCGCGCACGTAGATGTTCGACATCACTTCTTCGCCCCAGTCTTCGGGCACGCGCTTCCATTCGGTGTGCGCTTCTTCGAGAAAGCGCAGATAGTTCATGTCGTGCACGGCGGCGATGGGCGCCGTGCCGAAGTCGGCGGGCGCCGCTACGTCGAAGCCGAGCGAGCGCGCCGCGGCAACGAGATGCTCGGCGCGCTGCGGCACTTCCTGCGGCTCACGCAGCTGGCCGCGCGAAAAATAGGCGCGCGGACCGTGCAGCAGCTGATCGGGGTGGAACCAGGTTTTCATGTTCAGTTCTCCTTCTATTTGTTTCACGCGGTGGCGGCGACAGCGACGCGCACGCCCGCACGCGCCGCAACGGCGTTGAGCAGCACGTTCGCGCCAGCCGTGACGTCTTCCGGCAGGGCGTCTTCGGCTTCGTTGTGCGACAAGCCGCCTACGCAGGGGATGAACACCATCGCGGTTGGGCAGTAACGCGCGAGGTGGATCGCGTCGTGGCCCGCACCGCTCACGATACGCTCGTGCGGATAGCCAAAGCGCTGCGTTGCATCGGCCACCAGCGCGACGCACTGCGCGTCGAAGGGCGTGGCCGGGCTCGTCCAGCAATGCGCGATCTGCACGCCGAGGCCACGCGCCGCGGCCACCTCCTCGCATAGCGCGCGTAAGTCGCGCTCCATCGCGTCGAGTTGCGCATCGTCGGGATGGCGCAGATCGACCGTAAAGGTCAGATTCGCCGCGATCGTGTTGCGCGACGAATTCGCGATCTGCGCCTGGCCGATCGTCACGAGACCGCGCGGCGCGTAGCGCGCCATCACGCGCTCGATGTCGAGCGACATTTGCGCCGCGCCAAACCACGCATCCTTGCGATAGTGCATCGGCGTCGTGCCCGCATGCGCAGCCACGCCCGTCACACTCACGTCGAACCAGCGGATCGCCTGGCCACCTGTCACGATGCCGATGGTCGTGCCGTTCGCCTCCAGAATCGGGCCCTGCTCGATATGCGCTTCGAAGTAGGCGTCGACGGCCACGCCTTGCACGGCGCGCGTGCCGCGCGCGCCGCATGCGTCGAGCGCGGCGCCGAGCGTCACGCCATCGGCGTCCGTGCGCGCCAAGGCGTCCGCCAGCGTCATCGCGCCCGCGAACACGGCCGAGCCCAGCATCGCCGGCGTGAAGCGCGCGCCCTCCTCGTTGGTCCACGAGCAAATCTCGATGGGCTTCACGGTGCGCGCACCCGCGTCGTTGAGCGCGCGCACGACTTCGAGCGCGGCGAGCACGCCGTACACCCCGTCGAAGCGGCCACCTTCGGGCTGCGTGTCGAGGTGGCTGCCCATCAGCACGGGCGCGGCCTGGGCGTCATCGCCCTCGCGGCGCGCGAACAGGTTCCCCACTGCGTCGGTCCACACCGTCATGCCCGCCTCGCGGCACCAGCGCGCGAACAGGTCGCGTCCGCGCCGGTCTTCTTCCGTGAGCGCGAGACGGCGCACGCCGCCGCCCGCCGTCGCGCCAATGCGCGCCATCTCCATGAGGCTCGCCCACAGGCGCGGGCCGTCGATCTGCAAAAGGTCTTTCATCGGTCCATCCATTTCAGTCGAACTAATCAGTACACCTGCACAGCATCAGTGCGCGCTCAGCGCTTCGGCTGCCGCTTCGTCATGCGCATGGGCGTGGCGGCGCGCGTCGAGCGCGACGATGCACAGCAGCGAGACGCCCGCGAGGCACGTATAGAACACGGCGAGCGGCCACCACTGCCCCACATAGCGATGCGCGAGCCACGTGCCGACGAGCGGCGTGAGGCCGCCCGCGATCGCGCCGCACACCTGGTAAGAGAGCGAGATCGCGGAGTAGCGCACGCGCGTTGCGAACACACCCGAAACGAAGCCCGCGATCACCGAATAGAAGCTCGCCATGCAGACCACGGCGATCGCGATGCCGATCACCATCGGCACGACCTTGCCGCTTTGCACGAGCACGAACATCGGATATGGCGAGAACATCGCGGCGATAGCGGCGCACTTGAGGAAACGCGCCCCGCCCATGCGTTCCGCGAGCCAGGCGGCGAGCGGCTGCACGAGGAACTGGATAATCGCGACCGCGAACAGGCAATCGAGAATGACCGAGCGCGTGATGCCGACGTACTGGGTGGTGTACGCGATCATGAACGTGTTGGTGAAGTACACGCCCGCAATGCCGATGGTATTCGCGCCGATGCACAGCAGCACGAGGCCCCACGCCGAGCGGAACACTTCGGCCACGGGCAGCTTGAGCGTGCGGCGCTGATCCTTGAGCTTCTCGAACTCGGGCGACTCGTTCACGCCGAGTCGGATCAAGATGCCGACCACGAGCAGCACCGCCGAAACGAGAAACGGCAGACGCCAGCCCCACGAAAGAAAGTCGGCCTTCTCGAGCGAGGTGACCGAGCGGAACGCCAGCAGCGAGAGAATGAGCCCCGCGGGCGAACCCAGCTGCGCAAACGAAGCGAAGAACGTGCGGCGGCCTTCGGGCGCGTGCTCGCCCGCCATCAGCACGGCGCCGCCCCACTCGCCGCCCACGGCGATGCCCTGCACCACGCGCAGCAGCACGAGCAGCACGGGCGCGAGCATGCCGACGCTCGCGTACGAAGGCAGCAGGCCGACACACACGGTGGCGACGCCCATCATCATGAGCGTAGTCATGAGCGCCTTCTTGCGGCCAATGCGGTCGCCGAGGTGGCCGAAGATCAGGCCGCCCAGCGGGCGCGCGAAAAAGCCGACGGCGAAAGTCGCGAACGACGCCATCGTGCTCACGAAGCGGTCTTCGGAAGGGAAATACAGCTCGCCGAACACGAGCGCGGCGGCCGTGGCGTAGATGTAGAAGTCGTACCACTCGATCATCGTGCCGATGAACGCCGCGGCGGCGGCGCGCACCGGCTGGCGGGTGCCGGGTTGTGGGTTAGGCATGCGTCGGTCTCCTTCAGGCGCGTTTGAGATGAATTCGTGTTGCATGCACGCTTTATCGCCAGCCACAAATCATTAGTCAAATTTCGCGTTATTATTCAGCGCATAAATTTAGCTAATACCAGTGGCGCAGCCCCGCGCCGGGAGATCGCCCATGCGCGCCGACACCACCCGCTTTCTCAACGACCGTCTCGACTGGAACCTGCTGCGCACCTATCTCGCGATCATGCAGGAGCGCAGCCTGAGCCGCGCGGCCGCGCGCCTGTACGTCACCCAGCCGGCCGTGAGCCAGGCGCTCAAGCGCCTCGAAGACGCGCTCGGGCGCAAGCTCATCGAGCGGCGCGGCGCGCAGTTCGTGCCGACCGAAGCGGGCGAAGAGGTCTATCGCATTGCGAGCGACATCTACGGCACGATTTCCCAGCTCGAAACCGGGCTCGACGAGCGCACCGCCGACATCACCGGCTCGATCCGCCTGCTCACGGTGAGCCGCATCGAGTCGCGCGTGTACGACGAATTTCTCGCCGAATTCCACACGGCCTACCCGCGCGTCGACCTGCAGATCGAGGTCATGCGCTCGTCGGACATCATCTCGTCGCTGCTGCAGAAAACCGCGACCGCGGGCTTGAGCCTGTGCCGCACGCCCATCGACAAGCTCGACATGCGCTGCTTCCTGCGCCAGCGCTATGCGATGTTCTGCGGCCGGCATCACCGGCTCTTCGGGCTTTCGCAACTGACGATGGACGATCTGCTCGCGGAGAACTTTGTCTCCTTCACGAGCGACCAGATCGGCGACAGCCTCTCGCCGCTCACGGTGTTTCGCGATCAGCGCGGCTTCACGGGGCGCATCGTGGCGTCGTCACCGAGTCTCGATGAAGTGCGGCGGCTGATCTTCGCGGGCTATGGCATTGGCTGCCTGCCCGAGCATACGGTGCGGGACGATCTGGCGCGGCAGCGCCTGTGGCGGCTGCCGCCGGAGGAAGGGCTCGTGGACGTCGACATCCACTTGCTGTGGCATCGCGAGCGCAAGCGCAATGCGGCCGAAGAAGCGTTCTTCGACGCGATGGAGCGCTGCATGCAGCGCCACGCGCTCGCGGAGCGCCTGTAGACCCTCAGGCGCGGGCCGCGAACGTTGCGGGAGAAACGGGGAGAGACGCGGAAATGAAGCGCGGATCAGAACCCGCGCGCGAGCACGGCAACGCCGATCGTCACGATGCCTAGCACGAGATTGATGACAACGAGCCGGCGCACGGTGCCCACGGCGCGCGCACCGTCGGGCCACTTCTGCGCCTGCACGGCGCGGCGAATGCGCGGAAACACGGCGAAGCGGATGTGGCCGAAGATCAGCATCATCAGCACGCCGAGGCCTGCCATGGCATGCAGTTGCCAGGTGGCGTGCTCGCCGCCGAGTTGCATGAGCAGGAAGCCGCCGGAAAGCAGGATCACGATGACCGAGACGCCCACCCAGTTGAAGAAGCGGCCGAACACCGATTCGATGAGCGGCAGGCGCAGTTGCGGCGAGAGGTCCTCGAGCGCCGGGCGCAGACAGAAGTGCGCGAAGATCATGCCGCCCACCCAGACGGCGACGCCCAGCAGATGCAGAAAGAGCGCGACTGCGATCGCGTGGCCCATGCTTGTATTTCCTCGTAACGTGTAATTATGCGGCGCGAGCCGTTGTGCGCGGCATTATTCCATGCCGCGCAGCGATTCGCGCCGGATATGTACGCTTACTGCAGTACTTTTACTGCGGCAACACCGGACGCATGCCCGTCACGACCTTGAGCTTCGAGTCCGGCGCGCGGCCCTTGCGTGCGCGCTTGCCGATCTGCGGAGCCAGCACGGCCCCCACCATCAGGTCCTCGCCCGCCTTGCCGCCACGGCCCGTGCCCACGAGCACGACGCCCGCCGCGTTGATCGCGAGCGCCTGCACGAGCTTCTCGTTGTCGTCGAGTTGCATGAGCGTGACGCCGCGGCCGCCGCCAGAAAGCGTCTTCATCTCGTCGAGGCCGAACACCAGCAAACGGCCGCCCGACGAAAGACACGCCACCTGCAGCGCGCCGGGCAGCATCGGCATCGGCGCGAGCGGCACGCAGCCCTCGTCGATCGTCATGAACGCCTTGCCCGCCTTCACGCGGCTCACCATGTCGCCGATCTTCGCGATGAAGCCGAAGCCGTTGCTCGACGCCAGCAGCAATGGCTGCTCCGCGTTCGCCGCGAAGTAATGCAGCAGATGCGTGCCCGCCTCGAGTTCGATGAGCGACGTGACCGGCACGCCGTCGCCACGCCCGCCCGGCAGGTTCGCAATCGACACCGAATACACGCGGCCATTGCTGCCCCACGCGATGAGCGTGTCGGGCGTGCGGCACTGGAACGCCGCATACAGACCGTCGCCGGCCTTGAACGTGAAGCCTTGCGTATCGAGCCCGTGGCCCTTGAGCGCACGCACCCAGCCCTTCTGCGAGACGACGACCGTGACCGGCTCGTCCACCACGCGCGCTTCGAAGCTCGCGCGCTTTTCCTGCTGGATCAGCGTGCGGCGATCGTCGCCGTACTGCTTCGCATCGCTTTCGATTTCCTTCACGATGAGCCGCTTCATCGACGCGTCGTTCGCGAGCAGCTCTTCGAGCTTCGCCTTCTCTTCGCGCAGTTCCGCGAGTTCCTTCTCGATCTTGATCTTCTCGAGCCGCGCCAACTGGCGCAGACGGATTTCAAGAATGTCCTCGGCCTGGCGCTCGGACAGCCCGAACGCGCTCATCAGCGCGCTCTTGGGCTCGTCCGACTCGCGGATGATGCGGATGACTTCGTCGATATTGAGGAAGACGATCATCCGACCTTCGAGGATATGGATGCGGTCGTCGACCTTGGTCAGGCGGTGTTGCGTGCGGCGCGTGACCGTCGCGAAGCGGAAACCGATCCACTCGCCCAGAATCTCGCTGATGCCCTTCTGACGCGGACGGCCATCGGCGCCGATCATGACGAGGTTCAGCGACGCGTTCGATTCGAGGCTCGTGTTCGCGAGCAGCGAATTGACGAACTCCGACTGGTCGATCTTGCTCGTCTTCGGCTCGAACACGAGGCGCACGGGCGCGTCCTTGCCCGACTCGTCGCGCACGGCGTCGAGCAGCGCGAGCATGGTCTGCTTGCTCTGCAACTGCTCGGGCGTGAGCGTCTTCTTGCCGAGCTTGAGCTTCGGGTTCGTCAGCTCCTCGATCTCTTCGAGCACCTTCTGGCCCGAGGTGTTCGGCGGCAGCTCGGTCACGACCAGTTGCCACTGGCCGCGCGCAAGTTCCTCGATCTTCCAGCGCGCGCGCACCTTGAGGCTGCCGCGCCCCGACTCATAGGCCGCCGCGATTTCGGCGTCGCTCGAAATGATCTGGCCGCCGCCCGGGAAATCGGGCCCCGGCAGCTTCTCCATGATCTCCGCATGCGAGAGCTTCGGATTCCGGATCATCGCGACGGCTGCCGACGCGACTTCGCGCAGATTATGCGAGGGAATTTCGGTCGCGAGGCCCACCGCGATACCCGACGCGCCGTTGAGCAGCAGCATGGGCAGGCGCGCGGGCAGCGTCTTCGGCTCCTGGAACGAGCCGTCGTAGTTCGGCATGAAATCGACGGTGCCCATGTCGATTTCGTCGAGCAGCAGCTTGGCGATGGGCGTCAAGCGCGCTTCGGTGTAGCGCATGGCCGCCGCGCCGTCGCCGTCGCGCGAGCCGAAATTGCCCTGGCCGTCGATGAGCGGATAGCGCATCGAGAAGTCCTGCGCCAGACGCACGAGCGCGTCGTAGGCCGACTGGTCGCCGTGCGGATGGTACTTACCGAGCACGTCGCCCACCACGCGCGCCGACTTCACGGGCTTGGCGTTGTCGCCGAGCCCCATTTCGTTCATCGCGAAGAGAATGCGCCGCTGCACCGGCTTCTGGCCGTCGCAGACGTCGGGCAGCGCGCGGCCCTTCACCACGCTCACCGCGTAGTCGAGATAGGCGCGTTCCGCGTAGTGGCCGAGCGTGAGCGTGTCGCCGTTCGGGGCGTCCGTCACTTCAGCAAAGAGATCGTCCATGTTTCAATCAATCCGTAATCGTGTACGCGTTCAGACGTGTGCCTGGTTATCTGCTCAGTTATCCGCTTAGATGTCCGCTTCGACTTCGTTGCCCTTCTCTTCGAGCCACGAGCGGCGCGAGGCGGCTTCGCCCTTGCCCATCAGCATCGTCATGCGCGCAACGGTAGCCTCGTAGTCGAGGTCGCCGAGCGCGATGGGCGAGAGGCGCCGCGTGTCGGGATTCATCGTCGTGTCCCAGAGCTGCTCGGCGCTCATTTCGCCAAGGCCCTTGAAGCGGCTGATGGTCCATTGCGTGTCGCGCACGCCGTCCTTGCGCAGCTTGTCGAGAATTGCTTCGAGTTCGCCTTCGTCGAGCGCATAGAGCTTCTGCGCAGGCTTCTTGCCACGCGCTGGCGCATCCACGCGGAACAGCGGCGGGCGCGCCACGCACACGTGGCCGCGCTCGATCAGCTGCGGGAAATGCTTGAAGAAGAGCGTGAGCAGCAGCACCTGGATGTGCGAGCCATCCACGTCGGCATCGGAAAGAATGCAGATCTTGCCGTAGCGCAGGTTCGACAGATCGACGGTCTCGTCGGGGCTGTGCGGATCGACGCCGATCGCCACCGAAATATCGTGCACTTCGTTGTTCGCAAAGAGCCGGTCGCGCTCGGTCTCCCACGTGTTGAGCACCTTGCCGCGCAGCGGCAGGATGGCCTGGTATTCCTTGTCGCGCCCCATCTTCGCGGAGCCGCCAGCGGAATCGCCCTCAACCAGGAAGAGTTCGTTGCGCGCGATATCGGTCGATTCGCAGTCGGTGAGCTTGCCCGGCAGCACGGCCACGCCCGAGCTCTTGCGCTTCTCGACCTTCTGGCCCGCGCGCGTGCGCGCCTGCGCCTGCTTGATGACGAGATCGGCGAGTTTCTTGCCGTGCTCGACGTGCTGGTTGAGCCAAAGCTCCAGAGCCGGACGCGAGAACGACGACACGAGCTTCACGGCGTCGCGGCTGTTCAGGCGCTCCTTGATCTGCCCCTGGAACTGCGGGTCGAGCACCTTGGCCGAGAGCACGAACGAGACGCGCGCAAAGACGTCTTCGGGCAGGAGCTTCACGCCTTTGGGCTGAAGATTGTGCAACTCGACGAAACTCTTCACGGCCTGGAAGAGACCATCGCGCAGGCCGCTTTCATGCGTGCCGCCCGCGGGCGTCGGAATCAGGTTCACGTACGACTCGCGCGTGAGCGAACCTTCCTCGCTCCACGCCACGACCCACGCGGCGCCCTCGCCTTCGGCGAAGGTGTCGTCGGTGGTGCGCGCGTCGGCGTAGCGCTCGCCTTCGAAGAGCGGGATCAGCAAATCGGCGCCGCCCATGCCTTCGAGCAGGTAGCCGCGCAAGCCGTCTTCGTACTTCCAGCTTTGGCGCTCACCGGTCTTCTCGACGATCAGTTCGACCTCGACGCCCGGCAGCAGCACGGCCTTCGAGCGCAACAGACGCTGCAGTTCGCCGAGCGGCAGATTGGGCGAATCGAAATACTTGGGATCGGCCCACGCGGTCACGCGCGTGCCGGTTTTCTTCTCGTCGCGCGCGGCGTTGCGCGTGGTGAGCGGGCGCGTGACGTTGCCGTCCGAGAAGCCGATTTCGGCGACCTTGCCGTCGCGCCAGACGGTCACGTCCAGACGCGTGGATAGCGCGTTGGTGACCGAGACGCCCACGCCGTGCAGGCCGCCCGAAAAGGTATAGGCGCCGCCGGCGGCCTTGTCGAACTTGCCGCCCGCGTGCAGTCGCGTGAAGACGATCTCGACGACCGGGACTTTTTCGTCGGGGTGCAGGCCGAACGGAATGCCGCGGCCGTCGTCCTCGACGGAGACGGAGTGGTCGGCGTGCAGCGTGACGGTGATTAGCTTGCCGTAGCCGCCGAGCGCTTCGTCCGAGGCGTTGTCGATGACTTCCTGGACGATGTGCAGCGGATTCTCGGTGCGCGTATACATGCCCGGCCGCTGCCGGACGGGCTCGAGGCCCTTGAGCACCTTGATCGACGCTTCGCTATAGCCAGTGTTTCCAGCGTTGGACTTCTTCGTTGACATGGTGATCCACAGGGGGTTGTCCGCGCGCTTGTCCACAGGTCCTGTGGACATCTGCGGGGAAAACGCGTTGAGCGTTCAAAAAAACCGATACGAAACAACGAGGTGAACCGGCTGCGCGCCGCGGTGGCAGATGCGCTCGCGGCGGCGAGGTGGTTCGCTCAGTTGTTCGAATTCGCGAGGTATTGTACTGATTTGGGCTCGCACGGCAATTTGCATGGGGGTTGGCCGTTCGGCGGAGGGGCGGTGCAGCGGGCGAGTCGCGTAGAATGGCCCGCATGCGGCATGGGGTTTGATGCGAGCCGTTCAGGTGTTTCGTGGGCGGGTTTGCTGGACTGTTCGTTGCAAGGTTCGCCGGAATGTTGAGGAGCATGGAGCTGCCATGAGGCCATCCGAAGCTTTGCGCGCGCATCGCGCGGAAATCCGCGAAATCGTCGCGAGCCATCACGCGTCCAATGCGCGCGTGTTCGGCTCGTCTGCGCGCGAAGAGGACGACGAGGATAGCGATCTCGACCTGCTCGTCGATCCAACACCGGAGACGACGCTGATCGATATCGCGCAAATCCAGTTGCGGCTCGAAGCGCTCCTCGGCGTGCGGGTCGATGTGCTCACGCCGAAGGCACTGCCAGCGACATTCCGCGCCCGCGTCGTCGCCGAAGCGGTGCCCGTATGAGAAAGGAGGATCTGCGCACGCCCGATTACCTGGCGCACATTCTCGAGGCAGTCGAACGCATTGGCACGTACACCGCCCCGCTGTCACAAGAAGATTTCGAGGCAACGCCAATGGCCGTCGATGCCGTCGTGCGCAACCTTGGCATCATCGGTGAGGCGGCTCGCAACATCACGCGCGGAGATTCCGCCTTCGCCGCCGCGCATCCCGAGATACCGTGGGAAGCGATGTACGGAATGCGCAATCGAGTGACCCACGGTTATTTTTCCGTGGACGTCGCCATTGTCTGGAGCACCGTGCAAATCTGGATTCCAGACCTGAAGCGCAAGCTCTTGCCGCTCACGCGCCCCTAAAAAAAGCGGCCTTCATCAGGCCGCTCTCTCTCGCATCACTTGCGCTTGCTCTCCAACTCCTCCCACCGCTCCAGCGCCACAAGCAATTCCTCGTCGATCGCCGCGTAGCGCTCGGTGAGGCGAGTCCCCTCCTGCGCATCTTTCGCAAAGATCGATCCGTCCTCGATCTTCGCGCCAATGGTCTTCTGCTCCGTCTCGAGCGCCTCGATGCGCTTGGGCAGTTCCTCGAGCTCGCGCTGCTCCTTGAACGAAAGCTTCACGCTGCGCTGGGCATTGCGTCCCGCCGCGCTGTCCTTGGGCACGGCCACCGCGGCAGCCGCTTCCTTCGGCGCGCGCGCCTCGGCAATTTCCTGCGCACGGGCGCTTTGCGTCTGCCAGTCCGTGAAGCCGCCCACGTACTCGCGCCAGCGCCCCTCGCCCTCGGACGCGATCACCGAAGTCACCACGTTGTCGAGGAACGCGCGGTCGTGGCTCACGAGCAGCACGGTGCCGTCGTAGTCGGTCAGCAGTTCTTCGAGCAGTTCGAGCGTCGGGATGTCGAGGTCGTTGGTCGGTTCGTCGAGCACCAGCACGTTCGCGGGACGCGCGAACAAACGCGCGAGCAGCAGACGGTTGCGCTCGCCGCCCGACAGCGACTTCACGGGCGACCGTGCGCGCTCCGGCGCGAACAGAAAGTCGCCGAGATAGCTCATCACGTGCTTCTTCGCGCCGTTGATCTCGACCCAGTCGCTGCCGGGGCTGATCGTGTCGGCAAGACTCTTTTCCATGTCGAGCTGCGCGCGCATCTGGTCGAAGTACGCGACCTGCAGATTCGTCCCCACGCGCACCGTGCCAACGTCGGGCTTCAGTTCGCCGAGGATCAGCTTCAGCAGCGTGGTCTTGCCCGCACCGTTCGGACCGACGAAGCCGATCTTGTCGCCGCGCATGACCGTCGACGAGAAGTTGTCGACGATCGTGCGGCCGCCATAGCGCTTCGTCACATCCGTGAGTTCCGCGACGATCTTGCCGGACTTCTCGCCTTGTGCGACGTCGAGCTTCACGTTGCCCTGCACGTTGCGGCGTTCCTCGCGCTCATGGCGCATCTGCACGAGGCGCGCGATGCGGCCCACGCTGCGCGTGCGGCGTGCTTCCACGCCCTTGCGGATCCACACTTCTTCCTGCGCGAGCAGTTTGTCGAACTTCTCGTTCTCCACGCGCTCGACTTCGAGCTGCTGCGCCTTGCGCTCCTGGTACTGCGTGAAGTTGCCCGGATACGAAAGCAGCTTGCCGCGATCGAGTTCGACGATACGTGTCGCCACGCGGTCGAGAAACGCGCGATCGTGGGTGATGAACAAGAGGCTCGAGCGCTGCGCCACGAGCAATTCTTCGAGCCAGCGAATGCCGTCGAAGTCGAGGTGGTTGGTCGGTTCGTCGAGCAGCAGGATGTCGGGCTGCACGACGAGCGCGCGCGCAAGCGCCACGCGCTTTTGCATCCCGCCCGAGAGCGCGCCCACGCGCGCTTCGCCTTCCAGGCCGATCTGCGCGAGCGTCGTGGATACACGCGTGCGCCAGCTCCAGGCGTCGGCGTGATCGAGCGACGACTGCAGCGTGTTCATGCGCGCGAGCAGCGCGTCGTGTTCCGCGCCTTCGGGCGTGTCTGCGAGCCGGTGCGCGACGGTGTCGTATTCGTCGAGCAGCGCACGCACGTCGGCGAGGCCCGAGGCGACGGTGTCGAACACCGTGGCGTCGGCGTCGAAGTCGGGCTCCTGCGGCACGTAGACGGTCGAGAGATCCTGCTGGCGCGTGACGAGGCCGTCGTCGGGCTTCGCGAGATCGGCGACGATGGTCAGCAGCGACGACTTGCCCGCGCCGTTGCGGCCGATCAGCCCGACGCGCTCGCCGGCTTCGAGCGAAAAGTCCGCGTGATCGAGCAGCGCGACGTGGCCGAAAGCCAGTTGCGCGCCTGTGATGGTGTAAAGCGACATGGATGGAAAGCGATGCGTGCGTTGGACCTGAAGCGGGCATTGTACCGGGCCGCGCAGGTCGGGCCGCGCAGGTCGGGCCGCGCAGGTCGCGGAATACAGCGACCCTTTAGCGCAGCGGCACGCGATCCGTTTTCCTGTACTATCGCGGGTTGCCCGCTCCGCCCAGCATTAGATAAAGGGCCGCATGACGGGTGATGCATCGAATCGACTGAACGAAGGACACGCTGTGAGTGAAGTAATCGAGTACAAGAGCTGGGTCTGCCTGATTTGCGGCTGGATCTACAACGAAGAAGAAGGTCTGCCCGACGAGGGGATCGCCGCCGGCACGCGCTTTGACGACATTCCCGACGACTGGCGCTGCCCGCTGTGCGACGTGGGCAAGCCGGAATTCGCCGTCGTCGAGTTCTGATCGCGACGACTTGCCCTGCTGCGGCGGCTCGCGGGGAGCGATCGACGCGAGACCCAAAATGCGGCGCTGGGGCTAAGTGGCGTCATTTTCGCGCCCGAACACGTTTGCTATACTCTTGGCCCTACGCCGCGATATGGCTCGGGCCCGCAAGGCCGGACCGCTTCGCGCGCCGCTCCGCGCCATGACGGGTCACTTGGGAAACATGGCGATCGAACGGAGCCATGCTCGACCGCGCTCCCTGTAGTTCAATGGATAGAACAAGTGCCTCCTAAGCGCTAGATGCAGGTTCGATTCCTGCCAGGGGGACCACCCAACCGAGCATGTCGGGCCGCGAAGACCGCAACCGGTTCGCGCGCCCCATCCCTTCTCTTTCTCGCATTCGCGCCCCTCTATCCCGAGCAGGTTTTCCATGGACATCAACAAGCAAGTCGCCGCCCTCACTGCCTCCGAACTGCAGACGGCAGGAGCCAGTCAGGCCACCGCCATCGCCGTGAGCGTGCTGCTGCGCCATCTCAATTCGCCTGAACTCGCGCGCCAGTTGGGCGCGGCGTTCGAAAACCATCAGGCCGTGATGCTGCAAACACCGTGGCCCGAGCAGATGCTGAACGCGTTCGAAGCGACGCGGCGTTTCTTCGAAAGCGCGGCTCAGGTGCAAGGCGCGACGCCGCCGGCTGCCGAATAAACGGCAAAGCGAACCGCGGATAACCGGCGAATTCAGGGTAAGTACTGAGATATTTTCCCTAAAGAAGAAAAAAATAGTGCCGTAATGGCCTTCATGGACACCCCGCGTCCCCTTCCCGCTGGTTATATGATGTCGAACCTTATCGACCAGGATATCACGCACATTCGTCGCGTGATGCCCTTGTCGCTCGCCGGCGACTTCGGTGGGCCGATTCTCCCCGCGAACTACTGGCGCCAGCGGCTGCACCGCCTGCTCGACACCGGTCATGTGAACAAGGGGCAGCTGTGCGAAATCGACAGCCTGCTGCTGATCCTCGACCTGCACGAGCTGAACGTCGCCTCGGCCTCCGCGGCGCTCCCGAAGCAGGCGAACGCCGCCCCGCAACACTCCTGACTTTTCCCTGAATTCGACGCACGCACGAGCAGGCTTTCGCCTGCGCGGCGCGCATCTGTGCACGCGCATCGGGAATTCCTGGTGCCGCGGGTCGACCATCGGTCATAATGTCCGCAAAAATACCCTAACGAGGACTCCGTGCACACGGCCGAACCGAGAGACCTGCTCCAGCAGGCACGCAAGCGTTTCACCCAACAGCAAATCGCCACACACGTCGGCCGCGACGTGAAGACCGTGCGACGTTGGGAAAAGGGCGAAACGCCCTGCCCCGCGATGCTCGAAGCCGCCCTGCGCGAGCTGCTGCACACCGGCGCTCACGCGAGCGGCAGTGCGGCGCGCTTTCGCTTCATCGACCTGTTCGCCGGCATCGGCGGCATCCGCAAGGGTTTCGAAGCGCACGGCGGCGAGTGCGTTTTCACGAGCGAATGGAATCCGTTTTCGCGCAAGACCTACCTGGAAAACTACGGCGAAGACCATCCGTTCATCGGCGACATCACGGCCGTGGACGCCGCCGACGTGCCCGATCACGACGTCCTGCTCGCGGGCTTTCCCTGCCAGCCGTTCTCGATCGCGGGGGTGAGCAAGAAGAACGCGCTTGGCCGTCCGCACGGCTTTGCCTGCACCACGCAGGGCACCCTGTTCTTCGACGTCGCGCGCATCATCGCCGAGAAACGGCCCGCCGCATTTCTGCTCGAGAACGTGAAGAACCTCGTCTCGCACGACCGCGGCCGCACCTTCGACGTGATCCTCCAGGTGCTGCGCGACGAACTGGGCTATGACGTGCACTACCGCGTGATCGATGGACGCCATTTCACGCCGCAGCATCGCGAGCGCATCATCATCGTCGGTTTTCGCGAGCCAACGCCGTTTTCGTGGGACGCGCTCGCGCTGCCGGAAGACGGCCCGCGGCTCGCCTCGATCCTGCATCGCACCGACGGCGGCGAGCCGCTGCTGCCCTGGGACGGCGAGCGCTTCTTCGATCACGGCGCGCACCGCGTGCAGCCGAAGTACACGCTCACGCCGGGGCTCTGGGCTTATCTGCAGCAATACGCCGAGAAGCACCGCGCGGCCGGCAACGGCTTCGGCTTCGGCCTCGCATTTCCCGACAGCGTCACGCGCACGCTTTCGGCGCGCTATCACAAGGACGGCTCGGAGATCCTCGTCTATCAAGGCGAAGGATTGCGCCCGCGCCGCCTCACTCCGCGCGAGTGCGCGCGGCTCATGGGTTTGCCCGACACCTTCCGCATTCCGGTGAGCGACACCCAGGCGTACCGCCAGTTCGGCAACAGTGTGGTGATGCCAGTGATGCGCGAAGTCGCGCGCACGATGATGCCGCATCTCGATGCGGTGCTGGCCGCGCAGCCGGAGGCGCTCCCTGCACACGCGTTGCCGGTTCCCGCCGTTGCACGCACAACGCGTACGAACAAGGCCGCGCGCACCACGCGCGCCGCCCCGGCGAGCGCCACGGCGGGAGGCCGCTGACCGGCGCGCGCCACGGCCAACCGCAGCCCACCGCAGCGAGGCGACAGACGATGGTGGACGTCGTCGATACCGCGACCCGCAGCCGGATGATGTCCGGCATACGCGGGCGCAACACGAAGCCCGAAAAGCTGATCCGCAGTCTGCTGCACCGGCGCGGCTTTCGCTTTCGCCTGAACGTGCGCGACCTGCCGGGCCGGCCCGACATCGTGCTGCCGCGCCGGCGCGCTGTGGTGTTCGTCCACGGCTGCTTCTGGCACGGCCACAACTGCGCGCTTTTCAAGTGGCCACAAACGCGCCCCGAGTTCTGGCGCGAGAAAATCGCACGCAACCGTCTGAACGACGCCAAAGCGCTCGCCGCGCTCGCGGCGCAAGGCTGGCGTGTGGCGGTGATCTGGGAATGCGCGTTACGTGGCGCGCAGCACGATCCGCAGGCGGTCGTCGAGCGGCTTGCCGCGTGGCTCGAAGACGAGTCGTCCGCATGGTTCGAGGCGCGCTCGTGATCGCGGCTCGACTAATCTCAAGCGCGACGATATCCCGCCGATGCGCCGTGCATGTCACGCTGCAAAGCTGGCCCTGGCTGAACAGCCTGCAGTGCTAAACTCAATCGATCGGCTGCGCACAAATGACGCGTCACGCGCGCAAGCGCCGCCGTCCCACAACGCGAAGTGAAGGAGACAACCGATGGCTGATTTCCGACTTTGGTCCGATGACTTTCCCAGCAACGGTTTCATGCCGAAGGCGCAGGAGTTCGACGACCGGGCCTTCGGTGTCGACGGCGACAACGTCTCGCCCGCGCTGCAGTGGGACGATCCACCCGCCGACACGCAAAGCTTCGCGCTCACCGTCTACGATCCGGACGCGCCAACAGGCAGCGGCTTCTGGCACTGGGTCGTGGTAAACATTGCGCCCGACGTGCGCTCGCTCGCCCGCAACGCCGGCAAGCCCGACGGCAGCCTGCTCCCGCAGGGCGCGGTGCAGATGCGCAACGACTACGGCACGGTGGGCTTCGGCGGCGCGGCGCCCCCGCGCGGCGACAAGCCCCATCGCTACATCTTCCGCGTGCACGCGCTCAAGGCGGCGCAACTGCCCGTCACGCCGGAAACGACCAACGCGGTGGCGCGCTTCATGACGCACTTGAACGAGGTCGACTCGACCACCTACGTCGGGCTCTACGAGCTGAAATAAGCCGACAGACAACACCACAAAACAACCGCCAGCCGGCGGCGCACGACCGTCGCGCGCCGCCTTGCCCATCGATGCCCACGCTTTCCGAACGCTCCGCCACGCCCTCCGCCGACATCGAAACCGGCCTGCCCTTCCCACAGCGTTACTACGCGATCCTCGTGGTCGCGCTCGGCATCACACTCGCCGTGCTCGACGGCGCGATCGCCAATGTCGCGTTGCCAACCATCGCGCGCCACCTTCATGCGAGCGCGGCCAGTTCGATCTGGATCGTCAACGCGTATCAGCTATCGGTGACCATCTCGCTCTTGCCGCTCGCCTCGCTCGGCGACCGCATCGGCTACAAGCGCGTGTACCTGGCCGGCATGGTGCTTTTCACCATCGCGTCGCTCGGCTGCGCGCTGGCGACCACGCTGCCCCAACTCGCGTTCGCGCGCATGGTGCAAGGCTTCGGCGGCGCGGGGATCATGAGTGTGAACACCGCGCTCGTGCGCATGATCTATCCGCGCGCGCAACTGGGCCGCGGTGTCGCCATCAATGCCATGGTCGTGGCGATCGCCTCGGCGGTCGGACCGACGCTCGCCTCGGGCGTGCTCGCCATCGCGACATGGCCCTGGCTCTTCGCGATCAACGTGCCGATCGGCATCGCTGCGCTCGCACTGGGTCTGCGCGCGCTGCCCGTGAACGAGCGGCATCCCGCGCCCTACGACTATTTGAGCGCCGTGCTCAATGCCATCGTGTTCGGTCTCCTGATCTTTGCCGTCGACGGCCTCGGCCACGGCGAGAGCAATCGCCTCGTTGCGGTCGAGTTCGCGCTCGCGATCGTGATCGGCTGGTTCTTCGTGCGCCGCCAGCTCACGCAGCCCGCGCCGCTCCTGCCCGTCGACCTGCTCGCCAACCCCGTGTTCGCGCTGTCGATCAGCACCTCGGTCTGTTCGTTCTGCGCGCAAATGCTCGCGTTTGTCGCGCTGCCGTTCATGCTGCAGGAAACCCTCGGCTTCTCGCAGGTCGACACAGGCCTTCTCATGACGCCGTGGCCACTCGTCATCATCGGCGCCGCGCCGCTTTCGGGCGCGCTCTCCGACCGCTATCCGGCGGGCATGCTCGGCGGCATCGGCCTCGCGCTGTTCGCGCTGGGCTTGCTCTCGCTCGCCACGCTCGGCGCGCATCCGACGGTGTTCGACATCTGCTGGCGCATGGCCTTGTGCGGCGTGGGTTTCGGCGTGTTCCAGTCGCCCAATAACCGGCAGATTCTCTCCTCCGCGCCGCGCGAGCGCAGCGGCGGCGCAAGCGGCATGCTCGGCACCGCGCGCCTCACAGGCCAGACGCTTGGCGCGGCGCTCGTCGCGCTCATCTTTGGCATTGCGCCGCAACACGGACCGACCGTCGCACTCTACGTGGCGACGGCCTTCGCCGCCGTCGCGGCGGTGGTGAGCCTGCTGCGCCTGATGCCGGGCGCCGCAGCGCAGACACCAGGCTAAGCACGGCCTAACCCTGCGCGCGCGCAGGCACTAACATGGGTCTAGGGCGAGCCATATTCGCGGCCGCGCCCGGCGAGTCAACCTGCCGAACCAGGCAAAGGGGGCTTCCCATGTCACTGATCGTCGCCGGTCGGTTCACGACCTTCCCCGCTGCCGAAGCAGCAGCTGAAAAGCTGTACGCGGGCGGCTTCCTCGAAGAAGACGTCAACCTGTTCTTCGTCAATCCACGCGGCCAGCATGCACGCCATGCCATGCCGGACACGCGCTCCGCCGCAGGCGCGCCGCCCACGGCCGTCGGCGTGCCGCCGCATCACACGCGCAATATCACTGCGGGCGCGGTGGCGGGCGCCGTGGTGGGCGTGGTGCTCTTCAGCGCGTTCTCGGCTGCGCTGCCCTCGGTCGTGATCGCCGCCGGCGTGGGCGCCTGGCTCGGGGCGCGCATCGGCGCGAGCGTGGGCGCGAAAGCCACCGCGCAGCAGATGTCGGCGCACCATGAGCGGGTGCACCGCGAAACGCGCATCGACGGCGTCCTGCTCTCCGTGCACGTGTGCTACGAGAATCAGGATCTGGCCGCGCAGTTGCTGCGCGAAGGTGGCGCCGTCGATATCGAGTGCGCCTCGGGCCAATGGCACGACGGCCACTGGGCCGACTTCGATCCGACCCGCGCGCCGATGCCGTTCGCGGCGCCAGGCGGCCAGCGGATCTGAGCGCCCGCCGCCTCGTCTATGACCCTGTGAGGCGGACGTAAAAAAACGCGGCGGCCCGAAGGCCGCCGCGTGACTGCGTTTGCGTCGAGAGAACGTTAGACACTCGAAGGCGGTGCGCACACCGCCTCGGCATGGCTACGCGCGCGCTGCGCGCTGCGCCTGTTCGGGCGCGGGAGCTTTCCCGGCCGGCGCGGCATTACGCGCTCTCGCCGTGACCGAAGCCGCCGTCGCGACGCTGCGCAGGTCGGCGAGGAACGTATCGCGCCAAACCGATAGATTGTTCTCGCGCAGCGACGCCATCATGTCGTTGTAGCGCGACACGCGCTCGGCGTGCGGCATGGAGAGCGCGCGCTCCAGCGCCTCGGCCGTCTGATTCAGGTCATACGGATTCACGACCAGCGCGCCCGGCATCTGCTCGGCCGCGCCCGCGAACTGCGAAAGCACCAGCACACCGGGATCGTCGGGATTCTGCGAAGCCACGTACTCCTTCGCCACGAGATTCATGCCGTCGCGCAGCGGCGCCACATAGCCCACCTGCGCCTCGCGGAACAGCGCCATCAGCAGGTTGCGCTCGTACTTGCGGTTCAGGTACTGGATCGGCGTCCAGTCGAGCTGCGCGAAACGCCCGTTGATGCGCCCGGCCTCGCCTTCGAGATTGCGGCGGATCGTCTGGTAGGTCTGCACGTCGGAGCGCGTCGGCGGCGCAATCTGCAGGAGCGAGACGCGGCCATGCCAGCCCGGCCCGTTCTGCAGCAGGCGCTCGAACGCCTGGAAGCGCTCGGCGAGCCCCTTGGAATAATCGAGCCGGTCCACGCTCATGATCAGCTTGCGCCCGCGCATGGCTTCTCGCAGGCTGCGCACAGCCTTGCGGTCGGCGAACTGCGAAGAGGCCTTGGCGATGGCATCGGGATAGATGCCGATCGGGTACGCCCCGACCTTCAGGAAACGGTCCCACGCGTGCACCATGCCGTCATCGCTCGCCGTGCCATGGCCGCCGCGCTCGATGTAGTCGAGGAAGGCCTGGCGGTCGGCGTCGGTCTGGAAGCCGACCACGTCGTAGTGGCACATGAACTTCATGAGCTCTTCGTGCGGCGGCACCGAGCGCATGACTTCAGGCACCGGCAGTGGAATGTGCAGGAAGAAGCCGATCGGGTTCTTCACCCCGAGGTCGCGCAGGCAGCGCGCGAATGGAATCAGGTGATAGTCGTGCACCCAGATGATGTCGTCGGGCTCGATGAGCGGCTGCAACTGACGCGCAAGCGAGACGTTCACGCGCAGGTAGCCGCCGTACTCCTGGCGCTCGTAGCGCGCGAGGTCGTTGCGGTAATGGAACGTCGGCCAGAGCGTCGTGTTCGAGAAGCCCTTGTAGTACTGGTCATAATCACGCCGGGTAAGACCCACCGTCGCGTAGGTGACGCTGCCCTGCTGCTCGATGACCGGTGCGGACGGCTCGGCGACCGTTTCGCCACTCCACCCGAACCACACACCGCCGGTTTCCTTGAGCGCGTCCAATACGCCGACTGCGAGCCCGCCCGCTGCGGGACGGCCCTCCTGGGTCGGCGCAACGCGATTCGATACCACGATCAGTCTGCCCATTGCGGCTCTACCTCCTGTTTCGTTGGGTCCGAAGACGATGCTTCAGGTATGTACGCAAGACGCGTGCCGGTTCGGCAGGGTCTGGAGCAAAAACCTTTTCTTGCCACTGACCAGACGAGCGAAATCCGCGCGGCAAGCACGCAAGTGCGCAATACCCCGGTGATTCATCAGGCCAGGAAACCGGCCTGCAAACAGCGCGTGGCGAGCGGCGGTTCGAAGCGAATCAGGCGTCCTGCTCCGAGCCGAGATCGCGCTGGTACTCGATGCCCTCCGCCCGCGCCCCGCCTTGGTTGTGCTCGCCATCGGGCGGCACGCCCGGCGCCGCGCGGTTCTGGCCTGCGGGGTCCGGCGTGACTGACGGCGGAGGATTGCTCTTCTCTTGCGAATCGCGCGGGCCACGCTTGCCCGTGTAACGTGCGGAGCGGCGCAAGGCAGGATGTCTCATGTCAATGCCTCCAGCGGCAGGCGGCCACGCGGTGGTGGCGTTTTTTTATAGTCTAGGGTTCGCCGCGTGAATTCGCCGGTAAAAATGGTCGGGCTTTTGTAACTAATACATAAAAGCCATCGGGGTCGTCCGATGACCTCGGCAGGCCGAGCGAGCAGCGGCCGGCGTTGCGCGCAATGCGCCAGGCGAGCGATCAATTCGAAAGGAGACCGAAGGGTCGAATGAATGTGCCGAATGCCCCGAATGCGGCGCTTCGTCCGGTTGCGTTGGCGGATCGCCGATGGGCGGCACGTCGGGCTCGCCGGGCTGATCCGGCGGCGGTTCGTCGGGCTGCGGGGTATGCGCGAGCCAGGGCTTCACGCGAACGGCATCACTGGATTGGCAGCTCGGCATCTTTCGCTCCTCATGATGGACGCGAAACTCACACTGCAAGCGTCGTACCGTGCGTGCGCGCCCGCGCGGGCGCACACGCGAGCGCTGCTCAGGCGCCCGCTACGCGCGCCGGCGCATCGCCCTTGCCGGCGCTTTCGTTGCCGTACTCCACAAGACGGTTATAGAGCGTCTTCAGGCTGATGCCGAGAATTTCCGCCGCGCGCGTCTTCACGCCGCCGCACTGCTCGAGCGTCGCGAGAATGAGTTGGCGATCGGCGTCGGCAAGCGAGGTGCCGAACGGAATCGTGACCGCGGTGCCCGCAATCGGCTTCGAGAGCGAGATCTGCAACGGTACCGTGGCTGTGAAGTCGCCTTCGTTGCCCGACATGATGTGCGCGCGCTGCACGTAGTTCTTCAGCTCGCGCACGTTGCCGGGCCACGGGTAGGCCGCCAGCATGTCGCGCACAGCCGCCGGAAACTGCTTTTTCGTGCCGTGGCGCTCGTTCAGTTCGTCGAGGAACGCCTGGGCGAGCAGTTCGACGTCCTTGCCCCGCTCGCGCAGCGGCGGCAGGCTGATCGGAAACACATTCAGGCGGTGATACAGGTCCAGACGCAGCTTGCCTTCGGCCACGGCCTGCTCCGGGTCGCGGTTGGTCGCCGCGATCAGGCGCACATCGGTCTCGATTTCCTTGGTCGTGCCCACGCGCATGAACATGCCGGTTTCGAGCACGCGCAGCAGCTTCACTTGCAGCTCGATCGGCATTTCGGTGATTTCGTCGAGGAACAGCGTGCCGCCGTTCGCGCGCTCGAAATAGCCCTTGTGCTGCCGGTCCGCTCCCGTGAACGATCCGCGCTCGTGACCGAACATTTCGGACTCGATCAGGTTCGGCGAGATCGCCCCGCAGTTCACGGCGAGGAATTCGTGCTTGCGGCGCAGGCTCAACTGGTGGATGGTCTGCGCGGCCACTTCCTTGCCGGTGCCCGACTCGCCCACCAGCATGACCGAAGCGGGCGTGACCGCCACACGGCTGATCTGGTCGTAGACCTCCTGCATGGCCGGCGAATTGCCGAGCATCAGGCCAAAGCGCCCCATGCGGCGCAACTCGCCGCGCAGCGTGCCGATTTCGGCCTTGAGGTCGCCCGCGCGCGGCAGGCGGTTCAGGATCGCCTTCACGCGCTGGAGATTGATCGGCTTGACCAGGTAGTCGATCGCGCCGGACTTGAGCGCATCGACCGCCGTCTCGACGCTCGCGTGCCCGGTGATGATCACGAACTCCACGCCCGAGCGCGGGTCGAGATCCTCGAAAAGGTCGGTGCCACTGCCGTCGGGCAGCTTCAGGTCGGTGAAGACCACGTCCGGCGTCTGCCGCACGAGCTGGATGCGCGCCTCGCGCAGGTCGCCTGCCTGCGCGGTGGTGAGCCCATCTTCGCTCACCACGGCCGCCAGCGCCTCGCGGGTTTGCGCATCGTCATCGACAATCAATACATGTGGCATCGCGTCTCGTCAGCCCTGGTAGGTGAGTGGCTCCAAAGCGCGAGCGCCGCGCCCTTCGCAAGCGCGCCAGGCAGGGTTGCCCGGCGCGGCGGAAGTCGCGACGCACGTGATTGCGCTGCAGTGGAGTACGAAACGGTCGGACGTACGCCCCAGACGGCAAAAGCCTGAAATTCGCGGTTTTGCTACAACTGAGCAACAATACCGTCAGCCGTGGGCCGCCCGAACCTCGATTGTTGTTGATATGACCATTATAGACACATTCGAGACAAGCGGGCACGGCTCTCGCATGGCGCCGGCCCCGCCCGCCTAGCTATGCGGAAACGGCCAGGGCATACCGTTCGAGCCGTTCACGCCATGGGTCACGCGGCCCTTCATACCGTGTTCCGGCGAGTCCGGAGCACCTGCGGCCATCGCCATTTCCGGAGCCTGGTCGTCGTTGCCCACGCTATCCGCAAGCGAGCCGCCTTCGCCTTCCCAGCGGCTCAAGTCGCGATAAAAAGTTTGCCGTTGCAGGCGGTGACGCTGCGAGAAACGCCAGGCCAGCATGCCCGCCATGGCGCCCAGCGCGCCGACGGTCACCAAGGTTCCTACCAAACCGCTGCGGTTCTTCGACATATCGCTCTCCCAGATACGCCTCGTCAAAGACGGAAGACGCGCGAGTTGACTCCGAGTTGGCTCAAGCGGCATCGCCGGGGGCGCGGCCAATGCGCCGCCCCTACAACGCAGACGACGCGCACTTGTGCAAGTTCCGCAGCAGGATGCGTGCCACGCCTCGCTCGCTGATGCCTGGGCAGGTCCATTGCCCTGTCAGGCGCGGCAGTGGTTAAATGTTTACGCGTTAACGAGCAAAAGCCGAGCAAAAGCCGGGCAACCCCCGAGCCAATCTCGGAGATGCAAACCTCGCGGCCGTCGGAGCGGCAAGTTCCGCACCTGTCCTGGACGGCCAGCCCCGGATCGCAGGGCCTGTTCCCGATGCGCGCAAAAGCATGCAGATGCGCGCAGAAGCGAACGCCCCGCACTACATTTGCAGGACGAACATCCCTATGGCGTCAATCGAGCCGGGCTCGCCCGCCGCCACGAAACGAACCAGTGGAACCCGCGCAAACCCAGGAAACACCGGACCGGACGCCGACACGCGCGTCGCGGGACTGCAGTCGTACGGTCTGCTGTACGGCTCGTCGGCGGTCATGCTGGAACTTTACGCGCAGATCGAACGCGTGGCCGTGACCGAGGCCACGGCGCTCATCGTCGGCGAATCGGGCACGGGCAAGGAACTGATCGCCCGCACGATCCACGCGAACAGCGAACGCCGCGACGGCCCGTTCATCGCGGTCAACTGCGGTGCGATTCCCGACGAACTGATCGAGGCCGAACTGTTCGGCCACGAAAAAGGCAGCTTCACGGGCGCCGTGCAAGCGCGCGACGGTCACTTCGAACACGCGCGCGGCGGCACGCTGTTCCTCGACGAAATCACCGAAATGTCGCTGCTGCACCAGGTGAAGCTGCTGCGCGCGCTCGAAACCGGCGAGTACTTTCCGGTGGGCGGCAACGAAGCGATTCGCGGCGACGTGCGCATCATCGCCGCCACCAACCGCGACCCAATCACAGCCGTGAAGGAAAACTGCCTGCGCGAAGACCTGATGTACAGGCTCGCGGTGTTTCCCTTGCGCGCCCCGCCGCTGCGCGAACGCGAGCGCGACCGCGAACTGCTCGCGCAGCATTTCCTCACCGAACTGAACGACCAGGAAGGCACGCAAAAGACCTTCAGCAAGCGGGCGCTCGAGACAGTGCGCAACTGGTCGTGGCCCGGCAACGTGCGCGAACTGAAGAACGCCGTGTACCGCGCGTTTATCCTTGCGGAAAAGGTTGTTGAGATCGCGCACCCCCAACTGGTGCCGCGCGTGAAGAAGCCCGTCACCCAGGGCGATGCGATGAGCGTATGGATCGGCACGCCGCTCGCCGATGCGCAAAAGCAGATCATTCTCGGCACGCTCAAATATTGCGGCGGCGATAAACGTCTCGCGGCACGCACGCTCGGCGTGAGCCTCAAGACGCTCTACAACCGGCTAGGCAGCTACGGCGCCGACGACGGCGAAGCCGAAGCGGGCGCCGACCCGGACACGAACGAAGCCTGATTGCCCTTCCCCACGCCTCGCGCGTTGCGCCGCTCTCGCGGCACGATCGTTGCGCGCCGGGGCTCAAGCCGAGCGGCAGGCCGATCAAAGATCGGTCTGCCGCGCACGCCCTTTTGCAATTTCTTGCACTTTACCTATCCCGGTTAACAATCGCCTGTTGCACAATCCGCAGCACGTTAAGTAAGCAAAACATGCTGGATGTGCACGCAACGTGACGCTATCCGGCAAGCGGCAGGGAATCATCATGCAAGAACGAAGTGCCCGGGCGCGCGTTGCGCCGTCCATGTCAGCGGCAGTCGCGGGAACGATTGCCGGTGTGCCCCCGCTCTCCCGCGCCCCCTGGCGACGCGTCATGTCGCTCACGCTGCTCGCCACGGTGGCGAGCCTCGCATGCTCGGCCTGCAGTTCGCTCTACTCCGAAGGCGCGCAAACGGGCGCAGGCATTGCCGGCGCCGCGGTCGCCTCGAAAGTAACGAGCAACGCCGCCGTCGCGACTGGCATCGGCCTGGGCGCCGTGGCCGCGGCGAAGGCCGGCGTGCAGTACTCCGAGCGCGTCGTCCACACCAACACCCAGAACAGCATTGCGAAGGCCGCGGGCCCGCTCGACGTCGGCGCGGTCGCGCCCTGGTCGATCGTGCACTCGTTCCCGATCGAGGACGACGAGCATGGCCGCGTCACGGTGAGCCGCACGATCAGCAGCGGCGCGCTCGATTGCAAGGAAATCGTCTTCTCCGTCGACCACGAGGCCACGAAGGACAAGGCTGCTTCGAGCGCCTTCTTCGTCGCTTCGGTGTGCCGCGACGGCGACAACTGGAAGTGGGCCTCGGCCGAACCCGCCACCGCCCGCTGGGGTGCGCTGCAATGAACGGCATGAACGCGCGCGCGCGTCGCGTACGCCACGTGGAAACGGATTCGCCGACGTCTCGCCCCGTGAAGCTCATCGCGCTGGCCACGCTCTGCGCGGGCATCGCACTCGGCTCGAGCGGCTGCTCGTCGATTGGCGCAGCGAGCGGCGCCGCAGCGGCAGCGGCCACTGGCATCGTCACGGCGAATCCCGCCGTGGGCATCGGCGTGGGCATCGCCGTGCAAGCGGCCACCGACGAAGCCGTCGGCCGCTTCATGAAGAGCATGCACGCAGACCAGCAGGAATTGATCGCCGAAACCGCCGGCCGCCTGCCCGTGGGCGGCATGGACCTCTGGCGCATCAAGCACCAGCTGCCCGTGGAGAACGGCCACGGCCAGGTGCGCGTGACGCGCGCGTTCTCCAACGCGCTCACGCTCTGCAAGGACTTCGTGTTCTCGGTGCAGGACGGCGACAAGGGCGACTCGCCCGAGCAGTGGTTCACCGCGAGCGCGTGTCAGGACCAGTCGGGCTGGAAGTGGGCCACGGCCGAACCTGCGGTGGAGCGCTGGGGCACGCTGCAATAGCCGTTTTTATCCGCAAACGAAAAACGGTCGCAGGGCTAACTCGCCTTGCGACCGTTTTTTTATGCTCGCGACCTGCGCAGCGCTCAGGACTCCACGTCTTCGAGACTGAAGATTTCCGACTGGTCGTTGTACGAGAAGATCTCGCCATAGCGGCCCCAGTCGATCACGGTGTCGAGCGTCTCTTCCGCCGCGCCGTCGGAGAGAAAGTCCTCCAGCTCCTGCTCGAAACGCACGCGCGGCGCGCGATGGCCCGGGCGTTCGTTGAGCACCTTCTTGATGCGCGCCGCGAGCGGCACATGCCGCAACAGATGCTCGGCGAACATCATCTTGCGCTCCTGCGTGCCGAATTCCGCGAACACGCGCGCGGGTGGCGTGAGCAGCACGTCGCCTTCGCGCACGTCGGCGAAACCGAGGTTCTGCAGCACTTCCGCGATCGGGAACAGGTCGTCCACTTCCAGATGCAGCGAGCGCGCGATTTCCGGCATGTCGGCGCGGCCGTGGTACGGCGCGGCCGCGAGCGTTTCGATCAGACCGGCCATCAGGTTGGTCGACACGCGCGGCAGCCAGCTGCCGAGTTCGAGCCCCTTCTTCGTGGTTTCGCCGGTCTGACGCGCGGTCATCTTCGCGTAGATGTCGTCCACAAGCTTGCGGAACACCGGGTCGAGGCGGTTGCGCGGATGCTTGAACGGCACCTTGATCTCGGCCACCACGCGGCCCGGATTCGACGACAGCACCAGAATGCGGTCGCACATGAACACCGCTTCCTCGATGTTGTGCGTGACGATCAGCACCGACTTGATCGGCAAGCGGCCTTGCGTCCACAGGTCGAGCAGGTCGGTACGCAGCGTTTCGGCCGTCAGCACGTCGAGCGCGGAGAACGGCTCGTCCATGAGCATCAGCATCGGGTCGACCACGAGCGCGCGCGCGAAACCCACGCGCTGACGCATGCCGCCCGAAAGCTCACGCGGGTAGGCGTTTTCAAAGCCGTCCAGACCGATCAGGTCGATGGCCGCCAGCGCCCGTTCACGGCGCTCGCGCGCGCCGACGCCCTGCGCTTCGAGGCCCGCTTCCACGTTCTGCAGCACGGTGAGCCACGGGAACAGCGCGAAAGTCTGGAACACCATCGCCACGCCTTCGGCCGGCCCTTCGAGCGGCTTGCCGCGCCAGGTGACGTCGCCGGAGGTCGGCGAAATCAGGCCCGCGATAATGCGCAGCAACGTGGACTTGCCCGAGCCCGAGCGCCCTAGCAGCCCGACGATCTCGCCCTCGCGCAGCTGAAGGTTGGCGTCGTCGAGCACGAGCAGTTCGCCCTGGGACTTGTTGAAGCCCCGGCACACGTCCTTCACGTTCAGAATTTCTGCGCCGAGGCGCGGCGGATTCGGAGCCGTCTGCACATCGCCGTGCGCGGCGCTCAGCGTCTTGGGGTTTTGCATCGCGTTACCTTCGATCATTCGTTGTTCGATCAGTCGTCGATCAGTCGAGCCGCAGACGGGACTCGGCATACGTGTACAGCGGGCGCCACAAGAGGCGGTTGAACAGCGTGACGAAGAGCGACATCACGGCAATGCCGAGAATGATCTTCGGGTAGTCGCCGGCCGCCGTCGTCTGCGCGATGTAGGCGCCAAGGCCGTGCGCGACGACCTTCGTGTCGCCCCACTGCACGAACTCCGCGACGATACTCGCGTTCCACGCGCCGCCCGAGGCCGTGATGGCGCCCGTGATGTAGTACGGGAAAATGCCCGGGAGCATGGCCTGGCGCCACCATTGCCATCCGCGGATATGGAAGTTCTTCGCGGCTTCCTTGTAATCGTTGGGATAGGCGCTGGCCCCTGCAACTACGTTGAACAGGATATACCACTGGGTGCCGAGCACGATGAGCGGCGACAGCCAGATGTCAGGATTGAGGTGAAAGCGCACGATCACGATCACGAACACCGGAAACAGAAGGTTCGCCGGGAACGCCGCGAGGAACTGCGCGAGCGGCTGGACCTTCTCGGCGAGCGCGGGGCGCAAGCCGATCAGCACGCCGAGCGGCACCCAGATCACCGAGGCGATGGCGATCAGCAGCAGCACGCGAAAGAGCGTGATGAAGCCGAGACCGACCACGTGCCACACGTCGTCGAGCGTCACGCCCGTGCGCACATACGCCGCCACGCGCCACACCACGAACACGGTCAGCGCGATCACGAGCACGGCCCACACGGCGTCGCCAATGCGAGCGCGCAAGCCGCCGCGTCCGCGCGCCACGGGCGCGGCGAACGTCACGTTCGGAAACGACGGCAGCTGGATCGGCATGCGCGCGGCCTTGGCGAAGAGCCAGCCGAGCGGCACGAGCAGTTGATGAATGAGGTGCGTGCGGCGAATGAGGTCGAGCAGCCACGACTCCGGCGCATCGCCCGAGCTCGTGTTCTCCATGCGGAACTTGTCGGCCCACGCCACCAGCGGGCGGAACAGGAACTGGTCGTACGCGAGGATCACGACGATCATCGTGAGGATCACCCAGCCCACCGCGTGCAGGTTCTTTTCCGCGATCGCCTGGGCCAGATACGCGCCGATGCCCGGCAGCGTGATCGTGTTGTTGCCCACCGTGATCGCTTCGGAGGCCACCACGAAGAACCAGCCGCCCGACATCGACATCATCATGTTCCAGATGAGGCCCGGCATCGAGAACGGCACTTCGAGCTTCCAGAAGCGCTGCCACGCGGTCAGGTGAAAGCCGCGTGAGACTTCATCGAGATCGCGCGGCACCGTGCGCAGCGACTGGTAGAAGCTGAAGGTCATGTTCCAGGCCTGGCTCGTGAAGATCGCGAAGATCGCCGCGAGTTCGGCGCCGAGCACGCGCGAGGGAAAGAGCGCGAGGAAAAACGTGACCGTGAACGAGATGTATCCGAGCACCGGCACCGACTGCAGGATGTCGAGAATCGGCACGAGCACCTGGCCCGCGCGGCGGCTCTTCGCCGCGAGCGTGCCGTACACGAGCGTGAAGGTGAGCGAGGCGACCATCGCCGCGAGCATGCGCAGCGTGGTGCGCATGGCGTACTCGGGCAGGTTGGCCGGGTCGAGCGAGATGACCTGGGTCTTGAGCGTGGCGATGGGCGCCATCGTCTCGTGAAAGCCCACGGCCGCCATCGCGATCAGGCCGATCATCAGCGGGAACGCCACGAAGTCCCAGCGGTTCGGCAGCACGCGCCACGCCGAGGCGTTGGCCGTGCGGTTCAGGTTGAAGCTGAACTCCATTCAGACGCCCTCCGCGCCGGGTTTCAGGAAAGCGGACGACAGGGCGTCCGTGCCGCCAGAGTAGCGTGGCACTTGCAACAGGGATGGCGGATCGACAAGGGCAAGGCGCATGGACACAGAATTTCGTTGGCGTTGATGACACGGCGACGATGCCGCGATGGTACGCACCGCCCACGCCGTCGTTGCTGGAGCGGCTGGCGGCTCGCGACTGGGCTTGCCTCGACTGAAACGGCACGACACTACTACAACCTTCATGACACTCACAACCGCGCCAGGCACCCCGCGAAAGCCAGACCACGCGGGCTTTCGCGGCGCTTTCGCAGGCCTTCTGGCCAGCTTCCAGAACGGAAGCGCACGCGGCTTCTGGACGTCATCGTGATGACGCATCGATGACGCCTTGATGACATAGCGTGTCGTCGCTCCTGCCACTTCGAGGCCGCCAGCGCCAGTAGGCGTCGCTTGCGCGCCACACGTTAGCCCGAGCGCGAACCCCGCGCGCGAAGCCTCGCTGACCGCGCTGACTCCTCCTCCAGCCCGCTCACCGCCGCTCAACGCCACGTAGGGCCGTGCTGGCGGCATGCGGCTTGCATGTTTGCGATCTGCGCACGTCCCCGCGCCCTCGCGCGCCGCCTCTCAACACCGCACCGCCGCTTCGAGAGCGGGTTCGCGGGCCCCGTTCGAGGGGTAAAATCGACGGGCTCCGTCAATGGCGCTTCGATGCCCCGGGGCACCGATACCACGCCTCAATACCACTCACGAACCAGAAGGCCGATGAACAGGAGACTCTTGCGCCAGGCAGCCGGGCCCCTCGGGGTCGTGGTGGTCGCGCTCGTCTGCTGGGCGGCAGCCGACTGGCTCGCGGACCGCATGGTCCGCCAGGAGTTCGAAGCAGCGCTCACCGCGCAGCGCCAGATGATGCGCTCGGTTGTGGACAACATGGCCGAAGTGATCGCAAGCGACCTCGCCATGTCGCGCGCCATTCCCGCGACGATGGCCGAAACCCGCGTCGTCCAGCAGGCGCTCACCGAGGCCGCGCATTATGCCGCGTCAAGCGATTCGACGGAACTGGCGCGGCGCAAGGACCTGCAAAGCGTGCCGGCGCTCACCGGCGTCGACCGCTTCCTGCACGACGCCCAGGGCTTCTCCGGGCTCGATGCGATCTGGCTCGTCAACGCCAACGGCATCTGCATCGCCTCGAGCAACGCGCTCGAGAAAATCTCCTACGTCGGCGTGGATATGCGGCCACGCGCGTATCTGAACGAAACGCTGCTCGGCGCGTTCTCCGAAGCCTACGGCGTGGGCACGGCAAGCGGCGAACCCGGCATCTTCGTCGCCGCGCCCGTCTACGACGACGGCCTGCTGGTCGGCGCCGTGGTCGCGAAGGTCAGCATCGCGCGCTTGCGCCACTGGGTCACGCACCCAGGCACCTTCGTCGCGGACAACAACGGCGTCATCATCATGGCCCACGACAGCGCGCTCGAAGGACACGCCCTGCCGGGCTCGCACGTCGCGGAAATGAACGCGGTGGACCGCGTGAACACCTATTTGCGCGAGCATTTTGCGCCGCTCGAACTGCGCTCGGCCTCGAAAACGGCGTTGCGCGAGGCGCCGTGGACGCCGCGCGCGGACGCCGCGCAAATGATCGAATGGCCGGGCCAACGCTCGCCTGCCCTCTATGAACACCGCGGCGGCCTGAACTCCGGGCTCTCGGCGCATCTCGTGGATCCGGTCAATGCGTGGTCCGATCTGATCGCGAACCACCAGCGCGACCGGCTCCTCATTTTCCTCACGCTCGCGGGCACGGCAGCGCTCGCGGCGGTGATCTCGGTTTCGTGGGTGCGCGAGCGGCGCCTGCACCACGCAAGCCGCGATCTCGCCGGGCAACTGCAGGCCGCGAACGCACTGCTCGCCGCCGAGGCGCGCCACGACGCGCTGACCGGCGCGCTCTCGCGGCGCTACTTCCTCGACCTGCTACGCCGCGAGATCGACGCGTCCTATGCCGCGGGTACGCCGCTGTGCATGGCGATCGCCGACCTCGACTACTTCAAGCAGATCAACGACCGCTTCGGCCATCCGGCCGGCGACCGCGCGCTCCAGCATTTCGTGGAGACCTGCCGCGCGGAACTGCGCGCCGACGACGCAGTCGGGCGTCTTGGCGGCGAAGAGTTCGGCATCCTGTTGCCCGCAACCTCGCTCGCCACGGGTCAAGCCGTGCTCGACCGCCTGCGCCAGCAGGTCGGCAAGCGCATTTGCGTGGACCTGCCCGAGGAAGCGAGCGTGAGCGTGAGCATCGGCGTGACCGAGCTTGCCGCCACGCAGGATCAACCAGAACGTCTGATGAGCCGCGCCGACCTTGCGCTCTACATGGCGAAGGCAGCCGGGCGCGACCGCTGCGAGGCCATGACGGCCGAGGGCGTCGTGCCGCCGCGCGCCGCAGCGCCAACCTGGTGAGCGCGCAACGAACTGGCGCGACAACCCGCACGAAACAAGCCCGTATCAGTCTGCGGGACTCGCCCGGCTCAACCGGCGAGGCGCGGTATCATCGGATAAACGGTGCGCGCCAGTTTGTTCGGCGCGCATGAGTCAAACCGCGCCACTTCGGTGTTCCGCACAAATCTGGAGGCATGCATGAAGGGAAATCTGGTCATTGTCTGCCGCGATCAGGATGCGCTCGCGTTCGACCAGTTGATGGTCGAGTACGGCGCATTCCAGACGCGCCTGTCATCGACCGCGTGGTATCTGAAACTCGACACCACGCCCGAGTTGATTCAGGAAGAAATTCTTGCCCGCCTCGGCAAGTACACCACGCACTACATCTTCGAAGCGGACACCGTGACCTATAACACGGTGGACAACGACGCCGCCGCCGCGCTCGACACGCTTTTCACGGCCTGAGCGGGTGCGTCTGGGTTCATCCGGTATTACCCGGCGTCGCTGAGGCGGCGCCTTCGCACGGATCGTCAGGTCCGTACCACGTAAAACGCAGGCAAACCCAGCCTGACCCCGCGTCAAGCGCATCCGGCGATGCCCCACCTGAGCGGTGCGGGCTTGCGCCAGCCAATCAACCGCGAATTACCAGATCTGCGCCGCTTCGGTTACGGTGCGCTCCACCACGTCGAACGCAAACGTCATGCGCACCGCAAGGCCGCCGCTTTCGCCGTTGCCGATCGAGAGCTCGCCACCCGCGCGGCGCACGAGGCGCTCGACGATCGCCAGTCCCAGACCGCTGTGGCCGTTGCCGCCGCGCGCCGGGTCGAGCCGCACGAACGGCCGGCTCGCCTGTGTGAGATCCTGGTCGGGGATGCCCTTGCCGTGGTCGCGCACGGTGAGCGAAAAACCCGTTGCCCCGCGCTCGCTTTCGATCACGACGGGCGGTGCGCCATACGCATGGGCGTTGTCGAGCAGGTTCGAGACCACACGCTCGAGCGTGGCCGCGGGCAGACGAAACTCAGGACCGGCGCGCAGGCGCGTTTCGATCGCAATCGTTTCGCCGTTCGCCGTGCGGTGGTTGCGCACAATGCGCTCGCACTGATCGTCGACCTCGACGGGCTCGCTGCGATCGGCGCCGTCGTGCGCGAACACGAGGAACTGGTCGACGATGTGCGCCATCGACTCCACGTCGCGCACGACGCCGTCGCGCACCTTTTGCTCGTCCATCATTTCGGCGCGCAGGCGCAGCCGCGCAAGCGGCGTCTTGAGATCGTGAGCCACGCCCGCCAGCATGACGGCGCGGTCTTTTTCCGTACGCTCGACTTCCTTGACCATCTGGTTAAAGCCGAGCGTGAGCTGGCGCAACTCGCGCGGCCCGCGCTCGGGCACGGGCGGCACCGGCTCGCCCCGGCCAAAGCGGCCCACGGCCTGCGCGAGCGCGCTCAAAGGCTTTTGCAGCATCCACGCAGCCACGAGCGCGGCGATCACGGCGGTGGCGAAAATGGTGACGACCCACGGCAGAAACTTGTCGAGCGGCCGCATGACGCGCAACGGCTGGCCCGGCAAGACAATCCAGCGTGCGTCCTGCGGCCCGCGCACCCAGAGCGTGGGCGGCCCGCCCGGCGACCCGAGGCGCACGTCGGTGCCGGGCGGCATGCGTTCGCGCACGTCGTCGATGAAACGGCGCAGCGGATCGGGCATCCGATCGGTCTGTGGCGGCACAGCCGGGCTTGCCGGGTCGACGAGCTGCACGCGCGAAGGCAGCGGCTGGTCGGGCTCGCGCTCGACGTGCTGGCGCACCGCGTCGACGAGGAAGGTGGCCTCCTCGACGGCGTAGCGCGTTTGCATTTGATTGTGTTCGACGCGCATGAGCGTGAACCACGCGACGTGCGACACCAGCAGAACGCCGATGAAGATGACCGCGAGGCGCCCGAACAGCGAATCAACCGGCCGGCGCATGGTTGCCCTGCTCTCCGTCGGGAACGAACACGTAGCCGCGGCCGCGCACCGTCTGGATGAAGCGCGGCGTGGACGGATCGCTTTCGAGAATGCGCCGCAGACGCCACACCTGAACGTCGATGCCGCGGTCCGTGCCGTCGTACTCGGGACCGTGCAGCAGCTCGAGCAGGCGCTCGCGCGTGAGCGTGCGCATGGGGTGGTTCACGAAAATCTTCAGAAGCGCGAACTCGCTGCCCGACAGCATGATGGGCTTGCCTTCCTGCTGCAGCGTGCGCGACTGGAAGTCGAGCGTGAAGCGGCCGAACGCGTACGGCTCGCGCTGCTCGGGCGCCGCGGCCGAAGGCACCGTACGGCGGCGGCGCAGCACCGCCTGCACGCGCGCGAGCAGCTCGCGCGGATTGAACGGCTTGCCGAGGTAGTCGTCCGCACCGAGTTCGAGGCCGACGATGCGGTCCACGTCGTCCGCGCGCGCCGTGAGCATGATGACGGGGATGTCGTCGCCGGCCGCGCGCAGCTTGCGCAGCGCGGTCAGGCCGTCCACGCCCGGCATCATCAGGTCGAGCACGATCAGATCGGGGCGCTCGCGCTCGAGCCGCCGCTCGAGCGAGCCGGCGTCGTGCAGCACCGAGACTTCCATGCCCTGGCGCGCCAGATAGTCGCGCAGGAGGTCGCGTAGTTCGAGGTCGTCGTCGACGACAAGGATTTGAGTAGCCATGGGATGAAGTGTAACGCGCGCGCGCGGCCGTTTGCTTACAGCTCTTCCACCTGGGTTACGAGGTGTTACCGCGAAAGGCGCGTGTAATGTCGCGTAATCTCGGCGGCTTGCCGCGTAACACGCGCCACCTGCGGGGTCGATACGCTAGGGACACCGGTTGCGAGCGCCACCACTTCCGATAAGCGCCGCGCCAGACCGGATAAAACCCTCAGGATTTGTCAGGAGCATCACCATGTACAAGACGACTTCGCGCCTTCTCGCTATCGCCGCTGCCTCGCTCGCGCTCACCCTGGGCGCCACCGCCGCCAACGCCCAGATGCCGCCGCCCCCGGGCGGTCCCGGCATGATGCAGCACGGTCCCGGCATGCACGGCGACTTCATGCTCGGCTTCAAGAAGTTGCACGACAAGCTGAATCTGAACGCCGCGCAGGAAAAGCAATGGCAGGCCGCGCTCGACACGATGAAGCAGAACGGCCAGGCCATGCGCAAGAATCATGAACAGATGAAGCAACAGTTCGATTCGATGAAGAACCAGCCGATTCTCGACCTGAACGCCATGCACGCGGCGCACGAGCAGATCGAGCAGCAGAACCAGCAACTGCGCGAACAAACCACGCAAGCGTGGCTCGCCTTCTATAACGGCTTGAACGACCAGCAGAAGACGACCGTGAGCACGGCGATCAAGGAACGCTTCGCGAAGATGGAACAGCGCCACGACCAGATGCGCCAGCGCTGGGAGCAGCACCACAAGGGCGGCGCTTCGGCACCGGCCGCACCGCAGTAACCGGCTCGCGCACGCGCCGCCCGGGGGCGGCGCGCCAATGCGCAAACGTGCGACAAAGCGCCGCGGGACTCGCATCCCGCGGCGCTTTTTTTTGGCGCGAGCGTTTTTCCCGCTTACTTATTTGCCCGCTTACGCATAAGCCAGTTTGTCCGCCCCTGCCGGTCAACGCTCAGGCGAGATCGAACACCAGCACTTCGGCCGCTGCGCCGTTTGCGAGCGCGACACCCGCCTCGGCTTCGATCATCGCGGCATCGCCCGCTTCAAGGCGCTGGCCGTTCACATCGAGCGCGCCGCGCGCAACATGCAGATAAACGCGCCGCCCCGCGGGCACCGCATACTCGACGCGCTCCTCGCCGTCCACGAGTCCCGCATAGATCGAGGCATTCGAGCGCACCGTCACCGAGCCGTCCCGCCCGTCGGGGGAAGCGATAAGGCGCAGCCGCCCGCGTTTGCCGGCGTCGTCGAAGCGCTTTTCCTCATAGCCGGGCGCCCCACCGCGCTCGCGCGGCAGCAGCCAGATCTGCAGCAGGTGCGCTTCCTCTTCCTTCGAACCGTTGAACTCGCTGTGCATCACGCCCGTGCCGGCGCTCATGCGCTGCACGTCGCCGGGGCGGATGGTCGAGCCGTTGCCCATGCTGTCGCGATGCGCGAGCGCGCCGGAAAGCACGTAGGTCACGATCTCCATATCGCGGTGGCCGTGGGCTCCGAAGCCCTGGCCGCCCGCGATGCGGTCGTCGTTGAGCACCCGCAGCGCACCGTAGTGCATATGCGCTTCGTCGAAATAGTCTGCAAACGAAAAGCTATGGTACGAATCGAGCCAGCCGTGGTTGGCGTGGCCGCGTTCGTCTGCGCGTCGGATGGTCAGCATGGCAATCTCCGGTCAATCATGTCGATGTCCGAAGGTAAGGGCGGCGGCCCGCCTGCACAATCCGCAGCGGCGCACCGCATCGTTTCGCCAGCGACATCAATGGGCTGCGCTGCCAGCGCTGCCCTCCGTCAGACTGGCACACCCTCCGGCTTCGGGTAAAATACCGCGCTTTTCGGCCAGCGCGAGCCCGATGACCCGGGGCGGACAGCCCGGGGCGGCACCGCCGCCGCGCCAACGCGCGCGGCCGCCGGGGCCGGAGTGCGTCCGCGCTTTCCGACCCGCATTTTTGATCGCCTAGAATGGCGGCCAACGGTCACGAGCCTTAGCCGCCCCGCTTCGGCCGCGCGCCCCTTACCGCGCCGCGCCGCCCGTATCAGCTGTGCATGGGACCGCAGTCAGTGTTCACGCACTCGCTGCGGCTCGACAGGAGAATGATGAAGAAGTTTGCAGTGTGCGTGGCGCTGGCCCTGATCGCGGGCAGCGCCGCCGCCAAAGAGTGGAAGACCGTGCGCATCGGCGTGGACGCCAGCTATGCGCCGTTCGAGTCCAAAGCGCCGAACGGGCAGATCGTCGGCTTCGATGTCGACCTCACGAAAGCCCTGTGCGCGCGCATGAACGTGAAGTGCGTGTGGGTCGAGAACGACCTCGACGGCATCATCCCGGCGCTCAAGGCCCGCAAGTTCGACGCGATCGTGTCGTCGCTGACCGTGACGCCGCAGCGTGCCCAGCAGATCGACTACTCCGCGAAGATGTTCGATGCGCCCGCACGCATGCTCGCGCGCACGGGCTCGCCGCTGCTGCCGACGCCTGCCTCGCTTAAGGGCAAGAACGTGGGCGTCGAGCAGGGCTCGACCCAGGAAGCGTACGCGAAGGCGCACTGGGCGCCGCAGGGCGTGAACGTGATCTCGTACCAGAATCAGGATCAGGTCTACCAGGATCTGATCGCCGGCCGCCTCGACACGACGCTGCAAGACGAAGTCCAGGCCGATTTCGGTTTCCTGAAAACGCCGCGCGGCAAGGGTTTCGCGTGGGCGGGCCCGGAAGTGGAAGACCCGGCGACGATTGGCGACGGCACGGCGATCGGCCTGCGCAAGGACGACGCCGACCTGAAGGCGAAGTTCAACACGGCGCTGGCCGCGATTCATGCCGACGGCACGTTCGACAAGATCGCGAAGCAGTACTTCGACTTCGATATCTACAAAGGCAAGTGAACGGGAAAGCACACGCAGGTAAATAAACAACGAGACATTACCGCTCGCGCCGCGCGCCAGGACGCTTAAAGCCCCGGGGGCTCCCCGATAGACCGCCACCGGGCTTCGTATACAGTCACAGGCGCAGTCACAGGCGCGCTCACGAGCGCAATTGCATCGGCCACGCGCGCGTACGCAACACCGCGCAAAACACCGCGCGGCCATGAACGGATTTGAACCGCGGCACACAAACGCCGCGCCTTTCGCGGTGTGAGAAACGCACCGTCAAGGACTTGCCCATGTTTCTTCAAGGCTACGGCCCGCTGATCCTCGCCGGCACCTGGCAGACCGTCAAGCTCGCCGTGCTGTCGCTCGCGCTCTCGTTCGTGCTCGGGCTGATCGGCGCGGCGGCCAAGCTCTCCAAAAACCGCGTCGCGAACGGCGCGGGCACGCTCTACACCACGCTCATTCGCGGCGTGCCCGATCTCGTGCTGATGCTGCTGCTGTTCTACAGCATCCAGATCTGGCTGAACAACCTGACCGACATGCTGGGCTGGGATCAGATCGACATCGACCCGTTCCTCGCGGGCGTGGTCGTGCTCGGCTTCATCTACGGCGCGTACTTCACCGAGACCTTCCGCGGCGCGTTCATCGCGGTGCCGCGCGGCATGCTCGAAGCGGGCCACGCCTACGGCATGACGAACTGGCAGGTGTTCACGCGCATCATGTTCCCGCAGATGATGCGCTTCGCGCTGCCCGGTATCGGCAACAACTGGCAGGTGCTCGTGAAGTCCACGGCGCTCGTCTCGATCATCGGTCTCGCCGATGTCGTGAAGGCCAGCCAGGACGCCGGCAAGGGCACGCTGCGCTTCTTCTTCTTCACGCTGCTCGCCGGCGCGATCTATCTCGTCATCACCACGGTCTCCAACTTCGTGCTGATGTATCTCGACAAGCGCTACTCCACCGGTGTGCGCAAGGCGGATCTCTGAATCGCACGAGGCCAAGACCATGCAAGACTTCGTCCAACTGATCCAGCAGTACTGGCGCAACTACCTCTTCTCCGACGGCTACCATTTCAGCGGCGTGGTCATCACGCTGTGGCTGCTCGTCATCTCGATCGGGCTCGGCTTCTGCCTCTCGGTGCCGCTCGCCGTGGCCCGCGTATCGAAGAAGAAGTGGCTCGCCGGGCTCGTGTGGCTTTACACGTATATCTTCCGCGGCACGCCGCTCTACGTGCAGCTGCTGCTGTGCTACACGGGCCTTTACAGCCTCGAGATCGTGCGCAATCACGAGCTCACGAGCGCGTTCTTCAGAAGCGGCATGAACTGCACGCTGCTCGCGTTCACGCTCAACACCTGTGCGTACACCACGGAAATCTTCGCGGGCGCGATCAAGGCCACGCCCTACGGCGAGATCGAAGCCGCGCGCGCCTACGGCATGTCGCAGTTCACGTTGTACCGCCGCGTGATCCTGCCTTCGGCGCTGCGTCGCGCACTGCCCTACTACAGCAACGAAGTCATCCTGATGCTGCACGCAACGACCGTGGCCTTCACGGCCACCGTGCCCGACATCCTGAAGATCGCGCGCGACGTGAACTCGGCGACGTACCAGTCGTTCGGCGCGTTCGGCATCGCCGCCCTGCTGTACCTGATCATTTCTTTCACGCTCGTGTGGCTGTTCCGCCGCGCCGAGCGCCGCTGGCTCGCGTACCTGCGACCGCAAGGCAAGTGAGCTCGCTAGAGGCTATTTGATGAATTCCCAGAAGCAGAAGCTGTTCGTCGACTCCATCCACAAGAAGTACGGCGACAACGAAGTCCTCAAGGGCGTGTCCCTGAAAGCCAATGCAGGCGATGTGATCAGCGTGATCGGCTCGTCCGGATCGGGCAAGAGCACGATGCTGCGCTGCGTCAACTTCCTCGAGCAGCCCAACGCCGGGCGCATCGTGGTGGACGGCGAGGAAGTCGCCACGCGCGCCGACAAGCGCACGGGCGCGCTGCACCCCGCCGACGCGAAGCAGCTCCAGCGCGTGCGCACCAAGCTCGCGATGGTGTTCCAGCACTTCAACCTGTGGTCGCACATGTCGGTGCTCGAAAACGTGATCGAGGCGCCGGTGCACGTGCTGGGTCTGTCGCGCAAGGAAGCCGAAGATCGCGCGCGCACCTATTTGGAGAAGGTCGGTCTCGCGCCGCGCGTGGAGAAGCAGTACCCCTCGCACCTCTCGGGCGGTCAGCAGCAACGCGTGGCGATCGCCCGCGCGCTCGCCATGCACCCCGACGTCATGCTGTTCGACGAGCCGACCTCGGCGCTCGACCCCGAACTCGTGGGCGAAGTGCTCAAGGTCATGCAGAAGCTCGCCGAGGAAGGCCGTACGATGATCGTGGTCACGCACGAAATGGGTTTCGCGCGCAACGTTTCGAACCACGTCATGTTCCTGCACAAGGGACTCGTGGAAGAAGAAGGCCAGCCGTCCGAGGTATTCGCCAATCCGAAGAGCGAGCGCCTGCGCCAGTTCCTTTCAGGCAGCCTCAAGTAAGACGACCTTCAGGGTCGCCGCCTTTCGGCGATGTAGTAAAAGTAGTTTTACAAGGCGCTTACAGCGCCTTTTCTTTTTTCGTCTTTTACCCTCGAAAAGCCGCCGCTTTGACGTCAAAAACGGCGTTTTTCGCATTACTCCTTGTGAAATCGCTCGTCAATAGTGGCAATCCTGAACTTAGCCAATAAATTGACGTGAGTCCCTTATCCCGTAAGGCTTTCGATCTATTTGTAGTATCCCTCTGACCACCATCCAGGAAGGCCATATTGCAATTTGACGACACCACGGGGTGCGAGCACGAATTAGTTCGCCAGCGCGGACCTTTTTTGCTAAATTAGTAACCAAAGTAGCAAAACAAAGTTCATTAAAAGTAGTTTCACTTCAAAAAGAACGGGAGATGCCAGTCAACCAGGGGACCTGCAAGACGACCCAGCCCGGGTCATGCAGCGGCACCAGCCCGTACGCCGGTCCTCAGGGTAATTCTCCCTCACGCGACGATTTCTGTTCGCAGCGCCGCCAAGCGCACGGACGTCTTTCGCAGTACTAAGGTTGACTCTTTGACAGGGTATGGAGGAGAAGATGAAGAAAGCTTTGCTCGCCGCAGCATTGATGTCGGCTGGCGTGGTCGCGCATGCACAAAGCAGCGTCACGCTGTATGGCCGTCTCGACATGGGTATCGCGTACATGAACGGCATCGGTGCTGGTTCTAGCACCGCCCCCGGCAATGTCGGCGCGGCCACCCACGGCTCCAGCCAGGTTCAGCTCGAAAGCGGCTACTGGGGCACCAGCCTCTGGGGCATGAAGGGTGTTGAAGACATCGGTGGCGGCAACAAGGTTCTGTTCCACCTGGAAGGCAGCTTCAGCACGGCTAACGGCTCGCTCGGCTCGGCCGGCTCGCTCTGGAATCGCTGGGCGACTATCGGTGTAGCGAACGATCAGTTCGGTACGCTGCTGGCTGGCCGCATGCTGTTCATCTCCAACGGCATTTGGGACTTCGACCCGTTCGGTCAGTCGAACTGGTCGTCGGCTTCGATGGTCCGTGGCCGCAACTGGCCGCAATCGAGCAACAACATTTCGTACCAGTCGCCGAACTGGATGGGCTTCGACGTGTACGGCCAGTACGCGTTCTCGAACGCGACGAACTGGAACGGCAACAACACGACGCCGTCGGGTCGCGAGGCTGGCCTGCAACTGACGTACACGAGCTCGCTGTTCCAGGTCCGCGGTCTGTATGACGAAATCCGCAATCCGAACAACGGTCAGCTGGGCGGCCTCTACAACGCGCTCGACGGCAGCACGAAAACGCCGCTCGCCAGCTCGCAAGGCAACGGCAACGGCGTATTCGCGTACTCGCGCGACTACATGGCCATGTTCAACGTGTTCCTTGGCGCATTCAAGATTCAGGGCGGCTACGAAGCCATCCGTTCGTCGGGCATGAACCCGGGCATCATCGGTCAGCCGACCACGCTTGACCACGAATGGGGCGGTGTGACGTGGCAAATGACGCCGGCTGCAGCGCTGATCGCAGCGGTCTACCACGTCAATGCGAACAACGGTGGCGGCAACGCCACGCTGTACACGGTTGGTGGTTCGTACAACCTGTCCAAGCGCACGCTGCTCGACATCCAGGCAGGTACGGTGCAGAACAGCAAGACGGCCAACTTCGGCCTGAACGCCAACAACTTCGGTACGGCTGCAAGCACTGGCAACCCGCTGCCGGGCCACAGCCAGGTTGGCGTGTACGCAGGTATCCAGCACTCGTTCTAATTTGAAGCGAGTGTAGACAGAACAGCTACATCGACGTTTTCACGCTGCTGCGAGAGGCGCGTATCGGTGCGATGTCCGAAAGGGTATCGCACCGTTTTTTATGCTGGGGACGGGCCGCGAAAGCGGCGCCGTCCCCTTTTCTATTGGTCCATCGGGTGCTTCGCGTACTTCGGGGGCCGCAAAGCGGCCAGCCTCACACCGCCGCTTCGTTCTCCTCGCCCGTGCGGATGCGGATCACGCGCTCCACGTCGGTCACGAAGATCTTGCCGTCGCCGATCTTGCCCGTGCGCGCCGCGCCGATGATCGCGTCGATCACCTGGTCGGCCTGATCGTTCGCGACGACCACCTCGATCTTCACCTTCGGCAGGAAGTCGACCACGTATTCGGCGCCGCGGTAAAGCTCCGTATGGCCCTTCTGGCGGCCGAAGCCCTTGACCTCGGTGACGGTCAGGCCCGTGAGGCCCACTTCGGCGAGTGCCTCGCGCACTTCGTCGAGCTTGAACGGTTTGATCACGGCAGTAATGCGTTTCATGGCGAACCTCGTCTCGTTATCGGATCAGTCGGAAATTTCAGAACCTATCGGGATTCTACGCTGTGCGGCCGGGGCTCAAGCCGAGGGCTTGCCCGCGCTCGCCCCACTCGCTTCATCGGGTACCTGTTCCAGGTCGGCGAGCCACACCACCGACTCCGAATCGCTCGGCGCGCGCCAGTCGCCGCGCGGCGACAGCGAGCCGCCCGAGCCGACCTTCGGCGAATTCGGAACACAGGTGCGCTTGAACTGGCTCTGGCGGAAGAAGCGGTCGAGGAATATGCGCAGATTGCGCTTGATCGCCGCAAGATCGTACTGGTTGCGCACGACTTTCGCGTTCTCGGGCCACGCCCCGGCTTCCCGGTCGCCCCACGCGTGGCGCGCGAGGAACGCCACCTTCGAAGGCGCGAAGCCGAAGCGCAGCGTGTAGTAGAGGTTGAAGTCCTGCAGCTCGTACGGGCCGATCGTGCTCTCGGTTTTCTGCTCGGGCGCGCCATCGGACTTGCCCGGAATCAGCTCGGGGCTGATGTCGGTGGCGAGAATCGCTTCGAGCACGTCGCGGCCGCTCTCGCCGTTCTGGCCAATCTGGCCTGTTTCGGCCACCCAGCGTACGAGATGCGTGATGAGCGTCTTCGGCACGCTCGCGTTCACGTTGTAGTGCGACATGTGATCGCCCACGCCGTACGTGCACCAGCCGAGCGCAAGCTCGGAGAGATCGCCCGTGCCGATCACGATCGCGTGATTGAAGTTGGCAAGGCGGAACAGGTGATTCGTGCGCTCGCCGGCCTGCACGTTTTCGAAGGTGATGTCGTAGGTTTCCTTGCCTTCCGAATACGGATGACCCAGGTCTTCGAGCATCTGCATGCAGCTCTGGCGAATGTCGATTTCACGCGCCGTACAACCCACGAGCGCCATCAGTTCGCGTGCCTGGCGCAGCGTGCGCTCGCTCGTGGCGAACCCGGGCATGGTGTACGCGAGGATGTTCGCGCGCGGCAGCCCGAGGCGGTCCATCGCCTTCGCGCACACGAGCAGCGCATGCGTGGAGTCGAGCCCGCCCGAGACGCCAATCACCACTTTCTTGATGCCCGCCTGCGAAAGCCGCTGCACGAGCGCCTGCACCTGGATGTTGTAGACCTCGTTGCAGCGCTCGTCGCGGCGCTTCGGATCGGCCGGCACGTAGGGGAAGCGCTCCACGCGGCGCGCCAGCGCGAGCGTTTCGCGCGCCCAGGCGCCCTCGCCCGCCAGCTCGCATGCAATCACGCGAAACTTCGCGACTTCATCGGCGTGGCGGCGAATCGAATCGCCGAACGTGGTCTGGCGGACGCGCTCCTGCTGCAAGCGCGCGAGATCGATGTCGGCGAAGATGAGGTGCGAGTCGTCCGGGAAACGCTCCGATTGCGCGAGCAGTTCGCCGTTTTCGCACACGAGCGCGTGACCGTCCCAGGCCATGTCGGTGGTCGATTCGCCCTTGCCCGCCGAGGTGTACAGATACGCCGCGAGACAGCGCGCCGACTGTTGCGACACCAGCTGCTGCCGGTAGCCCGCCTTGCCCACCACGACATTCGACGCCGAAAGATTCACGAGCACCGAAGCGCCCGCGAGCGCCGCGAACGACGACGGCGGAATCGGCACCCAGACGTCCTCGCAAATCTCCACGTGAAAGCGCAGACCCGCGACCTGTGGAACTTCGAACAGCAGCGACGCACCGAACGGCACGTCCGCGCCGGCGAGGCGCACGGTGTCGGTGCAAGCGACATCGGCGGGACTGAACTGGCGCGGCTCGTAGAACTCGCCATAGTTCGGCAGGAAGCTTTTCGGCACGACGCCTGCCACACGTCCGCCCGCCACGACAGCCGCGCAGTTGAAGAGTGAATGGCCCGCGCGCACCGGCAGCCCGACGATCATGACGAGCGGCAGCGTGGCCGAGGCTTCCACGATCTGCGCGAGCGCGCGCTCACAGGCGTCGAGTAACGCTTGCTGATGGAACAGGTCGTCGCAGGTATAGGCCGAGAGGCCCAGCTCGGGGAACGCGACGAGCGCCGCGCCCTTCGCAGCAGCCTCGCGCGCGAGCGCGAGCGTCTCGGTGGCGTTGAACGCAGGGTCGGCCACACGGCAGCGGGGCACGCCCACGGCCACGCGCGCAAAGCCGTGCGTATAGAGATTGAAGAAGCGCTCTTTCATTTCGATAACCTTGAGGCGGGCGCGCTGCGCACGAAAGCGCGCGCTCTGACGTTCGGGCTGCTTGATGCCGCTTGGTGCCGCTTGGTGCCGCGTGATGCCGCTTGATGTCCCCGCGCGGCTGCCGCCGCTGCAAGCGGCGCGGCGGTCCTCACCCGCTCGGGACGTTTGCTTTACCATGACCGTTTGCCGCGGCAGGCGCTGTTGAAACGCCCACGCCGCTTCCCACGCCAACGGGCACGCAAGTTGAAACAGGAACATTTCGATTATCGCACGGGCATCCTCGGCTCACCGTCCGAGGTCGACGCCGCCGAATGGAACGCGCTGCTCGCACGCCAGGCGCAGCCTACGCCTTTTTTGCGCCACGAATTCCTCGCTGCGCTCGACGCCACGCGCTGCACCACGCCGGACGAGGGCTGGGCCGCGCAGTTCGTCACGCTCACCGACACACGCACGGGGCGCCTCGCCGCCGCCGCGCCGGTGTACCTGAAGGGCCACTCGTACGGGGAATACGCAAAATTATGTGTGTTACCCGGCGCGACTGACTGACCGACCGGGTTCTTGACCCCGCCGGCAATGTGCTCGGCGAAAGTCAACACCATTTTGAGACTCGGGCACAGCCTGAACCCTGCGTAGCAGACTAGACCTGCGACCAGCCCTATCAAAAATCGCCATCTATAGACACCGACCATTGCTTTCTTCGGCGAATGGTCTAGCCTCCTAGTGACTGACCGACTGAGTGACTGACCGACCGGTCTCGACACCCCTATCGCCCGTCCGACAGTCAGATTCGCCCCTTTTGGCTCGCCTTACGCCCTTTGACGCACAACGGGCCCACGTAGCGGCGCCAGCGAGCGCACGCGCTAACGTTGGAGTCGGCAATGTCTCCTCCATACAAGAAGGCCGCCTTATCCCAGCATTGCTGGGGAAAGGGCGTGCTCCAACTCGCCTGCGTTCAACGGACCCCGGATGCGGAAAAGCCGTTCACCAAGTTAATAAACCTCAGGAAGGTGAAACTGAGCCCTCATGGCCTCATGGCTCGAGCGTTGGAAGATTCGGAGTGCCCAATCGACGTGAACCGGTTTTACCGGCTGAGACACGTCTTGTACGCAATCTCGACAAATGAACAGGCGATGACCACGCTGAACTCGCTACCCGAAAGCGCGACACCGTATGAGTTGGAAAACTTGGTCAGGACGATTGATGACAGCCTTCATGCGGTCAGCACCGCACAAAAGAGCATCTTCACCACCACCATCACACACTTTCTCAATCAGATTCGGACGCCTCTGCTTAACGGTGAAACGATTGCTAGCTTGTTCCTGAAAAGCCGTCACGGGTGGAACCATACAAGTCGAACGTCCGAAACAATCATCCTAGATATCTTCGACCAAAGCTATCTACATACGCCCCTCGCGGCTATTGACTTTGAGAATCCGAAGCAGCTCAGGGAAAACGCACTCCAAACGCTTGTCGAGTATGCAAATCATATAAATCAAGTCTGCACGAAGGTGTTAGATAGCCACGATGAACTGGCCAAAAAGTTGAGCGACTATACGACCAACTCGCTACCGGACGAGGTCCACGTAAACATTCGCAACACAATTGCCAGGGGGGGTATAGTCAAGGCTAGGACCTTAGACAAGCTTGACCAGATTGACCCCGCACTGCACCTTCATGTCGCTTGCAAGCTGGTAGTGGCGCACAGCCTCTATCGGAATCGGAAGCCCACAGTCCAACTCGGACTCGACACACTTGGCCAGTATTGGTCGGTAAAGAACGCCGATGCATATGGCATTGCCATGATGCTATCGCACTACTATTTGCCGCGCCCGGTTGTCACCGCCTGTCTTCTCCTGCTGATTGTCGCGACCGGCTGGAATGCTCCAACGTGTGCGTCAATTACTCGGGCAAACGTTCGCGAGACTCCCGAGGGAACCATCCTGCTTGATGGTGTTAAGTGGAGAACAGACCAAATCCAAAACTCAGAGCTCTTTGAAGACGATGCTGTCGGTGACACGTCCCTCGTGAAACCGCAACGAGAGATATCCAATCCCGAAGCGATACGCGCACTGCGATTGCTGGTCGCGAACAGAATCCGACTCGATGACAACATAGCACCGAAGAACCCGTCACTCTTCGTTTCGATGAGGAGCAGAAATCACACAGATGATGAGTTCAACTTTTGCATCGGCGAAACTTTCGACAACATAAAGGAATTTTGCTTCCAGACCGGGCTTAAGAATCTCTCGGCAAACGAACTCCGTCACGTGGCCGCCCATACACGCTATTTGTCAACAGGCGGAGACATGCATGACCTGCAAGACTTCCTCGGTCATTCAAAGCTCGAAACTAGCGTCACATACATCAACTCCACACTTATTCGGCTACTCGGGGAAGCGAATCTTCTAAGGTTCGTCAACCTATTGGCGGCATGCGTCCACTACCAGACTAATAGAAAAGACAGACTCTCCGACGGGGAAATTCGTCGTGTGGAAAACAACAATCTTCTTATGTTTCCACCCAGCGCCCTCGAGAATTCTGAAATCAAGTGCATTGCCGACCTATGGATGCAGTCTCTCGGGACGATGCAGCTAAAGATTGGCCTCGCTGAAGTTGCGCATACGGCTCTCCAGCACGTCCTATATAGACGGCACATGAGCCACCTAATGGCAGCCAACCACGAGCGTTTCGTAGTCCATCATCTACCCCGCATCGTCTTCTGCGCAGCAATGTACCGCTTTCTATCCGCTGGCCCATTTCGCACTCAGCTTCGCCAACTAACGAGGCACTATGATGACCACCCAACCTGCTAGCGATGCATCGTCGAGCACATACCCCTTTGACCAGGTAACGCGCTCCGACCGCTACCTTTCCCCCTTTGAGAGTGACATCATCGTTATAGACCAGAGTCATCCTCTCGATGATAAACCCTCCCCTACACGGTTCAATGTGGGCGCTATCGAATTGCGCGGGCGAGCAACTACTGGCCTCGTCGAGAGTCGGGTCTCCATTAGAGAGTACCCACATCTCTTGGCGGCGCTCAAAATAGCCGTCAATGCTGCCATCGCACGCACGGGACCGTCGTCCGCCGGTATCGCGAGTCGCGTCATCACTGTGGCGGTCTACATATTTACCTGGATGCTACGCAACGGTTTCGAGTTCCTCTCCGACCTAACTAAGAAGGCCGTTCGTTCGTTAGGGAGAGATGTCGCCCGGCGTGGATGGTACGTAGTACTTGGATACGACGCGGCGATGTACCAGCTTGCCAAACGATGCCTGAAAGACGATGGCTTGAGAAGACGCGTCATGAACCGTGTCGAAGGAAAACAGATTTCCTTTAGTCCTGTACAAATCTCATGGGAAATAGGCCTTCCCGTTGCAGGCATGCGGATTCCACACTGGTTCAGGCAAGCACTTATTACCCGTGATTTGCCGTCGATGCGAGAAATCCAAGCTCCCGAATTCGCCAAACCAACTGTCAGCGAACATCGAGCGCTTATGCAGACCATCAACCGTCTCTCCACGAAACACGGCTTCGACAGTATCCCGTTCGTGCTGTACCGGCATATCAAAAATGAGATTACCCATGAGGCGCAGCGCAGAGCACGGATTGCGAACGCCAACGCTCGGGCGAAACCTAGTCAAGGAGAACCCCACCGTGATTCGGTTAGCCCTCATGCCACGCCAAATCTCCCAATAAAAGTCGCCGTCCAGCTCCTCAAAGAAGCGCTTAAGTGGATTTACGAGTACAAGCCCGCGGTACTCGAAATGCTATCAATCCTGCGCTCAGGATTGGAATCACAGATTCGCAACTCCAACGACCGGCAGAGTGCCGAGCAAACCGTCCTGGACATCAATGCTGCGTTGTCGGCGCACGGAGTCCCGTTGTCGATAACCGAGATAGACGGGCGCGCTAGACAACCTACAAAGATTGTTGACACAGCGCTATTTTCGTCATTTTTTCTTCTTGGCCTAAATTTGGGCAGACGACCAAACGAAGTTGTCGGGGACAGCAAACCCTACGGCGTCTACTTTGGCTGCTGCACGCGTGTGCTTCCCGAAAGCGATGACCATCGCATTGAAGTCTACATTGAGAAGTCCGTGAAAACTTACGGTACGTCATGGTGCAACCACATCGTGGTCGACACGATGTCGCTTCTCGAATCCTTACATCAGTGCTGGAGGCCGTTGGGTTCGCCGATGCTTGAACCTCCCGAGGACAAAGAGCAGGCACGGCGAGAAAAGCTTTTTCCGTCTCGCCGCATGACGCTCGCAGGCTTTAGGGAGCATCCACGAGAATTCGACATACGCGCCAACTGCGGCTACTTCTTCGAGCTGGCCGGCGTCGACAAAGTTCTGTTCTCTGAGCGTCAGTACCCTCTGCGACGCACGTTCATTACACTCTATGTGCGCCGCTACGATTGCGCAGAGCTGCTCGCGCTACGAGACTATATGCTCGATTTTCGTCTGGACAGTCTTGTACCGTACTACCGTGACCCGGCACATCGTCTCTCAGAAGAGAGTACGAAGACGCTCTACGCATGGTCACCGACTGGCGAAGAAAACATACGCGAGCTACTAGCCGAAGAGCGTGCAACCTACCTGAAGGAGCTTCTCGTAGACCTTTTGAACGGGAAGCCAATTGGCGGAGGTTTTCCACGACTGGTCCAAGCTTTACTTAAGAGATTTGCACTCAAACCGGAATTCACCCGCGCTGACATCCTCATCAAAGGGGAAATGATTGCGGCAGAACTCCTCCGTCGCGGCTACGCCGCTCGGGAGCAGGAGAACTGCGTCTGTATGGCAGGAGAAGCTCGTCACACAAGAAAGCATTCCCATTGCTTCTCCGGCGGCAGGCTACACACCGAAGATGCTTCCCCAAAGAAGTGTCACAATTGTGTGCACTCCATGACGACGAAAAACACGCTAGTCATCATGGAACAAGAGAGCCAACGCGCTGCCGAACTCTCTCGCAGCTCCGCGCTACCATCTTTCACACGTACCGAATTCGCGAAGCTTTCTCAGCGCCTCAGAGAGCTGATTTCCCTCGAAGTGGCGCTCGCGAGCAAAACTAGCGAACTGTTCATGGAGCTCGTTAATTCGTGGCCAAAAGTGCTGGAGCGAATCAATGGATAGCATCCGAACCGATTCCGCAGAGAACTCAAACAAGAAAAAAGCTCAACTCAAAATCGATGCCAAGCTCGACTTACTTGGCGTGTGGAGTAAATCTGGTATTCCGTGGATAACAGACACCGAAGGCCGACGGCTCTGCGACTCCGACAACCATCCAGTCCTCGAATATTTCCCTTCCACCATCGAAGAATTCGCTGCGTGGACGTCAGTCCAACATACGGCCCCGACCCTACTCGCATACCCGCAGCTCCGTGAGCTTAAGTCATTCAGTCGTGACACGCTCAACCAGCCACACAACACTCCTCGAAAGGATTTGGTTGATGCCGCTCTTAAAGGGATTCAGGCAAAGGCAGCTCTACAGGCAGAGGAAATTAATTTCGCTGCTAAGTTAGCCAAAGTAACCGCCGAGCGTGACCATTGGAAGAAGCTCGCTCACGCTCAAGAGACTGAAATCGCGGTCTACCGAGAGCTCGCCACTTCTGCAACTGAAAGTCTGGAAGAAGAGCAGGCTCTCCGAAAGCGCGTGAGCGCCCACGCACAAAGGAAAATTACTAGACTTCAAAACGAATTGGCCAAAATTCGCACCAAGCACGCACAGGGCAAGGTGGTCCACCTTTTCCCTGATTCAAAAAAACAAAGGAGCGAAGAATGAAAAATGTAAACCGTTCCTCGCAGGAACGTTCGAACGACAACGCCGAGCGTCTGAAGGCTTGGTTGAAGGAAACGCCGATTGACAAGGTGCCAGTTAATCAATTTGGTGGCGCGGCACGAAAAGCTATCTGTGCGAGATTGGCAATCCCTCGGTCTACCATCGCGACCGGCAAGGGCATCCAGAATATTTTCGATGATTTAGATAGTCAGTTGGCTAGACACCTAAAGGCCAAGCGGACCGGTAAGCCAAAATCTCGACGAACTATGACCACTGTCCTATCTGTGGAGTGTCAACGACTTCAGCAAGAGTTGTCGCGTGCACTTGAGAAGTCTCGCCGACTTGAATACCTCGAAGCAACCGGCATCTATCTAGGTCAGAATCGTGTCTAACGAACAGGTTCGTGGCACCGTTCTAAAAGTCCTATCGTATGGAATAGGTGGCGGAGCCATTTTAATCATCGAGAAGGCTCCACAGACCGTCGTTCGCGTACTAGCGGACTATCGGGTCATGCGCCGCCCTCCCGTACCCGGTGAAGTTTTCGTTATCGATGGAGAAACCGAACGACACCCCTACTTTGGAAAGCAACTGGTTGCGCATTCTGCGAAGTGTGAGAGACCGCAAGGTATCGAGATATGTGCACTCTTATCCCGCCACCCTATATTTAAGCTCTCCAAACGCAACGTGGAAAAGCTATGGAAGACGCTAAGTCATACGTTGTATCAGTTCCTCGAAAGAGAGGACATTGTTTCCCTGAACCGGTCTGGTGTATCCGCATCGACTTCTTTGGAGTTAGTGCGTGCATGGTCTCGCTATATTGCTGAGATTGAAACCGCGGAACACATCATGAGATGGGCGCTGCCGAGTCCGGCCGACGTTGACCTGTTCAAGAACGTGCAACTCTTTTCCGGATTGTCGATATCTAACCCATACTTGTACATTCCAGAGTTGTCGTGGTCTGATGTCGAACCGCGCGCATCAAAAGCGTTCCCGCAGACAAACCGGGAACGCCTCGTCGCAGCGTGTCTATCGGTCTTTTGTCGTCGACGAGAAGTCAGTCTCACACCAATTCCCGAAGAAGAGTACCTTCGTCGCCTAACTAGCAGACTGGGAAGACGCCGCATAGCTCTTGACGCTTTGAAGAAAGCTATCGAAGACGGCCACGTTGAGAAGTTTTCTTATGCGAGCAACTCACATATCGTACTAAGCTCCCACCGCCTCATTTGCCAGCAACTTTCTTCCCGACTTTTCTACGATTCCTCTGACAGCCCTCAACTCCCATCGCTGCTACGAAAGTTGAAACACTCGTCCGCGAGACCGTTCAGCTTGTGCTCACTTATCATTTGCGACGGCATGAATTCGCATGAATCGACGATTAACCTATACAAGAGATTACCAAATGCGGTTCACGTAATACCATTTTTTGACACAGATGATGACGGCACTGCATCTGAAAAGATTCGCAAGATTACGACTGGAAAATTGCTTTTAGAAAAACTAGACGACCTTCCTGAGCTAGTGGTGATACACACAGCGAATGGCTACGACCTGCTAGGCTTGAACAAGATTCTCCACTGTCTTCCGAAGAACGCTCAAGTTATTTTGTCGGGACATACCTATTCCTCTGGTCGCAACGCTCGACCCGCTCCGTTTCTCACTCTCGTGCGAACAAATTCCGTGCCTTCAGCCTATCTCACTAGCGTCGGTTTTCGTGATTCATCGCCGTTGAGAAAAAATTCGCCGTCAAGGGTGTTCAGCGAAGTCTCAACTAGTGAGCACGAAGTCGTGAGCAACTTAGAGGTAACCTGCCGCCTATGCAGCGCATATCGTTCCGCCCGCTCTGCGGGCACCGTGGTTATCTTGTGCAATGACTCGCTTCTACGTCGGAGAATTAACGATGAGCTTCAAGCAGAGCTTTCGCAGGAGACGGTTCAAGGGGGCGCAAATCAACCCAGAATAAGGATTTCTGGGGGCGGCGAAGCAAGCGCTGGCGCGCCCATGACGTGGTCTAGCTTCGACTGGGCAAGGGTGCGACTCCCCGGTGAGCAGTTGACACTATTGCAGGCTCACGAGCATGCATATCTGCGTGTAGACGGCGCAATACCGGAGATGGTCAAGGGAAACGTTGAGCGCAACAATGGGGTTATCGAGGATGTCACGCTTTCAGATGCGCGCAGACTTGTCCTTGCTTACGCCTTAGCGCCCTCTCAGTGTGGCCTTGGGACATGGGACACTGTGATTGTCTACTACCGGGGAGCACAGACCAGTCTTCCACATTGGGCTTCCATCGCATCGACAAGAGCGAGAAAATCAGTTGTGGTAGTTCGGTCTGTGGGGCAATCTCAGATAGAAACGTCTGAGTGGAACGGTACCGACCCTGTGCTGGCATCATACTTTCCAGAGAGTACTTCATCATGAACGCCCCTCACGCCATCGAAACAGGGCACATCACCTTGCTCTGGGTCACGGTGAATTCCGTGCGGTCCCCGGTCTTTAGAGATAGAAAGTGCCGTCTCTTGATTGAAGCGACGGACTATTGCCGAAGCATAGCGAAGAAGAAGCAAGATGAGGCGGCTTCAAATATCGCAATCAATTCGGAACTGGGAGCCGCCACTTACGCTGCGCGCGAGTATCTAACGTTCTCGGCCATAGTGAAGATTCGCTTGGAAGCGTCTAGTGATGAGGCGATTCTTGCATTCCGTGAGTGGGCACTTCGAAGGACCTGTATGCGACCTCAATACAGGGGAAACGAGACCATCGCCAAACGAACCGTGAACGTCAAACTTCGGCACATCTATGCCTTCCTAACTTGGTGCCAAGCGAATGGACGTATCCCAGAAGGGACAATCGGACCTGGTAAAGGGTACAGAGTCCACTCAACACTTCCCATTTGCGACACGACTCTCTTGGAACTTGACCAATCCGAGGCCAAGAAGTACCCGAAGCTCTACACTAGAGTAGGACAAGGGAGTCGAAACCGAACTCGACAGCATCGGGCGTCCGACCTAGAACTTGAGCGCATCGACCAATATATTACCGAAGCACGAGTTTCGTTTTTGGCAGCTCAACGCGACTCTCTCATTCTGCGAATCGCCGACGAGACCGCTTTCCGCTGCGGTAGCATCAACAGCCTGACTAAGGCTCACTTTTCTGACAAGTTGCTTGCCCAAGCGGAAGAGCGCGAGGCGCCGGCCTTTGATGTCAGTCCTGTCCAGAAATTTGGGTATGTTGACGCCTTTTCCCTATCGTGGGAACTCACCCGCGAAATTGTTCGCTATATCGCATCTGACCGCCAAGAGATAATGGACCAGCATCGAGCGGACGAGAAACGTGCTGAAGGGCGGATTTTTCTCAGTGTCACCACTGGCAGGCCGCTGTCTGACAACTATTTGTCGGGACTCTTTGGTCGTTACTTCACGGCGGTCGGTGCGCCGAAAGGTAGCGGACTGCATTCAGTACGAGGTGCCACTGCCACTCGGACCATCAAGAGCGAGATAGAACTGCGCCTCAGAGAGGGGCGCTCCCTTGACCGCGTTGACATATTAGACGCGGGAGCTAGCAAGCTCGGTCATCACTCGTTGACCGCGCAGCAGTACTATGTCGAGGCATCGGCGATGAGCCGATTATTCTCAGTCGAAGCGGTTCTCCAAAATCGCTTGGCGGCGGCGCAAAGCGAGATTGCACGTCTGCGCGCTGAACTCGCACTCAAGAAGCGTCGTTCTACCTAAGACCTCCAACTTAGCGCTTGAGCTTAAACGGAGTATGTCCTTCGAGTTCCTCAATATGCTCGCCCATCGCCTCGGTCTCTTGGTCAAGGAAGTCGGCGATTGCCGCGGCAAACCGGTCGTCAGCAACCCAATGCGCAGACCAGGTGGGCGTTGGCATCAACCCCCGCGACATTTTGTGGACACCCTGCGCACCACCCTCGAAGCTCTCGAGGCCTTCAGCGATGCAGTATCGAATGCCCTGTGTGTAGCAGGTCTCAAAATGCAACCCCGAGATGAACTCTCGCGTCCCCCAGTAGCGGCCATACATAGTTCCGCCTTCAACCACATTGAGGGCAACAGAGAGCGGTTCACCATCGACCTCCCCTATCACCAGCATCAGCGCGTCAGGCATCGTTCGATGAACCTGGTCGAAGAACGCGCGCGATAGGTAAGGAGGGTTCCAATGCTCGCGGTATGTCCGCTCGTAGCATTCATAGAAGAAGTCGAGTTCCGCCGAGCCGATTTCTTGGCCGCGTAACCAACGGAAAGTCACGCCGGCGTCCGCCACTCGCCGACTGTCCTGCTTCATCTTCTTGCGCTTGTCGTGCGACATTGTCGCCAAGAATGCGTCGAAATTCTCATACTCCGCGTTCTCCCAGTGGAACTGGACGCCCTCACGAAGCATGTAACCGGCTTCGGTTAGTGCTTCCACGTCGTCCGCGCTTGCAAACAGAAGGTGCATCGACGACACGTCGAGTTGTCGGGCGAACTGGATAGCCCCACGTGCCAGTAGCACACGGTCAGCATGGGAGCTTGCAAGCAGGCGGGGCCCAGTCACCGGCGTGAAGGGAACGGCCGAAAGGAGCTTCGGGTAGTACTGGATACCGTGACGTTCGAAGGCATCTGCCCACGCGTGGTCAAAGACGTATTCGCCCCGCGAGTGGCTCTTGAGGTACAGCGGCATGGCGCCGGCCAGCGCGCCGCCGCGCCTCATCAGCAAATAGGTGGGCTGCCAGCCGGTCTTCTTGGCTGCGCACTTCGAGTCGTGCATCGCTGAGAGATACGCGTGCTGAACGAACGGATTGCCGCCGCTAAGGGCGTTCCATGCATCCGCCGTGACATCCGAAAGGGAATCGACTACTACGATTTCGACCTTGCTGCTCACTCCCCGCCTCCCGAAGACCTTCCCTGAGCGACCCGCTGCCGCAAAGCAGCATTGTCGCGCATACAGTAAAAGTCGTCAGGCAGCGGTGCCAGCACACCAACACAGGACGCTCAGCTATCCGCGTCCTCGCCGAGTTGTCCTCGCAGCGCAGTCAAATGGGCAGACAGCGCGTCCGCCGCATTCATGTCCTCACGGACCCGGCAGAACGGCGAAACGGGTTCAACCTTACCGCGTGTGGCGCCGACCTTCTCCAAAACGCAAGGTGCCGAGATGGAATCGGCCGGCTGGTGCAGCTTTGCCGACTTGTCAATCCTCACTGGGCAGCGCCCAGCCGAGTCTTGGATGTAGAACCTTGACGTTTCGGAACGTGTGTGCCCAAGGTGTCCGGCGCCCACCTCCCTCGCAAGCGCCAAACACTCGCTCGCGCGCCTGCCCGTGGACAACTCCAACTGAAGCGCGAGTGCGAGCTGAAACCGCCTGACCTCTGCTGGGGTCAGATAGCTGCGACCTTCCGGTAGCTGTGCCTCGTCAAGTGCAACATCACCCCTCATGACAATCTCCTTTCGGCTTAAGCGCAGAGACGCAAACCACACCTCCGAGGCGCAGTCGGAACAAGCTTAGACGGAAAAACCTGGTCCTTCCACAGTCTTTGAATCTACACGGTCCAAAGGAGACCGTTATCAAACCAATGAGCCGTCGGCCGGACGGTCAACTGCGGTCAGCCGGTCGAACAGCCACTGCGTTACATCAGGGTCCAGGAGCCCGCGAACGAAAACTGAATTCCAGTTGTTTTTGCCTTTGTGATGCATGTCCAACAACTCAAGCTCCCGCGACAACGTTGCTTGCAGCCCCTCTACACTTGCCGGTATTTCGCCGAGACCGCGCACGACTTGCTCTGGCAACTCGCATAGATTAGTCCAGTTGTCAGAGAGGTACTCGAGAATCGCCGTGCTACCCACGATTTCCGCGACGTGAAACTTGACGGCCTCGTAGTGTGGGTCTGCGTCGTCCAGCAGAATTCTCAACGTAATGCGTGGAATCAAGCCGAGGTCTTCGAAACGCCCAGCAATGAGTCGCTCCGACAAACAATCATCGAAATATGGATGGAGTACACGCGCCCCAGGCGCCGCTCCTACCGTCGTCTTGCCTCGCTTATTGTTGCACTCACAGGCAGGCACAAGATTCAAAGAAAAGACTGCAAACGCCGCGTAGTCATCTTTCGGCAATACGTGGTCGAGCGTACCGCTGTGCATTGAACCGCACATCGGGCAGACACGCTGTCGATGCTTCTTTCTTATCCCCGTAATATGCGCAATGACCTTTGGCGGGCTTCCGTAGTGCCCCTTGAGGAACGTCTCAATTTCTGGGTCTAGTGGCACCTCCACAACCTCAAGTGCATTCCCCGCCACTGCCTTATATTGGCCATATCCCGCGACAATCGCAGGCACCCATGGCTTCAAATGAGGATAGCTGCCAACGCCGTCGTTGTCGGCTAGTTCTCGAAGTGCAGCCGCGTCATCAAAAGCCGGACGAGGCAATTTGTTCATTTTTTCCCTGATTCCAACTCTAGTCTTAGTTTACCAAGCAGCTTCGGCGATAGCTCGTCGCCGTAATCCGAGTAGAGCTTTTCCCAGTCTTGATAGCGCTTAAGCAAGCGTTCTTCGACATCAGAGGCGAGTGGTGACGGCTCATCTTCGCCGAACACAAAATACGAGATTGCCCCAATGTCTGCACCAAAAGTCTGAAGTCGCAATGGTTCCGTCCTCACCACGCCGTCGATGACGTCCAGAACCGTAACCTGCTCACTGAAGACTTCCCGAACACAGTAGACCGAGTGCGTTGCTATTACCGCTGCTGAGCCAGTCAGCTTTAGCATGTTATCGAGCACAACAATGAACTGCTTTATGAAGTTCGGGTGAAGGTGCGTCTCGGGCTCATCAAGCAAGAGCAGTGAACCGTTCTCGATGTACAGACTCGCTCGAGCTGCAAACCGCAATAGGGAGATTTCGCCACTACTCAGTGGGTAGGCTTCTCCATCAACCACACGTACCGGCTCGGAATTCAAGTCAATCGACGAAAAAACGTCGAGCAACTCATCGTTTACGTGCTTCGGCGGTGTATCAGCATTGACATCGTTTGCTTTGCTTGTGTCAGGTATCCCTCGTAGAAGATAGAGCTCGCGCGGCGGGGCTTCCATCTTCGTTTGTGGAAGCGCAATCTCCTCCCAGTTGCGGATTATTTGTATTGCATTGATGAAAATGGTCCACCGAGAGTATGTACCGATATTTCCTTCATGACGCGCAAGCTGGAGAATCAAATCAGCAATGGCACCACCACGTCCAAACCGCTCTACGCGATTGAGCGCGAACCGCTTATACCAAACACTACTAGCCTTTCTCTTATCAGGAGGAAACGCCTCGTAGGTCGGCGCGAAAGCAAGGAGCCGATTAATCGAGACTCGACGTGAAGTCGTCGCCTCACTCAGCGTATCCTCATCACCAGTAATTGCCGCCCTCGCGATGTGTACGAGCGCTTGGCTTTTGCCTACCCCGTTCCTGCCAATTACCACGGCGATGCGCTTCGGCAACTCGCTTTGATGGTCAAAGCTAAACACAAGATTGTGGTCGTTTTTTGCTCCCCCAAGCCTAAACATGACGCGAAAGTCCGGCGACATTTTCCCAAATATCTCGGACTCAGGCCCCCGAAGAATTGACCCTGCGTTCTTGAATGCGAAAAACGCCTCCGATGTCCTGATGAAGGAACGTTGGAAGACTTCAGTGGCGGTTGCCTGCTTCAATAACTCTTCGCCTGGATGCCATTCCCCCAACGCAACTACGTCATTCAATGCGAGTAACAATCCTTGGACAACTTCGACGCCAAGAACTCCCACCAGTCCCCGGTAATCGGCCAACGTAGGCAACATCGTAAAGAATGCATCTGTCTTCTTTGGAGCGATTACATCACTCTGTTCATTTCGAATCCTAGTATCGATGTAACGCGCATCGCTGAGTTTGCTCGCACCTCCAGATGTGACGAATCCCACAAGCCCTTCAACCATCATTGAGTCGACTTCACCTTCAAGCTTCACGTGGATAGCGACACGAGTTCGGTACCTCGAACGGTCCAATTTGTCTTGAATAGGGATGACGAGGACTGAGTTTGCGCGGAGCTTTTCGAGTGATGCCTCCGAGCTCCCAAACAATACCCGGAAAGCTCCCCCGGAACCTGAACTGCTTTTACTTGACACCATATCTCAACCATCAAAATGGGGAAGCAAGAAACTTCTGCGACTATAACGAATCACGCGAAGGCTCTAGAAGTGGTACTTATCTCCACGACGCTTAAATGCCTCCTCAGAACCCTCCATAATGTCGAGTACAGCCTTCGACACAGCGTCTCGGTCCAAGCCACCTTGCGTTAGACAAGTACCCCGACCATCGCGCGCCTCGAAAGCATGAATAAGCTCTGCGTCGGCGTTTACTGGGATGTTCGCATTGTGGGTCGCAACGATTATTTGTCGACGTTCCTTCGCGGCCCTCAAATCGGTAACCAGTGCCCGATAAATGAAGTTTGAATCCAACTCATCTTCTGGCTGGTCGATAACAACTGGCCCCTCGCCCCTCGCAAGAAGAAGGTTCAGCAAGACTGTGTTGCGCTGCCCTTCCGAAAGCGCTCCGTTAGTCGTACCCGCTGACGTACCGTCGTCCCTTATCAGTTCCACGTCGACGACATCACCGATGCGCGTCACACGTGCCCTCTCCCACAACGGTAAGTTTTCTTGGCTGAAAATGTGGTCACGAACCGATGGCTGCAAATCCTCCGCCACCTGGCCGTAGAGATACGGTAGTGCTCTCGGGTCTTCGCTAAACCTCTCAACAATCTCCCAAGGGGACGTAGTCTTTTCCCCTTCGGTCCACACTCGAAAGACATCCTCGCCAATTTCGTCCCAACGACGCGCAACCTTGCTTCGACCGTCTTTAGGAGCCATTTGACGCCAAATATGCATGAACGCACTCCCATCATCCATATAGGAGACGTGAATCTTCAGGCGCTGAGAAGTGATGCCTGCTTGAAGCGAATCTGCGATACGTTCGCGAACTTTGAACTGTTCCCGCCAGACTCCGTGGAGTTCGCCAATAGCCGCATTCAAGCCTTGAGCAACGACAGTGGCGCTGTCCAATTTGGTCCGCAATTCATCGGCATATGTTTGCTTAGCCTGCTTACGCTCATCCAGCTCCTTTATTCGTGTTGCTTCCTCAGGCGGTACATCGTTCCGCTCGCAGGCTTGCTTGAATTGCTCGTCGGCGTCAGCGATGGCCTTTCGGACCTCGGTCGACTGCTCGTCACCAACAGCAGTCTCTACCGACTCCCGATATTTAAGAAGAGCAGCTTGCACATCTCGCAGTAGCGCTTCACGCGCTTCGCGGACACTAGCACTCGCTTCTACGAACCATTCTACGTTTGGCCAGTCAGTCAAGTCTCCCGGCATATTTAGGCTTTCGGCATCGATGTCGCCGAGTTCTCTCGACAGCCTTTCCGCGGCCGACCTGCTCGACTCCCTCAAACTATCTAGGAAACGGCCAGCAGAGTTTGCCGCCTGATGGCGCCCCAACCATTGCTGGACAGACTGCCGCGCCGCCAATTGACGTGTGACTTCCGTTACTTCTTGAGCAGCGGCCCTAGCTTGGCCGGATAGCTTTGCGGCCTCACGGCTTGCTTGAAGACGCCGAAGCACCTCCTCGCGTGCTCCATCTTCTCTGACTGCCAGCTTATCTAGCTCTGGCCCACCTGCTGCATCTAGAAGCGCAACGATTTGTCTTTGCGCTCCGCTATCTCCAGTCATGCTACTCAACTCGCCTTGCCCAAAGAACTGGGCATGAAGTTGCTGTAAGACGGTTTGCAAGTCTTCTACCTCTCGTCCTTCAATACGCCTCGGCTGCGCCGAACTTGCCGGCGTATACACCAAAACGTCGGTCACACCGGGTTGCGTTTCGAACGCAACCCTAACCTCCCCCCCGGGAACAGAAATAGTAGAGAGCAATCGCGCCTGCTTCCTGCCTAAGGTTGTCTTCGGGTCGATTCCGGTGGCTTCGTCGTCTGAGAATGCAAAGCGCAGGTACTCCAACAGAGTCGACTTTCCGCTACCACGTCCGCCGATAACGCAGTTCAAGTTTTCCGAAAACTCAATCCTCTGGTCGGCCAGGAATGTTGCACCTTTTATCTCGATGGACTTTAATCGCGGGTGAAGCTGCTGTTCACTGGGCCTACTACCGAGCAACCTAATTCGTGACGCCGGGTCGAGAAATGCCTGCCTCAGCGCCTCTATCGATGGTTGCGACATCTTGACCCAGGTGTACCGATAGCCGAGAGCATTGGCACGAGGCATGCCATCCTCGCCTGTCTTCAGTGACTTGGCGTCGGACGACATAACGCACGCTGGATGTCGATTGTTCCGCGACCACTCAGGGTTCTTCCCCGTCACAATATCTTGATAGCGGGGTGCGGGGGGGTTGGATGTCACCTCTACAGCAAGCAGTTCCGTGTTCTGGTAATCCTCCAAATTTCGCGGCTGAGAAAGAATTCCGTCAACTTGGTCTGAATGAGCCGCGATAACGATGCCGCGGTGCTCTTCCTGTACGATTTCGAGCAGGTGTTTCAGACTAACGTTCTGACCGGCGACTCTTAAGGGAAGCGGGTGACCGCTCCTGAATCGTTGATTCTCACCCAAGCCGAGTTTTGTCAGAATCATATTGACTCGACGTACATGGGACATCTTTGTCGCCGGCGAGAAAAGACACAGCGCGTGATAGCCTATGTCAACTTCGAATCCCGGAAGGATATGAAGCGGTGGGCGACCGAGCGTCTTCGCCACCGACTTGTTTTGTTCTACAAGATGGGTGAGGAACCAATCTCGAGGCTCTGTCTTCTGCGAAAAGTTGTGGTCGGTGACGCCGATGAGCTCTAGGCCGAGCTCGTGGCATCGGGTCAGAAATTTCCGTGCGCACGCTTGAATACGTGATTCGTCGGGCACACGGGGAGCACTTTCATCGGAGCCGGCCTGACCTAGAGGGCGCCGCGGGTCGCCCAATCGTGTCTCATCGTCAAGCCAGTTTGCGTTATCTTCAGGCGTCTGCACCTGAAAATCGCATTTTAGCCATCGCATTCCCTCGTACTTGGCCATCAAAACCTCTAAAGTTTCCATCCCGTTTCGCTTTGCGGGCCTACGGAGGCCAGACAACCGTACCTCGATAGTTTGCGGCAACAGCTACGCCTAAGCAGCCTGTGGGTGGCCACACCAAAGTCGGCGCGGCGTTATCTTTTGGTCCGCATCAACTGCAACTGGTCTGCATCATAGATGCTGGAGACGTCACCGCGCCCCGAGGCAAAGACAACGCCATCGGTTCGCGAATCACCGCGGCGTGGTCTCTCAGTAGCCTTTACTTGTCTCGCCGCCCCGCCTCCTGCTCGTAGAACCCAAGTATGCCCGAAAGGCTATTCACCGGAACCTAGCGACTTCTCGCACTATGCGCTTTGCATGGCTTCTTGCACGTGAAACTACCCATAGAAAGGCACACGTTAGCTAGATTGCACGTTCAAGCTAAGCATTCTGCCGTCGCCTATAAAGAAGCTGAAACATCTGCCGCCATTCAATAGCTAGCGCTTCGCTGGCCAAAAACCAACAAGATTCGCGAGAACTAGAGAATGCCAACAATCAACGCGTACATCCCGCAAGTCACCTCCCTCATGTTCGAAACCGAAGAAGGTCAGCGGGCTGCCAGTGCCCTCATCGAGTTTGGCGGCTGGAACCACGTAGACAACGTGCTGGTACCAATTCAAGTGACCGAGCTCAGCCGGATGCCCGGTGCGGACGTGATTCGATGGGTGTTTGATAGCCTGTCGGCCGCCGCCGAAGCCGGCCGCCTCGACGCAGAGCGCTATATCGCGCAGGTGTTCCCTGGCGCTGGCGACCTGCGCGATTTCCGCGCTTTGCTGCGTGACGTGGGATTCGAGCGCTGGATGACCGACCGCCACCACGCCGCTCTGCGAAAGTTGGGCAACGCGGAGTGCGACTGTTCCACATACCCTGGTGCGACGACTCTGTTTGACCCGAAGGACGTCGACTGGGCATAACTCCGCGACATCCTATAACAACGCTCGTTCCCGTCCTGCACGGTAAGTCGATTGCCTACCGCGTAAGGCGGGAGCCCACGAGAGATTGAAATAGCTGCAGAATGTCTACCTTCGCTCTTCCACTGCCAATGGCCGACAGGAACGCGGCATACGGCATGGACACCTCAACGCCACTGCGTGGATTAAGCAACACGAAGTCCTGCCACTCATTGCCCCGGCCTTCGATAGCAGCTGCATAGCTCAGAAGCCAGTAGATGGCCACTTGACGGTAGTCTGACGCCGAAAACCGCTTGGCGGTGCATTTGACCTCAATCAATGTGTGGCCAACCGAAAAGTCGCCCTGCCCACTCGCTATCCACTCCATGCCGGGGATTGGCGGACGTAACACAAGCGGAAGTCCGCGCTCGCGACTCATCTCCATGAGCCGCTCTGCCAGATTCGCCCCGACAATCGCAGCGACAGCCTTGTCACATAACTCTATTTCCCCGGGAAGCCTAGCGTCGAAGAAAGCCTGCTGACGCCGAAGCGCCGCATCGACGCACTCATCCCAATCGATAGGAGTGCCTGTCGTGATTCGCTCTCCAACGGAGTAGCCAAGTTCGAACAGCATTGCTCGCTGAAGCTTAGACAGGGCAAGCAACGCTGGAGACACCTCCTGAATCGCAAACCTCTCTGCACTTGAGTTGAAGTGCGCAACGATTCCTGGTGTCAGCTGCGGAAACACCTCGTCGAAGATTCCCGGTATCTCACGGGCGACAGAGCGCGGGTCAATTTGCATCCCTGACCTCTTTCGACCATTCCTCGTAGAGGGTCGCGAACAGCGGCTCCGCTCCGCGCGGATGGCCTTGGAGTTTCTGCCTGTCCTTCTCCCTATCTAACGGAACCTCTAGGCCCAGCGACCAGGCTTGTGGCGTAGCGTGGCGGAACTGCCGCCGTGCGGCGTCTCCTTCATCGCCAAAATTGTAGGTCGCAAGCCAGAACAAGCGCTGGCAATCGGCGTTCAACAGCGACCAACGATTCCGGAGACGGTTGAACTCTGTGCGGTCACCCCAATTTCGCCAGCAGTCTATGCATGCACGACGGACGGCGTCTAGCTGCGTCGCATCCCAAAGCTGGCGCACATATGTAGCTCGTTTAGGCGTAGAGCAAAATCTCAAGCAACGCATGTAGTGCAAAAGACTCGCATCGACCTTGAGGAGGTGAGCCGAATGGAGCGGGACTGCATCCAGCAACGAATCAATGTCTTCGCAAATAGACTCGAATCGCGAGTCACCGCGTAAGTGCGCGATGCCGCGCATGATGGTTGAAAACGATGAGCGGAACGCATGGAGATTTGTACCGTTCAGCAATGTGGAGGCAATTTCGAGCGCGACGTCGGGCTCGTGTAGGCGCATCGTGCGCCCAATTTGCGCCACCAAGAAGGTGTCGGGTAGCGCTTTCTCCAGCTCCCGATTCAGCAAATTCCGAACTTCAAGCGTCTCGACGGTTTCCTTCAGCGACTCATAGTCGTGGCTGGGGTTATCGGAATACGGGTCAAATCTCAGGTCGATGGTACGGAGCTTGTTCGCCTCATCATCGCCCGCGCCAAGCTGAGAGCGTACGTAGTCTCGGTAGTGCCTCGACGAAAGGAAAACGGTCTTCGATTTGTTGAGGCTTAGACCGTAGTCCGTCAAGCTTTGCGCCAACACTCCGAGTGCGCGATAAGCGTCTGCGGTATTGCCTGCAATCAGCACGTAATCGTCGACATACCTATGCCACGCAACACCGGCAGCCGTAATGGCCATATCGACTTGGTTCAGGAATAGTTCAGCCAGGACACGCGCTCCTTGTCCCCCAACAGGGAGTCCGAAGGACCGCCCTGCTGAGAGCTTGCCCAATAGCGCATTTACTTGCTTCGAGACTTGTTTGCTGTCACCACCGAGGTCGTTAATGAAATTCTCTATGTAGTGGTGAGAGACGTGCTCGTAGAAGCTGGAAACGTCGGTCTGGACGATGACGGCGTCCGGGCCGGCAGCTTCAAGGTGCTGTAATGTCGCTTCTTTGAACGCCCGCCACGAGCGGTTTGGGTCAAACAACTGCGCGCCGTCACCATCCAAATACCTGTACGAATGTGCTGTATCTTTGCGCAGAGGCTCTAGAACCTCTGCCACAGAGATGGCCAGACCATTAAGGTAAATGTTCCAAAACGGATGAATCTTCGTTACTACTCGGAAGCCAGCGGGCCCCGAAGGGGCAATCAGCCGTTCGTTGGCTATGTGCATACCAGCGATTCGCTCATGGTTCTCCTTGATTGGCCCGTTGCGCAACTCCTCATAGAATCCGAGCGCAATGGTCGCCAACTCCTGCACACGGTCCCCACAGAACCGAACGTCTATGTCGAACGGTAGCGTGTCGTTGTCACCATGTGCGGAGATATCCAGCGCGGCACGTTGGAAATGACGCAAGGTCGGCTTCAGCAATTTGGGTAGCTTACGTGGCATAGTTTTACGTTGGACGTGAGGGTCGCATTGCGCTTCCTTCCATCGTAACAGAGCGGAAAGCGACACTTTTCATGCGCACGGATTGCCGCCCCCTCCGGGGAATGGGCAGTGCGCACAACTGACGTGGGCGATGCACATCCCGCGCTTCAGCCGCGCGGTTGAAATTAGCAACGCTGACGATAAGGCGCGCCGATTTGTTGGGCTCTCCGTCCCGCCCGCGCCTCACGTCGCTGAGCAAACGGTGGCGCCTCTCTATGTGTTATCCTGGCTACATACGATGTGCGCCATCTGCTGGAGAATTCCGGTTTCGGCGCAAAGGCTAGAAAATGGACGAAAGAAGACGTGAAAGTATCGTCGCCTACCTACGGCGACGTATGGACGAATTTGGAATCAAACCCGAGGATGTCGCCGCGTCTCTTGCAGCGGACCAACAGCGACTACGAGCAGTGCGCTATCGAGACGCCCTCGGTCACACTTGGGACGGTAAAGGAACCGCTCCGCAATGGGTTGTTCAGGCGACTGCGGCGGGCCAATCCCTTCAGCATTTTGCAATCAGCGAAACCGCCGCAACGAAATCGAACAGTAAGGGTACGGTTGACTGGCGCAACGACCCGTTCGCAGGCACGCGCCTCGCTACCCGGTCGCAGGAATACGCCGCTGGCACCTAAACTCACGGATGCCGCGGGACTGCCCGAAATGACCGACGGAATAGCGGAGGTGGGCGTCTCAGCGTAGCGCCGCCCAATTGAGCCGAGCAGAGGGTATCCAACAGCGCTAGGTCCGTAATGCTCCAGCGATTGGCGCCGTGTCCAACAACGCTTGTCTCAGCGATGAGTTGGCCGCGCCAATCAACCGGGATGCGAGAGTTGACCGGATACGTCCGGTACATAGATGTATCCGCCCGCCGCGTCTCCATAAGACTTCGCATGACCAGCGACCAGGCGTCCCGCAGTCCATGCACACAGGGCGGCGTCGATAGCGTCGATTGACCTCAATACCGCGGAATCGACGCCAACCGTCTCGAGGATTTTTCTGCGCTCGACGAGCTTCCTTTTGGCGGAGACGGTTTCCCTCCCGAGTACAGAGCATGCGATGGCGTGAGGGAACGTCTCGAAACTCACGCGGTGGCCCGCGTATTCTCGGGAACTCAAAAGCGGATAGGCAGTTGCAAACGCGTGGTAGACCTGCTCACCGCAAAGCATCCAGTCATAGAAACCGCTGGGGCTGGACTTCGCTTGCTCTCGTGTTGGCGTGGCAAAGCAGTGAATGTGCTGCCGCGCCAGTTCCCGCTCAGCCAGGCGACCACTACCCGCCACAGCCCATCTGCACGGAGCGTCTATACCTACTGCTTTGACGTCAAATTTGAGACATTCTCGCAGCATCTCCGACGGCGTCATTCGTCTCACGTTGCTGAGGATGTTTTCGCCCTGAAGGATGACCATATGGCATCCTTTCCTCGCTCCGCCGACATCAATTCCGGCAACTGTGCTCGTTTCCACGGCATCCTCACGCACGCTTTCTTAGCCGGGCTGCGAAACCCCAAGAGCCCGGCTTAATGCTAGGTTAGGCCGCAGCGGGCGTGCTCGCAACCTCGGTCGGTGCCTGGTTCACGGTAGCGTCGGCAGGAGCCGTGGCTTTGACGGCGTTCTTTGCCGCACGCGCTTTGCGGGCAACGGGTGCCTTCGCGGTCGCACCAACCTTGGAAGCAGTTTTCCGAGCCGACGCCGCCGGCGTCTTCGCCGCAGCCTTCTTGGCGGCAGGTGCCTCATTCTTCGATACCGCGGCCTTTTTTGTGACGGGCTTCTTTGCGGTCACCACCTTGGCCGCTTTCACCTTCGGCGCCGCTGCCGGCTCCGCGACCACTGCAATCAAAAACTTCGACCGGTCCTTGGAGCCTGCTAACCATGCGGGCGCGCGACCACGCCCACTCCAAGTTTCATTGGTCTTGGGGTTGCGATACATCGGCGGCTGAACGCCACGAACATAATTCGCCGCCTTCACCTTGTCTGCCGGCTTCGCGCTCGAAGCGTTACCGCCGACCAGGAACTTGGTGCGGTCCTTTACGCTAGCAATCCATGCGGGAGCGCGACCGCGGCCAGACCATGTAGCACCCGTCTTCGGGTCGGCATACTTCGCGGACGAAGCAGCCTTGCTTGCAACCGACTTTGCCAACGGCTTGCGACCACGTCGCTTGCCGGCATCGGATTCGATGTCGGCGACACTAATGCCATGTTTATCCATCAGGTCTCGGATTTTCTCGAGGACGGCACTAGATTTCGTTGTAACCAATGCCTCTGCCTGTGCTTGCAGCTTCGCAATTCGAGCCTGGATGCCTTCGAGTGTCGCCATTTGAGTTTTCCGAGTGTGAAAGAGTTCGTGCCGCACTATGCCACATGGCGATGCTCGCGTGTCGGAGATTGATTTCAAGCCGCGAGGAACATCACTTCCGCTCCACCAATATCACCGAAAATGCAGCTCGGCCACGTAATTTAAACTCGCTATCTAAAGATGCTTTTAACCTCTTCTTGCATCGCCAGACTTCCTTCTAAAACCAGCCATCAATGTGGAAGGGAGTCTTCGTCAAACCGCGACACCGTGCTTACAAGAAGCGCAGTCAATGATGCCTGCTCAGAAGTTCGGCGCTTTTAAGGTAGGTAGACGACGGTTATACCGTGGTAGCAGCCAGGCGAGGACGCATGACATTGACTAACGCATTGGTGTACTTGAGCAACCAGGCCATCTGTTCCTCGTCCTTGTTGGCGCCCTCCTTCTGCGTCGCAACCACAACCATCGAGCCCGCAACCTTGTCGCTACCAGTCGAGGCGTCGCCAACCTCAAAGCGAACGGGCAACCCCAGCTCGCTCTCAAGGCCATCCTGGTCTTCAAGCAACCCCTGCATGAACTCGCGCCCCTCCGGTCCGATGAATTTCACGACGAGACCTGTTCGCCCGTCTGCAGTCCGATACGCGACCAGCCCACCCACAGGACCCGGCAGGTCGAGTCGTACGTAGTTGTTGCCGCCGTGCCTTGGTGCTGTCTGGTCCGGATGGTCAAACCGGACGGCAGCGATGAAGTGCTCCCAGAACTCCTTGTTCTTTGCGCGTGCTTCGTTGCCGACAGTCGTTGCATTGCGGGTCTCGTTGCCCGCGGTCGGGTCTTGGCCCGGCACAGGGACCGCATGCTCTGCCCTCTCGACGGGGCGTTCCATCCGGTCACTTACGAAGACCTCTCGCTTCACAAGCTCCGTCTGTACTGGCACATTGGGTACGAGAAGCGTTCGACCGCTCGCATCCCTGAAGAGCCGGATTTCTAGCAGTGCCAGTCGGGCAAGGAGTCCGCCCTGGTTGGCTAGCAGATTTCGTAGGGCATGCAAGTCACTGCGGATGCCATCGCCAGCGATGGCGAGCAGGAAATCGCCTCTGCGCAGCGACTCATTTACTGAATCAACGAAGCTGGCCTCCTCGATGTCCGGGTAAGCCGCGCTGACAGTCTTGAATATGGGGTTTTCGCCGGTCAAACCACGGGCCTGCTTAAGCTTCGCTTCGAGGTCGGAATAAGTCAGGCCGGACATTAGCGATGCGTACTCGAAGAGCTGTGCGATGACTTCCCGGCGTGCACCCGGGTTGCGCCACAGCTTGCACTCAATCAGAACGAGCCGGCCGGTCGGCGACACACCCAGCAGGTCGAGGAAGACATTGGACACGCCGTGCCGGAGCGGAAACTCGCGGCATAGCGGAACGAATGCCTCGCCTTGGCCGAACATCTCAACCATCGGAATCAGGGGTGCGTGCTGAAACAGCATCCCCTGTAGCCAGCTCTCGTTGTGGCCGCCGGAGAGTGAAACGCGTTGAAAAGCCACGAGCTCCTCGTTGGCTCCATACTCTTCAAGGAAAACTGCCATGCAATGTGCCTTCGGTGTATGCGTTCGGACAACGCGAGAAATTCCTAATGTGCGCTACGGGTGGGCGCTGGAATGCATCTCGACGGAATAGCCCGGCAGCAATAGTGTTGTCGCTGGACGGTGCCCTGCAAAGCCTCACAACCGCGGCGGAGGGGGCGGCAACGACGCCTGTCGCGGCCAATTGCACACCGCCGCACATTGCTTAACGGCACATCTCACAGATGCTTTAACTGGCGGTCGACATATCGTGACGTTCTCCGCTGCGGGCAAAAGGGCCCTTGGTCGCGCGGCCTGCGTCGATGATGCTCATTCGAGCTGTGTTATCCTGGCGACAGACGACTTGAACTTATCTGCACAAGTATTGAACTGAGAACCTGCCGACCGACAATACCGCGAGGCCCGTCTGATTCAGGACAAGGACCGACAACTTCAAGCGCAACAGATTGCCAATCAGCAGTTCGCCAATAGTCTGAATGCGTGGGCCAACTACATGCAGGCATGTGAACACCCGTCAGCCTCAGACCGTTCGCCTAAACAGCGTGCACTGCACGTCGACCAGCATGGGTAATACGGTCAATACCAACTGTTTTTGACAGTGGGCAACGTCATGGAACCAGGTAGAAAGGAAGGCTAGACGTCGCGGCACGTCCAAACGAGCAACCGTGTTCAATGCGCGATACGCGTGAACACGATGTCCGCATTCTCACGCGGGCGATAAGCGCGGTGGTACGCGTAGACCTCCCGGTCAAGCTCCGTGAAAAAGGACAGGACGTCCTTGCTCGCTTCCAAGCCAGATTCAACGTCAATGAAGTCGCTATCGCCCGCGAGCCCCATCGGCGTATTCCGTTGGACGTACACCGCCACGGTGGCTATTCGATTGATGGCTACAAGGACTTGCCGCATGCATATGCCTGAAAGCAATACGACTGGCGAGCGTGCGAACGCGCTTTCCACGTCTGAAGCCAGCTCGCTCAGGCGAATCGCTTTCACGTACTCGCCCATTTGCCGGTTCAGGTGCTTGTCGACGTCCACCACCTCATGACCAAGCGCCTCGGAGAGTTTGAGGGCGAGCGTCGTCTTGCCCGCGCCATCGCAGCCATCGAACGTTATCAGGCCACCCGCAACAGGCCGCAGCGCCTCCGCGAGTTCTCCCACATCTGTGACGACAACCCTTCGTGCGTTCAACAACTACCCCCTATGATGTGAACGGCATGACTACGAGAGTGCGTGAATACATACATTGCACTTGTCATCATACGGCAACCAAAGCACTGTGCGGACCGTATGCTGTAACGACTCGCTAGTCGTGTTCGAGTACGTTACTCGGCCGATTGCTAAAGCTAAACGAGCGATGCACAGCATCCGCTCGTGCGCGATTGGTACTACTGAGTCGGATGGTCGTAACCTTTCTGTAGAAGTTCGATTCCATCTATAAACAACTTCTCGACGTTTTCTGGCTCAGTAACCATGAAGCCGAGCTCATCGCGCGCGCGGTCATCGGTGCTGCCCTTGAACGAGAGCCAGTTAAAACTCGAAACAATCGCAAAGCGCTGGTCCGACACGAGGTGCTTTCGATGCGTGTTTCCAACAAAGTACACCTTGAAGTTTGTGTAAGTTCTAGCCAATCTATCGAAATCTCGCTTCGTCGAGTCTGAAATTGGCAGCTTGCTTCGCGCGGCGTCCTTCTGCTTTTTGCTCCCGTCCTCCTCAGCCAATCCATACCCTATATGTATCTTGACTCCTTTTTTTAGAAGTTTTTCTAGTGACTCTCGAAACGTCTTGTCTACAACTTGAGCTCTTACCCACGGAGAAATAATAAGAAGACGCTCCGACGTTTCGGACAACGCCTTCTCGAGCATCTTCGGATGCTCATGGCATCGGATAAATCGTTGCGTTAAGTCACGAAGCCGTGACCGCGCCTTCGTCGCTTTCTCAGCGTTGGCATCAATCGTCGCCTCCTGCGGTGCAACTTCTTGCTCCCGCGAAGAAGCGATTTCCTGTTCTAGCTCGGTGAGCTGGGCCATCTGCGCCGCGGAGTCCGTGTCCGGGAACAGCGCTGAGAGATTTTCAGGCTGCGCCGATTCAGATACGTGTCGGGAGCCAATTAGCTCCGGCCCTCCCAGTCGACTGAATGCCAACTCGTAGCCTTCATCGAATATGTTACTGCTGCCCTCGAAGCCGTCCTCAAAAGCAAACGCAACTTGAACGTCACTACCCGCAACAGCTCGGTAGTAAAGTGCAAGACACGGAATGAAATTAAGCTCCGTTCGCTCGATACGCTGAATGCCCAAAAGATTGGGGACTGCGTCATCTCGACGCGGCAGGCGCTTGAGGATTTTGTCTACTTCGTTCAGGGACACCTCAGAAGCTTCGGGCTTCCTGGCTCCACAAAGAGGTAACTCTAATCTTCCGGATTCACGAACCTCGGCGGGCTTCCAGAGTGACGACGTCGGTGCAAATATCACTTTCTTTTGAATCGGGTCGTACGCCAATCGCACCATCCGTTCTTCCGGTACGATGGATATTAGCTCTGCAAGTGCGATGCGCCCTTTGGACGTGAGTGAGACGGACGCCGAGGCGGCAGACGTCGCCCTCGAATAGTGAACGTACTCCTTCGCGTTCAAGGCCGCCAGAGTTCCCGTCAAGAGCTGCGGGGGTAATCCTAAAAACTGAGAAATCTCGCCAGTGTTTGTAAGCCCAGCGGAGATGGCTCGCAGATAGCCTTCTTCGATAGGATTAAGCGGCTTTTTCGCAAGGGTTAGGACGCGCGCATTGAGTCTAAAGACTGGCGCAGCGGCCTCCTTGAAAGTCGCAAGCACGTATCCTGGCCGTGCATACGCGGCCGATTGGAGAATGTCCTCGAGTTTTTTCACTTTGTTGCCTCTTCGACGACGCAGTCTTGGGGATGCGTGCTCATATGTTCGAGAACAGCTTTCAAGGGATTCCTACGAGCGTCGGCACCTCGACAGAAAGCGTCGTCGCCGACTATCGCAACATAGTCTTTGCCGCGCGACAGGGCGACATTGATGCGCTCGAGGTCTTTCAAAAACCCCAAACCATTCGCTTCGGAGCGCGTCACCGAGAATACAACGACGTCCGCCTCGCGCCCCTGGAAAGCATCAACAACGTTGACGTAAATCTCGGAGAAGCTGGTCCATTCGCCCCTCCGACGTTCAATCGCGGCGCGAAGTCTACGTTTTTGTTCCCCGTATCCGGTAAGCACAGCCACCGATATGCTTCTTTTCTTATCCACACCCTTAGATATCGAGAAATCAAACCTCGCCAATAGCTTTACAATAATTTGAATCTCGAGCTCATTGTAATGAGATGACCCAACCGTATGTGATGCTCGGTTTGAGAATTTACTCGTCGTGAACCACGTCACTGGGCGACGCATCGCTGCGGCAAGATATGTAGGGACATCCTTGCGTCCACTCTTCAATCCATCGTCGTAGAAGCACGCGGAAATCATGTCCCCAATCGCAGGAACCATTCGATGCTGCGTCGCCAACACTTTGCACAGACCCTCAGTCAAGCCGCTGCTTAAGTGGTCGAAGAGCGTCGCCTTCTGGTCCTCGGTGGTAAGTTTGTACTTTTCAAGCAGACCTTTGGCGCCCAGCTCCGGGTCTTGAAAAGGTGATAACTGCTTGTTGTCGCCTACAAGGATGGTTCGACGAGCGCGAGCCATTGGAACTAACACCTCAGTTGGTGTGGCAATCGATGCTTCATCGACGATGCAAAGGTCATATACTATTTCATTTCGTCCGGGAATTGCCATTACTCCAAGGCATGTTCCTGCTACAACTTGAGATGCGGAAATCACCGCTGCGCGAAATTCCGGTGCCCGTCCAAATCTACTTTCCCAGTCGGCATGTGCGGCCAGCAGTTTGCGGAGTTGAGCAGTTGCGTGGTCGCTGGGGTTCGCATATGCGTCCGCCCATTCGCGAAGTTCGTTCGCGGCGCATTTCGAAAGATGCGCCACGGTGTTTGCGTCGGATTCAAGCTGACGAATTGCGGGCAGGGTCTCTTGAACGTCCTTAGTCAGGGCGCGCTCTTCGGCCAGCAGGCTAGATACCTCCTGCTCAATCTCGACCAATTCGTCTGGCTCCAGCGCCCGCCGCTTGCCTTCAGAAAGTGCCGATTGAAGTTCGCCGAGACGATGCATGACCACTTCATGCCGCTCGAGGAAGCCAGCACGTCGCTCCAACGCCATAGCGAGCCGAATATCCTCCAAGCGTAACTGACGGGCGTTGGCCCAACTCTCTATGAACTGCTTGCCTGAGGCTATCGCGCTTTTTCGCATCCCAGGCATTTTGCGGTCAATCAACAAGCGCTTGGCAGACTCAGAAATCCGGTCGTCGTCGTCATGACCTATTCGGACCGCTCTAACGGAGTCTTCGCTCAGATTTGAAATTCGCTCTAGTGAGTTATCCAATGCGACGTGCGTTTGTGAAGTTAAAAGAATTCGTGCATTCGGTTGATGACGCAATGTCTGGAGAACAATTTCAGAGATGAGCGTGGTCTTGCCAGTCCCGGGCGGTCCTTGAATCACCATCAACGCCGGCTCCGCGAGCGCAATTCTAATAGCGTCCTTCTTATCGTCGTCGATTTCTGGTTGAATGAAATCGACGTCGACTGGTGCACGTGCGGGAACTGTTTCGGGCTCGACAATATAGTCGCCGAGAGATGCGTTGACAGCTCTGCCATAGCGCACCGCGTCTAAGGCGGACTTCTGCTTATCTAGAGCTGCATCAGCTTTCGAAGTGTCAACGACCAAATGGCCGTGTTCGGGGAGTTCATCAGATGCAACCTTGTTTCTGTCGCTGATTCGAACCACCAACGTGTCATCTGCCACCGACACAATTTGACCAAGGAAATCTCCCGATTCCGGAGTAACAATCTTTACGTCCGCTTCCTCTAGCGCTTGGTCAGTGAGCGTCGAGGACAGGTCAAATTGAAGGGCAAATGCGGAAAGGGGCTCGACGCCTGAGTAGTAGATGCGACGCTCGCGCATACGCTCAAGCTCCGTCTTCGCAGAAAGCAAGTCTAGCCAGGTCTTGTACATTCGCTGCTTTCTTTGCTGCAAAAGAACAACCTTTTGTTCAGCGTCGAACTCGTCGAGTGTCTCAACGAGAGTAGCGATGTTTAACTCAGAAAGATGTCCCGCCTCGCCCGTCGCGACCAATCGGAATGGACACTGTAATGTCTCTTCTCGATATTTCTCGCTTTGGAAAGCGGTCATGCCTATAGCAGCTGTCAAGACCAGTCTTTGCCCATTATCGGATATCGCCGCGATATACCGATATTTTTCACCGATGAGTCTAATTGCCCCCCTACTCGGAATCGCCGGTCGCCCTTCTGAACCGGCAATCCCCGTTTGACGTCCGCAATTAGCATTCGCCAAGTCCGCTTCGATGAATCGAGCGCACTCTGCGTCACTTCGCAGGCCAAGGTCAAACTCGATGACGCTGCTAACCTTCTTTGTCAAACTGACCAACACGGCCCCAAACTTCTCCGGCTCGCGCCGCGGCTCCAGTCTGCCAAACTCAATCAGAAGGCTGGCAGCGTCGGAAGGCCGCTCCGCCGGATTTTCCAGCGCAAGGCAGCGTTTCAGTAGCACCCTAACTGGCTCTGGGACATTAATCGTATCTGTAGCAGCAACTAATTCCGCATGTGTGGAGCAAGACGTAGTGCAAAGAGAGTAAATGCTCAAGGCTGCGAAGCCAAATACATCACGGCTGTAGGTAAATGAGCCATCGTCAAGTTCCGGCGGTGCGAAAGGCATTGACGCATACTGAGCCAACGTGATGCCTGGCTCAAGAAAGTCCCTTATCTTCGAAATGCCGAAGTCACAAACCCGGACCGTTCCGTCAGGATGTATTAGGATATTTGACGGTTTGATATCGCGGTGCGCTGTTGCGCGGGTGTGAGCAAAGGCAAGAGCTTCCAGGACTGGCCGCCCGACAGCTGCGAAGTAGCTCCCCCATTCGTCATAGCGCTTCTTGTCCAAGAGAGAAGACAGTTCACTCTCGACCCACTCCATTGCAATGAAATGCTCACCGGTCTCATCATCGACACCGGAGTCGAAGATGCTCACGATGTTTGGGTGCAGAAGGTCTCGTAGTGCCTGCGTTTCACGCCGAAACGACTCCTCGACCACTTCGTCGGCCGGCTCTGCTCTGAAGATTTTCACTGCGACGTGAGACTCGGAGTGGGTATCGTATGCCTTGAATACCGAGGCCAGTCCGCCGCGGCGGGGCGCGCCTTTGACTACATATCGTCCATTCGCTAGAAACCTTGGGCCAGTGCCCGAAAGGGTTATCGTTGAGCGATAGCTCGTTCCATTTGAAGTGTCGCCGCTCATTAGCCGTACCTTTCTTATCAGCGTTGATTTTCTCACTGAACACAGCCGATATTGCTACTGAATCGGGCGGTCTCGCGGAATGGAGTTGACACTTTACTGTCGTCCGCGATGTCTTGTAAATCAAAGGTTGAAGGTAGCGCGAGATGTCCCAAATCTTTTCGGAGCCGGTTCACGATGACACGGTAGGTCGGCCGCCGGTGGGTCCGCGGACGAGCCAACCGCGTGCGGCTTTGAGCCTAGGGTCAAGGCGAGGCTCTGCTTGGCGCGTCTGCTCGAGGAGTATCCTTCGTTCAGGTGGAGTTTGTCGTGTTCGGGGATTTCGCTCGATAATTCGCCAATCTGATTAATGTTCGTAACCCGTTAGTCCATGAATGCACGTCACAACGCCGCTTTCACGGCTCTTCTTGCAGCCGCGCTATTCGGCGCTACCACTCCTCTCGCGAAAACCTTGCTGGGGTCTCTTTCACCCTTCATGGTTGCGGGCCTGTTTTACCTTGGCAGCGGTGCTGGGCTCAGCGTCGGCATTCTCGTCCGGCATCTTCGTCGTTCGGCAGGCGATAGACAAAACGAAAGCCGTATCCAGGCCGCAGAAGTACCGTGGCTTCTCGGCGCAATTGCAGCGGGCGGGGTGGCCGGGCCTGCGCTGCTCATGCTCGGCCTCAGTTCGACGCCAGCCGCAACCAGTTCCCTGCTATTGAATCTCGAGGGTGTTTTCACGGCTGTCATCGCTTGGGTGGTGTTTCGCGAAAACGTGGACCTGCAGATATTTCTTGGAATGGTGGCAATCGTGTTGGGCGGCGCCATCCTGTCGTGGCAGCCGGGTGCCGCTGGTGTCTCACCAGGTGCATTGCTCGTGGTCGCCGCCTGCGTCGCGTGGGCGGTCGACAATAACTTGACGCGAAAGGTCTCGGCGAATGACGCCATGGTCATTGCCTGCCTGAAGGGACTGGTTGCCGGTTCCGTCAATCTCGGCATCGCGCTACTGCTGGGCGCGCATTTGCCGGGTATTGGCAAGATAGCGGCCGCCATGCTGACTGGCTTCGCGGGTTACGGTGTTAGTCTGGTTCTGTTTGTGGTCGCACTGCGCAATCTCGGCACTGCGCGAACCGGAGCCTACTTCTCGGTCGCGCCCATCTTTGGTGTCGCTCTATCGCTCATCCTGTGGCCGGAACTACCGTCGTTGCTGTTCTGGGCAGCCGCCGCCCTCATGGCTCTGGGAATCTGGCTTCATATCCGCGAGCGGCATGAACACGCTCACACCCACGAGGCCCTGAGCCACAACCATCGACACCGGCACGACGAGCACCACCAGCACGCGCACGATTTTGACTGGGACGGTAAGGAGCCGCATACACACCCCCATCAGCATGCACCTATTACCCATACACACGCGCATTTCCCCGATATTCATCACCGCCACATCCACTGACGCCGGAAGCGAATATTTGCTTTAAGTGGTCGACGGCTGGTGCATTCTGCACCAGCCGTTGGACATCGGTCCGCCGCCAAGGGCCTTCTAGCCAGTTTCGAGATTGCGGGTCGACTACGCCGAGGCCCGACCTGCCCCTATTCGCGTTCGAATTATATTGTTGTAGAGTTCTCTACCATGTTGTAGCGTATACAACATGACGACATTTACAGACTGGCTCCTCTTGGTGCTGACCCTGCCGACGGACAACGCCACTGCCCGGATGCGCTTCTGGCGCGCCCTCAAGGCCAAAGGCTGCGCTGTTTTACGAGATGGGGTCTACCTGTTGCCCGCGACCGATTTGGCGGAAGCGGAACTGCTGGAGCTTGGAGCAAGCATTGGCGAAGCCGGTGGCGCGGCCCATGTAGTGCGCACTTCTAGCCGCGGAGCGGACCAGGAGACCGAATTCCGGTCCCTGTTCGACAGGGCCGACGAGTACGCAGCCTTCGCGCGGTCGTTAGCGGATGCCAGAAAGACGCTTTCGGACCTTTCGCCGGCTGAAATTACCCGGCTGTTGCGCCGCGTCGGCAAGGATTTCGAGGCAATTTCGAGCATCGATTTTTTCCGAAACGAAACATCGACGCAGGCCGAGGCCGCCTGGCAGGACTTCGTCGCGCTGGCGGATACCGTACTGTCGCCAGGCGAACCTCATCAGGTCGAGGGTGCGATTGCGCTACTGCGACGTGAAGACCATCAGGGCCGCACCTGGGCGACGCGTCAACGCCTGTGGGTCGACCGCGTTGCCAGCGCGTGGCTCATCCGGCGTTTTATCGATTCGCAGGCACATTTCCTGTGGCTAGCATCGCCGGGCGACTGCCCGAAAAATGCGTTGGGCTTTGACTTCGACGGCGCTGCGTTCACACACGTCGGCGACCGCGTGAGTTTCGAGGTTCTGGTCGCCAGCTTCGGCCTTGAAGACGAACCGGGGCTGCTCAAGCTTGGCGCGCTAGTGCATGCGCTGGATATCGGCGGCCGCGCCGTACCAGAAGCAGTTGGCTTCGAAGCGGTGATGGCGGGGGCGAAAGCCCGTGCGTTGACTGACGACGAAATGCTCGCAGAAATGAGCAGCGTCCTCGATTCGCTGCTCGCGCACTTCGCGGCATCTGAAAAGGCTGAGGCTGGGAAGCGTTCATGAGCACTGTCACGCACGCCGCGCCCACCTATACGCTCGGACAACTCGTCCGCTACATGCTGCGCCTCGGTACCGTTGGCTTCGGCGGCCCAGTCGCGCTGGCCGGCTATATGCACCGCGACCTAGTTGAACGGCTAGGCTGGATTAGCGAAGAAGACTACAAGGAAGGAATAGCGCTGGCGCAACTCGCGCCAGGACCGATGGCCGCGCAACTGGCCATCTACCTCGGATATGTGCACTTTCGAGTGCTGGGCGCCACCCTCGTCGGAATTGCGTTCGTCATCCCCTCGTTTCTGATGGTGGTGGCGCTCGGTTGGGCGTACGCACACTTTGGCGGCTTGTCCTGGATGCAGGCGGTGTTCTACGGCGTCGGAGCGGCCGTCGTAGGCATCATCGCGATGAGCGCCTACAAGCTGACGAAGAAGACCGTCGGCTCGGACAAGCTCCTGTGGGCGATTTTCCTGACGCTGGTCGCCGTTACATTCATCACGGAGTCCGAGATTGCGTGGCTCTTCATTGCCGCGGGAGTTATCGGGTGGCTGAGACGCGCCCCACCCAAGTGGCTCACCAAAGGCTCCATGCATGGACTCGCTGCGGGCTATCTACCGCCGCTGAGCGGCGTGCTCAGCGGCCTCGACCTGCCACTGCTCGGACAAATAGGACTGTTTTTCGCGAAAGCCGGTGCATTCGTCTTCGGCTCCGGCCTTGCCATCGTGCCGTTCCTGTATGGCGGCGTAGTCACCGAGCACCACTGGCTGAATGACCGTCAGTTTGTTGATGCGGTTGCTGTCGCGATGATTACGCCTGGCCCAGTCGTCATCACGGTCGGCTTCATTGGATTCCTGGTCGCGGGTTTCCCGGGCGCTTGTGTCGCGGCGTTGGGAACTTTCCTGCCCTGCTATCTGTTCACGGTATTGCCAGCACCGTACTTCAAGAAATACGGGAAGCTGCCGGCCGTAAAAGCATTCGTCGATGGCATCACAGCTGCCGCCGTCGGCGCCATTACGGGTTCCGTACTGGTGATTGCAAAGCGGTCGCTGATTGACGTTCCTACTGTGGCACTCGCCGTCGCAACCGTGCTGCTGCTGTGGCGCTTCAAGAAATTGCAGGAGCCAGTCGTAGTCGTCGCGGCGGCCCTGTTTGGCCTCATGGTTTATCCACTAGTCCATTCTCACGGTATCTAGACGTAGGCGTGGACGCACTCTGCCAGGAAAAGTAATCATGGCAACACGTCGCAACTTCCTGCACAACACGGCCGCTGTTGGTGCGGGAATCATGCTCGCTCAGGCACAGACCGTCCGTGCCGCCGAGGACGCCGGTTACACCGATAAGCTGACAGACGCGGATGGCAAATACGCGGCAGCGCCACTGCCATTTGCCTACGATGCCCTTGAGCCGGTTATCGACGCACGGACCGTCGAACTGCACTACACCTTTCACCACAAGCCGGCAGCGGTCGCCGCGAACAAGGCCCAAGACGGATTGGCAAAGGCCCGCGATTCGAACGACTTTTCGCTCGTGAAATACTATTCGAAAGAACTCGCCTTTCAATTGTCCAGTCACATTCTTCACACAATTTACTGGACGACAGTCTCGGGCAAAGGCGGCGAGCCGAAGGGTGACCTCGCAAAGGCGATAGCCAACGACTTCGGGTCGTACGCAAAGTTCAAGGCGCAACTCATTGCGGCAACTGTTGCCGTGGAGGCGTCCGGCTGGGGCATCGTTGGCTACCATCCAGCGACTGCAAAGCTCATGGTCCTGCAGTGTGAGAACCATCAAAAGCTCACCGCATGGGGCATTCAACCCATCCTCGTACTCGACGTATTCGAACACGCGTACTACCTGAAGTATCAGAACAGACGCGGCGACTACGTCAATCAGCTGTTTAGCCTCATCAACTGGGATAACGCGGCTCAGCGAATGGATGCCGCACTAGCTGCGCGGAGGACGACATGAAATGGATTACGCGCGAGCGCCCGAAAATCGACCGCATTGCCTGCCCCTGGCTCGTCCAGAGGTTCATCGATAAGTCGCCTGAATTTCTCTTTGTACCCACAGACCAGGTGCTGGCCGTCGCCGAGCGCGAAGGTGCGATACCGTATGACATCCCGGGCGTGAAGCTGACTCACGTTGGCGAGCTTTGCAGTTTCGACACGTTCCTGGCGGAATATCACCTGACGGACCCCGCGTTGGGCGCACTCGCAGTAATCGTCCGCGGTGCGGACACCGCGCGCCTCGACCTGGCTCCTCAAGCACCGGGCTTGTTGGCCTTGTCTCTCGGCTTGTCGCGAATCTTTCAGGACGACCATGAGATGCTCTCGCATGGCCTGGTGATGTACGACGCGCTCTATGCGTGGTGCCGCGATTGCCAGAGCGAAACACATGGCTGGCCGCCGGCAGCCTAGCATCGACAGCGCGGGTAGAGCATCATGGTCACGTTAGGCCAGTCAGCGATGCGTCGAGCCTTCGCGGTTGCCACCCTCACGATTGCCACACTCGCTGCTGTTCCAAGTGGTCCTGCGAACGCCGAGGAAGCGTTCGAAGCTACCGGTTTGCCTCTACACAAAGTCACCGACATTCCACTCGGAGGCAGGACGACACGCTTCGATTACGAAAGCTTCGACTCGACCCGACATCTGCTATTTATCGCGCACCTGGGCGACAGTGAAGTCGTCGTTTTCAATACTAATCTGTCTCGCGTGGTCGGGCGCGTTGCCGACGTTAGTTCGGTTCATGGCGTACTGGCGATTCCTGAACTGGGGCGGGTATATGCGTCGGCTACCGGAGAAGACTCGGTAGTCGCCATCGACATGGCGACACTTGGAATAGCTGCACGTATCCCCACTGGCGCTTATCCGGACGGGATGGCCTATGCCCCTGATGTGCACAAGGTCTACGTCTCAGATGAAGCCGGCGGCTCGGAGACGGTCATTGACGTGACGTCAAACCGGCGAGTCGCAACCATTTCGCTCGGAGGAGAAGCAGGTAATACGCAGTATGACCCGAACTCAAGACACGTATTTGTCAACGTCCAGACACGCAATCAGCTGATTGAAATCGACCCGGCCAGCGACCAGATTGTCGCGCGGATTGACGTACCTGGCGCGAAGGGAAACCACGGGCTGCTCATAGATGCTGACCAGCGCCTCGCGTTCATCGCCTGCGAGGGAAACAACCGACTCATTGTTTTCGACATGCGCACGATGCGTGCGACATCGTCGTTCGATGTTGGCGAGGACCCAGACGTCCTCGCCTATGACCCTGCACTTCACCTCTTATATGTTGCAGGCGAAGCAGGCGTCGTCTCGCTGTTTCGCGTAGAAGCCGGCGTGGTCTCGAAACTGGGCGACGGCTATGTCGGACCAAACGCGCATATCGTGGCAGTGGCCAGCGAGACGCATCGTTCCTACTTCCCGCTCAAGAACCTGGATGGGCGGCCGGTACTGCGAATTCTGGAGCCCCAGCGTTAAGAACCAGGGGATATTCGGTTCAAGTCATGAAACGTAAATGTAATTTCGGCCTCTGACTTACGCACGGTTCTGATGCGCCAGTTGGAACAGCGGCAAAGGATTCTGGGAGCACGCCGACCGTCGCACAAGGTTCGCGACAAAATGAACGCCGCCCTCCGTCAGAGCGGGAGCCTCCGGTGCAGGTGAATGTCCTCTAGCGGTTGTCCAGCGTTCCTAGCTCCCTAACAAGCAGGGCTTGCCTGTGAGGCGGTGACAGGCGCGACTCGTGGCATAGGGAACGGTCGCCTTCGTCACGAATGCGCGAATGCCCAGGTAAATTAGGTAGGAGGCCCCCGACCGATGCGTGCAGTTCTCGGACAACCCCGGAAGCTGAATCACGCACTTTTCGTGCAAGCTCCACCATGGACTCGCGCAATCTACCTACGAACCTTTCTCTGGTTATCGACTCGCCGCCGAGGTTTGTATTCACAGCGCGGATACGCCGAACACGCTTCAAACGGGCCATAAGGGCCGCTACGCTGTACGATGACACCGATTTTGCATGCTGGACACCGCTCCTCCTCAATCACGTCACCGGTGGTCGACTCAACTGTGACGGCCCCATCTTCAACGAGCTCGTCCAGAAAGGAAGAAGCTTCCCCCTTAACTGTCAGAAGGACGACCGAGCGACGCGCTCGAGTCAAGGCGACATAGAACAGGCGCCGCTCTTCGCCAAGCGGATAAGCGTCACCGCTCGGCATAGCCATCGCTAACACAGGGTCATCTACTCGAGTGCTCGGGAATGAACGGCTGAGCATGCCAGGCAGAATGACGTAATCCGCCTGCGCTCCTTTCGAGCGGTGAATGCTCATGAACTTGAGCGCAATACGCTGACCATAGCGCACGCTCCAGTTCGACGGCACATACGACTCTTCCTTGTTATATCGCCCTAGTACGAAGACTGTTACGACGCCATCTTTGCTAGGAGGAGTTGCACCCTCTTCAAGTGCTCTATTCAGCTCCTCAAGGACCGACTCAACGGCCGACTGCAACTCTCCGCGCTGTTCCACCTGTAGCGCCCTGATAACAGGACCGATTGGTGGAGTCTTCGAGTGAACCTTCTTCACCAGCTGATTCGGATTCTTGCTTATGAACCTGCTGGAGACGTCGCAAAGCGCTTGCGGGCAACGGAAGGTCTCCTCCAACCTCACTAGCTCGTACTGCCCAAACCACTCTTCGAAACGTGTCATGACGGACACGTCTGCACCTGCGAAGCGGTTGATTGACTGCCAGTCGTCTCCGACCGCGAAGAAGAAGCGCCCTCGTCGGTCAACTAGAGAACGGCAAAGACGCGCTCGCGCGCGCGAGGCGTCCTGGAACTCATCGGCCATAACCAACTGGAAGGGTGACTCGAAGCGCCTCTGCTCCAGATGCTCCGCAGCCTGATTGAGCATGTCCTCGAAGTCAATGCCCTCTTCAGCAGCAAGAGCGTCATCCCACGCGCGCAGCACTGGACCCACGATTTCAAGGAACATTCGATGACGCTGGATAAATGCGTCGCTCCTCTCTACGTCGAGTCGTTGCACCAACTTGTCAACGCTTAGGCAATTGCTCTTCATGTGCGTAATGAAGATACGAACAAGGGCAATAAGCCTTTCATTGTCCATCGGCGGGTAGCCCAGCTCTGGTGTAGGCCGGTCCGGATTCGGGTCCAGCACGATTCCGCGAGCAGTTAGCTCCTTTCCTAGGACATCATCCAGTGAGCGCGTCCGCAGTTGGTGTGAGGTCGTCTCAATCAGTTTCGTTCCGCGGCGCGCGTGTTCGGCACGCTTCCATTCGACGCCATCCAGATACCCCGAGAACTCCGCAGGTGGCTCGCCCGAGGCATTGAGCGCCAAGTGCTCGTGGTACAGCTGCACGTCGGGGTAGTAGAAGTCCGGTCTGTATTGACGATGCTCGGCAGTCGTCGTGTCGAACTCGTAGTTGCGCTCGTACTCGTAATTAACGCCGTTGTAGAAGAGCCAGTCGCAAATCAAGCGCTCCTCATGGCTCCGCACACGCTCGCCGCGAATAGTCTGGATGTAACCGACCCCGTCCCTGTCCCAGACATCAGCAGATGATGTCGTGCTTCCAAACTCCGGCAAATCACGTCCAAAGACTACGCGAAAAAGGTCCCATCTCGTTCGGAACTCGCTCGCACGGTCCTTTAACTTGTCCACGATTTCCACGAGCTTCCGCATGCCGCCGACTGCGTCAACTGTCCATTCGGGAACGTTGGGCTTTCGTCCGGTGGCCTTTCCGATAATGCTCAGGCCGAGACCGTGAAAGGTTCGTGCCTCGACTTTCGCCCCCTCGAGACTGACTAGTTTGAAGGCTGCTTCCGAGCGAGCACCAAGCTCCTCCGCGGCCATTTTGTTGAATGCAAGAAGCAGAATCTGCTCCGGTCGCGCGATTTGACGATGGACCGCGTATACCGCCTTTGCCACCATGGTGGAAGTTTTGCCAGACCCCGCAGACGCTACCACAAGCATCCGATTGTCGAAGCACATAACCGCACGAATCTGGTCCGGGGTGAGCGGCTGACTCTCAACGCGCCGGAACAACTCCATCGGCCAGTTCTTCTCATTTTCGACGTAACGAACGTTGCCGACTCGGCAGAACGAAAGCCACTCGTCACGACGGAAACTTAGGAACGCCTCGACCCTCTTCCGCGCATCGGGGAGCGTCGCCTGATTGGCCGGGTCACGCGCATAGCTCAATAACGCGTCGTCGCTCAGGGTCAGCTTTGGTCGCATCGCCAGCAGTTCCAGCTGGTCTTCGTGCGCGACCCACCCCATCTTCTCGCGAATGGCGTCGCTCTTGTCAATGACTTCTCTCACCCACGCACTAATCGCTGCATAAGCTGCATTGAACTCCTTCTGTAGGGTTGCGCGCTGTTTGGCTAGTTCTGCGGCCGCTTTGGCATCGGCAATAGCTGCCTGCAATGCATGCACTCGGCCCCGCGACAGACCATCTACCTTGACTGGCGGCAAACCACCCGCCTGCAGCGTCAACGCCGCCCAGAATATGCCTGGTCGGACGAGGACCGGCTCCCCGACGTCGGCAATAACCGCGCGGTACCGCTTTCCGTCGAGGCTAAACAGCAGTTCCTGCTGGGCAGCGTCGAGAACGAGGGTCCAGCTACGCGACTTCGTGAAAAACAAACCCAGCGCTGTCGGTTTAAATGTATGCGCCATGATTCTTCACGCGCGTTTCGTGGCCTACTGCCCGTTCCGCCGCCGAGCGTGACCAATCAGCAGCGCAGAGGCTGTCGATTTGGCCGCTACGGCGTAGCTCTGGCGCTGGAGGAAGACGCCGATAGTCGCCGCGAGCTTCTCGCGAGCGAGGTCGACGCGGTTGCAGGTTAGCGCGGTCACACGCATTTTCCGGTCAGGTGCGAATGCACCAGTCTATCGTTGCTTGTTACTCTGTGCATAAAGCTGCCTCGAGCGTGCAACAGATGAGCGCTAGACGGCCAACACGAAAATCGTTAGTCTGAAAGCACTTCATGAACAGTCTGACCAACGTCGAGGAGCTGGCACATGGAAGTGAGCACGGAAACTCTTGTTGACATGCTGTGCGAAGTCGAGGCAGAGGACCCAATCGACTTTGCGGACCTCCCTTTCGGCGAGCAGGAGCTACGACGCCTTGTCATCAGTTCGCTGGTGGAACGACATCATGCGGTGGAAGCGGCCATGTCGGGTTCTGACGTCGAGGCGATGTACCTGCTGAGCACCGCGAAGCTTGTTCTCGAGAATACGGTGCTCCACGCGCGCCTGCTTATGCTCCAGGGGCGGCAGGTCGACATCCAGTCCCTCCTCGCCCCATTCACGCTCAAGGGCAAGCACTAAAAAGCTGCAGCAGCTTGGAGGTCGTCGCAATGCGTGCGACGACCTCCGGCAAGCCCTTGCGTCACGTCATTCGTTTCTGCTGGCGTATTGCGGACGGCGTTGCCCCATGCCGGGAGACGATTGTGCGCGTGAAGTGCGCATGACTCGAAAACCCCCAACTGAAGGCAATCTCGCCTATCGTCACATTGTCAGGAAGAGCCCGCAGGTCACCGTACGCGCAGATTGCCCGCTGCATCCAGATATATTCGGCAAGCGACGTTGCCTCCAGTGCGAACAGGCGGTTTAGGTGACGAACTGAAACGCCAACGTGTTCGGCAATTTCGGCCGGAGTCAAATCCGCATTTCGGAGATGCGTCGCGACGTATTGCTTTGCCGCCAGAACGTGATAGATGGAGGTATCCAGGGATGCTGCGCCGTGCAGAACGGAGCTGGCCAGCGCTTTGATAACGGTATGCGTATGTGCAGGAACGTGCGCCACAGACTCGGAATTTGGGGAGCGCAAACACTCGACCAGTCCTCTACGCAACTCCACACTGAGGGACGTCGCGAAAGCGCTGCATGGCTCAATCTTCAAGGGAAGTGAAGCGCCGTCGATTCCCCAGTTCTCCATGAGCTTCGATGCCGGAATCTCGACCAGCAACTGCCGCATGTCCGACACGAAGCCGTATGTGAACGGCAAACGCGTGTCGTAAATGATGGTGTCGCCGGCGCGGACGGTTAGCGTCGAGCCCTTCTGGACGAAGTATCCGTTTCCCTTCGCTAGATGGCAGGCAAAAACGGACTCCTTGGGAAATCGGCGCACGAGCGTGGGATTGCGTTCAATAACGTGGTCATTGCCCTCAATCTCGGCGAGATACAAGTCTCGTAAAGCGATGTTCGTTTGACGCGCACTTAGCCCCGCCTCTGAAAGCGATGAGGTGCGTAGGCCTATCAGCGCAGTCGCGTTGTATTCATCCCAGTACGCGAGTCGGTCCTCCACCCGAATCTTTTCGGTCGAGGCGCGCGTGACGACGGGGGACCAATCGCGATACATATTCGTCTCCATATCGGCAGCCGCTACGTTGGCGGACAGCCAGAAATACGCTATTGGACAGACACTAACACATCAGACTGCCACCGGTTATGTGCCGACCTGAAGCCATGTCCCGCTCAGTCAAATCGCATGTCCATGGAGGTCAAAAGGCTCGCTGGCAACGCAGGTAGAGTCGCATCACATCTAACCGGAGACGATGATGGTAGACAAAGCAAAAAGCGAGTTTTGGCGCGACCTCGAGCCCATTCCCAATCCGTTCAAGCCGTACGCGCTTCCGGAGGCGTACATCGAAAACGCCGCGACTGACGACCTCAAGTATTACGTCCCTTTTACCGAAACAGTAGCCTCCCGCCCGCTGTGGATTTCGCCCACTGAAAACAAGTGGTGCGACATCCTGATGGCAAAGTCTGCCGGCCTTGTTAACCGACATTACCACTCGCATGAAGTATTCGCCTACACCATCTCGGGTAAGTGGGGCTATCTCGAGCACGACTGGACCGCGACGAAAGGTGACTTCGTATTCGAAACGCCGGGCGAAGGCCACACGCTGGTTGCATTCGAGCACGACGAGCCGATGCGTGTCTTCTTCATCGTCCACGGCCCGCTCATCTGGCTGGACCCCGCCGGAAAGCCCGATGGTTATTTCGATGTTCACGACTACATTGCCATGTGCGAAGCGCACTACGAGAAGGTCGGCATCGGCAAGGAAGCAGTCAAGGCACTGATGCGCTGAAACACGGGCGAAGACCCGCAGCCAAAACCCTACCGAACGCACAAAATCAGGAGACGTGACATGCCATTCCTTAAGAACAGTTGGTACGTAGCTGCGCTGGCGAGCGAACTCGGTACCTCACCAATCTCACGCACCATCTGCGGCGAACCCGTCATCGTCCTCCGCAAGGCCGACGGCACATTCGTGGCAGCTTCCAACCGTTGCCCGCATCGCTTTGCACCTCTCGACCGCGGAGACCTGGTCGCCGACGGCGTTGTCCAATGTCCGTATCACGGGCTGCAATTCGACATCTCGAGTGGCCGTTGCGTCCACAACCCTCACGGCGACGGCAAAATTCCGCAAGCGGCTCAAATCGCCCGATTTCCCGCCGTCGAACGCTACGGGCTAATCTGGATTTGGCTCGGTGAAACAGCACTCGTAGACGAGGAGAAGATTCCCGATTTCGGCTTCATGGCGTCGGACGATTTTCGCACGCAGACCGGCAGCATTTACGTGCGCTCCAATTACGAGCTGGTCACCGACAACCTTATGGACCTCTCGCATGTCGAGTATCTGCATGCAGGCGGGCTGGGCAGCGAGGCAATCAAGCGCGGGAAGACCGAAGTACGCCAGATTGGTCAAACGGTTCATTCGGACCGTTGGTGTCCAGACGGTATGGCTCCACCGGTTTGGGAGACCATGTTCGATAACTACGGCAAACCCGTTGACCACTGGCTCAATATGCGCTGGGACCCGCCTGGTATGCTGCGCCTTGACGTAGGTGTATCTCCTGTCGGCACGACACGCGAGAATGGAGTCTGGGCCTACTTCAATCACTTCCTGACGCCGGAAACGGAAAGCACAACTCACTACTTCTGGTCGGTGAGCCGACCGTTCCGCCGCGACGACACCACGCTCGACGCGCACATCGCCGAAGCCGTGCATGTTGCGTTCGTCGGTGAGGATGTACCCATCATCGAGGAGGTTGAGCAAATGATGGGGAGCAAAACGTTCGAGGAGATGCGTCCCGTGTTGCTTGCGGCCGACGCCGGCGCACTGCGAGCACGACGCGTGCTGCGTCAGCTTATCGACGCAGAGCGCTCGAGTCAGTCAGCCGGCGAGAATACTCCTCATCACGCGCTCGCATCATGACGAACAATCCTGACTTGCTGGAACTGGTAGTAAGCACCAGAGTGAGTGAGACCGCCGACATCATGAGCGTCGAGCTTTCGGCTGCCGGCGGCGGTCCACTGCCTTCGTTCGAGGCCGGAGCTCATATCGACGTGCACGTCGGCAACGGCCTGGTGCGGCAATACTCACTCTGCAACTCGCCGAAGGAAAGGCACCGTTACCGGCTCGGCATTTTGCGAGCCCCGAACTCTCGAGGCGGCTCAGCCGGGTTGCACGCTGTCCTGGAACCCGGTGCGAGAGTCCTCGTAGGGAAACCGCGAAACGCGTTCAGGCTAAGTGACGACGCAGCTTTCGTTGCACTCATTGGCGGCGGCATCGGCATAACCCCGCTGATGTCAATGGCACAAGCACTACATGACGCCGGCAAGCCGTTCGAGTTGCACTACTGCGTTCGGTCGAGACGTGACGGCGCGTTTATTGGCGAACTGGAAGCAGCGCCGTTCGGGCGCGCCGTGCATCTGCACTTCGATGATGGTGGCGCCGAGCAACGCTTCGCGCCCTCTGCGCTCGCACGCAGAAGGGATGTCCACATCTACATGTGTGGACCGGCCGGCTTTATGGAATGGGTCCAAACGGGCCTTAAGAACGCAGGTTTGCGCCCGGAGCGCTTTCATCTCGAACGCTTTTCCGGAGATGTTGACGCATGTGGAGACGAATTCGAGGTCCTGGCCGCACGCTCCGGGAAACGAGTAACCGTCAACGCGACCCAAAGCATCGCGCAAGCGCTGGCAGCTGCCGGCATCCCGGTCGAGCTTTCGTGCGAGCAAGGAGTTTGTGGCACATGTGTCACACGTGTTCTCGAGGGCTGCCCGGACCACCGTGACCTTTATCAGACCGATGCCGAAAGGGCGACTAACGAAAACATCGCACTGTGCTGTTCGCGTTCGCTTACACCGCTGCTTAGCCTCGACATCTAGTGCGACTTGATGGCGCTGGCGCGTTCAACCGCGCCGAATCGCAACTCGCCGAGCGCGCCGCTCCATGCGTTCACCCAACGCCTTGCAGCGGCACACTCTTCCTGAACATTCGCATGGCCGAGCCTGCGCATTGCTTGCTGCATGCGGGATATGATGTAGGTACTTCAATGCATTACACCGTCTGTTCGCATGTCCATTGCGTTAGACAAGCCGCCTGTATCCCGATTCCTTATCGAATCTGCGAATTCTCAACGCGTTGAGAAGTCTTGAGAAGCCGTTCATTGTTCTTCCCGATTCACGGCGCGTGTCGCGGCGCTTGGCCACGAGGCCCAAAAGGTCTAATGCCGACGCCGACTCAAAGCAAGCGTGAAGCCTTACCTTTTGCCCGAATTCTGTCGGTTCTGCGCGGCCGAAGTGCGCCAGCATTGAAAAGGCCGGCTCGCCGTCTATGCTTGCATAACGTCAAGGACTCGCGAGGCCAGCCATGACAGCTCCATCTGTCGAAATTACGGTCAACTGCGGCAGCGCCTCAGATGCGCAGAGCATGGTTGGCGACTTGCAGCTCTGGCTCGAGGCGCATGCGCCCGAAGAGTGCAAGGTCGACCGACGGAAAGCAGATTGCTCTACGCAGGACCTCGGTGCCATTCTTGTTCTCCTGGGGCCTATCGCCGGTGCGATGGCGAGTGCATTTCTCGAGGAAGCTGCGCGCGAGGCCGCGCGCAGCGTAGCCGCATGGATGCGAAAGCGGCGCCTGACAGTCAACGTTGAGGCGCCGGCCGAGTCACCCGCGAAGGACATCAAGCCGGACGAGGCTGAGCGCGTGATTTTCGCGTACTTGATACGCCAATACCCGGAGTTCGCGGCTGCGTCGAATAAGTCGGAGCACGGTGACGCGGTCGGCCAGGTGAAGCTCGAGGAAGCGAGGCTCGATGACAAGGACCTGCCGGGAACAGCCGCGCGTCACTAAAGAGCGGATTGGCTCGAGGTGCGGTATGTCCAAGATGTGGGTGACCGGTGAAAGTAATGCTGAGGTCATTGGGCCCAGCAGCACTGTGGTGGACGTACGGAACGGCTACGACACGCCGTCACACGATGACAGTTTTCAGATGCCGACGCGTACTGCCGTCATCCTGCTTGGTGCCTCACATTTCCCTAACCACGAAGACCTAGGCGAGACGGCGTCGTTCTACACATCAAAGGAGGCCATCAGGCGGTATCTGGTCGACACTCTTCGTGCTGACCCGATATTGGACTTGTTCGATTCGCCCGAGCCCCCGTCTACGATTCTGGTGAGGATTTCAAGCTTCATCGAATCCGACCTCCGCGCGAGCTTTGGTTCGCTCGCATCGAATAACCTCTTCGTCTACTACGTTGGTCATGGCTATCCCGCGCGTGGCGACCCTGACGAGTACTTCCTGGCTCTAGCCTCGACTACCAGAAAGCATCCAGACTTCACGGCACTCGATTTCCGTTCACTCGCGCGTATCTTGCGCAGCGATGCGAGCACGATGCGCAAATTCATCATTCTGGATTCGTGCTACGCCGGCTCCGCTCTCGGTCATATGGGCTCTGGCGAAACTCCGCAATCGGTCCTATCTGCGAGAGCAAGCGCGCTGCTGCGCGCCGGAGAAGTCCAAGACAGCTCGACGCCCACGAAAGGGACCGCCCTATACTGTGCCGCGGACCGCGACGCCGAGGCCCTTGCGCCGCCTGGCGAACAATACACGATGTTCAGCGGAGCAATATTGCACGCACTTTCTGCGGGTCGTGACCGGCAAGGACGCTTTCTATCTCTCGACGATGTTCACCAGACAGCTTGGGAATACATCTCGGAAAGGTACGGAAAGCAAGGTATCCGCCCTGCATTGCACGCACCAGACCAGTCCGGCGGCAATATCGCGACGAAGGTTTATTTGTTTCCGAATGTCAAATGGCACTACGACATCGAATTTGAGCACCACCTTGCCGAGAAGGCTGCGCAACCGGCGCAGTCTAATCGGGTTGCTCCGGTCGGACTGTTTTGGCTATTGCTCGCTACATTAGCTATATGGCTGGCGGCAATCCTCCTCAGGCCAGGAGAGATGTATTTCGCCGGCACTAATTCTTCCATTTATAACCTAGTCATCTTCTGGGTAGTTCACGCGCTTTGCTCCGCGGTAATTTACTACGGCGCCGACCTGTTGATAAAAGACTCTTGGTGGAAATCGATTATGCTCGGCTGCAGTGTAGCCACAGTGGCGGGTTTTGTGGCTACAGAACCTTATCTTCACGTTATGGCCTACATCTTCCCAAGAATGGAGGACGTCAGTATGGAGGCTATATATCGCACCTACGAAGAAAATCATAGTTCAATCATCACACGTATCACTATCTGGACCACGCCGGTTTTAGGCCCCTTGTATGGCTTTGTTCTCTACCGCCTTTGTCGAACAGCCTTCAAGCTTGTCAGGGCGGTTACGGCGAAGCTTGTTGCACGTGGTGCCAGCAAACGCAAGGGCACAGATATGAGATAGACGCTCGCGTAGCTTCTCAGGCCTGAATCCGCGCAGCCAGCACGCATCACACCGGCGAGCACTAACTGAAACTTAAGCTCCTATAACGGATGTGCGGGGCCGCATATGCTCGCATTCTTCTTGGGCCAGCGTCGCGCCCTGCTCGAGGCGACCGGCCAACTCTGTACGACTCGTTAGTCATTCCCGGTCTCTGTCTCATCGCTCGTTACCAGTCAAGCAAAACTCGCAAACGCTCTATCAGCCAATCCGTTTCCAGCCCTTCCGTCCAACTCTTGGCTTCAATTGCCCGCCTCATCCTTGCCAGCGTGACGTCGTGCGAATGCTGAGGGAACTTGGTTGCATCTTGCAAGACTTTGGGTATCAGTTGCCGTGCCAAATCCTCACACATGTCCCATCTCTCAAACCTTTCCGCCGCAGTCAAGCCGACAACAAACTTGCCGCCAATCATCCTGCCAGCAAGCTTTGGCTGGAAGCCTGATAGAGAGGCGGGTGTCGGATGCCAGGGAAAATCGGCTGGTACACTGCTTAGGCGTTCTTCCCGATGCTGAGCGTCCTCGCCTTCTTTCAGGACTACGTCGCTACTGGTCATACATTTCATTTTGGTACAAGTCCTCGAGGCTGGCGCTACATCAATATTGCATTCTCTCGGCAGGCAGTTTCGTCGAAGCAATTCGCGGAACTCGTGACGCGCAGGTAACATTCACCGCGAAGAACAAACCACAGTGGTAGCCTGCTTGCGCCGCAAAAATGCTTTGCCGTCGAAAGGTGAAGCCGGTCCGGATAGTTCCCCGGCTCTTAACGCCTTCGAGAGTCGAACTTCAGCCGCCTCGCTGTCGGCAAGTCGTAGCGCGACACGAAAGCGCTTCCCGCGCCGCACCGCTTGCACCGGCGATTTGTCTCCGAGCGAACCCCTGCGACCAATCAAAAGAAGATATTTTGCTATCGGCGACATCGAGGACGGCAACCGGCGTAAGAACTTGCGTAGCCGATGACGGTCCAACGAATTGTCCGCAAGTACCGCAGGAAAATAGCGCCTTTTGCCAACATGCACTGAAAACAACTCGCCGTGCCGCACAAGGCACGACAAGCGCCCGCGCGAGATACCTGTCCGCTGACAAAACCGCTCCGGCAGTACAAGTTCCTTGCGATGCACGAGTCGACGTCGCCGCAGGCGTACTTGCACGTCAGAATGTCGCCAAGCGCCGCGGCCAGAGGAGGATGTCATTGCGGAACCATCGTCGTGAGAATCTTCCGCACAATCTCGACCACATCCTCATCGGGCGAGTACGTCACGGGCTCGGTATAACAAATCGGAGGTATTCCCACCACGCTCGCGCTGGCCCTGCCATTGTGAGCATAGCCGTCAAGCCGGAGCAGCGGCGTCACCTTGAACTCGATTTCGCGGCCGATAAAAACTGTAAAGCAACGTTGGCTCAGGTGCGGCGTCGCATACTTCTCTGAGCACATCTCCAGCAGACGAAGCGCTTCCTCCGGTGCTTCGAACGGAAGACGGTCGTCGGGTGTAACGCTGCCCTCGATGTCGAGCAGACGAGTCAGCTCTCCAAGGTCGCCAAAGTAGTCACCCGCAAAAATCGAGATTTTCAGCACTTTTTCCCTCACGTTGCGTGCATTTTGGCGACTTTACGTTGAGCTCTGCCAGCGTCGACTGCACTTATCCGGTAGTAGTCCACATGTTTCGAAGCAGGCGACAAGTATGGATTCACCCCATAATGGGTTCAGGCCACCCTATCGCTAGCCGCGCTCTAGTGAGTCACCGGCGAAGAGAGCAAAGACACAGTCTTTTGATGGATGCGGACTGCAAGCTTGCATGCATCCTTCATGCTTACTCCGGGCATCGTGGGGTTAGTATCGGCCGCCCATCTTGCAAGCAATGAGACCGACGTAGAGTCCTCTGATTTCGAATCGAGCGCGTCAAGCGCAACGCGCATGAGCTCGTCGCTCGGGTGTTCCTTCTCTTCGACCACAAACCCGCGCGTTTCGGCGACCTCGCAAAGGGAAAAATAAATCGCTTCGAAGGCGCAGCGATACCGGGTTAAGTTGGAAACTCTGTCGTTGTGTGCATCGCGAAGGAATACTGAACTGATAGCAAGACGCGGACGTTCAAGCTCGATGCGCGGACGAGGCCCGCGTATCAAGCGACCGATGAGCCAGCCGACCAATGCACATGCTGCAGGGAACCCCAACAAAAACGCGGCTTGTTCCAAGAATGACACCTCTGACATCGAGCCAACCCATCAACGATGTTCAAATGCGGCATCACCTGCCGCACGGTCTTAGGGAGCCGCGGACGGCGAAGCCGGCTCGCGGGCCTGGCAGTGCCGTGCGACCATCCTTTCAAAGCGCTTAATTAAGCGCTCACCCTCGCGTTTGGTGAGTGCGTCAAAGTAGACGCTCCCACGCGTGATGGCGGCCAGCTCCTGGTCCGTCAGGTCGCTAATAGAAACGAGCGCGCCTTCCGCTACAGCATGGGCTTCGATACTGTGAAGCCAAGTCCGGCGTATCAGGTCGTGCTCTACACGCAGCAGGCTTTGTATTCGGGCTTCTGGAGTCACCGATGCAAGGTAGAAAAAGACTTTGCGACCAAGCCACCGGAGCAACGCAAGACGCCACTCAACTTCCCCTGGCATCTCTTGCGGCGGCAGCTCATACAATCGGTCACCTATTTCCAACGTGGCCGACGCTCCAGCACGTGCCATCACTGCACGTGTTGTTGCTGGAACGTATCGCAACTGAAGTGCGTCCATGTCGATTTTCCAATCACTTCTTAGCGTGAACGCCGGGCGAGGAAGTGGCATGCGCCGCCAGCAGCGTCGAGATAACCGCAAGTGTAGACGCTTGCGTTGTATATGTAAACGACGACAACTCAAATGTAGACAACTCTGATGCCGTAGACATCTGCGTTGTCTACGGGAGAATTTAGTTTTCTTTTTAGATAACGCAGATGTCGCTGCAAGAGCGATTCATCAAAAATTTGAAGCGCCACCGGGAGGCGCGCGGCTGTTCTCAGGAAGAGCTCGGCAATCGCTTAGGCTCAGACAGGACGGCCATTAGCCGATACGAGCGCACATCTTCGCGAATGACGATTGAGCGCGCTGATGCTCTGGCTCGTGCCTTAGACGTCGACGTTCGAGTCCTCCTTGACACGCCAGAGGACCAACCCATCGCTGACAGACCGCCCGGCGACCCCGTTTCTAGCAGACTGGTGGGGCAGAACGTGCGCGACCGCCGTACTGCGCAACATATAAGCCAGAAGGAGTTTGGAGACCGCGTAGGGATGGACCGGAACCATGTTTCCCGCATCGAAGCGTCGACTAGTTCCGCGGCCGCCCTGCAGTTGGCGACACTGGAGAAGCTTGCAGTGGCGTTTGGCATCAAGCCGACAGACCTACTCTAAGTCCGGCGAGTTCAAACTCGTGAGCCATCGAGCGACTACGTCGCATCGCCAACGAAGCAATTTGTGGTCATATAGTTCCGCGCGTGGCGGCAGGAGCCACGGGCGATGTCTTGCTCGCAATCGAACCGTCCATACGCTTTCGCCTATGAGTTGCGCAAGCTCAAGTGGGTCGAGATATTCATGTGGCGCGTTGTTCGTCGGGGATGTCATTGCACCTATAGCGAACGCCCGTAGCTCAACCATGAGCTAAAATTTTCACGGCAAGTAGTAGCGAGAGGACTCTCGGATGCAACAGCCAATGAACTGCCCTCTCCGGCGCGGTTTGCCTAAAATTTGGTCAATGCTCCATAATTGACGACAAGAGAACCTCCCCAGCGCGCACTTCGCTCCTACAGCCCGCGCTGACAATCCGGGGATGACGTGACGAAAAAATCTAACGCTGGCTCAACCAGCGCTCCAGGCCAGTTTTACGGTTATGGCATACAGGAAGCGCGGTTCCTTCACCACCTGCTTCGCTCGCAACCAGGCGACACGGTTGCCTTGGAATGCATTGACGACGTCTCAGGAACCCTGAACGGCGAAAAGTATGCGGAACAGGTCAAAAGTGGGCTCGCTCACAACCCCATAAGCGACCGCTCGATTGATTTGTGGAAAACCTTCGCGAACTGGCTCAATGGACGCCGGTCCGGGAAAATCCCCGCGGGAACCAAATTTATCCTCTACGTGGCGCAGCCGTACAGGGGCAAGATTGCTCAACGACTTGGCGACTGCGAGAGCAAACAAGACGCGAAAGCAGCAATCGCGGAGATACGGAAAGAATTTTGGGGTGACGCGCCTGAGTTTGCAAAGCGCGCCTCGATACCCGAGAAGCTCGCCAAGCAAGTAAATGTCGTGCTTCGGGCGAGCGAGCGAGCGCTTGTTGACATCATCCAGGCCTTCTCGCTGGAGCGCGGTATCGGCGCTCCCTACGACGAAATTGCCGCAGAAGTCGCCGCTGCCCCGGTTGGTGCTGAAAACGTCGAGCAAATCCTGCATCAGCTCGCCGGATGGATTCATATCACCATCTTCGACCTTATTCAAAAGGGTCTACCAGCGGTAGTCAGTCGAGACGAGTTTCATACTGAGTATGTCGCCGTGGTTCGGAAATTTGACCGCAGCGACACGATACTGCCCACCTTTGCGACTCCGCCGAAGGCGCAAGACCTAGAGGCGGAACTCCTTCTCGACCAGATGTATCTGCGGCAACTGAGTCTTATCGGGGCAGAACAAGACACTATCTACGATGCGATGAACACGTTCTTGATGGCTGCGGTTGACCGGACCGAATGGGCCAAGCGTGGATATGTCCATCGCAGTAGCTTCACGGAGTATGAAGCGGCTCTCAAGCGCATCTGGAATTCAAAGAAGACGGCTGTCAGGGTCGAGATGCGCGGCAAGCCTCCGGAGGACTTCGGTACGGTCCTCCTTTCGTCGTGCCTTGAAGCTAACGTCTTGCTGCAAGGTAAAACCGTTTCGAGCCACTTCACCCCAGGCAGCTTCCACAAGCTAGCGAACACGCTTGACGTCGGATGGCATCCGGATTTCGCGAAGATTCTCAAGGTTTCAGGGGACATCGTCGATGCTGCTTGACGAGATTGATGCTATCCAGAATCCTGGGTTAGGCGCCGCGCTTATCTGGCGGGCCGTATGCGGCTATTATGGCTCGAGCGGCAAAACGGACGGGTGCCCGGCCGTTCTGGCGTTTCTCGTACTACCCGTTGTCTTCAATGAGGACCTTCGCGAGGTCGTCACATCCACCTTCAAGTCGTCGGGTATCCGCAAATTCGAAAGCAAGTTTGATAAGCAAATTGACCTCCTCTTTTCCATTCAGGAGCGCGCGGAGGCAATGCGCGACCTTTCACGGCGGTCGCTCGCATTGGGTTTGTCTACGGGCCTGCTGACACTTTCGACTGAATCCGCCCTGCTCTGGCCGCGCAGCACGACGTTCACTCGTGCACTGTCACCCGATGTGTTCACGTTGACTTCCGCCGCAGAGAAACTGGGAATTTGGGCCCAGCAGACTTCCCTACGTGAACTTTGCTATTCGCTTCGACTGGAGCTGTAACCGTGCAACTGCAAATACTTGAAGTCATTCTCTGGCCAAAGAATGTCAGATTCGAACCAAGACGCGTGCCTTTTGGACCCGGCGTAGTCAACGTCATCAGCGGTGCATCCAAGCGCGGCAAGTCTTCCGTGATTCCCATCATTGACTATTGTTTGGGCTCACGCCTCTGCGGTATCCCTGCCGGCACAATCCGCGAATCGTGCGCGTGGTTCGGCATCCTGGTGCGAACAAGCGAAGGAGAAAAGCTGCTGGCACGCCGGGAGCCTGGCAACCAACAAAGCACCGATGAAATGATGGTGCTGCAAGACTTTGGCGCGAATGTCCCTTTGGACGAGCCGAAGAAGAACACGACCCGTCAATCGGTCAAGCGTATGCTTGACCGCCTGGCAGGGTTGTCGAATCTCGGCTTCGACGCTGAAGAAACAGGTAAAGGCTTCCAAGGCCGCCCCAGCTTCCGCGACACGTTGGCATTCTGCTTTCAGCCTCAGAACATTGTCGCCAATCCAGATGTTCTGTACTTCCGGGCGGACACGATTGAGCACCGCGAGAAGGTCAGGACCATATTTCCATATGTGCTCGGTGCGACGACCGGCAAACGGCTTGCGCTCAAATGGGAATTGGAAAACCTCCAAAAAGAACTACGTCGTAAGCAACGTGAACAAGCAGCGTACGCCAAAGTGTCCGAAACATGGCTTGCCAATCTGCAGGTTTGGGTTACCGAGGCTCGCGAACTTGGTTTGATTGCAGGTGAATTGCCGGACGCGATGGAACAGACCTTGATTGGCGCACTGGAGCGTGTGGTGTCAGCAGGCGAGACCGGCGACGGCTTTTCACTCGCCGGGACCCAAGCGTCCGCATCGGAATACGCCGCGCTGCAGAATGAAGAGTCGACCGTCACTCGAGAACTCTCCGTTGCTCGTCATCGACTGAATCAGATAACTGCCGTCCGAGACACCGTAACTGACTATAAAGGCAGCCTTTCGGACCAAGCTAGTCGACTCGGTATTTCACGCTGGCTTAGGACACTACCGAACGACGGCACTCGCTGTCCGGTATGCGATAGCGCGATGGACGCGTCGCACAACGAACTCGACCAGCTGTGCGATGCGCTATCGGTCATCGAAGACGAAACCCACGCCGTCTCGAAGGCCCCACCTGTGCTCGACCGTGACCTGGTTGACGTCACCGAAAAGCTTCAGTTACTGGAAGACCAGCTAAAGGCAGTCCGTGTCCGGCGACGCGCTATCGAAGAACGCTCGAAAACTATTCGTGACCGTGAACTGGCCACAGCGCGCGTAGCTCGGTTTTTGGGCAGGGTTGAAGAAGCGCTGAAGCTGTTTTCTGCTCGAACGGAGCCGAACGGACTTGATGACGAAATTGAAAAACTGAATGCGCGCATCAGCGAGATTCACAGCTCGCTCTCCGAAGCGGAGTATGCCCGGCGACTCGAAACTGCCGTCAAGCGCGTATCCAGAAACCTGACGAAGATGGCCGCGAAGTTAGATGTTGAACGCAAGGATGCGCCTGCCAGACTTGACATCAAAGAACTGACCGTCGGCGTTACTGACTACGCTGGACGCGAAGACTTCCTATGGCAACTCGGCAGCGGCGCGAACTGGCTTTCGTACCACGTCGCCGCAGTACTGGCGCTTCAGGCCTTCTTTCTAAATCAAGACCACTCCCCAGTCCCCGCGTTGGTCATCTTCGACCAGCCGAGTCAGGTGTACTTTCCGCGCCGGCTCGCCCGACGTGAGCTCGACAAGGACGAAATTCTTGACGAAGACGTCCAGTCAATCCGCGGTTTTTTCGATGCAATGGGTAAGCTCGCTGTTCACTTTAAGGGGCGGCTGCAGATTATCGTGCTAGACCATGCTGGCTCGGACGTATGGGGGAAGCTGGATGGAGTTGAGCTCGCTGAAGAGTGGCGCGGCGAAAACTATCTCGTTCCGCCGGCATGGTTTGATTTGCCAGAGTAACGCAACGGGCCACGCAACTAGCGCGGCACAATTATGGCCAATGACACGGTCATCGGGATTTCCCGCCGCAGACCAGCTTTGACGACAGCATCTCCTTAATTTCCGCGATGTGCTTCTGCCCGTCAGCGCGGGGCGTGATAATCACGGAATCAGGTATCGCGACTCCGAGCTGCTTCGCGATGTTGGAAACATAGGGCCGTGTCCGCCCAGGAAGCGCTTGGCGGGCTTTGATGACTCGTTCGAGGCTGCAGGTATCGACGAGGTACGCGAACGTACGGCGGTCCCTCTGACTAGCCAAGATGACGTCGAGGCTGTCCGCAGTGATTGCTTCCATGGCGGGCTCCGTTGAGAGGGTTGGGCACAAAGGGGAATCTAGTCGAGAAAATGAAAAAAACAATATATTTTTCAACAACTTACCGTCGACATTCCGCGCCCCTCCCCCGGACCCCCACCCCGGTTTCGGGCATGCTTGCCCTCAACCTAAAGTCTCTCGGCTCCCTGCGGTCGCCTTCGAAAACATGAATAACCCCGTTCACGTAAACCCTACCTGGACACAAAACGCTCCATTCTGGGTTAGCACATATGTGTTCGACTGGGCCTGGGCCGACGCCTACAAGCGCAACGGCCTCGAGTACTACCCAAAGCTCCTGTGCGCCGTGCCGTTCACGCCGGTGCAGGGCACACGCCTGCTCGCCGCCGACGCGACCGCGCGCCGCCACCTGGCCGCCACGCTGCTCGCGTTCGCCGAGCAGGCCGACGTCTCGTCGCTGCACGTGCTCTTCCCGACCACCGAAGACGCCGAGGCGCTGACCGACCTCGGCATGATGCAGCGTGAAGGCGTGCAGTTTCACTGGCTCAACGACGGCTATCGCGACTTCGAGGACTTCCTCTCGACGCTCGAGCAGAAGAAGCGCAAGAACATTCGCGCGGAACGCCGCAAGGTGCGCGAAGCGGGCGTAACGATGCGGCGCGTGCGCGGCGAGGACATCAGCGACGCCGAGTGGCGCTTTTTTAGCCGCTGCTACCGGCAGACGTATCGCGAGCATTTTTCGTCGCCGTATCTGAATCTCGACTTCTTCCGCACGATCGGCGAGACGATGCCGGAGAATCTGCTGCTCGTGATCGCCGAGCGCGAAGGCAAGCCGATCGCGAGTTCGCTCGTGGTCTGGCAGCGCGGCGAGAATGGCCAGGGCGGCACGCTCTATGGCCGCTACTGGGGCGCGCTCGAACACGTGCCGTGCCTGCACTTCGAGACCGCGTACTATCAGCCGCTCGAATTCTGCATCGAGGAAAAGCTCGACGTGTTCGAAGGCGGCGCGCAAGGCGAGCACAAGATGGCGCGCGGTTTCCTGCCCACCGCCACGCGCTCGGCGCACTGGCTCGCCCACCCTGCGTTCTCGGACGCCGTTGCGCGCTTTCTCGAAAACGAGACCAACCATATTCACGCCTATATGCACGAGCTCAATGAGCGCAATCCTTTTCGTGCTTGATGCGCCTGATGCGCCTGATGCGTGCGAAAAGCTCGCGCGCAGCGTGTCCTGAAACGCCCTCGCCTAATACGATCATCGCTTCCAGAACTATGCCGTGGTTCCTCTACATGCTCGAATGCGCCGACGGCAGCGTCTACACGGGCATTGCCATCGACGTCGCAGCCCGCTTCTCGCAGCACGCAAGCGGCACGGGCGCGCGCTACACGCGCTCGCGCAAGCCGGTGCAGGTGCTCGCGCAGTTCGAGTTCGCCGACCGTGCGCGCGCATCGAGCGCCGAATACTGGGTCAAACGCCTCACCCCGCGCGAAAAGCGCGCGCTCGCGGCCGGCGCGCGCACGCTCGAATCGGTCCTGCCGCCGCCACCCCCGCCTCCGGATACGTCCCCGGACACCGAAGCATCAGAATGAGCAAACCGAGCAAACGTCTTGCCAAACGGGCGTTTGCTCTTTTCATCGAACACCCCGCGTAAAGCCTAAAGCCGCCCGCAGCCTCCGCCGTTATTGCGCACAAGACGCCGGTCTTAGCCCCCGGCGTGCGCGCTCATTTCACCTCGGACGGGGCCGGTGAGGCATGCAGAGACCTATTAAGGCGGAGACGAGCCGGCTTGCCCCCGGTTGGCACGGATTGCGGCGCACGACCGCGGTCCTGCTGCCGCTATGGCTGCTCGCGGCCGTCATGGCGGTGATCGCCGCGGCCAGTCTCTCGATCATGTCGATCCTGCTTGCCTATGTGGCAGGAGAAAGCAGCTGGTCGAAGGGACAGAAGGACGCCGTTCACGCCCTGGAGCGCTATGCGCGCACCGGCGACGAAACGGACTACCGCACGTTCCTCTCCGGCATTGCCGTGCCGCTCGGCGACCGGGCGGCCAAGCTGGAGATGAACCGCGCGCAACCGGACACCGCGGCAATCCGGCGCGGCTTCGAGCTGGGCCGGATCGCGCCCGACGATATGGACGGCATGACCTGGGGCTACCGCACGCTCAAGAACACGCCGTGGATGCGCCCGGCGGTGGCGTTCTGGGATATCGGCGACCACTTTATCTTGCGTCTCGCCGATACAGGCGAGCGCCTGCACGCACTCGTGCAGTCGGGCCGGCTGCACGCGCCGGAGTCCGCCAACCTCGTGCGCGAACTGCGCGAGATCGACAGCCAGCTCGCGCCCATCGAAAGCGGCTTCTCCCGCTCGCTCGAGGACGCGGCACGCGCCACGCGCTCGCTCCTGACACTCGCGCTCGCCGCCTCCGCCATCGGGCTGCTCGGCGTGTTCTCGCAATTCATCCGCCGTGCGCTCGCGCGCAGCGACCGCCTCGAAGCCGAGGTTCGCAAGAACGAGGAGCGCCTCACACTAGGCTTTGAAGGCATCAACGCCGGGCTCTGGGACTGGGAGGTCGGCAGCCGCCAATGCTACTTCTCGAACTGGCTGTATGAGCAGCTCGGCTATGACGTGGGCACGCGCTTCGAAAGCGATACCGGCCTCACTCAGCTCGTCCATCCCGACGACCTCACGCTCGTGCGCCACGCGTTGCGCCAACACCTCGCGCGCGCAACGCCATTCGATGTGGAATTTCGTCTGCGCACCCTCGCGGGCACTTACTGCTGGTGCCGCGCACGCGGCCAGGCGGTGCGCGACGCGCGCGGGCGCGCCGTGCGCATGGTCGGCTGCCTGTTCGATATCACCGAACTCAGGACGGCCGAAGCGAAGGCCTATACCGAACGCGAACTGGCGGAGGTCACGCTGGCCTCGATCGGCGAAGCGGTGATCCGCACCGACGAGAACGCGCGCGTGACCTACTGCAACGCCGTGGCCGAACGCATGCTCGGCCGCGCGGCCGCCGATATGCTCTCGCAGCCGTTCGACGCGATCTGCGATCTGCGCAACGACGCGCACGAACCACAACGATTCGATATCCTGATCAATTCACAAGTGACGGCTGCGACGGACGACACAGGCGGCGTGACGCTTCACGTGACGCGTCCGAACGGCTCGCGCCTCGCGGTCGATTACTCGGTGTCGAAGCTGCGCGACGTGCAGCGCCGGGTGATCGGCACGGTGATCGTGCTCTACGACGTGAGCGCACTGCGCGAACACGCGGCCCGCCTCGCCTACCAGGCGACCCACGACGAGCTCACCGACATCTACAACCGCCGCGAATTCGAGCGGCGGCTCGCCGCGCTGCTCGACGACGGTGGCAATGCACAGCCGGGGCAGTCAGGACAGCCAGGACACGGCCACGCGGTCATGTTTCTCGACCTCGACCAATTCAAGGTCGTCAACGACACGTGCGGCCACTCGACCGGCGACGAACTGATCCGCCAGGTCTGCCGCGTGCTCAAAAGCGAGCTGCGCGGCGAAGACATCATTGCGCGCCTGGGCGGCGACGAATTCGGCGTCGTGCTGCCGCACTGCACGGCCGCGCACGCGTCGCTGCTCGCGGAGAACCTGCGCGCGGGCATTGCCGCGATCCGCTTCACGGGCGCTGGGCGCATCGTGCAGACGAGCGTGAGCATCGGACTGGTCAGCGAGGCGGCAGGCCTCGTTTCCGTAAAGGAAGTGATGAAGGCCGCGGACGTGGCGTGCTACATGGCGAAGAAGAAAGGCCGCAACCGCGTGCACCGCTTTCGCTATGACGACGAAGAACTCTCGCAAACCCACGCCCAGATGGCATGGGTCTCCGACATCAAGGCCGCGCTCGAAAACGGCCAGTTCTGCCTGTTCGGCCAGAAGATTCTCTCGCTCGCGCAGGCATCGTCGGCCGACGACACGCACGTCGAACTGCTGCTGCGCATGCAGACCGCCTCGGGCGCACTCGTGGAGCCGTCGGCCTTTATCGGCGCTGCGGAGCGCTTCGACCTCATGCCGGCTATCGACCGCTGGGTGATCGCGAGCGCGTTCGCGATGATCGCCGAAGGCACGCACGATTACGGCACCTGGTCGATCAACCTCTCGGGCGCCTCGCTCGGCGACGAGCAGCTCGCCGACTATATCGAGGCGCAGCAGCGCGTCTGGTCCATCCCGTTCGAGCGCGTGTGCTTCGAGATCACCGAAACCGCCGCGATCACGAACATGGACGATGCGATCAAGCTCATCGAGCGCCTGCGCGCGCAGGGCTGCCGTTTCGCGCTCGACGACTTCGGCGCGGGCATGTCGTCGTTCAACTACCTCAAACATCTGCACGTCGACTATCTGAAGATCGACGGCAGCTTTATCCGCGGCATCATCGACAGTCCGCTGGACCAGGCCATCGTGCGTTCGATCAACCAGGTCGCGCACGCAGCGGGGAAGCTTACGATCGCCGAGTGCGTGGAGGACGCCGCCATCGTGGACTGGATGATCGCGATGGGCGTGGACTACGCGCAGGGCTACGGCGTGGGCAGGCCCGCACGGCTCGATATCCTGCGCGGGCCGGAACTGCGCGACGTCGCCGAGGTGGGCTAGTCGAGCGCCCATGAAAAAACCGCACGGCCTGTCGGCGCGTGCGGTCTTTCGATCAACCCAAAAGCGTGCGAATTACTTCTTGAAGTTCGCCACGCCGTCGGTGATTTCCTTGTGGGCGGCTTCGATGCCGACCCAGCCTTCGACCTTGACCCACTTGCCCTTTTCGAGCGACTTGTAGTTCTCGAAGAAGTGCTTGATCTGGTCCTTCAGGTACTCGGGCACGTCGTCGAGCGACTTGAGGTTGGCCGTCATCGGGCAGACCTTGTCGTGCGGGACCGCGATCAGCTTCGCGTCGACGCCCGATTCATCGGTCATCTGCAGCATGCCGAGCGCGCGCGAGCGCACGACGGAGCCTGCCAGCAGCGGGAACGGCGTGATCACGAGCACGTCGACCGGGTCGCCGTCGCCCGAGAGCGTCTGCGGAATGAAGCCGTAGTTCACGGGATAGCGCATGCCCGTGCCGACGAAACGGTCGACGACGAGCAGGCCCAGGTCCTTGTCGGCTTCGTATTTCACCGGATCGCTTTGCGCGGGAATCTCGATGATCACGTTGAAGTCTTGCGGCAGATCCTTGCCGGCGGGGACATTTGCAAAGCTCATGAGCGCTCTCTGTTGAGAAGGGAAAAAGCGACGGTTCGCGCGCAAAACCCGCGCGAACGGACGTTGGAAGATGGACGCCATTATAGCCAATCGGCCAGGGCGGGCCAGGGCAGCCGGCGCTTCGGCCCAGGGCTTTCCCGCACGCGGATGTAGTGCCTGCTGAATTCCCGCGCGTAGCGCCCGCGATTGGCGCGATAATGAAAGCGCCGGTGCGGCCCGCCATCGGGCCATCCGAGGCACGCTCCGGCGACGTTTCCCGTTTTGCGTTTCCCCTCCCTCGTTTCACCCCCATTTACGAGGCGCATGCATGGAAGAAGCGAAGCACTTCATCGGCGGCGAATGGCAAGCGAGCGCCAGCGGCGAAACGCTCGCCGCGATCGATCCCTCCACCGGCCAGCCGTTCGCGCAGCTCGCGCGCGGCAATGCCACCGACATCAACGACGCCGTCACGGCCGCACGCAAAGCCTTCGAGGGCGCATGGGGCGCATTGAGCGCCACCGAGCGCGGGCGGCTGCTGTTCGCGCTTTCGGGCCTTGTCCTCCAGCACAAGGAGGAACTCGCGCAGCTCGAAGCGCGCGACACGGGCAAGCCGCTCAAGCAGGCGCGCGCCGACGCCGCCGCGCTCGCGCGCTATTTCGAGTTCTACGCCGGCGCCGCCGACAAGCTGCACGGCGAAACCCTGCCCTACCAGACCGGCTATACGGTCCTCACGGTGCGCGAGCCGCACGGCGTGACGGGCCACATCGTGCCCTGGAACTACCCGATGCAGATCTTCGGCCGCAGCGTGGGCGCGGCGCTCGCCACCGGCAACGCGTGCGTGGTGAAGCCCGCCGAGGACGCCTGCGTGTCGCTCTTGCGCGTGGCCGAACTGGCGCGCGAAGCGGGCCTGCCCGCCGGGGCGCTCAACATCGTCACGGGCCTGGGGCATGAGGCGGGCGCGGCGCTCTCCTCGCACCCCGGCATCGACCACATCTCGTTCACCGGCTCGCCGCAAACGGGCAAGCTCGTCGCGCAGATGGCCGCCGAGCACCACGTGCCCGTCACGCTCGAGCTGGGCGGCAAGTCGCCGCAAATCGTCTTCGCCGATGCCGATCTCGACGCGGCGCTCCCCGTGCTCGTGGCCGCGATCGTGCAGAACGCGGGGCAGACCTGTTCCGCGGGCAGCCGCGTGCTGATCGAGCGTAGTGCGTACGAGCCGCTCATCGACCGGCTCGCTGCGTCGTTCGGCAAACTGCGCGTGGGCCCCGCCAGCGCCGACCTCGACTGCGGCCCGCTCATCAACGAGAAGCAGCGCCAGCGCGTGCGCGGCTTTCTCGACGAAGCCACCGCTTGCCGCATCGCCACGGCGGCGAGCGGCAGGCTCGAAGCGGATGCACCGAGCGGCGGCTTCTACGAAGTCCCGACCCTGCTGCGCGACGTGCCGCCGCACAGCCGTCTCGCACAGGAAGAAGTGTTCGGGCCGGTGCTCGCGGCCATGCCTTTCGAGAGCGAGGAGGAAGCGCTCGCGCTCGCCAACGGCACGCTTTATGGCCTCGTCGCCGGCATCTGGACGCGCGACGGCGCGCGCCAGATGCGTCTTGCCCGGCGCGTGCGCGCGGGCCAGGTGTTCGTCAACAACTACGGCGCGGGCGGCGGCGTCGAATTGCCGTTCGGCGGCACCCGGCATTCGGGACATGGGCGCGAAAAAGGCTTCGAGGCGCTCTATGGCTTCACGGTGCTGAAAACAATCGCGATCCGGCACGGCTGAACCCTTACGCAGTCAAGCAAGCACCATACAAACGGAGACACCATGCGACTCAAAGGCAAGACGGCTGTCGTGACAGGCGCCGGTTCGGGCTTCGGCGAAGGGATAGCCAAGACCTATGCGCGCGAAGGCGCGAACGTCGTCATCAACGATCTGAACGGCGATGCAGCAGAGCGCGTGGCGAGCGAGATCGCGCTCGCGGGCGGACGGGCCATCGCGGTGCAAGGCGACATTACGCGCGAAGCCGACTGGCACGCGCTGCGCGAAGCCGCCATCGAAGACTTCGGCAGCGTGCAGATCGTCGTCAACAACGCGGGCACCACGCATCGCAACAAGCCCGTGCTCGAAGTGAGCGAAGCGGAGTTCGACCGCGTCTACGCCGTCAACGTGAAGGGGCTCTACTGGAGCGTGCGCGCGTTCGTGCCGCATTTTCGCGAGCGCGGCGGCGGCGCGTTCGTCAACATCGCATCGACCGCGGGCATCCGGCCGCGGCCGGGCCTCGTCTGGTACAACGGCAGCAAGGGCGCGATGATCGTCGCCAGCAAGGCGCTTGCCGCCGAACTGGGCCCTGACCAGATTCGCGTGAACTGCGTGAATCCCGTGATCGGCGACACGGGCCTCACGGCGGAATTCATGGGCGTGCCCGACACGCCCGAGAACCGCCAGCGCTTTATCGCGACCATCCCGCTCGGACGGTTTTCCACGCCGCAGGACGTGGCCAACGCGTGCCTCTATCTCGCCTCGGACGAAGCGGCGTTCATCACCGGCACCTGCATCGAAGTCGATGGCGGCCGCTGCGTCTAGTGCGCGCCAAGTCGTTGACTAATCGGTGTTTTCCCCGAGCGTTACGCGCCGTCGCGCCACGGCGGCGCGTATAGAATGGTCGTGCTTTCGCGTCGAATACCCGCCATAACACGGCGGCAATACAACAAACACGCCAACGAGCAAGATCTTGCTCTGCATGGGACCGGAGCGCCATCTCCGGTCGACAAAGGAGACACCATGGCCAGTCCAGCGAATCACCTGCCGCAAGCGGGAGCGGGCGCACCGCCCTCCGCCTTCGAGGAAGCCACGTATCGCAAAGTCGCGTGGCGGCTCATTCCGCTTCTCATGCTGTGTTATGTGGTCGCGTATCTGGACCGCGTGAACGTGGGCTTCGCCAAGCTGCAGATGAGTTCGGCGCTCAATCTCTCCGATGCGGTTTATGGCTTCGGCGCGGGCATTTTCTTCGTCGGTTACTTTCTGTTCGAAGTGCCAAGCAATGTGATCCTGCATCGCGTGGGCGCGCGCGTATGGATCGCGCGCATCATGGTCACGTGGGGCCTCGTCTCGATCCTGACGATGTTCGTCACCACGCCCACCATGTTCTACGTGATGCGCTTTCTGCTCGGCCTGTGCGAGGCGGGCTTCTTCCCCGGCATCATCCTCTACCTCACCTACTGGTATCCGGCGCATCGGCGCGGGCGCATGACCACGTGGTTCATGACGGCCATTGCGCTTTCGGGCGTGATTGGCGGGCCGGTGTCGGGCTGGATTCTCAAGTCCTTCGACGGTGCGAATGGCTGGCAGGGCTGGCAGTGGCTCTTCCTGCTCGAAGGGCTGCCTTCGGTGATCGTCGGCGTGCTGGTGTTCTTCGTGCTCGATGACCGCATCGGCAAAGCCAAGTGGCTCACCGAAGAAGAGCGCGCGCTGCTCGAACGCAACATCGCCGCCGAAGATGCCACCAAGGAAGACCCGCCGCTCATGAGCGTACTCACGAGCCCGCGCGTACTGGTCATGAGCCTCACCTACTTCTCGTTCGTGATGGGCCTTTACGGCGTGAGCTTCTGGCTGCCCACCATCATCAAGGCGACGGGCGTGAAAGACGCGCTCACGATCGGCCTGCTTTCGGCGATTCCGTTCGCGGCGGCCGTGGTCGGCATGGTGCTCTTCGCGAAGAGCGCCGACCGCACGCGTGAGCGCCGCTGGCACATCGCGATTCCCGCTGTCATCGGCGCGATCGGCCTCGTGCTCTCGGTCACCTGGGCGCACGACACCACGCTCGCCATGACGGCGCTCACCATCGCGACCATCGGCATTCTGACCACGCTGCCGCTGTTCTGGAGCCTGCCCACGGCCTGGCTCTCGGGCACAGCGGCGGCGGCCGGCATCGCGCTCATCAACTCGATCGGCAATCTCGCGGGCTTCCTGAGCCCGTATGCGGTGGGCTGGCTCAAGGAGGCCACGAAGGCCAACGATTCGGGCATGTACATGCTCGCAGCGTTCATGATCCTGGGCGGTTTGCTCGCACTTTCCGCACCGGCGAAACTCGTGAATCGCTGAAGCATTCCGAGGCTCTCCAAAAACAAACGGCCGCCTGTTTTGCAGGCGGCCGTTTTTGTTGCGACTGTAGATTCGCGGCGAGCTTCTTTACACCACGTTCATCGACAGCGCGCTTTCCCGATAGTGCGACGCAGCCTTGTCGCCGTCGCCGAGCTGCTCGTGCAGGCGCGCGAGCGCGCGATGCGAGCGGATCTTGAGCGGCTCGTTCTGCGTGGCGTCGGCGGACTTGAGCGCGGCTTCGAGGAACGACTGCGCCTTGCCCCACAGCTGCTGCTTCAGGCACAGGCGGCCCAGCGCGAACAGCAGGTCACCGTCCTCCGGGCGCTCCTTGCGCCACGCCTCGGCCTTCTGGATGAGCGGCAGCGCGTCGCTGCCAGCCGTGTCCGGATAGCGGCGCAAAAGGCGCGCGTCCCAGTTCTGCGCGAGCGCTTCCTCGACGATCTTGCGCGCGTCGGCCTGGCGATCGAGCGCGATCAGCAGTTCGGCGGCGCAGTCGGCCAGACGCGGCGAGTGACGCTCGACGTTCGAAAGCGACTGCCACAGTTCGAGCAGCGCGTCGGCGTTGTGGCGACGATCGCGCAGCAGGTTTTCCGCCGCGAGCTGGCGCAGACGCACGGCCACGGCCGGGTGCAGCGCCTCGCGCTTTTCCAGCGTCTTCACGAGCTTGAGCACTTCGCTCCAGTTCTTCAGCTGCTGCTGGGCGCGCAGTGCGATCTGCTGAGCGTGAATGCGGCGGCCGCCCTGCGTGCGCATTTCGGTGAGCGCGGCGAGCGCGCCATCGGCGTCGCGGCCGTCGGCGCGCATGTCGGCGGTCGCCATGAGGCGCGCTTCCTGCAGGTCGGGGTCGTCGACCTGGGTGAGCCATTCGTCGCGGCGCGCGTATTCATGCAGACGATGCGCGGCCGTCGCGGCGATCAGGCCCGCGGCGCTCGTGTTCTTGATGTCAGCGAGCGAATCGCGCGCGGCCTTCTCGGCGCGCGAGAAGCGGCCCGCGTAGAGATTGCCCACGGCGTCGCGCAGCGCCGAGTTCGCCTTCTCGGTGCGCATGCGTGCACGGTAGGCAGCCACGCGGCGCGGCATCGTCACGATGTTGCGCGCGAAACGCAGGATCGCGTACAGCAGCAGGAAGGCCACCACGATGCCGACCACGAACAGGTTGAGCGAGACGTCTACCCGATACGGCGGATAGACGAGCAGCACCTGCCCGGTGTCGAAGCGCCCGACGGTTGCGAGCGCGACGGCAATCGCGAAGAGAAGCGCGAGCCAGAGGAGTCCACGGATCGCCATGTCTTACCCCCGGCTCCGGTATTGCTGGATCGCCTTCAGGCTCGTGTCGAGCGTGGGCAGCGCGACGGCGGCCGAGCCGTCGTTCACTTGCTTGAGCAGATCGCGCACGGTTTGCGTGTCTTTCGAGGCGCCGTCGAAGTAGCGCGCAAGCGTGGCGTCGGCGGCCGCGAGGTCGGACTTGAGCGTGTCCTGGTTGCGCGAGAGCAGCGAGAGGCGCGCCGAGAGCAAACGCAGCTTCAGGTTCTCGCGCACGAAGTAGCCTTGATCGGGCGACACGAGCATGGCGTCCGCGTTGTCGATGCGGCGCACCTGCACGAGGCTCGCGATCTGCTTGCCCACGCCGTCGACGAACGTGTCGATCCACACCTTCCATTTCGCCTGATTGGTCGCCGCGGCAACCTTTGCGACATCGGCGGGCTGCGCAGCTTCGGGCTTCGTATGCGCGACGATCGCTTCGCCCGAGAGCGGCAGCGAGTCGATCTGGCCGAGCGCGGTGTCGAGCTTGATGGCGAGGCCTGTGAGGTCCGTGGACGGCGCGGCCTTGAGCTTGTCGATGTCCTGCGCGATGGCCTTGCGCACGGCGATGGCTTGCGCGTTCTCCGAAGCGGCGAGGCGCGTGTCCGCGCTTTGCAGCGCGAAGAGCGCGAGCTGCGTGTTGCCCGTGAGCTGGAGCTGTTCGCTCGCACTCGAGAGCATCTGGCCGACTTCGGCGAGCGTCCAGTCGTCGCGGCTCTTCGAAAGATCGGCGTATTGCTGCGCGAGCGCCTGCTGCGAAGTCTGTGCGTCGGCGATCTTGCCTTCGAGCTGGGCGATCTGCTTGTCGAGCTGCTGCGCACCCGAGACGGCCTCGTCGGTGCGTGCGCGCAGCGCGGCGATCTGCTGCTCGCCTGCCTGCTGGCGCTGCGCGAGTTGCGTGTCGAGCCGGTCGAGCTTGCGGTTGAGCGCGTAGCCGCCCGCTCCTGCGCCTGCCGCGATCAGCACCACGACGAGCCATAGCAGCGCCGAGCCCGCGCCGCGGCGTGCCGCGCCCGGCGGCTGGGTCAGCGGCGCGGAAGACCCCGTGCCCGACGACGCATACGACGGCCGCGCCGACGCGCTGGCCGAAGCCGACGCGCCGGAGGAAACCGCCGCGCCCGTGGCGACGGCACCCTGGTTTGCTGTGCTGCTTGAGTTGTTCGAATCTGTCATGCGTGGGTTGGCCGGCGTCTGGGCCGGAGTGTTCTGAACCGGTTGAACAACGGAAGAAGCGAGGCCTAGCAGCGTCTCGACGATGCGTTCGTCGCCCGCGCCGGACACCGTAATCCTATCAAAACCCATTGAGCGCGCCGTCTCGGCGATCCGCGGGTGAGGCGCGACGAGCGGCGCATGACGCAGTTCGACGATCTCGCCCGCCGTGAGGTGCTCGCGCGCGAGTTCGTCGAGGTTGCGCACGCCCTCGGAACTCGTGACGAGCCACGCGTGCGGCGCGCCTTCGAGCAGCGCGTGCACCTGTGTCCACGTGGCGATGGGCGGCTCGGGCACGACACGGCGGTAAGCCGCTACGGTCTCCACCTCGGCGCCCGCTTCGCGCAGACGCTCGGCGAGCCACTCGCGGCCGCCGTCGCCGCGCACGATCAGCACGCGCTTGCCGGCAAAGGCGTCCGCGCCGAAGGTCTTCTCGAGCGCCGCGTAAAGCGACTCCGAATCGAAGCGCGCAGGCTCTTCTTCCCCCGCGCCCGCAGGGCTCACGACGCGATGCTCGGGCTCGGCCACGCCGTGACGCTCGAGCGCGGCCACGCTCGCCGGGCCGACCACGGCAACGGGCAGCGCGGGCGGCCAGATCGAGGACACCGAGGCATAGCATGCGAACGCGCGATCGACTGCGTTCGGCGAAACGAACACGACGAGCGCATAGCGTTCGAGCGCACCGAGCGCGGCGCGCAACGGCGCTTCGTCGGTCACGGGCGCAATGGAGATGAGCGGGAAGTCGAGCGTGCGCATGCCGCGCTGCGCGAGCCGCCCGGCGAGCCCATCCGACTGACCGGCCGGCCGGGTAATGACGACGGTGAACGGCGTGCTGCCGCTACCCGCGCTTGCCGACGACGCGCGCTTCGCGCCGGTGGAGGCGTCGCCCGGGCCGCCCCACTCGTCGGGCTGGCCGGCGTTGCCGCGCGGTTGCCAGGGGCCGGCCATCATCGGGAGGCCGGGCCTTCGCCCGTGCCGGTTGGGTTGTTCATGGCAGCGCCCGTTTGAGGCGCCGTATTCGGGCCGTCGGCGGCCTGGGCCGCATCCGCGAGCGCACGCACGATCTCGAGCGCGCCTTGCGCGATGAGGTCGTCGGCAACGCTGCGGCCGAGCGCGACGGCCTCGTCGACCGTGGACGCCGCGGTGGCCTCCTGCGCGGCGAGCACACGGCTCGCGTCGGGCGTGGCGATCGTGCCGCGCAGCGCGAGCATGCCGTCGTGCCACTGCGCGTAGGCCGCGAGCGGCACCGTGCAGCTGCCGCCCAGTGCGCGCGAAACCATGCGCTCGGCCTCGACGGCCTTCGCGGTGGCGTCGTCGTGCAGCGGCGCGAGCCATGCGGCGATATCGGCGCGGTCGGCGCGGATTTCGATGCCGAGCGCGCCCTGGCCCGCCGCCGGCAAGCTGTCCTCGGGCTCGATCAGCGCACGGATGCGCGCGCCGAGGCCAAGACGCTTCAAGCCCGCAGCCGCGAGAATGATGGCCGCGTAGTCGCCGCGATCGAGCTTGGCGAGGCGCGTGTCGAGATTGCCGCGCAACGGCTTCACGTCGAGATGCGGATAGCGCGCACGGATCATCGACTCGCGGCGCAGGCTGGACGTCCCCACCACGCTGCCCGCGGGCAACGCGGCGAGCGAATCGTAATCGTTGGAGACGAACGCGTCGCGCGGGTCCTCGCGCTCCATGATGGCCGCGAGCGTGAAGCCTTCGGGCAACTCCATCGGCACGTCCTTGAGCGAGTGCACCGCGAGATCGGCGCGGCCCTCGGCCAGCGCCTGCTCCAGTTCCTTCACGAAAAGACCCTTGCCGCCCACCTTCGAAAGCGTGCGGTCGAGAATTTGATCGCCGCGTGTCGTCATTCCAACAATTTTCACGTCGCAGGCTGGATATAATTTGTGCAGCGCAGCTTGCACATGCTCTGCCTGCCACATCGCGAGGCGGCTCTCCCGCGAAGCGATCACCAGGGTGCGGGGCATGGGCGCGGATAACGTCTCGGAGTTCATGGCAAGTACATCGAATGACGGGATGAAAAGCAGGATCGGATAACAGGCAATGTTAGCACGCGCCCTTTTTACCGCCTCCCCGCAGGGACAGGCTGGGAAGGCGCGGGCGGCGGCAAGGAAGAGACTCTGGCGTTGCACGCGGCGCCTACTGTATTCATCGTAGGCAATTTGGTACGCAATGCGCCGCGAGCCGGCCACTGGCGATACGTCATGGACACGGCGGCCCGAAGAGGCTGCGTGACTGGCGCGCGCAGGGTGCGCGTGTGGCGCATGCGCAGCCCGCATGGCTGCGGCCATCGCCGCGGTGGCGCTTCGGCTTGCGTACGCGCTCGCAGCGGCGCACTCTCCAGCAACGCCTGCACCCGGCGCACCGCCTTTGGCGGCCCGCACCGCCTCTGCACTATCCGCACGGCTCACGCAGGGTGGCACCTTCCACCCTCTCCAGGTTGCACCCGCAGTACACGGCCCGGCACGTGCCGCGGCCATGCAGTTGGTAGTTCTCCGACTAACCTGCCCATATCCTGGCAAGCCTCAAGGAAAACATCGTGAAGTCTTCAGGCTCGGCGCGCGCAGAGCGCCGCAACACCGCATCGCAGAACGCAACTTCGAAGGCCGCACCGGCCACGCCGTCCACGAAACCGGCGAAAACGACGAAGACTACGAAGACCACGAAATCCGTCACGACCAAACCGGCGACCCAGACCAAAGAGGCCGCCGAGGCCGTCAAGGCAGCAAAGGCGGTGAAGACGCCGAAGGCCGCTCAAGCCACGAAGGCCCCGAAGGCGGCGAAAGCCCCGAAAGCGGGCGCCGGCGTCTCGCGCAACGGCCGCGCGCGCGACGACAAGGACCAGCCGCTCTTCGAAGACATCCGCTTCCTGGGCCGCCTGCTCGGCGACGTGCTGCGCGAGCAGGAAGGCGACGCCGTGTTCGACGTGGTGGAGACCATTCGTCAGACCTCGGTGCGCTTTCGCCGCGAGGACGACAACGCCGACGCGCTCGCGCTGGAAAAGCAGCTGCGCGCGCTCTCGCCCGAGCAGACCGTGAGCGTCGTGCGCGCGTTCAGCTACTTCTCGCATCTCGCGAACATCGCTGAAGATCGCCACCGCAATCGCCGCCGCCGCATTCACGACCTCGCGGGCTCGGCTCCGCAGGCAGGCACCATCGCCCATTCGCTCGAACGTCTCGCGCAAGCGGGCTCCGCCGCGACGCCGGTGCTCCAGCAGTTCTTCAACGACGCGCTGATCGTGCCCGTGCTCACCGCGCACCCCACCGAAGTGCAGCGCAAGAGCACGCTCGACTCGCAGCACGACATCGCACGCCTGCTCACCGAGCGCGACCAGCCGCTTACGCACCGCGAACTCGAACACAACGAGCAACTGCTGCGCGCACGCGTGACCTCGCTCTGGCAAACGCGCATGCTGCGCGACTCGCGCCTGACCGTTGGCGACGAAATCGAGAACGCGCTTTCGTATTACCACACGACCTTCCTCACCGAGATCCCCGCGCTCTACAGCGAGATCGAAACGCAGTTGAAGGAGCACGGCCTTTCGGCGCGCCTGCCCGCGTTCTTCCAGATGGGCAGCTGGATTGGCGGCGACCGCGACGGCAACCCGAACGTCACCGCCGCCACGCTCGAAGAAGCGAGCGAGCGCCAGGCGCAGGTGATCCTCCAGCATTACCTCGACGAGGTGCACCGTCTGGGCGCCGAGCTTTCGGTGTCGAACCTGCTCGCGGGAGCAAGCGATGAACTGAAGGCGCTGGCCGAAGCCTCGCCCGACCAGTCGCCGCACCGCGTGGACGAGCCGTATCGCCGCGCGCTGATCGGCGTGTACACGCGCCTCGCCGCCAGCGCACGCGTGCGCCTGGGCGAAGGCGTGGTGGCCGTGCGCAGCGCGGGCCGCAACGCCGCGCCGGTGCGCGCGAAGCCCTATGCCGATGCGGATGAGTTCTCGCGCGACCTGCATATCCTGATGGATTCGCTTGCCGAGCATCATGGCGCGTCGCTCGCGACCACGCGTCTCGCGCCGCTCATGCGCGCCGTCGACGTGTTCGGCTTCCATCTCGCCTCGATCGATCTGCGCCAAAGCTCGGACATTCACGAAGCCGTGATTACGGAGCTGCTCGCGCGCGCCGGCGTCGAAGCCGACTACGCGGCGCTTTCGGAAGAAGACAAGCAGATCGTGCTGCTCGCGCAGCTCGCCGACCCGCGCACGCTGCGCTCGCCGTACCTCGATTATTCGGACCTCGTGAAGAGCGAGCTGGGCGTGCTGGAAATGGCGCGCGTGACGCGCGAGAAGTTCGGCGCGCGCGCGGTGCGCAACTACATCATCTCGCACACCGAAACGGTTTCCGACCTGCTCGAAGTCCTGTTGCTGCAAAAGGAAACCGGCCTCGTGAGCGGGCGCCTCGGCCACGCGGAAGACCCCGCGAAGGCCGCGCTGATGGTGATCCCGCTCTTCGAGACGATTCCCGACTTGCGCCACGCGCCGGGCATCATGCGCGACCTGCTCGCGCTGCCGGGCATCGACGGCATTGTCGAGCACCAGGGCAACGAGCAGGAAATCATGCTCGGCTACTCGGACAGCAACAAGGACGGCGGCTTCCTCACGTCGAACTGGGAGCTGTATCGCGCGGAGCTGGCGCTCGTCGCGCTGTACAAGCAGCGCGGCATCACGCTGCGTCTGTTCCACGGCCGCGGCGGCACGGTAGGCCGCGGCGGCGGCCCGACCTACAACGCGATCCTCTCGCAGCCGCCGGGCACGGTGGAAGGCCAGATCCGCCTCACGGAACAGGGCGAAGTCATCGCGAGCAAGTTCGGCAATCCGGAGATCGGGCGCCGCAACCTCGAAACGGTCATTGCCGCGACGCTTGAAGCGACGCTGCTGCCAATGGGCGGCGCGGGTAGCGCGCCCGATCAACTGCCCGCCTTCGAAGAGACGATGCAGCAGCTCTCCGACGCCGCAATGGCCGCGTACCGTTCGCTCGTGTACGAGACGCCCGGCTTCACCGACTACTTCTTTGCCTCGACGCCGATCACGGAAATCGCGGAACTCAACATCGGCAGCCGTCCGGCCTCGCGCAAGCTGCAGGACCCGAAGAACCGCAAGATCGACGATCTGCGCGCGATTCCGTGGGGCTTCTCGTGGGGCCAGTGCCGCTTGCTGCTCACGGGCTGGTACGGTTTCGGCAGCGCGGTGTCTTCATACCTCGACGATGCGGGCAGCGACGCCGAGCGCGCACGCCGCCTTGCGATGTTCAAGAAGATGTACAAGACCTGGCCGTTCTTCGCGAACCTGCTCTCGAACATGGACATGACGCTCGCGAAGACCGACCTCGCGGTGGCGTCGCGCTACGCGCAGCTCGTGGCCGACAAGAAGCTGCGCAAGCTCGTGTTCGAGCGCATCGTGGCCGAATGGGAGCGCACGACGAAGGTGCTCGGCGAGATCACGGGGGCGGCCGAACGGCTCGCCGACAACCCGCTGCTCGCACGCTCGATCAAGAACCGCTTCCCGTACCTCGATCCGTTGAATCACTTGCAGGTGGAGCTGATCAAGCGTTATCGCGCCGGCGACCCGAGCCCGCGCGTGCAGCGCGGGATTCATCTGACGATCAACGGGATTGCGGCGGGGCTGCGCAATACGGGTTAAGCGACGGGTCAAGCGTTCGCGCCGTGCTCATGGACAAACGGCGTCGTGCCTTCGCGGGCACGACGCCGTTTTTTGTTGCCGCAACGGGTGGTCAGTCCCGCCGCGTCGCCTCGATCATCAGCGCGTCGAGCTTGAACGAGAAATCGCTCTGCACATCGAAGTATTGGCGCACTTCATCGGGCGCGCGCTCCCACATCGAGCGGATCGCCGTCACGCGCTCGGGCGGCGTGCGCATACGCGCGACCCACGAATCGAAGTCGAGTGCGATGCGCCAGCGCTCGCTCACCTTCGCCTCGAAGCCGGCGGCATCCAGCATCGCAATCCACTCGTCGGCGCGATAGTCGCGAATGTGCGAAGCGTCGCGCAACAGTTCGATCGCCTGAATATGCGTGTCGTAAAGCGGATCGTCGATGCCCGCGATGTCGATGAACTTCAGCCGGCCGCCCGGTTTGAGCACGCGGTACACCTCGGCCAGCGCGCGCGGCACGTCGCGCCAGTGATGCGCGCTCATGCGGCTCACGGCCCAGTTGAAGCTCGCGTCGGCGAACGGCAGCGTTTCCGCCGCGCCCTGCTGCGTGCGCACCGTCGTCAAGCCGCGCTCCTTCGCGGCGGCTTGAACCGTGGCGAGCATCTGCGGGGCGATGTCGTAGGCCACGACTTCACGCACGTGCGGTGCCACGGCAAAGCTCGCGTGGCCCGCGCCGCAGCCCATGTCCAGCACCGTCGCATTGCCGCAGGTGGCCGCGAAGGTCGCGGCGAGGTTCTCCAGATCCGCGCCGCTCGCGTGGACCTGGCTCGTGAGGTAGGCGGCGGCGGTCGAGCCGAATGCGTCGGCGACCTGATCGTGATGCTTCATCGCATGCTCCTTTTGCGGGTTCTTATGCGGTGCTTTATGTAGGGCGCGAAGCGTCGAGCGCTGCGCGTAGCGGGTGCTGCAATCTCCGGGCGGTCTGACGTGGCGGCCCGTCGCCGCGTCAGACGCTACAATAGAGCCCGTTCTGTACCAGTACAAGTTAAGCGATTATTCTGGTATCGCCGCCACCTGCCCCACACCCAATGAGCCTCGACACGCCCGCCGCCGCCAGCGGCTCCGCCAAGACCCTCGACGCGACGCCCGCCCGCGCGCTCGGCGAATTCATCCGCGCCCATCGCGAGCGCCTCTCGCCCGCGGAGGTCGGCCTGCCGCCGGGCCCGCGCCGCCGCACGCCGGGCCTGCGCCGCGAAGAAGTCGCGCAGTTGTGCGGCGTGAGCCCGACCTGGTACACGTGGATCGAGCAGGGTCGCCCCGTTTCGGCGTCGGCGGACGCGCTCGCGCGCATCGCCGTCGCGCTGCGGCTCTCGCGCGCCGAGCGCGCCTATCTGTTCGAGCTGGCTGCGCAGCGCGACCCCGCCGAGCCCGACCCGGCCACCGCCGCGGACGCCCCCGCCACGCTTTTGCAGACGGTGAAGCTCGTCGACGCCCCCGCCTACGTGCTCGACCGCCAGTGGACCGCGCTCGCGTGGAACGCCCATGCGGCGGACCTCTTCACGGGCTGGCTCGACGGCGAGCACGACCGCAACCTGCTGCGCTTCACCTTCACCGAGCCGCTCGGGCGCGAGCTGATCGTGGACTGGGAAACGCGCGCGCGCCGCCTCGCCGCCGAGTTCCGCGCCGATTCGATCCGCCATCTGAACGATGCGCCCACGCGCGCGCTGATCGATTCGCTGATCGCCGCGAGCGACGAGTTCACGCGCTTCTGGGCCTCGCAGGACGTGTTCGAGCGCGAGGGCGGCCGGCGCGAGTTCAACCATCCGCGCCATGGCCGCATTGCCTACGACCAGATCACCTTCAAGCCCGCTCACCGCGAGGATCTCAAGCTCGTGGTGCTGGTGCGGCTTTGAGCGCGGCCTGGCGACGGCCCGGCAAGCGCCCGATGTTAAAATTGTGGTCTTTCATGCCGTGCGAGACGTAACGCGCCGCGCGGCCCGCGCTTTTTCACGCTCATCACGCTCGTTCACGCCCCATCACCATGACGTCCCAACTGCACAAAAAAGGCGAAGCCTGGTCGGCTCGCTTCTCCGAACCCATGTCGGAGCTGGTCAAGCGCTACACGTCGTCGGTCTTCTTCGACAAGCGTCTCGCGCTGGTCGACATCGAGGGCTCGCTCGCGCACGCGTCGATGCTGGCCGCGCAGAAGATCATCTCCGCCGACGACCTCGCCGCCATCCAGGGCGGCATGGCTAAGATCAAGGGCGAGATCGAGCGCGGCGAATTCGAGTGGCTGCTCGACCTCGAAGACGTGCACCTGAACATCGAAGCGCGCCTGACCGCCCTGATCGGCGATGCAGGCAAGCGCCTGCACACGGGCCGCTCGCGCAACGACCAGGTCGCGACCGATATCCGCCTGTGGCTGCGCGGCGAGATCGACCGCATCGGCGGCCTGCTCGGCGACCTGCGCGGCGCGCTGCTCGATCTCGCTGAACAGCACTCGGGCACGATCATGCCCGGCTTCACGCACCTGCAGGTGGCGCAGCCGGTCACGTTCGGCCATCACCTGCTCGCCTACGTGGAAATGTTCACGCGCGACGCCGAGCGCATGGTCGACTGCCGCAAGCGCGTGAACCGTCTGCCGCTGGGCGCGGCGGCGCTCGCGGGCACGAGCTACCCGATCGACCGCTTCGCCGTGGCGAAGACGCTGGGCTTCGACGGCATCTGCGCGAACTCGCTCGACGCCGTCTCCGACCGCGACTTCGCGATCGAATTCACGGCAGCCGCCGCGCTCGTGATGACGCACGTCTCGCGCTTCTCGGAAGAACTGGTGCTGTGGATGAGCCCGCGTGTGGGCTTCATCGACCTGGCCGACCGCTTCTGCACGGGCTCGTCGATCATGCCGCAGAAGAAGAACCCGGACGTGCCGGAACTCGCGCGCGGCAAGACCGGCCGCGTGAACGGCCACCTCATGGCGCTCCTCACGCTCATGAAGGGCCAGCCGCTCGCGTACAACAAGGACAACCAGGAAGACAAGGAGCCCCTGTTCGACACCGTCGATACGGTGGCGGACACGCTGCGCATTTTCGCGGAGATGGTGGCGGGTATCACGGTCAAGGAGCAGGCCATGCGCGCGGCAGCGCTGCAAGGCTTCTCCACGGCCACGGATCTGGCCGACTACCTCGTCAAGAAGGGCCTGCCATTCCGCGACGCGCACGAAGCGGTGGCGCACGCCGTTCGTATCTGCGTGGACCGCAACTGCGATCTCGCCGACCTCACGCTCGACGAGATGCGCCGCGAACTGCCGGCCGTCTCGCACCTGCTGGCCGAAGACGTGTTCGAAGTGCTGACGCTCGAAGGCTCGGTCTCGGCGCGCAACCATGCGGGCGGCACCGCGCCCGAGCAGGTGCGTGCGGCCATCGCAGCGGCGCGCGCGGCACTCAAGTAAGCGAAGCCTGGCGGGCGCAATGCGCCCGCACTCGCAGGCCAACCGGGCGCGCGACGGACCCTGTCGCGCGCCCGGTTTGTTTTTGCGGCGGCGCATCGCATGACGAGGCGGATGACAGCGCGCATGACAACGCGCTGTACCCGCAGCAAAATGCCGGAAGTGTGCGCCCGGCAGTCGCACGCCATGGCCTACGATCCCGCGCCATACTGACGTATTGCTCCGTCAGGTTTTGTCTTCGCTTCCACTCCCTGCTTCCATGATCGTCCGCCCTCACCTCCACTGGTTCCGCATGCTGCTCGCGTGGCGCGGCTCCGTGTTGCCGCAGCTACTGCCGCGCCTGTTCATCGTGCTGGTCCTCTCGATCATCGCGGTGGCCGCGCACGATCACATCCTCAAGCTCACGGTGAACCTGAGCACGGTGCCGTTTTCGCTGATCGGCATCGCGCTTGCGGTGTTTCTCGGCTTTCGCAACAGCGCGAGCTACGACCGCTACTGGGAAGGCCGCAAGCTGTGGGGGCAAATGCTCAACGAAACGCGCTCGCTGGTGCGCGAGGCGCTCACGCTGCCTCGCAACGGCGACGAAGCCGCCACGCGCGAACGAGCGCGTGAATTGGCCGGAATGCTTGCCGCGCTGCCGCATGCGCTGCGCCATCAATTGCGCAACACCGACCCGCGCGCCGATCTCGAAGCACGCTTGCCGCTTGCACTGTTCGAGCGCGTGATGGCCTCGCGCTACCGGCCGGCCACGCTCATGCTGTGCGCCTCGGAATGGGTCCGGCGCGAGACGCGCGAAGGGCGCCTCGACGGCTACGCGGTGCTCGCGTTCGAGCACAATCTCAATGGAATTTCAGACGTGATCGGCGGTTGCGAGCGCATCGTCTCCACGCCGCTGCCGTTCGCCTATACGGTGATGATTCATCGCACCGTGTACTTCTTCTGCGCGATGCTGCCGTTCGGCCTCGTCGACAGCATTGGCGGTTTGACGCCGATCTTCGCCGTGTTCGTGGCCTACGCGTTCATGGCCCACGAGGCGATCGCCTCGCAGCTCGAAGACCCGTTCGGCACCGAGGACAACGACCTCGCACTCAACATGATGTCGTCCGGCATCGAGGTCGCGTTGCACGACCTGATGGGCGAGCCCACGTCGCTGCCGGCGCGTGCGCCGGAGCAGTTCATCATCGACTGAACAGCCGCGGCCTCAGTGGTTGTTCACCGTCTCGGCCAGACGCTTCAAGGTCGCAAGACGCCCGCCTAGCAGATCGAGCCGCGCATGCTCGTCGATGAGCGGCGTGGTCGCGTCGCGATACGCGCGCCAATCGCTTTGTGCGCGCGCGAGCGTCGGCCGCGCGTGCTTCGGCATGCGCGCATACAGCTGACGGTAGTAGCGATTGAGGTCGTAGCTCACGTGCTCGCAGCGCGCGTCGGCGCTGCAGGCGCGCGCCTGCGGCGTGTCGCCGCTGTATGTGGCCGCCTGGTTGCGCAGCGCGAGCGCGCGCTCGCGCACCGGTTGCAGGCGCATGTCCGCCTCGTAGAGCGGGTAGGTGCTGCCGCTCGTGGTCGCGAACGCAGCGCCGAGCATGGTGTCCTCGGCGTCGCGCCAGGCCACCCACTTCTGCTGGCTCAGCTGCCAGCGCTTTTGCTGCGCGGGCGGCAACTTCGCGAGCAGTTGCGTGAGGGCGGTGCCGGCGGCCGTGCGCCACGCGCTGCGCGCGTCGTCCATGCACTGGATCTGCCCGGCCGTCGACGACCGGTCCGCGCGCGCGAGGCACGTGCGCATGGCCGTGTCGATCGGATCGGCCGCCGCGACCTCGGCGTGCGCCGCCGGCGCCACGGCGAACAGCACCGTGGCCACCGAAACCAGCGACAGCGCCGAGCCCGTCGCAGCAAAGAAACGCGTTAGCCGCGCCGATGAACCACCTAACATTGCCCTGCCCTCGCGCGTTCAGTCGCGCACGCAATCCACGAAATACTCGATACGGCCGTTGATGGTCTCGCCCACGAGCCCGTGGATGTCGGTGTGGAAGCCCGGGAAGCGCTCGTTGAACTCGCGCGCGAACTTCAGGTAATTCACGATCGTCTTGTTGAAGCGCTCGCCCGGAATCAGCAGCGGAATGCCCGGCGGATACGGCGTGAGCAGGATCGACGTGACGCGGCCTTCGAGTTCGTCCACGGGCACGCGGTCGATCTCGCGGTGCGCGAGCTTCGCAAAGGCGTCCGAAGGCTTCATCGCGGGCTCCATGCTCGAGAGGTACATCTCGGTCGTGAGGCGCGCGATGTCGTTGGCACGGTAGACGCTGTGGATCTGCTGGCACAGGTCGCGCAGGCCCACGCGCTCGTACATCGGATGCTGCGAGACGAACTCGGGCAACACGCGCCACAGCGGCTGGTTGTTGTCGTAGTCGTCCTTGAACTGCTGGAGTTCGGTGACCATCGAATTCCAGCGGCCCTTCGTAATGCCGATCGTGAACATGATGAAGAACGAGTAGAGACCCGTCTTCTCCACGATGATGCCGTGCTCGGCCAGATACTTCGTGACGATCGCGGCCGGAATGCCCGTGTCGCCGAATTCACCGTCCACGTCCAGACCCGGCGTGACGATGGTCGCCTTGATCGGGTCGAGCATGTTGAAGTTTTCGGCGAGCGCGCCGAAGCCGTGCCAGTGGTCGTTCGGGCGCAGCATCCAGTCTTCGCGCGAGCCGATGCCTTCCTCGGCCAGCTCGTCCGGACCCCAGACCTGGAAGAACCAGTCGTCGCCGTATTCGGCGTCGACCTTGCGCATGGCGCGGCGGAAGTCGAGCGCTTCGGCGATCGACTCTTCCACCAGTGCCGGGCCGCCCGGCGCTTCCATCATCGCCGCGGCCACGTCGCACGACGCGATGATCGCGTACTGCGGGCTCGTGGACGTATGCATGAGATACGCCTCGTTGAAGCGATGGCGATCGAACGCGCTGTCTTCCGAGTCCTGCACCACGATCTGCGAAGCCTGCGAGATGCCGGCGAGCAGCTTGTGCGTGGAGTGCGTGGCGAACACGAGCGCCTTGGTGCGCGGACGGCCCGCGCCGATCGCGTGCATGTCCTGGTAGAACTCGTGGAATTCGGCGTGCGGCAGCCAGGCTTCGTCGAAGTGCAGCGTGTCGAGCATGTCGCCGAGCAGATCCTTGATCATCTCGACGTTGTAGATCACGCCGTCGTATGTGCTCTGCGTGATCGTCAGAATGCGCGGCTTCAGATTCGGGTTCTTCGCGAGCGCTTCACGGGCGAACGGGTTCGCTTCGATCTTCTTGCGGATGTTTTCCGGCTTGAACTCGTCGCGCGGAATCGGGCCGATGATGCCGAAGTTGTTGCGCGTGGGCGTGAGGAACACCGGAATCGCGCCCGTCATCGTGATCGCGTGCAGGATCGACTTGTGGCAGTTGCGGTCCACGAGCACGATGTCGCCCGGCGCGACCGTGGCGTGCCAGACGATCTTGTTCGAGGTGGACGTGCCGTTGGTCACGAAGAACACGTGGTCGGCGCTGAAAATGCGCGCCGCGTTGCGCTCCGAGGCCGCGACCGGGCCCGTGTGATCGAGCAGCTGGCCGAGTTCCTCGACCGCATTGCAGACGTCGGCGCGCAGCATGTTCTCGCCGAAGAACTGGTGGAACATCTGGCCGAGCGGGTTCTTCAGGAACGCGACGCCCCCCGAGTGACCCGGGCAGTGCCACGAGTACGAACCTTCGTCGGCGTACTTCACGAGTTCCTTGAAGAACGGCGGCGAGAGCGCGTCGAGATACACCTTCGCTTCGCGAATCACGTGGCGCGCGACGAACTCCGGCGTGTCCTCGAACATGTGAATGAAGCCGTGCAGCTCACGCAGGATGTCGTTGGGCAAGTGGCGCGAGGTGCGCGTTTCGCCGTACAGGAAGATGGGGATGTCGGCGTTGCGCTTGCGCACCGCCTCCATGAACGCGCGCAGTGCGACGATCGCGGGCGCGTGCTCCGGCGCTTCGCCATCCGAGCCTTCCACGTAGGGCAGCAGCTCGTCGTCGTCGATCGAGAGAATGAAGCAGGCCGCGCGGCTCGACTGCTGCGCGAACGACGTGAGGTCGCCGTAGCTCGTCAGCCCGAGGACTTCCGCGCCCTCTTTCTCGATGGCTTCGGCCAGTGCCCGGATGCCGGAACCCGAGATGTTCTCGGAGCGAAAGTCTTCGTCGATGATGACGACGGGAAAACGAAACTTCATGGGCGATTCTCCAAAAGAAACGACCGCTGCATATGACGCGCAGCGGTCCCCGTATGTCGTTGTGTCCGGTGGTTGTGTGCGTCAGGTCTTCGGCAGGGTGACGCCGTGCTGGCCTTGATACTTGCCGCCGCGATCCGCGTACGAGACCTCGCAGATCTCATCGCTTTCGAAGAACAGCACTTGAGCCACACCCTCGTTCGCGTAGATTTTCGCAGGCAAAGGTGTCGTATTTGAGAATTCGAGCGTCACGTAGCCTTCCCACTCGGGCTCGAACGGCGTGACGTTCACGATGATCCCGCAGCGCGCATAGGTGGACTTGCCCAGACACACGGTCAGGACGTTGCGCGGAATGCGGAAATACTCGACCGTGCGCGCGAGTGCGAACGAATTGGGCGGAATGATGCAGACGTCGCCCTTGAAGTCCACGAACGACTTTTCGTCGAAGTTTTTCGGATCGACGATGGTCGAGTTGATGTTCGTGAAGATCTTGAATTCGTCGGCGCAACGGATGTCGTAGCCGTAGCTCGAAGTGCCGTAGCTCACGATCTTGCGGCCGTCTTCCGACATCCGGACCTGATCGCGCACGAACGGCTCGATCATCTTCTGCTCTTCGGCCATGCGCCGGATCCACTTGTCGGACTTGATTGCCATGTTCGCTACTTAACGAGAAATCGGGTCGGGAATACATGCGGACGGACCCACCGGGCGGGCGCCGCGTGCGAAAGGCGCCTATTTTACGCGATGTGGATCGGCATGCCTGGAACTACGTTTCGCGCGGCCGCAAATGTCGCATTCAGCCACGCCCAGCCACAGTCGGCCGCGCTTACTCGGCGCGAATCAGCCCGCAGGCGAGCGCCGGGCCCGTGCCGCGCTGCGGGTAGGCATAGGGGTCGATGGCGTCCCGATGCACGATCACCGCGCGTTGCAGCACGGAGCGCACGCCGTCGAGCGAGACGTCGGGTGCGACGATAAAGCCCGTCGCCACGCCATTCGAATCCGCGTGGATGTTGCCGAGGTCCCCTTCCACGCGCGCGCCGGCCTTCAGGTGCTCCGCGGCCGGCGCGAACACAGCGCCGGCGCTCGAGGCGTCGGTGGCGTTGCAGTCGCCGCGCTCGTGCACCTGCAATGCGTGATCGCTGTCGGGCGGCAGGCCCGCGAGGTTGTAGCTCACCTGCACGCCGTCCGAGTGCTCGACGAACGAAACCGTGCCGCGCACCTGGCTGCCGACGGTGGGCAGCAGCTGCGCGTTCGCGCGCTTGTCCTGCTGGCCCATGAAGCTCGTGCAGCCCGCAAGCAGCGCGCTGCTGCACAGCGCGACGAGCGCGATCCTCCAGACGACGTGCGCATTCCCCGCTTGCCTGTCGTGTCCTTTATCCATGCGATCCTCTTGCCGGGCGGCGGCAGCCCCGTTGCTGCCGCCATACCGGACCCGATGAAGCCCACATGATACCGCGCACGCGGCGCGCCGCGCGCCTATCTGTCCCCATGCGCGGGGCGCCGCACAAGCGCCGCGGCGCACACCGGGCCTCAGGTGTTCTGCACGACGATGGTCGGGAACTTCGAGGTCATGTCGCGGGCGCGCTCGGCAATCTGGATCGCCACGCGGCGCGCAATGGCGCGATAGATTTCCGCCACCGGCCCGTGCGGCGCGGCCACGACGGTCGGGTTGCCCGAATCGGCCTGCTCGCGAATGGCGATGTCGAGCGGCAGGCTGCCGAGCACTTCCACGCCGTACTCCTTCGCCATGCGCTCGCCGCCGCCCGCGCCGAAGACATGCTCGGCGTGGCCGCAGTTCGAGCAGATGTGCACGGCCATGTTCTCGACGATGCCGAGAATCGGAATGCCCACTTTTTCGAACATCTTGAGGCCCTTCTTCGCGTCGAGCAGCGCGATGTCCTGCGGCGTCGTGACGATCACGGCGCCCGTGACGGGCACGCGCTGCGAGAGCGTGAGCTGGATGTCGCCGGTGCCCGGCGGCATGTCGACCACGAGATAGTCGAGTTCGCGCCAGTTCGTCTGACGCAGCAATTGCTCGAGCGCCGAAGTCGCCATCGGGCCGCGCCAGACCATCGGGTTGTCCTGCTCGACGAGAAAGCCGATCGAGTTGGCCTGCACGCCGTGGCCTTCGAGCGGATTCATCGACTGGCCGTCGGGCGACTCGGGGCGGCCTTCGATGCCGAGCATCATCGGCAGCGAGGGGCCGTAGATGTCCGCGTCGAGCACGCCCACAGACGCCCCTTCGGCCGCGAGCGCCAGCGCCAGATTCACGGCGGTCGTGCTCTTGCCCACGCCGCCCTTGCCCGAGGCGACGGCGACAATATTCTTCACATTGGGCAGCAGCTTCACGCCGCGTTGCACCGTATGCGCGGTAATCTCGCTCCTGACCGCGACGCGGCTCGCCTGCACGCCCGGCACCGCGGCGAGCGCCGCCTCGACTTGCTTGCGCACGCCTTCGAACTGGCTCTTCGCCGGATAGCCGAGCACGACCTCGACGCCGACCGTATCGCCTTCGACGGTGACGTTGCGCACGCCCTTGGCCACCGTGTAGGGATGGCCCGTGTTCGGATCCGTCAAGGCCGCGAGCGCGGCGTCGACCAAAGCCCGATCTATGCTCATTGAAACTCCGTGGGGAGAATGCCGGTCTGCGTTTTCGCCTGTCCGAGTGAGGACTGATCGCCTACGCGCCGGAAATCGAAAGAAATTGTTAAGCTGCATTGCGCAAAATTGCCCGAAAGGGCACGCTTCGCGGCAGCATCGATTTCGTATGCCGGCCAGGTGCTTTCGAAGCTGCAAATCCAGCGGCTTTTCGCCTGGCGGCGCTAACCTCAAGGCGTCATTGTAGTAGCTGCCGCCGCGCGCCGTTCGAAGACCCTGTTCGCATGCGGGGCCGCGAACGCCGCCGGCAGCGTCCGTTCCACTCAAGAAAGGAAAGCAAATGAACACAAGAATCCTGACTCGCCTGTCCGTCTTCGCCATTGCCGGCGCGCTCGTCGCCGGCTGCGCGACGCAACAGGGCACCAACACGGCTATCGGCACCGGTGTCGGCGCAGGCACGGGCGCGGCCATCGGCGCGATCTTCGGCGGCGGCAAGGGCGCGGCGATCGGCGCAGGCGCGGGCGCGCTGGTCGGCGGCGTCACCGGTTACAACTGGCAAAACATCAAGAACAAGCTGTCGGGCTCGACCAAGGGCACGGGCACGCAGATCACCGAGCAGCCGGACGGCTCGCTCAAGCTCAACATTCCGAGCAACGTGACCTTCGACACCAGCAGCTTCGCGATCAAGCCGTCGTTCGCACCGGTGCTCGACGAGGTCGCGCAGACGCTCCAGCAGAACCCGGAAGTCGTGGCGCAAGTCGTGGGTCATACGGATAGCACCGGCCAGCCCGCGTACAACCAGACGCTGTCGGCCAACCGCGCGCAGAGCGTAGTGAACTACCTCGCCTCGCGCGGCATCCAGATGCAGCGCATGTCGGCCGAGGGCCGCGGCGACACCCAGCCGATCGCCGACAACAGCACGGAAGCCGGCCGCGCCGCGAACCGCCGCGTGGAAATCTACCTGCGCGCAACGGCGCAGCACCAGGGCGGCTAAGCCGGCCGACGCAGTTGCCGGGAACGGCGTTGCCGGCAACTGTGCAGAAAAAACAGCGACACATCAACGGGACGGCATCGCTGCCGTCCCGTTTGCATTTTGCGCGGATCGAAGCCGCGCGGTGAAGCCCTTGCTGGACGCCGGCTTCCAAGCGCTGGCAGAGAAACGAAAAAAATTTTCGAACTCTCGGGAAATCGTGCTGTCTGTCTATACGGTACGTGTGCGGCAGTGCCGCCGCGTCACCATTCTCCTCTTGTCGTTGTTGCTCCGGGGCCATTCTTGCCCCGGTTTTTTTTGGCCTTGATTTGTGCAACGCAACATAACCGTTGCTCGCGCGGCGCGCGTTCGCACGAGGCATGGCACATACGAGCGCGCACCTGCTGGCCGAACGGTGCTGCGTCCGCCCTGCTAAAATCGCCCTTTCCCCCCGCAACATCGGACTTCCCCTCACTTATGTCAGCACCCGCCACCGACCTCGCAGCAGCCGGCGCGCATGCCAATCAAAGCGGCCGCCGCCAGATTCTCGTTACGTCTGCTCTGCCCTACGCCAACGGCCAGATCCATATCGGCCACCTGGTCGAGTACATCCAGACGGACATCTGGGTTCGCGCGCTGCGAATGCATGGCCACGAGGTCTACTACGTCGGTGCCGACGACACGCACGGCACGCCCGTCATGCTGCGCGCAGAGAAGGAAGGCCTCACGCCGCAGCAGTTGATCGCGCGCGTCTGGCAAGAGCACAAGCGCGACTTCGACAGCTTCGGCGTGTCGTTCGACAACTACTACTCCACGGACTCCGAAGAGAACCGCGTGCTCTCCGAGTCGGTGTACCTGGCGCTCAAGGAAGCGGGTTTCATCGAGACGCGCGACATCGAGCAGGCCTACGATCCGGTCAAGAACATGTTCCTGCCGGACCGCTTCATCAAGGGCGAGTGCCCGAAGTGCGGCGCGAAGGATCAGTACGGCGACAGCTGCGAAGTGTGCGGCTCCACCTACGCGCCTACCGACCTGAAGAATCCGTACTCGGTGGTCTCGGGCGCAACGCCCATCCGCAAGACCTCGACGCACTACTTCTTCCGCCTCTCGGACCCGCGCTGCGAAGACTTCCTGCGCGGCTGGGTGAGCGGACTCGCTCAGCCGGAAGCGACCAACAAGATGCGCGAGTGGCTTGGCGACTCGGGCGAATCGAAGCTCGCCGACTGGGACATCTCGCGCGACGCGCCCTACTTCGGCTTTGAGATTCCGGGCGCGCCCGGCAAGTACTTCTACGTGTGGCTCGACGCGCCGGTGGGCTATTACGCGAGCTTCAAGAACCTGTGCGAGCAGCGCGGCATCGACTTCGAAGCCTGGGTGAAGGCCGGTTCGAAAACAGAGCAGTACCACTTCATCGGCAAGGACATCCTGTATTTCCACACGCTGTTCTGGCCGGCCATGCTCCAGTTCTCGGGCCACCGCACGCCGACCAACGTGTTCGCGCACGGCTTCCTGACCGTGGACGGCGCGAAGATGTCGAAGTCGCGCGGCACGTTCATCACGGCGGAAAGCTATGTGACCACGGGCCTGAACCCCGAGTGGCTGCGCTACTACTTCGCCGCGAAGCTCAACAGCACGATGGAAGACCTCGACCTGAACCTCGAAGACTTCCAGGCGCGCGTGAACAGCGACCTCGTCGGCAAGTACATCAACATCGCGAGCCGCGCGGCGGGCTTCCTGATCAAGCGCTTCGAAGGCCGCGTGCAGGATAGCGCGATGAATCATCCGCTGCTCGAGCAACTGCGCGCGGCGATTCCGCAAATCGCTGCGCACTACGAAGCACGCGAATACAGCCGCGCGCTGCGCCAGACGATGGAACTCGCCGACGCCGTGAACGGTTACGTCGACACGGCCAAGCCGTGGGAGCAGGCCAAGGATCCGGCCAACGCGGTGGCGCTGCACGAAAGCTGCAGCGTGAGCCTCGAAGCGTTCCGCCTGCTTTCGCTCGCGCTCAAGCCGGTGCTGCCGCAACTCGCTCAAGGCGTGGAGCAGTTCCTCGGCATCGAGCCGCTCACGTGGGCCGATGCAGGCAAGGCGCTGTCGTCGCAACAGCCGATCAACGCGTACAAGCACCTGATGACGCGCGTCGATCCGAAGCAGATCGAAGCGCTGCTCGCCGCCAACCGCGATTCGCTGCAGGCAACCGATGCGCCCGCCGCAGCGGCTGCGGACGCCAGCAAGAAGTCGAAGGCTGCCAAGGAAGCAAAGAAGCCTGCCGCCGATGCAACGCCCGAAGTCATCTCCATCGACGACTTCGCGAAGATCGACCTGCGCGTGGCGCTGATCGTCGACTGCAATATCGTCGAAGGTTCGGACAAGCTGCTGCAACTCACGCTCGACGTGGGCGAAGAAAAGACGCGCAACGTGTTCTCGGGCATCCGTTCCGCGTACAAGCCGGAAGACCTCAAGGGCAAGCTCACCGTGATGGTCGCGAACCTCGCGCCGCGCAAGATGAAGTTCGGCATGTCCGAAGGCATGGTGCTCGCGGCCTCCGCGGCCGACGAGAAGGCCGAACCGGGGCTGTATATTCTCGAACCGCATTCGGGTGCCAAGCCGGGCATGCGCGTGCGTTAAGGCGAATCAAGCGCAAACGCCACGGCGTTGCGCTACACGCGAAAAAAAGCACACCTCTCAGGTGTGCTTTTTTTTTTTGCTGTTGATTGGTAATCTCGCTACCAGCGAATTCGATCGAAACGCCGCGTATAAAGAATATCGGCGCCATTGAATGTCCCGCCATACACCACCAGCGACCAGTAGCGCGAGAGGTTGATCGTGGCCTTCACCGCGTTCGAAGCCGACTGCAGGCCCTGTTCATAGCCGATCACGAGCCGCTGGTTGATGACCTTCGCGATCATCACGACTTCGGGGTCGGTCAGGCCCACCTCGCTGCGCCCGATAGAAAACTCGTCGAGGCCGATACTTTGCGCGATGCGTTTGCCCTGGGCGCTGCCAAGCAACGCGAGCGCCGTCGTCATGGCGTTCTGCTGGCCCAGGTTGTTGCCCTGGTCGGTGCCGTGCCCGAACAGCAGCCAGGAGAGCTTTTCGTTGTCGGGCACGTTCGGCTCGGAAACGAGCTTGACCACCGGCGCCTGAACCGTGCCCGTGACCTGCACGCCCGCCTCGACCTGCTGGTTGCGGCGCATGGCCAGAATGTTAATGCCCGGATTGCCGACTGGCCCGTTGAACGTGAAAAAGCCGTTCTCGATATTGAGCTTGGTGCCGAACGCGGTGTACGAGGAGCCTTCGGTCACGCGCACGTTGCCGACCGCGCGCAGCGGCACGTCCGGCGCGCTGTTGACCGAGATCAGGCCTGCCAGCCCCAGATCGGCGCCCTGGCCGCGGAAGCGGAAGTCGTGGCCAAGGTCGATCTCGACGTTCGCGCGCGGCGCAAAGCGCGGCGCGGGCTTGGTCGACGCCGTTTCTTCGATGGGCGGCCTGCCGCCTACCGTCGTGCCGTCGGGGCGCACGATCACGACGTCGTCGCCGAGCGACGGTGCGGGCAACTCGGGCATGTCGAATAGCGCGTGATCGACGGTGAACTTGCCGTCGATCTGCATGCCGCCGAGATGGCCGCCGTTGGCGATGCTCGCGCTGCCGGAGAGCGACATCTTGCGGTCGGGCGAAGCAAAGAGTTCGAGCTTGTCCGCGACGATGCTCGCCGTCAGATCAGGTTCGGCGTTGTCCAGACGCACGCGGCCCGTTGCGCGCAGCGTGCCGCTCGTCGCGCCGTGGAACTCCACCTGCTGGAAGTCGACGAGGTTCTGCGAAAGCACGATGCGGATCACACCGTCCTTCAACTCCACGCCCTGATCGACCACGGTGGCCGACAGCCCGTCGCCGACCAGCGAGCCCGTGAGATTCGGCTTCGCGACCGTACCGCCGAGCGCGAGTTGCAACGCGAGGTGGCCGTCGAGCAGATAGGTCGGGCCTAACATGCCGCCCGTGTTCCTGAGCGAGGGCACGTTCGCGTTGATGGTGCCGCCAATCGGCGCTTCGTCCGTGACGGTGAGAATGCCGTCGCGCGGCGCGAGCGTCGTGTAGGCGTCGATGTCGAGCGTGCCCACGCGGCTCGCCAGCGCATGCGCCGTGAGCGTGAGGCGGTTGCCGCCGCTGAAGGCGGCGCGCACGTTGAGGTCGCCCACGCCGAGCGAGGCAAAGCCGCGGCCGACTTCGGTCGTGATGTCGCCCGAGCGGCGCTTGATCTGCACATAGCCCGTGGCCGTCTGGCCGAGCGAGAAGTCCCAGTCGCCGTCGAAAATCAGGTCGGTCCTGAGCGTGGACGGCACGCCCGTGAACTGCTGCCGGATCTGCATGATGCGCGCAAGCGACACGCCGGTGAGCGTACCCGCCGAGCGAATGCGGCCATGGTCGAGGTCGAAGCCTTTCAGGTCGAGCGTCGCGCCTTCGCCCACGAGCCGTGTCGCGCCAAGCGTGACCTTGCCGGGGCCCGCGCTCACCGTCAGCGGCGATTGCAGCTTCACACCCGGCACGCCGCGGTTCTCGAGCTGCGTGAGCGTGCCGTTCCAGCGCGAGCCCTCGCGCGTGTCCTGAAGGCCGCCGTTTGCCGCCACCACGAAGTCGATCGGCTGGCCCTGCACCTTGCCCTTCGCGCTCGCGGTAAGCGTGTGTTTCGCGCGCGTACCGTCGAGGCGCGCGGTGAGCGTCGTGATATCGACGCCGGCCACGGCAATCTCGCTCGCGTCGGTGCTGAAGGCGAGCGCGCCGTTCGCGCCGTCGCGCGCGAGCGCATGGCCCTCGGCATGGCCGACACGGTTGTCGCCGAACACCACGTGGTCGGCCTTGTAGTCAAGCGAGACGTCAGGATGCGCGAAGGTGCCGGTCACGTCGCCGTTCGCCGCGAGCTGGCCCGCTATGCCGAAGCCGAGCCGGTCGAGCTGCGGCGCATCCACGCGAAAGCGCAGGCGGTCGCCGCGCGCGCCGAAGCTGCCTTGCAGATCGACGGTATTGCCCGCAATAGAGAGGTTCGCGCGGCTTGGCAGAATGCGCGAGCCCGCCAGCTGAATGAGGCCCTCGCCCGTGAGCGGCAGGTCGTCGTAGACGCTCGGGCCGAGCTTGAACTCGGCCCTCGTCGTGAAAGCAGGCGCGAGCGTGCCGCTCGCGTTGAGTGTGCCGTTCACGCGCGCCTCGATCGGCCGGCCGGCGGGTCGCGTGGCGGGTCTGGGTCGCGCCTCGGGCGGGGCCGCCCCGCCCGGCTGGGTCTCTTTCGCGTTCTCCACGCGCTTTTGCTCGGCGGCCTGCTCGCCGGACTGCGCAGGATTGAGCGAGGGGTTCAGCGCCGGGTTGAGCGCGAGATTGCGTTGCGGGTTGAGCGCGTCGGCGGCGGGCTGGGTCGCGGGATGAGCCCCAGGCGTGGGCCGCGCCCGCGCGGCCGGGGCGGGTGACTTCGCGGCCGTGCGCGCCGGTGTTTGCGGCGTGAGCGACAACGGATCGAAATTGGTCAGCACCGCCTTGAGTTGATACGTGGAGCTGGCGTCGTGCTTGAGCGCGCCCGAAAGGTCGATGCGCCCCGCACCCGAAGTCAGCCGCACGTCGTTGAGCGACAGGCGCGCGGGGTCCTGCGTGACCTTGCCCTGCACGCGCAGCGCCGCCTTCGGATCGGCGAGATCGAGCGTGACGCTCTGCACGTCGCCGTTCAGCCGCACGCCAATCGGCCCCGCGAATTGCGTGGCTCGCACGCTCGACTCGATTGCGTTGAGGTCGAGCCCGGCCACCTTCAGATCGAAGCGTCCGTCGCGCCCGCTGATCGTGCCGCCGCCGGTGATCGTCGCGTTCTTCACGAGGCGCACGGCGAGCTTCGGTATGCGCTGCGTCTTTGCATCGAGCACGACATCGGCGTGCGCGTCGATGAGCGGCAACAGCTTTTCGTCGATGGCGCCCGGCTTCGCGTTGACGATCGAGACCGCCCCCGCCACCGTGAAGCCAGCCGCATCGGACTCCACGGCGTGGTGCTTCGCTCGGCCTTTTGGCGCCAATGCCAACGCCGGAACGGATGCCGGCGTCACCGCCGAGGCCGACGCTGCGCCCGATGCCGCCGCCGCGAGCGCCGCCGGCACGCCCGCCGCGCCACCCGGCACCGGCTGCAACTGCGCACGCACCGCGAGGTCGGCGAACGGCGCGCCCGGCGCGAACGCCTGCGGATTGACGTGATCGAATGCGAGCGTTGCGCGTTGCAGCGGCACGGAAGCGAACGGCGTTGCCTCCACATGTGCGCGGCCCGTGAGCTTCATGCCGCTCGCCTCGACGTCGGCCGTGAGCGCTTCGAGCGAGCCGGCGAGATTGGCGCTGACCTGCACGTCCTCGCCGTTCACCTTGCCGGCGTAGCCCAGGTCGCCCGTGAGCGCGAACGGCCGCACGCCATCGAGCTTCGCCCGCGCGTTCACCGCGCCAAAAGGCGTGTCGAGGCGCTCGATGGCGGCCTCGTGATGGCGGCCGTCACTGCGTCCGTGGAACTGGAACCGCGAGAACTCGTTGGTGGAGGTGCCTTCGTGGATCGTGAACTTGTCCACCTGCAAATCGCGGATCTCGAGCCCGAGCGGCAGTTGCAGATTCTCAGGCAGCTTCACGGGCGAAGAAGGCTCGTGCGACGGCACGATGCGCATCTCGATGTCGCCAGCATGCAGATAGTCCACCACGAAGCGCCAGGGCTTCTGGCCGAAGCCATGCAGCTCCCATTGGCCGCCAATGCGGTCGACCTTGAGCGTGGTGCCGTCCGTGCCGCGCCAGCTCACGTTGGAAAAGCGCACACCGCTCGCGAGCGTGCCGCCTTCGAGCGTGCCCGCCAGCTTGCCGTCGAGCAGCTTGACGGCCGCGCGCCACGCGTAGGCCGTGCCGCGCTCGGTGGTCAGCACGCCATAGAGCAAGCCGGCGACCAGCCCGACCAGCAGCACCGGCACGACGATCGCCCAGGCGAGCGCCTTCCAGAGCCGCGGCCCGCGGCGCGGCGGCGGCGCACCGGCGTCCCCGCCCGCGCCCGCGCCACGCCCGCCGTCGCCACCGTCGCCACTGGGCTGAGCGCGCGCATCATCATCCGGGCTGCGCCCCGCCTCCTCCGGCGGCACCGCGAATGTGGCGGGCAGCCACGCCGAAGCCGCGAAACGACGCGCGCTCATGCGGCCACCTCGCCGTGCGGCGCAGGGGTCGTGGCGAAACGGAGCAGCGAGCGCGTCATCATCAGAAGGCGATCCCGAGTGTCAGGTAAGGCCGCACGCTGTGAGTGCGAAAACCATAAGCGAGATCGAGATTGACCGGCCCGACGGGACTGCGCCAGCGCGCGCCGATACCCGCGCCCGGGTCGAAATCCTTTTCGCCCCAGGTGTCGGTGGCCGTGCCGACGTCGAAGAACGCCGCGCCGCCCCAGTCGTGGCTGAACCAGTGCTGGTACTCCGCCGACCCGGTGACGAGATACTTGGTTGGCAGGATCGAGCCCGACTGGTCGTTGCCGATGCTCTGGAACGAGTAGCCGCGCACCGAGTTCGAGCCGCCCGCACGGAACAGCAGCGACGCGGGGATGCCGCTCGACGGGCCGCTCGTGAACACGCCGCCCAGTTCCGCGCGGAACACCATGATGTCGCTGTGGCCGATCGGCAGGTATTGCTGGCCGCGCATGTAGGCGCGCAGGAAGCTTTGTTCGGCGCCCACGTTCTTGAGCGCGAGGCCCGCCTCCATGCGGATGATGTTGCCCGAGCGCGGAAAGAGCGGGTCGTCGACGTTGCGGCGCGTCCAGCCCCAGGTCGGCACGAGCGCATAGGCCCGCGACGACGGCCCCACGTTCTGCGTGAGGCGATCGTCGTAGAACATCAGCGCGTAGGCGTAGTCGATGTTCTGCGACGTGCGCGTGCGCTGCACCCCGACCCGCGCGCTATAGATGTTCGTGTCCGAGACATCGGTGGTCGTGTAGGAAGCGACGAGGCTGTTGGTCCAGGCGCGCGGGCCCGGCGGCATCGAAAGCTGGACCTGGCCGAACTTCTGGATCTGGTCGAGCCGCCCCTGCACCTGGAACGGCCACGCCGCCCCGAACGTATTCAGGTACGTATAGGAGCCCTGGACGTGCGCGCCGGTGTCAGTCGAATAACCTACGCCACCGCGAAAGTTGTTGTACGGGAACTCGCTCACCTTTACGTGCACGGTCGTATCGACCGGTTTTTGCGTGTTGGCGTCGACGTCGATCGCCACGCTCGCGTAGTAAGGCGTGTTCTGCACCTGGCGCTGCAGTTCGGCCACGCGGTTCAGGTCGTAGATTTCGCCTGGCGAGAGCGGATTCACGTTGTCGATGATGTAGCCCGGATACCGCTGCGGGCCCGAAACGTCGAGCTTGCCCAGCGTGAAGGTCGGCCCGCTGTCGAAGGTTACGGAAAGTTGCGCGTCATGCCGCAGCGGATCGACGCGCGCCTCCGAAAAGACGATCTTGGCGCCGAGGTAGCGGCGCGCCTGCAGCGCCTTGAGCGAGGCGTTCTTGGCATCGTCCCAGCCTGACTGCGTAAAGGCGTCGCCGTCGTGCAGCGAGAACGCGAAACGCGCCGTGTTCTCCTGTGCCGGGTCTTCCGTGAGCACGGGACCGCGAAAGACGAGCTTCACCGACGAAATCGTCGTGCGCGGCCCCGGGTCGACGCTCACCCGCACGTGCCGCCTGCCGTCGATCGTGCGCACGTCGGTACGCACGACCGGCGTGAAATAGCCCGCGGTCGAGGCAAGGTCGCGCACCTGCTGCGGCGTCGCGGTCACGAGGAACTCGAACTGGTCCTCGTTCACGTCGGCGCGCGTGGCAAAGCGCGCAATGTCGAGGTGCGTCTCGAGGAGCTTGCGCAGATCGCGCGGAGTGGCCTGGATGTCGACGTCGTAGTAGGTGCGCGGGCGCATCCACGGCAGGAGGGTAGTCAGGATGTCGGCCCGGGCGGGCGGCGCGACGGCAGAGAACACGGCGAGGCACATGAACAGGCATGCGGCGAGCCGTGGCCGCGCCGCCCGCGAGGGGCGCCGCCGTGCGCACAATGCATCGATCACCCATCCCGCCAAACGCCACCTCCGGCCGTCGTAGAACTGGTTGGCGCCGGTTGCGCCGCTCGCGCGCAGGGCACGGGGGGCGGCAACGGGGCGCAAACGCGTTATTTCACCACATCGGCGCGTAAAAACCCCAGGAGGAGGCGCAAAGGCGCGGCAAGACCACCGCAAAGGTAGCGGAGCACGAAAGTCGGTGCGGATGTTCCGCGGCGTTGGCTTGCGGTAAAATTGCCGCCGACAGAATTAGCGGCGCGGCGCAATCAGGCGCCCCGCCTTACTGGACGGACGCAAGCCATGTATCAGTCGGACATCACGCAGTTCATCAACCAGCTCAAGCAGCAAAAGCCGCAGCTCGAAGAACAGCAACGCAAGGGCCGCGCGCTCCTGTGGGACAAGCAGCCGATCGACCTCGACGAGCGCGAGCGCCAGCAGGCTTCGCGCGTGAAGCAAACGTCCTACGTCTACTACCAGAACTTCTGATGGCCGAGGCCGACGGGGCCGGCGCGCCGCCAGCAGGCGAGCACGCGGCCAGTCACGCGGGCCACGCGCCCGGGCAAACGCCCGGTGAAGCGCTGACCACGCCCGCGACCGACTCGACGCCCGACACGGTCGACGGCGTTGCGTTCGCACGCCTTTACGGCGAGCCGCTCTTCAAGCTCCCGCAGGACCTCTACATCCCGCCGGACGCGCTCGAAGTTTTCCTCGAAACCTTCGAAGGCCCGCTCGACCTGCTGCTGTACCTGATCCGCAAGCAGAACTTCAACGTCCTCGATATTCCGATGGCGGAGGTCACGACCCAGTACCTCGGCTACGTCGAGCAACTGCGCAAGACCAACCTCGAACTCGCGGCCGAATATCTGCTGATGGCGGCCATGCTCATCGAGATCAAGTCGCGCATGCTGCTGCCGGTCAAGAAGGCCGACACCGGCGAGGAAGCCGAGGACCCGCGCGCCGAACTCGTGCGCCGCCTGCTCGAATACGAGCAGATGAAGCTCGCCGCCCAGCGCCTCGACCAGTTGCCGCAGCTCGGCCGCGACTTCCTGCGCGCCGAGGTGTATATCGAGCAGAGCATCACGCCGCGCTTTCCCGACGTGGACAGCAACGACCTGCGCGCCGCGTGGGCCGACGTCATCAAGCGCGCAAAGCTCGTCCAGCATCACAAGATCTCGCGCGAGGAGCTCTCGGTGCGCGAGCACATGAGCATCATCCTGCGCAAACTCCAGGGCGAGCGATTCATGGAGTTCTCCGAGCTTTTCGACACCACGCGCGGCGTGCCCGTCGTGGTCGTGAACTTCATCGCCATGCTGGAGCTTTCGCGCGAGTCGCTCATCGAGATCACCCAGCCCGAGCCGTTCGCGCCGATTTACGTGCGGCTCGCGTATTTGCCCGCCTGATCTATCCCCGATGTTTTCTGGGCGCGCGCCGGGACAATAAACAGGATCGCATCACGCGGGGCAGCCGCCCGGACCGCACAGCGGAACGCCAGGACAAACCCCCTATCCGAGGCGGGTGCGCGGCATTCACAAATCCACTACAATCGCCCGCGCCTGCCCGGTCTCGTCCCATATACGGGGCACACGTCATACTTGCCGCGCCACCTGCGCGGACCGGGCGCGCGACGTCCGCTCGCGGCCCTTCGTCCGGGTCTCTGGCTTGCGGCCGTGCCACCCAAGTCTTGCCCCGTGCGAGGCATAAAGCATCCGATCATGAAAGTCATTAGCTCGATTCAGGAATTGCGCGACCAGTTGCGCGGCCAAAACCGCACTGCATTCGTGCCGACCATGGGCAACCTGCACGAAGGCCATCTCTCGCTGATGCGCCTCGCGCGCCAGCACGGCGACCCGGTCGTGGCGAGCATCTTCGTCAACCGGCTGCAGTTCGGCCCGAACGAGGACTTCGACAAGTACCCGCGCACGCTCCAGGACGACATCGAGAAGCTGCAGAAGGAAAACGTCTACGTGCTGTTCGCGCCCACCGAGCGCGACATGTATCCGCAGCCGCAGGAATATCGCGTGCGCCCGCCGCACGACCTCGGCGATATTCTGGAAGGCGAATTCCGCCCCGGATTCTTCGAGGGCGTGTGCACGGTCGTCATGAAGCTGATGTCGTGCGTGCAGCCGCGCGTGGCCGTGTTCGGCAAGAAGGACTACCAGCAGCTCATGATCGTGCGCGCGATGTGCAACCAGTTCGCGCTGCCGACCGAAGTGGTCGCCGCCGAAACGGTGCGCGACGCCGACGGCCTCGCGCTCAGCTCGCGCAATCGCTACCTGACCGAGGCCGAGCGCGCCGAGGCGCCGCAACTGGCGGGCGTGTTGCGCGCGATCCGCGAGTCGGTGCTGTCGGGCCGCCGCGACTTCCAGCAGCTCGAACTCGACGCCATGGCCACGCTCGCCGCCCGTGGCTGGAAGCCCGACTACATCGCGATCCGCAAGCGCGCGAACCTGCTGCCGCCCGCGCCGGGCGTAGCCGGCGACGCGGAGTCGCCGCTCGTCGTGCTGGCCGCGGCGAAGCTGGGTGCCACGCGCCTCATCGACAACCTCGAAATCTGACGACGCGCGCGGGACGGCCGCGCCGCCGCCGCGCTCATCCGATTCCGCCAGATTCCGCTTACCCGCGGCGGGCCGCGCGCCCGCTCGCCTGAGGAGACCCTCCATGCAACGCCATATGCTGAAGTCGAAGATCCACCGCGTCGCGGTCACGCACTGCGAACTGCACTACGAAGGCTCGTGCGCCATCGACGAAAACCTGCTCGAAGCGGCGAACATCGTCGAAAACGAGCGCATCGACATCTGGAACATCAACAACGGCGAGCGCTTCACGACCTACGCGATCAAGGGCGAACGCGGCAGCGGCATGATCTCGCTGAACGGCTCGGCCGCGCGCCGCGCGCAACTGGGCGACCTCGTGATCATCGCGGCCTTCGCGAACGTGGAAGAGGAAGAGCTGAAGGCCGGCTGGAAGCCGGACCTCGTGTTCGTGGACGAGAACAACCGCATCAAGGGCAGCCGCGACCACGTGCCCACGCAAAGCTGGAGCTGACACGCGAGTACGGCCGGCGCGGCGCACGCGGCCCGCGCCGCCGCCGTTGCGCACTGGGTTGCCCGCTCATTTGCCCGCTGGTTTGCCGTCCACCCAGCCGATAATCGACTGCCACTGGTCGAGGTCCTTCTCGACCCGGCTCTTCGCGACGTCCCAGAGCGTGAGGCCGTGCGCGGCGAGCTGCACATAGTTCTGCGTGTCGCGCAGATAGCCGAGCACCGGCAACTCCAACCCCTCGACAAAGCGCTGCAGCTGCTCGGCCGAGCGCGTGCGCGCATCGACCCGCATGCCCACCACGCCCACCTGGATCGCGCCCTTGCGCACGGCTTTTTCCTTGGCGAGGCGATTCAGGAAGTCCTGGGTGGCGAGAATGTCGAACATCGAAGGCTGCAGCGGCACGATCACCTTGTCGGCCAGCTCGATGATCGCCTGGAGCCGGTTGCCGTGCAGGCCAGCGGGCGTGTCGATAACTGCGTGCTCGAGGCCCTTGGGCGGCTTCGCCGGGTTGTCCAGATCGACCTGCCAGCTTTCGATGGCCGGCAGCGTCGCGGGCCGCAGATCGAGCCAGGCGTGCGAAGACTGCTGCCGGTCGAGGTCCGCGAGCGCGACCCACTCGCCTTGTGCGGCGAAATAGCCGGCCAGATTGGTGGACAGCGTGCTCTTCCCCACGCCGCCCTTGGGATTCGCCACCACGATTACCGTCATGAATGCTCCCGTCAGGATGGCTGGCGCCTCGCCAGCCGGATTGCCGTGATTTTTGCCTGATGCCTTGTTCGATACCTGGCGAGGCGACTTGCGAACGAGCGAGCGCCCCGAATCAACCGTCCGATAATATCGGCAAATTGCGCGCTGCCGAAGTCCCCCACGTGCGCGCACCCGCATTGTTCACCGCATTGTTCATATCAAATACGGAGACTGACCGACCATGAGTACGCTACGCCACGACGTCACGATCGAAACCCTGCTCGAACGGCAACGCGGCCGCCTGCCCGATCTGCTGGGCTTTCGCCCGATCGCCCTCGAGCAAGGCCTGCTGCGCGCCGAACTCGACGTGCGCAGCGACCTGCTCGCCCCGAATGGCTTCCTGCACGCCGCCACGGTGATCGGGCTCGCCGATACGGCCTGCGGCTACGCCTGCCTCGCCCACCTGCCGCCCAACGCGAAGAACTTCACGACCATCGAGATCAAGAGCAACCATCTCGGCACCGCGCGCGAAGGCACGATCTCAGCTGTCGCGACGGGCGTGCACCTCGGGCGCAGCACGCAGGTCTGGGACGCCACGGTGAAGGGCCCGGACGGCAAGACCATCGCGCTGTTCCGCTGTACGCAGATGGTGCTTTACTGAGCCGGTCGGCCGCGCTTTTAGCCGCACTGCTTTTAGCCGCGCTTTCAGCCGATCACGCCGAACACCTTCTCCAGATCGAGGCTCGCCGCGAGCGTATCCGCCAGCCGCTCCAGCGACGCCTCGCGCAGCGCCGGGTAGTCCACCGTGCGCGCCTGCGCAAGCCCCGCCCAGCGCACGAGCGCCGCACACGCCTCGGGCGTGTCGAAGAGACCGTGCACGTAGGTGGCGAGAATCTGGCCGTCCGCCGAACGCGCGCCGTCCGGGCGCGTCGCCCCCTCGTCGCCCACGGCAAGCCTCAGCGCCGGGAAATCGAGCGCCGGCCCGTGCGTCTCGCCCATATGAATTTCGTAGCCCGCCACGCGGGCAAGCGCCGCGTGCGCGCCTTCCAGCGCGAGCGCGCCTGTCACGTTCTTCAGCGTCTTCTCGCGCGTGAGCACGGTCTCGTAGTCGAGCCAGCCGAAGCCCTCAACCGCGCCTGGCTCGCCCTCCACGCCATGCGGATCGGCAATCGCGCGCCCGAGCATCTGCATGCCGCCGCAAATGCCGATGACGCGCCCGCCATACCGCAGATGCCGCGCAAGCGCCGTCTCCCAGCCCTGGGCGCGCAGCCACGCGAGGTCGTCGCGCACGTTCTTCGATCCCGGCAGGATCACGAGATCGGCGGCGGGAGGCGCTTCGCCCGTGCGCACATACGTGAAATCGACCTGCGGGTGGGCGCGCAGCGCGTCGAAGTCGGTGTGGTTGCTGATGTGCGGCAGCGCCGGCACGACGACGCGCAGCGTCTCGCCCTCGGCCTGCGCGCCGCTGTGGGCCGCGCCCGGCAACATGTCCTCGGCGTCGAGCGTGAGGCCGTGCAGATACGGCACGACGCCCAGCACCGGCTTGCCCGTCTGCCGCTCGAGCCAGGCGAGGCCCGGTTCCAGCAGTGTGAGGTCGCCGCGAAAACGGTTGATGACAAAACCTTTGACGCGCGCGCGCTCGCTCTCCGAAAGACAGGCCAGCGTGCCGATCAGATGCGCGAACACGCCGCCACGGTCGATGTCGGCCACGAGCACGACCGGGCAATCGACCGCCTCGGCAAAACCCATGTTCGCGATGTCGTTGGCGCGCAGGTTGACTTCGGCGGGACTGCCCGCGCCTTCCACGAACACCGTGTCGTAGCGCGCGCGCAGACGCCCATAGGATTCGAGCACGGCCTCGCGCGCGAGCGGCTTGTAGTCCTGGTACGCGCGCGCGTTGAGATTCATGCGCGCCTTGCCGTGGATGATGACCTGCGAGCCGAGATCGCTATTCGGCTTGAGCAGCACCGGATTCAGGTCGGTGTGCGCCTCGATGCCGGCGGCGACAGCCTGCAGCGCCTGGGCGCGGCCGATCTCGCCGCCATCCACGGTCACGGCGCTGTTGAGCGCCATGTTCTGCGGCTTGAACGGCGCAACGCGCGCGCCCGCGCGGCGCGCGAGGCGGCACAAGCCGGCGACGAGCGTGCTCTTGCCGGCGTCGGAGGTCGTGCCCTGGATCATCAACGTGCCGGTGGGTACACGAGGCACGGCGGGTAGCGTGGCGGTCATGAAGCGAATACGTGGGCCTGGGTTGGTCCTTCGGTGGGCCTGAAAGACACGGGAAAGCGAACGCGCATTATCCCATCGCCCCGCCGCGCCCTGCAGAACCCCAGTGCGACGTTGGCCGAACGGATGACGGTGCGTCCAACTTCAGCCGTTACAATCACGCGATGAATTCGCGCGATCTCACCTTCATCGTCGGCGGCGCACGCTCGGGCAAGAGCGCGCACGCCGAACGCCTCGCCGCCGCAAGCGGCCTGCCGGTCACCTATATCGCCACCGCGCGCGTGACGGACGACATCGAATTCACCGAGCGCATCGCCCACCATCGCGCACGCCGGCCCGCGCACTGGGCGCTCGCCGAAGCGCCGCTCGATCTCGCGCTCGCGCTCGACGCAGCGGCGGCGCCCGGCCAATGCGTGCTGATCGACTGCCTCACGCTGTGGCTCGCGAACCTGCTGTGCCCCGCCGACTCCGACTCGCCCGTGCCCGACTGGCGCGAGCGCCTCGACGCCTTCGCTGCTGCCTGCGAGCGCGCGCAAGGCACGGTGCTCGTGGTGAGCAACGAGATCGGCATGGGCGTCGTGCCAATGGGGGCGGCCACGCGCCTTTACGTGGACGAACTCGGCCGCCTCAATCAGCGCATCGCGGCGCTCGCCGACCGCGCCACGCTCGTCGTCGCGGGCCTGCCTCTCGCGCTCAAAGCGCCGCGCGAGACCTCATGATGCTCACGCTACCCGTTACCGCCGCGCTCGCCGTGGCCGGCGTCGCTGTGGACCGCTGGCTCGGCGAGCCGCGCCGCGCACATCCGCTCGTCGCCTTCGGCCGCTACGCGAACCGCATCGAAGCGCGCCTGAACACCGGCCGCCGCGGCCGTCCGCTCGGCCTGCTCGCATGGCTCGCCGCCGTCGCGCCGCCCGTCATCGTCGCCGCGCTGCTGTGCGCGCTGCTGCCCTGGCCGCTCGCCTGGGCGTTGCATGTCGCGCTGCTCTGGTTCGCGCTCGGCGCACGTAGTCTTACCGAACACATCGCGCCGATCGGCGCCGCTTTGGCGCGGCGCGACCTCGCCGCCGCGCGCGAGCTGACGGGCCGCATCGTCTCGCGCGACACAGCGGGCGCGGACGCCACAGCGCTTTCGCGCGCCGCCGTCGAATCGGCGCTCGAAAACGGCAACGACGCGATCTTCGGCGCGCTGTTCTGGTTCGCGATCGCGGGCGGCCCCGGTGCGCTCGCGTTCCGTCTCGCCAACACACTGGACGCCATGTGGGGTTACCGCACGCCGCGCTTCCTGCGCTTTGGGTGGGCGGCCGCGCGTATCGACGACGTGCTCAACTGGATTCCCGCGCGCCTCACCGCCGCGAGCTACGCGCTGCTCGGCGACACACGCCAGGCGCTGCACTGCTGGCGCGAGCAGGCGCGTCGCTGGGAGAGCCCGAACGCGGGCCCGGTGATGGCCGCGGGCGCGGGCAGCCTGAACGTACTGCTGGGCGGCGCGGCCGTGTATCACGGCACGCTGGAGGAGCGCCCGGCGCTCGGCGCGGGCTCGCCGCCGCGCGCGCAGCACGTGGATGCGGCGCTGCGGCTCGTCGAGCGCACCACCATCCTGTGGCTCGCGGCGCTGCTCGCACTGGCCTTCGTGAGCGTGGCGACCCATGTCTGAGCATCCCGCCGCTCTCGTCGCACACGGCGGCAATCTGCACGAAGCCGCCGAGCGTTACGGCATCGCGTGGGACGCCTGGATCGATCTCTCCACCGGCATCAACCCGCATGGCTATCCGGTGCCGCCCGTGCCGCCAACAGCATGGCGGCGTCTGCCCGACGACGGCGACGGCTTCGCCGCGTGCGCCGCGCGCTATTACGGCGCGCCAGACGCTCACCATGTGCTGCCCGTGGCGGGCAGCCAGGCCGCAATCCGCGCGCTGCCCGCGTTGCTGCCGCTTGCGCGTGTAGCGATCGCGCCGCTCACCTACGGCGAATACGCGCCGGCGTTCGCGCGCGCGGGGCATGAAAACGTGCCGCTCGACGTCGTGCACGACACGCTGCCCGATAGCGTCACGCATGTCGTCATCGTGAACCCCAACAATCCGACGACCACGCATCTCACCGCCGCGCGCCTGCTGCATTGGCATACGCAACTCGCGTCGCGCGGCGGCACGCTGGTGATCGACGAAGCGTTTGCCGATGCGTTCGGGCACGAGCAATCCGAAACGCTTGCGCACGCAACCAATCGCGATGGACTCGTCGTGCTGCGCTCGCCGGGCAAATTCTTCGGGCTCGCCGGCGTGCGCTGCGGTTTCGCACTCGGCGCACCCGCGCTGCTGGCCGCGCTACGGGCGCATCTGGGCGCATGGACCGTGAGCGGACCCGCACGCCACGCCGTCACCCATGCGTTCGAAGACAGTGCGTGGCAAAACGCAATGCGCGTGTGGCTCGCCGCCGAGAGCGCACGCCTCGTTGCGCTGTTGCGCGCTCACGGCTTCGCGCCGCACGCCACGCCGCTTTTCGCGTGGATCACAGACTCGCGCGCGGCAGCGCTGCAAGACGCGCTCGCGCGACGCGCGGTGTGGACGCGCCGTTTTGACGCGCCGGCCAGCTTGCGCTTTGGCCTGCCCGCCTCCGAAGACGAGTGGCAACGCTTCGAAGGTGCGCTCGAACAGGCCGTACGGGCGATCGGCTGATGCGCGCGGCGATCCTCGCGTTATCGATTGCCGTCGCAGCGCTCGGACCCTGCACCGCAAATGCAACCGTCACCGCCATCGACGACACAGGCAACACCGTCACCCTTGCGGCTCCCGCGCAACGCGTGGTGAGCCTCGCGCCTCACGTGACCGAGCTGCTCTATGCCGCGGGAGGCGGCGCGAAACTGGTCGGCGCCGTGGCTTACAGCGATTACCCGCCTGAAGCACAAAAGGTGCCGCGCGTAGGCGACAATCGAGCGCTCGACCTCGAACGCATCGCCGCGCTCAAGCCGGATCTCATCGTGGTCTGGCGTCACGGCAACGCGCAGCAACAGCTCGATCGTCTGCGCGATCTGCACATCCCGCTCTTTATCAGCGAGCCGCATAAGCTCGACGATGTCGCGACCTCGCTCACGCGCCTTGGCGTGTTGCTCGGCACCGAATCCACGGCTCAGGCTGCGGCAAGCACCTACCGGCGCGATATCGCGCAGCTACGCGCACGCTATGCGCAGCGCGCGAGCGTGAGTGTGTTCTACGAAGTCTGGGATCAGCCGCTGATGACCATCAACGGTTCGCACATGATCAGCGACGTGATCGCGCTGTGCGGCGGCCGCAACGTGTTCGCGACGCTCGATCCACTCGTGCCGACAGTTTCCACGGAAGCCGTGCTCGCCGCCAATCCGGAGGCAATCGTCACCGCTTCGCAAGGCGCGACTTCGCCCGACCGCCCGCTGCCGGGCCTCGAGCGCTGGCGCGCCTGGCCCGCGCTTGCCGCCGTTGCACGCGGCAATCTCTTCGCCGTCGACGGCGATCTGCTCACACGCCCCGCGCCGCGCATCGCCCAGGGCGCGGCGCAACTGTGCAAGGATCTCGACCTCGCCCGCTCGCGCAACGCCACGGCGCATTGATTCGATCTCCGAAGCGATTTGCTACGCGTTCCAGTGCGAAAGCAGCCACTGCGCGCTAGAAGCGTCGTAGCGCAGGCAGACGATGGCGCCCATCTCCAGCGGCCAGCGCACGCAGCGCGCAAGCGGCGTGCCGAGCGCGCGCGCCGTGACCGCGCGTATCACGCCCGCATGCGTCACGGCCCAGACGGTGGACTTCTCGTGCGCCTCGAGCGCGCCGAACCACTCGCTCACGCGCGCATCGAACTGCGCAACGCTCTCCCCGCCGTGTTCGCGCGCGTGCTCGAAATTCGCGGCCCATGCGTCGATTTGCGCGCGTTCGATTGCGTCCCAGCGCTGCATCTCCCACGCGCCGAAATCCATTTCAGCCAGGCGTGCTTCGGCTTGCGGCGTGTGGCCGCGCACGCCGGCAAGTACGGCCGCCACGCTCGCGCAGCGCGTGAGCGGGCTCGTTTCAATCCGTTGCGGTTCGCGCACGCCGAGCGCAGCAAGCCGCTCGGCCAGCAGCGCCGCCTGCTGCGTTGCGTCGCCCGCGAGCGCCACGTCGCTCGCGCCGTAGCACACGCCCGCGTCCACAGCCACGGCCGGATGGCGGATCAGAACGAGATCCATGCGAGCCCCACAAGGTAGATGGCGATCTCGAACACCTGCTGCGCGAAGCCGAGACAATCGCCCGTATAGCCGCCAATGCGGCGCACGAAGTAGCGCGCGAGCGCGTAGCGCAGCACGGCGAGCACGACGAGCGTCGCCACGCCCGCGCGCCAGTCAGGCGCACCGGACCACACCGGCCAGAACAGCCACGGCAAGCCGAACACACACGCGCACAGCCACGCGGACACACTCATGCGCTGCGCAACGGGCTTGGCCTTGCCCTCGGGGCGCACGTACTCGAGCGAGACGAGATAGCTGATCGCGCACGCACGGCTCGCCGCATGTCCGGCGATCATCAGCATCGCGGCGCGCGCGGGGGGCAGCGCGGCAAGCGTCTGCCACTTCAGCGCCAGCGCCACCACAAGCCCAATCGCACCGAACGCGCCGATGCGTGAATCGTGCATGATGCGCAGCACGTCCTCACGGGTGTACGCGCCGCCGAATGCGTCAAGGCAGTCGGCAAGGCCGTCCTCGTGGAAGGCGCCCGTCGCGAGCAGCGTGAGCGCCATCGACAGCAGCACGGCCACGCTCGCGGGAAACACGCGCAAGGCGGCGAGATAGACGAGCGCCCCGAGCGCGCCGATCAACGCGCCGACGAGCGGAAAGTAGCGCGCCGCCGCATTGAGCCACGCAGGCTCGAAGCCAACCCAGCGCGGCACCGGCACGCGCGTGAAATAGCCCAACGCCGTGAAGAAATAGCGCAGTTCCGCAAGCGGGTTCATCGCGCGGCGCTCAGGCGTGTCGGTCACTGCGATCGTCGACGCCGGCCGACTCGAAGCTCGCCATTTCGTTCAGGAACGCCACCGCCGCGCGCAGCAGCGGCACGGCGAGCGCCGCGCCGGTTCCCTCGCCCAGACGCAGATCGAGCGTCAGCAGTTCACGCGCGCCGAAGTGATCGAGCATGCGGCGGTGCCCTGCTTCGTTCGATGCATGCGCAAACACGCAGTAGTCGCGCACGTTTGGCGCAAGCGAGTCGGCCACGAGCAGCGCCGAGGTCGCGATAAAGCCGTCCACGAGAATCGCCATGCGCGAGCGCGCCGCTTCGAGGTACGCACCCGCCATCATCGCGATCTCAAAGCCGCCGAACGCGGCGAGCACGTCGAGCGGCTCGCGCGCGTCGGCATGATGCGCGAGCGCCGCCGCGAGCACGTTGCGCTTTTTCGCGAGGCCTGCATTGTCGAGGCCCGTGCCGCGCCCGACGCATTCATCGATCGGCACGCCGCACAGCCGGCTCATCAGGCACGCTGCCGACGACGTGTTCGCAATGCCCATCTCGCCAAAGCCGATCACGTTCGTGCCGAGCGCCGCGTGGTGGCGCACGCGCTCCGCGCCCGCCGCGAGCGCGGCGAGGGCTTCGTCGCGCGTCATGGCGCGCTCGCGCGCGAAGTTGCGTGTGCCTTGCGCGATCGGCACATCGACGAGCGCGGGCGACGGCGGCAGCAGCGTCGCCACGCCTGCGTTGACGACTTCGAGCGTGAGCCCTGCCACACCGCTGAACGCGTTGATGGCCGCGCCGCCCGCCACGAAGTTCGCGACCATCTGCGCGGTCACGGCCTGCGGGTACGGGCTCACGCCTTCAGCGGCAATGCCGTGGTCGCCCGCGAACACGATCATCACGGGACGCGCGACGCTCGGGCGCGTCGTGCCCTGGATCATGCCAAGCTGGCGCGCCAGCGTTTCGAGGCGGCCAAGACTGCCGGGGGGTTTGGTCTTCGTGTCGATGAGGCGTTGCAGTTCGTCGCGCAACGAGATGTCGAGCGGTTCGACGGCGAGCAGTTCGGTAAGCGATGACATCATGGTGTGTTTCGTTTCGAAGTGATGCGGGCGCGAACGGCGCGTTAGTGCGCGCCGTTCGCGCCCGGCGAATGCAATAGGGAAGAAGTCGATCCGAGAGTTGGCGAAAGCGCGGGCACAAGCGCCTCGTGCTCGCCCTCGCGTATCAGCACGAGCGGATGGCCGAATGCAGCGCTCGCGCGCTGCGGCGTGAGCACCTCGCGCACGGGGCCCGCGTGAAAGCCGCCACGGCCGTCGAGCAGGAGCGCGTGCGTCGCGAAACGCCGCGCGAGATTGAGATCGTGGCAGGAAAACAGTACGGCGCGTGCCTCACTTTGCACCCACCGCGAGAGCGCTTCAAGACACGCAATCTGATGATGCAGGTCGAGATGCGCAAGCGGTTCGTCGAGCAGCAGAAGCGGCGCGCCCTGACACAACACGGCCGCAAGCGCGGCGCGCTGGCGCTCGCCGCCCGAGAGCGACAGCACATCGCGCGCGGCGAACGCTTCGAGGCCGAGCATGGCGAGCGCGGCGTGCGCGGCGGCACGATCGGCGTCGCCTTCCCAGCCCCAGCCCGAAAGATGCGGATAGCGATTGAGCAGCACGGTGTCGAGCACGCTCGCGCTGAACGCGTCGCGCTGGTCCTGGGGCATCAGCGCGCGGCGCTGCGCGAGGCGCACCGGTTGCCAGTGTGCGAGCGCGATGCCCTCCACTTCCACGCTTCCCGCCGAAGGCTCGCGCAGGCCTGCGAGCGCGCCGATGAGCGTAGTCTTGCCCGCGCCATTTGCGCCCGCGATGCACCAGATTTCGCCGGCGGCAAACCTTTGCGTGAGCGATTCGACGAGCGTACGCGCGCCGGCTCGCAACGTGAGCGCGTGGACCGCGAGAAGAGGTGGAAGTGTGCCGCTCATCGTGCGCGCCTCGCGAGTAGCATCCACAGGAAAACGGGCACGCCCGCGAGCGCAGTCACAACGCCCACCGGCAACTGCGCGGGCGCAGCCACCGTACGCGCGACGAGGTCAGCGCCCATCACGGCGACGCCGCCCGCGAGCGCGGCGGCGGGCACGAGCATGCGCTGGTCGTTGCCGAACGCGAGGCGCAGCATGTGGGGCACGACGAGCCCAACGAAGCCGATGGTGCCGCCCGTCGTCACGGCGGCGGCCGCCGCGAGCGAGGCGGCAAGATAAATGCCCACGCGCAGACGCAACACCGGCACGCCGAGCGCCTGCGCAGCGGCGTCGCCGCGCAGCAACACGTTGAGCATCGGCGCGGCCGGCACGATGCACGCAAGGACCACGCCAAGCGTAACGAGCGCAGGCCACGGCGCGCCCGCGCCATTGAGGTCGCCCGTGAGCCAGAACAGCATGCCGCGCAGGCGCGTGTCGGGCGCGAGTGTGAGCAGCAGCGTGATCAGCGCGCCCCAGCCTGCCGCCGTCACCGCGCCCGTCAACAAAAGCCGCGGCGAGCTGTCCTGCGGCTCGCCGCGCCACAACTCGCGGCGCGCGAGGCCGAGCACGAGCAGGATCGAAACGAACGCGCCCGCACATGCGCTCGCCTGCACGCCCCACCACGCGACGCCCGCGATCATCGCCACCAGCGCGAACGCGGCAGCGCCGCCGGAAACACCGAGCACATAGGGCTCCGCGAGCGGATTGCGCAACAGCACCTGCAACAGCGCACCCGCCAGCGCGAGCAGCGCGCCACAAGCAAAGCCCGCCAACGCGCGCGGCAAGCGCAGCGTACGCACGATTTCAATCGCCATGTCGGGGGCGCCGTGCGCAGGGGTGAGCGCCGCGAGCGCCTGGGCAAACGTCACACTCACGCTGCCGGTTGCAAGCGATGCGACGAACACCGCGAGCGCGGCCGCAGCGAGCGCGCCCCAGATCATGCACGCGCGGCGTGCGCTCATCGCGCGGCGCGGCAGCGCGTGCAACGGCGGCACAGCATGGGACTCATCGCGGCTCATGGAACGCATCGAGGAACTCAGCAGCGGGTTTCAATCAAACTCACACAGAAAGACAGCAGGGATATCGCTGGCCACGACAGCGTGCAGTATTTTTGTCGCTAAGGATTCTGCATGATGTGTGGCAGAGCGTGGCAAAAGCGGCATGGCAAATGCCGTTCACAAAAGCACTGGCAATGGATCATGAATCCGTGATGTTATAACGCGCGGACCCTGAGCGAGACGACGCGCTGCGCGCGGCCGTGGCAAATTGCGTTCCCGCCCGGCCTATGCAGCACACGTAGCGAGGGATTCGTGCCTGATTCGGGTAAGAAGCCGGGTTGTTACGTCTGGAAACGACACAATCATCAAAATACGCGTTAATCCGCGCTAGAATGCCTGTCTTTAGAGGACGCAGCACATGCTCAACGAACTCGAAACACTCTCACAAAACATCGGGCGGCTGATCGAGATTAATCAGCGCCAACACGAAGCACGCCTCGCACTCGAAGAGCAACTCGCGCAGCTGCGTGCGCAATGCGACGAAACACGCGCCGAACTCGAACAGGTCCGCGAAGAGCGCGCCACGCTGCAAGCAGAGCGCGACGCACTCTCGGCCAAGATCGACGATGCGCAGGTGCGTCTGAACGCGATCCTCGAAAAGCTGCCACGCGCACGCGCTGGTAACGAGCGCGACAACCAGCTCGATCTGCTCGAACCGTCGCAGAGCAACGACGACGACAGCAACGCGGCCCGCCACGGAGAAAATGCATGACCACCAAGCAGATCGAAGCGACGATACTCGGCCAAACCTATCGCCTCGTCTGTTCGCCGGAGACGGAACAGGCGCTGCTCGAAGCCGTGGCACGCGTGGACGCCGAAATGTCGAAGATCCGCAATCACAGCAACGTGCGCGGCACCGATCGCATTGCCGTCATGGCCGCGCTCTCGCTCGCTTCGGAACTGCTGCGCCTGCAAACGAGCGTGCGTCACGGAGAAGCATTCCCAGCCGAAGAAATCCGTCGTACAATGCGCCAAATGAATGAACAACTGGGCGCGGTGATTCACCAGTACGGTGTGCAATAAGCGCTGCAGTACGCTGCGGTTGTAAGAGCTAACGTGCGGTATGATGTTGTTCATCGGTAGCGTTGATTTGTTTAGAAACGCGTGTTTCCAAACACAGCTGCCAAACAGTTTAGTCAGCTTCCCTGCCTGGTTCGCCAAGGTCATATATTCCTTGAACCAATGCCATGTGCACGGTTGCGGAAATTTGTAGCACGGGCGTGCGCGTCACACAGTCTGATGTACCCGAAGTGCTGCTAACTGCGACCAATTCTGAACCCTCGGTTCAGGATGCCGGCCTAGCGGCTATGGCGGGGACCTATTCAAACGGCATCGGACCACAGTCCGATGCCGTTTTCCATTGTGCGGCACGAATTGCGCGTGCATGCCTGCCCCTCTCCCCTTTCGACGTGAACTTCGACTCATGCGCTACTGGCTGATGAAGTCCGAACCCGACGAAGCAAGCATCGACGACCTCGCAAACGCGCCGCAGCGCACGCTGCCCTGGACCGGCGTACGAAACTACCAGGCGCGCAATTTCATGCGCGACACCATGCAGCAAGGCGACGGCGTGCTGTTCTATCACTCGAGCTGCCCCGAGCCAGGCATCGCGGGCATCGCGCAGGTGTCGTCCACGGCCTACCCCGATCCCACGCAGTTCGATCCGAAAAGCCCTTACTACGACGCGAAATCGACGCAAGAGAATCCGCGCTGGATGCTCGTCGACGTCGTGTTCAAGAAGAAGTGTCCGCTGATCGCTCTGGCCGCGTTGCGCGAGCACGAGGAACTCGCGGACATGCGCGTGCTCGCCAAAGGCAATCGCCTGTCGATTACACCGGTCACCACGGCCGAGTGGAACTTCATCACGAAACATCTGATGTGATGCGGCTTTGACGCGGACCGGGCACGCACACAGCATCCGCGCGCGACTTCAAGCACAATCGCGCACAGTCGCGCGCTGTTACGTCGTTGTTTCGTTGCCGTTACGTTGCCATTGCGTCGGCGTTACGATGCCGCACGAGCAGCTCGCGCGCGACGCAAGTTCTGCAAGGAGCCTCAATGAACCGAAAAACCGCCGTCACGCTCGCCGCCGCATTCGCAGCCGCCCTCCCCCTCGCCATGACGCTCGCGCCGGGCGCCGCGTTCGCACAGAGCGACGCGCGTTTCCAGCAACCCTCGGGCGTGCTGTCGCTTTCCGCGCAGGCCAGCGCCGAAGTGCCTCAAGACGTCGTCAACATTACGCTGTTCTATGAACAGGAAGCGAGCGATCCCGCCTCGCTCACGGCCACGCTCAATCAGCGCGCCGACGCCGCGCTGCAACGCGCAAGAGGCGTCGCGGGCGTGACCGCGCACTCGGGCCAGTTCTCGATCTTCCCTTCCACCGATCGCGACGGGCGCATCTCCGCGTGGCGCGGACGCACGGAAGTCGTGCTCGAGTCGCATGATTTCGCGGCGGCGTCGAAGCTCGCCGGTGACCTCTCGTCGATCATGCAGGTCGGCAACGTGCAGTTCTCGCTGTCGCCCGAAGCGCAGCGTGCCGCCGAGCAAAAGCTTCAAGGCCAGGCCATCGCCTCGTTTCGCGACCAGGCCCTCTCGGCCACGCGCGCGTTCGGCTACAACAGCTACACGATTCGCGACGTGAACGTGGGGCACTCGGGCGTGATGCCGCGCCCCATGATGATGATGAGCGCGCGCGCCGCTTCGGCTGACGCGAAGATGTCGTCGCCCGTGCCGCTCGAAGGCGGCACATCCACGGTGACGGTCAATGTCTCCGGCTCGGTGCAGATGAAGTAACGCGCGCCATACAAGCAACACGCAAGCAAAAAAGGCCACGGTAAAAACCGTGGCCTTTTTCATGGGCTAAAACGCGTGGAGCGTATGCGCGTGTCAGCTCTTCGCGCCCGCGACCTGCGCGCTATCGTTGCCGTTCTTGTTTCGATTGGCGCGGCGATACGCCCACACCATCAAGCCGATGCCCGCGATGATCATCGGCAGCGAGAGCCATTGGCCCATCGAAAGGCCGAGCGCGAGCAGGCCGAGGAAGTCGTCGGGTTCGCGGGCGAATTCAACCGTGAAGCGCGCAAGACCATAGCCGATCAGGAACATGGCCGAAATCGCGCCAACGGGGCGCGGCTTGCGCGCGAAAAGAATCAGCACGATGAAAAGCGCGATGCCTTCCAGCGCGATTTCATACAACTCGGAAGGATGGCGCGGAAGCAGGTGGTACTGCGCGAACACTTCGTTCAGATGCCACTGCGCGGCCAGTTGCGGATGCGCGGCAAGCCACGCGGCGTCGTCGTTCGCAGCGCCCGGAAACAGCATGGCCCACGGCGAGTCGGGCGACGTCACGCGACCCCACAACTCGCCGTTGATGAAGTTGCCGAGCCGGCCAAAGGCGAGCCCCGTGGGCACCATCGGCGCGACGAAGTCCGTGACCTGCAGCCAGGTGCGGCCGCGTTGCCACGCGAACAGAACCATCGCGAACGTCACGCCGAGGAAGCCGCCGTGAAACGACATCCCGCCTTCCCACACCTTGAAGATGTCGAGCGGATGCGCGAAATACCAGCTCGCCTTGTAGAACAGCACGTAGCCGAGGCGCCCGCCCAGAATCGTGCCGAGCACACCGTAGAACAGCATGTCGTCGATGTCTTTCGCGGTCCAGCCCTGGGCGGCCACGTACGGCAGACGCAGGCGCAGACGGCCGATCACGATCGCCAGAATGAAGCCGACGAGATACATGAGGCCGTACCAGCGCACGGCGAGCGGCCCCAGATGAATGGCGACGGGGTCGAAGTTCGGGTGGATGAGCATCGTGGATGAAGTCTTGTCGGCGATATCAGTTGAAATCGGGTTGTAAGCAGTTACGCGCCACTGGCTAAACAGGCAAAGGGCGTTGGACGTTTGCAAAGCGGCGAGGTTCGCCGCCGGCGTGTCATGGCGTGACATTATCGCCGACGCGAGTAGGCGCGAACCAAAATGCACGTTGGGCGATGCGCCGCGAGTATAACGGTGACAGATGACGTAGCTGGCACGCCCGCGTTCGCGCTAGCCCTCGCGCCTGTGCAAACCCGCCGTCGCTGCATGCGCCCGCACGATCTCGATAAACGCCGCGAGCACCGGGCTCACCTCGGCCGAGCGCCAGACGAGCCCCGTTTCGATGGCCGGCAGCGCCCCGGCAAGCGGCCGGTACACGACGCCCGTGCGCCGCAGATGGCGCAGCGACTGCGGCACGAGCGCCACGCCCATGCCGGCTGAGACGAGGCTCACGATCGTCTGCATCTGGATCGCTTCCTGCCCGATGAGCGGCGCGAGGCCCGCCGCGCCGTAGCAGTCCATGATGGTGTCGTAGAAACCAGGGGCCAGATGGCGCGGAAAGACGACGAGCGGCGCTGCGGCGAGGTCGCGCAGACTCACGGGCTCATCGTGCCAGTCATCGGCGGCCGGCCCGCCAAGGCGCGCCGACAACGCCGACGGCATTGCGACCACGAGCGGCTCGCGTGCGATCGGCTGGTAAGCAAGCTGAGCCGCGTAGCGCGGCGGCACGGGTGCGATCACGAGGCCCGCGTCGATGCGTCCCGCCACCAGCTCTTCCACCTGCACGTCGCTCGTCGCTTCGGCGAGCTGCAAGCGCACGCGCGGATAACGTGCGCCGAAATCGCGCAGCAAAAGCGGCAGCAAGCCGTAATCGGCGGTCGAAACGAAGGCCAGCGCGAGCACGCCCGCCTCGCCGCGCGCGAGGCTCTGCGCGAGCGGCCGCAGCGCCTCGGCGCTCGCCAACAGGCGCCTCACCTCGGGCAACAGATCGGCGCCCACGGCCGTCAACTCCACCGACCGGCGCGTGCGCGCGAACAACTCCACGCCCAGCGTCTCCTCCAGCGCGCGAATGGCCTGCGAGAGCGGCGGCTGTGTCATCGAAAGGCGTGCCGCCGCGCGGCCGAAATGCTGCTCTTCGGCCACGGCAACGAAATAGCGAAGCTGACGCAGATCGGGGATAGTCGGGTTCATCGGCAGCGGTCTCGCGCGGTTATCTTGTTGATTCTTTTTTCGACTCAATAGACCACGAATAATATATTGGACAGCGTTCTCGCGAAATCGCATGCTTCGACAGACGTGCCGGCGCTCGCCAAACCAGAACCCCCACCCGGCATCCGAGACGAATTCCACCGGAGGTCCCCATGTCCTATAACCGTCGTTCGAAGCACATCACGCAAGGCGTTGCCCGCTCGCCCAACCGTTCGATGTATTACGCGCTCGGCTACGAGAAGGCCGACTTCGACAAGCCGATGATCGGCGTCGCGAACGGCCACTCGACCATCACGCCGTGCAACGCCGGCCTGCAGCGCCTCGCCGACGCGGCCGTCGAGGCCATCAAGCGCGCCGACGCGAACCCGCAGACGTTCGGCACGCCCACGATCTCGGACGGCATGTCGATGGGCACGGAGGGCATGAAGTACTCGCTCGTCTCGCGCGAAGTCATCGCCGACTGCATCGAGACCTGCGTGCAGGGCCAGTGGATGGACGGCGTGGTCGTGATCGGCGGCTGCGACAAGAACATGCCCGGCGGCATGATCGCGCTCGCGCGCATCAACGTGCCCGGCATTTACGTGTACGGCGGCACGATCCGCCCGGGCAACTGGAAGGGCAAAGCGCTGACCATCGTCTCGGCCTTCGAGGCCGTTGGCGAATTCACTGCGGGCCGCATGACCGAAGAGGATTTCGAAGGCGTCGAGAAAAACGCCTGCCCCTCCACGGGTTCGTGCGGCGGCATGTACACCGCGAACACGATGAGCTCGTCGTTCGAGGCGCTTGGCATGTCGCTCATGTACTCATCGACGATGGCCAACCCCGACGAGGAGAAAGTCGACTCGGCGGCGGAATCGGCGCGTGTGCTCGTCGAAGCCGTGAAGCAGGACCTCAAGCCGCGCGACATCATCACGAAGCAGTCGATCGAGAACGCGGTGGCGCTCATCATGGCGACGGGCGGCTCGACCAACGCCGTGCTGCACTATCTCGCCATCGCACATGCCGCGGAAATCGAATGGACCATCGACGACTTCGAGCGCATGCGCAAGAAGGTGCCGGTGATTTGCGACCTGAAGCCCTCGGGCCAATACGTCGCGACCGACCTGCACGCGGCCGGCGGCATTCCGCAGGTGCTCAAGATCCTGCTCGATGCGGGCCTGCTGCATGGCGACTGCATCACCATCACCGGCAAGACCATTGCCGAAGAGCTCAAGGACGTGCCGTCCACGCCGCGCGCCGACCAGAAGGTGATCTTTCCCATCAGCCAGGCGCTGTACAAGGAAGGCCACCTGGCGATCCTCAAGGGCAATCTCGCGACAGAAGGCGCGGTCGCCAAGATCACGGGCCTGAAGAATCCGGTCATCACGGGCCCCGCACGCGTTTTCGACGACGAGCAGAGCGCGATGGACGCGATTCTCGCCGACAAGATCCAGGCGGGCGACGTGGTCGTGCTGCGCTACCTCGGCCCCAAGGGCGGGCCCGGCATGCCGGAGATGCTCGCGCCGACTTCGGCGATCATCGGCAAGGGGCTCGGGGAGTCGGTTGGGCTCATCACCGATGGGCGCTTCTCGGGCGGCACCTGGGGCATGGTGGTGGGCCACGTCGCGCCGGAAGCGTTTGAAGGCGGCACGATCGCGCTGGTGCAGGAAGGCGACTCGATCACCATCGACGCGCACCAGCTCCTGCTGCAACTGAACGTGGACGACGCCGAACTCGCGCGCCGCCGCGCGGCGTGGAAGCAACCGGCGCCACGTTACACGCGCGGCGTAATGGCGAAGTACGCAGCGCTCGCGCGCCCGGCGAATCAGGGCGCGGTAACCGGCTAACGGCGCGGCTAACGGCGCGGCCGAGCGCGGCTAGACGCCGCTCAAACCTTCGCCTGCGATAAAGCAAAGGGCGCACGTCCGGAACGTGCGCCCTTTGCTTTTATAATGCGACGACACAGCCGGCGCACACGCGGGCGGAGACCTGTATGAACAGTAAGTCGCAAGCCAGGAACAAGACAGCGACGCTCGCCGCCGCGCTCGCCATCGGCATTGCCGGCGCGCTCGGGGCCGCCCCGGCCCGCGCGCAGCATGGACCCACCGGCCTCGCGCTCGCTCAGCAGCAGAACTGCATGAGCTGCCATTCGGTCACGCGCAATTTCATGGGTCCGGCCCTGCGCGACGTCGCCGCAAAATATGCAGGCAAGCCCGACGCGCAGACCTATCTCTCGCACAAGATTCTCGAAGGCAGCACCGGCGTGTGGGGCACCGTGCCGATGCCGGCCAATACACAGCTCAACCCAGGCCAGGCGGCCCAGCTCGCGAGCTGGATCCTCACGCTCAAGTGAGGCGTACGGTGTACGGCGCGGCGCGGGGTGACCTCCGGCCGCCGCGCCCACCGCGGAATCAGGCCGAAGGCGGGTGTCCCGCGCGCGCGGCCAGTTCCTCACGCACGGCGGCCTTCACCCAGTTGTTGAGTTCCGTTTCGAGCGCGAGACCGATCTCGCGCGACACCTGACCCACGAGCCAGTTCGAATGTTCCTGCATCGCCGCGCTGCAGCGCGCCTCGATCACGGCGCGGCCTTCGCCGGTGAGCCATGTGAGGCAGCGCCCGCGCAGGCGCTCGACGAGCGCGTCGGCGTCGTGCGCAAAGAGGCCTTCCTCGCGTTCGGCCACGGCCGCCTTCACGGCAGCGGCCGTCGCGCTCTTCGCCTCTTCGACGTTGTGCGCGCGCAGCGGATTGCCGGCCACCATCACCTCGCTCAAGAGCGGGATCGCCTCTTCCGGATCGTGCATGCCGGACATGTTTACCTCCATCGATCGGGGCAGTCGGCCTCGCGCCGGTACGCCTCGCGCGTCCGGCCTCAGCCGCCCTGCTTGTAGTTGTTGAGCGCGTAACCGCGGTCGCGGTAAAAACGATAGCGCTCGCGGCCCGACGCGAGTTCGTCGGGCGCATCGCCAATCACTTCGAGCAGGCGCTCGAAGCGTGCGAATTGAGGCGGGACCTGCGCGCCGAGATTGAGCAGCACACGATGATGCGGCGCACGCTCGAGATCCGTTGCCAGCACGATGGGCGATTCGCCCGCATGCGGGCTCTCCGCCATGCAGTGCGGCACAAAGTCGAGCGGCGAAAAGGTCCACAACATTTCGTCGAACGCGCGCAGGCGCGCGGGCTCGGCCAGCACCACCGCCTGCTGGCCCGCCTGATACGCCTTGCGCACGAGGCGGCACGCATACAGCAGCGAGTCGCCGACGTTCGTGTGGAAATCGATACGCGTCATGCCCACACCACTTTACACGCCGCCTGGCATGCAGCAATCGTCATGCCTGCCTTCATTGCGCCGCGCGGTCGATGAGGAACTGGGCAAGCAGCGGCACCGGACGGCCCGTTGCGCCCTTCGCCGCCCCGCTCTTCCAGGCCGTGCCCGCGATGTCCAGGTGCGCCCACGGGTAGTTTTCGGTGAAGCGCGAGAGGAAGCACGCCGCCGTCACGCTGCCCGCCGGACGCCCGCCAATGTTGGCGAGGTCGGCGAAGTTCGACTTGAGCTGGTCCTGATACTCGTCGTCGAGCGGCAGGCGCCAGGCCGGGTCGCCCGCTTCGCGCGAAGCGTCGAGCAGTTCGCCCGCGAGCGCGTCGTCCTTCGAGAACAGGCCGCTGTTGTGATGACCGAGCGCGATGATGCACGCGCCCGTGAGCGTGGCGATGTCGACCACGGCGGCCGGCTTGAAGCGCTCGGCGTAAGTGAGCGCGTCGCACAGGATGAGGCGGCCTTCGGCGTCGGTGTTGAGCACTTCGACCGTGAGGCCCGCCATCGTCGTGACGATGTCGCCCGGCTTCGTGGCGTTGCCCGCGGGCATGTTCTCGCAGGTCGGGATGATGCCGATCACATTGAGCTTGAGCCCCATTTCGGCGACCGCGCGGATCGTGCCGAGCACCGAGCCCGCGCCGCACATGTCGTACTTCATCTCGTCCATGCCCTCGCCCGGCTTGAGCGAGATGCCGCCCGTGTCGAACGTGATGCCCTTGCCGACCAGCACGATGGGCGCGGCCTTGGCGCTTGCGCCCTGGTAGTGCAGCACGATGAACTGCGGCGGCTCGACCGAGCCCTTTGTTACAGAAAGAAACGAGCCCATCTTGAGCGTCTCGATCTGACGCTGGCCGAGCACCTCGACCTTGAGCTTCCAGTCGCGCGCGAGCTTCTTGGCCGTGGCGGCGAGATAGGTGGGCGTGCAGACGTTGCCCGGCAGATTGCCGAGGTCGCGCGTGAGGTCCATGCCGTTGGCGAGCGCGACGGCTTGCTTCGCCGCGACCTTCGCTGCCTTCTCTTCGGCGGCGTCGATGCTGAAGACCACGCGCTTGAGCGCCCGCTGCGCGACGTCGGGCTTGCTCTTCATCTGTGTGAAGCGGTAGGTCTCGTTGCGCAGCGCGAGAATGGCGGCGCGCACGCCCCATTCGCCCGTGCGCTCCTTCACCGGCAGTTGCGCGAGCGTGAACGTGACCTGTGCGATCTTCGTGCCGAGGATCGCGCGCCATGCGGCTTTGACCGCGTCGCCGTAAGCCTTCTGGCTAAACGAGTCCTGCTTGCCGAGACCCACGAGCAGCACGCGCGAGGCGCCGATGCCGCTCACTTCCGGCAGAAACAGTGTGGAGCCGGCCTTGCCGTCGATGTCGCCGGCCTTGACGACGCGCGCGATTGCGCCGCCAATGGCGCTGTCGATCGCGAACGCCGGGCCCGAGAGGGTTTGCGCCTCGAACACGCCGACTACGACACAATCCGACTTGCCGGTCAGGAAGGAGCCTTCCCCGCCTTTGCTCCAGTCACAGGCTTTTATGCTAAAGTCCATCGCGCTTGTCCTCGGATAAAATCAGGGCTTAGGATGAAAGCCGCAATTATCCGCTATTTTTCCCGCGGCGGCTCCTGGGCGGTTGCGCGAGCTGCGCGCCTCCCGGCACGGGCCGCCCGCCCTGCCCATCAAGAATGATCTTCGAACGTTCCCTGCAGCGCGAACTCGCGTACACGGCCGGCGCCGTGTTCATGGTTCTGCTCACGATCATGCTGACGACGATGATGATCCGCATCGTCGGCTTCGCCGCGTCCGGTCAGATCGACCCGCGCGACGTGCTGGTGCTGATCGGACTGACCGTGATCGGCTACATGGCCGTCATGCTCATCGTCACGCTCTTCGTGTCGATCCTGTTCGTCCTCACGCGCTGGTACAAGGATTCCGAAATGGTCGTATGGCTCGCCTCCGGGGTGAGCCTCACGCGCCTGATCAAGCCGGTCGCCACCTTCTCCGCGCCGATCATCCTGCTTATCGTGTTCTTCGCGTTCATCGGCTGGCCGTGGTCGAACGCGCAAAGCAAGCTCATTCGCGCGCGCTTTCAGCAGCGCGATGAAGTGTCGCTGCTCGCGCCTGGCCAGTTCCGCGAATCGCCCACCACGCACCGCGTGTTCTTCATCGAGCGCATGAGCCCCGACCAGGCGCGCGTGGAGAATGTATTCGTCACGAGCACGGAAAACGGCAAGGTCAGCGTGATCGTCTCGAAGACGGGCCACACCGAAACCATGCAGAGCGGCGACCGCTTCGTCGTGCTCGAAAACGGCCGCCGCTACGACGGCGAGCCGGGTCACCCGGACTTTCGCATCAGCGAGTTCCAGCGCTATGGCGTGAAGATCACGAGCCAGCCGCTCGTCAACACGCCTTCGGCGAGCACCACGTCCACACCGGGCCTGTTGCGCCATCCCACCGACGACAACCTGGGCGAGCTCGCCTGGCGCGCCGGCTTGCCGCTCATCGCGATCAACCTGATGCTGCTCGGCATTCCGCTCGCGTACCAGAATCCGCGCCGCAGCCGCACGATCAACCTCGTGATGGCGGTGCTGATCTACCTCACCTATTCGAACCTGCTCAACGTCGTGCAGTCGCAGATCGAACAAGGCAAGATGCCGTTCGGCGTCGGCCTTGTGCTGCTGCACACTGTGGTGCTCGCGCTCGTCGTGTTCATCTTCTGGATACGCGTGCGCAACCGGCCGCTCTTCACACGTGCGATGTTCCGGCGCGCCTCTTCAGGAAACTGAGAGGAAAACTGACCGATGCGCATCTACGAAAAATACTTCGCTCGCCAGGTTTACCTGACGTTCATCTTCATTCTGTTTGCCTTCTCCGGCCTGTTCTTCTTCTTCGACCTCATCAACGAGCTGAATTCGGTCGGGCACGGCAACTACAAGTTCCAGTACGCGGTGCTGCGCGTGGCGCTCCAGGCGCCCTCGCGGCTTTACGAGATCATCCCGGTCGCAGCGCTCATCGCCGCGATCTACGTGTTCGCGCAAATGGCGGCGAATTCCGAGTACACGATCTTTCGTGTGTCGGGCCTCGCCACGAACCAGGCGCTGCGCTCGCTGCTCAAGATCGGCGTGCCGCTCGTGCTGCTGACCTATCTGATCGGCGAAGTGGTCGGCCCTTACACCGACCAGCTTTCCGAGCGCGTGCGTCTCGAGGCGTTGGGCTCGGCGGTGTCGAGCAACTTCCAGTCGGGTGTGTGGGTGAAAGACACGCTCACCGCGCGCGCCGACGGCGAACAGGTCACGCGCTTCGTGAATGTGGGCGAGTTGCTGCCCAATGCGACCATCACGAACGTGCGCATCTACGAATTCGATTCGAAGTTCCGGCTCTCCAACGTGCGCCTGGCGAAGAGCGGCACGTTCCAGCCGCCGGGTCACTGGCTGCTCAAGGACGTGACCGATACGCAGCTCATCAGCGTGCCGCCGCCGCAGAACCAGCCTGTCGATGCGCTCAATCCGGTCTATCGCGCAGAACAGACCTCGGCGCCCGAATACTCGCTGCGCTCGGAGCTCACGCCGAACATTCTCTCGGTGCTGCTCGTTTCGCCCGACCGGATGTCGATGTTCAACCTGTTCCGCTATATCCAGCACTTGACCGAGAACCATCAGGACGCGCAGCGCTACCAGATCGCGTTCTGGCGCAAGCTGCTCTACCCGTTCGCCGTGTTCGTGATGCTCGTGCTCTCGCTGCCGTTCGCGTATCTGCATACGCGCGCCGGTGTGGTGGGCATGAAGGTGTTCGGCGGGATCATGCTCGGCATGAGCTTCCAGCTCGTCAACACGCTGTTCTCCCACGTGGGTACACTGAACACCTGGCCTGCGCCGCTTACCGCGGCGACACCGGGGCTCATTTATCTCGCGGTCGGGCTGATCGGGCTCAAATGGGTTGACCGGCATTGATGCCGGGCGCCCTCGTCCGCTAGCTCGTCCAATTCGCTGATTCGCACAGGCTCGCAGGCATGGGCACGCACGGCATGATTCTCTTTGGCCACGGCGCGCGCGACGCGCGCTGGCAAGAGCCGTTTCAGCGCCTGGCCGCAAAGCTCGCCGCCGCGCGCGGCGATGCGGGTCCGGTCAGCCTCGCCTTCCTGGAACTCATGGCCCCGAGCCTGCCTGATGCCATCGCCTCACAGGCCACGGCGGGCTGCGACACGATTACGGTCATACCGGTGTTCTTCGGCCAGGGCGGCCACGTGCGGCGCGACCTGCCCGCGCTGATCGCGCAATGCCAGAGCGAACATCCGGGTGTGCGCCTGCGTTGCGCGGGCGCCGTCGGCGAGGACGACGCGGTGCTCGATGCGATCGTGCGGTTTTGCATCGACAACGAACGCGACTGACAACGCGCACGCATAAAAAAACGGGCTCGCCTTTCAGCGAGCCCGTTTTGCTTTCCTGGCCTTGATCGTGTGGCGCTCAGGCGGCGGCGCGGCGGTTTTGGCGATCGCCTTGCACTTCATCCTCGCGCTGCACCTGCCCTGCGCGTTCGGCGAACGCGTCGCCGATCATGAGCAGGCTTGGCTGCGCCGGGTCGAGCCAGTCCTGCGCCTCGCCCGCTTCGAGGCCCGCCAGCGTCAGCGTGAGCGTGCGCTCGCGCGCGGTGCTGCAAGCTTCGACGATCGCCACCGGCGTGGCGCCCGCGCGGCCCGCTTCGATGAGCTGGCGCGCGATCTCGGGCGCGCTGTCGCGGCCCATGTAGAACACGAGCGAATCGGCGTTGACCTGCTCGCGAATCTCCTCGCTGCCCGCCGCGCGCGAATACGTGGCGAGCGCAACACTGCGGGCCACGCCGCGCAGCGTCAGTGAGCGTTGCAGCGTCGCCGCGCTGGCGAGCGCCGCCGTGATGCCCGGCACGACTTCGAAGTCGATGCCGGCCGCTTCGAGCGCGCGCATTTCCTCGTCGGCACGGCCGAACAGCATCGGGTCGCCGCCCTTCAGGCGCACGACCACGCCATGCTCACGCGCGGCGTCGACGAGTTGCTTGTTGATGAAGTGCTGCGCCGTGGAACGCTGCCCGCAGCGCTTGCCGACCGCGATGAACTTCGCGGTTGGCGGCGCGTACTCGAGCATGGCCGGCTCGACGAGCGCGTCGTGCAGCACGACGTCGGCGCTCGCGAGCAGCCGTGCGCCGCGCACCGTGATGAGGTCCGCTGCGCCCGGTCCCGCGCCGATCAGATATACCTTACCCATTTGCTTCGAATCCATTATTGCGGCCGCGCGCGGCCGCAACGTCGCGCGACGCCTTAGGCCGAGAACGCGCGGATCATGCCCGCGGCCACCGTGTGATGCGTCGCCTCGTCGATCAGCACGAACGCGCCGGTGCCAGGATTCGCATCATACAGGTCGCAGACGAGCGGCTTCTGCAGCGAGAGCGCCACGCGGCCGATATCGTTCATTGCGAGTTCGTGGCGGTCGGTGGCGTGCGAGAGCGTATGCACGTCGAGCACCTGCTTGACCGCGCCGATCTTCGCGAACACCGTGCTCGTGGTCTGCTTGAGCAGGTACTTGCGCTGCGGCGAGAGCGGCTCGTCGTCGAACCAGCAGAGGTCCGCTTCGAGCTTCTTCGCCGGCTGCGCGTTGTCCGACGCTGGCACGAAGGTGTCGCCGCGCGAGACGTCCACGTCTTCGGTCAGACGAATCGTGACGGTCTGACCCGCGAACGCGCGGTCGACCTGCGCCGTGCCGCCCGGCACGGGCGCGATGATTTCCGCGACCGTTGCGCTGCGGCCTGCCGGCAGCACCGTGATGGCGTCGCCGAGCTTCACTTCGCCCGCTTCGACGCGGCCCATGTAACCGCGGAAGTCGTCGGCGCTGGAGCCGTCCTGGCGCGCGACCCACTGCACCGGGAAGCGCAGCGCTTCACCCGTGGCCTGCGCAACCGGCAGTTGCTCGAGCACGTCGAGCAGCGGCTCGCCCGCGTACCAGGGCATGCGCTCGCTCGCGGCCACGATGTTGTCGCCCTTGAGCGCCGAGACCGGCACGAAGCGCACGTCATTGAGGCCGAGCTGGCGCGCGAGCGCGACATACGCTTCGCGGATCAGATTGAACGTGGCTTCGCTGTATTCGACCAGATCCATCTTGTTGATCGCGACGATCACGTGCTGCAGGCCCAGCAGCTTGACGATGGCGCTGTGGCGCTTGGTTTGCGGCAGCAATTGCGTGACGCCGTTCTCGACCGTCACACGCGTGGGGTCGATCAGGATGATCGCGGCGTGCGCCGTGGAAGCGCCCGTGACCATGTTGCGCGTGTACTGCTCGTGGCCAGGGGTATCCGCGATGATGAACTTGCGCTTGGCCGTGGCGAAGTAGCGATACGCCACGTCGATCGTGATGCCCTGCTCGCGTTCGGCTTCGAGGCCGTCGGTGAGCAGCGACAGGTCGATCTCGTCGCCCACCGTGCGCTTGTTCTTCGCGCGCGAAAGCGCCGAGAGCTGATCCGAGAGAACCGCCTTGCTGTCGTACAGCAGACGGCCGATCAGCGTGCTCTTGCCGTCGTCCACGCTGCCCGCCGTGATGAAGCGCAGCACGCCGAGGTCTTCAGGTTGATGCGTCGTAACCATGTCTAATCTTTCCTCTCGCGTGCTCTTTAGAAATAACCTTGCTTCTTGCGCTGTTCCATCGCCGCTTCCGACGCCTGGTCGTCCATGCGTGTCGCGCCGCGTTCCGTGATCTCGGTCACGGCCGTCTCGGCGATGATCTTCTCGACGTTGTCCGCGTCGCTCGCCACCGGGCACGTGCAGCTGATGTCGCCCACCGTGCGAAAGCGCACCTGCGCCATTTCGCTGACTTCGCCTTCCTTCATCGGCGTGAGCGGCGTGACCGGCACGAGCAGGCCGTTGCGGCGCACGATCTCGCGCTGGTGCGCGTAGTAGATCGACGGCAGCTCGAGCTTCTCGCGCTCGATGTACTGCCACACATCCAGTTCCGTCCAGTTCGAGATGGGGAACACGCGCAGATGCTCGCCGTTGTGCAGGCGCGCGTTGTAGAGGCTCCACAGTTCCGGGCGCTGCGCCTTCGGGTCCCACTGGCCGAATTCGTCGCGGAACGAGAAGATACGCTCTTTCGCGCGGGCCTTCTCTTCGTCGCGGCGCGCACCGCCGATCATCGCCGTGTAGCCGTATTGCTCGATCGTTTCGAGCAGCGTGACCGCTTGCGCGGCGTTGCGCGAATCGGTTTCGCGGCGCAGGCGCACGGTGCCCTTCTTGATCGAATCTTCCACATGGCCGACCACGAGTTCCGCGCCGATTTCGGCCGCGCGGCGATCGCGGAAGTCGATCACTTCCTCGTAGTTGTGACCCGTGTCGATATGCACGAGCGGGAACGGCAGCGCGGTCTTGCGGTTCGCGCCAAGGCCGAACGCCTTCAGCGCGAGCGCCAGCACGACGACCGAGTCCTTGCCGCCCGAGAACAGCAGCGCCGGCTTGCTGCATTCGGCGACGAGTTCACGCAGGATGTGGATCGACTCGGCTTCGAGCCAGTCGAGATGGTCCATGCGGTTCGCCGTGACCTGGAGCGGCGCGTTCACTGCTGAGTCGAGCGTGGTGCTCATGTTCGGATCCTTCCTTTATTCGCACCCCTTTTACGGGGCACGCGGTACTCGGTATACGGTAGCGCGCCGGTCTTCACGACGGCGCGGCAAAACTCAATCTTAGTTCGCCTGGTGGATCGACGACACTTCGACGACCGGAATGGCTGACACGGACGTAATGTGCAAGCCACATTCCTTCGTGTCGCGCGACTCCCACCACCAGCGGCCGGCGCGGCTGTCCTCGCCGGGACGGATTGCGCGCGTACAGGGCTCGCAGCCGATGCTCGGGTAGCCGCGTGCGTGCAGCGGGTTCACCGGCACCTCAAAGGCGCCCAGATAAGCCCAGACATCGGCTTCGGTCCAGTCCGCGAGCGGATTGAACTTGTCGATGTTGCGCGCTTCGTCGCGTTCTTCCTCGTGCAGTTCCGCACGCGTGACCGACTGCTCGCGGCGCTGGCCCGTGACCCAGGCGGAAACGCCGGAAAGCGCGCGGTTCAGCGGCTCGACCTTGCGGATTTCGCAGCAGCGCTTGCGCAGGTCCACGCTCTCGTAGAACGCGTTCAGGCCGTGCTGGGCGACGTACTCGTCCACCGCGTCCTGTTGCGGATGAAACTGCTCGATCTCGTAGCCGTAGCGCTCGCGCACAGCGTCGAGCATGCCGAGCGTTTCGGCGTGCAAACGGCCCGTGTTCAGCGAGAAGATGCCGATTTTCACGCCGCGCGAAAGAATCGCGTGGGTGAGCAGCATGTCTTCGGCTGCGAGGCTGCTGGCCAGCTTCACGCTGGCGTGACGCGCGGCGATCGAGTCGAGCAGCGCATCAAGGCGCTCGATTTTCGCCTGCAGGTCAGCCGTGATTTCGGTCGCTGGGGTTGTCAAAGCGGTGCTCATGCTGCTGCGCCTTGCTGTGCCAGGCGGCGGCGGAACAGCGGCGACGGCTCGTCGAATGCGCCCTGGTATTGCACCGTGAACTCGGTGAACGCCTTGAGCGCGTCGTGGATGTCCTTGTCGGCGCGCACGGCGAACGCGTCGAAGCCGCAGCGTTCGTGAAAGCGCAGCTGGTCGCGCAGCACGTCGCCGATCGCGCGCAGTTCGCCCTTGTAGCCATAGCGCTCGCGCAGCAGGCGGCCGATCGAAAAGCCGCGGCCATCGCGGAACACGGGGAAATCCACGCCGATCAGCGCGAGCTTGTCGAAGTCGGCGGCGATATCGGCCGGTTCGCTGTCCGGCGCGAGCCACACGCCGAGTTCGTCCTTGCCGCGCGAGGCGACGAGCGCGTCGCGCTGCGCCTGCCAGTAAGCGAGCGGAACCAGCACCTTGCCTGCGGGCAGCGCCGACACCTCGGGCAGCGCGCCGTCTTCGGCCGCACGCACGACTTGCCAGTTGTCTTCAACGATCTCGCGGTTTTTGATGATCAATGCCATTGCTCGAATCTCGTCTCTCGTTGCGTGCGGTTAAGCGTGGGCCGGCTGGCGCGATGCGTACACGCGCTCCTTGAACGGCGTGATGCCGACGCGGTCGTACGTGTCGATGAAGCGCTCGCCGTCGATGCGCAGCTCGACGAACGTGTCGACCACCTTCTGGATCACGTCGGGCATTTCTTCCGCCGAGAACGACGGTCCGATCACGCGGCCAAGGCGCGCGCCGTTGGCGCCGTTGCCCTGCTCGCCGCCGAGCGACACCTGATACCACTCAGAGCCGTCCTTATCCACGCCCAGAATGCCGATGTTGCCGACGTGGTGATGACCGCACGAGTTCATGCAACCCGAGATATTGAGCGACAGGTCGCCGAGGTCGTAGACGAAGTCGAGGTTGTCGAAACGCTCCTGGATCGCCAGCGCGATGGGGATCGACTTCGCATTGGCGAGCGAGCAGAAGTCGCCGCCCGGGCACGCGATGATGTCGGTCAACAGGCCGATGTTCGCCGTCGCGAAACCTTGCGCCTTCGCCTTTTCCCACAGCGCGAAGAGGTCGCGCTTCTTCACGTCTGCGAGAATCAGGTTCTGCTCGTGCGAGACGCGGATCTGGCCGAACGAGTACTCGTCGGCCCAATCGGCCACGGCTTGCATCTGCGCGTCGGTGGCGTCGCCCGGCGCGATGTCGCGCGGCTTGAGCGAGAGCGTGACCGACGCATAGCCCGTCACGCGGTGCGGACGCACGTTGCGCTCGACCCAGCGCGCGAACGCGCGGTTTTCCAGCAGATGCTTTTCGTACGACGTGTCCGTGTCGGCGATCTTTTCATACGCCGGCGGCACGAAGTACTGCGAGACGCGGTCGACTTCTTCCTGCGTGAGCGTCGAGGGGCCGTCCTTCAGGTGCTGCCACTCTTCTTCGACCTGCTCGGCGAACTTCGCCGGCGAGAGCGCCTTCACGAGAATCTTGATACGCGCCTTGTACATGTTGTCGCGGCGGCCGTAGCGGTTGTACACGCGCAGCACGGCTTCGCAGTAGGTCAGCAGGTGCTGCCACGGCAGGTCGCGCTTGATGATGGCGCCGACGATCGGCGTACGGCCAAGACCGCCACCCGCGAGGATGCTCGCGACCACTTCACCCTGCTCGTTACGGTCGAGGTAGACGCCCAGGTCGTGGATCTGCACGGCGGCGCGGTCTTCCTTCGTGCCCGACACGGCGATCTTGAACTTGCGCGGCAGCCACGCGAATTCGGGGTGGAACGTCGACCATTGGCGCAGGATTTCGGACCACGGACGCGGGTCGACGACTTCGTCGGGCGCGACGCCCGCGAACTGGTCGGCGGTGATGTTGCGGATGCAGTTGCCCGACGTCTGGATGCCGTGCATCTGGACCGAGGCCAGCTTGCGCAGGATTTCCGGCGTTTCTTCAAGCTTGATCCAGTTGTACTGGATGTTCGAGCGCGTCGAGAAGTGGCCGTAGCCGCGGTCGTGCTCGCGCGCGATCGTGGCGAGCATGCGCAGCTGGTCGCTGCGCAGATTGCCGTACGGAATCGCGATGCGGTGCATGTAGGCATGGCGCTGGTAGTACAGGCCGTTCTGCAGACGCAGCGGGCGGAACTCTTCTTCGCTCAATTCGCCCGACAGGCGGCGGCGAACCTGGTCGCTATATTGCGCGACGCGTTCGTCGACGATGGTCTGGTCGTACTGATCGTATTGGTACATTCGGGGACCCCAGGGTTGGTTCAATCGCGGCGTTCCGGTTACGCCGCGCTCCGACTTCTCGACTTCGTTCTTTCCGCACTGTTTTGCCTGCTCGAGGCGGCCGCGCCTTCAATCGCGCCGGTCATTTGCTAATGACCAAAACAGATATCCATATTGGAAAAGTTGGAGGAATGGTAATAAACTCGCTTTATATTTCAAACGACTCAAAAATCAGGTCGATATGCAATCAGGTTATAAGGGTTATCTATGAACCTGCACCAGTTCCGTTTCGTCCGCGAGGCCGTACGCCAGAACTTCAACCTCACGGAAGCGGCCAAGGCACTGTATACGAGCCAGCCGGGCGTCTCGAAGGCGATCATCGAGCTGGAGGACGAGCTTGGGGTCGAAATCTTTACACGACATGGCAAGCGCGTGCGCTCGCTCACGGAGCCGGGCCGGATCATCCTCGCCTCGGTGGAGCGCATTCTGCAGGAAGTGGAAAGCTTGAAGCGCGTCGGCAAGGACTACGCCGCACAGGACCAGGGCAACCTGACCATCGCCGCCACGCACACGCAGGCGCGCTACTCGCTGCCGGCCGCCATCGCCGAGTTCAAGCGGCGCTTCCCTAAGGTGCACCTTTCGATCCTGCAGGGCAGCCCCACACAGGTCGCGGAAATGGTGCTCCATGACCAGGCCGATCTCTGCATCGCGACCGAGGCCATCTCGGGCTACAAGGAACTGGTGTCGCTGCCCTGCTTCACCTGGCACCACGTCGCGGTGATGCTGCCCGACCACCCGCTGCTCGAGCGCAAGCCGCTCTCGCTCGACGATCTGGCCCAATATCCGCTGATCACCTATGACAACGCGTTCGCCGGGCGCACCAAGATCAACGACGCGTTTCGCCTGCGCGGCCTCTCGCCCGACATCGTGCTGGAAGCCATCGACGCCGACGTGATCAAGACCTATGTCGAGCTGGGTCTCGGCGTGGGGATCATGGCCGACATCGCCTTCAACGCCGAGCGCGACCGGCACCTGCGCGCGGTGCCCGTGGGGCACCTGTTCGGCAGCAACGTCACGCGCGTGGCGCTCAAGCAGGGCGCTTACCTGCGCAGCTATGTGTATACGCTCGTCGAACTGCTTTCGCCGAGCCTGAACCGCAAGCTGATCGAGCAGGCGCTCAAGGGCGAGCACGAGACTTACGAGCTGTAGCGGCCCGTTGCAGGATCGGTGCCGGAAGAAAGATCAGACAAAATCCGCAATACAACAACATCACTTCTCGCCTGGAGATTCAACGGATGAAGCCGCGCTTTACTTTCGTGCAGTCCCTGCGCCCGCTCGTCGTGGCCGCCGCCCTTGCTGCCGCCGCCTGCGCGTCTGTCGCGCATGCCGACATCAAGGTCGGTATCGACCTCTCGAGCACGGGTCCGGCAGCCGCCATCGGCATCACGAGCAAGAACGCCATGCTGATGTGGCCCGACACGATCGCGGGACAGAAGGCCGACTACATCGTGCTCGACGACGGCTCCGACCCGGGCGCCGCCGTGCGCAACATCCACAAGCTCATCAACGAAGATCACGTGGACGTGATCGTCGGGCCGAACATCACACCGGCGGCGCTCGCGGCGCTCGACCCGGTGGCGCAAAGCAAGACGCCGATGATTACGCTGGTCGGCTCGGGCTCGGTGGTCGAACCGCAGCAGGGCGCGCGCGTGTGGGCGTTCAAGATGGCGCAGACCGACGCCGCCATGGCCGACGTCATGACGCGCTACATGGCCGCGCACGGCGTGAAGACGGTGGGCTTCATCGGCTTTGCCGACAGCTACGGCGACAGCTGGCTCAATGAATTCACGAAGTACGCGAAGGAACGCAACATCCAGATCGTGGCGACCGAGCGCTACAACCGCACCGACGCGAGCGTGACGGGCCAGATCCTCAAGCTGATGGCGGCCAAACCCGACGCGATGCTGATTGCCGGCGCAGGCACGCCGACCGTGCTGCCGCAACGCACGCTGATCGAGCGCGGCTACAAGGGGCCGATTTACCAGACGCACGGCATCGCCACGCCTGAATTCATCAAGCTTGGCGGCAAGGACGTGGAAGGCACCCTGTTCCCGACCCAGCCCGTGGTGGTGGCGCGCACGCTGCCCGCCGACCAGCCGGCGCAGAAGGCGGCGCTCGCCTTCGTCGATGCCTACGAGGCGAAGTACGGCCCGGGCACGGTCACGCAGTTCGCGGGTGACGCGGCAGGGGTGTATCCGCGCTTGCAGGACGCCGTTGCGCGCGCGCTCAAGACCGCGCAGCCGGGCACGGAAGCGTTCCGCGTGGCATTGCGCAGCGAACTGGAGCACGCGCACGAAGTGGTCGTGCCCAATGGCATGGTCAACACGAGCCCGACGGACCACGTGGGCCTCGACCAGCGCGCGAGCGTGATGGGCACGGTACGCGGCGGCAAGTTCGTGTATCTGAGCCAATAAGTTGCGCGAGCGGCGGCGCCCTGCCGCCGCTCAGTCGACTGCGTCCGGCCAGCGGCGCGCGCTGTGCAGGACGCGCAATATCGTGAGCGCTTCGTTCTCGTACCGGTAGGCAAGCACGAACGGCGTTGACTCGACCACCAGCTCCCGCGTGCCGCTCACGCGGCCGACCCGGCCAAGGTTGGGGAAAAGTCGTAACCGTCGGACGGACGCCGAAATCCGCTCGTCCCACACGACAGCCCGGCGCGGGTTGCTAGTCACGGTGAAGTTGAATGCGGCCTCGCGGTCGGCCAGCGCGAGCAGCGACCAGCCTACCCTCAACTTTTCGCCTGGCGCTTGCGCGCACGCTCAGGCTCGCCGGCCACCGCCGCGCGCCGCTTCGCGAAGTGCGCCTCCACCGCTTCGTCCGCCACCGCCGGCTGCGGGTCCTCCAGCGCCTCGCGCACTTTGGCCCGGAACCACGCGTCGTGCGCCACCGGATCGACGGCGAAATCGAACGGCAACGCGCCCTCGTTCGCAATACGCGTGAGCAGAATGCGTACGGCGTCCGATACCGTGAGCCCCATGTTGTCGAGCACTTCGGCCGCGCGCTGTTTGAGCGCGTGATCGATGCGAACCTGTACCAATGCGTTTGCGTTCATCGACTCACTCCCTGGTTTGGCCGTTAGCCTTGAGGCCGGCCTCGTCGAATACGCAGTGTAATTCAATTGAATGACATTAGACATGCTCTACCTTTGAAGCGGGTTAAACATGTCGCAAATTTCGTTGCCTGGCCCTGCGCGCTCAATTCATCCGAATGGCCAATCACGGCCGCACGATGCTGCACCACGCGCCGCCAGCCTTATTGCTCGCCAGCACGGCCTCGATGAAGCGCAACCCTTCCACGCCGTCGTCGACCGTGGTCAGCAGCCGGCTCTCGGGCGGCGCCGCAACGCCCGCCTCGCGCGCGCGGATCTGCGCGGCGGCGTCGCGATAGAGCTGCGCGAACGCCTCCAGATAGCCTTCCGGATGCCCCGGCGGCACACGCGTGGCGTGCAGCGCGGCGGCCCCCGTCACGCGGCCGCGCGTGAGGCGCTGCGCCTCGCCGCCCTGGGGCGTGAACCACAGCACGTTGGGCTCCTCCTGATCGAACGCGAGGCCCGCCTTCGTGCCATACACGCGCAGCCGCAACGCGTTTTCCGCACCACTCGCCACCTGGCTCGCCCACAACATGCCGCGCGCGCCGTTGGCATAGCGCAGCATGGCCTGAACGTGATCGTCCACGCGGCGGCCCGGCACGAAGGTATGCACTTCGGCAGCAAGTGATTCCGGCACGAGCGCGCTCACGAACGCCGCCAGCTGATACGCATGCGTGCCGATGTCGCCCAGACACCCCGCCGGCCCCGCCAGCGCCGGATCGGTGCGCCACGCCGCCTGGCGGTTCGCGCCGCCGCGCTCGACAGGGTTGGCGAGCCAGTCCTGCGCGTATTCGACCTGCACGATGCGCACATCGCCAATCTCGCCCGCCTCCACCAGCTCACGTGCGTGCCGCGCGAGCGGATAGCCCGAATACGTATGCGTGAGCGCGAACACGAGATTCGCGTCGCGCGCGTGCCGCGCAAGCGCTTCGCCCTCGGCGAGCGAGACCGCGAGCGGCTTGTCGCAGATCACGTGAATGCCCGCATCCATGAACGCATGCGCGACCGGCGCGTGCAGATGGTTCGGCGTGACGATGGCCACCGCGTCGATGCCATCCTCGCGCCCGGCTTCCACGCTCGCCATCTCGCGCCAGTGGTCATAGCTGCGCGCGAGACCGAGCGCCTCGGCGCTCGACTGCGCGCGCGCCGGATCGGACGACAGCGCGCCCGCTACAAGCTCCCAGCAATCGTCGAGACGGGCCGCGATGCGATGCACCGCGCCGATAAACGCGCCCTCGCCGCCGCCGACCATGCCGAGCCTGAGTCTTCGTGTCATTGCCTGGCTCCCGTGAGAAACGCGTTCAGAGGCCCAGCACGCCCTTCACCTGCGCCGCATCGACGCCGCTGCCCGCGAAGTCGTCGAACGCATGCTCGGCCACGCGGATGATGTGCCGTTTGATGAATTCGGCGCCCTCGCGCGCGCCGTCGTGCGGATGCTTGAGCGCGCATTCCCATTCGAGCACGGCCCAGCCCGGATAGCCGTACTGCGTGAGCTTCGAGAAGATCGCGCCGAAGTCGATCTGCCCGTCGCCGAGCGAGCGAAAGCGCCCCGCACGCTCGACCCATCCGCTGTAGCCGCCGTACACCCCTTGCTTGCCCGTGGGGCGGAATTCGGCGTCCTTCACGTGAAAGGCCTTGATGCGCGCGTGATAGAGGTCGATGAACGCGAGGTAATCGAGCTGCTGCAGCACGAAGTGGCTCGGGTCGTAGAGGATGTTCGCGCGCGGATGATCGTCCACGGCCGCCAGAAAGCGCTCGAACGTCACGCCGTCGTGCAGGTCCTCGCCCGGATGCAGTTCGTAGCAGACGTCCACGCCCGCCGCGTCGAACGCATCGAGGATCGGCCGCCAGCGGCGCGCGAGTTCGTCGAAGGCGGTTTCGACGAGACCCGCCGGCCGCTGCGGCCACGGATAGAAGTACGGCCACGCCAGCGCGCCCGAAAACGTCACGTGCGCGCTGAGCCCCAGATTCTTCGAGGCGCGCGCGGCCAGCATCAACTGCTCGACGGCCCACGCCGTGCGCGCTTCGCGATTGCCCCGCACCTGCGGCGGCGCAAAGCCGTCGAACAGCGCGTCGTAGGCGGGATGCACGGCCACGAGCTGTCCTTGCAGATGCGTGGAAAGCTCGGTGATCGTCACGCCCGCGTCGTCGGCCTGCTGGCGCAGGTCGTCGCAGTACGCGGTGCTCGACGCCGCCTGCGCGAGATCGACGAGGCGCGCATCCGTGGGCACCTGGATGCCCTTGTAGCCGAGCTGGGCCGCCCAGCCGGCCATGTGCCCGAAGCTGTCGAACGGCGCGTCGTCGCCGAGAAACTGCGCGAGGAATATGGCCGGGCCTTTGATCGTCTTCATCGCAAGCCCCGTCCTTAGAACGGCGAATCGGGAAAGTAGAACTGCTTCGCGTTTTCCTTGGTGATCAGCACGGAAGGGATGATCGTCGTAGGCGGCAGCGACTTGCCCTGCAAGCGCGCTTCGGCCGTGAGCTTGATCGCGTCGTAGATGAACTTCGGCGAATACGACACGTCGGCCTTGATGAGCGGATCGCCGTCCATCACGCGCTTGACCATCTCCTTCGATCCCGCGCCGCCGAACACGATCTTGATGTCGTTGCGCTTGGCCTGGTCGATGGCCTTGAGCACGCCCACGGCCATGTCGTCGTCGGCGGCCCAGACGGCGTCGATGTGCTTGAAGCGCGTGAGGTAGTCCTGCATCGTGCGGAACGCGTCGTCGCGGTTCCAGTTCGCGTACTTCGCGTCGAGGATCTTGATGTCCGGATAGTTCTTCAGCACCGACGTGAACGCGGTCCAGCGCTCGTTGTCGAGCGTGGTGGGGATGCCGCGCAGCGCAACGATATCGCCCTTGCCGCCCAGTTGCTTGGCGAGATATTCGGCGGGGATCTTGCCGAACGCCGTGTTGTCGCCGGCGACATAAGCGTCCTGCGCGCTCGTGTCGGTCAAGCCGCGATCGACCACCGTCACGTACACGCCCTGCTTCTTCACCTGTGCCACCGGCTGCGTGAGCGAAGCCGATTCATACGGGAAGATCACGAGTGCGTTGATCTTGTTGACGGTCACGAGGTCCTGCAACTGGTTCGCCTGATCGGGTGCGTTCGCCGCCGTCTTGACGATGACCTTGAGGTCCGGGTGCGCCTTCTCCAGATCCTTCTTCGCCTGATTCGCCCACCAGACGATGCCGCCCGTGAAGCCGTGGTCGGCGGTGGGAATGGCCACGCCCAGCGTGACCTTGTCGTCGGCGCGCGCCGCGCCCGCACCGACCGTCGCCGCCACGCCGAGCGCCAGCGCGCCCGCACACATCGTTCGAATCATCTTCTTCATGATGCCGTCTCCTTTTCGTGCGGGCCCACGCCCGTTCTTGCGTTGAGTTTTCGCTGCCTCCTTCGACTTCCCGACTGCCTTGCCAGATCTGCTTCGCCATCCTTATCGTCTGCCGCGCTGCAGGAAGGCCACGGCGATGATCGCCACGCCCTGCACCGCCGCATTCAGATACACGCTGATGATGCTCGTGAGATTGAGAATATTGGCGATGACCGAGAGCAGCACCGCGCCGACCACGGTGCCCGCAACGCGCCCTTCGCCACCCTTGAGCGCGGTACCGCCCACCACCACGGCGGCGATCGCCTCCAGCTCCCACAGCAAGCCTGTCGTCGGCGTGGCGGAGCCGAGGCGCGGCACATAGAGCACGGTCGCCACGCCCACGCACACGCCCAGCAGCACGTAGGTTGCGCACTTCACGCGATCGACGCGGATCGCGGCATAGCGCGCGACCTGCTCGTTCGAGCCGATCGCCTGCACGTGCCGCCCGAACGCGGTGCGGTTCAGAATGAGCGCGCCGCCCGCTGCCGTGAGCGCGAACACCCACACGGGCACCGGAATGCCGAAGAGGCTCGCGTAATACACCGGGCCGTACAGATCGACGAGATTGTTCTGCAGCGTGAGCGCGCCGCCGTCGGCGAGCCACGTGAGCACCGAGCGGAAGATGCCGAGCGTGCCGAGCGTCACGATGAACGGCTCGATGCGCCCGCGCGTGATCAGCAAACCATGCGCGAGCCCGAACACCGCGCCGAGCACGAGCGCAATCGCAATGCCGATCGCGACGATGGCCAAAGGGGCAAACGCATGGTCGCTCGCGGCCAGCGTATTCATGACCCAGATCATCACGCCCGCGATGAGCGCGGCCATCGACCCGACCGAAAGATCGATGCCGCCCGAAATGATCACGAACGTCATGCCCACGGAAATGATGCCGATGAACGAGGTGCGCGTGAGCACGTTGAGCAGGTTGCCGGCGGTGGCGAAATCGCGGTTCAGCAGGGTGCCTAGCACGCACAGCAGGATCAGGCCGATGAGCGGCCCGACGCCCGCGAGCCGATGCACGAAACGCGCTGCGGCCGAGCGCGCGCCACGGCCTTCGGACGGTGCATCAGTGGGTGCCGGTTGCATGAGCGATCAGCTCCTCTTCGTTCAGATGTTCGCGCCCGAGCGTGGCGACGAGCCGGCCCGCGCGCATCACGGCCACGCGATGCGCCAGGCCGATCAGCTCGACCAGTTCGGACGAGATCACGACGACCGCGCGCCCCGAGGCCGCGAGCCGCTGGATCAGGAAATAGATGTCGCGTTTCGCGCCCACGTCCACGCCGCGCGTAGGCTCGTCGAGCACGATCACGCGCGGGTCGGGCTGCAGGAACTTGGCGAGCGCGAGCTTCTGCTGGTTGCCGCCCGAGAGCATGCGCGCGCGGCTGTCGAGGTCGCCGGTGCGGATGCCGAATTCGCGCACCGCTTTTTCCAGCGCGCGGCGGGCCGCCTTGAGGTCGAGCAGCGGATGGCCGTAGCGCTCGAGCGTCATGAGCGTGAGGTTGTCCTGCAGCGTGAGGTTCATGTGCAGGCCGCGTCCTTTTCTGTCTTCGCTCAGGTACGTGAGGCCGTGGCGCATCGCGTCGCGCGGGTGGCGCAGCGTCACGGCGCGGCCGTCGATCTCGATCTCGCCCGCGTGCCGGTGGCGCAAGCCCACGATCGCCTCGAACGCCTCGCTGCGCCCCGCGCCCACGAGCCCCGCAAAACCGAGAATCTCGCCCGCGCGCACCTCGAAGGAGAGATCCTCGACCCAGCCCGGCACGGCGAGATTCGTCACGCGCAGCGCGACAGGCGCATCCGCGCTCGCTGCGCTTTTCTCAGGAAACATGTCGGAGACGTCGCGGCCCACCATAAGGTTCGCCATCTGCTGGCGCGCGAGCCCCGCCGTCGCGCTCGCGGCCACGAAGCGCCCGTCGCGCATCACGACCACGTCGTCCGTGATGCGCTCCACTTCGTCGAGCTTGTGCGAGATGTAGACGAGCGTCGTGCCGGCGGCGCGCAGCTTCGTCATCAGCGCGAAAAGCCGTGCGGTTTCGGCGGGCGTGAGCGTGGCCGTGGGCTCGTCCATGATGAGCAGGCGCGCGTGGCGCGAGAGCGCCTTGGCGATCTCCACGAGCTGCTTTTCGGCGACGATCAGATCGCGCACCTTCACGTCCGGGTCGCGCGCGAGCCCCACCTGCGCGAGCAGTTCGCGCGCCTCGCGGCGCATGGCGGCGTCGTCTACGAGCCAGCCTTTGCGCTTTTCGTGGCCGAGGAAGATGTTCTGCGCGATCGTCAGGTGCTCGGCGAGGTTGAACTCCTGGTGGATCAGCACGATGCCGGCGGCCTCGGCTTCGCGCGAGCCTTCGAAGCGGCGCGGCACGCCGTCCACCAGCATCTCGCCCGCACTCGCTTCTTCGTAGCCGGCGAGGATCTTCATGAGCGTGGACTTGCCCGCGCCGTTCTCGCCCAGCAGCCCGTGAATGCGACCCGGCGCAAGCTCGAAGCTCACACCGTGCAGCACGCGCACGGGACCGAAGTCCTTGCGGATGTCGTTGAACTTCACGGCGACGCTCATGCGCGTGCGCTCCTCCAGTGGCCTTGTCTGCGGGTTTTGGCTGACGGCTCGCGCCGTCAGCCTCTGCTCCGCTGGTCTCCCCTGCTATGTGTTCACTGACGTCTGCCGACTTCACCCGCTCTCGCGCACCACCAGCCTGTGCGGCAGCAGCACGCCCGGCACGCTCGCGCGCGGGTCGGCGAAACGCCGCAGCAACAGCCGCGCGGCCGTCTCGCCCAGCTCCCGCATGGGCTGCGCGATCGTCGTGAGCGGCGGATCGATCTGCGCGGCAAGCGCGATATCGTCGAAGCCGACCACGGCGACGTCTTGCGGCACGCGCCGCCCCGCGCCGCGCAAGCCGTTGAGCACCCCCACCGCGAGCGTGTCCGACACCGCGAAAATCGCGTCGGGCGCCTCGCCTGCGGGCAACTGCATGAGCGCGGCGGCGGCCTGCGCGCCCGCGTCGTAGTCGAGGCAGTTCACGTTCACGCGCCAGGCGTCGCGCATCGCAATGCCCGCTTCGGCAAGCGCATCGCGCCAGCCGTCGCGGCGTTGCTGCGCGTACAGATAGTGTTCGTCGGAGTTGATCAGCGCGACACGCCGCCGCCCCCGCGCGATCAGATGCCGCACGGCGTCGTGTGCGGCCCGGTAGTTGTCGATGCCCACATACGGCACGCCCACGTCCGGATCGAACTCGCAGCAGGCCACCCACGGCAACGCCGTCGATTCCGCCGCAAGCGCGTGCTGGACGGTGGCCGGGTCGAGGCAGATCGCCCCGTCCGCGCGGTGGCGGCGCAGCAGGTCGAAGTAGCTGCGCTCGCGGCCGGCGTCGGCGCCCGTGTCGCACAGCAGCAGGAAAAAGCCGTGCTGGCGCGCCACGCTGTCGATGCCGCGCACGATCTCCGCATAAAACGGGTTGCCGAAGTCGGGCACCATCGTCAGCAGCAGGCGGCTTTCGGCGGTGCGCAGGTTGCGCGCGAGTTCGTTCACGCGATAGCCGCTCGTCTCGATTTCGGCGAGCACGCGCTCGCGCGTCGCGGCGCGCACGTTCGCGTGGCCGTTGAGCACGCGCGAGACCGTCGCGACCGACACGCCCGCGCGCTGCGCCACCGCCGCGATCGAGCCTCCGCGCACGGCGGTGTCCCCGCGGGCGCGGGCGTCTTCGTGTTGCGCTTGCGGCGATCGGGACGAGCGAGCGGGCATGGGCGAGAAGCGATCGTGACCGGTTCGGAACGGCGTGGCGGCGCAGGCGCGGGGCCTGCGGGCGCGGCCGGATGTAATCGATTACATTTTTGGTACGAGAACCGCAAAATCGCAAGGCTCACGAAGCCAGGACAAACACCGATCCGTTAGCGCCCGCGCAACGCCCGCCCGCTGCCGGCGGCGCGGCCGGGCCGCAAGCCGGTTTGCTACAATTCTCCGATTGCCCGACGCCTTTTTTGCCGGGCTTTGATACGAACCGATCCCGACCACAACGCCGAGTCACCATGAACATCGAACAAGCGCGTTTCAACATGATCGAACAGCAGATTCGCACCTGGGAAGTGCTCGACCAGGACGTGCTGAACCTGCTCGCGATCGTCAAGCGTGAGCATTTCGTCCCCGAGGCCTATACCGCCCTCGCGTTCGCCGACCTCGAACTGCCGCTGCCGAACGGCCAGCACATGCTGGCGCCGCGCGTCGAAGCGCGCGTGCTGCAGGAGCTCGCGGTGAAGAAGCACGAGAGCGTGCTGGAAATCGGTGCGGGCTCCGGCTACATGGCGGCGCTGCTCGCGCACCGCGCGCAGAAGGTGCTGACCGTGGAAATCGATACGGAACTCGCCGAATTCGCACGCGCGAACTTCGTCAAGAACGGCGTGCTGAACGCCGAAGTCGTGGTCGGCGACGGCGCGCGCGGCTGGGCCGCGAATGCGCCGTATGACGTGATCTGCGTCTCCGGCGGCCTGCCGGTCGTGCCGCAGGAGTTGCTCGAGCAGCTCAAGGTGGGCGGGCGTCTCGCCGCTTTCGTGGGCGGCGCGCCGGTCATGGAAGCGCAGATCATCACGCGCATCGACGAGAAGCAGTTCCGCATTGCGGGCGTATTCGAGACGTATGTCGAAGCGCTGCAGAACGCCGTGCATCCGCCGCGCTTCAAGTTCTGAGCGCAGCTAACCTGTTGTATCGCCGGGTGTCTTTCATGGTTGCCCGGCCTTTTACCCGATCGAGTCTTCCATGCAGAATCTGACCGCCCCCGCCCTCGCCGAATGGCTTGCCGACACCACCCGCGAGGCCCCCGTGCTGCTCGACGTGCGCGAGCCGTGGGAAATCGAAACGGCAAAGATCGCCGGCAGCACGTCGATCCCCATGCGCGAGATCCCCGCGCGCAGCGAGGAACTGGACGACGAGGCGCAGATCGTCTGCATTTGCCACCACGGCGCGCGCAGCGCCCAGGTGGCGATGTTCCTCGAATCGCGCGGCCATACGAAGGTGTTCAACCTGCAAGGCGGCATCGACGCCTGGTCGCGTCAGGTCGACCCCAAGGTGCCAACGTACTAAGCCGGCGCACGCCAGCTTTGACACAAGGGCGCGGCTTAGGCCGCGCCCTTTGTCATTTCTGGGCCGCTCGCCCAGTTCCCACTCCGTTCCCGCACAGTTCCCCCTCCGTTCCATCGCAGTCCACCTCGCGCAGCACCAGCGTTGCGCTCATGCACAACGATGCAGCGTGCCTGGCGATCCCGGTCGGCCCGCTTCATGCAGGCGCGCACTGACACGATGCAGCGCGCCCGAACATGCATCTCGCTGCACCACAATCGCCCGCCCGCCGCACGTGCACCGATGCGCTTCGCATCGCCGCGTGCCTTATGGGGCAAGCCTCGTGCTTTCCCCTCGCGCTGGCACAACGCTTGCAGAAGGGTGTGCGCAAGACAGGCCACACACACCGGGCGGCGCGCAAGACGACAAACCACCACGCGCCACGGCCCACGACTCACTCACGGACAAGAGGCACAAAAATGAAACGTCGCAGTCTGTTGAAACTCGGGACGATGTCGGGCGCACTCGCGGCAGCGGGGCGCATGCCGTTCGCTCACGCGGACACCGGCAGCGGGCCGATCAAGGTCGGCATCCTGCATTCGCTCTCGGGCACGATGGCCATTTCGGAGACCTCACTGAAAGACACCGCGTTGATGACGATTGCCGACATCAACAAGAATGGCGGCGTGATGGGGCGTCAGATCCAGCCCGTGGTGGTCGACCCGGCCTCCAACTGGCCGCTCTTCGCCGAAAAGGCGCGCCAGCTCCTCACGCAGGACAAGGTGGCCTGCGTGTTCGGCTGCTGGACCTCGGTGTCGCGCAAGTCGGTGCTGCCGGTGTTCGAGGAACTGAACGGCCTGCTCTACTACCCCGTGCAGTACGAAGGGGAAGAGATGTCGCGCAACGTGTTCTATACGGGCGCCGCGCCCAACCAGCAGGCCATTCCCGCAGTGGAATACCTGATGAGCGCGCAAGGCGGCGGTGCGAAGCGCTTCTTCCTGCTCGGTACGGACTATGTGTATCCGCGCACGACCAACAAGATCCTGCGCGCGTTCCTGCACTCGAAGGGCGTGAGCGACAGCGATATTCAGGAGGTCTACACGCCGTTCGGCCATAGCGACTATCAGACCATCGTCGCGAACATCAAGACGTTCTCGCAAGGCGGCAAGACCACCGTCGTTTCGACCATCAACGGCGACTCGAACGTGCCTTTCTATAAAGAACTCGGCAATCAGGGCATCAAGGCGACCGACGTGCCCGTGGTCGCGTTCTCCGTGGGCGAGGAAGAACTGCGCGGCATCGACACGAAGCCGCTCGTGGGACACCTCGCGGCGTGGAATTACTTCATGTCCGTGAAGGGCGCGAGCAACACGAAGTTCAAGGAGCAGTTCGAAGCCTGGGTGCAGACGAACAACCTGCCCGGCGGCGCCAAGCGCGTGACCAACGACCCGATGGAAGCGACCTTCGTGGGCATCCATATGTGGAAGCAAGCAGTGGAAAAGGCGAAGAGCACCGACGTCGACAAGGTGCGCGTGGCGATGATCGGCCAGACCGTGGCGGCGCCCTCGGGCTTCACGCTCACGATGGACGGCAACCATCACCTGCACAAGCCGGTCATGATCGGCGAGATTCGCGGCGACGGTCAGTTCAATGTGGTGTGGAAAACGAAGACCGCCATCCGCGCGCAACCGTGGAGCCCGTTCATCGCCGGCAACGAAGGCAAGCCTGACGTGGTCACCTCGACCACACTGCCCGCCTTCCTGCGCCGCTCGCGCGTAGCCTGACGTTGCCCTTCGCAAGCGCCGCACCGCGGCGTGCGCTTGCGTGCTCTGTCTACGGACACGCGGCGTAACGGCCTGGCCGTTGCCGCGGTCCGCACCAAAAGAAAACATCATGGCTCTCTCACTCCCGAGGTACGCGCGCGCGGGCTTGCGCCACGCGCTCGCCGCGGCTGCGCTCTTCTCGGCGCTATGCACAGGCGCACACGCACTCGATGCGGCCGACGTCGCACCGCTTGGCGGCGACGACTTCGACGCGAAATCCGCGGCCATCGACAAGCTCATCGCCACGCATGACGCCGCCTCGCTGGCGCTCCTGAAAGCGCTCGCTGACGACAACGTCACGGCGACCGATTCCGGCGAAGTGCTCGTGCAGGATGGCGAGAATGCGCGCGACGCCGCAACGGGCAAGCCCGTCGCCGCAAACGTCGCGTCGAGCGCGCAGCCCATCACGCTGAACAACATCCTGCGCTCGAAGGTGGCGGGCGCAGTGTCGGGCCTGCAACTCGCCTCGCCAGACCTGGAAACGCGTCGAGCCGCCATCGCGGAACTGCTGAAGAACCCCGACCCGGCCATGAAGCCGATGATCGACGCCGCGCGCGCGCAGGAAACCGACCCCACCCTCAAGCGCCGCCTCGACACGCTCTGGGCCATGACGGCGCTGCACGATCCGAACACGGCCACGCGTCTCGAAGCGGCGAAGCTCGTCGCGGCGCGGCACGACCTCGACATGTACGAACTGTTGCGCCCGCTCGTCGCGAAGAACGCGAGCGGCGCGTACAACGAGCCCGATGCCGATGTGCGCGCCGCCGCCCAGCAAGGCATCGACGCGCTCGATTCGATCCAGCGCCGCAGCGAGATCTTCGGCACGCTGTTCGCGGGCCTGTCGCTCGGCAGCGTGCTGCTGCTCGCCGCGCTCGGTCTTGCCATCACCTACGGGCTCATCGGCGTCATCAATATGGCGCACGGCGAGTTCCTCATGATCGGTGCGTACGCAACCTATGTCGTGCAAACGCTCGTGCAGCGCTATGCGCCCGGCGCGTTCGACTGGTATCCGCTCTTCGCGATTCCCGCTTCGTTCGTCGCCGCGGCGCTCGTCGGCGCCGTGATCGAGCGGCTCGTGATCCGCCATCTTTACGGCCGCCCGCTCGAAACGCTGCTCACCACGTTCGGGATCAGCCTCATTCTCATTCAGGCCACGCGCATGATCTTCGGCGCGCAGAACGTGCAGGTCGAAAACCCTTCGTGGATGAGCGGTGGCGTGACCGTCATGCCCAACCTCATCCTGCCGTATAACCGTCTCGCGATCCTCGCTTTCGCGCTGATCGTGGTGGGCATTGCGTGGACCGTGCTCACGAAAACGCGTCTCGGCCTCTTCGTGCGCGCCGTCACGCAAAACCGCCGCATGGCCGCGTGCGTGGGCGTGCGCACCGCGCGCGTGGATGCGTGGGCCTTCGCGTTCGGCGCGGGCGTGGCGGGCCTCGGCGGCTGCGCGCTCTCGCAGATCGGCAACGTCGGTCCCGATCTGGGCCAGAGCTACATCATCGATTCGTTCATGGCCGTGGTGCTGGGCGGCGTCGGGCAGATCGCGGGCACCGTGATTGGCGGCTTTGGTCTCGGGCTCGTCTCCAAGGCCATCGAGCCGTTTTGGGGCGCCGTGCTCGCGAAGATCGCCGTGCTGGTGCTGATCGTGCTCTTCATCCAGAAGCGTCCGCAGGGGCTTTTCGCCCTCAAGGGCCGCAGCGCGGAGGCATGACATGACGAGCGTCACTTCCTCTTCCGCGCGTCACACGCTGGGCGCATCGCATGGCCCTGGCGGCGACGCGGAAACGTTCGCCCTCGGCTTGCCCGCGCGCCCCGCCCTGCTCTCGCCGCGCGCATGGCTCGCGCTCATCGTGCTGATCCTCGCGATCGGCGTGGGCGTGCCGCTTTGCGCGCTGGTGCTGCCGCAATCGAGTGCGCTGCATCTTTCCGCCTATGCCATGACGCTAGGCGGCAAGCTCATGTGCTACGCGATCGCGGCGCTCGCGCTCGATCTCGTGTGGGGCTATTGCGGCATTCTGAGCCTCGGTCACGGCCTGTTCTTCGCGCTGGGCGGCTACGCCATCGGCATGTACCTCATGCGCGAAATCGGTCACGACGGCAAGTACGGCAGCGACCTGCCCGACTTCATGGTGTTTCTCGACTGGCACGCGCTGCCGTGGTACTGGCAGGGCACCGAGCACCTCGGGTATGCGCTCCTGCTCGTCGTGCTCGTGCCCGCCATGGTCGCGTGGGTATTCGGCTTCTTCACGTTCCGCTCGCGCGTGAAAGGCGTCTACCTCTCGATCATCACGCAGGCCATGACGTTCGCCGCGATGCTGCTGTTCTACCGCAACGAAACGGGCTTCGGCGGCAACAATGGCTTCACCGACTTCAAGCGCATCGCGGGCATGCCGATCACGCATCCAGGCACGCGCACCGTGCTGTTCCTGCTGACGTTCGCTGTGCTCGTACTCGCGTTTCTCGGCGCGCGGGCCATCGTCACCTCGAAGCTCGGGCGCGTGGTGACCGCCGTGCGCGACGGCGAAACGCGCCTCATGTTTCTCGGCTACAGCCCGCTTGGCTACAAGCTGTTCGTGTGGACCGTCTCGGCCATTCTGTGCGGCATTGCGGGCGCGCTTTACGTGCCGCAGGTCGGCATCATCAACCCGAGCGAGATGTCGCCCGGCAATTCGATCGAAATGGCGATCTGGGTGGCCGTGGGCGGACGCGGCACGCTGATCGGGCCGATCATCGGCGCCTTCGCCGTGAACGGCGCGAAGAGCTTCTTCACCGCGCATTTCGCCGAGTACTGGCTGTTCTTCCTCGGCCTGATGTTCGTGCTCGTGCCGCTGCTGCTGCCCAACGGCATCATGGGTCTCATCGAACTCATCCGGAACCGGATCTCTGACCGGACCCATGCGCGGACCACCTCGCGGAGCGAACGCCCATGAACGGACATATCCTGCTCAACGACCCGCTCAACCACAACCCGTTCGACGACGCCCTCAAGCACGACGAACTCGCCCTCTCGGGCGTGGCGGATCTCGGGCACGTGGTCGAGCCCGGCGCCATCGACACCTCGCACGGCACGATCCTCTACCTCGAAGACGTGACCGTGAGCTTCGACGGCTTTCGGGCGCTCAACAAGCTGTCGCTCGTAATCGACGTGGGCGAGCTGCGCTGCGTGATCGGCCCGAACGGCGCGGGCAAGACCACGATGATGGATGTCATCACCGGCAAGACCTCGCCCGACTCGGGCAAGGTGTTCCTCGGCCAGACGCTCGACCTCACGCGTATGAACGAGCCCGCCATCGCGCGCACGGGCATTGGCCGCAAGTTCCAGAAGCCCACGGTGTTCGAGCAGCATCCTGTATGGGAGAACCTCGAACTCGCGATGAAAGCCGACAAGGGCTGGTTCGCCACGCTGCGCGCGCGCCTTGGGCGCGAGGCGCAGGCGAAGATCGAGGAAACGCTCGAAGTGATCCGGCTCGAGAGCGACGCGCGGCGCCTCGCGGGCGAGCTGTCGCACGGCCAGAAGCAGCGGCTCGAAATCGGCATGCTGCTCATGCAAAAGCCGCAACTGCTGCTGCTCGACGAGCCCGCCGCCGGCATGACCGACGACGAAACCATGGAACTCGCCACGCTGCTCAACCGCCTGCGCGGCACCTGCTCGATGATGGTGGTCGAGCACGACATGGAATTCGTCGCGGCGCTCGCGGGCGAAACGGGCCGCGTGACGGTGATGGCCGAAGGCAGCGTGCTCGCGCACGGCACGCTCGACGAAGTCAAGCGCGACGAAACGGTGATCGAATCGTATCTGGGCCGCTAGGCCGCATCGACAATATCAGCCATGCTAACTATCGAATCGCTGAATCAGTATTACGGCGGCAGCCACATCCTGCGCAATGTCTCGATGACGGTGCCCGAAGGCGAACTCACCGTGCTGCTCGGGCGCAACGGCGTGGGCAAGACCACGCTGCTGCGCTGCCTGATGGGCGTCGTGCCGACGAAAAACGGCGCGATCGCGTGGCGCGGCGAGGCGCTCACGAAACTGCCCACGCATGCGCGCGTGGCGCAGGGCCTCGCTTACGTGCCGCAAGGGCGCGATATCTTTCCGCGTTTGAGCGTCGAAGAGAATCTGCTGGTGGGCGCGGCGAGCAAGAAACGCATGCCTTCCGCCGTGCCCGCGCATATCTACGAACTCTTTCCCGTGCTCAAGGACATGAAGGCGCGGCGTGGCGGCGACCTCTCGGGCGGCCAGCAGCAGCAGCTCGCCATCGGCCGCGCGCTGATGAGCGATCCGCAATTGCTCATTCTCGATGAGCCTACCGAAGGCATTCAGCCTTCGATCATCCAGGACATCGGCCGCACGCTGCGCAGGCTCGTGGAAGAGATGCACATGACGGTGCTGCTGGTCGAGCAGTACTACGACTTCGCCAAGGCCATTGCGGACCGCTACTGGGTGATGAGCCGCGGCGAAATCGTGGCGGGCGGTGCTGGCGCAAACATGGATGCGGATGGCGTGCGGGAGTTGATCGCCGTATAAGGGACATCAGGGTTTGTGCTGCCATCCTGTCTTTTGCCAGGCAGACAGGATGGCACGCGCGAACGCGCTACCGCTTGGGTACGCCGTCGCGCCACTCGCCCCAATGCGTGACGATGTCCTGCACGAGCGGATTGCCCGCGAGGTACAGGTTGCCGATCGCGATCGTGAAGCCGCCCTGCGATGCGTAGTTGAGCAGATTGTCGGCGCTCGACTGGCCCGCATACGGCCGGTCGAAGTCCGACCCCGCACGCAGCACCGCGACGCGGTTCAGGTCGACGCGCTTCACGGTCGCCGCGCGCGTGAGCGCCTCGAACGTGGCGTTGTCTTCCTGCTGCGTCGTGCAATAGGTGCCCTTGCCGTCGGTCAGGATCTTCGTCCATTGCCGCGCGCGCTCGCCGAGGTCCGTGCCCGACCACCAGGTATCGCCCGCCAGCGTGTCGCACTGGAGGACGGTGGGCGGTCGGTTCGCGGGCGCATAGCTGTATTTGGCGCGGGCGGCTTGCGCCTGCGCGTCGTCGGAGAGCGTCACGCTGCGCGACAGCGCGAAGGCCGCGTTCGAGAGCGCCGGATTGAGCTGGAACACTTCCGTGCGATAGTCGAGCGGCGGCTTTTGCGTCGGGCCCGTCGTGTTGATGCCGAGATAGCCGGTGGTCCAGCCCTGGGGAATTTCGCGTCCGTCGATCTCCCACTGAATGCCGAAGTCGACGAGCCAGTTCGCCCACGCAGCGGAACCGACGGTGCCCTGACCCGGGTCGATACCGGCGATGCCCGCCACCATGAAGTACGTACGGCGCAGGTCGAAACGCGGCGAGAACGTCAGCGCCATGATCGACGCGGCGGCATTCGCGTGCCCCATGCCCGTCGTCATCACGCACACGTCCTGGCGATTGCAGTGCACGGCCGGGTAGTCAGGAGACAGACCGGCGACCGTAATGTCCTGCCACGGTCCGAGATGATCGAGCCATACCTGGCCTTCCGGTCCGAACATCGAAATGATCATCACCTTGACCGGACGGCCATGCGAGCCGCCGTCGTCCTGCGAGAAGCTGTCGTCGGCATGCGCGACGACCGGTGCAACGGCCGCGCCGGCCATGAACAGCGACGAAAGCACCGCACCAAAAGCGCGATTTAGCATAAGAGGCCCCACCTTGTTTAAGAACTGCGGTTGCGAGAAGTGAATCGCGTGCCGTGTTGTCGACGGATGTCATGCTTGTTTTTCGGCGTGCAGCGTGGGGCCTGGGCGTGAGCCGCGCAGGCGAAAGTGAGTATAGGCGGAGAAAAAAATGCCATCGTTTCCGGCGCGCAAGTGCCCTCGCGCGTGACCAGCGCGCGTGGGCGAGCGTGCTATCCTGCACGCCATTGTTCGCCTCTTCCCCTTCACTACGCATGACGCTCCACGTCGATCACGCCTCACTCGCCAACACCACGTTTCGCAGCACCGCGCATCAGGAATGGGCCGCGAAACTCGAACTCGGCTTCGAGCGCCAGGGCGCGCGCACCGCGCTCACCCATCGCCTGCACGCGGGTCCGTTGCGCGTGCAACGGCCGCTCTACCCAGAAGGCGATGCGATCTGCCACGCGGTGATCGTGCATCCGCCCGCGGGGATTGCTGGCGGCGACCGGCTCGACATCGACGTGAACGTGGGCGATGGCGCTCACGCTGTACTCACCACGCCGGGCGCGACCAAGTGGTACAAGTCGAACGGCCGTGTGGCGCGCCAGCGCATCAATGTGCGCGTGGGCGCCGGCGCGAAGCTCGACTGGCTGCCGCAGAACAACCTCGTGTTCGATCACGCCCACGCCGAACTCGAATTCGCGCTCACGCTCGGCGCGGGGGCCACGGCCATTGGCTGGGACGCGACGCAACTGGGCCGGCAGGCCGCCGGCGAGCGCTGGTCGGCGGGCATGGTGCGGGCGCTCACGCGCGTGACGCGCGCAGCGCCGGAAAGCGACGGTGACGATCAACTGCTGTGGCTCGAACGCGCGCTCATCGACGCCAACGACCCGCTGCGCGACGCACCGCAAGGGCTCGCGGGCTACCCCGCGTTCGGCGTGCTGTGGGCGATTGGCCCGGCGTGCAACGAGGCGCTCGCGCAAGACCTCGCCGCGATCCTGCCCTTCGACGACGCGCAGCGATCGGGCGCGACCTGCATCGTGCCGGGCGTCCTGCTCGTGCGCGTGGTCGCGCGGTCGATGGAACCGCTGCAGCACACGCTCACGCAGTGCTGGACGGCGCTGCGTCCGTTCGTGCATGGCGTGAAGGCCGCGCCGCTGCGCTTGTGGACGACCTGAGCGCGCACCGCAGCGGTGCTCGTTAGCACTTCCACGCACAGTAGCGCAGCGCAGCAACGCCAATACGGTGCAAATCCGCCATTAAATTGGTGCATCGACGCTGTCCCCTTCATTGGCACACACCTTGCTGTGAGCTTGCATCGATTCGTGCGCGCCGCGCGCGAGGCCGCAAGCTGCGCGTAACCCGGCTCCCGTAAGCTGGGCCGACAGCCTTGCCCCAACCGACCCAGAACGATGAAGCTCACGCCACGCGAGAAAGACAAGCTCCTGATCTTCACCGCCGCGCTGCTCGCCGAAAGGCGCCGCGCCCGCGGCCTCAAACTCAACTACCCGGAAGCCGTCGCGTTCATCAGCGCGGCGCTCATGGAAGCGGCCCGCGACGGCAAGACCGTCGCCGAGGTCATGCACTACGGCACCACGCTGCTCACGCGCGACGACGTGATGGAAGGCGTGCCCGAGATGATCCCCGACATTCAGGTCGAAGCGACCTTCCCCGACGGCACCAAGCTCGTCACCGTTCACCATCCGATCCCCTGAGCCGGGAGGAGCCACCCATGATCCCCGGCGAAATGCTGATCGACGACGGCGAAATCGAACTCAACGCAGGCCGCGAGACCGTCACCGTGAAGGTGGCGAACACGGGCGACCGCCCCGTGCAGATCGGCTCGCACTTCCACTTCTACGAGGTCAACGACGCACTCGCGTTCGACCGTGATGCCGCGCGCGGCTTTCGCCTGAACATTGCAGCGGGCACGGCCGTGCGCTTCGAGCCAGGACAGGAGCGCACCGTGGAGCTCGTGGCGCTCGCGGGAGAGCGCGCCGTGTACGGCTTCAACGGCCGCGTAATGGGCCCGCTCTGAGCGCGGCCAGCGAATTCAGGCGAATTCATCAGGAATCCGACATGACATTGAAGATCGGCCGCCGCGCCTACGCGGAGATGTTCGGCCCCACCACCGGCGACCGCGTGCGCCTCGCCGATACCGAACTCATCATCGAGATCGAGCGCGACTACACCGTCTATGGCGACGAAGTGAAGTTCGGCGGCGGCAAGGTGATCCGCGACGGCATGGGACAGTCGCAGCGCACGCACGCGGAAGTCGCGGACACCGTCGTCACGAACGCCGTGATCATCGATCACTGGGGCATCGTGAAGGCCGACATCGGCATCAAGGACGGCCGCATCTGGAAGATCGGCAAGGCGGGCAACCCCGACGTGCAGCCGGGCGTGACGATTCCCATCGGCGCTTCGACCGAAGTGATCGCCGGTGAAGGCCAGATCGTCACCGCGGGCGGCATCGACACGCATATTCACTTCATCAGCCCGCAGCAGATCGACGAAGCGCTCGCCTCGGGCGTGACGACCATGCTGGGCGGCGGCACCGGCCCCGCCACGGGCACCAACGCGACCACCTGCACGCCGGGCCCGTGGCACATGGAGCGCATGCTCCAGGCCGCGGACGGCTGGCCAATCAACCTCGGCTTTCTCGGCAAGGGCAACGTGAGCTTGCCCAAACCCGCCGAAGAGCAGATCGCCGCGGGCGCGATTGGCCTCAAGCTGCACGAGGACTGGGGCTCGACGCCCGCCGCCATCGACAATTGCTTGAGCGTTGCGGACGCAACGGATACGCAGGTGGCCATTCACACCGACACGCTCAACGAGTCGGGCTTCGTGGAAGCGACCGTGGCCGCCTTCAAGGGCCGCACGATCCACACGTACCACACCGAAGGCGCGGGCGGCGGCCACGCGCCCGACATCATCAAGGTGTGCGGCGAAGCGAACGTCCTGCCCTCCTCGACGAACCCCACGCGCCCGTACACGATCAACACGCTCGACGAGCATCTCGACATGCTGATGGTGTGCCATCACCTCGATCCGTCGATTGCCGAAGACATTGCGTTTGCCGAGTCGCGCATCCGCCGCGAGACTATCGCCGCCGAGGACATCCTGCACGATCTCGGCGCACTGTCGATGCTCTCTTCGGATTCCCAGGCAATGGGCCGCGTGGGCGAGGTCATCATCCGCACGTGGCAGACCGCGCACAAGATGAAGGTGCAGCGCGGCGCGCTGCCCGGTGATAACGCGCGCCACGACAACTTCCGCGTGAAGCGCTACGTGGCGAAGTACACGATCAACCCTGCGCTCACGCATGGCATTGCGCATGAAGTAGGGTCGCTCGAGCCAGGCAAATGGGCCGACCTCGTGTTCTGGGAGCCGGCGTTCTTCGGCATCAAGCCTTCGCTCATCCTCAAGGGCGGCATGATCGCGCTCGCGCAGATGGGCGACCCGAACGCCTCGATTCCCACGCCGCAGCCCGTGCATTACCGCGAGATGTTCGCCACGCGCGGGCGGGCGCTCGCGCAAACGTCGCTCACCTTCGTTTCGCAGCTCTCGCTCGACAAGCGCATTCCCGAGCGCTATGGTCTGCAAAAGCGCGTGGTGGCGGTCCGCAACTGCCGCAGCGTGACGAAGGCCGACATGATTCACAATGCCTGGCAGCCCACGATCAGCGTCGATCCCGAAACGTACCAGGTCGTCGCCGACGGCCAGTTGCTCACCTGCGAGCCCGCCACGGTGCTGCCGATGGCACAGCGTTACTTCCTGTTCTAAAGTTTTAGCCATGCGCACGATCGACAAACGACTCAACGCGAAGCTCGCGCCGGTGCTCAGGCAGCGCGCGCCCACGCTCACGCTGCCTTATGACGCGCGCTGCAAGAGCCGCTTCGCGGCCACGCTCGACACCGGCGAGGAAGTGGGCGTGGTCATGCCGCGCGGCACCGTGCTGCGCGACGGCGACATGCTCGTGGCCGACGACGGCGGCCTCGTGCGCGTGATCGCGGCAGCCGAGAGCGTGCTGCGTGTACGCGCGCCCGATCGCCTCACGCTCACGCGCGCTGCGTATCACCTCGGCAATCGTCATACGCCGGTGGAAGTCGGCGCGGAGGAACTCAAGCTCGAAGCGGACCCCGTGCTCGAAGACATGCTCAAGCGCCTCGGCGCGCAAGTCGAGCGCGTGCAATTGCCGTTCCAGCCCGAATCGGGCGCGTACGGCGGCGGCCACCGCCACGGCCACGACGAAACCTTCGCCGACGACTACGCGCTTGCGCAACGCGTGTACGACGAACATCACGGACACGCGCATTCTCACGACCATTCGCAGGGTCACGCGCACCATCACGCTCATGGCGATGATCACGCGCACGACCACGAATGCGGACACGATCACGGTCATTGCGACGGCCACGCGCACGACCACAGCCATGAACATCGCTGAACTCACTGCCCTGCTGCATCTGGCTTCGCCGGCACTGCCCATTGGCGCGTTCAGCTACTCGCAGGGCCTCGAAGCCGCAATCGATGCGCAACTCGTGAAGGACGGCGACGACGCCGCGCATTGGATAGCGGGTGGCCTCGCGAACGTGCTCGCTTGCGGCGAGCTGCCCTTTTTGGCGCACCAGATGGAACGCTGGCGCGCGCATGACGCGCACGCGCTCATCGTGGCGAACGACGAATTCGTCGCGAGCCGCGAATCGTCGGAACTGCGGCGCGAAACCGCGCAGATGGGTTGGTCGCTGCGTCAGCTCTGCGCACAGCTCGAATGGGGCGATGCAGAGCGGCGCGCCACGCTGGAGCGGATGACGCCCATTGCGCAACCCACGGCCTTCGCATTCGCAGCATGGGCGCACGAGGCCGCGCCCGACGCCGCGCTCGCCGCCTACGCGTTTAGCTGGATCGAAAATCAAACGGCCGCCGCCCTCAAGGCCGTGCCGCTCGGCCAGCTTGCGGGGCAGCGCATTATCGTCGCGCTGCGGCCCGAAATCGAAACAGCCGTGGCGCGCGCGCTCGCCACGCCGCCCGAGGCGCTCAACACGTTTGCGCCGCAACTCGGCGTGCTCTCCGCGCGCCATGAATCGCAATACTCGCGGCTTTTCCGCTCCTGAACCTGATACCAACCATGAATTCGCACGCACCCAGCAAACGAACGAAGAAACTGCCGCCGCTGCGCGTCGGCGTGGGCGGCCCCGTCGGCTCCGGCAAGACGACCTTGCTCGAAATGCTCTGCAAGGCCATGCGCGAGCGCTACGACCTCGTCGCCATTACCAACGACATCTACACGAAGGAAGATCAGCGCCTGCTGACCGTTGCGGGCGCGCTGCCCGCCGAGCGCATCATGGGCGTCGAAACCGGCGGCTGCCCGCACACGGCGATCCGCGAAGACGCGTCGATCAACCTCGAAGCCGTCGACCAGATGCTCACGCGCTTTCCCGATGCGGACATCGTCTTCATCGAATCGGGCGGCGACAATCTCGCGGCGACCTTCAGCCCCGAGCTTTCTGACCTCACGATCTACGTGATCGACGTGGCGGGCGGCGAAAAGATCCCGCGCAAGGGCGGCCCCGGCATCACGAAGTCGGACCTGCTCGTCATCAACAAGACCGACCTCGCGCCGCTCGTGGGCGCAAATCTCGACATCATGGCCTCCGACGCGAAGAAGATGCGCGGCGAGCGGCCCTTCGTGATGTGCAATCTGAAGGCGCTCGACGGACTCGATCAGGTGATCGCGTTTATTGAAAAGCACGGCCTCCTGGTCGCATAAAACGCTAACGCAACACCGCCGATCTCTCAGATCGACGGATCGATGTAGGCGGCGTTCTTTACGATCCAGTCCGGGTTCAGGTGTGACCTGTCCTCATAGAGTGCCGACCATTTTCCCGTCACGCGGATGCACGCCTCATCCACACACAGGTCTGCGTCGGGGTCGATGATCAAGGCGTGATCGCGCTTGGCGAGCGCGATCAGTTCCTTGCGAACGCTCTGTTGCAGACCGTCTATTTTTACCCGTTGCTCAGCCTGGCCTGGGTCGAAACGCCCGATTCTCGCCAGGAATACATGTGGGTCAAACGGGTCACCTATCGGATTGTCGAGCAACACGTAGACCCGCTTGTGCTGCGCCTGCAACTCCCTGATTTCCCGATCAAGCTCGGCGAATGCTGCAGCCCTTCCTTCAGGCGCGGCCAGACTCACTTCCCTCCGGCCGCTCACCACGTAGTAAGCCGCGGTGTTGAAGTAGTAACTCCAATACCCGCCGATCACAACCGTCGTAATCCGGCTATTCGCGGCTTGCTCCAGCGCCTCGCGCCGGACCGACCAGCATTCCGAATCAGCCGGTAAATCGTGATTGAAAACATGCGCAATGGGCGGGCAAGCGGCTGCAACGGCAAAGATGGCGCCGTTTCGCGAAGCGTTGCGCGCTTCATCGTCGTAGATTCGCTCGGCATACTGAGCGACATGCGAATCGCCGAGAAAAAGCGTTGTGGACTTTCGGTCGTCGTGCAACGCATAGATGCCGTCTCGAACCTGTCCATCGGGTGTCCGCGACGCGAGGAAGTCCCAACCCGTGTGCGTTGCAAGGTTGACAGCGTCGATGCGGGGTTGGATGAGCGCGTTCTTGATCGCCACGCCGCTAGCCAGCATCAGCGCGAGGCCGAGAGACAAGAGAAGCGCCATTCGATTCGCAGAGCGATGCCAGCGAATTGGCCTCTCGACATAACGGTGCGTGAGCCAGGCCAGTAAGATTGAAACCAACACCACCGCAATCTTCGTGGGGTGGCCATTATCCGGCCAGACCAGATGCGCAAACGACAACAATGGCCAATGCCACAAATAAAGCGGGTAGCTAATCAGACCGCAAGTCACGAAGGGTCGGCTCGATAGCAGCGTGCGATTGATCCACGCACCTGAACCCGCTGCAATGACGAGGAAAGTGCCCATCGTCGGCAGCAATGCCCACAATCCCGGGAACGGGCGCTCATGATTGATCAGCAGGAAGCCCGAGAGCAAGAGACCCGCTCCGAGCGCACAGAGCACGTTGCCGTGCCGGGCGATCAGTTCCGGGCGACGCAAAGCGATATAGGCAAGCGAGCCCCCGACCATGAGTTCCCAGAAGCGGGAAAGCGGTGAGTAGAAGGCAGCAACCGGATCCCGCGAGGCAAGCCATACGCTAATGCCAAAGGACATTGCAATGATCACGCCATTCACGACCGTGAATCGCCAGCGATGCGTCCATGCGTAACTCAAAAGCAGGGGCCAGAATATGTAGTATTGCTCTTCGACCGCAAGACTCCAGAGGTGCAACAAGGGTTTTGCCTCGTGGCCGCTATCGAAGTAACCGCTCTCGCCCCACAAGACAAAGTTCTGGACGAAGGACGTCCCACCGACAAGGTGTTTCCCGAGTTGCCGGTATTCGTCACGCATGAGCACAAGCCAACCAGCAGACGCACAGAAGAGCATCACGACAAGCAGTGCCGGGAAAATTCGCCGAATTCGTTTCCCATAAAACTCTGCAATGCTAAATTTTTCGCGCTCGAGATTGGACAGGATGATGGTGGTAATGAGATATCCGGATATGACGAAGAAAACATCAACCCCGATAAAACCGCCCGCCATTCGGCTTGGAAACGCATGAAAGAGAATCACTCCTATCACTGCGATCGCTCGCAATCCGTCGACGTGGGGACGATATTCATGCGCCGCTGCGCTGCGGATCACGGCTCGATCCGGCGATCTGTCGACGATCTCCGTCGCGGACGGAACCGGCAGCACTTGCGGGGTAGTCGTCGGTGACATGAGCTGTCCTTCGATGACTGCATATCGGCGAGTCGAACACCAATGACACCGATATTGAGCAACGCGTTCCTTACGCACACGTGGCTCGAACGCAAATCAACCACGTGAACCCAGTACACCTGCGCTCAGGATTGAGCGTATGTGCGCACGCGTACGCATCGTTTCGTATCAAGCAACGCAAAGGCGCGACCCTTTCATGTGCCCATACATCGCCCTTCATGCGTCTATAAATTGCCCTTCACGCAGGCGCATTTGACTCTTTCAAAAAGCGAACTTTCAGATAACAGACAAACGCCTCGCGACGAAAAGTGACGGATGCCGTGTTAGGCCTGCCGAATTAACTCGTGTACCGGTGGTCTGCACGGTCAAGCCCCGCGTTCGGCGCTGTCGCGCGAGGTTGTACCGGTAGGGCTTCGGTGGCGCATTCCCGGGCTCGCGCTCTTTGCATAGACCCCGCGATTCAGCGATCACCGTGAAATAGATAGCTTTCCTATTAAATTCGGTGAAGCCGGGTAGTCACGGTTGAGATTGCTATCAGTTTGTTCACAGCCGCTCTCGCACCTGCAGAGTCCGCGCGCAAGAGAAGAAGTCGTAGCAAGGACGCGGAGCGCACGTATAGCACGGCAGTCGGGTCGCCCACGAACTCGAGCGCCGCTGTTGCACGAATGCGCTGCGCCAGGTTCACCAGATGAACTGACCTGGCGAAGTAGGCTGCGCGCGCTGCAGCAAGAGACAGCGCAGCGCGATCGGATGCGGCGCGGCTGGACGGCGAGTGCGCCAACCGCACGGTGGCATAATAGCCCTTGGTCAAAGGATACGGATGTTGCGGGCATGCTCATGCAGAGTGAAAAAAGGAAAGACGAAACGATCCGTGCTTTTATAAATAAAAGCCTTCGCGTTCCTCATCCGGAGATTATTCAGGATGAGGTTGAGAATCTCTCTTTCTACAAGAAGATTTCACTTTTTAAAAAACAGCTGCATAAATGGTCGATACTTGCCCTTCACCGGCAACTCGGTCTGTACACAGAAGTCGCCGACTTGCGTGCCGGCGCCCGGATTTTATTGGTGTATAGCGGCGTCAACAACATCGGCGACGCGTTGATGGATCTTTCGGGGCGTGCGCTGGTTGGCGGCACTCCGTACAAGCTGGATGTACTGCTCGACCCGTCTCTGGCCGAGCTCTTTCGGCATGACCGGTTCTTTTCGAATATCTACACGGATTTTCGCGAAGTCGATTTTGGCGAATACGATTTCGTCATACTGAACAAACTGGGAATTCGCGTAATCAAGGAGAAGGCCAGACATGCGAGTCAATCCAGATTCACGAGCCTGATCGGATGGTACGCAGGGCGGAATTACAATCACATACAATTCAGCTACTACGCGTTCAACAAGATTCTGAAATGCGGGATCGACGATAGGGACCTGTTTGAAAATTCGCGTCTGGTTCTCGACGCGCCCAGGTGTGATGATTTCCCATCGGAAAGCGGTGCCGGGAGAGTCGCCATTTCTGTCGGCGGCCGTGAATCGCACCGTATCTACGGTAAATGGGCAAACGTTCTAGCCAGTCTTGACAACGATGATGAGTTGTCGCGTTTTGAGTATGTCCTGGTCGGGTCGGATAATGGACTCAAGGAAGCCAACGATCTGATCGGCATGCAATTCAGGCACTTGAGGTTGACCTCGTTGGTTGGCAAATTGAAGATCCATGAATGCTTTTCCCTGTTAGGCCAAAGCAGGCTTTTTGTCGGGGCGGATGGCGGGCTTCTGCATATTGCGCATGCGGCAGGCGCACCGACCATCGCCTTGTTTAGCAATGACATTGATCCAAGAACCCGCTACGTCGAGAACGATTTTTTCAAATGCTCTCCACTGACGGGGGCTAGTGATGTGACGAGCATCGCCCCAGAAGATGTGGTCGACGTCATGAGAGCTGTTCTGCTGGGGTGAATCGTGAGATTCGCTGACATCGTCTCGCTTTCTTGCCGGCCGTTTCTTTGGCGCACCGACTAAGCAGTGAACGAGCCGCCTCATTGAGGTGCGGCGAACGCCGTGGAACTGAGCGGGTTACGCGCTACCGCGCACGAAGTCATACATCCGGGACGAGCGCCTGGATAACGTCCACCGTGCGCGCCGTCGCGCCGCGGTGGCGCGACGCGAATGCCGCCGCAGCCGCGCCCATGGCAACCCGGCGCGGTTTGTCGTTGAAGAGTTCGCGCAAGGCGCGCGCGAGATCGGCGGGGTCCTGAACCTGCAGGGCTGCGCCTGCGGCCGTGGCGTCGGCGGTGGCCTGCGTGAAGTTGAACACGTGCGGCCCGATCAGCACCGGCACGCCCACGGCGCACGCTTCGATCAGGTTCTGGCCGCCGAGCGGCAAGAGACTGCCGCCGATAAACGCGAGGTCGGCGGCCGCGTAGTAAGCGCCCATCTCCCCCATCGAATCGCCGAGCAGAACGCTCACGTCCTGCGGCAACACACGCACGCCCTCATGCGCCGAGGCCGCGGCAGCTGCGGCCGGCGCCCAGCGCGAGCGCCGCTCGAGCTTGAAGTTCTTGCGCTCCACGAGCGCCGCCACTTCGTCGAAGCGCTGCGGATGGCGCGGCACGAGGATCAGCAGCGCGTCCGGTACGTTCAGTGCAGCGAAAGCCTGCAGCACGAGTTCCTCTTCGCCTTCACGCGTGCTCGCCGCGACCCACACCGGCCGCTCGCCAATCGCGCGCCGCCATTCGCGGCCGCGCGCGATCAGCGCCGGCGGGCTCGCCATGTCGAACTTGAGGTTGCCGAGCACCGCCACGTTGCGTGCGCCGAGTGCGGTGAGGCGCTCCGCGTCCGAGGGGCTTTGCGCAAGCACGCGCGTAAAGCCGCCGAACACCTCGCGCGCGCCCGCACCGAACTTTGCCGCGCGCTTGAACGAGCGCGCCGACATGCGCGCGTTGGTGAGCACGAGTGGCACGTCGGCACGCTTGCATTCGTCGATGAGCGTGGGCCAGACCTCGGTTTCCATCACGAGACCGAGTGACGGCCGCCATGCGCGCAGGAAGCGGCGCACCGCGTGCGGCATGTCGTACGGCAGATAGCAGCGCAGCACGCGATCGCCGAAGAGCTGCTCGCCGGTGGCGCGGCCGCCCGGCGTCATGTGCGTGAGCAGAACGCGCGCGTCGGGGCGCGCCGCCAGCAGCGCGTCGACGAGCGGCTGCGCCGCGCGGGTCTCGCCCACGGAGACGGCATGCACCCAGATGAGCGGCGCGTCGTCTTCAGGCAAGCGCCCTGCCGAATAGCCGAAACGCTCGCCGATATGCTCGCGATAGCCGCGCTCGCGGCGCGAGCGAATGAGTAGCCGCAGCACCGCGAGCGGTGCAATGAGCCACCAGGCCGCGCGATAAATCGCTCTCAGCATCGGGCCCCCGCGACGGCCAGGGTCATGCAAAACGCCGCGGCCGCGCGGCTGGAGGCGTCGGTTGGCACGTTGGTCGGCACGTCAGTTGGCACGTCAGTTGGCACGTCAATCGGCAGGCTCATTGCGTGTGGATTCAAACCAGTTCCTTGCCCTTGAGGCGTTCGAGGATGCCGAGCGGCGCCCATTCGGGATGCACCATGTCCTTCACCGGCAGGAAGAAGGTCTGCTCCATCATGAACTGACCTGACATCACGGCATGCGAAGTGTGATCGGAGAAGCACACCCACACGCTGCCAGGCGGAAAGCCGATGGTCTCCTGCGGGCACGCCTTCTGATAGCCGAGATCGGCCTTCATGCCGTCGTGGAGGTTGAGCATCAGGTGGTCGTACTCGCTGCGCGGCGACTTCGTGATGTGCAGCAGATTCTGCAGCCACGCCGAGCCCGGAAACTGCGGCTTGATGTTCGGCAGGAAGCGCTTGGCCATCTCCTCGAACGGCTCGCCCACGCGCCACACGCGCGGCACGCCGTCCGGGTTGACGTTGGTGAACACGCGCAGGATGCGCTCGCCGTAGTTCGGGCGCGAGGGAAACGCATCCACGTGCAGGCGCGAATCGTCCTTGCGCCACGAGGTCTCACGCGTTTCCACCTGGTGCAGACGCAGGCTCGTGGGCGCCACGCGCAGCTTGCCGGTGTACTCGGGAAAGAGGCCGTCTACCAGCGTGCGAGCGCACGTCTGGTAACGCGCGATCAACGCGCGCACAGCCGACTGCGTGACGGCGTCGCCGAGCACGCCATGCAGCGCGCCGCCGTTGGGGTCGAGGCTGATGTTCTTGCGCTTGGGGTCGGCGATCGCGGGGTCGAGCAGCGCGCGCTCGCCGCCTTCGATCGCAAAGGCCAGGTTCGGAAAATACAGCACCTTGCCCTGCTCGACGGCGTCGAGCAGCGTCTCGCGCGGTTGCGAGAGTTGCTGGCCGTGCCAATCGGCGGAAGTGATTTCGATGATCTGGGATTCGTTCATGGTCGCCCCTGGAAGCGATGGATCTGATTGCCTGCCGGCGCGGTGCGAGCGTGGCGCGGCTCGTTGCCCGCCTTTTTTCAACTCGCGCGGCTCATGCCGGCCAAGCCCTGGCGCCCGCTTGTGCACATTCGTGCACCCTCGTGCGCGCCGATTCTTATACCCGCAGCCTCCCGGGTGTGCCTTGACGCGCCGCAGCCCCTCAGTCTGTCTGGCGCCCACGCTGCGGCGGCACGCCGCTACAGCAACCCGAAGCCCGCCAGCGCGCCCTTCACCTGCGCGAGCGTTGGCGGCTGGCCTGCCGTACCCAGATTGACGACGTTCGGCGACCAGTAGCCGCCCGTGCGCCAGGCGGTCGCGAAATTGTACAACTCGACAGTCGGGCGCTTCAGCGCGGCCGCGATATGCACGAGACCCGTGTCCACGCCCACCGTGGCCGCCGCGCCGTCGATCAGGCCGACCACGGCCGGCAGCGAGAGTTTGGGCGGCACGATTGCCGCTTCGCCGAATTCGCGCGCGAGGCGCTCGCTGGTGGCGCGCTCGCCCTCGCTGCCCCAGGGCAGCACGAGCGACGCACCACGCCGCACGAGCGCCTGTCCCAGCTCGATCCAGTGCTGGTCAGGCCACTGCTTGTCGGCACGCGACGTGGCGTGCACGAACACCACATAGGGCACCGGCAGATTCAGCCCCACTTCCGCGAGCGCCTGGGCGGCGCGGTAGGTGTCGAGGCCGAAGTCGATGTCGTCGGTGCTCGAGGGCGGCGCGAGATCGAGCGCGCCCGCAACCAGTTGGCGCGTGCGCTCGACCACGTGGGTGCGCGGCTCGATGCGGATCGAGCGGTCGTAGAAGAAACGCACGGGCCATTCGTAGCCCGCGCCGTCGGTGCGGTTGCCGAGGCCGACTAGCGGCCCGCGCGCCCAGCTCGCGACCCAGGCCGTCTTGATGAGCCCCTGGCAGTCGATCACGAGGTCGTACTTCTCGGCCGCGAGTGCGCGCCGGAAAGCGCCGATCTCGCGCCAGTTGGCGCTCGAGAAGAGCCTCTTGCGCCAGCGGCGCAGCGAGAACGGAATCGCGCGGCGCACGCCCTCCACGAGCTCGACGAGCGACTGGAAGCTCTCTTCGACGAGCCAGTCGATCTGCGCGTCGGGATACCGCCGCCGGATATCGGCGATGACGGGCATGTTGTGGACGACGTCGCCAAGCGACGACACGCGCACGATGAGGATCTTTTGCACGCTCAAGGCAATTTGTGCGGACGAATGAAAAAGGTCCGCAATTTTAGCGCGCCGGGCGAAGATAAGCGAAAAAGGGGGGAGAAAGCGCGGGCATGTGCGCCACTCCCCCCAAAGGCCTCGGGGCCCATAAAAGCCGCCGCCGCGGAAACCGGTATCGAGGCGCAAGCGGCGCGCCGCTTGCGCTCCGCGGCGGCAAACCTTTCTTACTGGACCAGTCTTGGCGGCGTGTACGCCCCGTAACTTGGCCCAACCCCTCCCGAATTCGCTGTCTCGCAATGGCTCATGTCGTTGGACATCTGTGCCAGCACGTAGGGCGTAGAGCCGTTGCTCGCATCGAGAATGTGCAGACAGGCAAATGCCAGAACCGGCTGAAAGCCGCTCGTCTGCGGATCGTTCACGACAACCACCGTCGCCCAGGCGCATTGCCCATTGCCCGCAGCGCTACAAGCGGCCGTGTCCTTGAAGATCGAGTTTTTCTCGCCGGTCTGAATCCACGTTCCCGGCGACCCACCCACAGAGAACGTCGTGCTGTTGCCATTTGTCAACAGGCTACTGGCATAGCTGGCACTGTTGTCGTTGACGTTAAACGTCGTCCACTGGCCGGATTGACAGGTTCCGTATTGATAGCTGGATCCGATCTGAAAAATGTACGGCTGTCCCGCAACCTGAGGCGTCGAAAAGCCAGACACGGTGCCGCTGGTGGGCGAGAGCATCGGCGAATTGGTCGACGAATTCCAGTAGTTGTTGTACAGGCACTGCGACATCGCCATGGGAAAGAGCCCGCCAGGTCCCACGTTGCCGGGCGAGGACAGCACGGCCGTCGCCACCGCACTGGCTTTGAGGACGCTGACGCCGAACACGCTGCTCAGAAAGCCCGTGACCGAGCCGTTCGCGTTCGAGCCGTCTTTGCGGATGGTCACCTGTACGGCAGCCAGGTCGTTCGCTCCCGGTGTGAACGGCAGTGCCTCGAGGCCATACGGCGTTCCAGTAGCGTTCCAGTATCCGGTCGCCACCGTACTCGCCTGCACATAGGCGCCCTGGACCCGGTTGGTCGCGTTTGACGTCGAGAACGTCGACGCTGTCGCTGACGCCGTCGTGAAATCGGGCTGGGTAGCGGAGCTGTTGCCGCACTCGGTGCGCGGTTTCAGACAACCCGCACCGGCCAGCGCGGCCGCATCAGCCGCATTCTGGAGTTCGCTTCGAGCGACCATCAGATTGCCGATGTCGATGGCCAGCGCCGCGGTTCCCAACAGAAAGACCATGAACACCGCAACCGTGATGGCCACCGCCCCTTTCTGCTTCCGTCTGCTCCCCGTGCGCATGATTGTCCCCTTTATTCGTTGTTCATGACGGTCGTGGCGGACAGCGTAAGTGCACCCGTGATGGGGGCCACCATTCGTCCGAGCGCCAATCCGTTGTACGTATAGGAGACGGTCACCGAAAGCGGTTGACCGAAATTGCCGCCGGCGCCAGTCGTCACGACCGTAGGCGTATTCTGCGTTCCGAACGTCAGCAGGTAGCTCGACGTGTAATTCGTCACGACCGTCTGGACGTCGCTGGCCGTTGGCTTCGGGCTCTTCAGCACGACTCCGGCGCGGGCGCCTTCCCGGCTGGCATTGGTAATCACCGCCTTGTCGTAAAGGAACAAGCCCATTTCGATGATGCCGAACAGCAAGATCAGCAGCACCGGCAGCACGAGAGCAAATTCCACTGCAGCCACGCCGCGCTGGCCGCGCCTGCCGGGCCTGCGCCGCGGGCTCGCTGGGCCCCTATTTCCCCGTCCCGGGCCTAACGGAAGTGACGGCGCGCCGGTCTTTGCAGTTTTCATAACATCCCCCGATTGAATCGCCCGTACAGGGCTTGCTCTATTCATGTCGCGCGTTCCAGCCCACTACTAGCCGCCGTTCATGGTCGGCAGCATCGTCCGATAGATATGCAGCATCGCCGGCCCCATCAGCACCACCATCAGCGCCGGAAAGATGCAGAACATCAACGGAAAGAGCAGCTTGAGCGCGATTTTTGCGGCCTTTTCTTCTGCAAGCATGCGACGGCGCGTGCGCAGCGTATCCGAGAGCACGCGCAGCGAATCGCCGATGCTGGTGCCGAAACGCTCGGCCTGGATCAGCATCGTGCTGAAGGAGTCGACGTCTTCCACACCCGTGCGCATGGCGAGGTTGCGCAACGCCTTTTCCTTCGAATAGCCCGAGCGCATCTCCAGAAGCGTGAGGTCCAGTTCGTCGGCGACCACTGCGCTGCGCAACCTGATCTCCTCCGCTACGCGCATCAATGCGGCATCGAGACCGAGGCCCGCTTCGACGCAGACCGTCAGCAGATCGATGGCGTCGGGGAAGTCCTCGAAGATCGCGCGCTTGCGTTGCGCGACGAAGCGCGCGAGCGCAAGCCCCGGCAAGTAGTAGCCGAACACCACAAGCGACACGAGAACGACTGCGAAGCGTGTAACCGAACTGGCCGCCCCGCCGCCGCTAATCATCCACATGGCCGCAAGCGTGGGCAACAACAGTGCCAACACGGTGCGAGTGCCGAAAAAAATCGCCACGGCACCCGGCGAGCGCCAGCCCGCGTTCATCAGGCGTACGCGCAGCGCCGAAACTTCCCAGCCCTCCTTGGGCGTCGAGAGCCGGGAAAGCGGCTCGGAAATCTGCACGAGCTTTTCGTACCAGGCCTCGTTGGTGGCATCCGGCTGCATACCAGGAACAGGTGAGCCGCGAGCGCCGCCCACTTGTTCAATGCGCCGCCGCATGGTCCTCGGTGCAAGGACATACATGCCGGCCAGAGACAGGCCGAATACGCAGGCAAACAGACAGATCAGCAACAACAACCGCGTCGAATCGATCGCTAACATGACTCCCCCCTTCGAATTTTGTGGATGGCGCGAAACGCGGCGTCTTCAGACGCGTATGCGTACGATGCGCCGCCCCCAGAACATGCCGGCCAGCAGCAGCGCGGTGCCGGCTTCGAGCATCATCACGCCCGCCGGGTCCTGCCATAGCACTTCTAGAAAGTCAGGATTCACGAAGGAAATGGCGCCGCCCGTGACCACCGGCAGCAAACCCAGCACCCGCGCCGAGAGGACCCCTTCCGCCGAAAGCACGCGCACCTTGTCGAACAGTTTGAAGCGCTCCCGCACGAGGCTCGCAATGCCGTCCAGCAGCTCGGCCAGGTTGCCGCCCGTCTCGCGCTGGATCAGCACGGCGATGACGAGGTAACGCAGATCCCCCACCGGCATGCGCTGCGCGAGCGCCGTCAATGCCTCGTTGAGCGACACGCCATAGTTGATCTCGTCGAACGTGGTGCGAAACTCGGCGCCCATCGGGTCGGCGAACTCGGTGCCGACGAGGTCGATCGCACCCGTGAGCGCATGCCCAGAGCGCAATGCGCGCGCCAGCATGTCGCAGGCATCCGGCAACTGCTTCTGGAAGCGCTGCATCCGCTTCGTGCGCCGATAACGCACGTACATCAATGGCAGCAGCGTAGAGACCGCCGCACCCGACGCCAGCATGACGAGCGGTACATGGATGAACATCGCCGCTACGGTCGCGAGAACCGGCATGAGCGCGCACATTGCGATAACGCGTGAAGCCGTCCAGCTGATGCCCGACTGCTGCACCCACGCCTCGAACGAGCGAATGCCCGGCGTGAGCAGCAGCATGCGATCGACCAACTTCGACCCGTCGAGCTTGCGCGCCTTGAGGATCGACATCGCCTCCTTGCGCCCCAGTCCGCCCGTCGCCACGGCCTCGATGCGCGACTCGAGGCGGCGCGCAACGGCGCCGTGCCGGCTGTTCCACCATTCCCACGCGCCCTGGCTGGCAAGCACCACGGCTACGAAGAGCAGCAGGATTGCCAGAATGAAGGTTGTACTCATGCCATGCTCCCCCGGATGAACGTCGTGAATATCAGACCGTGTCGTAGCGTCGGCCCGGATCGAAAATCTGCTCCGGCAGGTTCACGCCAAACGCCGCGAACCGCTCGCAGAATTTCGGCCGCACACCGGTCGCACAAAAATGGCCACGCACGTTGCCGTTCGAATCCATGCCGGTGCGCTTGAACGTAAAGATTTCCTGCATGTTGATGATGTCGCCTTCCATGCCGGTCAGCTCCGAAATGCTCACGATCTTGCGGCGGCCATCGGTCAGGCGTGCGGCCTGCACGACCACCGAGATCGCAGACGAGATCTGATGGCGCATCGTGCGCGGCGGCAACGCGAGGCCGCCGAGGCTGATCATGTTTTCGAGGCGTGTGAGCGCATCGCGCGGCGTGTTGGCGTGGATCGTCGCGAGCGAGCCTTCGTGGCCGGTGTTCATCGCGTTGAGCATGTCGAGCGCTTCCGCGCCGCGCACTTCGCCGAGGATGATGCGGTCCGGGCGCATACGCAGCGCGTTGCGAACGAGCGCGCGCTGGGTGATCTCGCCTTTGCCTTCGATGTTCGGCGGACGCGTCTCCAGGCGCAGCACGTGATCCTGGCGCAGTTGAAGTTCGGCCGCGTCCTCGATCGTCACGATGCGTTCGTCGTTCGGAATGAAGCCCGAGAGCACGTTGAGCATGGTCGTCTTGCCGCTGCCGGTGCCGCCCGAAACGAGAATGTTGACCTTGGCGCGCGCGAGGCCCTCGAGCACCTGGGCCATGGGCGGCGTGAGCGTTTGCAGCTCGATCAGATCCGAGACCAGCAGCGGCTTGACCGCAAAGCGCCGGATCGACACGAGCGGCCCGTCGACAGCCGAAGGCGGGATGATGGCGTTCACGCGCGAGCCATCGGGCAGGCGCGCGTCCACCATCGGGCTCGATTCATCGATACGCCGCCCCACCCGCGAGACGATCTTCTCGATCACCTTCATGAGATGGGCGTCGTCGTAGAAGTTGACGTCGGTGAGTTCGAGCTTGCCGCGGCGCTCCACGTAAGTCTGGCACCACGTGTTCACGAGAATGTCCGAGACAGTGGGGTCGCGCAGCAACGGCTCGAGCGGACCGAAGCCGAACATCTCGTCGTACACGTCGACGGCCAGCTGCTTGCGCTCGAGGTCGTTCGCAAGCGCCTTCTGCTCTTCGAGGATGCGGCCCACGAGCGCGTTGATTTCGCTACGGATCTGCTCCTGGGGCATGCGTGAGAGACGCTCGAGTTCCACGCGTTCGAGCACCGCATGATGCGTGTCGTACTTCAGCTTCTGGTACGCCTCGGTCTTCGCCCGGGACGGCGGCGCGGAGGCCAGGGCGGCCGCGCCGCCCGTATCGGTGCGCTCGACGATCGTCGGCTCGAGGCGCTGTGCAAAGATCTGCTCGCGAAGGGACATGACCTTTCTCCTTTACATCAAACCGAGTTTGGCTGGCGCCTGGCGGCCGAGCATGCGCGCGAACAGGGATTCGCCCTTGCCTCGCGTGCTCGCGCCTGTCGCGTTCGGGAGCGCAACGCTGGACGCCAGCGTACGCAGGCTGCGCGTCACAGCGCTGCCGGGCGCTGCCACGGCAATCGGCACCCCCTGATTGACCGCTTCGGCAACGGCGCGCGTATCGTCGGGAATGACGAGGAACGGCTTCATGGCGAGCACGGCGTCGGCGGCCTCGCGCACGCGCTCGCCGTGACGCGTCTGCCGGTTCAGAAGCAGTCGCATGCGCTCCGGCCCGTAACCGAGCGACTGCAATATCTCCTGTAGCCGGCGTCCCGCCTGAAGATGCGGCATGCTCGCCTGCAAGACGATGTGGATCTCGTCACTGCGATCGAGCGCGAGCATGGAAAGCGGATTGATCGTCTGGCCGAGATCGAGGATCACGCAGTCGTAACGGGGCGCGGCAACGCCGAGCACCCATTCGAGCCTGTCCTGGCGCATCTCGCCCGCCTTGATCGGATCGCCCGCGCCCGCCAGGATGTCGAAGTTCCCGGCGGCGTGCATCACACTCGCTTCAAAAAGCGCCACGTCCATGCGGTCGACTTCGGCGCACAACTGCGGCAGCGTCGAGGGCGGCGTCTCCGCTGTCACGAGAAACGCCGCGTCCGCGTAGAGCTGGTTCAGGTCGATCAGCAGCACGCGACGGTCGTGCGACTGGGAGACGATATGCGCGACGTTCGCCGCGATGAAGCTCGTTCCCACGCCGCCCTTGCACGACATGAACGAGACGATGCGCGACGTACGCGCGCTCCCGTGCGCACGCTGGCCGATTGCGCGCTGCAGCGCCTCGCCTATCGTGCGGCCGTCAGGCTGCCCAGTGACGACGTCGCGAAAGCCCGCGCGCATTGCCGCGATGAGTTCGTCTGGCGACGCATCGGGAGTCAGCAGAATGCACGTGAGCCGTTCGCAACGACGGCACAGCTCGCTCACGGAAGGCAACTGTGCCTCCTGCAGCCCTCGCGCGTCGACGATCAGGACATCGAACGCGTCGAGCGTGTCGCCGCGCTCGACGAGATCGAACGGTGTGCCTACGCTACGCGTCGTGCGGTACGGGCCGCATCCCGCGATCGTGCGCATGATCTGCGCAAGCCGCTCCGCGTCCGTCGAGGTAATGAGTATGTCGATCATGATCGTATGTCCCCGCTGTTGTTCCGTTCTCTGGCCGATGCACACCGCTTACTGGCTACCGCCGCCACCGCTCACGCCTATCGTGTAGGGGTTCGCAGATGCCGTCGGATGCTGGAACGACTTGTCGTAGTTGTCCATCGCCGATGCCGCCGACTTGCCGTCCACACCCGGCTGCGATGCGTGCTGGCCCGCGTCCGGGTCGATGATTTGCGCCTGCATCGAGTGGCGCACGGCTTGCCCGAAGTGCGCGTCCCAGATCGGCGTGCTGGTCATGCAGCCACCGAGCGCTGCGCCGAGCGGCGCGATCAGCAGGAACCGGCGAACGAATGCAAAGTTTTCGAGTTTCATTTTGGCCTCCTGATCGCCTGGTCAATGAGCGGTAGTTTCGTTCGAGGCGATGCGTGCCGCCTCGCGCTCGATTCGCTGCGCACGTGCCGCGCTGTCGTCGCCTGGCGAAGGCACGAGGGCCTGTGCAGCGACCTGCTGCGTGGGTACGGATTGCGCCAGCGCTTCAGCAGGCGGCGCTGCCGGCAGCGGCGATTCCTCGCGCCTGGAAGAGACCTGCGGCGCGGGCAGCGCAGCCGGCGTTTGCGGTGCGGCCGGGACCGGCGGCGTCGAGCCAGGTGCGGGCTCACCCGGTACGGCCTGCGTGCCAGCGGGCGCGGGCGGCGCAAAACGACCCTGGTTGCGCTGGGCGCGGCCTTCCATGTTGCCCGTTGCGTACACGTCGGCTTCGTGGACCGGCGAGAAGCTGTCCGTGGGCATCTGGAGTTGCGCGATATCCGCCACCGGCTTCACGAGGTGCGGCGTGACGATGAAGATCAGCTCCGAGCGGTCCTGCTGGAACGACGTGCTCCTGAGCAACGCGCCCAGTACCGGCACCTCACCGAGGCCCGGCACGGCCTTCAGTGAGCCGGTAATGTTGTTGCTGATGAGCCCACCGATCGCGAACGATTCGCCATCGTGCATCTGGACCGTGGTGGAAGCGCGGCGCGTCGTGATGAGCGGCAGGATGCTCACGCCGCTGACGTTCGACGCGCTGAGCGTGACGCCCGTGGGCGACAGTTCCGAGACCTCCGGCGCCACCTTCAGGTTGATGCGCCCGCCGTTGAGCACCGTAGGCGTGAACTTGAGCCCCACGCCGAACTCCTCTTCCTGCAGCGTGATCGCCGTGGCGGACGTGCCGCCGCCGCTTTGCGGCACAGGGATGAAGATTTTGCCGCCGGCGAGGAAGGTGGCTTCCTGACCGCTGATGGTGACGAGGTTAGGCTCGGCCAGGATCTTCACGAGGTTGTCGGTTTTCTGCGCGTCGATGGCGAACTTGAGCGGATTGTTGTTCGCCTTCGAGAAGCCGAATGCGCTCGACACGCCAGCGAGCAGATTGCTCACCAGCGCCCCCGTCCAGGAGCCGAAGCCGCCCTGGATATTGACGGCTGAGCCGAGCTGGTCGATCAGCGTCTTGTCGACTTCGGCGACCTTCACTTCGAGCATGACCTGCTGCGGCGAGTCGACGCTCAACATGTTGATCACGCCGCCCGTGTGCGCGCCGTTGTTGCTCTGACCGCTCACGCCGAACACCTGGGCGATTTCCGCGGCCTGCTGGGCGGCCTGCGCGCTCGACACATGGCCGGCGAGCACGATGTTGTCGGCCGCCGTCGAAACGCGGATGTCACGCTCTTGCGGCATCAGCTGCGCAAGTGCCGCCTGAAGGCCGCCGGAGTCGGCGCTCACGATCACATCGATCACCTGGCATGCGCCGCTCTTGCCCTGGACGATCATGTTGGTCGTCCCGACCGCCTGGCCGACGATGTAGAGGGTTTGCGGCGACACCATGGTCGCCTGGGCGACCTCCGGATTGCCGAGCGTGCGGTTGCGCACGGGTTCGTCGATCGGTACGAGCGTCGACTTGCCAAGTGGCACGACTACGTTGCTTTCGTTGCGAATGGCCCCGACGCAGTTCGGTCCGCGCAGCGGTCCGGCCACGGCTTTGGGCGGCGCGCTGCTGCCTTGCTGCGGCCCCATGCTGATGGTCATCTGCATGGGACCCTTGCCCATGGGAACCGCAGCGCTTGCGGCCGGCTTCTCCTGCCCTGCGTTGCCGTTCGACTGCTGTGCCCAGCCCGGAGTCGAAGTCATCAACCCGGCGCAAACCCAGGCAAGCGTTGCGACACGCCACGGACGAACGCCGTTGCGGGCCCCCGTGGACCCCACGTTTACTTTGGTATCCATATCGTTATACCCCGTACTTACCTGCGTTTTAATGGCGGCTTTACCGCTCACTCGCCCTCTACCCGGATGGTCATCGCCGGATTCAGGCAGCCGTCCTGCTTTCTTTCAGAAACACTCCTGACTGCCGGTCACGCCCGAAAGCACGCCGATACAGTTACGCTTGACTGGCGCACGCTCGGCGTACTTCACACGCACCGGGTGCGCCGGCTCGGGCAGCGGCACGGGTGGCGGCAGCGGGCCACCCAGCAAAGTCTGTTTGGTCGCGCCGTCGGTCATGAGCTTGTTGTCGTCCACCTGGTTGCGCAGGACGAGCGAGAGCGTGCCCACGCTGCGCGCCAGATCGAGCTTCTCCGCCTGCTCGGGCGTCACCTCCAGGGTCACCGCGTTCACAACCTTGGGTGCGGTATCGTCGCGATTGACCTGCTGCGCAACCGCCAGCACCAGAATTTTTTCGAGCACGATCTTCGAGATGCTCTGCTGCTGCGTATCGGCTTTTTTCTCCGGCTCCTGCGTGTTGACGATTACGTCGACGTAGTTGCCCGGCAACGCGAAGCCCGCGACGCCGACGACGTCGTTCACGCGGACCGTGATCGCGCGATGTCCGTCGCCAATCACCGCCGATAGCCCGCCTTTCGTACCCACGGGCGCGAGCTTCGACTCGAGCACCGGCTCGCCGCGCGTGAGGCTTGCGCGCACCACCCGCCCGTCGAGATCCTTTGGTAGTGCGAAGGTTCCAGGCGGGAGACTGTCCTTTGGCCAGCTGACCGTTCGGATCATCGTTTCATTGATCGGCTGACCGAGATTGATGTCGTCCGATGCGACGGCAACCGGCACCGTGGCCCCCGACGACGTTTGAAGCAACCATTTGGAAGCGAACACCACTGCGGCCAGTCCGGCCAGCAGAGCAATCGCGAGCATGACAAACGCGCGGCTGTTTTTCATGACATCCCCCGTAAGCATTCCATAACATTAGTAACCAACGAACCGACAATTCGGCCCTTGTCCCGCGGGCACCGGCCAGCGCTTTAGCTCACCATCGTGAATAGCGCTGCAACGGTTCCCCCGGCGATCGCGACACCATACGGAATCGATCCGACCGATTCGCGTACCGTACCTGGCGATACGCCCGCCATGCGCGCGGCGCGGCCCGCTCCCGCAAGCAACGCTGCAACATTTCCCGTCAGGCGGCCCAGTTGTCCCCGCATCAGGGCAATCCCTAACGACCATACCCCGCCGATGATGAAAGTGTTCACTGCGATATCGACGGTCGCCGCCGCTCCGAGCCACGCACCCAGCATCATCAGCAACTTGACGTCGCCGGCCGCCATGCCGCGAAGCACATAGAACGGCAGCAGAAGCGCGAATCCGGTCGCCGCGCCACCCAGCCAGATCGCGCAGCCCGGAACGACTCCGCGCAGCGCGATCTGCACCGCGAGCGCCGAGACAAGACCGACCACGATCAGCAGGTTCGGAATCCGGCGGCTAACGATGTCCGTGCTGGCCGCAAGAATCGCCAACGCGATCACACACAGCGGAACCGGCTGCGGCGGCAAGGAGACAGAAAGCATCGTGAATTCCATTTGTGCGCTCCCGGGTTAGACCTGCTTTGCCATGACCAACCTCGCTCGCCAGCGCTCGGGTTAGAGCGTATTGACGATGTCGGAAAAGACGTTTTGAAGCGTCGATCCGATTGAAGCGATGCTGGCCATGATCAGCACCGTGATCAGGGCCGCGAGCATCCCGTACTCGAGCGCTGTTATGCCGTTTTCGTCACGAACGAAGTGCTTGGCCTGAGCGATGATCTTTTGCATGTCTGGTCTCCAGTGAGAAGTGAGGTATGGGGCGAATGCGGTTTGCGTTGCCTATGCACTCGCCCGCATAGCGGTCAGATCGCGTTAGCGACGTCGGAGAAGACGTTCTTCAGCGTCGAGCCGATCGATGCCACGCTTGCGATGATCAGCACCGTGATCAGACCGGCGAGCATCCCGTATTCGAGTGCCGTGATGCCGTTTTCGTCACGTGCGAAGGTCTTTGCTTGAGCGATGAACTTTTGCATTTTGGTCTCCAGTTACAAAGGATTCTGGTTGGCCCCGATCCGGGTGAAGTCTGAGTCTGGTTTCAGCCCCACCTCTTCCAACCCATAAACCTGGCATGACTGACTATCAGCGGGCGAGTGTGGCTCGTGTTGCAGACCCACTCGCCCACGCAACGGTCAGATCGCGTTAGCAACGTCGGAAAACACGTTTTTCAGCGTCGACCCGATCGATGCCACGCTTGCGATGATCAGCACCGTGATCAAACCAGCGAGCATTCCGTACTCGAGCGCCGTGATGCCGTTTTCGTCACGAGCGAAGCCCTTTGCCTGAGCGATGATCTTTTGCATTTTTGATCTCCAGATGGATGTGTACATGGTTAACCCCCGTTCCATGTGGTTTTGAGGGTGCGTGGACTACGTCACTGGGTCAGTGCAGCAGTCACAGGACGCAGTTCTACGCGCCACGAATCGATAACTACGTACGGTTGGTCACATCCGCAATAATTTCCTACAGCGGACTACACGAAATCGGCAAAATTGACACGCCACATGTGGCCCATCCCGCGTAATTCGACGATGAAGCATCGGCTGTAAACATGCTTTATCCACTACTTTCCGACCATCTTCGAACGTCATCACTTGCTCGATGTCGTACTTGTTTTTCACTTTATGGCTTTATTTACGACTCTTTTCCTGACATATGGAAACGCTTCCACCTTTATCACATGAGATGAATTCTCATTTACAGTTGATATGTCAACTACATTTTTCACCTTGATGACGATCGTTAAGGATGTGCTTATACCAAAACCGGCGACGCACGCCGCTGCGAAAATTTAGTAGTTACTCAATACGAACAACATATTCGACGCTCTTCTACGTGCATTTACTTCAGAAGTGTTTCACCGAGGCTGGACTCGAGCACGAGAGTGTTCGTTTGCGAACGCCGCGGACTCACTCGCCATTGCTCCCGACACGCTCGCCTCACAATAATCGGAGCAACACACAGGGACTGCCACGCATCGCAGCTCCTGTGCGTACGGGGAACGAGAAATAGGCGGCAGCGCCGCCAACAGAAAATATTCAACGGGGACTACAAAAATGGGACCACTTGAGCGCAATCGCTCGCGCTTGCATTCGGCGGCGTTCGCCTGGCTCTCGCGCGAAAGGCTCATTGCCTACAGCACCGCCATGCTCGTCATCGGTGTCGGCTTCGTGGCACTCTGGGCAATCGTGACTCACGGCTTTTCGGAGACTCGCGGCTGGCGCCCGGGGTCAGATCTGATCGTGTTCTGGTCGGCCAGTCACGCAGTCCTGCACGGGCAAGCCTCCACGGTCTTCGATTACTCGGCGTTTTCCCGGATCGTGGCCGCGGCAACCGGCGGCTTGCCCAAAAGCGCGTTTATTCCCTGGCTTTACCCCCCCACCTTCCTGTTGTTCGTCGCACCGCTCGCGTTGTTGCCGCTTCCGATTGCCTACGGCTTCTTCCTGGTCGCGAGTGTGTCCGCTTTCGTCTGCGCGACGGTTCGCGTTTCCGGACTCGCGCACGGCCCGCTTGGCATTGCGGCGGCACGCTACGTCGTGCTCGCCATGCCGTGTGTGATGGTGTGCGCCATCTTCGGGCAGAACGCGCTGATTACCGCGGCACTCGCCGCGTTTGCCGTCGCGTCGACCGAACGGCGCCCCGTTATCGCCGGAATTTGCATCGGACTGCTGGTGATCAAACCGCAACTGGGCATCCTGTTCCCCGTTGTTCTGATCGCGGCACGGGCATGGAAAGTGTTCGGATGTGCAGCCGTGACGGCCGCGCTCTTTTCCCTGGCCAGCGTGGCGCTCTGCGGGACCGCTTCGCTTCGGCAGTTCGCCGGGAACATCGCGATGGCGCGTGAGCTGATCCTCGAGCACGACGTCCGCTTCTGGCTCGCTTCGCCATCCGTGTTCGCTTCGCTGCGGCTGCTTGGCGCGTCGCTGATCGCAGCAGGCCTGATGCATGCAGCGATTGGAATCATCGCCGCGTGCGGTGCGTGGAAAATCTGGCGCACGACGCGCGATTGCGCCCTGCGCGCCGCCGCGCTCGCAACCGCCACGCTGATTGTCACGCCCTATGTCTGGCACTACGAACTAACGTGGGTCGGACTCTCTTGTGCGGGCCTGCTCGCGAGCGGATTGCGTCGCGGATGGCTGGCCGGTGAGCAGCCCGTGCTACTCCTCGTCTGGCTCCTGCCGATCTTCGAATTCATCAATCAGATCCTGAGACTGCCGCAAACCGGACCTGTGATCCTGTTGCTCATGTTGCTCGCGCTGCTGCGCCGCGCTCGCATCGAGCCCATCCTTTAAGCGAGGCACCACGCCATGAGCCAGAGAACGTACCGCGATTACATGGATACGGCCAGGATCGAGCCAGCCCAGCCCCTCGGCACTCGACAGCACGTCTCTCACTGGTTGAGCGGCCAACGCCTGTGGATCTATCCGCTCGCCGCGCTTGCTTACTATCTCGGCGTGGCGCTCGCTTACGTGTATCACCTGGTCTGGCTCAAGGATCCCCAGCTGAGCGTGCTTGCCGTAGACTGCCTGCCGTTCTGGAGCGCCTCGCATCTTGCCCTGCAAGGACATGCGGTGGACGCCTATAACTTTGGCATCCTGAAGCCCATCGAGGAATATGCCGCCGGCCGGCCCGTCGGTACCCTTCCGTGGCTCTACCCGCCCACGTTTCTGCTATTTCTTTATCCGCTGGCGTTGCTGCCGTTCACGCTTTCCGCACCCATCTTCCTGTTCGGCACCCTCGCCTTGTTCGTCGCGGTGGTCAAGACGATCGCTCCCCACCCGCGCACGGCGCTCCTCGCCATCGCCTTCCCGGGTTCAGCGCTCGTGCTGACCGCCGGCCAGAACGGATTGCTCACGGCTTCGCTGGTGGGGCTCGGACTGGTCCTGCTGCGCCGCCGTCCGATACTCGCAGGGCTATGTTTTTCGCTCGTCGCCATGAAGCCACAGTTGTGCGTGCTGATTCCCCTCGCGCTGCTGGCTTCGCGCTCGTGGCGTGCACTGGGCGCGATGATCGCGGGCATGGCGATCTCGCTGGTACTCGCTGTACTGGCATTCGGTGGCGCAACGCTCGTCGCGTTCGTTCATAACATGGGCCTCGCCAACAGCTTTGTCGAGAGCGGCCGAGCGCTGCTGTTTCGCGTGCCCACCCTGTTCGCGGCCCTCAAGCTGCTTCACGCGCCAACCGTCATCGCCGGCGCGGCGCAAGCGCTATCGGCTTTGTGCGCCGCTGCGGCCGTGTGCTACGCATGGGGACGGCCCAGCGCCTTCGGGCTGCGCGCCGCCGTGCTCGTATGCGCCAGCATGCTCGTGAGCCCGTATCTCTACGACTACGATCTGACATGGTATGGAATCCTGATCGCATGGGTGGTCTATCACGCGAGAGAGCACGGCTTTCAGCGCGGACAGCGCGAATGGCTGGCCGTACTCTGGCTCGCTCCCGTCGCCGGGCTCACGCTCGTTTCGCATCTGCACATTCCGTTCACGCCGCTCATCTCGATTGCCACGCTCTGGATGCTCATTGCGCAGATCGCGCGCGAGCGAAAAGCGCGGGCAATGACCAACAGCGCTGCCTCGTTGTAGAAGGGAGAAGACATCATGAATATGCCTGTCGGTGTGGAAGCGCGCCGCGTTGCAGCCGCGTTCGAGCCTCCCCTTATCTCTATCGTTGCGCCGTTCTATAACGAGGAGGACAGTGTTGGCGCGTTCTTCTCGCAGATCGTCGCGACCATGGAGGCGATCGAGTCAATCCGCTTCGAGATCGTCTGCGTCAACGACGGCAGCAGCGACGCCACGCTTGAGAGGCTGATCTTCGCGAGCCAGCGCGAACCGCGCATCAAGGTCATCGACCTTACGCGCAATTTCGGCAAGGAGGCAGCGCTGACAGCGGGCCTCGACGAAGCGCGCGGCGACGCGGTCGTCGTTATCGATGCGGACCTGCAGGATCCCCCCTCGCTGATTCCCGAGATGATCCAGCGTTGGCGCGACGGCGCCGAAGTCGTGCTCGCCCGGCGCGCCAGCCGTGCCTGCGACTCCTTCCTCAAGCGCACGACCGCTGCGCTGTTCTATCGCGTGCACAACGCACTTTCGCCGTTGAAGATCCCTGAGAACGTGGGTGACTTCAGACTCATGGATCGCAAGGTGGTTAGCGCGCTAAGCCGCCTTCCGGAACGGCATCGGTTCATGAAGGGACTCTTTGCGTGGGTTGGATTCAAGTCAGTGACGATCGATTATGAGCGCACGCCACGCAGCGCGGGCACCACCAAGTTTTCGGGCTGGCGCTTGTGGAATTTCGCTCTTGAAGGCATCACGAGCTTCAGTACCGTGCCCTTGCGCAGCTGGACGTACATTGGCGGCGCGATAGCCGCGCTGGCGTTTTGTCACGGGGGCATCATTGTCTGCCGCACGTTGCTGTTCGGCAATCCGGTTCCCGGATACGCTTCGCTGATTGCCGTCTTGCTGTTCTTGAGCGGTATCCAGCTGGCCGGTATCGGTGTCATCGGCGAATACGTCGGGCGCATTTATGACGAATCGAAAGAGCGGCCCATTTATCTCGTCCGCCGCCGTTACGAGTCGCGCTCCCGGACCGGCGCGCTGCCAGTTGAACATGAGGACGCCCACAGCCATCACGAGGCCCTGGAGCGGGTTCACAGGTGCGATCCGCCATGGTTGCGCGCGAGCGGACACTGACCATGCGCCATCCGAAAGCCGCTGTCGAGGCAAACGCCCCGGCAGCGTGCACGGCTGGCTACGCCAACCGTGAGAGAGGCACCGCTGGACGCAAGACGTGGCTGACCCGGGAGCGGCTTGCGCTGTATAGCGCGTCGTTATTGATTGTTCAGGCCGTGTTCATCGGAATCTGGGCGGTCGCGTATTGGGGAGTGCACCAAGCGGGCATCCCACTGCCCGGCTCGGATTTCCGGGTGTTCTGGTGTGCCTCCGACGTCTCGCTGCACAGCGGCGCAGCGGCGGCGTTCGATCAACAGCGGCTGCTCGCCTGCGAGGCGTCCCTGCAAGCCGGCGCGCCTTTGGCAAACATGTTCGGCCCTTGGATCTATCCGCCGACTTTTCATCTGCTCGTCTATCCGCTGGCGTTGCTGCCCTACGCGGCATCGTATGCACTCTTCATGGGTATCGGCATTGCGGCCTGCCTGATTGGCTGCCTGCCGGCGATGAGAAAGCGCGCTTTGCCATGGATAACGGTCGCCGCGTTTCCCGGGATATGGGTCACGATGGTCTACGGCCAGAATTCCTTGCTGACGCTCGGATTGGCCGCCGCTGCGCTCGGCATGCTGGAGTCGGCGCCTGTATGGGCAGGTATCTGCGCGGGCATGCTCGTCATCAAGCCTCAACTGGGCACACTGTTGCCGCTGCTCTTCCTGTGCGGCCGCCACTATCGAGCGTGTATCGCAGCGATTTCAACAGCCGCCCTGTTCTGCGCCGCAAGCGCAGCCCTGTTTGGCTGGACGCTGTGGGTCCAATTCTTCCAAACCGCAGCCTGGTTTCAGCACGCCGCGCTGGAGCACGATGCAGGCGGACTCTGGCATGCCATGCCGACTGTCTTCGCGTTCCTGCGTAGTGCGGGCGTTGGCGCAGGCATGGCGTACGGCGTGCACACGGGAGTCGCGCTTTCGGCGGTGGCGGCCACCGCGATGGTCTGGGCGCGCCGTGCGAACCGGAACCTGTTGGCGGCATCCGCCATCGTCACCACATTGCTGGTTCCGCCCTATCTCGTGTACTACGACCTCGCGTGGCTGCTTCTCGCTGTTATCTACGCTTGTGCACGCGCTAACGCTCGGCACCCGTCTACGTCTCTTGCAGCTATCGAGCGCGCCATCGTGACGCTCGCATGGTTCACGCCCCTGCTGTCGTTTCTCATGATCTGCAACACGACATCCATGCACCCGTGGGCTGCGTTTCTGCCGCCAGCGTGGCTCATTCTGATACTCATGCAATCGTCACGCGACTACGCGAAATAAATCACAATCGCCGCAGCGTAAGACGTGGAACTCAAGCGAAATCCGCCACAAACGCGGTGCATGGCCTGCCGCGATCGTTTCGGAGTGGAAACGAATATCGGCATTCTCGTTTCGTACCTGACGTGGCCACGAAAATCCCCTATCGCTCTACTTCGAGAGGCGTTCCGCGCCGTTTGAGGCACCCTGGGTGCGCGAAACCCGAGACGTACCTGCGTCCGGTCGCGAAGTTCAGCTCGAACATTCAACTAGTGAAACACGGTTTGCACGTCCTTGCCGACTTGCGCCGTTTCACGTGCGCATTCGCTCATTGCAGTGCCGCCCTTCTTTACTGAAGTCAGCGCCCACAGGAAAGCGACAATCCAGCCGAACACCGTCCATCCGAGCAGCATGTTAAGCCTCTTGATGGCGTGTCGCTTACGGTGCATACCATGGAAGGCAATGATCGAAGGCGCGCAATACACCAACACCAACATGACGAGAGGTCCGCCCGAATCGCTCGGCGTGTCCGCGGCATCGGTGCTCGATTGATAGTGACTCATGTTGTCCCCCGTAACTCACAGCGCAAGCGTGAAATCACGCGATGCGCCTCTGACGCCTCATGGCTGTGCACCAGCTCTAAATGAAGTCATTTTGAGGCTAACTCGGTACCTACACATATATCTGCCAGCCGTAATTCGGTCCATGCGCTGGCAGACAAAACCAGACCCAAAACGAGATCTCAAGACAATCCCTGAACGGGCGTCGTCTATCGACCGCATACGTTCGATCCGCTCCGTTCACACGCCAAGGCCATACTGGCGCACTCGCTAGCGTGCGCTGCCTGTTGCGCCATGCAGCGCCGCACAACGACCATCAACAATGCGAATACGATGACCGGTACATAAACGCCGGCCGCCCAATTCCCCGGGGTATAGAAGATAAGCGGCGAAAGCCATGCGCTCACCATCGCGACCCCATCGCCCCGAATCCAGCCGTTGCGGGCAGCATCGCGTATGAGCCACAGCAACGGCAAGCCGAGTAAAAGCAAGTCGTAGGGCATGAGATAAGTCGGCACCAGCAGCGTGGCGAGCACGAGCGCGGACGCGCGCAACTCGAAAGCCGCGCGCGTGGCCCAAAGCCAGGCAACGGCGCTCGCGGCCAGCGCCGCCACGACCGCGTGCAAGGCGTAAGCGGTCGGCACGGCCACGCCGAAATGGCGCGCGGCGCCGAACACCGTCAAAATGCCGCGCGGCCACCTGTCCGAATACTCGACTACGAATTGGTTAAAGGCGGGCAACGCCTGCGCAAAGCGGGCGAACGTGTCGAAGCCGAGCACGAGTCCAGTGAGCGCACAGAACACGCCGACAGTCAGCGCCGCCGACACGAAGGCGCGCCAATGCCTGCCGAACAGCAACGCAAGGGGAATGACGAGCCCCAGTTGCGGCTTGATGGCCAGCAGTCCAAAGAGAATGCCTGCGAGCCACGGTCGCCTGTCAAGGGCAACGAGTCCAAGCCCCATGAGCCCAAAAGTCAAAAATGAGTTCTGCCCGGCGCCCGCCGCGACCCAGATTGCAGGAAAGGCGACAACCGGTAGCCACCATCCCGGGTGCCGCACGGTTGGCAGGATCCGCGCACACACGTGGTATGCAAAGGCAATCCCCGCCGAAACGTACACGAAACACGAGACGGGAAAAGGCAACAACGCAGCCGGAAGCATGACCAGCAAAAAAGTGGGCGGATAGGTCCACGGCGTAACAAACGGCGTCGGCAGCATGTTCTGCAGCGGTAGCGCAATCCGCTCGACGAGGGCCGTGTCGAACACGCTAGCTGCCGGCCCGTGCAGCGCGAGCCAGGAGGCGCTCCAGAATACGGCGAAATCCCATCCGGGCGGGCTGACGTTGGGTATCCGGTCGATGCATCCAAACCATATCCGCAGCGCAAAGTAGCCAATATTCACAAGCAGCACGAAGGCTGCGTAGACACGGATACGCTGCGCGTCGAGCCAGCCAGGTGGGACGTGCAATGGCCGGGAATCGCAATGGAGGGAGTCGTCGCGCCTCATCATGCCGCCTGATACGCCCATCGGGCGGGCAAAGCGCAAGACAGAACAACGCTACGGACGACAGCCGCAAGGGTTAGCAGCCAGTTAGTCCAGAATTGAGGCCCGAGCCCGCTGCATTCGACCCGGGCAATCGAAGCGCGATCGCCGATCGCAACGAATCCAGCGATTCCGAATTTGACGACACGCGGCATCCCCCGGCCCTCCTTGACATGCGCGACGCTCGGGCCGGAAGACCGCGACGCCCCACCCTTAGGTCTGGCGGCGCATCTCGTACTGGTCGTGCCTCGCGATAGCTTGTATCGCCAAGTATGGAGGAACAGCTTGCCGCGCGACAGGATCAATGAGCACGTAAACGTTAGCGAGCCCGCACACGGCCGTTGAAACGATCGTGTGCGGGCTCGCTGTGTACGTGCCGGCGGCTGCGCGGCCGGCTTCGTCAGAACGGCAGCTTCGCGTCCGGCTTCTCGGCGAGAATCACGCGCTTGAAGTCAGCCTGGATGCGCGCAAGCGCGGCATCGTTGTCGGCCTCGAAGCGCATCACGACCACGGGCGTGGTATTCGACGAGCGGGCAAGACCGAAGCCGTCTGGATATTCCACACGCAGACCGTCGATGGTGATGACCTCGTCGGCGCCCGTGAACTTCGCGTTCTTCTGCAGCTTCGCGATCAGCTCGAAGTTCTCGCCTTCCTCGAGCTTCAGTTGCAGCTCTGGCGTGGCGTGCGAGTTCGGCAGCTCGTTGAGCAGCTTGCTCGGATCGGCCACGCGCGAGAGGATTTCGAGCAGACGCGCGCCCGTGTACAGGCCGTCGTCGAAACCGTACCAGCGGTCCTTGAAGAACACGTGGCCGCTCATTTCACCCGCGAGCGGCGCGCCGGTTTCGCGCAGCTTCGCCTTTACGAGCGAGTGGCCCGTTTTCCACATGAGCGGCTCGCCGCCCTTGGCCTTCACCCACTTCGCGAGATTGCGCGTGCACTTCACGTCGTAGATGATCTGCTTGCCCGGATTGCGCGAGAGCACTTCCTCGGCGAACAGCATGAGCTGGCGATCGGGGTAGATGATCTGGCCGTCCTTGGTCACGACGCCCAGGCGGTCGCCGTCGCCGTCGAACGCGAAGCCGATTTCCGCATTCGTTTCCTTGAGCGCGCGGATCACGTCCTGCAGATTCTCGGGGTGCGCCGGGTCCGGATGGTGGTTCGGGAAGTTGCCGTCGATTTGCGTGAACAGCTCGACCAGCTCACAGCCCATCGCCTTGAACAGACGCGGCGCAAGCTCCCCTGCCACGCCATTGCCGGTGTCGACGACGATCTTCAGCGGACGCGCGAGCTTCACGTCGCTCACGATGCGCGCCACATATTCATCGGCGATGTCGTACTTCGTGTAGCTGCCCTCGCCCGCGTCGAAACGCTCTGCAACGATGCGGTCGTAAAGCGCGAGGATCTGGTCGCCGTAAATCGCCTTGCCGCGCAGGACCATCTTGAAGCCGTTGTAGTCGGGCGGATTGTGGCTGCCCGTCACGACGATGCAGGAGTCCACGTTGCGCTCGCCGCCCACCAGCTTGAGCGGCACGCTCGCGGCGAAGTAGCCCACGGGCGTGGGCACCATGCCGACATCGACCACGTCCACGCCGGCATCACACAGGCCGTCGGCCAGCGCTCGCGAGAGATCGGGACCCGAGAGCCGGCCATCGCGCGCGATCACCACGGCGTCGCCGCCCTGCGCACGCACTTCGCTGCCGAAGGCACGGCCGATGGCGCGCGCGGTGTCGGTGTCGAGCGTCTTGCCGATCACGCCGCGAATGTCATATGCCTTGAAAATCGATTTCGAAATCATGTTGGGCTCACGTCCAGATGGGGATTCGGGTCTATTCGTAACACGGACAGGCAGCTGAAAGCCTCTGGCGTTACGAAAAGTGGGATCCGTTACAAACTATAATTGCCGTTTTTCGGCAGTGGTATGCACCCATTTTAATGCTTCGCCGTCACCTTTTATCGCCAAAATATTCGTCAAAAATGGCGGAGAAATCGCGCATGCCGCGTACCTGCCCCCTTTTTAGCGCCTCCCGCCGTGGCGAGGCCCAATGTTGAGCCTCAAGCGCTTTGGCAACCCCGACGTCGCCCGTGCGTTGGCAAACATCGTGTGGCTCGGCCTCGAGCGCGTCACGCAGATCGCGGTGGCCATCGTCATCAGCGGCGTGCTCGCACGCTACTTCGGCCCTGACGTATTCGGCAAGTGGCAATACGCCAACACGCTTTTGCTCGTGCTCGCGCCCATCACCTGGGTGTGCGGCGCCGAGATTCTCGTGCCCACCATCGTCAACAAACCTCCGGGGCAGCTCGGCACCGTGCTGGGCAGCGCGTTCGCGCTGCGCATCGGCGTGTCGGCGGCGGCGCTGCTCGTCACGTGGGCGGGCATTGCGCTCGGCGTGACCGATCCGCTCGTCGGCGCCATGCTCGCCGGGCTCGCCGTGACGATGCTGTTTCGCGAGCCGTTCGTGGGCGTGATCAACGCGTGGCTGCAGAGCATGACGTACAGCAAGCCGCAATTGCTCGCGAGCATGACGACGGCCGTGATCAAGGCCCTGCTCGTCTACCTGCTCGCGCGCGCGGCGTTCGCGCCCGCCACCTTCGGCTGGCTCTGGGCGCTCGAATCGGCGGCGATCGGCGCGGCACTCGTGCTCTACTTCCGGCGCCACCACGGCGGCAAGCTCGGCTGGCACGTGGACCGCGCGCTGTTCAAGCATTTCGCGAGCGCGGGCACGGTGTTCTGGCTCGGCCTGATCTGCATGTACCTGTTCTTGAAGCTCGACCGTTTGATGCTCGAGCGCACGATCTCGTTCGCCGATCTCGGCCGCTACTCCGCCGCCCAGCAGCTCAACGAGAACTGGATCACGCTCGCGCTCATGCTCTCGCAAACCATCGCGCCGGCCTTCGTGTACCGCGTGCAGCAGACCGCGCAACTGCGGCGCAACCTCGTGCGTCTCCTGGCGATGACGGCGGTGCTGATGGTGGCGGGCGCGCTCGTGCTCGACGCGCTCGCGGGCTTCATTATCGGCCGCGTGTTCGGGCCTGACTACGAAGGTGCGATCGGCATCTTCCGCTGGGCCGTGTGGCTTTCCGTGCCGGCGGGACTCGAAGCCATCGGCAACCTCGTCGTGCTCAAATATCAGGCGAAGTTCGTGCTGCTCGCCAAATGGCTGCTCGCGCTCGCCGTGGCGTTTGCCGTGAATCTCGTCGCAATCCCGCGGCTCGGTTCGTACGGCGCGCTGTGCGGTCTCGCGGCGGGCTATCTCGCAGCGGCCTGCGTGAATCTCTATTACATCCGCTTCAAGCTCGCTTCATGATGAATTCCGCCGCGCTCCCAGCGAGCGACGCACGCGAGGGCGCCCTCGCCGACGTCGCCGTGCTCATGCCCGCGTACAACGGCCAGGACGACGTTGCGCGCACGCTCGCTTCGTTCGATGAGAACGCAACGATTTACGCGCTCGTCGTCGACGATGGCAGCACGCCACCTATCGTCGCACCCGAGGTACCGGGCATGTGCGTAGAAGTCTTGCGCATGGCGAAGAACGGCGGCATCGAGCGCGCCTTGCAGGCCGGCATTGAAGCACTTGCGGCGCGCGGTTTTCGCTACGCGGCGCGGATCGACGCGGGCGATCTCGCCGCGCCCCTGCGCCTCGCAAAGCAACGCGAGCGCATGCAGGCCGAGCCCGCGCTCGCGGCGCTCGGTACATGGACCCAGGTGGTCGATCGCGCTGGCAAGCCGCTTTTCATGCTGCGCCCGAGCGCTGATGCGCGCGCGCTACGCCGCACGCGCCTGTTGCGCTCGCCGCTCGTGCATCCTTCGGTCATGCTGAGTATCGATGCCGTGCTCGCCGTGGGCAACTATCGTGTGCAATATCCGGCCGCTGAAGACCTCGACCTGTTCCTGCGACTGATGGATCGTTACGAGTGCGCGAACCTGCCGGAGCTTGGGCTGTACTACGAATTGAACGAAGGCGGCATTAGCGCGACGAAGCGTCGGCGGCAGATCGTCTCCACGCTGCGTCTGCAGCTGCGCTACCTGAATGCGCTCAACTGGCGCGATTGGGCGGGCGTGGCGAAAAGCCTGCTGCACTTCGTGACGCCGTACCGCGCTCTGCAGAAGATGAAGCGCGCGTTGTTCGCGCGCGGCACATAGCGAGACAAAGCACTCATGCGATGTCTTGTCGTTGTGCCCGAGTAGCGGGGTTAGCGATCGCTCATTTCTGAGGACGTTCGCCAGCCCAGTCTTTCTCCAATAGCGCAAAGTCAAGTTTGCGCCGGACGACCACAATCAGGATGCCTACAAGATTCAGTTCAGTAGACCGCCAGCGAGCGTGGCGCCGGAAGCGAAGCCCTACGCGTATACGATAGGTAGCGGCTCCGGGCTGCCTCGCGGCGTGACATCCAGTGCACTGCAGTGTGCGAAGCCGCACAGACACGCCATATCAGCGGCGACCGATCCAACCGGATACCCCCCCGAGCGACCCGCCAGACGCATCGTCGAACTCGACGCGTTCTGTTCATGTTCTGCGTGCGGGATGCGGATGCGATCAAGCGCACGGACGCGCACATCATTGAAGTTGTATTCTTCGCATGGGTTCGAAAACATCATGCGCATGAAGTTCGCGAGCCATACGAGAACTCGTGCGCGCATACAGGAGCAACTGGCCGAAGAGGTACCTGGACACGATGGCGACCAGTGAAGGTGGCTTCGCAATCGTGAGAATCGCAGACACTTCACAGTAGCGCCGATGCTGGAAATTGAATCGCTCCTGCACTAGTCTGTATGGATCTGTCATAGCAATGAATGGCACGACCGCATCCTGGTGCTGATGGCGAATCTCGGAGTATTTGCCGATGCATTCGCGCGCAAGGTCAAGCGCTCATCGAAGGCGCTGCATTGCGGCATAGGGTGACGGGTCGTCGGTGTCGGTCTTTTGTCGAAGTTCATAGAAGTAGAACTGCAAGCCTGCCATGGAGAAACCCATGAAGTGCATGCGATTTCGACACATACGCGCTATCAGTTACGCGGCGCTGCTGGCATTCAGCGTCGAAACGCACGGGCAGTCGCTTGAAACACAGGCCGCGGAGACTGACCAGGCGAACATAAAAGCACTACGCAACGAAGTCGATCAGCGCCTGAAGGAACTCGAGGCGCTCAAGCGCAAACTCGCGGACGAAGAGGCGAACTTTCAGCAACTCAGCCGTAGACTGAATGCTAGCCAGCTTGACACGAGGCGCGCTGCAGGTGGCACCGACGTAAACGGCTTGCCCGTGGGAGCCGCGGCAACAGGTGGCGCGACTGCCGCCGTGCAGGCAGTGCAGGCGGATCAAGCTGCGCAGGCAGGCGCACCCGCGAGCGCGCAATCCGGCGGCGCCACCCAAGCAGACCAGAACGCAGGCGCCAATGCCGGCAACTCGGCCCAGCAAGGTACGCCATCCACGCCGGTCGGCCAGGCCCCCGTCGCGGACACGCGCCCGCCTGCCGTCGCGCCGATCTTCGATCAGCCCGGCGTGCTCACGCCACGCCATACGTTCGTCGTCGAGCCGTACTTCCAGTTCGGCTACGCGTCGGAAAACCAGATCTCACTCGTTGGCTACACGATCATTCCGGCGCTTCTGATCGGGCTCATCAACGTGAACGAGGTGAAGACAACGACGCTGACCGGCGGCGTCGCTTTCCGCTACGGGATTACGAACCGGATGGAGTTCGAAGTCCGCGTGCCGTACGTGTACCAGTGGAACGATGTTGTCGCGCGCGAGCCCTTCGTTGGCACCGCGGCAAACACCACGATCAGCAGTAGCGGCCACGACATTGGCGACGTCGAAATGACGTTGCGCTATCAGTTCAATCAAGGCGGTCCGGACAAGTTCTACTATGTTGGCTGGCTGCGCTTCAAGACCGCGACGGGCAAGAGCCCGTTCGACGTCGTGACCGATTGCGTGGTGTCGTGCGTGGCAAGCACGACAGCCAACACGGGCCTGCCGCTGCAGCAACCGACCGGCTCGGGTTTCCTCGCGATCCAGCCAGGCCTCACGTGGCTGTTCCCGACGGACCCTGTCGTGTTCTTTGGCAACTTCAGCTACCTGCACAGCTTCGGGAAGGACGAGAGTCTCACGCTGCTCAACGGTGTGACGGAGGCGCTTGGCAAGATTCAGCCGGGCGATATCTGGGGATTCAATATCGGCATGGGCCTCTCGTTGAACGAGAAGGCGTCGGTCAGTATCGGCTACGACCAGAGCATCGTATTGCCGACCTCGCAGAATGGCCAAACCGTGCCCGGCTCGGTGCGCGTCGTGCTCGCCACGCTGCTGATCGGCTACTCGTACCGCCTGTCGCCGACGACCACGCTCAACTTCTCGATCGGCGCCGGCCTCACGCGCGACACACCGGACCTGACGCTCACGCTGCGCGTGCCGATGTCCTTCTAACCGCCCTGAAACTCACGCCGCAGCGACGACGATGCGCTACCGCGACTAGCGAGGACGTACCGCGCCGGCGAGCGCGCTATTCATCGTGGACAGGAAGTTCATCGCCTTGAACGCGCCAAGCGAGTTCACGCCCGCATTGATCGTCGTAAGCGCCTGTATCTGCTGGTTGTTCAGCGAGTTCTGGATCACAGCACCAGTCAGTCCGGGCAGCGCCCCTTGTTGCACGGAGTTGTGTGGCCCGACCTGCACCAGCGCTCCGGTGTTCGCACTCGCGAGCATCTGCGCCTGCTGAGCCGTCATGTTGGCGATATCCGGAATGTTGAAGCTCGTCTGCGCCACAAGATTGCCGTTCACGAACGCAGCACGCGATATGCCGAACGACACCACCAGACCGGATGGCAAGTCGAACCCGCCGCGCATGTCGTCCAGCCGGCTCTCGCTCACCGCCACGAGATCGGCGGACGCCCACGCCGGGTCGGCATCACCCGCCCGGGATTCAGGCGCGGGCGTCGCGACGTCCGCCGCATCCGCCTGCACCGCGTCGTGTGCGTCTCGTGACTCCATCGCCGCGACGTGTTGCAGGGGCACGACCTCGTCATCTGTCGCATACGCCGCGTCTTGCGGCGCGCCCTGCGTCGTCATGACCAGACCGGTCGCGATTGCCGGCGAATCGCCTATGGCCGCGCCTGTATCGAACGAAGACATGCTGCTACATAACACTGTGACAGCGCCGGCCAGTTTCAGGTGTCCGGATTTCATCGCTAGCCTCAGAATTGACCTGGACCGAGTTTCGGTACGACCACGTTGAACAGGCTGTCATGCGGAATGCCGGTATAAAGCGGCGCGTCCGGTGCGACATGCCAGTCTCGTGCATCGTTGAAGCTCGCCATTTGACGCTTGTTGTGAATGACGAACACGATGTGGTCCTGCCACTTTTCGTCAAAACTCTCCCGCGACATCGCGCGCGTGCCGGTGGCCGGATCGCCGACCAGCACACGGCCGTTGCGCAGCCCCTTGATAACGACGAAGTGGTGGTAGCCGTGTTCGACGATCAGAACGATCGCGGGCGTGTTCGTTTCGCTGAGCTTTTCAAGCGGCACTTCAAAGCCGTCGGCTTCAAAGCCGCGCGACATCAGGAAGTTGCGGATATCGAGCAGCGAGAAACCTTCCCGGCGAATCTTGTCCTGATTGCCGTTCTGGAACATTTCGACGAACGCCTGCTGCTCGGTCACCGGAAAATCGTATTGATACGTCAGCAGTGTTGCCACTGCCGCCGAACCGCAACTGAAGTCGTATTGCTGCCTGATCGTCCGCTTGAAGCGGGCTTCCTTCAGGCTCGTCACATGCAGCGAGTAATACCCGCCCGACGGGTCAGTGACGTCGATGGGGTCGGCGTGAGCGGCCGGCAAGCAACAGCTGAACGCGAACGCGAGATACGCTGCAACGTGTTTCATCGCCTAGTTCCCGAAGCGCACGTTCAACACCGTCGCGTTCTGAATCAGCACATTCGAACCAGTGTTCTGGATGACGGTCGGCAATCCGCTCGAATTCGAGAACGATCCGTCGCTGATCGCATTCGAGCCCGTCACCACACGGTTCGCAACGTTATCCGCAACCGTGCCGTTCAAAAAATTCTGGCCGACCAGTGCATCGCCGCCTCGCAGGCCGTCCAACTGATCGGAATTCAACGCAACCCCAAAGCTCGCATCGTGAGCAGGCTGCGTGTCCGTCGTGGACGTTGCCGGCGCCGTTTGCGCAACCGGTGCGGAACTATCCGCAGCGGCTTGCGTTGCGGTGGTAGCGCCGACAAGTGCGGCACTCGTCTCACCGGCTTTTACGGCTACAGGCAGTGATTGCGATTCGAGCGACTCGGCGGCGGCCGCCTGAGCGATCAGGCCAGACAGCACAACCGCAAAAGGCATGACCAGCTGCGCAAACCGTTTTTGCGCTTGCATGGTTGTCTCCTTGCCCTCTATGCGACGCAAAGCAACCGGCGCAGAAGGCTCGATAGCTGCGTGTTGTGTCATGCGGCTTGCAGCGTGGGCTTCAACGAAAGCGCGCTGACCTCGTCCGCATGACGACGGGACGACTGCCGTGAGGCGCAACTGCGCACCCCACGGCAAATCGCACGACCGACTTCAACAAGCTCCGTTTCGCCTAGTGGCCGACGTTCAGGTTAGCTTGAACGGTCACTGCCTGCTGGATCAGCGATGCCATACCGCTGTTCTGGCTCATCACCGTGATGCCTGCTGCGCCTGACGCCGCACTGCCCATGGTGTTCGACATGTTGAACGAGCCCGCATCGACTGAAACGGCTCCGCCTGCGCCGCCTGCGCCGCCAACTGCACCGTTGCCCGTGCCACCGTTGCCGGTGCCACCCGCGCCGCCCGTGCCCGTTGCACCGACCGCGCCACTGCCTGCGGTTGCGCTGCCGTTGCTAGCCATCGTCGACGAACCGCCATTCGATGCGTTGCCGCCAGCTGCCGAGCCGCCCGCGCCGCCGTTGCCAGCGGTGGCGGTTGCCGTGCCGCCCGCACCGCCGGTGGACGAGCTTGCTCCGCCGGTTCCCGAGCCTGCTCCGCCCGAAGCCGTCGACGCGCCTGCCGAGCCTGCGCCGCCAGTACCGGTGCCGGTGCCGGTGCCGCTGCCGAGCGCCGTGCCGGAGCCGGAGCCGGAGCCGCCGGAGCCTGCCCCTGTGTTCGAAGCCGTGCTCGCGCCAAGGGTAGCCGAGCCAGAGCTCGCTGATGAGCTACCCGAACCGCCAGTACCCGTACCCGAGCCCGAACCCGAACCGCCACCCCAACCGCGACCGCTGGCGCCGCCACCTACACCGACCGATGCAGCAAGTGCGCCGCCGCCTTTGCCTGATGCGTTGCCACCAGAAGAGTCGGCCGAGCCAGCCTTGGTATGTGCGTAGGCATCGCCGCCATTGGCGCCCGTAGCAGCGTAGCCATCGCCAGCCGTGGAGCCCCCGTTCGACGCAGCACCTGCGGTCGCGCTGCCGTTCCTCGCGTTGCCACCGCTGCCGCCATCGCCGCCGGAGCCGGAGCCGCCTGCGCCGCCCGTGCCGCCCAAGCCGTAGCCGCTACCGCCACGGCCGCCCTTGCCACCGCTGGCGTTGCCCCAATTCTGGGCGACGTTGCCGATGTTGGAGACCGTGACGCCGGACACTGCACCGTCAAGCTTGCTGAGCGCAACAGCCTTGCTGGTGTTGTATGCGTCCGCGTAACTACCTTCGTTCGCGTTACTGCCTGTGGTGCTCTGCTGCGCTGACGACGCGCTAATGCTCGACGAGTTCGATCCGATTTCGGTTTTCTGGTTACAGGACGTACTGCCGTCCTGGCATGGGTTTGCCATTGCGTAGCCGCTGAAGCCAAAGGCGAGGATCGCAGCGGACGCTAGTATTGTCTTGCGCATAAGAACCTCCTGTTGAGCCGGGGGGTGGGTTGGCAAAGTGCACCAATCCGCCGCCCCAGTTGCATAGGCGGTGCCACGCGCATAAGACGTTGAATTAAAAGGGAAATTTTCAGATATTGGGATACGGTACTTTGTGTAAGTGTTTCCACTCGCGCCGTATGTTTCTCAAATGCAACATTGAAACGGGCATTGCACCGGTTTCAGTGGACCAGCAGATCGGGAAAATTCTTTAGATTCAGTTTGATAAGTGGTCTTTCTAAAGTTGATTAGAGGACCTGAAAAACGTATCTATTTTGATGCATCCAAAAATTGCATCGGGGTCTATTCCTTCGACAGCAGATTCGGCTTGCCGGCCTGAAGGCCTTGTCCGTGCTAGCTCTAGCTCTTTTCCGCCACTGCGCTAGAGGTAAAAATGAACTGCCTGAACATCTGCGAAAACGTATCTTTTACGCGTCCCCACATCGCAAATACCAAATACCATCTCAACCAATGTCCAATTATATGAAGTTTTATTGTCGATGAAGTATACGTTTTGCACATGCGAATTTTAACAAGAGCGCGCATGCATTCTGTTGGGTTCCACACATTTCAGAACATCTTTACGTCAAGTTTCTGCACTGCACGAAAAAATGGATTGAGGTTGAGTTGTGCCGCTGCGCGGGTGGCTGAAAACAAGTGCCACTGGACACGCCGGCAATTGCTTCGGGATCCTTTCTTTATCTGCTTTCGCGGCGGCATACCACGAGTTGTCACGCAGCGCTGGGCAATCCCCTCGGTTGGCGTCGTGCAGCGCAGCGCGAAAAGGCGTGCGCGGCGGTTGCCTGCAAACATCGCCCCGCCACATCGTTGTTCTCCACTACAACGACGTATGGCGCGCTTCGTCACGAGCGAGGCATTGACTTTCGATGTGCAAATCCAGTTCGCATCGCAGCGTCACAGCGGATGAAGATGAAACGCGCTTAGAGCCACCGTAGAAGCACAGGGAGCAAAACAGGCACGACGAAAGCCGTGAACACGCCGTTGAGCCCCATGCCGAGGCCCGAGAACGCGCCCATTTCCTCGCTCACCTGAAACGCCCTTGCAGTCCCGATTCCATGTGACGCCACGCCGATCGCAAAGCCACGGACCTCGGTCTCACGCACGCGAATTACGTTAAGAATCCAGCGCGCGGTGACCGCGCCGAACACGCCCGTCGAAATCACGAGCACAGCCGTGAGCGACGGGATGCCGCCAATCTTGTCGGCAACGGCCATGGCGATCGGTGTGGTGACAGACTTCGGCGCGAGCGAGGCGATGGTCTGGTGTGACGCGCCGAAGAGCTTCGCGACACCAACCGCCGACACGATCGCCGTGAGCGAGCCGGCAACGAGGCCCCCGAGCAACGGGAGCGCGCCGCGTTTGAGCTTATCCCACTGACGATAAAGAGGGAGGGCGAGCGCGACCGTTGCCGGGCCGAGCAGGAAGTGCACGAATTGGGCGCCCTCGAAATACGTGCGGTACGGCGTATCTGTGATCTTGAGCGCCGCAACAACGAGCGCCACGGCGATGAGCACCGGGTTTGCGAGCGGATTGTGCCTGGCACGCGCGTAGATATTGATGGCGATGAGATAGGCGACGAGCGTCACCGTCAAGCCGAGCAGCGGCGTGGCGGCGAGATAGACCCAGATCGCGTCGAGCTTCGTGATCGGCAGGTGGCTGTTCACGATGCGCCCTCCCCGGCGGTTGTGTTCGGCCGCTGGCGACGCAGCAGTGCGCGCGTGACGAGCGCCGTCACCGCGATACCGAGCGTCGTGCTCACGACGAGGCTCGCGATCACGGCGAGCGCCTCGCCGCGCACCGCCTTCGCCGACACCATGATGCCCACGCCCGCCGGAATGAATAGCAACGAGAGATGGCGCAGCAATTCGAGCGCCGTCGGCTCGATGGCCTCGGCGGCAGCGGGCCGCATCAACGCGAAGGCGAACAGGAGGAGCATGCCGATCACGGGACCGGGAACGGGAAGCGAGAACACGTAGGACACGCTCTCGCCGAGACACTGGAATATCAGGAGGGCGGCAAGGGAACGAAGCATGGCTGGGGCTATGGCAGGGCTGGAAACATGCGCGGCGCGCGAAGTGTAGCCCAACGGCGAGCGAGGCGCAGCGATTCGTCGTACCAGTGGGTGATTCGCCCCCCTTCTCGTGCGCACTGTAGACTACGCACGTTACGTTCGCTCCCGATTTTTATCGGGCCGTTGGTGATCACCTGCGTGCTCCCGGATCAAGGGAGAAGCAGCGAGCGAGGAACATCTATGCGTACAATAGACGGTTCCGCTTCACGCTCCGCCCCCACAAAGCGGCGTAGTGAGAGGCCGCAATACGGGGACGACGTGCAAACAATCCGCCCTTACATACAACAGCAGTGTAGCGATGCCCACAGCAGTTACGATTGATTCCCGACGCACAGTGCCCGGCGACTGGCTGACCGCGGCTTTCCTGCTCGCCTTTCCCTCTATCGCGATGCTCGTGCAAGGCGCTTCGAGTGCCGTATCGATTGGCGCGGGCGTCATTGCACTGGCGGCGCTGATCTGGCGGCCAAACGGCGCACCCTATGCTTATGCGCCGCTTGAACGTCACTCACTCGCGTTTTGCATCGCACTGTGCAGCCCCGTTGCCGCTGTGGCCCTCAGTACGCTCTCGCATGGGCATCCCTTGCTCCGGACCTGGGATTCGCCGTCGCGGTTCCTGCTTGCGATCCCAATTTTTCTGGCGCTGCGACGTGCGCCGCAGCGCATCTTCGTCTGGGCGGACCTCTCCTTTACGCTGGGCGCCCTTTCGGCACTGGCGCTTGCCATGCTCATGCCGCGCGATTGGGGCGAGGGCCGCATCGGCAGTGCGTTCCTGAACCCAATCCATTTTGGCGATCTCGCGCTCGCGCTCGGCGTGCTCTCGGCGATTGCGCTGAACTGGTGGCGTAAGGATTCGGCGCTCTGGCGCGCACTCAAGATCGCGGGACTGTTTGCAGGCCTCGCTGCCTCCCTGCTGTCCGGCGCGCGCGGCGGCTGGGCAGCAATTCCGCTCGTAGCCTTGCTGATCGTGTGGGAGCTCGGCCGCAACAAACCGCTCCACTGGAAGTTGCTGATGCCGGTGGCTGTCGCGCTGCTGCTCGGGCTCGTGTACGGGCTTTCGGGGACAGTGCGCGACCGCGTCAACGATGTGTCATCGAACTTGACGCAGTACACGCAAGGCCATCGAGATACGTCGGTCGGCATCCGTCTGCAACTCTATGAGGCAGCCTCCACACTGATCGCCGAACATCCGGTGCTGGGCCTCGGCGGAGACGGTTTTCGGGACAAGATGGCCTCGATGGCGAAGCAAGGTGCAATCACCCCCACAGCGGCGGCGTTCGGCGAGGGCGAAGTGCATAACCAACTGCTCGCCTACATGGCCAACTACGGGATTGTCGGCGGTCTCGCGTTGCTCGCGATCTACATCGTGCCTGCCGTCTTTTTCGCGGCAAAGCTCAAATCCGCATCGAGGATAACGCGGCGTACGGCGCTCATGGGGCTGTCCTTCGTCCTGATGTTTTTCGTCTTCGGGTTGACGGTTGAGACCTTCGACCTGAAGAGCACGGTGTCGTTCTACGCGACCGTGCTGGCCGTTCTCGCGGCGATAGCGGAACGCTTGGATGACAAAGCCGAGCTTTTCTAGCGCGGCTTCTTGCATCGTTGCAGCACGGCGTCTCACCATGCCCGTCGGCTAAAATGTGCGCCCCGGCCGCCGCGGCCATTGCCTGTCAACGACGCCCCCGCTTTCGTGAACTCCTTGCCTGCCCGAACCGCTGCCGCCGCCAGCGCGCCTCAGTCCGCCACGCATCCGCGTCCGCTGCACGTCGCCCTCGTCTGCAACACGGCCTGGGCGATCTATACGTATCGACGCGGGCTGTTGCGTGCGCTCACCGATGCGGGCGCGCAAGTCACCGTGATCGCACCGCGCGACCGCACCTTTGAGCCTCTCGCCGCCATGGGCTGCCGCTGCGTCGAACTGCCTGTGGCCTCGAAGGGGACAAACCCGCTCGATGACCTGCGCACTCTCCTCGCGCTCTATCGCCACTATCGCGCGCTCAAACCGGACGTCGTGTTCCACTACACGATCAAGCCGAATATCTATGGATCGATTGCCGCGTGGCTCGCACGCACGCCCTCAGTGGCGGTCACGACAGGCCTCGGTTACGTATTCATCCAGAAGAGCCGCGCCGCGCAGGTCGCCAAGCGTTTGTATCGCTTCGCGTTCCGTTTTCCGCGCGAAGTGTGGTTCCTCAATCGCGACGATGAAGCCGCCTTCAAGGAGGGCAATCTCCTCGCGCATCCCGAGCGCGCGAGGCTGCTGCACGGCGAAGGCGTCGATCTCGAAGATTTCCCCTTCACGCCGCTGCCCGAACGCGCAGAGTTTGCCTTCGTTCTGATAGGCAGGCTGCTTTGGGACAAGGGTGTGGGCGAGTACGTCGAGGCCGCACGCACGCTGCGCGGGCGCTATCCTCACGCGCGCTTCAGGCTGCTCGGCCCCGTGGGCGTGGACAATCCGAGCGCAATCTCGCGCGAAGAAGTCGCGGCCTGGGAGCGCGAAGGCGTGATCGAATATTTCGGCGAAACGGCCGATGTACGCCCCTTTATCGCCGATGCGGACTGCGTCGTGCTGCCCTCGTACCGTGAAGGCGTGCCACGCACACTGATGGAAGCGAGCGCGATGGGCCGCCCGATCGTGGCCACCAACGTGCCCGGTTGCCGCGAAGTGGTCGCCGATTGCGTGAATGGGCTGCTGTGCGAGGCGCGCGACGCGAACTCGCTGGAGCAGGCGCTCTCGCGCATGCTCGACCTTGGTGATGCAGCTCGCGCCGCCATGGCCGCGCGTGGCCGGAAAAAAATCGAGAAAGAATTCGATGAGCGCGTTGTGGTACAACGCTACCGGGAACTGATCCGGGAAATTACCGGGTCGACGTTTTGATCGAAAATTGATTTCTCAGGAATGGACACGGCATGACTGCGACGATATCAAAGGGCACCATCCTCGTCACCGGCGGTGCGGGCTACATCGGCTCGCACACCTGTGTCGAACTGCTCAATGACGGCTATGACGTGGTCGCCGTCGACAATCTCGTGAACAGCAGCAGCGAATCGCTCGAGCGCGTCGAGCAGATCACTGGGAAGCCGGTCGCGTTCTATGAAGCCGACGTGCGCGACTCGGCCGCCCTTTCGCGCATCTTCGAGGCGCACAACGTCACGGGGGTGATCCATTTCGCAGCGCTAAAGGCCGTGGGCGAGTCGGTCGCGAAACCCATCGATTACTACCGCAACAACGTCGACGGGTTGCTCGTGGTGCTCGACGTGATGCGCCAGCACGCCGTGAAGCAGTTCGTGTTCAGTTCTTCAGCAACGGTGTACGGCATGCCCGAAAGCTCGCCGATCGACGAATCGTTTCCGCTTTCCGCGACGAATCCGTACGGTCAGTCGAAACTCATCGCGGAGCAGATCCTGCGCGATGTTGAGATCTCGGACCCGGAGTGGCGCATTGCCGTGCTGCGCTATTTCAATCCGGTGGGCGCGCATGAAAGCGGGTTAATCGGTGAGGACCCGGCGGGTATTCCGAACAACCTTATGCCTTATGTCGCGCAAGTGGCAGTGGGCAAACTCGAAAAACTGCGGGTGTTCGGCGGCGATTATCCGACGCCAGACGGCACAGGCGTGCGCGATTATATTCACGTGGTCGATCTCGCGAAGGGCCACCTCAAGGCGCTCGATGCGCTCGCCTCGCGTGGCGAAGGCTTCGTCGTCAATCTCGGCACCGGACGCGGATATAGCGTGCTTGAGGTCGTGAAGGCATTCGAGCAGGCCTCGGGGCGGCCTGTGCCTTATGAGATTGTGGCTCGGCGGCCGGGCGATATTGCCGAGTGTTATGCGAATCCGATTGCGGCGGAAAGGCTTATTGGTTGGAAAGCGGAGTTCGGAATTGAGCGCATGTGTGTAGATCACTGGCGCTGGCAGGAAAAGAATCCGGGGGGATTTGAATAAAAAACGCCTTTATCACACTAAATTACTTTCCTGTAAATTTGTTGCGTTTTATTACGCAGACGTTACAACAGCCACTCCGACGTTACAATTGCTCGTGATTCGCATTGAACTCGGAGTAACGCGAAGTGGAAACAACAACGTCGGCGGGAGTCGTCATCTGGCTGACCGGCATGTCTGGCGCGGGTAAGTCAACCATTGCATCTGCTTTGGTCAATCGGCTGCAAACGTTTGCACTTCGGGCGACGATGCTCGACGGCGATGTCTTGCGCACGGGACTCAATGCGGACCTTGGCTTCAGCGAGGCTGAGCGCACGGAAAACCTTCGGCGCGTCGCCCACGTGGCGGCGCTCTTTTGCAAAGAAGGATTTGTTGCCGTCACGGCAACGATTTCACCCGAGCCCGAGCACCGTGAAAATGCACGGCGCATCGTGGGCGATGCAAATTTCGTCGAAGTGTTTGTGGACACACCACTCGATGTCTGTGAGCAGCGCGACCCCAAAGGGCTTTACAAGCGAGCGCGCAGCGGCGAAATCCCGCAATTCACCGGCATTGGCTCACCCTATCATGCACCTCTCCGCCCTGACCTCAGCCTGCGCACCCATGGCAACAGCGTCGAGCATTGCGTCGACGTGATAATTGGCTATCTGACTAGTGAGCGCCGTTTCGCCCTCAAAAATATGCGCGAACGCACCACGTCTTGATTCCAGCAACACGCGGCGCAACGCTAAGCGCTAGTCGATACACGGCTGGCGTCAGAGCCCAGCGTTGCTGTTAGCCCGCAGCGCGTACCGATGTGCCCGCCACGCTCTGCAGTTTTGGTGTACCCGTTGGCTGATACTCGGGCACCCAGCGCCGCAAGTCGCGGCGTACTTCGTCGTCGCCCGGCACACGGTGCTGCATGAGCCACGGCAGCAATTCATCCAGCAGATTGTCGGGTACTTCGCGCGCCTTCGCCGTGCGCAGTTTCGCGTGCGGCGTGCGCGTGGTGGTTTCATCGTCAGCGAGCAGTTCTTCGTAAAGCTTCTCACCAGGTCGCAGACCCGTGAATACCACACGAATCTGCTCTTCCGAGTAGCCATAAAGGCGGATCAAGTCTCTCGCGAGATTGACGATCTTGACCGGCTCACCCATGTCGAGAATGAAAATCTCGCCGCCGCGCCCCATGCTTGAAGCCTGGAGCACGAGCTGCGATGCCTCGGGGATCGTCATGAAGAAACGCGTGACTTCCGGGTGCGTGACGGTCACTGGACCGCCCTTCGCAATCTGCTGCTGGAACTTCGGAATCACGCTGCCTGCGCTACCCAGCACGTTGCCGAAGCGCACGGTCTCGAACTGCGTGCGCTCGCTGGTCTGCTGCAGCGCCTGGCAGGCCATCTCCGCAAGGCGTTTGCTCGCACCCATCACATTGGTGGGGTTGACCGCCTTATCGGTCGAGATCAAAACGAAATGCCTGACCTGATGCTTGATCGCCGCGCGCGCCACGCGATATGTGCCCAACACGTTGTTGCGAATCGCCTGCCACGCGTTGAGTTCCTCCATCAACGGAACGTGCTTGTATGCAGCGGCATGAAAAACGATATGAGGCGTGTAGCGCGCCATGACCTGATCGAGCAGCAAGGCGTCTTTAGCGTCGCCGACGATCGGCATCACGGAAAGCTCGGGGAACCGCTCCCGGATCTCCTCTGTGAGCCGATACATCGCGTATTCGGAAATATCGAGCGCAACGAGTTGCGCGGGCGCGAAGCGCAGAATTTGACGGCATAGTTCGGAGCCGATCGAGCCACCAGCTCCCGTGACCATGACCACCCTGCCGCTCAGCAGCGCCTCAACGTGCGGCGTGTCAATGTTGACCGCGTCGCGCCCAAGCAGATCCTCGAGGTCGATGTTACGCACCTGCGAAAGAAAGCCCTGGCCAGGCAGTAAATCGCTCAACGAAGGCAGCATCAACGCCTTTACGCCCGCTCGAACGCATTGTGTAGCGACACGCCGTTGCACTTCCGCCGATGCCGAAGGTATGGCGATGATGGCAAATTCGCAGCGCAGGGTTTGCGCCCAGTGTGCGATGTCGTCGATCGAGCCCAGCACCTTGTAGCCGTAGATCTCGCGGCGTTGTTTCGCCGGATCGTCGTCGAGCAGGCCAACGAGGCGCCATTCGGCGGAGCGCGACAGCTCGCGCGCGAGACTCGCGCCGGCACCTCCCGCGCCAATCACGATCACGGGTTTGCCCTGCGCGACGAGGCCGCCGTAAAGATAGAACTCCTTGCTCGCGCGATAGAGTGCGCGCGAGCCGCCCATGACGAAGAACACGATGAGCGGCGAAACGATCAGCACCGAGCGAGGAATGATTGGCGTGGGCTGCAACATAACCGCACCGATCATGACGATCAGCGCGGCCGACGCAATCGCCTTCGAAATGCGCATGAGATCCGGCAGGCTCGCGAAGACCCACATACCGCGATACAAGCCAAAGATACGAAACATCACCGCATAGACAGGTAGCACCCAGACCAGCGTGCTGACCGCACCGTGCCAGAATTCGGGCGGAACGGACGCGTTAAAGCGTAGAAAGTAAGCCGTCAGCCATGCAGCGGCCACCGCGCCAATGTCAAAGAGAAAGGCGCTGAACGAGAGCCAGGAGGCTTTATTGCGGAGCATCAGCGTCGACCTCTGTTTTTCTTCCAAGGGACTGGAAAGTGCGCCAGCGAGCGTCAATCGCCGTACCCATCAAAGCAAGCACGACGGCCCAACCAGCGACGATCCCCCACTGCAGCGTTGTGGAGCGATCAAGCGCCCATACAGCAAGTACCGTGCCGGCAAACATTACCAGATACCAGGCTAAAGCTGTAGCTGCGTGCCCCGTCCCGAACCGCACCATGCGCTGATAATAATGCTCACGATGGGCCTGCCAAAATTTTTCGCCACGCAAAACCCGGCGGATTAGCGTGACAGAGGCGTCGGCGATGAAGGGCGAAAACACCAGCACCGGAAACCAGACCGGCCAGCCACCGTTACGCCACCCCCAATAACCCAGCGCGCCTGCGAGAAAGCCCATTGGAATCGAGCCGGCATCGCCGAGGAATAGTTTCGCGGGATGGAAATTGAAGAGCAGAAATCCCGCCGCCGCTCCTGCAACCGCCGCGCATGCCCAGCCGAGTTCCGGCATCGGCGCTGGCCCCAAAAGCGCCGCGACCGCATAAGCTCCGAAACCGAACAGCGCCATGCCGCCGGCAAGCCCGTCGGCCCCGTCCATGAAATTGTATAGGTTGACCAGCCACAGCATCAAAAAGGTCAGACCTGCCAGGCACCACCACGGAACCGAAGCCGGATAGACAGCAATCAGAGCCAACACGGCCAGGAAATGCGCAGCAAAGCGCACGCGCGCAGGAAGTCCGCGGCGGTCGTCGATCTGGGAAACGGCGGCAAGGAATGCCGCGCCAAGCGCGATCAGCCATAGCGATGGCGCTAGAAGCGCAATCGCCAATACCGCAACCGGCACCAGACCCCAGCCTCCGACACGCGGTGTCGGCCGCACATGGAGTGAGCGGTCGTTTGGGATATCCGTGGCAAGGCGCCACGCGAGCCCGCTCTTCAGCAGAAACGCGAGTATGGCCGCGCACAGCGCCCCGCTAGCCAAGGCGATCCACACGGCGCTCAACGGTGACAAAATCGGTAAATGCATGGTCTACGTCTACGGTCTCCGCGAATTCAGTGCGTCGCACGATACCAACGAGCAGTCGCTTCCAGCCCCTCCTCCACCGCAAACGGCGGCCGCCAGCCGAGCCGCTCGTGAATCAGCGACGTGTCGACTTGCAGGCTGGACGTCAGACGCTCCAGTTGTGCGGCGCGGCCGGTCAGTACGCCGGCGGCACGCAGCAACCCAGTCGGAACGGGAATCAGGCGCGCGGGCTTCGAGAGGTGTCGGCCGAGGCCGCGCAGCAACTGGGCAACAGTAAGGTCGTCCGCATCTGCCACGTGGAAGCAGGCGTTGGCGGCTCGCGGGTCGGTGACGCAACGCATGAGCGCATCAGCCAGATTTTCGGTGTACACGAGACTGCGCCGCGCGTTCACCGAACCAAGCGGCAGCGGCACACCGCGCCAAAGCGCGTCCATCATCTGCAAAAAATTGGCGCCGACGCCGGGACCATAAACGAGCGGCGGCCGAACAACCACGACTTCCAGGCCTGTTTCCTCGCCCAGACGCCAGAGCGCCTCCTCCGCCGCCCGCTTCGAAAGTCCGTACGGGTCAAGCGGCATGGGCGGCACCGATTCCGCCAGCGGAACGCCACCATCCACTTCCGCCACAGCCTTGATACTGCTCACGAATACCATACGCCGGGCCCCACGGGCCAGTGCAGCACGCGCAACGCGCAGGGTGCCCTCGACGTTCGTCGCATGGAACGCCGCCAATGGATCGGGAGCGTCGTCACGCATTACGTGGACCCGCGCAGCCAGATGCACAACGCAATCGGGGGACAAATCGTTCGGCCACGCCTCCTGAAGTCCCACAAAATCGGCCGTCTCGTGATGCCATTCATGCACAGCATCCACGTCGACGGCGCCGCGCCGCAGCAGCGCAGTCACGTCGTGGCCATGCCGCGAAAGCGCCGCACACAGCGCTCTCCCTACGAGACCATTCGCACCCGTTACCAATACGCGGCTCAAAGCCATTTCCACCCGAACCGGTTATAGAACTTGAACGCCGACGCGAGGAACATCCGGATGTGCGCCAGCCCTTTGCGTGATGCGCCACCGCCGTGGTGCAGCACCCGCACAGAAGGCGCATAGACGACACGCGCGACATCATGCGCACGCAAGCTGAGATCGTAGTCCTCGAAGTAGAGGAAATAGCGCGCATCGAAGCCCGCCAGCTTTTTGAGCACGCTCGTGCGAAACAGCATGAAACAGCCGCTCACGATAGGTGGATCCCAGATCGTGTCCCGCTCGTTGATCTGCGCGCGCATCTCGTAGCGAGCGAGGCGTGCGTCGAAAAGTCGGCGCGCGGCGTGGGGCAGGAAGCCGCGCACGAATAGATCAATAAGGGTTGGATACTGTCGGCAAAGATATTGCAATCGACCTGCGTCGTCGACGATGGCCGGGGCAAGCAAACCCGCTTCCGGATGCGCCGTAAGAAACCCCATTGCCGCCACCAGCGCGCCGGCCTCGAGATCCACGTCGGGATTGAGCACGAGGTGATAATGGCTCGACGCCTGCTCGATTGCCAGGTTGTGGCCGCGCCCGTAGCCGATGTTGCCGTGCCCCGCGAGTACCGTGCACTCGATGCCCGCTACCGACAGCTCGGCGAGGCTGCTGCGCATGTCAGGCAGGCCGCCGTTGTCGACCAGATACAGGTGAATCGAGGTCCCTGTCTCGGCGCGCGCCAGCACGGCGCCCGCCTGGGCGAGACTGGCAAATGTTTGCGCGAGCAGTTGCTGGTCTGGGTTAAAAACGACCACCGATACGGACACTACGCCGTGATCCACGCTTGATACCGCACTGACTGTCATCTGGGAACGCGACGATTCGGCACCGTTTGTGCCATCTGTTTAAACGGGGTCGGTTGAAAACGATTAGTTTGCTGAAAATGCGCAGTTACGGCAACTGACTTTTCTATTTGTTACGCGGGAGAGACAGTGCAAGGTCAAATTCCGCGTCGCCGGACGGTTGCCGGCGTGCGGCTGGCGAATTTGAAATCCGCCTGGGAAATAGTACGATTTTACCGAGCGTTGGACGGCAGCCCATTTACCAACCGCAGCGAATAATTTGCCCTATCTGAAACCTCTGGCAAAAAGGAGCCGCTTCTGGCCGGCGGTCGTCCTTTCACTCGGCGCCGCGATTTTCGCCGCGACCTGCGCGGCAGTGATTTACCGTTTCTGTCCCGCTCCCTCTTTGAGACCTGTGGGCCGCAGGACTTCCCCGACTTTGCCCCGGACCAGCGCGAGCATGCGGTGCGGGAGGGGTGATCTCCGAAAACGCCGGCGCATCGGTAAAATTGACAGCATTAGCACGGCCGCGCCGCTGATCGGCGCGCAGCCAGCACATGACTCTACGAGCCGGCCGACAACAATACGTCTCTTCGATCATGGTCGCCGATCGCCGATCGCGCCCGGAACGTACTGGATGCAGACACCACTGGCGCCCAACGCCCGGATCTCGTGCCTCGACCTGGATCCGGAGAGCGATGATCTGCCGCGCAAACGTCAACAGTGCGCGGGCGCACAAGATATCAACGGCGCGCCGGTAACGCGGCCGCAAGTTCCGGGTAAAATTCCTGGCTTGAAAACGGCGCAGAATTCGGATCAATCGAGGTGCGCGCCAGATAAACCACGCTCAACAAACCAATTGCCAACTGGCCGACTGTATGCGCAGCAGACCACTCGTTGTTGACCTGGATGGCACGTTGATTCGATCGGATGTATTAATCGAATCGGGATTCGCTTATTTCAAATCCGCACCACTGCGGTTTTACCGACCGCTCATGTGGCTCGCACGCGGCGGCAAACCGGCGCTCAAGGCCGGCCTGGCCGAACACACCAACGTCGACGTCACCGTCCTGCCCTACGACGCGCAGGTGCTCGACTGGCTCAAGGAAGAGCGCGAAGCGGGGCGCCCCCTCGTGCTGGCGACCGCCAGCCACGAGCGCTACGCCCGTGCGATTGCCGATCACCTGGGCCTCTTCGAGCGGACCTTCGCGAGCGCAGACGGTGTCAATCTCTCGGCCCGCCGCAAACGCGACAAACTCGTGGCCGAATATGGCGAGAAAAACTTCGACTACGCCGGCAATTCGCATGACGACATCGCGGTCTGGCAGTCCGCTGCGCGCGCTTATGTGGTGAACCCGGCCAACGGCGTCGAGCGCGCTGCCCGCAAGATCGGCAATGTCGAGCGCGTGATCGAGTCACGGCCACCGGCGCTGAAGACCTGTACGAAGTCGTTGCGCCTGCATCAATGGCTGAAGAACCTGCTGATCTTCGTACCACTGCTTGCTGCACACAAGCTCGCCTATCCGGAACTCATCGTTGCAGCATTGATTGCCTTCCTCGCCTTCGGGCTCTGTGCGTCAAGCGTGTATCTACTCAACGACATGCTCGACCTCGAGGACGATCGGCACCATCCGACCAAGCGCAAGCGCCCTCTGGCGTCCGGCGCGCTGCCACTCACCTGGGGCATAGCCCTCTTTCCTGTCCTGCTCGCTGGCGCCTTCGTACTCACCGCGCTCTTCCTGCCATGGCGCTTCGCCGCCGTCCTGCTCAGCTACTACGCGCTCACTCTCGCGTACTCGACCTACCTCAAGCGCCAGGTGATGGTGGATGTTGTCGTGCTGGCGATGCTGTATACCACTCGCATCGTTGCCGGAACAGCCGCCATCGGCGGTCACCTCACGTTCTGGCTGCTCGCGTTCTCGATGTTCATCTTCCTGAGCCTCGCGCTCGTGAAGCGCTACGCCGAACTCTATTCAATGCAGGCACGCGGGCTCGCCAAAACGCGCGGGCGTGGCTACCTCGCGAGCGACCTGCCTCTCATCTCGTCCCTCGGCACAACGTCTGGGTACCTCTCGGTACTCGTACTCGCGATGTATATCCAGGACGGCAACACGGCGCATCTCTACCGACACCCACAGGTCATCTGGCTCGCGTGTCCCTTGCTGCTCTATTGGGTGAGCCGCACATGGATCATTGCACACCGGGGCCAGATGCACGACGACCCGATCGTGTTCGCCGCGCGCGATCGTGTAAGCCTTGCGGTGATGGCCCTGTGCTGCCTCGTCTTCTGGGCAGCGACCTGAACGATGGGAACGGTACATTCCTGGGGCCGTTATCCCGCCCACCCGCAACAGGCACACGCAATCGGGTGGCGCGACCGCGCGGTCGCGACCTGGCGCGAAGTGATCGAAGCAAACGGCAACGCGCTCGCATTTGGCAACGGCCGCAGCTACGGCGACAGTTGCCTTGCCGCCTCGGACCACGTGCTGCAAACCCTGCCACTCGACCGACTGATCGCGGCCAACTGGACAACCGGCGTATTGCGCGCGGAGCCGGGCATCACGCTCGAACAGATTCTCGAGGTCGCCATTCCGCGCGGCTGGATGTTGCCGGTCACGCCCGGCACTAAATACGCGACACTGGGCGGCGCGATCGCCAACGACGTCCACGGCAAAAATCACCACGTGCGCGGGACGTTTGGCCGCCATGTGCGCCGCTTTGGACTTGCGCGCAGCGATGGCGCGCTGCTCGAATGCGCACCGGACGCGCATGCGGAGTTGTACGCGGCCACGATCGGCGGACTCGGCCTCACGGGGCTGGTCCTTTGGGCAGAAATCCAGCTCATGCCGATCCGCTCCAGCCTGATCGACGTGACGAACATTCGATTTTCGAACCTCGACGAATTCTTCGCGCTTTCCGAACGCCTCGACCCGCTGCACGAGTACAGCGTGGCATGGGTGGACTGCCAGAGCCGCGGCTCGACGCTTGGACGCGGCATCTTCATGGTCGGCGACCACGCGAGAGGCGGACGGCTCGAAGTCGACAGGCGCAAGAAGCGAACGGTGCCGCTGACGCTGCCCGTTCCGATCTTCAATTCGCTCACTTTGCGCGCATTCAATGGCGCGTACTATCACCGGCAGCGCAGCGGAGAGAGGCGCTCTAAAGTGAGCTACGACGCTTACTTCTACCCGCTCGACAGTTTGCTCGAGTGGAACCGGATTTACGGGCGCAAGGGCTTTCAGCAGTACCAGTGCGTCGTGCCACCCGAGGCCGCGCGCGATGCAATCCGCGAGATTCTCGAGGCCATTGCGACGAGCGCAACGGGCTCCTTTCTCGCCGTGCTCAAGCGCTGTGGCGATATCGCCTCGCCGGGGCTCCTGTCGTTCCCTCGTGAGGGCACCTCACTCGCGCTCGACTTTCCGCAGCGGGACGCACAAAACGCGCGGCTTTTCGAGCGTCTCGACGCGATCGTGCGCGAGGCGCGCGGCCGACTCTATCCGGCGAAAGACGCCCACATGTCCGGCGCGGATTTCAGGGCCGCGTATCCGCAATGGCAGCAACTGGAATCGCTTCGAGATCCGGCGATGCTTTCACGGTTTTGGGAACGAACGACACGAACATGAAAAATATCCTGATCATCGGTGCAACCTCGGCCATCGCGACTGCATGCGCCCGTCGTTGGGCTGCGCAAGGCGCGAGCTTTTTTCTCGTAGCTCGCAGCGCAGAGCGGCTGCAGCAGGTCGCCGACGACCTTCGCGCGCGCGGCGCCAAAGCGGCGACGTGCCACGCACTCGACATTAATGACGTCGACCAGCACGCGGCCATGCTGGCGCGCTGCGAGGCCGAGTTTGGCACGCTCGATATCGCGCTCGTCGCGCCCGGTACGCTCCCAGATCAAGCGCAGTGCCAGGCCGACGCTGCCGCGGCGATGCGTGAATTCAACACCAACGTTACGTCGATTATCGGGCTGCTCACGCCGATCGCGAATCTGGTCGAGGCACAGCGCCATGGTACGATCGCCGTCATTTCGTCTGTAGCAGGCGATCGCGGCCGGCCGTCGAACTATCTCTACGGCAGCGCGAAGGCCGCGCTCACGGCATTCTGCGAGGGTCTGAACGCCCGCCTTTTCAAGGCGGGCGCGCATGTCGTCACAATCAAGCCGGGTTTTGTCGCTACCCCTATGACTGCGGGCCTGCCACTGCCCGGCCCGCTCGTCGTAACCCCAGACAAGGTGGCCGCCGACATCACGCGCGCCATCGAGAAGAACAGGGACGTTCTCTACACGCCCTGGTTCTGGTCGCTCATCATGTTGATCATCCGGTCCGTGCCGCGGTTTCTCTTCAAACGTGCTTCGTTGTGACTACAAAGAGTATGATGAAATACCAAAAGCAAACCGCAGGACTAGCTCTCGTAATCGGGATATTGACCATTGCAACAACGACGTTCGGCGTGTGGCGGCACTTTACTCCTGTGCCGCTCGGTGATTCATGGGACGGAACCGTCGGCTTCTATGTGCGCGCACTCAATGATCCGTGGCAAGCATTCTTTGAGCAACACAATGAACACCGGCTTACGTTCTCTCGGCTCATTTTCTTCACCGACGTACAATATTTTGGTGGCCGAAATGTTTTTTCACTGCTCGCAAACCTTGTTCTCGCCGGATTGCTGTGTCTGACCTTCTGCAAAGTCGCTCTCCATAGTCAGCCGAAGATGTCTCTGTGGAGCAAAGTCGGTCTCGCGGGTGTCACGACGGCCCTAACCTTTTCCTGGCTTCAGCAAGAAAATTTGACTTGGGGCTTCCAGAGTCAGTGGTACGCCGTGTACTTGTTCGCCTTGCTCGCATTCCACTTTCTTGAGCGCGGCAAGCCATTGCACCCAAACGCTTCCGGTTGGCTTGCTCTATCGATTCTCAGCGCAACGGCTGCGGCATATAGCATGGCCAGTGGTTTGCTGGTCTTTCCAGTTTTGCTCATTCAAGCAGCCTATCTGCGCCTGAATGGACGGAAATTGATCGCAATCACACTCGTTGGCATTGCGGTCTGGTACTCCTACTTCCACGACTGGATTCCGATATCAACCAATGGCGGCATCAAGTCGCTTTTGCTTCACCCAGTTGACGCCGTCCGGTACCTTCTCCTTTATCTCGGCTCGCCGGCTGACGGCACGCGGCTTGGTGCCCCTGGTGCGTACGTATGCGGAATCTTCATGCTGGCAGCTGTCGTCCTGTGGTCATTGCGCGCCCTTCGACTTCGTGCGACGCCGCCAGCAGCAATTGCGTTGCTCGCCTTTGCAATCTTCATCGTGCTCAATGCCGCAGCGACGGCATCCGGGCGCCTCTGGATGGGCCTCGATACCGCACTTGCTTCACGCTACACGACGGCGTCGCTGACCGGATGGCTGGCGATGCTTATATTTTCGGCGCTCAACACGAGAAGCTCGACAAAGCAGCGAACCATCCTCGCTGCCGCGGTGTGTGCGATGCTAATTGTCGCTGTCGCACAGAGACTCGCGCTACACGCCGACTACAACCTTCGGTGGCAACGCATGGTTGGCGGTCTCGCCACTCGCGAGCAGATATACGACCTCGCGGTTACGCGTCCCATCTACCCGTTTCCAGACAGACTCGCGGAGATCGTTCCGGAAGTCCGGGCAGCGCGCATCTCCATTTTCGCCGGCGACCAGCGCGACTACGCCACCCCGCCGCCGCGCATTTCCATTGGCTCGACTTGCGAGGGCTATGTGGATGGTGTATCACGCTCGGAGACCTCTGACATGTACATTGTTCATGGCTGGATCTATGACCCGTCGACTCGTCGCGTGCCCCAGAATATCGTCGTCACGGCGCCCGACGGCCGAACTGTTGGGGTTGGCCTCGCCGGCGGGGATCGTGATGACGTCGTGGCCCGACTTGGCCACAACGCACGTTTCAGCGGCTGGATCGCGTTCACTCACCGGCCGCCAGAAAACCTGATCAACATCACCGCTGCCACTGTGAATGGCACCTACTGCGCGCTCCGAGGCTCGTACCCCGTTCCTCACTAAGTCGCGAGTGGCCGCTTTCAATGCACGTTCCACCTATCCAGCGAGCCCAGACATAAATTCGGCGGCCGACACGACATTCAGTGCAACGCCGCTCTCCAAGTGAATCCGTATGAAAGACACTCGCGTTCTTCTTCCCGGCGGGGCCGGACTCGTCGGACAGAATCTGGTCGCTCGGCTCAAGGCACGCGGCTACACCAACATCGTCGTGCTCGACAAGTTCAAGGCGAACCTTGACATCCTGAGCAGCGTGCATCCGGACATCACGGCGATCTACGCCGATCTGGCCGAGCCGGGTGACTGGGCACAGCATTTCGACGACGCTGACGTCGTGGTGATGCTGCAAGCGCAGATCGGCGCGCCGAACCGCGACCCGTTCGTGCGCAACAACATCGTGGCAACGCGGCACGTGCTCGACGCCATCAAGCAGTACAAGATTCCGCACACGGTACACATCAGTTCGTCCGTGGTGAATTCCGTGGCCGAAGACTGGTACACCGAAACCAAACGCGAACAGGAAAAGATCGTGGTCGCATCGGGCGTCGACTGCGTCGTGCTGCGGCCGACGCTGATGTTCGGTTGGTTCGACCGCAAGCATCTCGGCTGGCTCTCGCGTTTCATGCATCGCGTACCGGTCTTCCCGATTCCAGGCAGCGGCAAGTACATGCGCCAGCCACTCTACGTGGGCGACTTCTGCAACGTGATCATCAGCAGCATCGAGTCGCGCATCAAGGGTAAGGCGTACAACATCAGCGGCCTCGAGCGTGTCGATTACATCGACATCATTCGCCAGATCAAGCGCGCCACGAAGGCACGCTGCGCAATCGTGCGGATTCCTTATGGCCTGTTTGACGTGCTGCTGAGAATCTATGCACTGTTCGACAAGAACCCGCCGTTCACGGCCGATCAGCTCAAGGCTCTGACGGCGGGCGACGAGTTCGAGGTGATCGACTGGGAAGGCATTTTCGACATTCGCGCCACGCCGTTCGCCAAGGCCATGGACGAAACGTTCAACGATCCCACCTATAGCCACATCGCCTTGGAGTTCTGAAGAAAGATGAGTGCAGATCGCATTGCCGTACTCGGTGCGGGACCAATGGGCCTGGGCGCCGCCTACCAACTGGTCAAGGACGGTCGCAAGCCGATTATTTTCGAGGCCGACGACCGCGTGGGCGGCATGGCCGCGTGTTTTGATTTCGGCGGCCTGTCGATCGAACGCTACTACCACTTCCACGCGATTTCGGATCACGCCTTCTTCGAGGTGCTGCGTGAGCTCGGCATCGAGGACAAGATGAAGTGGTGCGAAACGAAGATGGGCTATTTCTATCAGGGCCAGGTGCAGCCGTGGGGGAACCCGATCGCGCTGCTCAAGTTCAAGGGCCTGAGCTTCGCGGCAAAGTTCCGCTACGGTCTGCATGCGTTTCTTTCGACCAGGCGCAACGACTGGAGGCCGCTCGATCATGTGGAGGCCACGAGCTGGATTCGCCGCTGGATAGGCGAAGAGGCGTGGGAAGTGCTGTGGCGCCGCCTGTTCGACTACAAGTTCTACGCCTACGCGGATAACCTCTCCGCAGCCTGGATCTGGAGCCGTATCCGCCGCATCGGGCGCTCGCGCTATGACCTCTTCCGCGAGAAGCTGGGCTATCTCGAAGGCGGCTCCGACACGCTGCTCAACGGCATGCGCGCCTACATCGAGGCGAACGGCGGCGAGTTCCGGCTGGGCACCGCGGTGCAGAAAGTGGTAATGGAAAACGGTGTGGTCAAGGGTATCGAGGCCTGCGGCGAATTCCACGCATTCGACAAGGTGATCAGCACGATTCCGCTGCCCTATGTGCCAGGCGTGATGCCCGATCTGCCCGCCGACATTCTTGAAGCATTCAGAAGCAAGAAGAACGTTGCCGTCGTGTGCGTGATCGCGAAGCTCAAGAAACGCGTGACCGAGAACTTTTGGCTCAACACCAACGATCCCGAGATGGACATCCCGGGCATCGTTGAGTACACGAACCTGCGCCCGCTCGACGATCACATCGTCTACGTGCCGTTCTATGTGCCCGGAGAGCACCCAAAATATCAGGAGCCAGATTCGGCTTTCATCGACAAGGTGAAACGCTATCTCATGAAGATCAATCCCTCGCTCACGCCGGACGACTTCATCGACGTACGTGCGAGCCGCTATCGCTTCGCGCAGCCGATCTGCGAGCCAGGCTATCTCGATCGCCTGCCGCCGATCCCGTTGCCGGTGAAGGGTCTGCTCGTGGCCGATACCTCGTACTACTATCCGGAAGACCGCGGTATTTCCGAGAGTATCGGGCTGTCGCGCAAGATGGCGAGAATGATATGACCGAATTAAAGCAAACGATGCGCTCGGCCTTTTTCTCTCGCAGCTTTTTGCTCTTTCTGCTAACGGGAGGATTTGCGGCAGCAGTCAACTGGAGTAGCCGCATCCTCTATAACATCTGGATGCCGTTCTCCGCGGCGATCGTCGTTGCCTATATCACGGGCATGATCGTGGCGTACGTCCTTGCGAAAATCTTTGTCTTCAAGGGTAGTACGCAGTCGACGCATCGTTCGGTCTTCTTCTTCGTCGTCGTGAATCTGATCGCCATCCTGCAAACGTGGGCCGTCAGCATCGTACTGACTTACTACGTTTTTCCGGCCATGGGTTTGCAATGGCACGCACGCGAAGTGGCACATGCTTTCGGCGTCGCCGTGCCGGTCTTCACAAGCTATCTGGGACACAAGCACTGGACGTTTCAACGTCGATAGCCACAGCCTGATCGACTCACAAGGCGCTCTCCCGGCAGAAGTCATCGCCCGGTTCCGCTTTCAGCGACTCGTGCAAAGCGTCCCCATCCACGGTTCGGCTTTCTGCCTTGCCGCTTCGCCCATCTCCCGCCGATTCAGGCACACAGCGCTCCGGTCACGGAGCGCTAGTCCCGACGGCATGGCCGCTGCGGCGAGCTAGCTCGGACTGACGGCTGGTAGCATCGCAAAGAACTCTTGCAGCGCGAGCCGGTCAACCGTATAACCCGTGCAGTAGTCGCGCTCCGGATACGCAACGCAGGTCAACGAATTGCACGGCGAACAATTGACGATAGGTCCGAGATTCAGGCACGGACTCAGTTGGCCGCGAAACCAGCGCTTGGAGCTCACGTGATCCGGATGTGTCGAGCCGTACACGCAGATTTGCGGAATGTCGAGGATCGCCGCGAAGTGCGATGTCCAGGAATCCACACAAATCAACGCTCGGCCAAGGGCGAGAATCTCCTTCCACTGTGATGGCATGAAATTCTCGAGTATCGCGCCATCGGTATGCGCGACGCGTCGGTCACTGGCTGCGCCAATCTGAATGAGCTTTAAGCCCGCACGATGAACTTCCTCGGCCAGGCCGGCCATGGTGTGCGGAGGAATCGACTTCAGACTCCAACCGCCGAGCGGGTGCACAAAGACAGTGTCTTCGCCGATCCCCACGACGATTTCATGTGCCCGACGTTGCTGAGCGTCGGTGCTGACCGGTTGCAGGTTGGGCAGTCGGGTTTCCAGCGGCAGCCCCGCCTCTTCCAGCATGTATTCGACGAGATTGCGCCCGGTATCCGACAAGCTCCGGCTCGGATGGCACCGGGCAATCCGGGGCGCTGCGTCGTGGCGCAAAGCAACGTATTGAAAGGCCTCGAGCAGCACGCGGTAAGTATCCTCCGCAGCGGCAACCGGAACAGGTACTGACTCGACATGGATGCCCGTGCCGAACTCCCTGGCCCAGGAAACGAGTTGCTCCGCGACATGGAGCCGAACGCGCTTGCCAGACGCGGCTACACTCGCGGCAACTTGCACGGCAAGGATCATGTCTCCGCGATGGAACGGGCACACGATCTCGATGACTTCGTTTTCGTCTTGACCCGCGGATGCCGGCTTGGCGGCGATCCGGCGCAAATCGTAGATCGCCTCCCAAGGCGGCCCCCCATCGGTGAGTTTCTCCAGCATCGAGCGCGAATACGCGTAGCCGCTGCGCACGACCGGCACGCCTTTCGCCGCCAGCCTTTGCGCGAGCGCGGTGACGGCGAGATTGCTCAACAGGCGCGTGTCGAACAATTGACCGGCGTCGTCCGCCAGCAACGCACGCGCTCCACCGAAAATGCCCTCTGAAAAGACAACTGCCGGCTGGCTCGACGGCAATTTTGCCGGCTTAAGCTTCCTTTCGGCTATCGCGCGCGCCAGCAGGGCGGCGCTCTCCTCAGCCTCGAGAATCGCGGCTTCCTGCTCGCACACCGGGCGCGGGTCGACCGTGGTCGAGCGCAGGCTCGCATCCGGCGCCACCGCGCCCGAGACGACCACGGCGCTGCCCTTTTGCTCGATCTGAGTCTTGAGCAAATAGGTAAAACAGCCATCGAGCGGCACATCATAGCGACCCACGATCCAGACGTTCTCGTGCTGCGCTTCATGCCACCCCAGCGAAAGCGCATCGGCATAGCGAATGTCCTGCGGCGAGTACGGCACCACCTTGAAGCGGGTGAGCGGCAGGCGCCGCCGCCAAGACTCGACGGAATCGCGAATCGCTACGAAACGCGGCTGTTCCGCGGTCGCGTCGACGACCACAATCTCCGCAACGTCCAGCTTCTCCTTGCGAAGCTCGTCAATGACAACCGCGACGTTGTCGAACGGAGCCGTGCCAACCACCACGATTGACGACCGGGCGGCGAGGGCCGCGACATCCGCAATGTCGATGCGCACACGCTCGTCAAACTCGCGCTGGCTGTCATGAATATGCGCGATCAGGTTTCCGAACCTGGCCGCATTGCGCACCGCGGCGCCACGCGCCGCACGCAAGGCCACGCTCAAGCGATCCGCAATGCCCGGCGCAGCACGTCTGATCATGCGCTTCAAATCGCGTTTTGCACTTGCTTTCATGTCTATCTCACCTGCGTATTGGCTGGCTTCCAGCGCTTCACTACGCGCGGGGGAAAGGCGAGACCGTAGTTTTCGCCAGCGATCGTTAGATTCGGGCTATAAAAAGGGTCATGAGCGATGACGTCGCCCCAACGGGACAACATGTACGCACGCTCGCGAGCATCACGCTCGATCTGCGCAGCCGAAAGGTTCGCACCTCGCGAAATCGACTCGAGGTGATACAACTCCGCAAACGGGGTGTACACGATGTCGTAGCCAACTTCGCGAATCTTCAGGCATAGATCGACGTCGTTATAGCCCACAGTCAGATTGACTGCGTCGTAGCCGCCGACGCGCTCGAATACGTCCTTACGAACCAGCATGCAGGCCGCCGTCACGGCAGTCATGTTCTGCACGAGCATCGGCCGACCAAAATAGCCGATCGTATTGCGCGGGAAATGGCGATGTCCGTGCGCAGCCACACCGTACAGACCGAGCACCACGCCGGCGTGCTGGATCGTGTCGTTGGCGTAATAGAGCTTCGCGCCGACCGCGCCGACATTCGGCTGACTCAGTTGCGTCACCATCTCCAGCAGCCAGTCGGGATGGATGATCTCGATATCGTTGTTGATGAAACCAATGACCGAGCCCGTCGCGACAGCGACCGCTGCGTTGTTCAGCGCCGAAAAATTGAACACGCCCGGGACAGGCAGCACCTTCACGCGTGAGTCGCGCTTGATTTCCTCGAAATACTCAAGCGTCTCGGCTTCCTCGCTGTCGTTGTCGACCACGATGATTTCGAGGTTCCCGTAGTTCGTTTCGTGCATCAGCCCATCGACTGCGGCGCGCAGCACGCCCAGCCGGTCACGGGTCGGCACAATGAGCGAAACACGCGGCAACTCGGCGGGTTGTCGACGCTTGATGCGCCACCATCCCGGGAAACTGTCGATCCCGACGACTTCCGACGTCGGCTCGACGTCGGCAAAGTACTCCAGCATTGCACGACGCGCGGTCTCGACCGATGCATCGGGATTGTCCGTCGAGAAGCTGGTCACGCCAGGGAAAATGCGCCAGTGGTAGAGCACGTGCGGAATATGGCGGATACGACTGCCATCCGTATGCTTGAGGAAGCGCAACGCAAAATCGTAGTCCTGACTACCTTCGAAGCCCACGCGGAAGCCACCGATCTGGCGCGCAATCGACGTTCTGTACACGCCAAGGTGCGCAATGAAATTCTGCGAATAAAACAACTCACGATTCCAGTCGGTCTTGAAGTGCGGATCGTGACGCTGGTCGTTTTCGTCGACCTTGTCCTCGTCGGTATAAATCAGGTCGACGTCGGGGTAACGATTGATCTCGTCCGCCACCATGAACAGCGTATGGGCCGGGATGGCGTCGTCGTGGTCCATCAGCGCAACGAATTCGCCCTTGACGATCTCGAGAGCCGAATTGCTCGACGCAGAAATATGCCCGTTCTTTTCACGGAAAACGACCCGGATTCTCGGGTCCTTGCGCATGTATTCTTCCAGCACCGTGCGAATTTCCGGATTCGGCGAGGCATCGTCGGCAATACACAGTTCCCAATGCGGATACGTCTGCGCAATGACACTGTCGAGGGCCTTGCGCAAATACTTCGGGCGTGTGTTGTAGACGGGCATCAACACGGATACAAGCGGCTTGTTCGGCAGTTCTTCGCCAAGCTGACGCAAGCGCACAAGATCCTCAGGGGTGAGCGTATCGTACGTCTCCACCCACGCGCGGTATTCTCCCTTGTCGTATTTGCCGACAATACCGGAACGCACCAGCGTTTTCGCCTGATTCAGCTTTCCGCGGAACAAGGCACGCCAGACTCCAGTGCGTTGCGCCGGCGACAGCGCCGCGTAACCCTCGCGCACGAGCCCCAGCGTGCCGACGTTGCGTACGGAAACGTCTTTCAGATGAAAGCGAACATCGCGACGATCGGTGGGATCGAAACGCAGCGAACGCACTTCCGGAGGCAGCACGATCAGACGCTTTTCGCGCCCTTTGCCATACCCAGGCATGGCATATGAGGCAACCTGTGCGCCGTCTGCACCATGAAACGCGTAGAGAACCGGATTCAGGCTTGGCTCGGTAGAATCCATCTCGACGGTAAGCACGGCCCAGCCCGGACGCAGTCCCGTCCAATGGGGCGCGACGGCGACTTGCGGATCGGCCCCCGTGGACACGAAACCACCATCGCCCGTTGACTCTATTTCGTGGATGGGCGCAAACGCGGGCCTATTCGGCGAGGTCATCAGTCTCGACAGCGCGCGAACGACGTTGCGACCGCGCCGGGCCACACGGCTCGCGATGCGCACCGGCGCGGTCACGCGCCAGCTGAACGACGTGCGATAAGCGTGCACGGACGCATTGAGCTGCTCCACCGATGCGCCGAGCCGGTTGATCGTGGCTTCGAATTCCTGCTTCTCGGCCTGCCAACGTGTCAACTCCGTTCGTTGTGCGCGAGCCGCGCTGCGCAGCGTGTCGACAGTTGAGTTGGCGCTTTCCAGTTGCTCGGCCTGCATTTCGAGAAGCGCATTGGCGCCTTGCAGCGCTTCCTCGGTGCGAACACGCGCTGCACGAGCTTCTTCTTCAGCCCCCCGCACCTGCTGAAACGCAGCCTCGAGCGCGGTACGCCCTTCGCGGAACTCGAAGATCTCGTGATCGCGCGCCGCGATCGCCGCCTTGAGACCAGTAACGACGTCGGACTCGCCGATATCGGTTTCGAAGACACCGGAGGCCAACACGGGCAAATCGCCATCGGACGCCACGGCGATGAGATACATCGGCGCGACGATACCCGTGCCACGCTCGACGGTACCCTGAGCCTTGCGGAAGCTTTCGATGCGCCCGTCCTGCTCCGACAACAACGCCGAGGCATAAACCACGCGCTGGCCGTAGATGGCGACGTGCCTGAACGATGCATGCAGCAGCGCCTGAAACTCCTCGCGAGTCAATTCCTTAACGTGATACGGATTATGAAAGCCCGGCAGTTCGGAGTAGACGACGCGGTCCGGGCTCGACATGACGAGTACGCCGCCCGGTCGCATGACGCGCCGAAGCTCGGCCATCATTTCATTTTGCTGATCGTGGTGCTCGATCGTTTCGAAGCTCACCACGACATCAATGGACGCGTCCGCGACGGGAATTTTCTCCGCCGAGCCTACGCGGTATTCGAGGTTGGCACCGGCATGTTGACGCGACGCGTGGTCGATCGCTTCCCGTGCGATATCGACCCCAATCACGGAAGCCGCATTGCGTGCAAGCAGGGACGCCCCATAGCCTTCGCCGCAGGCGATATCCAGGACGTTTTTACCTTCGCATAGCTCAGCGGCACAAAGATACCGGTGCACGTGTTCGAGCTCAATGTTGCCTGTCTGTTCTGGCACAAAGCGTTCGCCGGTGAATTTCATGATTCCTTCGTTGAATTTTCGCTAAATAGATGCTAATCGAATTGGCCTATGCGCGGCGATGCCGATAGACGGAAGAATTGTCCGCCATCGATTTCGAGATTCGGGTTGTATGCGGGATCGCGCACCAGGACGTCCCCCCACCGCTGCTTCATCCAGGATGCCTCCCGGTTCAATCTGGCGGCGCGCTCGCCGGTCTGGTCGGTCCCTCGCGATGCGGACTCGTGATGATAAAGGCTGGCGTAAGGTACATAGACGTTACGACGACCTTGCGCATTCAATTTCAAACATAGATCAACATCGTTGTAGGCAACGCCCAGGTTCCCCGCATCAAGTCCACCGACCTGATCGAACAGCGCCTTGCTCACCACGAGGCATGCGCCCGTCACCGCCGCTACCCGCTGCGCGAGCAGTGCACGGCCGAAATAGCCGGCTTCGTCGCGGCCGAGCATGTGATGACAATGGCCCGCGACGGCGTCGCCCGCGAGCGCGACGCCGCCATGCTGCAGCCGTTCGTTCGGATACCAGAGCGCTGCGCCCACCGCGCCGATACCCGGCTGCAAGGCATAGCCGCACAAGATCGAGAGCCATTCGGGATCTCGCGCGTCGATATCGTTGTTCAATAGGCAAAGTACGCTGCCGCGCGCCAGTGCCGCCGCCTTGTTGTTAAGCGCGGAGTAGTTGAAGGGCGAATCGTCGCGTATCACGCGACAATTTTGCATCGCTGCGTATCCTGCCAGCAATGTCAGCGCGCGCGCATCGGTAGAGCCATTATCGACGATCAGGATCTCAATATTTGCATAACGGGTCCGCTGCACCAGACCGTCGACACATTGCGCGAGCAGTTCCGGCTTATCGCGCGTCGGGATGATGACCGACACCAGCGGTTGTGGCTCCGGTACCGGAAAAATCACTCGCAGCATGGACGACGATGCGCGCAACCAGTCTACATCGGCGACGCGCCCGGTTCTCTGCAGGTGCTCGCTCACTGCTCGCTTTGCGGCCTCTCGAACGTAAGGCTTCGCCGCCACCTCGCGTGCCGTGCTTTGCTCGCTGATGCGCCAGTGATAGAGCACATGGGGAATATGAACGATTGCGCTTTCAGGCACTTTTTCGGCGCAACGCAATACGAGGTCATGATCCTGACTGCCTTCGAAGCCCGCGCGGAAACCGCCGACCGCGCGCACCAATGCCGTGTCAAACACGCCGAGGTGCGAAAACATGTTCTGGCCGAGCATGAGCACTGGATCCCAGTCCGGCTTGAAATACGGCTCGATCCGCTCGCCGCCCGGCGTCAGCTTATCCTCGTCGCTGTAGATCAGCTTTGCATCGGGATGCAACTGCAGATACTGCGCGACCATGTAGAGCGCGTGCTCCGCGAGCCGGTCGTCGTGATCGAGGAGCGCAACATAAGCGCCCGTTGCCAGCCTAAGCGCATCGTTACTCGCCTCGCAAATGTGACCGTTGCGTGCCCGGCGCACGGTCTTGATGCGAGCATCGGCAGCAGCGTACTGCGCAAGGATTTGCGCCACGTGAGGCTCGGTGGATGCGTCATCACAGAGGCACAGCTCCCAGTCGGGATAGATCTGCGCCAGCACGGAGTCGAGCATTTCCCGCAGATGTTCAGGCTGCGGGTTGAACACCGGCACGACGATGGAGATACGCGGACGAGTCGCGAACCGGGCAACCTTCTCACGAAGCGACGCGCGGCTGACATCGTCGATTGTGTCGAATCGGGCAATCCATGCGCCGTAGTCATCGGCATTGGCGGCACGCGCGAGAAGGCTGCGCAGACCTGCTCGACCCTGGCGGCGAATCACCGCCATCGCTGCCCGCGCAACCGGCAGGACGCCGCCGCGCGAGCGCACGGCCTGACGGGCTGCGCGCAAGGCACGGCATGCGAAACCTGGCACCGAACTCCAGCGCATCTCAGCCGACCTGCTGCTCGTACGCGGCGACGACTTCTTCCACTGGGCCAAATGCACGCACGCGGCCGCCATCCATCCACAGCGCCTTGTTGCACACGCGGCGAATCTCCGAATTCGCGTGCATGGCAAGCACGACGATCTCGGCGCGGCTGTGCAAATCGCGCAGGCGCTCCTGCGCCTTGTGCATGAATGATGCGTCGCCGACGCCCATCACTTCGTCGAGCAAGAGAATTTCGGCGTCGACCGCCGTCGACACGGCGAATGCGAGACGAACACGCATACCGCTCGAATACGTACGCAACGGCAGATCGAGGTAGTCGCCCAGCTCGCAGAACTGGACGATGCTTTCGGTCTTTTCCTTGATTTCGGCATCGGTCATGCCGAGAAGCAAACCACGCAGCCGGATGTTCTGCATGCCGGTCGAATTGTCGTCCATGCCGAGGCTGATATCGAGCAGCGGCACGATCTTTCCGTTGCTCTCGACCGTACCGCGAGTCGGCGAGTAAATGCCCGCCATAGTACGAAGCAGCGTCGACTTGCCGGCGCCGTTTCTGCCGATCAGACCGATGCGGTCACCCGCTTCGAAGCGCAGATCCACATTGTCGAGCGCCTTTACGACGACCACGCCATCGCTGTCCTCGGCGATCGTGTTGCGGCGACCCATGCGAAGCACCTGCTTCTTGAGCGACCGACCCTGGACGTCGTAGATAGGCAGGTCCAGACTCGCACCTTTCAATTCAATAAATGCCATCGTGCTCTCCTAGACCCAATACGGAATGCGTTTGAGATATCGGCCGGTCATCGCCAGCGCAAGCGTCCACCCGACCACGGCAAGGCCGATCGCGACTAGCCACGTCGTGAGCGACGGGAACTGCCCGATCAGTGGCGCACGGACCAACTCGACCAGGTGGGCAAGCGGATTCAGATCGACGATGAACGAAAACCGCTTCAGCGAATCGGGGCGGTAAATGATCGGCGTGACATAAAACGCAATCTGGATGAGTGCGGCGATGATCTGTGGAAGATCGCGGAAACGCGCCGAGAGCAAACCGGCCAGCATCGCGACCCAAAGTGCGTTGGCGAGATAGAGCAGCAGCGCCGGCACGAAGATTGGCAGCGCGGCCCAGTTCTTCACGCCAAAGATCACGAGCAGCAACAGCACGATGATGAAGTTGTGCGCAAGGATGACAAGGTTGCGCCACATGACCTGGAAGACGTAGATCAGCTTCGGCGTGGCTGCCTGGCGAATGTAGGTTGCGCTATTGATATAGGCGATGCTGCCTTCCTGCACCGTCTGCGCGAACATCGTCCACATCACGAGGCTGATCGCCAGAAACGGCAGATAGTCGCTCATCTTCTGGCCGAACAGGGACCCGTACACCACGCCGATCGAGCCGATCATGACGCCCATACTGATGGTCAGCCAGAAGGGCCCCACTCGCGAGCGCGCGTAGCGTTGCCGGATTTCGAGCCAGCCTAGCAGCGTCCACAACCGATAGGACGCGACACTCTGCTTCAAGTCTGCAAATATTAGTTTGAACATAGCTGTAGTCGAGGGATTGCATTGCTCGCGAAATCACGTTTACTTCGCGTTGCTTGTTTCATTGCACGGAATCGAGCGGGCCGCTGCGCCCCGTCAACCCGTGCCATAGGCCAAGAAATGCCATTTCGAGATGACGTCGCCGCGGCTTGAGCCAGATGCCATAAATGGCGAGGCGAAACGGCATCTTCAGCAATTCATTCGCCTTCCACCTCCAGGGCACGTACCGCCTCTTCATCAGCGCGACGGCATTTCTGAACATGTAGTAATGCCGAATCGGTGAATGGCTCGGGTAGCTTCGCCCCATGATATTCACCGGCTCGCCACCCAGTTCGTGCGCCAGACGCAACCACGGTGCACCCGCAACGCGATAGCCGGCAGCGCGCGCGCGAATGCACCATTCGAGATCAACGAAATCGATGAATAGCGAATCGTCCATCGCGCCGATCACTGGCCACGCATCGAGATTGACGCACGAGCCCGAGGTGATCAGAAAGTCCACGTCGATCAGCTGCGCGCCGTCGGCTTCGATACGGCGCAAAGCGGGAAACCCGAAGCGCACGAAAGGCGCTATGCCGCCAAGGCGAATATCTTCGTAAGCTGGCCCAATCAACGCGACACGGCGCCCCGCTTCGACCTCGCGCGACAGGGTGGCCGGTAGCTCGCGCAGCAACTGCTCCGAGGGCTCGCTATCCTGATCGAATAGCAGCACGAACCGACAGCCGGCGCGACGCACGTGCGCCACCCCTTGATTGAGCGCGGTCGCGATGCCGAGATTCGCGCCATTCGCAATAAACGCGATGTTCGGCTTCAGCCCCAACTCTGCGGCAGTGCGTACACGCTCTGTATTGTCGACCACGACGCACTCGCCAAACTCCGCCAGACGATTGGCTCGCGCGATACACGCTTCGTCGGGTCGATACAGCACCACGACGATACCTGGTTGCAACTCCGTCGACACGTTACTTCGCCAGCCAACGTACGTAACGATCCACG
>NZ_CAJMYW010000007.1:0-422259 GCF_905220165.1 Paraburkholderia sp. J10-1 | reverse complement strand
TCCCAGCTGCCGCCCAGGTAGCTGAAGCGTTTGAATTTCACGCCGCCGTACGAGGTCGAGAGATCGACGAGATTGGTGTGGCCGCGCGGATTGACCTTTGTGAAGCTGCCTGCCTGAAGCACCGCGTTGGACACGTCCTTGCTTACGAGCGAGGCGCCGAGGAAGGTGGGCGGCAGCGCGCGGTTGTCGTGCGGCTCGAAGAACGGGTTGTCCGAGACCATTTGCAGACCGTACTTCGCGACCGTATCGGAAACGCGGGCCTTGACGTCCCAGATGCCGGGGTAGGCCCACGCCAGCTGGTTCGAGCCGCCGCCATCCTTGCCCACGTGCACCATGTTCCCCGCGCCCTGGCCGCCGTCGAGCTTCAGCGCGCCGTAGAGCGACGCGTCAAGGCCGAGACCGATGGGCCCCTGCGTATAGCCCGACGTGTAGTCGAGCATCGCGCCCTGCACCCACGCATGGCGATGCGGGCCGCCTTCGTTGTCGAAGTGGTCGAGGTAGTTACGCAGGTTGAGGGTGAGGCTGCTATCCGCGATGAAGCCCTTGCTTTGCGACTGGCTCGACTGTGGCTGCTTCGGGTTGTCGGCTCGCACTGCCTGGTCGGCGTGCTGATCCGGCGAGCCGGATGCGAGGCGGTCGACCGCGTTGGGCTCCACGAGCGGGTCGACGCGCGGCGCGTGCATTTGCACGGCGGCTGAGGAGGGTTCCGCCTGGGTCGCAGCTTGTGCGTTTGCTGGCGCGGCGCTGTTGGACGATTTGCGGCGCGCCTTGTGCCGGGTCTTTTTCGGTTTGACTGGCCCGGCTTGCTGAGCTTGCACTTGCGCAGCGGGCTGCCCGCCCGTTGTGTTCTGCTGAACACTTGTGGTTTGTGCAACCGCTGCAAGGCTGAGCGGCAGGCCGAGCGCGAGTAGCGCAAGTCGCGCGCCGCGGCTCTTGTCTCTGTGTTCTCTTTTCATCATGTCTCCCTTCGTGTGGTTGTCGTTGATTCGCAATCGATAAGGAATGCGAATCGATGGTGACGCCCGCCGGCATGCGTGAAGCGGGTATTTCAGTCGGCGGTGGAATGGCCGGCTGTGCGCGGGTGCCAGCAGGCGACGATCGAGCCACCGGGGCCGGTGGCGGCCGGTTCAGGCGCCGCAGCAGCGCACTGGGCCGAGGCCTTCGGGCAACGCGTGCGGAATGCGCAGCCCGAAGGCGGATTGAGTGGCGAGGGGATCTCGCCGCGTAGCAGCGGCGCGTGACGCTCGCGGGCACGCGCCGGGTCGGCCACCGGTACGGCGTCGAGCAGTGCGCGCGTGTAGGGGTGCGCGGGCTCGTCGTACACCGCCTCGCGCGTGCCGAGTTCCATGACGCGGCCGAGGTACATGACCATGACGCGATGGCTGAGCGTCTTGACCACGGCGAGATCGTGGCCGACGAAAAGCAGCGAGAGCGAGAGGTCGCGTTGCAGGTCGCGCAGCAGGTTGACGATCTGCGCCTGAATGGAGACGTCGAGCGCGGAGACCGGTTCATCGCAGATCACGAGCGCGGGCTCGCCGATCAACGCGCGTGCGATGCCCACGCGCTGGCACTGCCCGCCCGAGAATTCGTGCGCACGGCGTTCGAGGTGATGCGCGTTCAGGCCCACGCGTTCTAGCATCGTGAGCACCCGGCGCGCGATCTCCTTGCGGCCCAGGTGCGGTGCATGCGTGCGCAAGGGTTCGGCCACGATCTCGGCGATCGACATGCGCGGATCGAGCGAAGCGAGCGGGTCCTGGAAGATCATCTGTACACCGCGGCGCAGCGCGCCGAGGCGCCGTTGCGCCCCGAAAACGGTTTCTTCGCCTCGCCAGGCCACGCTGCCCGAAGCGACCGGCGAGAGGCCGATCGCGGCGCGCGCGAGCGTGGACTTGCCGCAGCCCGACTCGCCCACGAGCCCGAGCGTTTCTCCGCGGCGCAGATCGAACGAGATGCCGTTCACGGCGCGCAACTGCGCTTTCTGCCACGGCCACGGACCGCGTGCGACGCGAAAATTCACGGCAAGGTCGCGTACGCGCAGTAGCGCGTCGTCAGGCACGTCATGCGCCTTTGCGTCATGTGTCATGCGCGTGCTCCCAGTTCGGCGCTATCGCCAATGGGTAGATGGCACGCCCGCGAACGCGAATTGGGCGGCGCACCGATGGATTCGAGCGGCGGCGTCTGCGTGTGGCATCGCTCGAGCGCAGCCGCGCAGCGAGGCGCGAACGCGCAGCCGGCGCCGCCGCTGCCCGGCATGGGCGGATTACCCGGGATCGTGCTCAACGGCGCGCCGCCTGGCGCATCGAGGCGCGGCCGCGCCCCCAGCAGTCCTGCGGTGTACGGATGCAGCGGATGCGCGAACAGATCGCGCGCGCTCGCCTTCTCCACTGTGCGGCCCGCGTACATCACCATGACGTCGTCGCAAAGCCCGGCCACCACGCCCATGTCGTGCGTGATAAGGAGAATGGCCGTGCCGCGCTCGCGATTCATCTCGCGCAGCAGCGCCATGATCTGCGCCTGAACGGTCACGTCGAGCGCCGTGGTCGGCTCGTCGGCGATCAGCACATCGGGCTCCATCATCAGCGCCGCCGCGATCAACACGCGCTGGCGCATGCCGCCCGAGAACTCGTGCGGATACATGCCGATACGCCGCGGCGCGTCGGGAATGCGCACGCGTTCGAGCGCTTCGATCGCGCGCTGGCGGGCCGCGCGCCGTGTGACCTTGCGATGCAACTGCAACGCTTCGGTCATTTGCCGTTCGACGGTGAGGAACGGGTTCAGCGAGGTCATCGGGTCCTGGAAGACCATGGCGACGCGGTCGCCGCGAATGCGGTTGAGCGCGCGGGGCGTCATGGCGAGCAGATTCTCGCCGCTCAGGCGTGCGTGACCGGTGGCGCGGCCATTCGAGGCGAGCAGCCCCAGCAGCCCCATGACGGTTTGACTTTTGCCGGACCCCGATTCGCCGACGAGACCGAGCGTGCCGCCGGCATCGAGCGAAAACGACAAGTCGTGCACGACCTTCACGGGCGGCCCGTCGCGGCGCTCGAAGCGCACGCTCAAGTCCTGGACTTCGAGCAGGGCCATGTCAGCGCTCCCGTGGGTCGAGTGCGTCGCGCAGACCGTCGCCGACGAAGTTCACGCAGTAGAGCGTGGCACAGAGCAGCACGGCAGGGCAGAGCAGCAGCCACGGCATGGCATCGAGCTTCTGCGCGCCGTCCTGGATCAGCACGCCCCAGCTTGTCATGGGTTCCTGGACGCCAAGGCCGAGAAACGATAATACGGATTCCGTAAGAATAATTGCCGGTACCGTGACCGTGGCGTAGACGGCGACGATGCCCGCGAGATTCGGCACGATATGGCGCGCGATGATTGCCGCGGGCCGCACGCCGATGGCGCGCGCGGCGTCGACGAATTCGCGCGAGCGCAGCGATAGCGTTTGCCCGCGCACCACGCGCGCCATGTCGAGCCACGAAAACGCGCTGATGGTGAGCACGACGAGCGAGAACGCGCGCCCGAACAGTGTGACCATGAGAATGGCGATCAACATGTAGGGGATCGCGTACATCATGTCGACGACGCGCATCATCACGGCGTCCACGCGGCCGCCGAGATAGCCGGCCGTTGCGCCATAGATCACGCCGACCAGCGCGGAAACGAAGGTGCCGAGCAGCCCCACCTCGAGCGAGACGCGCCCGCCAACCAGCGTGCGCGCCAGCAAGTCGCGGCCCAGTTCGTCGGTGCCGAACCAGTGACCGCCGTCGAGCGTGGGGGCGAGGCTAATCGAGCTCCAGTCGTTGTCGATGGGCGAATGAGGCAGGAAGAGAGGACCTGCGAAGCAGGCGAGCGCGATGAGGGCGAGCATGACGACGCTTGCGAGCGCCGCTCGGTGCCGCACGAAGCGCGCCAACGCGGGCGGCGTGCGGCGCTTCTGCGCGGTGGCGGCTGGCGCAACGAGACCAGGTGCGTTCATGGTGGCGGAGCCTCCGTTAATAACGGACTAGTAGCGGATGCGCGGATCGAGCCACGCATACGCGAGATCGACAAGCAGATTGAAGAGCACGGCGCAGACCGTGGTGAGGACGACCAGGCCGAGCACGAGCGTGTAGTCGCGGTTGACCGCGCCGTTCACCACCAGTTGCCCGAGGCCCGGGAGCGCAAAGACCGATTCGGTGACGACGGCCGCCGTGATCGACGAAATGCAGACGGGGCCGAGCAACGAAACGACGGGCATGAGCGCGGGGCGCAGGGCGTGGCGCAACACGATGGTGTGCCCGGGCAAGCCCTTGGCGCGCGCCGTGCGGATAAAGTTGCCGGAGAGCACCTCGATCAGGCTGCCGCGCATGACGCGCGCGATCGCGGCCATGTTGATGATGACGAGCAACGCGACGGGCAGCACTCGGTGACGCCAGTCGCCGTCGCCCCAGCCGCCTGCGGGCAAGAGGCCGTTGCCGTCGGCCGATTTGAGAAGGATAGCGAAGCAAAGTACGAGCGCCGGACCTAGCACGAATGGCGGTACGACGTTGCCGAGATTGCCGAGCAACATCACGGCATGGTCCACCACGCTGTTGCGGCGCACGGCGGCGAGCGTGCCAAGCGCCACGCCCAGCAGGACCGCGAGCGGTATGGAGATGCCACCAATGCCGAGGCTCACAGGCGCGGCCTTTTTCACGAGCTCGTTGACCGACCAGTCGGCGTAGCGGAACGAACTTCCGAGGTCGCCATGCAGCAGCGTGCCGAGATAGCGCAGATACTGCTGCCATAGCGGCTCGTCGAGGTGATAGCGCGCGTTGAGATTGGCCATGACCGCGGCGGAGAGGCGTTTGTCGGTGTCGAACGGACCACCGGGCGTGAGATGCAGCAGCAGAAAGCAGGCGGTGATGACCGCGAGTACGGTCGGCACCGACCACAGCACGCGGCGCAAGGTGTAGGCGAACATGGGTGGAGGCCTGCGTTAGTGCTTCAGGATGTACATGTCCTGGGTGGCGCGCGCGTCGATGTAGTTTGTGAGCGAATAGCCACCAACGAATGGTTTGACGAGCCGGGCGGCCGAGTACTGGAACATGGGCAGTAGCGGGTAGTCGTTCATCGCCAGTGCGAACGCCTGCGTGAGCATTGCCTGGCGCCTGGTCTCGTCGCTCTGGAGGTTGGCTTCGACGGCGGTGGCGTCCGCTTTCGTGTTGCAGTTGCGCTGATCGTTTTGCGGACTGTTGCACTGCACGAGGCTGTAATACGTCATCGCGTCGTTATAGTCCGCGAACCAGCCGTTGCGCGCGACCTGGTACGTGCCATCATGGCGCTGCTTGAGCAGCACCTTGAACTCCAGATTGTCGAGCTTCGTGTCGACCCCCAGCTTGGTGCGCCATTCGCTCGCAGCGAAGAGCGCGACCTTCTTGTGGAGATCGTTGGTGTTGTAGGTGAGCGTGATCGTGAGCGGCTTCGCATCGGAAACGCCCGACGCCTTGAGCAGTGTGCGCGCGGTGTCTATACGCTTGGCCATTGGCCACGAAGCCCAGTCTGGCGTGTATTGATCTGCGCCTTTGGTGCCTTTGACGATGAGTCCGTAGGCGGGCGACTCCCCGCTTTGCGTGATCTTCGAGGTAAGCAGGTCGCGATCGATCACCATCGAGAGCGCTTGACGTACACGTGGGTCGCGGAGTGCTGGATCGGCGTTGTTCAGTGAGTAATAGTAAGTCGCGATACGCAAGCCGGCCTTGATATCGGCACTCATGGTCCTGGAGATCTGCGCGTATTGTCCGGAAGGAATCGTGAACGTCATGTCGATCTGGCCCGCCTGGTACATTCGCATGGCGGTTTCGTCGCTTTCGATCGGTAGCCATGTAACCTTGGTGATGGCAACGTGGGCCGCGTTCCAGTAGCGCGGGTTCTTCGTGAGGACGATACGATTGTTCGGTTGCCAGTCGGCGAGGACGTAAGGGCCGTTGCCTAGGAGGTTGCCGGGACGCGTCCACGAGGCGCCGAACTTCGCGACCGTCGAACGGTCGACAGGCGCCATTGATGAATTGGCGAACAATTCGGTGAGAAATGGTGTGGGCGCTTCGGTTTTCACCTCCAGCGTGTAGGGATCGATGGCGCGCACGCCTAGTGTGGAGGCTGGCTGCTTGCCGGCAATCACGGCTTTTGCGTTCTTCAGAAATTCGACGGCGATGGTATAAGGCGATGCGGTTTTCGGGTCCGCCATGCGCTGCCAGGCATAGACGAAATCGGCGGCCGTAACGGGGCGGCCGTCGCTCCATTTTGCTTCGCGGCGTAGTTTGAATATCCACGTATCGGGGGCGGGGCGCGTCCAGGTTTCCGCCACGCCTGGCACGACAGTGCCCGCCGCGTCGAGACGTGTCAGACCTTCGTAGAGATCAAGGCCGATTAGATTGGCAGAATACGATTCGATGTAGGCGGGATCGAGCGATTCGACTTCGGCCTGATTTTGCCGCGTCATCTCCTGCTTCGCCGCGAGCGCGGTGCCCGGAGCAATCGTGACGGCTCGAACCTGAACGGACTGAGCGAGCGCGAACGCCATGAGCGTCGCTGCGAAGAGAGATGAGCGTGTCATTGGGTCTCCTGATTAATGATCGTTTTGCGACGCAGGATCGCGCGGCACAGGCAGCTACGCCGTGACGATACGGCCTGAGCCTGGCGTGGCGATTACTAGCCTGATGGGCGAGTCGGGGGCGATTATTGGAAGCGGCGCAGGGCTTGTCAATCGGTGAGGATGCGCGCGGAGATTCGGATTTCTCCTATGGCGAAGAGCCTTGTGCGCGAGGCGCTTTTCCAGCGCAAAAATAAGCCGTTGAAATTGCAATTAATATTTTTGGCGCGAAAGAGAAAGCGTGTTCGGACGAACATCGTACGCGCATGAGATACGCGGCGCGGCGCCCGGGCTGCCGTGCAGGAGCTTTGCGGTCAATCAACTATATGAACGGCGCGCAGCCTTTAGCGAATGCGTGACGAAGAATGCGCCACGCATTGCAGAGGTCGTTTTCCACCGCGCGGGTCGATCAGCAGGCGCTCTCTTCGCCAATCGCGCAGGGCCTGAGTTAGGTGCCCATCGGCACGACGGGCAGTCGGCCCACGCACGACGATGCGGCCCTCGCGTGTGTCGATGCGCCGACCTGCGTCGCGCTTCGTCAGCCAGAAACCGGCTATCGGCCACATAGGGGCACTCAATTGGGGCGTGTCATGAGTTACGTATATATTAAAGGCCCCCCGCACGCGAATGGAGGAAACATGAGCTCGCCAATCGACTCGCCCACGCCCAATTCTGCAAAATGTCCAGTTCACGCCGAACCCAAGCCCGTAGCCGGTACTGGCACGGGAAACCTCGACTGGTGGCCTAACCAGCTACGCGTCGACCTGCTGAACCAGCATTCCAACCGCTCCAATCCGCTGGGCGAAAGCTTTGACTATCGCGAAGAGTTCAAGAAGCTAGACTACAGCGCGCTGAAGGCTGACCTCAAAGCCGTACTGACCGACTCTCAGGAATGGTGGCCGGCCGACTGGGGCAGCTACGCTGGCCTGTTCATCCGCATGGCCTGGCACAGCGCGGGTACGTACCGCATGGTGGATGGCCGTGGCGGCGCCGGTCGCGGCCAGCAGCGCTTCGCGCCGATCAATTCATGGCCGGACAACGTCAGCCTCGACAAGGCGCGCCGGCTGCTGTGGCCCGTCAAGCAGAAGTACGGCCAGAAGATCTCGTGGGCCGACCTGATCGTGCTGGCCGGCAACGTGGCTCTCGAGAACGCGGGCTTTCGCACTTTCGGTTTCGCCGCCGGCCGCGAAGACGTGTGGGAACCGGATCTCGACGTGGACTGGGGCGATGAGAAGAAGTGGCTCACCCACCGCAATCCGGAGACGCTGGCGAAGAACCCGCTTTCCGCCACCGAGATGGGCCTGATCTACGTGAACCCGGAAGGGCCGAACGCCAGCGGCGACCCGGTATCGGCCGCCCCGGCCATACGCGCTACGTTTGGAAACATGGCGATGGACGACGAGGAGATCGTCGCGCTGATCGCCGGTGGCCACACGCTCGGCAAGACCCATGGCGCGGGCCCGGCCACGAATGTGGGCGTCGACCCGGAAGCCGCGCCGCTCGAAGCGCAAGGTCTTGGCTGGTCCAGCAGCTACGGCTCGGGCGCGGGCGAGGATGCGATCACGTCCGGCATCGAAGTGATCTGGACGCAAACGCCGACGCAGTGGAGCAACTACTTCTTCGAGAATCTCTTCAAATATGAATGGGTGCAGACACGCAGCCCGGCCGGCGCCATTCAGTTCGAAGCGAAGGATGCGCCGGACATCATCCCCGACCCATTCGACCCGTCGAAAAAGCGCAAGCCGACGATGCTGGTCACCGACCTCACGCTGCGCTTCGACCCCGCTTTCGAAAAGATCTCACGCCGCTTCCACGCGGATCCGCAGGCCTTCAATGAAGCGTTCGCGCGTGCGTGGTTCAAGTTGACGCACCGCGACATGGGACCGAAGGCGCGCTACCTCGGCCCGGAAGTGCCGAAGGAAGATTTGCTCTGGCAAGATCCGCTGCCGGCACCCACTCACAATCCGGGCGCCGCCGACATTGCCGATCTGAAAGCGAAGATCGCCGGGTCTGGGTTGTCGGTCAGCGAACTGGTTTCGGCGGCATGGGCGTCGGCCTCGACGTTCCGCGGCGGCGACAAGCGCGGCGGAGCCAACGGGGCGCGCCTCGCGCTGGCGCCGCAGAAGGACTGGGCAGTCAACAAGATCGCCGCCGGCGCGCTGCCGAAACTGCAGGCCATCCAGCAGGCCTCCGGCAAGGCGTCGCTCGCCGACGTGATCGTGCTGGCCGGCGTGGTCGGCATCGAGCAGGCTGCTGCGGCGGCCGGCGTCAAGGTCGACGTGCCGTTTGCGGCGGGCCGCGTCGATGCCCGCCAGGACCAGACCGATATCGAAGTGGTTGGACTTCTCGAGCCGCTCGCCGACGGATTCCGCAACTATCGCGGCGAGCAAGGCGGCGCCACGACCGAGGCCCGGTTGATCGACAAGGCCCAGCAACTCACGCTGACGCCGCCGGAACTGACCGTGCTGATCGGCGGGCTGCGCGTATTGGGCGCCAATTTCGACGGTAGCGGCCACGGTGTGCTGACCGACCGCGTGGGCGTGCTCAGCAACGACTTCTTCGTCAACCTGCTGGATATGCGCACCGAATGGAAGCCCACCGACGCGACGGCTGAGTTGTTCGAAGGGCGCGAGCGCAAGAGCGGCGAAGTGAAGTACACCGGCACGCGCGTCGATCTGCTGTTTGGCTCCAACGCCGTGCTGCGCGCGCTGGCCGAAGTGTATGCGAGCAGCGATGCCCAGCAGCGGTTCGTCAAGGACTTCGTCGCGGCGTGGACGAAGGTCATGAACCTGGATCGCTTCGACCTGGCGTGATGGTGTCCTGATGATGGTCTGAAACCTGCCCCGGCAAGCGGCTTACGCTGCTCGCCGGGGCTCCCTCCGCGTTTGCGCGCCGTCCCGCCCGGCGTGCCGTTCAGGATGCGCGCGTCACACTTGCGGCCGGTGTGCCGTGTGCTGTCCGCACCTCTTCGACAATGCGTCCGCCTTCGAGCCGGATATACCGGTCGGCGGCGCTGAAGTAACGGTCGTCATGCGAAATCACGATCAGCGTCGTGCCCTGTCGTTTCAGGTCCGGCAAAATCTCGGTATAGAAAATGCGGCGGAACGTCGGGTCCTGATCGGCTGCCCACTCGTCGAGCACCATCACGGGTCTGCCTTCCAGATAAGCGTGCACGAGCGCCAGCCGCTTGCGCTGTCCGGTGGAGAGATCCGTTGTACTGAACGTGCCGTCTTCCCGAACCGATACCTTGTGAGTCAGCGCCAGCCGCTCCAGATAGCGCTGCGCGTGCGTTGCGGGCTTGTCTTCGCCCGGCAGCAAGGTGTCGAAAAGATAGTAGTCGGAGAACACCGCCGAGAAGAGCTGGCGGTAGGCATCGATCTCGTCCGCACGCAGTGGTTCGCCGTCGACAAGCATTGCGCCGCTGTCCGGTGTATAGAGGCCGAGCAACAGCTTGATTAGCGTGGTCTTGCCGCAGCCGTTCTCGCCGACGATGAAAAGCGTTTCGCCGCGCTGAACGGTGAGCGACAGCGGCCCGAGCGCGAACCCGGCGGCGTCGGGTTGCTCGCCTGCGAGGCCGTCGTCGAGCGGTGCGGGAAAGCGGTAAGTGACGTCGCGCAGCGTGAGCGTCGAGAAAGGTCGGTCGTGGCTGCGAGTGAATGCGCGCGCGTCGAGCAGCGCCGGCTCGCTGCTGGAGAAGCGTGCGGATAGTTCGGCAATACGTCTGAACGCAACTTGCGCACGCCCGATGGACGGCAGCGCGCTGACGATCTCCTGAATCGGTCCCTTCATGTAAAGCAGAACCAGCACGAATCCGGTCAACACGCTGCGATCCGCATTTGCGGAGCCACTCTGCAGCACGAGCATGAGACCGACCACGACGAAGAACAGCAGCGAGCCGAACGCATTCGCGCTCACGAACACATTCGCGGCGCGCACGCGCAGCCGGAAAATCGCGTCGATCGTGCCGGACAGCTCATGGCCGTAGACGAATACGCGGCGCTCGCGGTTGATGCGCAGCTCTTTTGCGCCGTCCACGAGCGCACGATAGTGCTTCTGCAGACGATCTTCGGCTTCGCGCGCCGCGCCGAAGCGGCGGATCCCGACGCGCCTCGCGAGCGACTGCGCGACCGAGCCGAGCGCAATGGCTGCGAGCGCGATCAGCAGCAGTGTCGGCGAGAGCACGAACAGATAGCCAAGACAGCCGACGATGGTGGCGGTTGCAATGGCGAGGCTCGAGAACAGGAACGAGAACGCGCTGATCGTATCGATGTCCTGATTGAGCGCGGCGATCAGCCGGTGGCTGCGAAACTGTTCGATTTCGCTGATCGGCGCCGCAATGATTTTCGCAGTCAGGTTCTTGCGCAACGCTGCAATCACGCGCTGTCCGACGATGTTGTTGCCGATGTCCGAGATCACCTCGCCCGCGAGCGCGAGCGCGCAGAGGGCGGCGAAACTCGCGACGAACGTGGTCAGCGAAGCGGCGGCGCCGTGCAACGCGCGATTCGTGAGGGCGAGCAGCGCCGCCGTGGCAATGCCGCTCGCCGCGCCCATGAGCGTCGCGAGCGCCGAGATGGGCCACAAGCGGCGCAGCAGGCGGAACAGGTCGGCAAGCATCGTTTTCTCCTTCGTTATTGTGGGATGTGCAGCGGGCGCGATCATGAGGCGGCCGCACGGCGCGCGAGCAGCCACATGAGCCACGGCGCGCCGAAAATCGTCGCGACAAGGCCGGCTGGTAGTTCGCGCGGTAACAGCAGCGTGCGTCCGAGCCAGTCGGCCAGAACAATCGTGAATCCGCCGATCGGCGCGGCGAGCAACATCTGGTCGAGCGGACGCCGCGCGCCCGCGAGCCGGGCGAAATGCGGCGCAGTGAGCCCGATGAACGACAGCGGCCCGACGATCAAGGTCGCAGCGGCGGTCAGCAAGGCGGTGAGTCCAAGCAGCGTGCCGCGCGCAAGCGGTGTGCGCATGCCGAGCGCACGTGCGCTTGCGTCTCCGAGTGGCAGGATCGCCAGCCATCGTCCGGTCAGTGGCATGAACGCGCTGAGCAGCACGCACAGCGTGAGCGCGAGCGCCGCGTCGCCGGGCGTGACCGTGTAGGTCGAGCCCGCGAGCCAGGCGAGCAGGGTGGCTGCGCGTTCGCCGCCCCCGGCGATCACGACGGCGACCACGGCCTGGAATAGCGCGCCGATTGCGACGCCGGCAAGCAGCACGCGTTGCGGCGCGAAGCCGGAGCGGCGCGCGAACCACAATAGCGCGAGCAAGGTCGCGAACGCGCCGCCGGCCGTTGCCGCAAACCGCGCGACGTGTCCCGCATCGGCCGCGCCGAACACGAGCGCGATGAGGCCAAGCGAGGCGCCCGCGGACACGCCGAGTACCTCCGGGCTCGCGAGCGGATTGCCGGACAGACGCTGCAACAGTGTCCCCGCCAACGCGAGCATGATGCCGGCTGCAAACGCGGCGATCTCACGCGGTGCGCGCCAGATCGCGACACGCGCAAGTTCGGCGAGACTGCTGAACTGCCAGCCATGCACGCCGCGGCCGAAGTCGAGCGCGAGTATCAGCACGATGACAGTCGCAAACAGGATCAGCGTGAAGCGGCGCTTGATCGAGATGCCATCGGGGACCGTGTGCGCTGGTGCGGCGGTGGTGTCGAGGCGCTGCGTGCGGCGCATGCGCGCAAGGATGAGCAGCATGAGCGGCGCGCCGAAGAGCGCGCAGGCGGCCCCGGCGGGCACCAGTTCGCCGAGCGCATTGGCGAGCGGCTGCACAGCCTGGTCCGTCAGCCATAGCAACAGCGCGCCGCACAACGGCGCGAGCAGGAGACGCTGCCCAAGTCGGCGCGCGCCCGCGAGTTGCGCGATGGCAGGCGCAGCCAGCCCGACGAAGCCGATTACCCCAACCGTGCTCACCACGGCGGCGCTCAGCATGACGGCGAGCGCGAGCGCGGCAAGCCGCAGCCGGCGCAGCGCGAGGCCGAGGCTGCGGGCATTGGCGTCATCGAGACTGAAGAGTTGCAGCGGGCGCAACAGCAGCCACGCGAGTATGCCGCCCGCGGCGAGCCGCGGGGCGAGCGCCGCGACTTCGCTCCAGTCCTGCTGGACGAGCGAGCCGCCGCCCCAGATGAACAGGCCGCGCATATAGGGCGTATGAAAGAGCTGCAGCGCAACGCTGACCGAGCCGCACCAGAGCGTCACGACGAGGCCCGCAATGGCGACGGTCACCGGCGCGAGGCCGCTTCGCCACGCCAGGCCGAACACGGCCGCTGCGGCGGCCAGCGCGCCCGCGAGCGCGATTGGCTCGCGCGCGAAACCGTGCGCGGCCAGCGCGGGCGCCCAGAGCGCGGCGAGCGTGAGCGCAAGCTGGGCGCCGGCGGAAATGCCAAGCGTCATCGGTTCGGCGAGCGGATTGCGCAGCACCTGCTGGAAGATCGTGCCGGCCAGGCCGAGCGTCGCACCCGCAAGCCAGGCGGTGACGATGCGCGGCAGCCAGCTGTCGTGCGCGATGATCTGCCGGACGTCGTGCGTATCGGGCGAGAGCACTGCCTGCCACCACAGCGCACGCGGTGCGATCGCAGCAAGATTGGCCGCCGACAGGCCGAGCGCAGCGACAAACGCGAGCACAAGCGCCACGGCGACGAGCACGCGAGGCAAGCGCCCGAGCGAGACGCGCCGCCATGCGAGGCGGGTACACGCAGCGGATGGAGGAAGGCGGTCGAGTCCGCTCATGGATGGGCAACTCCGCTAACACTGAGCGTTGGGTTTGCGAGCAACGCGTGCGCGAGTGCCTCGCCGAAGCGCTGAGCCGAGGGCAGCATGCCGAAGCCCCAGAACGGGGGCAGCGCGGCCACGCGGCCACGGGCGACGGGTGGCAACGCGTGCCAGAGGCGGTTCGATGCGAGCGTGCTTGCAACGCCTTGGGGCAGCGGGTCGAAGTAGAGCACCTTGGCATCGGGCGCGGCGGCGAGCGCTTCGAGCGGCGCGACGCCAATTCCCCAGTAGTCGGTTGGGCCACGCCATGCGTTGACGAGGCCGAGCGTGTCGAGCACGTCCTGGAACAGGCTGCGCGCGCCATATACGCCGATATGCCGGGCGTCGAAGAACCGGATCAGGTAGAGCGGCCGTGATCGCGCGGGCGCGGCCATGAGACGCGCGCGGCTTGCAGCAAGTGCCTGTGCAGTTCGTGCGATGAGCGCTTCGGCAGCGCTTTCGCATCGGCATAGCGCGCCCAGCTCGCGCGTGACCGCCTCGGCGCGGCGATAGGGCGCGCCCGCGTCGGTGTAGATCGCGAACGCGCGAACCGGTGCAATCCGCTCCAGGATGTCGCGCTGCGACTCCTGGCTCGAGTTGATGAGGATGAGATCGGGGGCGAGCTGGGCGAGCCATTCGAGGCTCGGTGCGAGCCGCAGCCCGACGTCCGGCACGCCGGGCGGGACGGGCGGCGCGACCACGTTCGCGTTGTAGTCGCTGATCTCCGCGACGCCCGCGGGGACGACCCCGAGCGCGAGCAGCGTTTCGGCGAGCCCCCAGTCGAGCACGACCACACGCGGCGGCGCGCTTCGAGTCGAAGCGCGCGCCGCGGCGGCGAGCGGCGCGATGCCGGAAAGTGCGGCCGCGCGGGTGGCCAACGAAAGTAAAAAGGTTCGCCTGTGCATGGTCAGCGCGCCACCGCAATTGCGCCGCCGCCGCGCGGGTGCGGCACGACATCCATGGGAACGCCGTATATCGCTTCGAGCACCTGGCCCTGCATCAGGTCGGCCGGCGTACCTGAGGTCAGCAACCGGCCGCTGTGCAGCGCGACGAGTTCGTCGCAAAAGCGCGCGGCGAGGTTGATGTCGTGCAGCACGATGACGACGGTCATCGCGTGATCATCGGCGAGGCTGCGCAGTAAGCGCAGCACGTCCAGCTGGTGCGCGATATCGAGCGCCGAGGTCGGCTCGTCGAGCAGCAGGCACGAAGCGCCTTGCGCAACGAGCATGGCGAGCCAGGCTCGCTGACGCTCGCCGCCCGACAGGTGGTCGGCGAGCTGGGAGGCGAAGCGCGCCGTGTCCGTCACGCGCAGTGCCTCGTCGATGATCGCGGCGTCTTCGCTACGCAGGCGCCCCAGCGCGCCATGCCACGGATAACGGCCCAGCGCGACGAGCTCCCGCACGGTCATGCCCGTAGCGAGCGGCGGATGTTGCGGCAGGTAGGCCACACGCCTCGCGAATTCCCGCGCGGACCACGCGCCAATCTCGCGGCCCGAGAAGCGCAGGCTGCCGCGCGAGGGCGTTTGCTGGCGCGCCAGCAGCTTGAGCAGCGTGCTCTTGCCCGACCCGTTGTGGCCGATCAGCGCGATCATGCGGCCCGCCGTGAGCGCGAGCGTGAGCGGCTGCAGCAGCACGCGGCCACCCGCCTCGAACGACGCGCCTTCGATCTCGTAAAGTACCCCGCCGCTTGCGCGTTCGCGCAGCGGCCCCGGATCGTTGACATCGGGCGAGTGCGTTGCCTGTATCGAACTCATCCGCCGCCTTACCAGCGATAGCGCGCGGTCGCGAGCACTTCGACGCCGTCGCCGTAGGTGCAGGTGGTCGCGCTGAAGCATGACGCCACGTACTGTCGATTGAACAGGTTGGTGCCATTCAGGGAGAGCAGCCAGTGACGGCCCGTGTCGTAGTGCACTGCCGCGTCGACGAGCGTGACGGACGGCACGCGGATCGTGTTCGACTCGTCGTAGCTCGAGCCCAGATAGCGCACGCCGCCGCTGAAACCGAGGCCGCGCAGCGAGCCGCCGTGCAGCGTGTAGTCGAGCCACGCGGCCGCGACGTTGCGCGGAATGCCCCAGGTTTGCTTGCCCTGGAGCGGGGTCGAGCCGCCGTCGAGGGTCGTCGCCGAGTCGTTCGATTCGGTGGTCACACTGCTCAGGTAGGTGTAGGACGCGGTGACGTTAAGGCTGTCGGAGAGGCTTGCCTGGCCTTGGAGTTCGAAGCCGCGCGCCCGCACTTGCCCCGCTTGCGTGCTGAAGCCGGGATTGTCGAGATCGGCGGTGAGCACGTTGCGCTCGCGCAGATCGAAGACAGAAGCCGTGATGAAACTGTTGTACCCGGGCGGCTGATACTTCACGCCCACTTCGTACTGCTCAGCGGTGGTCGGCTTCGCGGCCGAGCCGTCCGCGAGCACACCTGCCTGCGGATCGAACGACTTCGCGAAGCTCGCATACGGCGCGAAGCCGTTGTCGAACAGATAGACGAGGCCGGTGCGCCATGTGAACGCGCGCTCAGACTGCGACGTGTACGACGCCGTGAGCGGGTTGTTGTCGTCGGCCGAGGCCCAGTCCTGGCGCACGCCGATCAGGAAGCGCCACTTGTTCCAGGCAAGCTGGTCCTGGGCGTACAGGCCGAACTGCTTCATGCGGATGTTGTCGTCCGAGAAAGCGTCCGGCATCGCCACGCTCTGATAAACCGGCGCGAACGGATTGAGCTGCGGCGCGGCGCCGAGACCCACGCGTTCGCGATAGAGCACCCGCTGAAAATCGAATCCGAAGAGTGCCGTATGGCTGACCGGTCCCGTGGAGAATTTCGCCTGCGCCTGGTTGTCGACGGTGAAGAACTTCGCGCTTTCGTCGTTGAAGAACGCGTAGCGGTTCAGCGTCGTATCGGAGTTGTCCGCGAAGCCGTTCGTGAACACGTTCGAGAAATCGTCGCGCACGTAGGTGTAGTGCAGGTTCTGCCGGAAGGTCCAGACATCGTTGAAGCGGTGCTCGAACTGGTAGCCGACCGAAGCCTGGGTTCTCGAGTGCGAATCGAAATTCGGGTCGCCGAGATTCGTGTGCGTCGAAATCCTGCCGTTCGGCGTGTCGAAGACGCTGCCGATGGCCGGCACGAAGTTGTAGTAGCCGACATCGGGGTCGCGCTGGTACTTCGCGAGCAGCGTCAATGTCGTATTCGCGTCCGGCTTCCAGGTGATGGCGGGCGCGATGTAGACGTGTTTCTGCTTCACGCCGTCGACCTGCGTGTCGTTCTGGTTGGCGGTGCCGGTGAGGCGGTAGGAGAGGGTGCCGTCGGGCGTAATCGCGCCGCCAAGGTCGAAGCCGCCTTCCACGCGGTTGTGGCTGCCCGTGGTGAAGAACACCTCGTGCACCGGCGTGGTGGTCGGCTGCTTGCTGACCAGATTCGCGATGCCGCCTGGGTTCGCCTGACCGTAGAGCACCGAGGCCGGTCCGTGGAGCACGTCGATGCGCTCGAGCCCGTAGGGATCGAAAGCGGGAATCGCGTAACCGAAATTCGAATCGCTCGGCAGGCGGGAGCCGTCGAGAAACTGCTCGAGGTAGAAACCACGGCTCATCAGATACGGCGCGCCGGCAGCCGAAGCGCCGCGGATTTCCGACGTGACGCTCGCGGTGTAGCGCAGCGCCTCGGTGACGCTCTGGGCGTTCTGATCGGTCATCTGGTCGCGCGTAACGACGGAAACCGACTGCGGTGTTTCGATCAGCGGTGTGTCCGTTTTGGTGGCTGTGACCGCCGTAACCGGGACATAGCCGTCAGCCACGCCGGTGGCCGTCTGCTCGCGCCGGCTGCTCACCTTGACGGCCGGAAGCTGGGTTGTCGCGCCGCCGGTGGCGTCCTGTGCGCTGCCGTCGGTCGATTGTGCGTGCACTGCGCCGCCCCCTCCAAGGAGATAAAGCAGCAATGCAATGGCAGTCGTGCTGCCTACCCCGGTCTTCATGTGGACTTCTCCATCGCGTGAATAATAATGCAAGTCGAAATGATTCGCGTTAACTAATAAAATGCCGTGCATGGGACTCTTTTTGGTCCCTGATGCATGAACAACGGGATGGGGACGATCAAACAGAAGACGGCTGGGCCGCTCAGGCGCTACTATAACTGCGGTGTTCCGGCATAGTCCGGACAACTTTGGCATCGAAATGGCCAAAGATGGCAGGTTGGAAGGTAATTCACCAAAAAAGTAATCAATGCAGTCATGACTCAGCCAAAGCTACAGACCTTCGGCGCGCTGCCTGCGGCACAAAAAGTGATCGCGCAATCCATCGACTACGCTGACGACACCCACGAGATCGCTCACATTCACCATCGTTCGCAACTCGTCTACGCGACGACAGGCATCGTGCGTGTGGTGACGCCGGGCGGCCTCTGGATGCTCACGCCCGGCCACGCGTTGCTGATCGGCTCGCAGGTCGAGCACGAGCTGTACATGGTTGGCAAGGTGTCGATGCGCACGCTCTATATCGACCCCGACGCGCTGCCGGCAGGCGGTGCTGAATGCCGGATGCTAACGGTCGATGCCCTGCTGCGCGCATCGCTTCTTGGCATGTTCGATTCCGCGCTCGATGACGAGGCCACGGCCGGTTCCGGGGCGGTGCCGACGCGTGAAACGCTGCTCGTGCCGCTGATTCTGCGTCTGCTGCAGCTCGCGTGCGCGCGCGCGCCTGACAAGCGCCTGCCGTTGCCTGTGAACGCGCGTCTGCGCCGCATTTGCGAACGCCTCATCGCGCAACCGGCGAGCAACGACACACTGGAAGCGTGGGCCGACGAGGTCGGTGCGAGCGCCCGCACTGTCGCGCGGCTTTTTCGTCAGGAGACGGGCATGACGTTCGGTCAATGGCGCGAACAGTTGCGACTTGCCGAGGCGATGTCGAAGCTGGCGGTCGGTCATACGCCCGGCCAGATCGCGCAGGACCTGGGTTACGCGGACGTACGCACATTCTCCGCGATGTTCCGGCGTGCCTTTGGATGCACGCCGCAGCAGTTTCGCCAACACCTCAGCGAAACGGACTGAGCCTGATGGGACGCGGGGGCGTTTCGGAAGAGGGTCAAGGCCATTGCGGCCGGTTATCTTCGACCGCCGCAGGGTTCGCCCGGCGCGTTGTCCGGGCCGGGGCGCTCATAGGGGCGCCAGCTCCAGTTCATGCGGGCGAATTGCGGTAACAGCGAGCGCAGCGTAGCGGCATTCTGCAACAGGCCGGCCATGATGAGCAGCAAACCAATAAGCGCGGTGCCGCTTCGGTCGACGGCGGGGAAACCGGCAAGCACTCCTGTTGCTCCGACCGCCGCGACGCCGGAAGCCACCGAATCTGCGCATGCATGCCATGCGCTCGCGTTGAGTGCGCCCGCAATGCTGCCACTGTCTCGACGCTTCGCCTGCGCGGCAGCCGCCCTCAGATAGCACCACAACCCCATCCTGACGGTGACGCTGGCGACCGCCACGGCGAGCGCGGCCAGCGCAGCAGGGCGCGCTCCGGCGGGCTGCGCCGCAACAGGTAGGACGCCCGCGAACAGTAATTCCGCGCCGGTTGCCAGAATAAGCAGATTGACAAGGACCGTCGCGATCGGTGTCAGTTTGTGTTGGCGTCCGAATCGATTCGCACCGTCGAAAAAGATTGCGGCCGCAACGGCCCCGTCGCCGAGCACATCGATCAGCGTATGCGCGCCATCGGCCAGCATGGCGTTCGAGCCCGAAATGCCGCCTGCGACGAATTGCATCGCCATCAGTGCGACATTAACGAGGACGACGACGCAGGAGGCTTGCATGGCTGTTTTTTGTAATGGGCACAAGCAAAAGGCTGCCGCACGGGGAGAGCCGCTAGCGTAGCGAGCGTACATGGCAGGCCGGTGACAGCAGGAGCCAAGGCGTGGGGCGAGGGCCCCCGCGTCTGTCGCACCTGTTTTCCAGATCGTTGAGGTTTTTAGCGTTCGCAAGCCTAAACTGCGTTTTCATGCTATGGCTGCGAAGCTCCGAAGGCTGGCCTCGCGAATGCCCCGGAAAAGATCACGGACACGCCCATGAACGACAGTTTGCGTCGCTGGCCTGACAAAGCCAGAAAATGTCTGCGGGGGATGCTGCCACCCGTCGCCGCACTTGGCCATTGGCTGGACCGGGTTGATCCCGGTACGCATCGCCGGATCAAGGGGCTGCGGCTCGTGACGGCGTACGGGCTCGCGGCGGCACTCGGGACGTTGCAGGACATTGCCCGAAGCGTGCCCAGCAGCGTGTCGCTTGGCTATCTCGCCGGAAGCTTCGCGCTCTGGGCGAGCGTCTCCGAAGGCAAAACGACGCGAGCCGAATCCAGTCGCGATCTCATGCTGCTGAGCTTTGCCGCCGCGTTCGGTGCGGTTCTGTTCGTGGTGTTGGCGAGGCCGCTACAGCATGCAGGCCGGGGAGGGCCGGAACTCGTTCTCGTGTCGGGCGCGTTTCTGGTTGGTTATCTCAAACGATTCGGCGTGCTCGGTGCGGGCATAGGTTCGCAAATCTATATCGGAGAATTGCTTGCCTACGGTGCTCGCCTTACCACGGACGATCTGCGGGCAATCGGCATAGCCGCGCTGATCGCCGTGTTGGCGTCGGTCGTGCCGCGCATGCTGAGCGGGCCGGCAGAACGGCCCGCCATCGCCGCGGTGCTCGCCGCCGGGCCGCAGCCGTTACCCGGGCGGTGGTCGCCGGAGTTCTTCATGGGACTGCAGGCGGCCATTGGCGCGTTGCTCATCTGCCTCCTGAACGGCCTGATTGGACTCGAGGAGTCTGCCTGGGCGATCACCGCGTGCACGTACGTCGTCGCCGGTTCGGCAACCGGCACGATACAGCGTGTTCGCCGCCGGATTCTCGGTACGTTGATTGGCGTTCCCATAGGCCTTGCCTGCCTGCCGGTCGCCGAGCACGCGCCGTTGCTCATATGGGCTGCCGCTGCGCTCGCAATGGTCATCTATGCGATGGCGTTGCCGGAGCGCTACGACATCGCCTGCGGGGCGTTCGCCTTCACGCTGATCGTTACGCTCGCAGCAAGCGGCGTGCATTCGATCTCACTGCTTGCCGCACGAGCCTGGGAGACGCTCCTCGGCGGAGCACTTGGCCTCGCTGCCGCCATGCTCATCTTCCCGCTCCGAAGCTCGAACCACACGAAATAGGCAACGGCGAGCCGACCGGGAGCCAACCGCGCTCGATGCGTCCCGGCCAGGCGAGGCGCCCCTTCGCGAATGGGCGCTACCGGCGCAACTGCTGCTCGATCGTCTTCGTCAACGGCGACGCAATATCGCCTGTGTGCTTCGTCTGCACGGGCTCGATCAACACGATCCAGCACTCGTCTTCGGCTACCGGGTTATGCAACGTGCCGCGCGGCACCACGTGCATCGAACCAGCGGGCACATCGACAACACGCCCGCCTTCGTACTCGATTTTCAGATGTCCGCGCACGACGAAGAACAGTTCGTCCTCGCCCGCATGGTCGTGCCACACCAGTTGGCCGCGCACTTTCGCGACTTTCACATACTGGTCGTTGACCTGCGCGACGACTTTCGGCGACCAGTATTCGGACACGTCGCCGAACGCGGCTTCGAGATCGAACGACTCGGCAAAGGGACTCATGGTTGCAGACCGCTCCACAGGTTGATTCGCCCGCGATAGCGAACGACCCGTTCGAGACTACGCCCCAGAGCGTCGCGCGTCTTGAACGATCGTGACGATGCGCTCCGATGCGCCGCCCGCGATGCGCAACCAGCGCGCCGGCGCAATGCCGTAGGTCTTCGTGAAATGGCGCGTCATGTGGGCCTGATCCGTGAACCCCGCGCAGGCCGCCACATCGGCGAGCGGCATGCCGCGCAGCATCATCGCGCGTGCGGCGTCGAGACGCCGTTGCGTCAGGTAGCGATAGGGGCTCGTGCCGTAGAACATGCGGAAGTCGCGCGAAAGGCTCCAGCGGTCACGTCCCACGGCGTGTTCGAGTGCGTCGAGCGAAACGGCCTGCTGACACTGCGCGTCGAGGTACTCGCGGGCACGCTGCGCGCTCGCGAAGTCGCCCTTTGAGAGCGCGGGCGGCGCGCCCGCCACGGCGGCGAGCGCGTGTGCCAGTTCCGCGAGCGCGTCGCTCTGCTCGAACGGGTCGAGGCCTTGCGAGACCTGTTGCAGCAGCGCCTCGGTCGCCGCCCATAAACGGGGATCGTTCGTCACGCCGCCCTCGATGAAGGGCAGTGCGCGGCCGCCCAGCATGTGCTGGAACACGGCAGGCTGCACGTAGATCATGCGGTAGCGAAAGCCTTCGCCGGTGCCGGCCTGGCCGTCGTGCGGCTCGTCGGGATGCAGCACCATCGTGCGGCCCGGCAGGCTGTGGGTCGTGCCGCGCCGGTACTTGAAGCTCTGCACGCCCGCAAGCGTGCGGCCGATCGCATAGGTGTCGTGGCGATGCATCGCAAACGCCTTCCCTTGAAAGAAGGCTTCGATACGTTCTATGCCCGCAACGGGTTCGGCGCGCAGCAGCCAGTCGGCGCGGCGCTGGGGATCGATCGGATTCATGGTGGTGGCTTATGTGCGGCGCAATGCGGCCTGGGGCCGGTGCGGCGCCACGGGGATTGTGGCACAGGCGCGCCGCCCGCGCTGGCGGCCCACGCCCGCCGTGCGCCGCCCTACACCGCGCGAGCGATCTGCTCGCGCAGCCAGCGATGCGCGGGGTCGCGGTGCGAGCGCTCGTGCCAGAGCATGCACATTTCGTAGCCGGGCACCTCGATGGGCGGCTCGACCACACGCAGCGTCGCCTTCTCGCGCACGAGCCGCCACGGCAGCATGGCCACGAGGTCGCTGCGCTCGAGCACGGAAATGACAAAAAGAAAGTGCGGGACGGAGAGCACGACGCGCCGCGTGAGTCCGGCTTGCGCCAGCGCTTCGTCGGTGATGCCGTGAAATCCGCCGCCATCGGGCGAGACGATAACGTGCTCGAGTGCGCAGAACTGCTTCGTGCCCGGACGGCGCTTGAGGCGCGGATGGTCCGCGCGGCCCGCAAGCACGTAGCGCTCGGTGAAGAGCGTACGCCGGCGCAGGTTCTCGGGCGCTTCGCTGGTGGTGTGGAACGCCAGATCGATTTCGCCCTGCGCCGCCTGCTTCGCGACGCGCGCAGGCGCGAGTTCCACCACGGCAAGGCGCGTGTGCGGCGCGGCCTCGCGCAAGCCGCGCAGGGCTGGCAACGCGATCGTGGACTCGCCATAGTCGCTCGCCGCCACGCGCCACGTATCGCGGGCGCCGGCTGGATCGAACGGGCGCTCGGGCGCAATCGCGCGCTCGAGCGATTCGAGCGCCTCCCGTAGCGGCTCGCGCAACGCGAGCGCGCGCGCCGTGGGCTGCATGCCGCGCGGGCCCGGCAGCAGCAACGGATCGCCCAGGATCTCGCGCAACTTCGCAAGATGCACGCTGACCGAGGGTTGCGAGAAGTTCAGGCGTTGCGCCGCGCGCGTGACGTTGTGCTCGGCGAGCAGCACGTCGAGCGTGACGAGCAGGTTGAGGTCGAGGCTGCGTAAATTAGCGGACATAATGGCTGGTATTTCCGTTATTCATTTCCACTATAGCAGCCGTGCAACTAAGCTGGGTTCGTGTCAGACCACGGAGCCCTCGCCATGAATATCCTGCTTGTCTATGCCCATCCCGAACCGAAGTCGCTCAACGGCGCGCTCAGGGACTTCACCGTGCAGCGTCTCGAGGCGGCGGGTCACGCCGTTCAGGTGTCGGACCTCTACGCCATGAACTGGAAAGCGACGATCGATGCGCAGGACAGTCTCGAGCGCCGCGGCGACGCGCCGTTTCATCCGTCGCTCGATTCGAAACACGCGTTCGAGAACGGCCTTCAGGCCGCGGACATCGCGCGCGAGCAGGCGAGGCTTGTGTGGGCCGATACGCTCATCCTGCAGTTTCCGCTCTGGTGGTTCTCCATGCCTGCCATCCTCAAGGGCTGGGTGGAGCGTGTTTTTGCGTATGGCTTCGCCTATGGCGTGGGCGAGCACTCCGACGTGCGCTGGGGAGACCGCTATGGCGAGGGCACGCTCGCCGGCAAGCGCGCGATGCTCGTCGTGACCATGGGCGGCTGGGCGTCGCACTACGGACCGCGCGGCGTGAACGGGCCCATCGACGACATCCTCTTCCCGATCCATCATGGCGTGCTCTACTACCCGGGCTACGACGTGCTGCCACCGTTTCTCGTGTACCGCACGGGGCGCATGGACGACGCGCGCTACGCGCAAACGCTCGACGCGCTCGGCGAGCGCCTCGATGCACTGGCGCACAGCGCGCCCATCGCGTTTCGCAAGCAGAATGGCGGCGCGTATGAAATCCCGGCGCTCACGCTGCGCGAAGACGTTGCGCCGGAACGCACGGGGTTTGCGGCGCATGTAGCGTAAGCGGATGCAGTCATGGACATCGTTCGAAATCCTAAAAACTGACCGCCAGGCCAAACGAAACGCCGTGCACGTTGTGGCCAAACACGTAGCGCACCATTGCCCGCGTACGGGTGATGATGATGGGATACCTGCTGCTGTCGAGTTCGAGACCCACGCCGAGCGACGTGAGTTCGTTGAAACCGAGTACCCCGGCGCTGTCGCCGTAGTAATGCGAGTAGGCGAACTCCAGCACGTAGCGTACAGGCTTGTCCAGCGCGTGCCAGCCCGTTGGCGCGCGCCAGCGCGTCCAGAGGCTCACTTGCTGCGCCATGGCCGAGCCCTGGACAGCTTGCGCGCTGCCGCCGAAGCTGCGCAGGTAAATATCGGTTGCGCGCAACTCCGCGTCGATTTCGTAGTTCTCGCGGTAGTGCTCATAGTCGAGCATGAGCGAGCCGCCGTAGCCGTACGCGTCGAGATAGCCGTTGTTCAGGAACTGGAGATTGCTGTCCGTGACATGGTTGAACAACGTTTGTCCGATTCTCAGATCGCTGGAAACACGCCCAATCGTGCCGTTTATGATCGGGCGAAACACGAGCTCGTTGGTGATGCGGAAGTCCCAGCCTAGCCCCACCGTGCCGCTGAAGGTATTCCACCTCGTGGGCAGCGCGCGCTGGTCCTCGCCGTCGGTGGCGATGAACGTCGGGTCGTAGCGGCTATAAGCGAGCGTGCCTTCCATATACAAGGGGAATGTCCGGCTAAGCGTGAAGCCGCCGCCCAGTTGTGTCTGGCCAAAGCCGGGGTTGCCGGTGGCGCCGTTGTTGATCGAAAGCGAACTGGTGGTGACGTCCGGAACCGTGGTGTAGGTCATGATGGCCAGCACGGCATCCGCATGTTGCTTGATGTTGCCGCCTATCACCGTGCGGCTCGACAGTTGGTTCGGTATGCTCTGCGCGTGCGTTTGCAGGGGCAGCGTGGCCGCGAGTGCCGCCGCGCCAATCTTCATTAGCGCGACGCGCAGTTGCGCCCAACGGACGGTGGTGTTCGTCATGTTCGATCCTGCCGGGTCCCGATGCCCGATTGGGTCTGATTACACCTGCTTGAGTTTGCTTACGCCTGCTCACGCCCGCTCACGCGCCTCGCGTGAGGCTTCCTGCACGCCGCGCACAGCGGCGGCAACGATCAACCTGGTAAACACGACGCCGATCAGTCCGAGCAGCACCGCGTCGATGCGGCCGAACACGATGGTCGGCACGACATCGCCGTAACCGACGGTCAGAGCCGTGATCGCGCAGAAGTACACGGTCTCGCCCATCGGCGAAGGGGGGCGGTTCAGCGTTTCCACGCCGCCGCCGAAATAGAACATGCCAACAGTAAGGATAACGAATATCAGTAGAGGGCCGCCGGGCAGCAGGCGCATATACCAGATGGTCCGGCCCGATTCCAGCAGGATCGCTCGCGCCTTCGGGGCGTGGACCGCTTTTTGGGGCGCGTCGTTCATGGCGTGTTCCTCTCGAGCGATACGGAGCCACGCGGCGCAAACCGCTCGAATATCTGCAGCATCAGGCACGCGTATGCAGTGACGGCAAGAAAGAGCGCCATGCGCACCGCGAATGCTCGGTAGACGTCCTTGCCCGCCGCGCTGTCCTGGACAGACTGACCCAGCAAAATGATCATCGTCACGAGACCGTTCAGCCAGAAGCCAGGCGAGTAGCGCGTTGGACGGATGCGATACAGCTTGCGTGCCACGATCAAGCCGAACAGCAGCATCCACAGATAGAACATCCAGATATTCACAAAGAGCCTGAGCGAAAACCAGAACGCAACGGCGAGCAGCCCGCCAAGCGCCGTGGAGCCGAGCAACTCACGCGCCGCGTCGCGTGCCGACGTGGTGCAGCTTTGCCGGCCGAGACTCACGGACTTCATGATGATCGGCATGTAGCTCGCCGGGTCGTTCATCGCCAGCAGCCAGGCGGGCATGACCACGAGCGCGGCCTGCAAGGCGACGCGCGATGCCATTGCCTGCGGCATGACGCGCGCGGCGGGTTTGGCGAGCACAGGTCCGGTCTCGGGAAAGAGGGCGTGGCTCAAGATCGAAGCGAGCACGGCGAGCAGCAGTCCTTTTACGAGCGCGCCGACCACCGTGGCGGCCAGTTGCTGGTCGGCCACGCCGGCTGCGGTAATCATCGTGAGGCCCGCCGCGAGGAACGTCGCTACGAGGTTGTTGCCGCCGCGCAGCCCGGCGCGAAACGCAAGGAAGAGGCAAAGCCCGACGAGCAGCACGCCGGCGAACGGGTAATAGCGCAGCACAGGAACGAGCAACAGGCCGCTGCCCGTTGTGCCCGCAACGACCAGCGCGAGTGCGAGCGCCGCCTTGAGCGAAAGCGGCCGGTTCTGCGTGGCCAGCAGAAAGACGGCGAGGACCGGCGCGATCACCGGAATCGGGAACTCGAACGCGAAGCTGATAGCGAGCGTGAGCGCCGTGCCCGTGGCCAGGCGCAGCGCGCGGCGGCCGGGAGGCGATGGGCTCGTTTGCATTGGGGCCGCTCAGTAGAGGTAGGCGAGCCAGCTCATCACGCGCAGGAACACGCGGCCGAGCGGGTTGAGCGGGTTGCCTGTGCCCGGAAACGCCATCACCTCGGCCTGGCCGCCCACACGAACATTGCGCAGCCGCGCGCGTTCGTGATCGTCGAACTCGACGATCACGGGAAAGCGTTGTGCGGGCCTCAGCCAGTCGCGGCTGTTCTGCACGGTGGGCAGGGTGCCGGGCGGCGTGCTTTGGCCAACGCTCACGCCATAGCCGATGCTGCGGATGCGTCCCGTGAACACTTCGCCCGGCAGCGCGTCCAGTGCGATGGCGACGGGCGTGCCCGCATGAAGATGGCCCAGATTGTTCTCCGTCATGTCCGCGCTGACCCAGACATCGTGAATGGCGATGAGCGTCATGACCGGATTGCCCGCGGCCGCGAACTGGCCGACTTCGGTGCGCAGGTCGGTGATGACGCCGGCCGAGCGCGCACGAATGCGCGTGTTGGCGAGATCGAGCTCGGCTTTTTCGAGCGCGCCGGCCGCACTGCGCAACTGCGCGTTTTCCGCTTCATTGCCGCCTTGCTGCTCGCGCGCGCGTTCGATTTCGGCCCGGGCGCTTTCGACCTGGCTTTGTGCCTGCTCGTGCGTGGCGCGCGCCACTTCGAGCCGCCGCAGCGAGACTGTGCCCTCGTCTTCGCGATACAGCCGTTCCAGCCGGTCGCTGTCCTGACGCGCCTTGACCTCGTTGGCGAGGGCCGCGCGCAACGAGGCTTGCGCCGATTCGATCCCGGCCGTGCTCGCGCCGATCTGCCGGCGCGTGGATTCGAGGTCGGCGCGCGCGCGGTCGGCGGCAATGCGATATTGCGTGTTGTCGATCTCGAACAGCACGTCGCCCGCGTTGACCTCCTGGTTGTTGTGCACGAGCACGCGCGTCACGCGTCCCGATACCTCGGCTGCAACGGGCACGACGTAGGCCGCTACACGCGCTTGCTGGGTATACGGCGTGAAACGGTCGGCGAGCAGGTACCAGATCAGACTGATGGCGATCAGGATAACGATCCACTTGACCGCCTTGCCGGACGAGTCGGAAGCCGGTGGCGGTGCCGGCGGCGGGCTCGAAGGTTCGGGCGCGCGGCTCATTGTGTCGGCCCATCCGGTTGATTGCCAGGACGCTGCGCGGCGGCGGGAGGCGTCGTTTCGTCGAGCAGGTCGCCCCAGTCCGTGCGCCGCTGCATTTGCGCGCGCGTGGCGGGATCGATGAGCGGCTGCGGCAGATCCCAGCCGCCGTCCACGGCCTTGTACAGCGCAATCAGGCTGCTGACGGCGTTGCCGCGATTGACGACGAACGCGTCCTGCTGCGCGGAGAGTGCGCGCTGCGCGTCGAGCACGCGCTGGAAGTCCGAGTACCCTTCGCGGTAGATCGTATTGGCGAGCGTGAGCGAGCGCTGCGCAGCGCCTTGCGCGTCGTGCAGGATCGTATCGCGCTGCAGCGCCGCGTTCAGCGCCGTAGCGGCGTCGTCAGCCTCGCGCGCCGCTTCGCGCACCGTATCCTGATACGCGACGATCAACTGCTGCAGGCGCGCGTCCTGCACGCGCACGTTGTTCGTAATGCGGCCGTGATCGAACACATTCCATGTGATGCTCGGGCCGCCCACCACGGCAAGCGTGCTCGGCGCCCCGGCAAGCGAGCTGGCGCTCCACACGAGCGAGCCGACCAGTGAAATCGACGGGTACAGATCGGCCTTCGCCACGCCGATCAGCGCCGACTGCGCGGCCATCTGTTGCTCGGCCGCGCGCACATCCGGGCGGCGCAGCAGCAGCTTCGCAGGCACATCCTGAAGCACGGCTCGGTTGATGAGCGGGACGAAGCCTGCTTTGGCAGGCTGTGCGTCGAGTTCCGGCAACGGGCCGGGCGGGCGCCCAAGCAGCACGCAAAGCGCGTGACGCGCCAGCGCAATCTGGCTTTCGAATACAGGAATGCTGCTCAATGTGCCGAGATACTGTGTTTTCGCTTGCTGGAGATCGAGCTCGTCGGTTTCGCCGCTCTTGAAGAGCTTTTGCGTGATCTCGTAGCTGCGCTTTTGCAGTTGCGCGTTCTCGCGCGCAATGCGCAGGCGCGCTTCGGTCGTGCGCAGCGTGAAATAGGTGTCCGCAACTTGCGCGTGAACAAGCACGAGCGCGTCTTCGCGGTTGTCCTGGGCGGCGAAGAATGAGGCGTCGGCCGATTCGATCGCGCGGCTGAAGCGGCCCCAGAAGTCGAGTTCCCAGCCTATGCTGAAGCCGAGACCATACTGAACGTACGCGCCCGAACGCGGGTCGAAACCGTCGTGGCGCTTGCGTGCCGAGGCCAGCACGTCGGCGTTGGCCTGCTGCACCTGCGGGTAACGCCCCGCGAGCGCGATACCTAGCTGGGCGCGCGCCTCGATCACGCGCAATGCCGCGATCTTCAGGTCGCCGTTGTTTGCATCGGCCGCGGCAATCAGCTGTTCGAGATTGTCGTCACTGAAGACGTGCCACCATTGCCGCGCGTCGGGCGGCTCACCGGGCTGCGCAGCGATCACCGTGACCTGATCGATCGATGCGCTGCTCCAGTGTTCGCTCCAGCTCTCATGTTGCGGCTGAAAGTCGGGGCCCACGTGCATGCACGCGTTCAGCAGCGTGCTGATGCAACAGGCACCGAGAGGCAGCCAGTGAGGGCGCTCGCAGAGGAACACAGGTCGGCCTCGCGGCTCAAGCCTGCTGTTCTTCTCGTGTGCGTTCGGGTTGAGGCTGGTCTTTCACCCAGCGCCAGAACAGTTGATAGCCAACGGCGAGCATTACCGGGCCGATGAACAGGCCGATCACGCCGCCTGTGACCATGCCGCCAATCGCGCCGATCAGCACCACCGGCATGGGCACGGCCACACCGCGCCCGAGCAGCAACGGCTTGAGGACGTTGTCGGCGAGGCCTGCAACGAATTCATACACGGAGAAGACGATCGTCGCCGTGCTCACGCCCTGCGTCATGATCACGAAGATAATGACGGGCACGGTGATGAGCGTGGCGGGCAACTGCATGATGCCGATCAGCAGCACGGCCAGCGCGAGCAAGCCCGCGCCCGGAATGCCCATCACGATGAAGCCAACGCCGATCAGCACCATCTGGATGAATGCGATGCCCACCACGCCCTGCGCAACCGCGCGTATCGTTGCCGTGCAAAGATCGGCGATCTGCGGGCCGTTTTCCGGGCCGGAGATGCGCGAAGCGATCAACACCGTGCTGCGGTAGCCCTTGTCGCCGTGCGCCATGAGAATGCCCGCAATGATCAGGGATACGAAGAAAACCAGCAATGCGGCGCCAAGACCGGTGAGCGTGCCAAGCAGCGCGAGGCCAGCCGCCTTTAGTTGCGGTGCAAACCGCTGCACGAGACCGGTAATGTCGGTCGACGCCTGCATCCAGAAGTCGTATACGCGCTGGCCGACGATTGGCCAGTGTGCGATCGAGTCGGCGGGAGGCGGAATATTGAACGTCCCGCTCTTCGCAACGCCCATGGCATGCTCGATCGAATCGGCCACGGCGACGCCCAGCAGCCAGGTTGGCGCGAGGATCACGCCGAACGCCACGAGAATGATGAGCGAGGCGATGAGTCCATCTTTGTGAGGGAAACTGCGCTGCAGCCGCATTTGCAGCGGAAAAAGCGTGACCGCGAGAATCACGGACCAGACCATGAGGTCGAGGAACGGGGCGAAGATGCGAAAGCAAAACATCGCCAGGACGGCAATCAGCGCGGCGCGGATCAGGACATCGAGCAAGTCCCGGGACTGCGCCTTTGGCGTTGACGTAGTGGGCAGCAGCATGGTCTGTCTCTCCTCTGGCCTGACGCGCAACTCGGGCGCGCCGTGGCTCCTATCGCGTTCCGGCGAGGGCCGCCAGAACCCCAGGTAGTACGAGAAACTGTCCGCTAACGTCGCGTTCGTTCCCGGCATGACCCCGTGACCGGGAGCACAACTGCACGATGTTTGCAGTCGCCTGCGAGTTGTGCGGAACGCGCTGTTGAGTTGAGTCTATTACACGCGATGAAAGGCGACAACGAATCTGCCGCCCGCCTTGGGTCGGCGACGAATCGGGTTAGCCGTGCGCTGAAAATGGCGTCGTGCGCGCGGCGCGAGTCTGATTCCTATTCGCACACCTCAATGTCCCGCGCCGCTCGACGGCACGCAGCTGAGAATCAGTCGATCGCCTTTGCCCGCACCGGCGGCCAGTGCCGCGTTGTGGAATTCCTGGCTGCCGCAGCGCCACTCGGCGAGGTAGTCATTGCGACAGCCTCCCGATTGCGCGGCGGTCATCGACACCGGATAGTTGCAGGTTAGCAAACCGTCGCAGTGCTCGGCGAGATCGCGCGTGACATTGCCGTGTGGCGCGCCGCAGTTGCTGCCGTACGTGCCGGCGACGATCGCTATCGTTGCTTCGTTCAAGGCGGCCGCCGCAGCCGGGATGGGAACGCAGACAAGGCTAAGCGCTACCCATGCGCTCGCGAAGGCGATGGCAGTTGGTTTCATGATGCACCTCCCAAGCCGGCGTCGCGTACGCGTGCAAGCGCGGCTTTCGATCGATGTTTAAAGCTTAGGGCGGTTGCGGCGAAGGGCAAGACGGTGCCCGGCGATGGTGCGGGTCTACGCTGCAGTGCACCAGCAGCAGTCATGCGAAGCACACGATTGGTGGTGCGCCGCCAGTCCGGACTGCGCGGGCCGGGCGCGCTGTCTGAGCGGGCGGAGCCGCGCCAGCCGGGCGTTGCGCCGGAGCGCGCGCCGCTTGCGCAGAGTGTGGCACACCTATTGCTTAATCACTGCCGGGGCCAATGACGGCTCCAGTGAATTGCATCATCGTCCCGCCGTGCGCGGGGCTTTTCGGTCTTGCGGGGCAACGGCGTCCCGAAGCAGCACTCCACGGCACAGCGTGCGTGGCAGGTGCGCTTCGGGACGCTTTTTTTTTGCTTCGCTCGGTGCGCCCCTGGTCTGGCAAACCCTTGGCGATGCTATTTGCACTACTAAAGATGAACATGCGGGAAACGACACCTGACATCTCGGCGGAAATCGTTGGCGAGCTCATCAATCTGGCCGGGCGCCAGCGCATGCTCTCGCAGCGCGTCGTCCTGCACGCATTGCTTGGCTTGCGTGGCGACGCCGCCGCGCTCGTGATCGCGCGCGAATGCCTCGATACATTTGCGGCTTCGCACGCGCGGCTGGTACAAGGCGACGACCACTTTCCGGGTGTGTTTTCGAGCGCCTTGCGCGAACTCTATTTTGGCGCGCGCAAGGCCGACGAGCGCATTCGCGCATTCACGAAGCTGGCCGAGCATGCGTGCGCGTGCCTCGAACGCTCAGTCCAGCCATCGACGGACGATGGCGTGTGCGAGGCAGCCGTGACGGAACTCACCGCCGCCGCCACGCCGCTGCTCGAACTGCTGCAAACGCTCACCCAGGCGTACCAGGACGAATTGCGCAGCGTGGAAGCGGCGGCGGCGAAGCGCCAGGCCGGCATCGTCGACGAGCTCGCCGCCATTTCCCTGCGCGCGAACATCGTCGCGCTCAATGCAAGGGTGGCGGCCGCCCGCGCAGGCCAGTTCGGCCGCGAATTCGCTGTGATTACAGCCGAGCTGGCGCACGTAATAGGTGAAATGGACCGGCTCGTGCAAGGCGTGGTCGGCAAGCCCGAAACGCGTGACGCCGCGCCCGAAAGACATTCTGGATTCCGAAATCAACGGATGCATGCCCGACTTGCGGGTTGAGATCCACTATTGGGGAGAACCTCGTGAAAGACCTGGTAAGTTCGCTCAAGAGCGGTAACTGGCGCGCATTGATCGCGTGCTTCCTGTACTTCGACACCGGCTTCACGGTGTGGGTGATGTTTGGCCCGCTCGCGCCTTTCATTCAGAAGGACATCGCGATGACGCCGGCCGAACTGGGCTTGCTCGTGGCGGTGCCCGTGCTCGGTGCGGCGATTTTGCGCGTGACGCTCGGCAATCTGTATCAGGCCTGCGATGGCCGCCGTGTTGCGCTGATGGGCATCGCGCTTTCCGCCATTCCCGCCGCCGTGCTGTTGCTGATGCCGGGCACGCCGTCCTATACCTTGCTGCTCGTGCTCGGTGTACTGCTCGGCGTGGGCGGCGCGAGCTTCGCTGTGGCGTTGCCGATGGCTGGCAGTAACTATCCGCCGAAGGTGCAGGGCCTCGTGCTGGGCCTCGCTGCAGCCGGCAATATTGGCGCCGTGCTCGACGGCTTCCTCTTTCCGGGCCTCGCCAGCCACTATGGCTGGGCGCGCGCCACGGGCGCGGCGCTGCCGCTGCTCGCGCTGGCCGCGACGGCCGTGATCTTTTGGGCCCGCGATCTCGGCCACAAGTCCGGCAGCGCGGCGAAGGCATTGCGCTCGTTCGGTATCACGCTCGCCGGGCTGATCGCGCTTGTGCTCGCCGTGCACGCCGGCGTGTTCGGTGCGGGCAAGACCGGCGTGCTTTTGTTGCCGGTGTTCGGCGCGCTGATCGCCATTGCCGTGCTGCCGCGGCACTATCGCGCGGTGCTGACGGAAAGCGACACGTGGGTTGTGATGCTCGTGTACAGCATCACGTTCGGCGGTTTTGTCGGCATGTCGTCCTATATCTCGACGCTGCTTATTTCGCTCTACCAGGTACCGAAGCTCGAGGCCGGCGTGGTGATGTCGCTGCTCGCGCTGACCGGCGCGATGGTGCGTCCGCTCGGCGGCCTGATCGCCGATCGCATTTCGGGCGTGCGAGCGCTCGTGGTGCTGCTGGCCGCGATTTCACTGTGCGACTTCGCCTTCGCGATGTGGATGCCGCCGTTCGCCACGGGTATTGCGCTGCTTGCGTTCACCTACGTGTGTTTCGGGCTTGGCAACGGCGCGACGTTCCAGCTCGTTCCGCGCCGCTGGCAGGGCCGCACCGGGCTGATGTCGGGCATTATCGGCGCGGCGGGCGGGATCGGCGGCTTCTACCTGCCGGTCATCATGGGCATTGCCAAGGAAAGCACCGGCAGCTACCAGATGGGCTTCGCGACATTCGGCGTGATCGCCGCAGCCGCGTTCGCTCTGGTGGTGCTGCACCGCGCACGCTGGCTCGAATGGGCGTTGCCACAAGAGCCTGCGATGGCGCCGGCTGTCGTGCAGGGCGCTCAAGCGAGCGCAAGCAACTAAGGCACCGCGGCCCGCGCGCGAGTGACGCTCCGCTATAAGCGGACGACGATCTTGCCGAGGGCGCGGTTGCTTTCCAGCAGGTAGTGCGCTTTCCTGATCTCGTCGAACTCGAAGGTGTACGCGTGCAGCGACGCAATGCTCCGGCTGGCGATGCCCGAAGCGATAAGGCGCAGCGGAGCGTAGTTGAGCGGCAACGCCTTTGTGCCGAGCAGATCACTCGTAAAGAAGCTGAGCCGGACCGCGGGCGGCAGATCGCGCGCAATATCAAAGGGCGTGAGAAGAGGTGGCCCGGCCAGTGTGCCAACTACGGTTACGCCGCCGAACGGCCGCACCATTTTCGCGGTGTCGCACACGTTGGCCGCGCTCACGATTTCGAGCGCGGCGTCGACATGCAAGCATTCACGCGCGACTGCGGCGGCGACTTCTCCGCTGTCGATCAGCACTTCGTGCGCACCGGCATGGTAGAGGCGTTCGACGTGGCTTGCCGAACGTGTCGTGGCCAGCACGTTGAGCCCGAAGGCATTCGCATAGGCGATCGCAGCGAGGCCCACGGCGGACGTCCCGCCGCGCACGAGCAAGGTCTGCCCGGCTTTCGCCTCGAGGCTCGCCGCAAGCGCCCCCCACGCCGTGAGATAGGCGAGCGGCAACGTGGCCAGTTCTTCCCATGGCAAGATCGTGGACCCGAGCGCGACGACGTTGCGCCGCAAAACCGTGACTTCCTCCGCGTAGCTGCCGTTGCGCGAGACCTGCAGGCCGCCCATCGCAGTGGCAACACGCTCTCCCACCCGGAATGTCTTCGAGGGGTCCTCCGCCACCACCCCCACGGCCTCGATCCCCGGCACGACCGAGCCGGCAATCGGCCCGAGGCGTCCCGCGCGTAAATCGGCTTCGGCGCGGTTGATGCCGAACGCGCATACGCGAATGCGCACTTCGTCCACGCCGGGCGCAGCCGGCGCGATCTCGCGCATCTTCAGGACCTCCGGGCCGCCGGGCTGTTCGATGACATAGGCTTTCATGCTCGATCTCGTTTGGGTGGCAGGTTGCGCATGGGGTGAGCGTGCACGCAGCGGGTGTGGAGTTCATCATTTGCTTTCTGTCTGCAGGCAGGGTTCCTCGCCGGGTTTGAGCAATGCGGCGTCCTTTGCTCGCAGGATGTAGCCCAGGCCGCGCAAGGTCAGGATCTGTGCGCTCGAGTTGGCGAGATGCTTGCGCAAGCGGTGGATGTAAATATCGATTGCATCCCGGCTTGGTTCTTCGTCGAGGCCGAACAGGCTTTCCATGAGCGTGCGCTTCGAGACGGTCCTGCCCTGACGGAGCATGAGCGCCTCGAGAATGCAATGTTCGCGGCGACGCAGCGTCAGCGGCGTGTCGTTGTGGCAGAAGGCGCGCGTGTCCGTGCGATAGTGCAGGTCGCCGCAGCTCAGGCGCGCTGCCTTGTCGCTCGCCTGGCGGCGTATCAGCGCCTTGATGCGCGCGAGCAACTCGCGGGTGTCGAAGGGCTTGACGAGGTAGTCGTCGGCGCCGGCGCTGAAGCACGCCACTTTGTCGTCGATCGAGCCGTTCGTTGCCATCATCAGAACAGGGAGGTTGTCGCGGCGGCGCCGCAAACGCACAAGTACGCTCATACCGCTCAAGCGCGGCAAGTCCATTTCGAGCAGTGCGAGGTCATAATGTTGTGACTTCAACACGAGATCCGCGCTTTCGCCGTCGCCCACACAATCGACGGTGAAATTCTCGCTGCGCAACAAACTGACGAGCCACTGGGAAAGCCCCGAATTATTTTCGACGAGCAGCAACTTCATCTTGTTGTTCCTTACCTGCGCCCTATGATTTGCTTGATTTATATAGGAATACTATTCGAACGAATACCGAAGCAGGTAGTGGCGCAATGCTTGAAAGAAATGCTGCGTGAGCAGTCTTTGCAACGGCAGATCGCCTTTCTCAAAGCTGCCTGCTACGTTGATGTCTGCATTCTAGTCAAGACAACCCTTCCCGGCGCTTTCATGGAGCGTAATATTTAATCGGGGATTTCCATAGGGCATGTACGAAAATAGTAGGGCGAAGGTCAGGAATTCTTTAGTACGACAGTGATACGCGCTGTTTTGCTTACTGTTTTTATTTTTCGTATTGAAATGAAAGCATTGCGCGCTGCGATAGTGCGGGGAGAATTACGAAAGATTTATGTCAGTGGATGTTGAGAAGATGTGTGGTCAAGGCCTGATCTATTTAATATATTCGTATTCCTATGTATAGCGTGATAATCAGGAGATTAATGACGCGGTCACGCACTCAGCCGTTGCGCCGTGATTGGCCTCTTGTTCGCGTCCATGGGGAATGATGCAGTTGAAATAACGAACGAAGACGCCTCGCCAATCGCATTGCCCACGAGAATGATGGCCGGGCTGCCAAGGTTCTCCGCGCGCGCGCGTGCCGCGATCGTGCCGAGCGTGCCCGTTACGCGGCGCTCGTCAGCGCTGCCCGCCCATTGCACGACGGCTGCGGGCGTGCCCGCCGGGAGTGTGTTGGCAAGGGTTGCGCACAGCGACTCGATCCGGCTCATACCCATATAGATGGCGAGTGTCATGCCTGTCGCGGCGAGTGCCTGCCAGTCGGGCTCGCTATGGTCGCGCAAATGCGCCGTCACGAAGATCACACCCTGACTATGATCGCGGTGCGTGAGCGAGACGCCAAGCCCGGCGGCCGCCGCGAACGCCGAAGACACGCCGTTCACGATCTCGACCGCCACGCCCGCGTTGCGCAATGCCGCGAGTTCTTCCCCTGCGCGGCCAAACAGCAAGGCGTCGCCGCCTTTCACGCGCACGACGTGCAGCCCCCGGCGCGCGTATCGCTGCATCAGGCGCTCGATGAAGGCTTGCGGCGTGGAGCGGCAGCCGCCTCGCTTGCCCACGCGGATCACGCGGGCCTGTGGCGCGAGCGTAGCGATCTCCGCGTTCGCGAGATCGTCGAGCAGCACGACGTCGGCGCTCGCAAGCGCCTTGGCCGCCTTCAGTGTGAGGAGGTCGAGATCGCCAGGACCCGCGCTCACCAGCGTGACCTTGCCTTCGTTGCCCGTCGTCATCGTTGTGTTCCTTTCCTGTTTCGCGTACCCACGTTGGGAACGCCCAAAAACAAATGGCGTCCGCTCGCCGCTTGCGACGAGGGGACGCCATTGTCCGGTTAGCTCGAATCACGCCGCGCACGTCGCGCGGCCCATAGTTGCATCGCCCAGCGACGCTGCCGGACGCTCGGGCTCACGCAAGTTCCAGACCAGCGCGCGCGCATTCGCCCCGGCCGCACGCTGGCAGGGCGCCCCCCAATTGACGACGCCGCAACCCGCAAGCGGGAGGCGCACAGCGAATGTGCTGCACGGCACCAATCTTGTGCCCGCTTGCATCACGATGCGTGCGCCGCATCAGTGCCGGACGCCCTGCGCGCATACCGCCGAAGTCCGCCAGACGGGGCGTTGTGCGGAATGCGCGCGAATTGGCACAGTGCTTGCGTATTGCTTCACAGCAAGTGCCATAGCGAATCAATGGGGATTCGGCTGCAAGCAGCAAGCGCGGCGCACAAGGGTTTCGTATTCAGGGCAACGGCGTCCCCCGAATCTGGCTTCTTTAGAAGCTGGAATCGCGGGACGCCTTTTTTATTGGCAGAGGCTCATGGTGCAAGCAACGAACGAAGTGAACAGTTCGGCCGCGATGGAGATCGTCGTCGTCGGCCACGGCATGGTGGGCCACAAATTTCTCGAATGCATCCTTGCGGACGGCGCACCCAACGCGTGCGTGACCGTGCTCTGCGAAGAGCCGCGCCCCGCTTACGACCGCGTGCACCTCTCCGAATTCTTCGCGGGCAAGTCGGCTGACGACCTCTCGCTCGTGGCGCCCGGCTTCTTCGAGCGCGAGAACGTGCGCCTCGTGCTCAATGCCAAGGCGGTGTCGATCGATCGCGAGGCGCGCACCATTACGGTGTCCAACGGTGAGACGCTTGCGTACGACAAGCTCGTGCTGGCCACCGGTTCCTCGGCGTTCGTGCCGCCCATCGCGGGCAACGATCGCGCCGATTGCTTCGTCTACCGAACCATTGCCGACCTGGAAGCAATGCAGGCGCGCGGCGCGCACGCGAAATCGGGCGTGGTGGTGGGCGGCGGCCTGCTCGGCCTCGAATGCGCGAAAGCCCTGCGCGATCTGGGCCTCGACACGCATGTGGTGGAATTCGCACCGCGCCTCATGGCGGTGCAGGTGGACGACGACGGTGGCCGCATGCTGCGCGGCAAGATCGAAGAACTCGGCGTGAGCGTACACACGCAGAAGAACACCTTGGCGATCGTCGACGGTGAAACGGCCGCCAACCGCATGCAGTTCGCCGACGGCACGCACCTCGAAGCCGACATGATCGTGTTCTCGGCCGGTATTCGTCCACGCGACGAAATCGCCCGCGCCTGCGGCCTCGATATCGGCGCGCGCGGTGGCATCGTGATCGACGACCAGTGCCGCACGAGCGACACGAACATCTACGCCATCGGCGAATGCGCGCTGTGGCAAGGCCAGATCTTTGGCCTCGTCGCCCCCGGCTACGACATGGCGCGCATCGCCGCGAAGGCGCTGGCGGGCGTTGCGGCGGACTTCGCGGGCGCCGATATGAGCACCAAGCTCAAGCTGATGGGCGTGGACGTGGCGAGCATCGGCGACGCGCACGGCAAGACGCCCGGCAGCCGTTCGTTCCGCTACGCCGACGAGCGTCGCCAGGTCTACAAGAAGATCGTGGTGTCCGATTGCGGCAAGAAGCTGCTCGGCGCGGTCATGGTGGGCGACGCAAGCGAATACGGCACGCTGCTGCAGATGATGCTCAACGGCATCGAGCTACCCGAGTCGCCCGAATTCATGATCCTCCCGCAGGCCGACGGCAAGGTGAAGCCTGCCCTCGGCGTGGAAGCGCTGCCCGACGCCGCGCAGATCTGCTCGTGCAACAACGTTTCGAAGGCCGAAATATGCGCGGCCGTGCGCGACGGCGCGACGACCATCGCCGCCGTGAAGGGCGCATGCAACGCTGGCACGTCGTGCGGTGGCTGCGTGCCGCTCGTCACGCAGGTCATGAAGTCGGAAATGAAACGCCAGGGTCTTGCCGTGAACAATCACCTGTGCGAGCACTTCCGCTATTCGCGCCAGGAGCTGTATCACATCGTGCGCGTGGAAGGCATCAAGACGTTCGCCGAACTGCTCGCGAAACATGGCAAGGGGCTCGGTTGCGATATCTGCAAGCCGGCCGTGGGCGGCATTCTCGCCTCTTGCTGGAACGAATTCGTGCTGAAGAAAGAGCACGCGAGCCTGCAGGACTCGAACGACTACTACCTCGCCAACATTCAGCGCGACGGCACGTATTCGGTGGTGCCGCGCATGCCGGGCGGCGAGGTCACGCCCGAAGGCCTCATAGCCGTGGGGCAGGTGGCGAAGAAGTACGGCCTCTACACGAAGATCACGGGCGGCCAGCGCGTGGACCTCTTCGGGGCGCGTGTCGAGCAGTTGCCCTTCGTGTGGGAAGAGCTGATCGCAGCGGGTTTCGAATCGGGGCACGCCTACGGCAAGGCCTTGCGCACGGTGAAGTCGTGCGTGGGCTCGACGTGGTGCCGCTACGGCGTGGGCGACTCGGTGGGCTTCGCGATCGAACTCGAGAACCGCTATAAGGGCCTGCGTGCGCCGCACAAGATCAAGTTCGGCGTGTCCGGCTGCACGCGCGAATGCGCGGAGGCGCAAGGCAAAGACGTCGGCATCATCGCGACCGAGAAGGGCTGGAACCTCTACGTGTGCGGCAACGGCGGCATGAAGCCGCGCCATGCGGAGCTGCTCGCTGCCGATCTCGATCAGGCGACGCTCGTGCGCTACGTCGACCGCTTCCTCATGTTCTACGTGCGCACGGCTGACCGTTTGCAGCGCACGAGCGTGTGGCGCGACAACCTCGAAGGCGGCCTCGACTATCTGATCGACGTGATCGTGCACGACAAGCTGGGCCTTGGCGCCGAACTCGAAGCAGAAATGCAGCTCGTGGTGGACACCTACGAATGCGAATGGAAGAAGGCCGTGACCGATCCTGAAACGCGCCGCCGCTTCCGCCACTTCGTCAATAGCGATGCAGGCGACCAGCACGTCGCCTTCATTGAAGAGCGCGGCCAGATCCGGCCGGCCACGCCCGAGGAGCGCACGCAGGTGTCGCAAGCGTCGCCGCATTTCACGCGACATGAAGCGCTGAGCGCGATTCCGGTAGTCGTCGAAACCGTCTGATTCCCTTTTATCGAACCGAGGAGTACGAAATGAGCAACGAACTTAGGCAAGGCGACTGGGTTCCCGTCTGCACGCTCGACGATATCGTGCCGAACACCGGCGTGTGTGCGCTCGTGAAGGGCGAGCAGGTCGCTGTGTTCCATGTCGACGACGGCGGCGCGCGCGTGTACGCCATCGGCAACTACGACCCGAACTCGCATGCCGCGGTGCTTTCGCGCGGACTCGTCGGCAGTTTTGGTGAGCGTGTCGTAGTCGCTTCGCCGATCTACAAGCATCACTTCGATCTGGCCACTGGCGAATGTATCGAAGCGCCCCAGCATTCGGTCAACGCGTTTGCCGCACGCGTGGAAAACGGTCAGGTCTGGGTTGCCGCCTGACATGACGAAGGCGCGGCGCGCACGTAGCGCCGCGCACCCTGAATCTGTTTCAAGCTGATATCGATCGACCGCATGAGCAGCGAGAGCGTAAAAAGCGTTTGCCCGTACTGCGGCGTAGGCTGCGGGATGATCCTGCACGTCGAGGACGGTCAGGTCGCGAAGATCTCCGGCGACGCCGAGCATCCGACCAACTTCGGCCGCCTCTGCACGAAGGGTTCCTCGGCGCACGTGGCGCTGCGCAAGTCGGGGCGTCTCGAGCGTGCCTTCGTGCGCCATGCGCGCGACGAGGACCCGGTGCCGCTGCCGCTCGCGCAGGCGATCGCCGATACCGCGCGCCGCCTGCGCGCGACGCTCGACGCGCACGGTCCCGACGCACTGTCGTTCTACGTATCGGGGCAAATGTCGATCGAGGCGCAGTATCTCGTGAACAAGCTCGCCAAGGGCTTTGTGCGCACCAACAATATCGAATCGAACTCGCGTCTGTGCATGGCGAGCGCAGGCAGCGGCTACAAGCTTTCGCTGGGCGCGGACGGCCCCCCGGGCTCGTATCAGGACTTCGACAAGGCAGACCTGTTCTTCGTGATCGGCGCGAACATGGCGGACTGCCATCCCATCCTGTTCCTGCGCATGATGGACCGCGTGAAGGCGGGCGCGAAACTCATTGTGGTGGACCCGCGCCGCACGGCGACCGCAGACAAGGCTTCGCTCTTTCTGCAGATCGCGCCGGGCACCGACCTCGCGCTGCTCAATGGCTTGCTGCACCTGCTGCACAAGAACGGTCACACCGACGCAGACTTCATTGCACAGTACACCGAAGGATGGGACGCGCTGCCCGCGTTCCTCGACGACTACACGCCGCAGAAGGTCGCGGAAATCACGGGCCTGGCCGTTGACGACATTCTCCGCGCGGCACAGATGATAGGCGAAGCGCCCGAGTGGATGAGCTGCTGGACCATGGGCCTGAACCAGAGCACGCATGGCACGTGGAGCACGAACGCGATCTGCAACCTGCATCTGGCGACGGGCAAGATTTGCCGCCCCGGCAGCGGCCCGTTCTCGCTCACGGGGCAGCCGAACGCCATGGGCGGGCGTGAAATGGGCTATATGGGGCCGGGCCTGCCCGGCCAGCGCACGGTGCTCGCGCAAGACGACCGCGCATTCGTGGAAGCGGCGTGGGGTGTGGCGCCCGGCACGCTGCCCGTGAAAGTGGGCGGCGGCACCATCGACATGTTCTCGCGCATGGCGGCGGGCGAGATCAAGGCATGCTGGATCATCTGCACGAATCCCGTTGCGAGCGTCGCAAACCGGCAGACGGTGGTGGCTGGCCTGAAAGCCGCCGAACTGGTGATCGCCCAGGACGCTTTTCTGGACACCGAAACGAATCAATACGCCGACGTGCTGCTGCCCGGTGCGCTCTGGGCCGAGGCCGAGGGCGTGATGATCAACTCCGAGCGCAACATGACGCTCATGCAGCAAGCCGTCGAAGCGCCAGGCGAAGCGCTGCCCGACTGGCAGATCATCGCGCGCGTGGCCTGCGAGATGGGTTTTGCGCACGCGTTCAGCTACCAGAGCGCCGCCGAGGTATTCGACGAAATCACGCGGTTTTCGAACCCGAAGACGGGTTACGACCTGCGCGGCGCGAGCCACGCGAAGCTGCGCGAAACGCCGCTGCAATGGCCCATCGCACCGGACGCCATGAACGATCGCAACCCGCTTCGCTATGTGAACGATGGCGTGAGCCAGACGCTGAAGGAAAACGCAGACGGCACACGCCCTCGCATCGCTTTCGCAACGCCCCACGGCAAGGGCGTGTTCTTCGCGCGCCCGCATGTCGCGCCCGCCGAACTGCCGGATGGCACGTATCCGGTCGTATTCAACACGGGCCGGTTACAGCATCAGTGGCACACCATGACGAAGACCGGCAAGGTGCCGATGCTCAACAAGCTCAACCCGGGCCCCTTCGTCGAGATTCACCCGGAAGACGCCGCCGCGCTCGGCATTGCCGCGAAGGATCGCGTGGAAGTGCGTTCGCGCCGCGGGCGGGTGGTGCTGCCTGCCGTCGTGACGGAGCGCGTGCGCCCAGGCAACTGTTTCGCGCCCATGCACTGGAACGACGTGTATGGCGAGGAACTCTGCGTGAACGCGCTCACGAGCGATGCGGTTGACCCCATTTCCCAGCAGCCCGAATTGAAATTCTGCGCGGTGGCGCTCTCGCGCGTCGGTCCGCAATCTGCGCCGCGCGAGAGCGAGCGCACGCCGGATGCCGCCGATGCCTTTGCCGATGCGGCCACGCTCGACGCGAGCCCGCCGCAAGCCGTCAACCCGTTTCAGGAACTCGACATGTCCCGTATCGATGCCTTTTCTCAGCTACTCGGTCTCGACGACATCGCCGCGCCACAACTGAGCGACGCAGAGCGCCAGTACCTCTCGGGCTTTGTCGGCGGACTGCGCTCGTTGAGGGCAGCCGAGCCCGTTGGCGTGCCCGTGCTGCCCGCGCACGCCCCCTTTCCGGCCGGCACGCGCGTATGGCTGGACGGGCTGCTGGCGGGCTTGTTCAGCCGCGGCGAGCCTGGCGCGCGTACGGCTTCGCTCGCCGTGCCGGCCGCTCCTGAAGAAAAGCCGCATGGTGTGCGCATTGCGCACACGCGCCCGAAGGTCGTGTTGCTGTGGGCCTCGCAAACGGGCAATGTCGAATCACTCGTCGAGCAGTACGCCACGCAGCTCATGGAATCGGGCTTCGAGATCCGCACGGCCAGCATGGCCGATTACCCGCTTGCCAGTCTCGAAAAAGCACAGTACGCACTCCTGATGACGAGCACCTTCGGCGACGGCGACGCGCCGGACAATGGCGAGGCGTTCTGGAGCGCGCTCGCGGCAGAGAATGCGCCGCGTCTTGCATCGCTGCGCTTCTCGGTGCTCGCCTTGGGCGACCGCAATTACGACGCGTTTTGCGGTCACGGCCGCAAGCTCGACGCGCGCCTCGAAGCGCTGGGCGCCACGCGCCTCATGGAGCGGGTGGATTGCGACAGCGAGTACCAGAGCGCCGCAGACGCATGGCTCGATCGGATCGTCGTGCGTATCAAGCAGGAAGATGCGGCGCTGCACGCCGTGCCTGCCGATGGTTCGATTCCCGAGGTGCTGCCAGGATGCGCGGCGACCAAAGCGCGCCCGGCCGCCTCGAAGCTCCTGAGCAACGTGCGCCTGAATATGAAGGGCGCGACGAAGGACACGCGCTACTTCTCGCTTGCAACGGGCGAGGCGGGCCTCGACTATGAAGCGGGCGATGCGCTCGGCGTGTGGCCGACCAATTGCCCCGCGCTCGTGGACGAATTGCTGGGCCTCACGCGCCTCGCCGCCGACACGTCGGTTGCCGTGAGCGGCCAGGGCGAGATGCGCCTTGGCGAGGCGCTCAGCAAGCACTACGAGATCGCGCGCCCGAGCCCCGATGCGCTTGCGTTCATTGCTTCCCGCACGCGCTCGCGCGGCCTTGCCGAGATGCTGGACGAGGCGCGCAAGGGCGATCTGCGCAACTGGCTCTGGGGCCAGCAGCTCGCCGACGTGCTGCACGAATACCCCGTCGACATGACCGCGCCCGAACTGCTCGGCATGCTCAAACGCCTGCAGCCGCGGCTCTATTCGATTTCGTCGAGCCCGAAGGCGCATGCGGGCGAGGTGCATCTGACCGTATCGGCCGTGCGCTATAACAACGGCCGCCGCGAGCGCAAGGGCGTGGCGTCGACTTTCCTCGCCGACCGCGCGCACGAGGGCAGCGTGCCCGTGTTCGTGCAGAAAAGCACGCATTTCCGGCCACCGCGTAATGGCGACGCGCCGATGATCATGGTCGGCCCCGGCACCGGTGTCGCCCCGTTCCGCGCCTTCCTGCACGAGCGGCAGGCACGTGGCGATACGGGCCGCAACTGGCTCTTCTTCGGCGAGCAGCACGCCGCCACCGACTTCTACTATCGCGACGAACTGGAGCAAATGCGCAAGGACGGCCACCTCGACCGGCTCGATCTCGCGTTCTCGCGCGACCAGACCGAGAAGGTGTACGTGCAGGATCGTATGCGCGAGCAGGGCGCGCAGCTATGGGCGTGGCTGCAGGAAGGGGCACACCTCTACGTGTGCGGCGATGCGAGCCGCATGGCTAAGGATGTGGATGCGGCGCTCCGGGACGTGGTGGCGGCCCATGGCGGCATGAGCGCCGAGGCCGCGCACGACTATGTCAGTGCGCTCGGGCGGGACAAACGCTACGTGCGCGACGTCTATTGACGGGGCAACCCGCGACTACCGTCGTGCCCGGCGAACGGCGGCCGCCCGCGCGCCACGTTTTCAGCGCGCGAAAGCGCCGCGTGCGCGCCTGGCTCGCGCGCACGAAACTTTCATCTTCATTGCCGAGCCCGGCATAAAGGCCGCCCTCGGCGCCTTTGGCCACAACGGGTTCGGGCAGCAGGACGGCGATGAGAAACGTCAGGCACGAGCCTGCGAACACCGCCGCCACGCTCATCGAGATCGACTCGAACATCCGTTTGCTCCCCGGTAGAATGGTGTCCGGCAAGCGATGCCGCGCGCCATGCGCACGGGATCGCCGCCATCGCAAACTATTTTGCGCAGGGCGCGCGCTCACGTCCAAGACGATATTTGGATCGTCGCGATAAGCGCACCTTATGAAAAGAATCCGGAGACATTCGGGAGGCAAGCCATCTTGATGCTTCGCTCGATACGCTACGTGCTCACCGTGGCGGAGTTGAAGAATTTCACGCGCGCAGCCGAAGTGCTGCACGTTTCGCAGCCGGCGCTCTCACAGCAGATCCGCCAACTGGAAAACGAGCTTGGCGGGGCGCTGTTCGACCGCAGCGGCCGGGCCATCAGCCTCACCGAATTCGGGCGCGTGTATATCGACCACGCGCGCCAGGCGCTCGCGCATCTCGACGCGGGCAAGCGTGCGCTGCACGACGTGCGCGACCTCACGCGCGGCCTGCTGCGGCTCGCCTATACCCCCACTTTCGCGGAATACCTGATCGGCCCCGCGCTGCGCAGTTTTCGCGAAGCGCATCCGGCTATCGCGCTCGACGTGAGCGAGCGGCCACTGGAAGACATCGAAGGGGGACTCGAGCGTGACGAAATCGATCTCGGCATTGGCTTCACGGACGTGCGCTCCGATGAAATCGAAGTGCGTCCGCTCTTTGCCGAGCACATGGCGCTGCTTGTGGCCACGCGCCATCCGCTCGCGCGGCGCCGCGCCGAAGTGACGGCTGACCAGCTTGCGGCGATGCCGCTTGCACTGCTGAGCCCGGACTTCGTGGTGCGACGTTTCGCCGATGCGTATTTCCGCGCGCATCAGTTGATTCCGCGCGTCATGCTGCAGGCCAACTCGGTGGGCACGGTGCTCAAGCTCGTGAAGGACGGCACGCTCGCCACGCTCTTGCCATCGGCGGTGCTGCGCGAGCATCGCGGGCTCGTCACGCTGCCCGTCATGCCGGCGTTGCCGCAGCGCACGGTTGCGCTCCTCAAGCGGCGGCACGCATCGAGCACGCTCGCCGCCAACGCGTTTTCGGACGTGCTGTTCGGGTTGATTGCGCAGGAGGGGCTGGGCGAAGCCTGAGGCATGCGTCGCATGCCCCTTTCGGTTCGTTGATCCGCTCAGGATTGTCCGGACGAAAGCAGGTTGTGGAAGAAGTCCACCGCGTGCTGGCGAGTGCTCATCGCGCCGAGCGTGGCCGCCGGGTCGAGCCCGGTGCGCCGTGCCGTGCCGCTTACGAGACTCTTTTGCAGGTCGTTCAGCGGGCGGGCGAGGTTGGTCGCAATAAAGCCGGAGGCAGGCGGCGCGGCGATGGCTGGCAAGTCCGTGCGCGGCGTGTCCAGCGTGAGCAACGGCGCCAGCGTGGGCGCGGCCGCCACGCGCTTGCTCGCGAGCATGTCGGCGGGGGCGATGTCGAGCCAGTCGCGCAGCGTGGCGAGAATCGACGTGTGGTCGTAAGGCGTGGCGCTGGGCGAGCGAAATACCGTGCCCGGTGCGATATAGGGCGAAACCACGACCGCTGGCACGCGCACGCCAAAGCTGTCGAAGGCGAAGTTCTGGTCTCCGGGGTTGCTTGCGGTATCGGGCGCCACGGCGTTGGCGGGTGGCAGGACGTGATCGTAAGTGCCGCCGTGCTCGTCGTAAGTGATCACGAGCAGCGTTTCGGGCCATGCGGGCGAGGTGCTCAACGCATGCCAGATGTCGTAGAGAAAGCTTTCGCCCGCATAGACGTCGTGTGGCGGGTGCTGGTCGTTGGGATCGAGCAGAAAGCGCGGCTCGATGAACGAATACTGCGGCAGCGTGTTGTTCTTGCAGTCCGAGACGAAGTTGCCGAAGCGCTGGAAATTCGCTTTATATTTTGGATCCCATAACGTTGGGAACATGGTGAGCGTGAGCGACGGCGCGACGAGCGCGGCGCTGTACACGGCCCAGCTCATGTCCACGTCACTCAACACGTTGAAGATGGTGCGCACCTGCCAGTCGAACGGATCGGGCGGGGCGCCGTTGTCGACATGCCCGTTCGACGTGCCCGCGTGGGCAAACGCGCGGTTCGGCCACGTCTGGCTCGGCACGCTCGCGAACCAGGCGTCCGAAACGGCGTATTCGCGTGCGAGCGTTGCGAGCACCTTCAACTGGTCGGGGCTGTGGCACTGCATGACCTGGCTCGCATCTGTCGTCGCGGTCGTTTCGTAGTCTTGTACGAAGCCGGACATGGGCTCGGCCCCAGCGGCGTTGCCGAACAACTGGATGTGCACGTTTGCGAACGTTTCCTGCGGATCGGGGTCGGGCAGCGTGGCCGTGGAGGCCGGTGTGGTCGCGGCGATAGTGCCGCCTGCCCGGGTCGGGTTGCTCAGGCCCGCCTTGAGGCCGTCGAATGGCCGGTCCGCGCTGGCGGCGGGGAGGAAATGCGTGGGGCTGCTGCCGTTCGTGTACAAGCCGCCAAGCATCGTGTCAAACGAACGGTTTTCGAACATCACGACAACGACGTGCTTGATGTTCTGCATGGGCATGGGTCTCTCCGTCGCGGGGACTGACGCAGAGTATTGGTGCAGCCGCACGCTTTGTGCAAGGTGCGGGAACCCTGAGCGAAGGGACCTGCCGGTGACTTACCCGCCCCTACCGCGTCCTCGCGCGCCAGATTTCATGTCCGGCGTAGATCGCCGTAAAGACGCCCAGCACAATCGCGCCGACCGCAACCGACTGGTCCCCGCTGCCGCCTGCCACGGCGCGCAGCCAGAGGTGTACACCCGTACCTGTCGCAACGAGTCCGAGCGCGAGGCCCGTGACGGCCAGATTCGCGCGTCGCCGCGCGTGTTGCCAATGTTTCATATTGCCCCCGAGGTGCTTGAGTTTGCGCGTCTGCACGACGCTGTATGGCCACCATACGCCGCCAGAATTCATTCGACATCTGCCGCCAAAAATGTGGAGGCGTCCAGGCATGCAAAGCGCGAATGATGGAGCGAGAAAAACCGCCAAAACCGCCGTGGACAGCGCGGCGCCGAGGCCTGTGGGATAATTACGGGTTCTGCCCAGAGCGCAGCTCAAGAGGTTGTTCGCAAGGGCATGCGTGGGGCCTTTATTCCCGTGGCCCGCTTCCTTTCTGCGATTTTTCTCCTACAGCCACAATGCCCGCATACCGTTCCAAAACCTCCACCGCCGGCCGCAACATGGCAGGTGCGCGCTCCCTCTGGCGCGCCACCGGCATGAAAGACGAAGACTTCTCCAAGCCGATCATCGCTGTCGTCAACTCGTTCACCCAGTTCGTTCCCGGCCATGTGCACCTGAAAGACCTCGGCCAGCTCGTTGCGCGCGAAATCGAAGCCGCGGGCGGCGTAGCCAAGGAATTCAACACGATCGCCGTCGATGACGGCATCGCCATGGGCCACGACGGCATGCTGTATTCGCTGCCGAGCCGCGACATCATCGCGGATTCGGTGGAATACATGGTCAACGCGCACTGCGCCGACGCCATGGTCTGCATCTCGAACTGCGACAAGATCACCCCGGGCATGCTCATGGCCGCCATGCGCCTGAACATTCCCGTGATCTTCGTCTCGGGCGGCCCGATGGAAGCGGGCAAGACGCGCCTCGCGAACCCCGTCACCAAGGCCATCGAAGTCAAGAAGCTCGACCTGATCGACGCCATGGTGATCGCGGCGGATACCAAGTACTCCGACGCCGAAGTGGCCGAAGTCGAGCGCTCCGCCTGCCCGACCTGCGGTTCGTGCTCGGGCATGTTCACGGCCAACTCGATGAACTGCCTGACCGAGGCGCTGGGCCTCTCGCTGCCGGGCAACGGCACCGTGGTCGCCACGCACGCGGACCGCGAACAGCTCTTCAAGCGCGCCGGCCGCCGCATCGTCGAACTCGCGCGCCAGTACTACGAGCAGGAAGACGAGCGCGTGCTGCCGCGCTCGGTGGGCTTCAAGGCGTTCGAAAACGCCATGACGCTCGACATCGCCATGGGCGGCTCGACCAACACGATCCTCCACTTGCTGGCCATTGCGCAGGAAGCGGGCATCGACTTCGGCATGACCGACATCGACCGCCTTTCGCGCGTCGTGCCGCAGCTGTGCAAGGTCGCGCCGAACACGAACAAGTACCACATCGAAGACGTGCACCGCGCGGGCGGCATCATGGCGATCCTTGGCGAGCTGGAGCGCGCGGGCAAGCTGCACACCGACGTGCCGACCGTGCACACGCCGACGCTCGGCGACGCGCTCGAGCAGTGGGATATCAAGCGCACCGAGGACGACGCGGTCAAGACGTTCTACATGGCCGGTCCGGCTGGCGTTCCCAGCCAGGTCGCGTTCAGCCAGAACACGCGCTGGCCGAGCCTCGACTCGGATCGCGCCGAAGGCTGCATCCGCTCGTATGAGCACGCGTTCTCGAAGGAGGGCGGCCTGGCCGTGCTGACGGGCAACATCGCGCTCGACGGCTGCGTCGTGAAGACGGCAGGCGTGGACGACAGCATTCTCGTGTTCGAAGGCACGGCTCACGTGACCGAGTCGCAGGACGAGGCGGTGGAAAACATCCTCGCCGACAAGGTCAAGGCCGGCGACGTCGTGATCGTGCGCTATGAAGGCCCGAAGGGTGGCCCCGGCATGCAGGAAATGCTCTACCCGACGAGCTACATCAAGTCGAAGGGCCTCGGCAAGGCGTGCGCGCTCCTGACCGACGGCCGCTTCTCGGGCGGCACGTCGGGCCTCTCGATTGGCCACTGCTCGCCGGAAGCGGCAGCGGGCGGCGCGATCGGCCTCGTGCGCGACGGCGACAAGATCCGCATCGATATTCCGAATCGCACGATCAACGTGCTGGTTTCGGACGAGGAACTCGCGCGCCGCCGCGAAGAGCAGAACGCCCGAGGCTGGAAGCCGGCGAAGGCGCGTCCGCGCAAGGTGTCGGCGGCTTTGAAGGCGTATGCGAAGCTCGTGATGTCGGCGGACAAGGGCGCCGTGCGCGACCTCTCGCTGCTGGACGACTAAGCCTTCAGTGCGAGGCGGGCCGCGTGGCTTGCCTCGCAGTAGAAAGGCAAAAAAAATCGAGCCTCCCGATTACATCGGGAGGCTCGATTCATTTGGTGGAATGTCCCCCGCGACAAGCGCAGGGGAGGGTTCCATCAATTACTTCGCAACGGCTGCGAGCGCGGCGTTGAACGTCGTGCTCGGGCGCATGACTTCAGCGAGCTTCACGAAGTCCGGCTTGTAGTAGCCGCCGATGTCAACCGGCTTGCCCTGAACCGCAGCCAGCTCGGCAACGATCGTCTGCTCGTTGTCGGCCAGTGCCTTCGCGAGCGGTGCGAATTGCGCTGCGAGTTCCGCGTCGTCCTTCTGCGCGGCCAGTTCCTGTGCCCAGTACATCGAGAGGTAGAACTGGCTGCCGCGGTTGTCCAGCTCGCCGGTCTTCGGCGACGGGCCCTTGTTGTTGTCGAGCAGCTTGCCGGTGGCGGCGTCGAGCGTCTTCGCGAGCAGCTTGGCGCGCGCGTTGTTCGTCTTGATGCCGAGGTCTTCCAGCGACACAGCCAGCGCGAGGAATTCGCCGAGCGAGTCCCAGCGCAGGTGGTCTTCCTGAACCAGCTGCTGCACGTGCTTCGGAGCCGAGCCGCCTGCACCCGTTTCGTACATGCCGCCACCCGCCATCAGCGGAACGATCGAGAGCATCTTCGCCGAGGTGCCCAGTTCCATGATCGGGAACAGGTCGGTCAGGTAGTCGCGCAGGATGTTGCCGGTGACCGAGATCGTGTCCAGACCGCGGATCACGCGCTCGAGCGTGTAACGCATTGCACGGACTTGCGACATGATCTGGATGTCGAGGCCGTTCGTGTCGTAATCCTTCAGGTACGTTTCGACCTTCTTGATCACTTCGTTTTCGTGCGGACGGTACGGGTCGAGCCAGAACACGGCCGGCGTGTTCGAGTTCTTCGCGCGCGTGACGGCGAGCTTGACCCAGTCGCGGATCGGCGCGTCCTTCACGAGACACATACGCCAGATGTCGCCTTGCTCGACGGGCTGCGTGAGGGCTTCGAGGACTTCGCCCGTGGCGTTGTCGACGATGCGCGCCGTGCCGTCTTGCGGGATCTCGAACGTCTTGTCGTGCGAACCGTACTCTTCAGCCTTCTGCGCCATCAGGCCGACGTTCGGCACCGTGCCCATCGTGCGCGGGTCGAATGCGCCGTTGGTCTTGCAGAAGTTGATGATTTCCTGGTAGATGCGCGCGAACGTGCTTTCCGGAATCAGGCACTTCGTGTCGGCCGGACGGCCGTCGGCGCCCCACATCTTGCCGCCTGCGCGGATCATGGCCGGCATCGAAGCGTCGACGATCACGTCGTTCGGTGCGTGCAGGTTCGAGATGCCCTTGGCCGAGTCGACCATGGCGAGCGCCGGACGGTGCTCGTGGCAAGCGTGCATGTCGCGAATGACTTCTTCGCGCTGCGATTCCGGCAGCGTTTCGATCTTCGTGTAGAGATCGACGAGGCCGTTGTTGACGTTCACGCCGAGCTGTTCGAACAGCTTGGCGTGCTTCGCGAACGCGTCCTTGTAGAACGTGCGCACGGCGTGGCCGAACACGATGGGGTGCGAAACCTTCATCATGGTCGCCTTCACGTGCAGCGAGAGCATGACGCCGGTCTTGCGCGCGTCTTCCATCTGCTCTTCGTAGAAGGCCAGCAGGTGCTTCTTGCTCATGAACATGCTGTCGACGATCTCGCCGGCTTGCAGCTTGACCTTCGGCTTGAGCACGATGGTCTCGCCGCCCTTCGTCACGAGCTCCATGCGGACTTCACGGTCCTTGTCGTTCGTGATCGACTTTTCGCCGTGATAGAAGTCGCCGTGCTTCATGTGCGCGACGTGGGTGCGCGAAGCCATGCTCCACTCACCCATGCTGTGCGGGTGCTTCTTCGCGTAGTTCTTCACTGCGAGCGGTGCGCGGCGGTCCGAGTTGCCTTCGCGCAGCACCGGGTTCACGGCCGAGCCGAGGCACTTCGAATAGCGCTTCTGGATGGACTTTTCTTCGTCGGTCTTCGGATCTTCAGGGAAATCGGGGACCTTGTAGCCCTTGCCCTGGAGTTCCTTGATCGCGGCGACGAGCTGCGGCACCGATGCGCTGATGTTCGGCAGCTTGATGATGTTCGTTTCCGGCAACTGCGTGAGACGGCCCAGTTCGGCCAGATTGTCCGGCACGCGCTGGTCTTCCGTGAGGAATTCCGGGAACTCGCCGAGGATACGGCCCGCAACGGAGATATCGCTGGTCTCGACGTTCACGCCGGCCGGCGCAGCGAAGGTGCGGATGATCGGCAGAAACGCGCTGGTGGCGAGCAGCGGCGCTTCATCGGTCAGGGTATAGATGATGGTGGGTTGCTGGGTACTCATCGGCTTCTTGGCGGGGTTCAAAAACGGGGTGATAACACCACCGGCTGCGCGCAGTCGGCGAAACACCTGGATTTTGCCTGAATTTGCAGCCGGCCGGGGGCCAACAGTGCATGTATTTCATATCGTGGAATGTGCTTGCGCAATGTTAATTGACCAGAAAGTCGGTGCGTTTGCCTTGATTGGCCGGCCGCGCGCTGAAAACGTTTCCGCGCTGGATCCCCGTTGCATAAGGCTTTGCAGGGTGATTCCGGGGATTCGCTCACCGCCCTGAGATTTTGTGGATCGTACCCTTGATAATGTGTCAAGTTGGTAAAGACCCTTGTGAAAAGAGAAGTGAATCGGGGAGTCTTATATAAGAATTTTGCTCCGTCAGCCTCGCTCGAGCGCGCAATAACGGTTGCCTTGCTAATCAATTCGTGGTCTCATTCGTTCCATGTTCGATCATTGCCTTTACTTCAATTCGTCGGCACTCGCGCGGCTCGTCGAGCGCGAGTGGAGCGCCGCTTACGCGCCGTTCGGCCTCACGCCCGCGCAAGGCTTCGTGCTGCGCGTGGTGCTGGCCAAGCCTGGGTGCCTGGCGAGCGATGTCGCGCAAACGCTCGGCATTGCGCGGCCCACGGCCACGCGCCTCGTGGACACCCTGTGCGAGAAGGACCTGCTCGAGCGCCGCCAGGGCGAGGCCGACGCCCGCGAATGGGGTCTCTTTCCCACGGCGAGCGGCGCGGCGCTCGACGGCCCGATCAACGGTGCGAGCGCCGAAGTCGCGCGCCGCCTGCGTGCGCAAGTGGGCTCGGACCTGTTCGAGTCGACGGTCACCGGCATGCGCAAGATACGCAAGGGTCTCGCCTGAGGCGTTCGCGCTTTTTTAAAACCTCAATGATTGTCTTGCTAATCAATAAGGAGAAGAACGATGAGCGAAGCGGCGCTGAAAGGGACGGCGGAGGAGGCCTGGCGCTGGGCAATTGGCGTGGCGATCGCCGCGCTGGCGGTGGGAGCGGTCGTCGCGGCAATTCTTTACATGCCGCGTGCCGTGGAGGCGAACAACCGCGCGTGTATTGCGGCCTACGCGAATGACCTGCACGCCGACCTCGCGGCGTTCGCACAGGATCCGGCGTGGCAGGCGCAATATGTCGAGGCGCTTACGGCGTGCGCGCGCTAAATGGGCACATCAAGCGGGCACGCCGCGCACCGCATTACTTGCGATTGAGGAACGCGAGCAAGTCGGCGTTGACCTGATCGGCAAGCGTCGTGCACATGCCGTGCGGGGCGCCCGGGTAGATCTTGAGCGTCGCGTCCTTGACGATTTTCGCGGAGAGCTTGCCGGCGTCGTCGATCGGCACGATCTGGTCGTCGTCGCCGTGCAGGATCAGCGTGGGCACGTCGAACTTCTTGAGGTCCTCCGTGTAATCGACTTCGGAGAACTCGTGCACGCAGTCATGCAACGCGAGGATGCCGCCCCACATGCCCTGCTGCCAGAACGAGTCGATCACGCCCTGCGAGACTTTTGCGCCGCTGCGGTTGTAGCCGTAGAACGGCACAGCCAGGTCCTTGAAGAACTGCGAGCGATCGTCGATCACGCCCTTGCGGATGCCGTCGAACACATCTTTGGGCAGGCCGCCCGGATTCTTTTCGCTCTTGATCATGATGGGCGGCACCGCGCCGATCAGCACCGCGCCCGACACGCGCTTCGTGCCGTGGCGGCCAATATAGCGCGCGACTTCGCCGCCGCCCGTGGAGTGGCCAACGAGCGTGGCGTCCTTCACGTCGAGCTTGTCGAGCAGATCGGCCAGGTCGTCGGCCCACGTGTCCATGTCGTTGCCCTTGGCGGGCTGCTCGGAGCGGCCGTGGCCGCGGCGGTCGTGCGCGATCGTGCGAAAGCCGTTTTGCACGAGAAAGAGCATTTGGGCGTCCCAGGCGTCGGCCGTGAGCGGCCAGCCGTGGGAGAAAACGACGGGCTTCCCGCTGCCCCAGTCCTTGTAATAGATCGACGTGCCATCGCGGGTGGTGAAGGTGCTCATTGGAAACTCTCCAGTTTCTAACTACAGCATCACGAAGCAGACAGACGCCGGCGCGCATGCGCGCGCAGTCGCGTTTCGCGCGGCAGTACGTGACGGCGTCCAGGGATGGGCAATGCAGGTGGAACGTGCCCGAACCTGAGCCTCATGGAAAGAGGCGCAAGGCACGCGAAAGAGTATAGAGAGAACGCCTGATCGACGACGCGAGGGTGTGCGGCCCGGCGTGGCTAAGCCATTTCCGCGCCAACCGCATCGCGCAGATAGTCGCCGAGAAACTCGACGAAACTGCGCAGCTTCGCCGAAAGCTTGTTGCGCTCGAGATAGATCGCATGAATATCGGCGTTCGGCAGCGACCATTCGGCAAGCAGCGGCACGAGTTCGCCGCGCTCGATGTGCTCGCCGATTTCCCACTGCGAGCGCACGACAATGCCGCGTCCGTCGAGCGCCCAGCGCAGCACGGTGCTGCCGTCGTTGCTCGAGAGCGCGCCGTCGACCTTCACGGTTTCCGTGCGCTTGCCGCGCGAAAAGTGCCAGGTGCCGTATGCCGAGTCGTTTTCGCGCAGCACGATGCACGCGTGGCGTGTCAGATCGTGCGGTGCCGATGGATTGCCATGCCGTTTCAAATACGCCGGCGAAGCGCACACGATGCGCTGATTTTTCAGCAGCAAACGCGCGTTGATGCGCGCGTCGGGCACCTCGCCGAAGCGAATGCCGAGATCGAAGCCTTCTTCCTGCAGGCTGAGCGGCCGTTCGGTCAATTGCAGCTGGATTTTCATCGAGGGAAACCGCTCGACGTAAGCGGATACCGCGGGCGCGACGTGCGCGCGGCCAAAACCGAACGACGCGTTCACGCGCAGCAGCCCGGCCGGTTCGCCGCGGCTGCGCGTGACGAGTTGCTCCAGCTCCGAGAGTTCGTCGAGGATGCGCGAGCCGTTCGCGAGATACAGCTCGCCTTCCGGCGTGAGCGAAAGACGCCGGGTGGTGCGGTTCACGAGCCGCACGCCCAGGCGCTGCTCCAGTTGCGCGAGACGCTTGCTCACAGCGGGCGGCGTGACGCCCAGTTCGCGCGCGGCCGCCGCCAGATTGCGGTTGCGCGCCACGAGCGCAAAGAGATTCAGATCGGAAAACGCGTCCATCGAGCCGCTCCGGTTGCCGTGCGTGATTCGTTCCTGAAAGTTACGACCGGATTGCTTTTGCGGAAACCCAATCGCCTAAGGCATCAATTAGACTGCATGCAACCTCGGGAGACAAGCATGTTCGAAGGTTTCACCAACGTGTCGGCGGACATTGAAGGCGTCCGCATTCACGCAATCAAGGGCGGACGCGGCCCGGCGCTGCTGCTCCTGCACGGCCATCCGCAAACGCATGCCATCTGGCACAAGGTGGCGCCCACGCTCGCGGAGCACTTCACGGTCGTTGCCGCCGACCTGCGCGGTTACGGTGACAGCGGCAAACCGCAGGGCACGTCCGACCACGCCAACTATTCGAAGCGCCGCATGGCGCTCGATCAGGTTGGGCTCATGCGCGGCCTCGGCTTCGCTTCGTTTGCGGTGATGGGCCATGACCGGGGTGGCCGTGTCGCCGCGCGCATGGCGATCGATCATCCGGACGTGGTCACGCAACTCGTGACCCTCGACGTCGCGCCAACGGTCGCGATGTACGAACAGACGTCGTTCGAGTTCGCGCGTGCTTACTGGCACTGGTTCTTTCTCGTGCGCCCGGCGCCGTTTCCGGAAACGCTGATCCGTGCCGACCCCGATCTGTATTTGAAGCAGACCATGGGCGCGCGTAGCGCGGGGCTCGCGCCTTTCGCGCCCGAGGCCTACGCGGAATATTGGCGCTGCCTTTCGGACCCCGCAACCGCACACGGAATCTGCGAGGACTATCGGTCGTCGATCACGATCGACCTCGAACACGACCGCGCGGATCTGGCGGCGGGCAAGCGCATCGAGTGCCCGTTCCTCGCGCTGTGGGGCGCGCAGGGCACGGTTGGCCAGTGCTTCGATCCGCTGGCGGAGTGGCGTAGCTGGAACGCGAACGTAAGCGGCGAGGCGCTGCCGTGTGGCCACTACATCGCGGAAGAAGCGCCCCAGTTGCTCCTCGAACGCGTGCTGCCTTTTCTGCAGCGCTGATTCGATCGTCATTTTTTAGTCGGGCTTCATTATGTCCTCACAAACGCTTTACCGGAAACTGGTTGATTCGCACACCGTATCGATCATCGACGCCGAGCACGTTCTGCTCTACGCCGATCTGCACATCATGAACGAGTACACGAGCCCGCAAGCATTCGCGGGCTTGCATGAGAAGGGCCTGCGCGTGCGCCGCCCGCGCCAGCAGATGGGCGTGGTCGATCACGTCATTCCCAGCAAGCCGGTGCCCGTGGCCGCGCGCACGATCGAGATCGTCGACGCCGCGAAGCAGGCCGCGAACTTCACGCGCAACTGCGTGGAGCAGGGCATTCATCTGTTCGATATCCACGACCCGATGCAGGGCATTGAGCATGTGGTCGCGCCCGAAATCGGTCTGATTCGTCCTGGCATGGTCGTGCTGTGCGGCGACAGCCACACGACGACTTACGGCGCACTGGGCGCGCTCGGGTTCGGCATCGGCACCTCGGAAGTCGAACACGTGTTGGCGACGCAGACGCTGGTGTACCGCGTCGCAAAGGACATGCGCATCGTCGTGGACGGCGCGCTGCCGCCGGGGACGACATCGAAGGATCTCGTGCTGCACATCATTGCGAAGATCGGCGCGCAGGGCGCACGCGGCTACGCCGTGGAATATGCGGGCGAAGCCATTGCCGGGCTCTCCGCCGAGGCGCGCATGACCCTGTGCAACATGACCGTGGAGGCGGGCGCGCGCGCCGCGCTGATCGCGCCCGACCGCACGACGCTCGACTACGTGGCCAGCAAGGTGCGCGACCTCGATGCAAAGACGCTCGACGCCGCATGCAACGCATGGTCGAAACTGCGCTCCGATGACGACGCGCATTTCGATATCGAGCATCGCTTCGACGCCGCGCGCGTTGCACCCTACGTGACATGGGGCACGAGCCCTGACCAGGCCGTGCCGGTGGACGGCCGCATTCCCGAAGCGGCCGAAGGCGCGGGTCTCGACGCCGCGACGCTGCACAAGGCGCTCGATTACATTGGCCTCGCCGCAGGCGCGCCGATCGAGGGCACGCCAATCGACCGCGTGTTCATCGGCTCCTGCACGAATGCGCGCATCGAGGACCTGCGCGCCGTTGCCCAGGTCGTGCGCGGCCGCAAGGTGGCCGCGACGGTGCGCGCGATGGTCGTGCCGGGTTCGGGCATGGTGCGCGACCAGGCGGAGCGCGAAGGCATTGCGCAGACGCTGATCGACGCGGGGTTCGAGTGGCGTCAGCCGGGCTGCTCGATGTGCCTCGCGATGAACGACGACGTGCTAGCGCCAGGCGAGCGCTGCGCCTCGACGACGAACCGCAATTTCGAAGGGCGCCAGGGGCGCGACAGCAAAACGCATTTGATGAGCCCCGCAATGGCCGCCGCCGCCGCGCTGGCGGGCCGCATCGTCGACATTCGCAAGGAGCTTGCACATGGCTAAGCCGTTCACGATCTCGGGCGTTGCCGCGCCACTGCCCGTCAACAACCTCGACACCGACCAGATCATGCCCAAGCAGTTTCTGCTCGGCATCGACAAATCGGGGCTCGCGCGCGGGCTGCTGTACGACTTGCGTTTCGATGCCGATGGCCGCGTGCGTGAGGATTTCGTGCTCAATCGTCCTGAGTATCGCGACGCGAAGGTGCTGATCGGGGGCTCGAACTTCGGCTGCGGATCGAGCCGCGAACATGCCGTGTGGGGCTTGCAGCAGGCGGGTTTCGAAGCCGTGATCGCGCCGAGCTATGGTGAGATTTTCTACTTCAATTCGACGAACAACCGCTTGCTGCTCGTCACGCTGCCGCCGGAACAAGTCGAGGCGCTGGTCGCGGAGATCGCGAGCGGCGACGACAAACACGTATCGATCGATGTCGACAACGAAGTGGTGATCGCGCCTTCGGGGCAGCGCTATGCGTTCTCGCTGCCGGCACGGCAGAAGCAGATGCTCGTGGAAGGGCTCGACATGGTCGGTATGACGCTGCGCCAGCAGGAAGCGATCGACGCCTTCGAGGCGAAACATTGGGCGACGCAGCCGTGGTGCCGCATCGATCTGCCGGCGCAGCAGCAACGCGCTTAATCCCCTTGCTATAACCAGACCGTTCGTGCATCGCGCGCAACGGCACAGGGGCGCACTCACCGCCATGCGCGGCAAGTGCGCCCATACGGAGACAACCCATGAGCATTGCCGCAGTCCATCCGCAGGACGCCGCCGCGCTGGAGCCCAGCGTTGTGCGCAAGGTCTCACGGCGCATCACGCCGTTCATCATCGTCCTGTATTTCCTGAGTTTTTTGAACCGCGTGAACGTCGGCTTCGCGGGGCTCACGATGAATCACGACATCGGGCTCACGCAGGCCATGTTCGGCGTGGGCGCGGGGATTTTCTTCGTCGGCTATATCGCGGCGGGCATGCCGTCCAACCTTGCGTTGCAGCGCGTTGGCGCGCGCAGATGGATCGCACTGCTGATGGTTGCATGGGGTCTGCTTTCCGCAGCCACGGCGTTCGTCACGGGCCCGTACAGCTTTTATACGCTGCGTTTCGTGCTCGGTCTCGCTGAAGCGGGCTTCTTTCCAGGCATCATTCTTTACCTGAGCTTCTGGTTTCCCGCGCGCCACCGTGCATTCGTCACGGCCATGTTCATGACCGCCGCGCCGCTCTCGAACATGATCGGCTCGCCCATTTCCGGCGCGCTCATGAACCTGGAGGGCGTGGCGCATCTGCACGGCTGGCAGTGGCTCTTCCTCGTGGAAGGCGCGCCGACCGTGCTGCTCGGCATCGTTTCGTACTTCTATTTGACTGACCGGCCCGAGGACGCACAGTGGCTCGCGCCCGCCGAGCGCCAGTGGCTGAGCGCCGAAATGCGGCGCGAGCGCGAAGCGAAAGCGGCACAGAGCAAGTCGAGCGTGTGGGGCGCAGTGAAGGACCCGCGCGTGCTGCTGCTTGCGCTCGTCTATGCGGGCACGTCGACCGGACTCTACGCCATTGGCATCTGGGCGCCGATGATCATCCACCGCTTTGGCTTCAGCTACTTCGAACTGGGTGTCGTGAACGCGATTCCGAACCTGTTCGCGGTGGTGACGATGGTGCTCTGGGCGCGCAACTCGGACCGCACGAACGAGCGCCGCCTGCATGTTGCGATTGCGTGTCTCGCGGCCGGCATCGGCATGCTGATGTCCGGTCACGCCGCCAATGTCATTGTGCTGATCGTCGGGCTCTCGATCGCGAACTTCGGCATCAACGCGGCGAAGCCGCCGCTCTGGAGCATGCCCACGCAGTTTCTCTCGGGCTCTGCTGCCGCCGCGGGCATTGCGCTCATCAACGCGATGGGCAGCCTCATCGGCGGCACGATCGGCCCGATGGTGATTGGCCGGTTGCGCGACCTGAGCGGCGACTATTCACTGGGGCTGTATTTCGTCAGCGCCACGCTGCTTGTTTCGGCCGTGCTTGCCTATGCGTTCGGACTGCGTGCCCGGCGCGCGGCGGTTCGCGTAAGCCAGTGATCTGGGCCGGCCCTCGCGGCTTGCGGCGAGGGCCAGAAGAGGCACTGTACGGTTCGGAGAGCTTGAAACGCGCGATACGCGATAATTGCCCTTTATCGATTCCCGCATCTCTCGTATGTCGACGCCTGAACCGGTCTCTTCCGGGCACTCGTGGTGGGGCGTGCTCGTCCTGGCGCTTTCGGCCTTTATTTTCAACACGACCGAGTTCGTGCCCGTTGCGCTGCTGAGTGCCATTGGCGACAGCCTTAACATGCAACCGACCGACGTCGGCCTCATGCTGACGATCTACGCGTGGACGGTGGCCGTGGCGTCGCTGCCCTTGATGCTGCTCACACGCAACGTCGAACGCCGCAAGCTGCTGACCTGGATATTCGGGCTCTTCATCGTCAGCCATATCGTGACCGGCGTGGCGTGGAATTTCACGGTGCTGATGGTGGGCCGCGTCGGTATTGCATTTGCGCACGCGATATTCTGGTCGATCTCCGTTTCGCTGGTGGTGAGGCTCGCGCCGCCCGGCAACAAGAGCCGTGCGCTCGCCATGCTCGGCATGGGCACATCGATCGCCATGGTGGCGGGCATTCCGCTTGGGCGCGTGATTGGCGAGACGCTGGGCTGGCGGCAGACTTTCTTCGTCATCGCGGGCGCGGCGGCGGTTGCGCTGCTGATGTTGCGCATGTGGCTGCCCGCCTTGCCGAGCCAGCAAACGGGCTCGTTCAGCAGCGTACCCGTGCTGTTCAGAAAGCCGATGCTGGCCTCGCTTTATCTGCTGACGATACTCGTCGTGACCGCGCACTTCACGTCGTATACGTATATCGAGCCGTTCATTCACACCGTGGGTCACGAAAGCAGTCAGCGCATCACCTATATCCTGATCCTGTTCGGCGGTGCCGGCATTCCAGCGGCCATTTGCTTCAATCGCCTTTACCCGCGCGATCCCGCGCAATTCCTGCAGGCGGCTGTGATTGCCGTGTGCGTATGCCTGCTCGTCCTGTTTCCCGCTGCGTTGAGCATCGTCACGTTGTCGGTTCATACGCTGGTCTGGGGCGGCGCGATCGTTTCTTTTGGCCTTGCGATGCAGGCATGGGTGCTCAAACTCGCGCCGCAAGCCACGGACCTCGCGGTCTCGATCTATTCCGGGCTCTATAACGTGGGGATCGGCGCGGGCGCGCTGCTGGGCAACCATATCGCCAACGGCTTTGGCGTGTCGTGGGTCGGCTCGTTCGGCGGCGTGGTGGGCGGCGTTGGGGCAGCGGTGTGCTGGCTCGCATTGCGCATGTATGCGCGGGCGCATCCTTCGGACCATTGAAGCGCGGCTTGGCAAGCTGCTGATCGATGGCCCTTTAGCCAGACTGGACATTTCGCGGCGGAGGCGGCGCGAAGTCGGACTACTATGGCACTGCTGGCCGCGTAAAGGTCGTTTGACTCAGCCAGGCGCCGGCCTGGAATCTTCCGATTGAGTAAGGGATACCCATGTTTACTCTCGCAGTGTGCGCGGAGATGGTCTTTTGTGACTTGCCGGTGATCGAGCGCGTTAGGCGTATCAGCGAACTGGGCTTCGAGGTCGAGATCTGGGACTGGACCCGGCACGATATCGGCGCGCTGGCGCATAGCGGCGCGAAGTTTTCGTCGATGACGGGTTATATCGAAGGCGACCTGATCACCGAGCGCGGCGCCGATGCGCTTGTGCGCACGGCCGAGCAATCGATCGAAGTGGCGAAGCGCCTTGCGTGCCCACGCCTTAACCTGCACGGCACCGGGCTCGATGGCAACGGTTTGCCCGTTATACCGGTGCCGGTCGTGAGCGGCGAAATGTGGCTGGCCGCGCAGAAAACGCTCGCACGCATTGCCGAACTGGGCGCGCGGCACGACGTGGTGTTTTGCCTGGAAAACCTCAACACTGAAGTCGATCATCCGGGCGTGCCGTTCGCGCGCGCCGCCGACACGCTGGCGCTCATCAAGGCCATCGACAATCCGCATCTGCGGTTGAATCTCGATCTCTATCACGCGCAGATCGGCGAGGGCAATCTGATCGAACTCGTGCGCCGTGCCGCGCCTTATATCGGCGAGATTCAGGTGGCCGACGTGCCGGGGCGCAAGGAGCCCGGCACCGGCGAGATTCACTATCCTGCGATCGCACGTGCGCTTGCCGCGCTCGACTATCGCGGCACGATCGGCCTCGAAGCCTGGGCGAGCGGCGAAGCCGAACTCGCGCTCCAGCGCTTTCGCGAGGCGTTTACACTGGCGTAGTGGGAGGCGCTTCGTCTTCTGCGCGCGGAAACGTCAGCACTACGGCGAACCCACCCGCGGCGGGAAACGCAAAGTTCACGCGGCCGCCGTGCGCCTTCATCACCGCTTGTACGATGGCGAGCCCAAGGCCGGAGCCCGTCGTGCGCTCCGTACCTTCCTGGCCAATGCGCTCGAACGGACGCAACGCGGCGTCCCAGTGTTCGCGCGCAATGCCGCTGCCGTTGTCGGTCACGGTCAGCGTGACAGCCTCCGGCGAAGCGTTCACGGTCACGACGATATCGTCGGCCTTGCCGTGCAGCAGCGCGTTGTGCAGCACGTTCGAAAGCGCTTCCTGCAGGCTGACGGCGTCGCCCGCGATCCACACTTGCGGCGCGCTGCTTTCGAACGCCACCTTCACGTCGCGTTCGTCGGCGAGCGGGATCGTGCGGCCCAGCACTTCCCTCGCGAGCTTCGCCAGGTCCACGCGCTGCAACGGCACCACTTCCGTGCGATGAATCACCATGGCGTGATTGAGCAGCTGGCCGGTGAGCCGGCCCACGTCCGAGCAGGTGGCCCGCAACGCTTCGAGCCGTGCGGCGTGGCGCGCGGGATCGGACTCGGTGCTGAGCAATTCGATTTGCGCGTCGAGCCGCGCGATCGGTGTGCGCATCTGGTGCGCGGCGTCGGCGATAAAACGCTGCATGGCCGTCATGCGTTCCGCGAGGCGCCCGATCAATCCGTTGATCGCGCCGATCAGCGCGTTGATCTCGCTCGGCGTGTCGTGCGAAACGGGCCGCAGGTCGGCGGGATCGCGCGCGGCGATGATTTGCTCGATCTGCGCGAGCGGGCGCAGGCCGCGCCGGATCGCGAGGCCGCTTGCACCAATGGCGAGCACGCTCATCAGCAGAATCAGCGTCCAGACCTTGAAGCTCATGTCGTTCGTGAGCTGCTGGCGCGCATGCGTGGTTTGCGCGACTGTAACGAGGGCCCAGCCGGGCGGCCGCGCGTCGGGCATGTAGCGCCCGATGGTGGCCGTGCGCACGCGCTCACCCTGATAGCGCCCATTCGCGAATGTCGGACCCTGGCGCGCACTCATCGTGTTGGCCGGACCGGGAAGGTCGCCATAACCCGCTACCACGAGGCCGCGCGCATCGACCACCTTGTAGTAGACGATGTCATAGCGCGAGAGCGTGGAGAGGGCGGCCACCGGCGGATTGAGTGCGAGCACGCCGCCCTGCACGTAGAGATTTTCGGCGACCTGGATGGTTGCGCCCGCAAGCAGTTGATCGTAGGCGCGCTCGGAAGCGACCCCCGCGTAATAGCGCGCGATGCCCGCGAGCGCCGCCGCCCCCGACGCCACCACGAGCGCGATGAAGAGCAGCGTGCGGCCGAGCAGCGTTTTGGGGAACCAGTCAAAGCGCGGCAATTTGGTATCCCATGCCGCGCGCGGTGCGAATTTCGACCGAGCTGCCTTGCAGTTTCTTGCGCAAACGCGTGACGTACTGTTCGACCGCGTTCGCGGTCGGCTCGTTGCCATAGCTGAACAACTGGTTCAGCAGTTCCTCTTTCGGGAAAATGCGTTGCGGGCGGCTGGCGAGGATTTCGAGCAAGGCGAATTCCTGACGCGAGAGCGAAAGCGCTTTGCCGTCGAGTTCGGCGAGCCGGCTGCTGCGGTCGATCGCAAGACCGCCGAGCCTCACGACGTCGTTCGCGTGCCCGCTGTTGCGGCGCAGGAGCGCCTGCACGCGCGCTTCGAGTTCGCGATAGTCGAACGGCTTGACGAGGTAGTCGTCGGCGCCGAGGCCCAGCCCGCTCACGCGATCGTCGATGGCCGAGCGCGCGGTGAGAAGCAGCACGGGCGTGGTGGAGCCCGCCGCGCGCAGGTTGCGCAGGATCGCGAAGCCGTCCATGGCGGGAAGCATCACGTCGAGCACGACCAGGTCGAAGCGCTCGACGCCTAGCAGGCTGTTCGCCGTGGCGCCGTTCGCTTCGAGGTCCACCGCGTGACCGAGACGCGTGAGGCGGCTGCGGACCGCCGCGCCGATTTCCGCGTCGTCCTCTACCACCAGAATGCGCATGATGCCGTTCCTGCCGAAATCTTCATGGGTACGATTGCGGGTTTTCCCGAGGTCTGCCAGCCGTGTTTTCTCAGCATTTTCTCAGACTCGCCCGGTAATCTCGCGAACCATGGAAGATGCAGCGACGTGATTACGACACGAACCACCGGAGACGGCAAGATGCGCATGCAGTCGCCGAGGCGGCGCGCACTCGTTGCGGCCGGGCTTGGCGCGGCGGCGCTCGCCGCTGCGCTCGCGCCTGCCTGGGTGCGGGCCACGCCGCGCACGGTGCGCATTTCGAAGGGCTACGGCCTGCTGTATCTGCCGCTGCTCGTGATGGAAAAGATGCGGCTCTTCGAGCGCCATGCGGCCCGTCAGGGGCTCGTAGACGTGAGCGTCGAGTGGCTGAGGCTCGACGGCGGCAATTCCGTCGACGACGCCATGATGGCAGGCACGCTCGACTTCGCCGCCGTGGGCGCGCCCGGGTTCATCGAACTGTGGGCGCGGGCGCGCGGCATACCGAACGTCGAGGTGATCGGCATTAGCGGCCTTTCGGCCACGGCGCTCTCGCTGAACACGAACCGGCCGCAGATCGCGACGCTGCACGACTTCACGTCCGCCGACCGCATTGCGGTGCCGGGCATTCGCACCTCGCTTTCCGCCGTCGTGCTGCAAATGGTGGCGAGCAAGCTGCTTGGCGCGCAGCACTTCGCGCAGCTCGATTCGATCACCGTGGGCTTGCCACATCCGCAGGCCATGCAGTCGCTGATCCGGCGCGAGGGCGGCATTACCGCCCATTTCGCATCGCCGCCATTTTCGACACTCGAATTGCAGCAGCCGGGCATACACCGCGTGGTCAATTCAGTCGACGTGCTCGGGCCGCTCACGCTCGACGTGGTATTCGCGCCCAAGCGCCTCGTGGACACCGAACCGGCGCTCGTGCGCGCGTTCCTTCACGCGCTCGACGAGGCGAACCGGATGATCGCGCAGGACAAAGCGGCGGCGGCGCAAATCTATGTCGATTCGTCGGGCTTCGGGGCGTCGCGCGAGCACGTGGTGCAGACGCTCGCCGCGCCGGAGTCGCGCTTTTCGGTCTGGCCCGAGCAGTTGATGGAGTACGTGGACTTTTTGTACATGGTGGGCACGATCAAGGCGAAACCGCGCACGTGGAACGACATGTTCGTGCCGATGCTCGCGGAGTTCCGTCCGTCTTAGGCAGTCGCACAGGCAACATACAAATAAACGTAGGAGAACAGAGTGAATCCAGATAAAACCGTCGATCAACAGCCCGCCGAAGAGCGGGATGTCATGTCGAAGATCGCGCGCCGCCTGATGCCGATCCTCGTGGTGATGTTCCTGATCTCTTTTATCGACCGGCAGAATGTCGGCTTCGCAAAGTTGCAGATGGTGCACAGCCTCAACATGACCGAAACGGCATTCGGTCTTGCCTCGTCGCTGTTCTTCATCGGCTATCTGCTGTTCGAAGTGCCCAGCACGCTCGCGCTGCATCGCTACGGCGCGCGCGTGTGGCTCGCGCGCATCATGCTCACCTGGGGCTTGATTACCGTGCTGATGGGCTTCACCACCTCGATGAAGGTGTTCTGCGGGCTGCGCCTTGCGCTGGGCGTGGCCGAAGCCGGCTTCTATCCGGGCGTGATTTATTACCTCACGCTGTGGTTTCCGCAGAGCTACCGCGCACGCGTGCTCGGCATCTTCACGCTGGGCAGTGCGCTCGCGAACATGCTGGGCTCGCTCGTGGGCGGCTGGCTGCTGAGCCTCAACGGCGTATGGGGCTTGGCCGGCTGGCAGTGGGTGTTCATCGCCACGGGCCTGCCCGCCGTGCTGGTCGGCATTGCCGTGTTCAGGCTGCTGCCGGCGTCGTACCAGGAAGCGCGCTTCCTGAACGAGCGCGAAAAAGAGATCGTGGCGGCCGCGCACGAGCGCGAGAAGCCCGAGCATGCCGAACACGCACAGCCCTGGAAGGCGCTGCTCGATCCGCGCGTGATGCTGTTCGCGGCGACCTATATGCTGATGTCGACGTCTCTGTATGGCGTGACGTACTGGCTGCCCACGCTCGTGAAGTCGTTTGGCGTGTCGAGCAGCGTGAACGGGCTGTTGAGCATGCTGCCGTGGGCACTGGCGGTCTTGCTGCTGCTGTGGCTGCCGTCGAAGCTGCGCCGCGCAAAAAGCATTCTTCGAACGATGGCGATCGTCGCTGCGCTGGGGACGCTCAGCTTCCTGTTGAGTCTGCTGCTGCCTTCCACGCCGCTGCGTTTTATCGCGCTCGTACTCGGCGGCGCGTGCATCCCGCTGCTGTACCCGTGCTTCTGGTCGATGCCGCCGCGCTACTTCACCGGCGCGCGAGCGGCGGCGAGCGTGGCGGCCATCAACTCGATCGGCAATCTCGGCGGCTTCTTTGGCCAGAACCTCATGCCGCTCGCAGGCAAGCTCACGGGCACGGCATTCGGTCCGATGATCGTGCCGATCGTGTGTCTGGCGGTGCTCGGTCTCGGCGTCGTGGTGGCGTGGGGTCGTTCCGGGCGCGCGATGGAGGGTGTGCCGGCCTGAGCCTCGGTTGCCCCTGATTTGACGGCGGTGGCGGCATGCGTGCGCGGATGCACGCGTGCCTCGCGCGCGAAACACGTCGACTCGCCTTCCTGCCGCTTCGTCCCAATCACTACCACGTTCACGAGATCTCGACCCCATTTATTTCATGATTGGCGTAATTCGACGGCAATCCTCAACCTTTTCGCTAGCAGGCGTGCGCGATTGTTAATGCAGCCGCAACACTGAATTCGTTCTATTGGCATGGACTTTCGATAGAACGATCCTAAACTGCTACCTCATGTCACGGCGGCCACGATGGCCGCGGTGCAGGCAAAGCGAAACAGCTTCTGAAGCTGGCGGACGTGGACAATCCGGCGCGCGATCGCGCCCGATCTTGTCCCTGCGACGCACAGGCGTTTCGCCCAGTTTCGATGCTCGAACATGAGGTGGTGCGATGCTCCAAATTCTCGAAGGTGCCTCGGTCATTGCGGCCGTCATCCTGTATCTGATTCCTTCCATCGAAGCCGACGCGCGCGGGCACAAGGACGCGTTTGCGATCACGATGGTCAACATCCTGCTCGGCTGGACCGTCGTTGGCTGGTTCGCGGCGCGCGCCTGGGCGCATAGCCGCAACGAACAGCGGCGGCTGCCGCGCGCGGCGAAGCGAGTGCTTCACACAGCCGGGCGCGTGACGACGCAGAACCTCGTGCAGCATGCGAAGTTGCGTATGGCGCTGGAGTCCCGCAAGGCGGCGGCCAAACGCGGCGCGGAGGTCGTGTATTCATGAGCGCGTCGGAACAGTTTGACGGCGTCGCGAAGTCGCCGTCGCGCATCACGCAGTTGTTGCCAAGGGTATTCGTTTCACTTGCTGCCGCTTGCACGGTGCTCGCGGGATGCGCTTCGGCCGGCAATGTCACTACGGCGGATCGGCAGGACACGTTCGTCGTTTCGGCCTCGGCGTCCGGCGGGCGCCTCGCCTGGGCGCGCGCCCACAAGCGCGCCGTGACCGCGGCGTCCGACTATTGCGAGACCCGCGGCATGCAGGCGAGCCTCGGCATCGAACAAATGGACGGTTTCGAGGCGCTGCAGCAGCAGGCTTCCACGATCCGTTTCGAGTGCCATCCGAAGCTTTGAGGTGCTCGCTACCTTAGCGAATCACAAAAGTCTCCGTGCGCGGCCCATACCATTTCGTGACTTCGGAATGGGCTGTCAATCTGGACGACTTCAGAATCGGGCTCGTGACGCGATACAGCTGGTCTGGGTCGGGGCCGTACATGTACAGATACCCGTCGTTGCCATCGACGTGAATTTCGGTTTCGCCGAGTTCGCCGGCGTCCGCGCGCTTGATCGCGCTTGCCAGCCGCTGTTCGAGCGCGTGGATCTGGAGGCGGTCTTTCGGGTAGTAATCGAAATGGACCATCATGGCCGGTGCGGGCGGCTTTTGTGCGGGTTCGGCCGCGGCGTTGCCTGCGGCGAGTGCGATGAATAAAAGCGCGGTGATGGCTTTTCGGCTTGTCGGCATGGGCGGATTTCGTCGGCGAAACATCGCGTGATGTTCGCATACCGAGAGGGCGGCGTGGGGCGGCCTCATCGGTCTCGCCACGTTCTTCGACGGTTTGGACGTCATCGCGATTGCCGCGACGCTGCCGATCCTGATCCAGAAGTGGCATCTCACGCCGTGGGAGATCGGTTTTCTGATCGCTTCGGGTTCGGTCGGGCAGTTGTTCGGCGCGTTCCTGTTCCCGTGGCTCGCGGAACGCCACGGCCGCGTGCGCGCGATTGCGTGGAGCTCGGGCATTATCGGCGTGACCAGCATTGCGTGCGGATTGGCGCCGAGTTTCGCCGTGTTCGCGGCGTTGCGTGTGGTGCAAGGCTTCGGCTTGGGCGGCGAGCTGCCCGTGGCCGCGACGTATATCAACGAGGTTAGCCGCGCTCACGGCCGCGGACGCTTCGTTCTCCTCTACGAGATCGTGTTCCCGGTTGGCCTGCTCGCTTCGAATGCGCTGGGCGCGTGGCTCGTGCCGCGCTTCGGCTGGCAGATCATGTACTTCATTGGCGGGATGCCGCTCGTGCTGTTCTTCGTGCTGCGCAAGCTCGTGCCCGAGTCGCCGCGCTGGCTCGCGGAACGCGAACGCGTGCAGGAAGCGGATCGCGCGGTGAGCGCGTTCGAGCGTACCGCGAAAGGTCCGCTCGCCCCGGTCACGAACGCCGCCGAATTCGACGCGCTCGTGGCGCGCCACCCCAAGCGTAGCGTGAAGGACTTGTTCGGGCCCGCGTATCGCAAGCGCACGCTCGCGGTGGCCATGCTCTGGATCACCTGCGGTTTTATCCAGTACGGGCTTTCGACCTGGCTGCCCACGATCTATCGCACCGTTTATCACGCGCCGTTGCAACTCGCGCTCAATCTCGCGGTCGCGGCCTCGGTGCTCGGCGTGCTCGGCTCGCTCGGCTCGCTCGCTTGCGCGCTGCTGGTCGACAAGGTGGGCCGCAAGCCCGTGATCAACGTCTCCTTCGTGCTTTGCGCGGTCTCTCTGGTGCTGGCTGGCGTGTGCCATGCCATGTCGGTTTATGTAGTCGCGACGTTTTGCGCGCTGGCGCTCGGCCTGCTCGCTAGTGGGTTTATTACCGCTTACGTCTACACGCCTGAGTTGTACCCCACTAGCATCCGTGCATTGGGGTGCGGCGTGGGCGGCGCGTGGCTGAAGGTGGCCGCCATTTTCGCACCGACGATAGTTTCGAAGACGATGATCGGCGGCAATCTCGACGTCGCGTTCTATATTCTCGCCGCGGTGCCATTCCTCGCGGCCGTGACGGTGCATTTTCTCGGCATCGAGACGAAGGGGAAGGTGCTCGAACAACTGGAGGCGTGAGCGCTACGACGCGCTGGCGCGAGTGCCAAACCGGTGGCAAGGACGGGTGTGTTGCGGCCGAACGATGTATCCTGTGCGAAGCATGGTTCTACAAGTGCGAATCGGTCTTGTACGGGAAGGAGGCGTCATGGAACCGCAACAGCCGTCAACAAACTCCACACCGCAACAGCAGGAATTCGACTTTTACATCAACCTCGCTAAACCGACGCTTGGGCTATATGTGCGCAAAGGCATGGGGTTGCCGGACCTTGCCAACCCGAAGGAGTGGCAGTTTTCCGGGCACATCTGGCAAAGCGAACTCAATGGCGAAACGCTCAAGAATCTTGAGGCGAACGGGCATGCGTTCCAGGAACTCGGGGCGTGACAGAGGGGTCCTGCCCGATCTGAGAAAGACGCAACGGTTGTCCATATCATGAATGCGTACCCCGATTAGAGTCATCCACTGTCAATGCGCCAAGCAGACCTGGCACGCACCGTTTCATGATTTCAGCGACTGTGCGCACGCGCATCGGAATGGGCCGCTGCGCTCGAATCAGTAGGTGCAGTTCCTGGTATGGAATGTTGTGTTGTGGTAGCAGTGGCACGAGTTGAGACACCGTGTATGTCTCGCGCGAGGCGGGGATGTTTTTCACAACGGTGAATCGGGCGAAGCTGAAAGGCATGTTTGAGTTATCGATGCGTAGCAAGAGCGCGGGCGTGTCTTTTTGGAATTGATATCAACGATTGCGGCGCCGAGGGCTAAAAATGTCGGTTTAACCACCGGGCGCCGCCTCAATTCGAATTAGTTAGCTGGCGTTCGGACCAGACTCCTTTTCACTACGTTTTTTGCGTCCCTTGCCGGTCACGGTTCCCCCCGAAGGCGCGGTCGAAGCAGCGTCGTCCGTTTTGGCGCTCGCGCCATTGCCCGTCTTCGGTTCAGGCGTGGCGGAAGACTGCACCTTGTTGAATCTCACTTCCTCATCTTTCTTGTCATAGTCGATTTCCACGCTGTCGCCGGATTTCAGCGTGTCTCCGAGTATTTCCTTTGCGAGCCGGGTCTCGACTTCCTGGCGGATTTGCCGTTTCAGCTCGCGAGCGCCGAACTCCGGTTGATAGCCGACTTCGACCAGATGGTCGACCAGCGACCCGCCCACCTTAAGCGTGATGTCCTGCGCGGCCGCAGTCCGAACGACACGGTCGAGCTGAATTTGTACGATCGCGCGAATATTCTCCTTTGAAAGCGAGTGGAACACGATAATGTCGTCGATTCGGTTGAGAAACTCTGGCCGGAAGTGGCCCTTGAGCACTTTCATCAGCTCGTCACGCACCTCCTTTTCGCTCTTGCGTTTCGCCTCAGGCTGTTCGAGGTTCTCCATGATGATCGAGGCGCCCAGATTGCTCGTGGCGATGATGATCGTGTTGCTGAAATCGACCACACGGCCCTTTCCGTCGGTGAGACGCCCGTCGTCGAATACCTGCAGAAGCACGTTGTAGACGTCCGGGTGCGCCTTCTCGATCTCATCGAGAAGGATCACGCTGTACGGACGCCGCCGCACGCGCTCGGTGAGCTGTCCGCCTTCGTCATAACCCACGTATCCCGGTGGCGCGCCGATCAGCCGCGCGACGGCGTGGCGCTCCATGTACTCGCTCATGTCGATCCGGATAATTGCCTGTTCGTCTCCAAAGACGCTTTCCGCAAGGGCTTTCGCGAGTTCGGTCTTGCCAACACCCGTCGGTCCGAGGAACAGGAAATTCGCAATGGGCCGGTGCTCCTGGCCCAGGCCCGCGCGCGACAAACGCACGGCATCGCTCACAGCGACAACCGCGTCGTCCTGGCCGACCACGCGCGCTCTCAGCGTCTCCTCCATCTTCAGCAGCTTTTGGCGCTCTTCCTGCGTGAGTTCGGCAACAGGAATGCCGGTCAGGCGCGAGACGACCTCGGCGACGGAAGCCACGGTCACTTCCAGCGTTTCCGTGCCTGTCTTGCGCTGCCATGCCTCCATCTGCTCATCGAGCTGTTTCTGTTTCTCGTTGATGCGTTCTTCAAAGGCCTTTGCTTCGTCGAAACGCTTGCGCGACGATGCATAATCCTGCTCGCGCTTGAGCTGCGCAACTTCCGCCTCCAGCTCCTGGATGTCGGCCGGCCGCGACGTGGCGCCGATGCGCACGCGTGCGGCAGCCTGGTCGATCAGATCGATGGCCTTATCGGGGAGAAAACGCGAGGTGATATAGCGGTCGGCGAATTCTGCCGCAGCAACGAACGCGTCATCGGAGAACGTCACCTGATGGTGTGCTTCAAGTTTGTCGCGCAGGCCGCGCAGGATAACGATGGTTTGCTCGACGCTTGGCTCCGGCACGAGAACGGGTTGGAAACGACGCTCCAGCGCCGCGTCTTTTTCGATGTACTTCTGATATTCGTTCAGTGTCGTCGCGCCGATGAGGCTCAATTCGCCGCGCGCGAGTGCGGGTTTCAGCACATTCGCTATGTCGAGGCCGCCTTCGCCGCCGCCTTGGCCAGCGCCAACGATCGTATGCAGCTCGTCGATGAACAGTATGAGTTCATCTTGCTTGGCTGTCACCTCGTCGATCAATTGCTTCGCGCGCTCCTCGAATTCACCGCGGTATTTCGCGCCGGCGACCATCGAGTTGATATTGACTTCCACGAGGCGTTTGCCGCGCAGGACCTCAGGTACGTCACCGTTGACCACGCGCTGCGCGAGTCCTTCGACAATCGCGGTCTTGCCCACGCCCGGTTCGCCGATGAGCACAGGGTTGTTCTTCTTGCGGCGCGCCAGCACCTCAATCGTGCTTTCGATTTCCTGAGCGCGGCCGAGCACCGGGTCGAGCTTGCCCTGGCGCGCGAGCGCAGTGAGGTCCCGGCCGAACTTGTCGAGGTTCGGCGTACCGGTAGGCGTTTCGACGCGTCCATCTTCGGCACCCTTGCCGACCACCTTGACTACTTTCTGGCGCAGCGCCTCGGGTGTTACGCCATACTTCTTGAGCAGCGTGCCAGCCAGGCTTTCCGGTACGGCGGCGAGGCCGATCAGCAGATGCTCAGGGCCCACGTACGAATGGCCGAGGTCGCGAGACGCCTGGAAAGCAAACTGAAAGGCCTTTTTCAGACGCGGCGATACCGTCATTCTCTCGAGCGATTCATCGTCGCTGGCCGTGCCGTGTTTGGCGTGTTCGTCGATATAGCGCTTGATATCCTGCGGCGAGAGTTTCAGCTCTTTGAGTAGCGCCGCGCACACGTCGGTATCGGCGAGCACATAAAGCAGATGCTCGGTATCGAGTTCGGTGCGGTGTAATTCGTGAGCTTTTTCGGCGGCGCGTTGCAGTAACTCCATGGTTTGCTCGCTGAACGCGTCCGTAGCGTCGACGGACTCCCGAGGCACGCTTGCACTCATTCCGGTTTCATCGCCGAATTCACCGAGCAAACCTGAAAAGTCGCCTCCACCGCCGAGCAGCGAATCGAACGGATTGAGCATGCTTTGATGGCGCATCAACTGTCGATAGTGATAGTCGCAGATCGACAGAGACTTGCGCTCGCCGTTCTCGGTCACGACGACTCGCGCGACAGCGGGGCGAGCGTGGCAGATATCGCAGAGTGTAGGCATGATCGAAGCACCTTTAACCGTTTGAAGTTGTCCTGAAGAAGTCAGCGTGTGCCGGCCGTGCCACTGAATAGGCAAGCGGAGCCGACGCTTCGCTTGTCAGCATCCAGAAAGTGACTGCTTCGCGCAGGTACAGCCTGATCGTCGTGTCCGTTCGATCAAGTTAGCCGGAACGGTCCTCGCTGAGATGGAGTTCATAGTCGCCCGCAAGCAGCGCCGATATCAGACGAGAGCGCGAGGGAAGCCAAAAAGGGACAATTTGACGATTGAATATTATTGTTGAATTCGGCGGATGTGAACCTCTGCCCATCCGATACTTTATATCGGGGAGATTCAGGTCGATCTTATTGTGCGTGCGATATCAGGTATCGGATTGACAGGAAGAAACCGATCTTTCGTGTCGCAGTTTGGATGTACGATTTCCCAAACGCGGAGACAGATACGTCGTATTGGGTAAAGCGGCTGCAACGAAGAACCGAACGTTTCGACGGCACACCGCGAGGCGTGGCGTTTGCCGATCCATGGCGTGCGTATACAGCGAGCTATATACTCTCAATGCATGGTCTCGATTTTGATTTCGTCAGCGTGCCGGGCGACGCATTTCCACGCCGCGCTGTGACGCACGATTTTGCAGTGGTGCGAAGGGCCTTCCGTACGATTTCCGAGCTTGGCACACAGATCACGCACGGGAATCACGGCCGATAAATACGGTGGGGCACGTTGCCGGGTCCGACGTTGATCCAATCGCTCTTTCGGGGGTTCAATGATGAAAGTGGATAACGAAGCGAGTGCGCGTGTTGAAGAACGTAAAAAGACCGGCCCGCATCTGACCAAGCACGAGCATGTGGGGCTGAACGGCAGGATTGCCGTCGCCATCACTAATGTTGTCGGAACGATGTGGTGCGCCTACGTTTTTGCAGCGATTGCGCTTGTGAGCTTGCCGTCGGCTATCCAGGGTGGCGTTTCGACTCTGGTCGCGTGGGTCGCACAGACATTTTTGCAGCTCGTACTGTTATCGGTAATCATGGTCGGCCAGAAGGTGGCGGCTGCGGCATCGGATAAGCAGGCCTTGCAGACCTACAAGGACGCCGAGGCACTTCTGAAGCTGCAGGATGAGATGCGTAAGCTCATTGAAGTCAACAATACGCTAACCGAAGCCATTCATCGCGCGGTACAGGAAATGCGAACCTCGACGACGGGACAGCCGTCCGCGTTGGGGGATACACGGCCATCAACGTGAATGTCAATGGAGGCAGCGCATGGCTCCGACCGAAAGTATGACGTGCTACGGCTTTCAGATAACGGCACAATCCCGCGAGAACGAGCGGGGCGGCTGGATCGCGCACGTGGAGATTCGTCACGCTGGCCGTTTGTTTGCTACGTGTAGCCCGGACACCGTGCAACCGGAATGGTTGACGCAGGCGGAGGCCAATCGTGACGGCATGGAGCGCGCCTGCAAATTCATCGGTCGCATAAAAAATGACCTTCAGGATCGGTCGTGGGTAGCCGTTCGCGAGCATGCTGAACGCTGGTTCTTCAGGCTTGAATGCACCCAGGAAGCGGAGCAGATCGTTCGCGATCTGAATGCACTTTGATGTAACTAACGACTGTTCAAGCTAGCCAACAGAATGCTCGCGTCATGGATCGGCGTTTCGATATTCACTATTGGGCCAGTGCCTCGGAGAGGTAGCTCCTGAGTGTGTCGACGATTCTGCGAACCCGCACCGCAATTGGACGCTGGGGCTGGATAAGCAGGTTCAGTGCCAGTGCAGGCACTTCATACTGCGGGAGCACCCGCACCAGCTCGCCTGTCTCGAGGGCGCCCTTGATGGCCGGTGCCTCTAGCACACCGAGCCCGAGTCCTGACAAAACCATTTCATACATCGGGCGCCAATGCGTGGTCTTGATCATTGTCTGAATCGGAGCACTGTCGATGGGCGCACCATCTCGCGAGAGGGGTAGCAGGTCCGCGTCGAAAGCGCCCTTCACGCGAATCAGGTTGTGTCCTGTGAGATCCGCCAGATCGTCGATCGCGTCGTGCCGCTTCAGATAGTCCGGCGAAGCGACTAGTACGCGCTCGATCTCACCAATCGGCCAGGCGATGTACGCACCGTCGCCAGGTTGTCCGAGACGAAACGAGATGTCGACGCCCTCGGTGACAAGGTCGGTGATCTTGTCGTTGAGCACGAGTTCGATGTCGATGCGCGGATAGCTTTCACGGATTCGCTTCACGCCTTCGGGCAGAAGCGTTTCACCGAAGCAGTGTGGCGCTGCAATACGAATCGCCCCCTTCACTGCCTGCTCGTCATTCGACACTTCGGCCACGGCTTGCTCCACGGCGCCTAGCACTGCTTTGCTGCGTTCATGGAAGATGATCCCCTCAGGCGTGCACTTGAAAGCACGTGCGTTGCGTTGCAGCAGGCGACATCCGAGGTACTTCTCGAGCCGCTCGATGCGCTCACTCACGGCCGGCTGGCCGATGTCCAGATCCCTTGCTGCGCCCGAGATGCTCCCTCTTTCGACCACTCTCACGTAAATCCGCATGGCCTCCAGCAGGTTCACCGTGCGTTCCTTGCCGTGGCCGGTGGTATTCGCGGTGCGTCCTTCAGTAAATGGCGTTGACATACGATTCCTCTCATTGCTTTAACTCCGATTCTTGCGTCGCGTCTTGCAGAGGCGACGTGGCGATGGGGTAAGAGTAAGAGGAGTCATTCATGCGCGGAGCGCACAAATCGCGCTCGCTGAGTAGAGTACAGTTTTGATGCGGCGCGTACAGCGTGAGCACATAGATAACAGTTGACGTTCCGGCGAGAGTCGAACTGTTATGGAAGCCTGTGGTGCGATTCGTTCCTGGAGGCAAAGAGAAGGGCGTCATTCCGGATACGCTTTCCGGTGAACACTGCCGCCATAACCGCTTACGACATTGTCCACAACAAAGGGGGAAGGTTCGTCCGCTTCGAGTATGACCGCAGCGGAGCCGGGCGTCAGCTTCGCCGAAATCGCGTTCACCAGTTCGCTGTCAAGCAACTCACGCAGCGCATGCGCGGTCAATCCTGCGCTTGCACCGACGACAAAGCCAAGAATCGAGCCGGCCGGGCCGCCCAGCAAGCCGATGAGCGCGCCTGTCGCCGCGCCGATCGTCGTTCCCCAGAAGGACCGTGATTGCCGCTCGAGAACGGACAACTTTCCATCGGTACTCTTTTCCACCACGACGCCGCTGTGGATCATGAACCCTTGTCCTTTTTCTGCGTAGTCCTTGAAGTCCTGACACGCTTTTTCGGCGATAGCGGAATCATTGAAAACAGCGACAATTAAGTTGTTGGCCATGGCACATTAACTCGGGTTCGGTTTCTATTCAGAGTAGGCGGTAGTCGTACGAAAATCTAGTGAGATGAATTTCCAATACATCGTATCGGATTGGCAGTGATTTTATTCGCGCTACCCGTAAGTGAGCGGTGGAGAGAAAATTAACGCTACGATTTCCTCTGCGAAATCTGGCTTCTCGCTACTGCTTACTCAAGTAAGCTGATAAGGTCGAATGGGTGCAACCGGATCGGGAACAGGGCATCCACACAGCTCGAGAACGGAGCGTTCAATATTGCGCGACATGGCGTCGAGTGCGAGCGCGTTGGGCGCCACGCTGAACGGATCGGCGACTTCACTCGCAATGGCTTCGAGCGCAATCAGCGTATACGCAATGAAAACGCACAGTAGCGGCGTAAAAAACTCCGTGGAATCCACCAGCCCAAAAGGCAGCAAAATGCAATAGGCGTAGACGGTACGATGCAGCAGCACGTTATAGGCGAATGGAATTGGCGTCGAGGCGATACGCTCGCAGCCACCCAATGCTTTGCCCAATTCGTCGAGTTGTGCATCGAGCATCCATAACTTCGTATCGGGCGTATGAACGCGATGCTGAGGGATCGAGAGTTCGCGCCGTATTTCGTTGAGAATGGCCACCGGTCTATAGATCTGGCTGCACACCGTCTCAGCCTGCTCGCGGCCAAGAAGACGCTGAAGGTCCGTCGTGGGATCGGTGCCCCGCAATTCATGCTTGATCGCGTAAACGAATGCGACTATCTGCTGCGCGATGCGCAAGGTGTCAGCGCGTTCCGGAATGTAGCAAAGCATTTGCGAAGTCAGCGTGCGCGAAGCGATCAGCAAGTTGCCCCAAAGATGCCGCGCTTCGTTGAAGCGCTCGTAGCTGGCGTTATTTCGAAACGCGAGGAAGATAGCCAGTGCGACGCCGAACAGTGTGAAGGGCGCAGTGTTGAGCGGAATCTTTTCTCCAAACACTCGCCCGTGCGTGAAGACCGCAAGCGTACTCACGACTGCCATGAAGCACAGTTGGGGAATGATTGATGACAGAACCGATCCGTTCCAGACGAACAGCAGCCGGAACCAGTTTTCCCGTGGCCGGACAATCATGATGGCCTTTTATTTTCTGGAGTATTGAAGTACGGTTGCCTGGTCATAGGGCGCGCGCAATCACTTAGTGCTCTTCGCTGGCGCATGCGTAAGTCCTTCCGGTCTTGCCTGCGTCAGCGCTTTCCATGCCCTTCAGTGATAGCCGTGGTCTCCTTCGCGAACCTTGCCCCGGAACACGCGATATTGCATGGCGTTGTAGACAATAATGATTGGTAGCACGATGACCGTGCCTACGAGGGCGAACAGCTGGCTCGAATGGCTGGACGACGCGTCCCAGATTGTGAGCGAGGGGGGCACGATGTACGGCCAGATGCTGATGATCAGTCCGGTGTAGCCGAGAAAGCAGATCGCGAGCGAAAGGAGGAAAGGCATCGCTTCGTGGCTCCGGTTCAGCGAGCGGTAGATGCCCAACGTGCACAGCACCACGAGAATCGGCACCGGCAGGAACCAGCCGAGATTGCCGCTGAAGAACCAGCGCTGTCGCACGGCGGGCAGTCCGAGCACGGTCCAGAGGCTGACGATGGCAATCGCCAGGAGCAGCACGGCAAGGAGCGGACGCATCACCTGGCGCATCTTGCGCTGCAGCTCGCCGTCGGTCTTCAGGATCAGCCAGCCGCAACCAAGCGTCGCATACGTGAGCAATACGCCGAAACCGCAGAACACGCTAAACGGCGAGAACCAGTCGAACGGATCGCCCGCGAACTTGTCATCGACTATCTTGATGCCCTGCAAGAGCGATCCAAGCGTGACGCCCTGGCACATTGCGGCGAGCGCGGAACCACCGATAAACGCGAGATCCCACGCATGTTGCGTACGCGTGGCTTTCGCGCGCAACTCGAAGGCCGCGCCGCGAAAAATCAGGCCGACCACCATGAGAATGAGCGGCATGTAGTTGGCGGGCAGCAACGTCGAGTAGACCACGGGAAAGGCCCCATAAAGACCGGCGCCGCCCAGCACGAGGAAGGTTTCGTTTCCATCCCACACCGGCGCAACGGTATTGAGCATCACCTCGCGTTCAACCTTGCCTTCGAAGAACGGAAACAGCAGGCCGATGCCCAGATCGAAGCCGTCGAGCATCACGTAGATAAAAACGCCGAGACCGATGATGGCGGCCCAGATCACAGGAAGATCGATTTGCATGGCCTCAGTCCCCCACTACAGCGTCGAGTGCACGATTGTGCAATCCCGGATACTTGAGCGATTCGACACTTTCGACCCCGGTAGCGGGTCCCTTTTTCATCATCTTGAGCATGTAATAGACGCCGGTTCCGAAGACGAGGAAATAGACGATCACGAAGATAAGCAGCGAAACGCCGGCTTGCTGCGCGCCGATGGGCGACACCGAATCGATTGTGCGCACGATGCCGTATACGGTCCATGGCTGCCTGCCCACTTCGGTCGTGATCCAGCCGGCCAGTAGCGCGAGGATTCCGGACGGTCCCATGCAGAATACGAACCATTGAAACCAACGCGCTTCATAAAGTCGCCCGCCGCGACGCAGAAAGAGTCCCACCACGGCGGTCAGCAGCATGAGCATGCCGAGCCCCGCCATGATGCGGAACGTCCAGAAAATGATTGGCGAGAACGGACGATCCTCGGGTGGAAACTCCTTGAGGCCGCGAATTTCACCGTTCCAGCTATGTGTGAGAATCAGGCTGCCGAGATGCGGCACTCTGATCGCGAAACGTGTCACTTCCGCATTCATGTCCGGAAAGCCGACCAGATTGAGCGCGGTGCCGCCGTGCTCCGTTTCCCAGAGTCCTTCAATCGCGGCGATCTTCGCTGGTTGATACTCGCGTGTATTGAGACCGTGCGCGTCGCCGACCACAATCTGAATGGGTGCGAGAAACAGCAATATCCACAGCGCCATCGAGAAACTGCGCTTTACCGGCACGTCGCGCCGCCCCTGCAGCAAATGCCACGCGCCGCAAGCCGCCACGATGAAGGCGGCCACGATAAACGCGGCGATGGTCATATGCGCGAGACGAAACGGGAACGAAGGATTGAAAATCACTTTCCACCAGTCCACCGGCACGATGCGGCCATTCAGGATCGCGTAGCCTTGGGGCGTTTGCATGAAGCTGTTCGACGAGAGAATCCAGAATGTCGAAATGAGCGTGCCGATCGCGACCATGAGTGTGGCGAAGAAATGCGCCTTCGGGCTCACACGACTCCAGCCGAACAGCATCACACCGAGAAAACCGGCCTCCAGGAAGAACGCAGTCAAGACTTCATAGGTCAGCAGCGGACCCGTGATATTGCCCGCAATCGTCGAGAATCCGCTCCAGTTCGTGCCGAACTCGTAAGCCATCACGACGCCCGAGACCACACCCATGCCGAATCCCACCGCGAAGATTTTCGACCAGAAGCGGTACATGTCTTTATAGGCCGCATCGCCCGTGAGCAATAGACGCCATTCGAGCACGGCGAGAAAGCTCGCCATGCCTATGCTGATCGCCGGAAACACAATATGAAACGAAACGGTAAATGCGAACTGCAGCCTGGCGAGATGAAATGCGTCGAAGATGTCCATGATTCTTTTGCGCTCCTGGTGACGATTGCATCTGCATGCCAGAGACATTCCGGCAGGGAAGGCGGGGCGCCCGCCCGGACTACCGGAACTGAATAAGACTAGGTTCCCGCCGCGCGCACCACGCGCACGGGCACAGACTTATAGGAGGGCGTTCCACTCTCCTTGTCGATATAGTCAAGCGGAACAAGCACGTTGGCTTCCGGGTAATAAGCCGCTACGGAACCGCGCGCGATGCTATACACGATGGCGGTGATGTTCTTCAGCCGTAGCGTGCGACCCGACGTGACCGTTTCGATATCGACAAGATCGCCGTGCTCGATGCCGTACGCGGCCATGTCGTCGCCGTTCATGAAGAGCACGTCGCGCCGGCCAAACACGCCGCGATAGCGGTCATCCATCGCGTAAATTGTCGTGTTGTACTGATCATGGCTGCGAATCGTGATCAGGCGCAGCACGTTCTGGGCCCCCAACACGTCGGCATCTTCCTTCACGCCTCCATAAACGGAGAATTCGGCCTTGCCCGATGGCGTGTGCCACTGGCGTTCGGTTGGCGGAAGCGGCAAGCGGAATCCGCCCGGAACGCGAATGCGTCGGTTGAAGTCCTCGAAGCCGGGCACGGTCTGCTCGATCAGATCGCGGATCTTGTCGTAGTCGGCGATAAGCTCCATCCACGCCACTTTCGTATTGGGCATCGTGGCGCGCGCCATGCCTGCAACGATAGCGGGTTCGGAGCGAAGCTGGTCGGAAGCGGGGGTGAGCTTGCCGGCCGAAGCGTGCACCATGGACATCGAATCTTCCACCGTGATGGATTGGCGTCCGCTGCTCTGCATATCGAGTTCCGTACGACCGAGGCACGGAAACACATACGTCTCTTTCGAAACGAGCAGGTGCGTACGATTGAGCTTTGTGCCGATGTGGACGCCCAGGTCGAGCGCGGCCATCGCGGGGAACGACTGCTCGGAGTCGGGCAGCGCAACCGCGAAATTGCCTCCCAGGCACAGGAGCGCCTTGGCCTTGCCATCGATCATCGCTTGCATGGCTTGCACCGCGTCGTGACCGTGTCCGTCGGGCGGTGTGAATCCGCAGGCATTTTCGATGAGCTTGAGGAACGCTTTCGACGGCTTCTCGGTGATCCCAACGGTGCGGTTGCCTTGCACGTTCGAATGCCCGCGCAGCGGACAAATGCCGGCGCCGGGCTTGCCGAAATTGCCGCGCAGCAACAGCAGATCCGCAATCAGGCGCACGTTGGCCGTGCCTTTATTGTGCTGGGTGACGCCCATGCCGTACGTGACGATCGTCGCGTTCGATTTCGCATAGGCGATCGCCACATGCTCGAGGTCGGGGCGCGTGAGGCCGCTGGCCTTCTCGATGTCTTCCCATGAGGTTGCTTCGAGATCCGCGGCGAAAGCGTCGAAGCCTTCGGTATGCTGCGCAATGAACGCCTTGTCGAGTACGCCGCCTTGCTCCGCCTCCATTTGCAGCAAGACCTTCATGACGCCCTTGAGCGCGGCCGCGTCACCGCCGGCGTCCAGCTGGAAGTAGGTGGATGCGATGCGGGTCGAACCGAACGTCGCCATTTCAATCATGCTTTGCGGATCGGCAAAACGCTCGAGTGCTCGCTCGCGCAATGGATTGAAGACGATGATGGGCACGTTGCGTCGCGAAGCTTCGTGCAAGGTGCCCATCATGCGCGGATGGTTCGTGCCAGGGTTGTGGCCGATGGAAATGATCAGCTCGGTCGAATCGAAATCTTCGAGCGAGACCGTTCCTTTTCCGATTCCGATCGATTGCGGCAGGCCAACGCTGGTCGGCTCGTGACACATGTTCGAGCAATCGGGGAAATTGTTCGTTCCGTACTCGCGCGCGAAAAGCTGATACAAAAACGCAGCCTCGTTGGACGCGCGCCCGGACGTATAGAACTCAACCTGATCCGGTGAGAGCGAGCGCAGGATTTCGCCGATGCGCGCGAAGGCGTCTTCCCAATCGACGGCGCGAAACGTGTCGCTTGCGCGGTCATAGACGAGCGGATGGGTGAGCCGTCCCATGTCTTCGAGCTCATAGTCCGTTTTCTGCAGCAGCGAGGTGACGGTGTTCGCAGCGAAGAATTCCGGTGTCACCCGTTTCGTCGTGGCTTCCCAGGTCACAGCCTTCGCACCGTTCTCGCAGAACTGGAAGGTGGAACGGTGCTCCTTGTCGGGCCATGCGCAGCCGGGGCAGTCGAAGCCATCGGGTTGATTGGTCCGCATCAGCGTGATGGGCGCCTCGATGCTTTCCATTTGATCGTGAATCGCCTGCGCGGTTGCTTTGAGTGCGCCCCATCCACCAGCCGGGCCAGTGTAGGGATGAACGCCGGGCACATCACGTAGTTTCGTCATGGGAAACTCCATTGGGTTTTCTACGCATGCAGCGCAAGGCCGGAGCAACGCCGCACCAGGATCGCACGGGTCTGAGGATTGTTGTCTGGCGTGTCACGGTTGATTTTAGGCAATCCCGAATTCGGAACAAGAATTAAATCTTCAAGTTCGAATTTTTATTTTCCCGTTATGTATATTTGAATATCTCGATCTTCGATCTTCAGCACGCACATTCGCGTGAGGGCTGTTGAAGCGAAGAGCGAATTGGCGTGCAAATTCTCTACTTCATTCTAGGGACGCAGCGTGTTGCCGTGAACTGTCGGCGAGCCGATATTAGCTATCGGATATGCAACCCTTAATGTTTGAATAAGCCGGGCAGCATGAACGTAAGGTAGGGGCTATTCGGGGCAGCGGCGAGCAGATGAAACACACCTTGCTGCTGCTCGTGTTTTTCCTGCCGGTGTTGCCGCGCATCATCAGCAGGTTGTGAAGCAGGTGTACGGTCTGCACCGCATGCGTGTGCTGCGTGATGTCCATGCACCAGGTCGCAACAACGCGTTTGCCGTGTGCGTAGATACGCGCGAAGCCTTCGATGTCCTCGCGCGCCATGCCCGACTCCACTTCGAGAAGCGGCCAGTTCTCCTCGCGGAGCTCCTCTGCGAAGTCGCTGAAGCCGAGCGTATGCTGCTTGATGAAGTCGATATCGATCATGCGCTCGGTGCCGTTCGCGAGCGCTTCGTCGTCGAGTTCAATGAGCCGTTTGGCGACTGCTTTGACGAGTGCGAAGTCGCCGCCGGGTTTTGTCCGGATCAACATCGACGCGATTCGGGTGCTGCCGAACGCCATTGTTTTGACACTATGCTGCGGGCTTGCGAAGTGTTCGAGGTCGCGCTCATGCAGCGCATTCACCGAAACGATGACCGCGCCGCGTCGCGACGCCTCGCGCAACGCGCCGAGCATGCGCGGATGATTGGCTGCGGGATTGTGCCCAAAGATGATGAGGGTGTCGGCGACCTCGAAGTCGACCGGCGCGAACACATCGTCCCAGGCAATCTGCGCGTAGCGGCTAGTGAGCGCGTCCCAGCCGGCGGAGGGGGCGTGATACGCCTCGATATTTCCCTTTGGCCTCGCCTTGTCCATTACGCTTCGCTCCATGGGTATCACGCGTTTCCCCAGGGCGTGCCCATAAGGGGTGTGCTGCATCTCGTCATGCTCAAGGGTAAGAGCTATGGACCTCCCCCATGACATACAGAATCCACATGCAATTTAGAGTACAGTTTCGCGCACCGCAGTACACTGCATCAACTGTGCTGTGAGCGGCTACCGGGGAGAGACAGTGAAGCTCTATGAAAAGCTCGCGGACGACATCGAGACACTGATTCGCAAGGGCGTCTACCGGCGGGGGGACCGCGTGCCGTCGGTGCGCCAGGCCAGCCAGCAGCACCGCATCAGCATTACTACCGTCATTCGCGCGTATTTGCTGCTGGAAAGCCGCGGTGTGCTGGAGAGCCGCCCGCAGTCCGGTTATTTCGTGAGCGTGCGAGCGGGCGCTGGCAGCGTGCGCTCGGATGAATTGCGCACGAGCCGGCCGATTGCCGTGTCGGCAACGGTGGACGTGAGCCGCCTCGTGCTGTCTACCTTGCGCTCCATTGGTACCGACGACGCCGTGCCGCTCGGTTCGCCGTATCCCGACCCCCAGCTGTTTCCTTACGAAAAGCTCAACCGCTACGCGGCGGCCGCGGGACGCAGGAAGTCGCTGTGGGGCGTGACCAACGCGCTGCCGCCGGGCACCCCGGAGCTGGTCCGCCAGATCGCCCGGCGTTACCTCGAGAATGGCATGGCCGTAGACCCCAACGAGATCATTGTGACGGTGGGCGCGACGGAGGCGATCAATCTGTGTTTGCAGGCAGTCGCCAAACCGGGGGACGTGATCGCCGTCGAGTCGCCCACGTTCTACGCCATGCTGCACGCTATCGAGCGCTCGGGCATGAAGGCGATCGAAGTCGCGACGCACCCCGAGTACGGCATCGAAGTCGAAGCGCTTGCGAAAATCATCGAATCAGGGCCGATTGCCGCTTGCATGGTGATGCCGAATTTTCAGAATCCACTCGGGTTCCAGATGCCCGATGAGCGCAAGCGCGAACTTGTCGACCTGCTCGAGAAGGCTGAGATTCCGGTAATTGAAAACGGCGTTTATAACGAACTGTATTTCGGCGACTCGCATCCCACCACACTCAAATCGTATGACAAGAAGGGCATGGTGCTGCACTGTGGTTCATTCTCGAAGAGTCTGACCGCGGCGTATCGTATCGGCTGGGCGTTGCCGGGACGTTATCGCGACGAGGTCGAAAAGCTGAAATTCCTGAATACGCTGACGACTTCGGTCATTCCACAACTGGCGATTGCCGAATACCTGGAGCGCGATGGCTACGAGCATCATCTGAGACGCATCCGCAAAAATTACGCGCAGCAGTGCAATTTGATGAAGTCGACGGTCACGCGCTTCTTTCCGGCAGGCACGCGCACGTCGACGCCGATGGGGGGGTATGTGCTGTGGATCGAGTTGCCGGCGAAGGTGGATTCGATGACGCTCTACCAGCTTGCACTGGCGCGCGGCATCACGATTGGACCCGGTTATATGTTTTCCGTGTCGGACAGCTATCGCAACTTCATCCGGCTCAATTACAGCACGCCGTGGTCGCCGGAAATCGAACAGGCGGTCATCACGGTCGGCAGACTCGCGGCGTCGTGCGCGCGGTAGGCGAAAGGGGGCTAGCCGGATGTTCGTGTGCCGCTACTTCCTCATCATGGCCATAACGAGAAAGTGAAACGGCAGCGTGAGTAGAACGGTCGCACCGAAGCCGACGCACCAGAGAATGGCAATCCACTTGAGGTCGTGCAGAAATCGATGTCGTCGGTCGCTGGACTTGCGCGTCACGATTGACTCCCGTTGGTCATCCGAAGATTCATTATGGCACCGGCACGCAGGCGATCAATACGCATTGAACCCAGCATGCATTGGATTGTCAACGCCAAACGAGCGATGCAAAGTATCGGAAAATGCAGCGGGCGATTCTATCTCTGACGTGGCATAAACTGTGCGTGCCGTGAACGTCGCGGACATGGCGGCCAGGAATTCAAGCGTCTGCTGTACTCGTGAATTGGGACGCGTTGAGAATCGTAGGGCGGATGACGATCACGAGGTGACCTCATGGCCATCGACTTCGCGTTTTCAATGAAGGTCTTTTCGGCACTCTTTGCGATCATGAATCCGATCGCGAACATCCCGGTGTTCATTTCGTTGACTGAGGGACTGTCCGATGGAAAGCAGCGGGCGGTTGCGGCCACAACCTTTATCGGCGTGACGATTGGCTGTGTTATTTCCGTCACGCTCGGCGAGACGATTCTCAAGGTGTTCGGGGTCAGCATCGACGATTTCCGTCTCGCGGGCGGGTTGCTCGTATTGCTGATCGCGCTGGACATGGTACACGGGTCATCGAGCGCGCAGCACACGCCGCGGCAAGGCGAGCTAGGCGAAAGCGGCTATGATCAGGACGTGGCGGTGTTTCCGCTGACCACGCCGCTTCTTGTGGGCCCTGGCACGATCGCCACGTTAGTGGTGTTCGGCCACACCGCAGACGCCAACGGGAAGATTGCGAGCCTCGCTACGGGGCTGGTCGTGTTTCTCGCCTTGCTGGCTGCTGCATTGTTTTCCGCGCCATATCTCGGGCGCTTTTTGTCCGCCAAGGTGACAGCGATCACCAAGCGTTTGATGGGTATGATCCTTGCAGCCATCGCGGTCGAAATGATGGCCGTCAGTTTGACGGCGATATTCAAAGGTCTGCTCCACTAGCTCGCAGTGTCGTCGATGGGTCTTTGGGAGAATCAACATGACTGATCAGATATTGAGCGAAGCATTCATCGAGAGTCAGCGTCAGCGCTTGCTGGCGCTGCAGCGTGAGGTGCTCGGCGGCGAAGAAGGCACGATTGCGGCGGAGCGCGATCAGGAAGAGGCGTTTGGCGAGGAAGCAAGGGAAGCCGAGGACGATGCCCAGAGAATCGAACAGGACGTCGCCAATCAGGCCTTGCGCAACGTGAACGACCGGAGAATCGCCGACATCCAGCGCGCGCTTGAGAAGATCGCAGAAGGCACCTATGGATATTCCGACAAAAGCGGCGATCCTATTCCCATTGAACGTCTGAAGATATTGCCCGAGGCAATCTTTACGGTGCAGGAGCAAAGCGAGCGTGATGCTAGCCGGTGACTGTGCTCGTTTTTGATCGAGACCAGAACATAAGGCCTAGCGGATTGGCGCGTTGGAATCGCCAGCGAGTAGCGATTGCGGGAGCTGTGAAAACGACCAGCCTTCCCCTGCGCGATCGAATATCCAGACCATGTCGAAACGCTCGTCCGGCCACGTTGCCGGGACCGTGGGCACGCGAGGTATGTGTCCAATGAGCGAGGGCAGCACTTTGTGCTCCCACGCTATCAACACGACGCCCGGTCGAGAGAGTACGTCTGTCATGAGCGCTCGGCCGTCGTCTTTCAGGTAGGTGTTGACGTAATCGACCTGCGATGTTTCGCGCAGCAGCGAGACAAGGGGCGCCACCGTCTGCATCGAGCGTTTGCTCTTGCTGGAAGGACCGGCCCCCGCTGCGAATACGGTAGCTGGCTTGAGTGGCGTTGCATGCGTTGTCTCGTTCGGGCAGAAGAATCGCGCCAAAGCGCCGGCTCGCTGCCAGCCGCGCACGCAGAGACTTTCCGCGTCGGGTTTGCCATCCGCCTCGATCCCGATGCCTTCATCGGATGCGGGCTTCTCGGCGTGCCGGATAAACATGATTCTATTGGGTCGCATGTTGCCTCCGGGGTGCGGTTGAAACACGGCATACGATGTTATTACGAATTCAATATCGACCCGCTCACGTCACGAAAGCACGAAAGCAAGCGACGCGACGTGGTTGCGCCTGCCTGGCAGACCGTGGCAGTGCGCGCGTAGCGTGCGCGCGCCCTGTTCGCGGCAGCGTGCTCACAACATCGGCAGCGTGAGCCGAATGTGCTCCGCAAACGCCGCCGTGAGCAGCGAGGGCCGCTTGCGCCCGAACTTTATCGTGATCCCGACGGCCGGCAAGGGCGGCAGCGCCGGGTCGCCATTGAGAATGGCCAGATCCGGCGGAACGGCGGTTTGCGTCATGACGGCGAAGGCCTGGCCCGAACGCACGAGCGCGGTAAGCCCGGCGAGGCTGCTGCTCGCATACGCGACCCGGTAGGCTCTGCCCGCGCGCTCCAATGCCTCGCAGGCCGCGATGTGGTCGAGCGTATCGGGATCGGAGAGCGCGAGCGGCAGCGGGTCGAAGTGGGCGGCGTCGAGTTCGGGCGAACCGATCCAGACCAGTTGCTCGCGGCGAATGATCTCGTCGTCCGTGTCGCCGGCGTTCAAAGGCAGCGACACCATCGCGAGGTCGACCGCTCGCTTGTCGAGTTGTTCGAGCAGGCGCGGCGTGGGCACGCAGACGACTTCCACGAGCGCATGGGGATGCTGGCTCGAAAACTGTCGCAGCAAAGAGGGGAGGAACACGGCCGCATAGTCGTCCGGGCAACCGAAGCGGATGCTCCCCGACAGGCCCGTGCCGCACAGGTCGGCCATCGCCTCGTCGTGCAGGCGCAGGATGCGCTGGGCGTGGACCAGCAGCCGCTCGCCGGGGCTCGTCAGCGCGACGCCGCGCCCGGTGCGCTGAAACAGCGGCTGATCGACGATCTCCTCGAGCCGCTTGATCTGCTGGCTCAGCGCCGACTGCGTGCGGCCCACGCGTTCGGCCGCGCGGCTTAGCGAACGCACCTCGGCAATGACCGCGAACGAGCGCAGCAAATCGATTTCGAGCGGGCGGCTCACGATATTAGCCTCTCTTCTAGCTTGCATAAGAACTATTCGATTCTATAAAACCAGAGCGCCGACTAGACTGCAAGAAAAACCTGCCACCCGAAAAGGAGAAGCCTGTGTCCAGGAACGACGACGAACAGTTTTGGCGCAACGCGCGGCAGCACCTGATCCGCTATGGCGGCACGTTCGAGCCGATGATCATCGAGCGCGCCCAGGGCAGCTTCGTCTACGACGCGGACGACCGCCCGATACTCGATTTCACCTCGGGGCAGATGAGCGCGGTGCTCGGCCACAGCCACCCCGAGATCGTTTCGGTCATCAACGAATATGCGGGCAAGCTGGACCACCTGTTCAGCGGCATGCTCTCGCGGCCCGTGGTCGAGCTGGCGACGCGCTTAGCCGATGTCACGCCCGCCGGGCTCGACCGGGCGCTGCTGCTGAGCACCGGCGCGGAGTCGAACGAGGCCGCCATCCGCATGGCGAAACTCGTCACGGGCAAGTTCGAAATCGTGGGCTTTGCGCAGTCGTGGCACGGCATGACCGGCGGCGCGGCTTCGGCCACCTATAGCGCAGGCCGCAAGGGCGTAGGTCCCGCAGCGGTGGGCTCGTACGCGATTCCCGCGCCGTTCATGTACCGGCCGCGCTTCGAGCGCAACGGGCAATACGACTACCTCGCGGAACTCGACTACGCGTTCGATCTCATCGACCGCCAGTCGAGTGGCAATCTCGCGGCCTTCATTGCGGAGCCGATCCTGAGTTCGGGCGGCATCATCGAATTGCCGCCGGGCTATATGGCGGCGCTCAAGCGCAAGTGCGAAGAGCGCGGCATGCTGCTGATCCTGGACGAGGCGCAAACAGGCGTTGGCCGCACCGGCACGATGTTCGCGTGCGAGCACGACGGTGTGACGCCCGACATTCTCACGCTCTCCAAGACGCTGGGCGCGGGCTTGCCGCTGGCGGCGGTGGTGACGTCCGCGCAGATCGAAGAAGCGGCGCACGAACGCGGCTTTCTGTTCTACACGACCCATGTGTCCGATCCGCTTCCCGCCGCGGTCGGCCTGCGGGTGCTGGACGTGGTGGAGCGCGACGGACTCGTTGCGCGCGCAAACATCATGGGCGACCGGCTCAGGCGCGGACTGCTGGACCTGATGGAGCGCTTCGACTGCATCGGCGACATTCGCGGGCGCGGCCTGCTGCTGGGTCTCGAGATCGTCAAGGACCGCCGCACGAAGGAACCCGCCGACGGTCTTGGCGCGAAGATCACGCGCGAATGCATGAAGCTTGGGCTCAGCATGAATATCGTGCAGTTGCCCGGCATGGGCGGCGTGTTCCGCATTGCGCCGCCGCTGACCGTAAGCGAGCAGGAGATCGATCTCGGCGTGGAACTGCTGGGCCAAGCAATCGCGCGTTCGCTTTGAGCCCCTGGGTCGTCGCGGCTACGCCTTGCCGCGCGACCCGTTTTGAGGCGGCGTGAGCGCACGCGCGGCGAGCGGCGTGGACATGACGATGGACGTGCGCGTCTCGCCGTAAAGGTTGATCCGCTGGATCAGTCGCTCCAGATCGGCCACGCTCGTTGCCACCAGGCGAATGACGTAGGAGTCCGCACCCGTGACGTGATGGCATTCGAGCACCTCGGCAATCGTGCCGAGCAGCTTGAGAAACTTCGCTTTCGCGGACTGCGGCACCGTAATGCCGATCAGGGCGCAGAGGGGATAGCCAGCGGCGGCCGGATTCACGCGCGCCGTATAGCCTTCGATCACGCCGGCATCTTCGAGACGTCGCACGCGTTCCGTGACCGCCGGCACCGAGAGATGCACGCGGCGAGCCAGCTCCGTATAGGTCATGCGCCCGCTCTCCTGCAGCAGCGCCAGTATTTTCCAGTCCAGATCGTCCATCTTGGCGAAATGTTTAAGGTGAGATGCCCATTTTCCCTTAAATCCCCGCTTCTGCGGATAATCTTCGCGGTCTACGATAGTCCCCCACAGAACATGAATTGCGGAGAGAGGGACATGTTGTTCGTTAAAGCGGTGGCGTTGGGTTTTTGCATCGCCGCACCGGTCGGGGCCATCGGCATGCTGTGCATCCAGCGCAGCCTGAGCCGGGGTTTCCGCTCCGGCTTTGCCACTGGCATGGGTGCTGCGTGCGCGGACGCGTGTTACGGCTTGCTCGGCGCGCTCGGCGTGGCGGGTATCGTCGCGGCGCTGCCGATGCTGACCGTGGGCTTGAAGGCGGCTGGCGGGGCATTTCTGGTATGGATGGCGTGGACGATCGCGCGCGAGGCGCCTCGTGCGCCGGCCGCCGTCCAGGAGGGCTTGCGCACGCCTGTTACGCGTGACTTCTTCACGACGTTTGCGCTCACGCTCTCGAATCCCCTGACGATTTTTTCGTTCATCGCCGCTTTTGCGGCGCTCGGACCATTGCCGGCCATGCCGGGCGAACATGGCGTGCCGGGATGGCTTTCGGTGGCGCCCATGGTGACGGGTGTGTTCGCGGGCTCGGCCGTGTGGTGGCTGTTCCTGAGCGGCGTGACCTCCGCGTTGCGAACCAAGCTGCCGCTCGCGTTCACGCGGGGCATCTCCATTTTTTCCGCCGTTGCGATCGCCGCGTTTGGCGTCGTTCAGTTGGTCACGGGACTCGCGCGGCTCGCTTAGCGCGTAGTCAGGGCGTCAATTCGATCCGTTCGAGCGCCTGCGCCACCTCCTCGACGTAGGCGTCGGTCAACGCACAATCGGCGAGCGCTTGCCTGAGCTGGAACACATATTCCGCGTTGGAGCCGAGCGGTCCCTGCGCCTGGGCGATCAGGCGGGCCACCGTCGCGGGGCTCGAATCGGCCTCGTATTGCCGCGGGCAATCACTTGCCACGAAGGCGAGAGCGTGGCGCGTTTCGCCCGTGGCGAGTGTCACGGTGGTCCAGGCCGGCGTATAGGCGCCGGTCAGCATCTCGCGGGTCCAGAGGATATGCAGTTCTTCTTCGAGCGTCGCGGCGTCGAGGCGCAGCGCGAGGCCTTGCGTGGCGCCCCCTGGCTCCAGCGCGAGCATGCGGCCCGGCCGCTGCGGCGTGCCGCGGCCGCCGAAAAGGCGAATGCAAAAGCTCCGGCGCCAGCCGTGCAGCGTGGCGCTCGCGCGCCGGTCGAAGCGCGAGAGCGGATTCCACATGAGCGAACCGTAGCCGAACACCCAGATCTCTTTGCCAGCGGGGCGCTTCGCCATCGTTTCGGCGAGCGACTGGTCGATTTGGGTCTGCGTCCAGAGAATTTCCGGCGGAAGATGGCTGAAACTCTCGAGAAACGCACCGGAGCGGATGGCGTCTCTGTTTAGCATGGCGTCGGCATGATCGTGAAATCTATGAGACGCAGTATGCGGGCGCTGTTAGTCTGGATAAAGTGGTTCGAACGCGATGCTGTGTTCATCGGGAGGCGACAATCGCTGCGGCAATTGGTCATCCGCTTGTCCTGGCGCGGCGAGATCGGCTATTCCTGTCGATAGAAGGTGAACGGGTTCTCTGGCGTAACGAAGCGCAGATTGATCTTCTTGCTTGTCGGGGCAAATCGCCCGCGCTCGAATGCAAAGTACGAGATTTGCAAACCTGTTCGTGCATCCTGCGTCGCATTCCACACATAACTATTCTGCGGGAAGACCACTTGGCCGTTGTGCGTTGCCAGCACGGCCCGGCATGACGAAAGAAGGCCAGGCAAATGAAGAAACACTGGCTGATGGCCAAACGGGTTCATCAGAAGGAATATCTGTTGACGGCGATTGGCTTCGCCGGACCCGCTACCGTGCCCCTCCAGACACAGAAGCGGCGAACGATTGTCCAGACCTTTCGCAATGAAAACTTCGGCGGTGCCGGGGTAGATGTCGCCCGTGTGTTCGTTTGGAAATGTTATGGCCTGGGCAAACCTGTACGTTTTCTTATTGATTGATATGTGCCCCGAAGCAACCTGAATTCTCGCGGGTCTCCCGTTGATGGTTGCCCGTATCTCCGCATAGATGCCATTTTCGCCGAAGTTGGAATATACATTCCTCCTGTCTTGCTTGAGCGGGGTTTTGAAAATGGCGCCTGGTTGGTCGGCATAAAAAGCGTCATAGTCGTCGTAAATTTTCTCTGCATATGCGTATGTCGATATGCAAGAGGAGACGGCCAGGAGGATTGTGAAGCGCTTCATCGATACGATTTTCCACCCGTTGCCTGCAGGTAGTCGGGATCGTGAATCCAGAAAATCGTGCTTCCGTGGGCTGCGGTTGAAATCCATACCGAATCGTACCGGCCACGCTCGGCGCCATCGACGACCTGGCCAGTCTTTCTGTTTCGCACTCGCCAATACGCAATGACAGACCGGCGTTTTTCCGGCACGTCGAATAGGTTGTGGGACGGATCTGTCCATTTGAATCCGTCGCGGACTTTGGGGTGGCTGGAATACCTGGTTTTGAAATCCAGCCCATCCCACCAGAACGCACCATTTGAAGGGTCCACGCCGCTGTTCGCTATTGCCTTGCGTGCAGAGTCAATCGCCAGTTGCATGCCTGGATTGAACGCTATCTCCGCGTCTGATGTTCGCATGAGCTTATTGAAACGCTCGTTGGAACCATCCCACGCGTATGCATAGTTTGGATCCGCACTGCGCAATTCGGTCACAGTCTTGTTGCCCCACGCACGACACCTGTTAGCAACTGCAAAAGCGATGCCGCCGATTTCCTGAGCGTCGTTTGCCGTTGAAGCTTCGCCGTAAGCAATGGCTGCGAGCAGACGCACGTTTTTGTCGATCGTGTCGCTCATCTGACGTCCCCCTTGCGCCATGCAATGAACGTTAGATTGGGATAGTCGGCTTTAGAAACGATTGCCGTTCTCCCGGTGACAAGCGATTGACTATTGACCAGCGAAACACCGTTGCTTAACAGCGTATAGGTCATTCCTTCAATTGGAGCGCCGCTTATCGCGTCAACGATTTCAAAGTAGTGTTCCAGTTCGTCGTGCCCGGCCGGGGATGCGCGGGTCATCGAATGGCCGGCACCTGTTGCCTTTTCCAGTTCATGCGACTCGAACACATGCCAGGCGCTGTTCTGCGAAGCAAGGAGCACCGGTGGCGGATCGCATCTGCAGAGGCAGAGATCGCCTTCCAGGGCCTGCTGCTTGCCCATCATCGTTGCCTTGCGATGCGGGCCGTTCCAGCCAATCACGCCTTCCGAATTGCACTCGGGACACCAGATCTTCGCGCCGATGAAAGTGAGCGGCGTGCCGTGATGCAGGCAACTATCGACGCCTTCGAGCACAACGCCACCCGCCGTCGTCTTGTCTCCGAGCTTTAGCAGGGCTCGTCTCATTTCGACTCCCCTGCGCGGCATTCCCGCTTACCTGACATTTTCCTATCCTCACGAAGTCGATAAAAAACGCCCGTCTAGCGATATGGCTGGTGCGCAATGACGGGATAAAATTATCTTGTGTGAGATATCGTCAGGTAGACCGGCCGGCGGTGGTATCGGATATGTCCGAAAAAGGGGCGGCAACCGACATGCAGCGCAGCACGACAGACGCACTGCGTGCATCACGCTCCGTATTTCCCCCAGGATCCGATCGCGAATGATAACGCTACCATCTGGAACACCTCACCAGCGGCCCTATCGAACCCGCCCGCCCTCGGCGGTTTTTTTATTCGCCGAAATGGTAGCGTTATCATGGAGAACACCTTGTCCCCAGTCCGCAAGAAGCCCGAAGACCTGCGCAGCTACCGCTGGTACGGCGTCAACGACCTCCGCTCGTTCGGCCACCGCTCGCGCACCGCGCAGATGGGCTATCACGCGTCCGATTACATGGGCAAGCCCGTGATCGCCGTGGTGAACACGTGGAGCGAGATCAACTCGTGCCATACGCACTTCAAGCAACGCGTGGAGGAGGTGAAGCGCGGCATCTGGCAGGCGGGCGGCTTTCCGGTCGAGATGCCCGTGATGACGTTGGCGGAGCCGTTCCAGAAGCCCACCACCATGCTTTACCGCAACTTCCTCGCCATGGAGACGGAGGAACTGCTCAAGTCGTACCCGTTCGATGGCTGCGTGCTGATGGGCGGCTGCGACAAGACCACGCCGGGTCTCCTGATGGGCGCGATCAGCATGGATCTGCCCGCGATCTATCTGCCCGCCGGGCCGATGCTGCGCGGCAACTGGAATGGCCGCACGCTCGGCAGCGGCTCGGACACATGGAAGTACTGGGCGGAGTTGCGCGCGGGCAAGATCACCGAAGACGAGTGGAAGGGCATCGAGAGCGGCATCGCGCGCTCGCCGGGCCACTGCATGACGATGGGCACGGCCTCGACGATGACGAGCGCCACCGAAGCGCTCGGCCTCACGCTGCCTGGTTTTTCGTCGATTCCCGCGGCGGACTCGCGTCACGCGCAGTACGCGTCGCTCACGGGGCAGCGCATTGTCGAGATGGTGTGGGCCGACCAGAAGCCCTCGGACATCCTCACCGCGAAGGCGTTCGACAATGCCGTGACCACCGTGCTCGCGATGTCGGGCTCGACCAACGCGATCGTGCACCTCGTGGCCGTGGCCCGCCGCGCGGGCATCGATCTGACCACGGCGCGCTTCGACGAACTCGCGCGCGTGACGCCCGTGCTCGGCAATATCCGCCCGGCCGGCCAGTATCTGATGGAGGACTTCTATTACGCAGGCGGCCTGCGTGCGCTGCTCGTGGAACTCGGCGACCTGATCGACGGCACGCAGATGACCGTGAGCGGCAAAACGCTCGGCGAAAACATCGCGGGCGCGGAAATCTTCAACGACGACGTGATCCGCACGCGCCGCAACCCGCTCGTCGCGCGCGACGGCCTTGCCGTGCTCACGGGCAATCTCGCGCCGGACGGCGCGGTCATCAAGCCCGCGGCGATGGAGGCGCATCTGCTCAGGCATCGCGGCCCCGCCGTCGTGTTTCGCGACTACAACGACATGGCGGCACGTATCGACAGCGACGACCTCGACGTCACCGCCGACTCCGTGATCGTGCTGCAGCACGCGGGCCCCGTAGGTGCGCCCGGCATGCCCGAATGGGGCCAACTGCCGATTCCGCAAAAGCTGCTCAAACAAGGCGTGCGCGACATGCTGCGCATTTCCGACGCGCGCATGAGCGGCACGAGCTACGGCGCGTGCGTGCTGCACGTGGCGCCTGAATCGTTCGTGGGCGGGCCGCTCGCGCTCGTCAAAGACGGCGACATCATCGAGCTCGACGTCGAGGCGCGCCGCCTGCATCTGCAGGTGAGCGACGCGGAACTGGCCGCGCGCAAAGCGGCGTGGACGGCGCCGAAGCGTCCGTTCGAGCGCGGCTTCGGCGTGATGCATCAGCTGCACGTGACGCAGGCGAACAAGGGCTGCGATTTCGATTTCCTCGAAACGCCAGCCGCCACGCCGTGCGAAGCCCACGGCACCGAGCCTGAAATTCACTAATCTCCACCATCGAAGACATCACCGATCATGACCGCACCGAACTCTGCAACGAACCCGCCAGTCAGCGAAGCCGCGCTCGAACAACTGCGTCACGTGAGCACCGCCACGCTCACGACCCAACTCTTCAAGCGCGGCCTGCGCAATGTGTTTTTGCAGGGCGTGGCGCCGCTCGTGAAGCCCGAACCGGGCACGCCGAATCTCGTCGGTCCTGCATTCACGCTGCGCAATATTCCGGCGCGCGAGGACCTCGACCACGTGGGCGTGTTTCAGAATCCGGATCATCCGCAGCGCAAGGCCGTGGAAACGGCGCCTGCGGGTAGCGTGCTCGTGCAGGACTGCCGTGGAGACCGCACCGTGGCGTCGGTGGGCTCGATTCTCGCGTTGCGTCTCGCGAAGCGCGGCGTGGCGGGCATGGTCTCGGACGGCCCTGTGCGCGACAGCGGCACGATCGCGGCGCTCGGTTTGCCTCTGTGGTGCGCGGGGGCGAGCGCACCGCTGAATCTCGCGAAACATCATGCCGTGGACATGAACGTGCCGATCGCGTGCGGCGGTGTGGCGGTTTATCCGGGCGATATCGTCGTGGCCGATGCCGACGGCGTCGTGATCGTGCCGCACGAAATGGCCGGGGAAGTGGCGCGCGACGCCACCGAACAGGAGCGGCTCGAAGCGTTCATCACCGAGCGCATCGAGTCGGGTCTCGCACTGCGCGGCACCTATCCGCCGAACGAGGAAACGCTGGCGGCATATCGCGCATGGTGCGAGCAGCAGGCAAAATAGGCCGCCTGAAGTAAGCAGAACGGCACCAATAAACAGAGGCCCGTGCGCAAAGCGGGCTCAGGAGACAACGTGAACGATGCCATCGCAGCGGTTGACGAGCCGCGTCTGATCAACCGCATGGGCTGGCGGCTAATGCCGCTGCTCGGCGTGCTTTATCTGGTCGCGTATATCGACCGCTCCAACATCGCCTTCGCGAAGCTGCAGATGCTCGACAGCCTCGGGCTTTCCGAGGTCGCATACGGGCTTGGCGCGTCGCTGTTCTTCATCGGCTATCTGCTGTTCGAGGTGCCGAGCAATATCTTGCTCCACAAGTACGGCGCGCCGCGCTGGATGGCGCGCATCATGTTCACGTGGGGCGTGGTGACGATTTTGCTCGCCTTCACGCGCAACGCCACGATGTTCTACATCCTGCGCTTTTTGCTGGGCGCCTCCGAGGCGGGGCTCTATCCCGGCGTGATCTATTACCTCACCCTGTGGTTCCCGCAGCGCCACCGCGTGCGCATGCTCGGTTACTTCACGGTGGGCAGCAGCCTCGGCAACATGGTCGGCGCGCCGATTTGCGGCTGGCTGCTCGACAAAGGCGGACTGTTCGGACTGCAAGGCTGGCAGCTCGTGTTCGTGGTCACCGGCATTCCATCGGTACTGCTGACGATCGTCGTGCTGTACCTGTTACCGAAAGCGCCGCAGCAAGCGACGTTCCTCTCCGAAGGGGAGAAGCGCTGGCTCGTGCACACGCTCTCGACCGAGAGCGCGGCCGCGCGGGGCCGGGAGCGCCACGGCTCCGTGCTCAGCGTGCTCACGGAGCCGCGCGTGCTCGGCATGGCGTTCTACTACATGATGCTGTCGATCTCCGTGTACGGCGTGAGCTACTGGCTGCCTACGCTCGTCAAGGGATTCGGCGTGAGCAACACCACGAACGGGCTGCTCAACATCATTCCCTGGCTGCTGGCGACGATCGTGCTCGCGACGCTCCCTTCGCGGCTGCGCGCGAGCAATCATGCGACGGTCGCGATGCTCGTGGCGTCGCTGCTCGGCATGGTGTTCTTTGTTTCGTCGGTGTTTCTGCCGGGCCACGCGCTGCGCTTCGCCGCGCTGTGTCTTGGTGCGCCGTGCATGTATCTGCTGATTCCGTGCTTCTGGACGCTGCCGCCCAAGTTCCTTTACGGCGCGCGCGCTGCGGCAGGCATTGCGGCAATCAATTCGCTCGGCAATATTGGCGGTTTCATTGCGCAGAATCTCGTGCCCTTCGTGAAGCAGGCAACGGGTAGCACGCGCATGCCCATGCTCGTGCCCGCCGCGTGCATGGTGATCTTCGCGATCGTCACCGCCATGATCCTGCGCCGTGGCAATCGTACGCCGCAAGCCGCAGACGGCGCGCCCCTGCCGAACAACGCACGCTAGGCTGCGAGGCGCATTCGCTACAATAGCCGCGCACCGCCCACACCCGTTCACGTTCATGTCGACCATCAAACCCGCTCCGAGCATCGAACACGCGGACGCCACCGTGCGCACGAAGCGCACGCGCGGCGGCCCGAAGGGCCTGCGCATCACCGATGTCGCCGCGCAGGCGGGCGTCTCGCCCATCACGGTTTCGCGCGTGTTCAACAACCCGGAGTCGGTCGCGCCGGAGACGCTGGAGCGCGTGCGTCAGGTCGTGCAGAAACTGGGCTATGTGCCCAACCGGCTCGCGGGCGGGTTGTCGTCGGCGCGCTCGCGGCTCGTTGCGGCCATCGTGCCAACGGTTTCGCACTCGCTGTTTGCGGAAACCATTCAGGTGTTCAGCGAGACGATGTCGCGCGCGGGCTACGAAGTGCTGCTCGCGTTGAGCGGCTATAGCGCGTCGAACGAGGAGAGCCTGCTCGATACGGTGTTGAGCCGCCGCCCTGAAGGCGTGCTGCTCACGGGGGTGGCGCATACCGAATCGTTGCGCGAACGCCTCAAGAACGTCGGCATTCCCGTGGTCGAAACGTGGGACATGACCGATACGCCCATCGACATGCTGGTGGGCTTTTCGCACTACCGGATCGGCGCGGCGGTGGCCGAGCACTTTATCGCGCGTGGCGCGCGCCGTCCTGCGCTCATCTCCGCCAACGACGCGCGCGCGCTCGCGCGGCGCGCGGGCTTTCGCGAACGGCTCGCGCAGGCAGGCATCGAGGACGTGCCCGAGGAACAGGTCGCGCCACCGAGTTCCGTCGCGCACGGCAAACGCGCGCTGCCGCAACTGCTCGCGCGCGCCCAGGATATCGACGCCGTGTTCTGCGGCTCGGACTTGCTCGCCATCGGCGCGCTCGGTGCCGCGCGCCAGATGGGCGTGCACGTCCCCTCGCAACTGGCGATTTGCGGCTTCGGCGATCTGGAATTCGCCACTGAAACCACGCCCCAGCTCACGACGGTGCGCGTGGAGGGCACGCGCATTGGCGTGAACGCCGCGCGCTTTTTGCTGGACCGCCTGAGCGGCGAAACCAGCGTGACCGAGGCTCGCGCGCTCGACGTGGGGTTCACGATCGTGGCGCGCGAATCGGCCTGAGTCTTGCACAGGAGCGGTCAGGCTGCTGCTGCGGTCTTCACGACTTCCGGCGTTTGCTCAGGTGCGCTGCGCGGACTGGCAATGCCAAAATGGCTCGCCAGCATATCGACCACGTTATCGGCCATGCCCGTGCGCGTTTCTTCCGTTGCCGAACCAATATGCGGAGTCAGCACGACGCGCGGATTGTCGATCAGCGCTTGCGGCACGTGGGGTTCGTGCTCGAACACGTCGAGCGCCGCGCCTGCGATACGTTTTTCATCGAGCGCCGCGATCAGCGCGCTTTCATCGACCACCGGACCGCGCGCAATGTTGATGAGGAAGCCTTGCGGGCCGAGCGCGTCGATCACGGCCGCATTCACCAGATGATGCGTTTGTGGCGTGAGCGGGCAGGTGAGGATCAGCATGTCGCTATCGGCCGCAAGACGCGTTGCGTCGTCGTAGTACGGCAGATCGACACTCTTGCGGTTCGGCCCGTAGTACGCGACTTGCGAGCCGAACGCCTTCAACCGCTTCGCGATGGCCGCGCCGATCATGCCGAGCCCGACAATGCCGACCTTCATGCGCGAAATCGAGCGGCCGAGCGGCAGTGCGCCATGCTCGGGCCATTGTCCGGAGCGCACGTAGGCGTCTGCCTGCACGATGTCGCGCGTGAGCGCGAGCGCCAGGCCAATAGCGGTATTCGCGACATCTTCGGCCAGCACGTGCGACGCGTTTTCGATGCGGATGCCGCGCGCCTGCGCGCTTTTCACGTCGAGGTTGTCGAGGCCGGCGCTATAGCTCGCAATGATCTCCAGCGCGGGCAGGGCGTCGAGAAATGCCGCATCGATCTTCGTCTTGCGCAGCGCGATGCCGCGAATGGACGCGCCGTGCTGCGCGAGAAACGCAGCCGCTTCTTCCGGCGCCTTCGGCAGATCGAGCATCGTGAAGAGCGAGGCAAGTTCCGCCTGGGTGCGTTCCGGCAATTCGGCTGCGTTGAGAATGATGGGTTTTGCCATGGTGAATCGATGAATCCTTGCTTCGGTTGAGGCGTGGGCACGCGCTCAGTTGACGTTCACGCGCTCGATGCGGCCCATGAACACGAGATAAACCAGCGCCGCGACCACACAGTGTGCCGCGACAAAATAAAGACCGGCCGTGTAGCCGCCCGTTGCCTGCACGATATAGCCGAACACGATAGGCGTGACGATACCGCCAATATTGCCGATACAGTTGAAAATCGCGCCGGCGAGACCCACGGCTTCGCGTGGCGCGGTATCGCAGACGATGGCCCAGGTGCCTGCGCCGGCCGCTGCGCCCTTGCCGAAGAAAGCGAGCGTCATGAGCAGCACGATCACGGTGTTGCTCTCGGTGAACGCCGAGAACACGATGCAGCAGCCCACCGCCATGCCGACGATATAGGGCGTCTTGCGCGCCCACGAAACGCTCCAGCCATGCCGGATCAGCGCATCCGAAATCACGCCGCCCGCAATGCCGCCCAGAAAGCCCGCGACAGCCGGGAGCATCGTCGCGAGGCCGGCCTGCATGACGTTCATGCCGCGCGCCTGCACGAGGTAGATCGGAAACCACGTGATGAAGAAATAGCTCAGCGCGATCACGCAATATTGGCCGATATACGAGCACCAGAGCATGCGGTTGCCCAGCAGCCTGCGCAGCGCCTTGCCGGACACCGCGGGGCGCGACAGACGCTCGAACTTCGAGTCGATGTCGATCATCGCGCCGCCCGCGACGAGACGGTCGAGTTCGGCCGGCGAAATGCGCGGGTGTTTGCGCGGTTCGTGCATCACGCGCACCCAGATGCCGGCGCAGGCAATGCCGATCAGGCCGAGTGCGAAGAACGGTGCGGGCCAGCCGAACTTGCCGGTGAGCCAGCCCGCGAACGGCGAGAAGATCGCCACCGCGAAATACGATGCGGACGCAAACAACGACGTGGCGAAGCCGCGCTCCTCCTTCGGGAACCACATGACCGTCACGCGGCTGTTGGCGGGGAAACTCGGCGCTTCGATGAGCCCCAGCGCGAAGCGCAGCGCGAACAGCAGGCCCAGCGCCATCGATACATCGGAAGTGACCTTGCCGACGAAGCCGACGAGTATCGTTGCGAGCGACCACAGGATCAGCGTGGCGCCGTACATGACCTTCGTGCCCACGCGGTCGAGCAGCAGGCCGCCTGGGATCTGCCCGACCACATAGGCCCAGCTGAACGCCGAGAGCACGTAGCCGAGCTGGATGGGGTTGAGACCGAATTCCTTTGCTATGCCGGGTCCGGCAATCGAGAGGATCGCGCGGTCTGCGTAGGCGACCGTCGCGAGCAACAGGATGGCGGCCAGAATCGTGTATCGCGTGCGGGTGGCGCGCGCGGCGCTTGTGACTTCAGTGGCGGCGTAGCTGACGGACCTCTGCGTGGACATCGGTGTCTCCAGTGTCGGGCTCTAAGGCGCGGTTATCATTGTCGATCCGTACCCGTAAGCTGCGTTGCTGTGCGCGGGTCGGATTGACTGTATTTGACGCACCCCGCCAGAACGCGTCAATCTTGATTAAGTGAATCAACCAGCCCAACCCAGGGAAAGCGAGTGGAAAACTGGATGACGCAGGAGGAGGCCTGTCACGCGCTGGGCGTGCGCAAGCAGACGTTGTACGCGTATGTGAGCCGCGGGCGCATCGAGGTGCGCTGGGACCCGGAGCACGCAAGCCGCAAGCTGTACAGCGGCTCGGATGTTGCGGCGCTCAGGAAGAAACGGGATCTGGGCCGCGCGCACAAGAACATCGCGGCGAGCACGATGGCATGGGGCGAACCCATCATCAACACGCGTATTTCCACGATTGCGCGGGGCAGGCTCTACTACCGCGGGCACGATGCGGTCGAACTCGCGAGCCGGGCGACGCTCGAAGAGGTGGCCCAATGTCTATGGGCAACCGGCGCTGCACCGGTTTTCCCCACCTGCCACGACGACGTGAGCGTGCCCGTTGGGGCGCCGCCGCGTGCGCGAGTGTATGCGTCGATTGCACTCGCCGCGGCGCAGCCGCCTTCGAGCGGCGCGCTCGTTGCCGCGGGGTTGAACGAGGAAGCTGCGCGCCTCGTGGGCCGCTTGGCGAGCGCCTTCGTCGGGCCTCGCAACATCGGCGCCTTCGGTGAAAGCGGCGCGCTGCATGAGCGGCTCGCGCGTGCGTGGCAGTGCGAAGCGCAGGCGGACTTGCTGCGGCGTGCGCTCGCGTTGCTGGCGGACCAGGAGCTGACGACCTCGGCGTTTGCCGCACGCGTGGCCGCATCGACGGGCGCGTCGCTTGGCTCATGCATGCTGGCGGGTCTCGCCGCGTTCGCCGGGCCCTTGCATGGCGACGCCGCATTGCGCGTGCAGGCGCTGCTCGGCAAGGTGCGCGAGATGGGTGTCGCGGCGGCGGCCGAGTCGTGGCTCGATTCGAACGGCCCGTTGCCGGGTTTCGGTCACGCGCTTTATCCGCAAGGCGACCCGCGCGCGGCGGATCTGCTTGCGGCGTTCGAGGCACCGGACGACGTGCGCGCGCTGATCGACTACGTTCACGCGTCGCGCGGTCTCGCGCCCACGATCGACATCGCGCTCACCGCGCTGGCCGCCTGGTGCCGCTTGCCGGAAGATGCCGTGTTCGCGATATTCGCCATTGGTCGCAGCGTGGGCTGGATGGCGCACGCCATCGAGCAGATGACGAGCGGCACGCTGCTGCGGCCGCGGGCCAACTATATCGGACCCGCCGGCGCTGGAAATCATCAGGAGTATTGACGAAGGAAATCGCCCTCATTCTCCAGATGTGACAGACGTATGCAGTCGATGTTTGAAGGCTGCGCTAGAGCGTGGGCGTCACGCGAGGAAACGTTTTATGCACGATGGCGTCGTCGTGTGCTTTGCCGTTGACCGCGGGCGGTGCGGGATCGTCTGCAGCGGCCTGTTCGCGCGGCGACGACACGAGGATTTCGAGCCACCGTGCGCGTTTCGCGCGGACCGTACCGTTCGCTATTCGATGCAGGATGTCGCTGTGGCTGACGATGCGGACAACCTTTCCCGTTGCGTCGATGACCGGCAGGCCGCCGATATCGTTGTCGACGAACAAGGTCGCCACGTCGCGGATCGTCATCTCCGGCATGGCGGAGACGACGGACTCGGTCGTGATGTCGAGTGCGCGCATGGTCGCTCCTTCAGCGTGACGCGACGAATCTTCATTCGTCGCACGATTCTGGCAGACACACCGGCGGGGGCACACGGTGCCAAGGCGCCAGAATCGGGGTTCGCAACGAACGACTGCTCGCACTGCCTACGATGCGCATCTATGGCAGGCGATGGTCTCCTCGCTGCATAGCGCGGTCACGTCCGAGCGGGTTGCGAAATGCGTCACGCACTGAGTGTAGGTCACATTGCTGGTAAGTGTGTGCTGGCTACGCGCCGCGGCCGCGTGAATCCAGCACTCAATGACCCAGGCCGCTCGCCGCGATCTGCTGCTCGACGTACTGCGCGAAGAGCGTATGCGTGTGCGTGGTCGGGTGCAGGTCGTCGGCGAACATATAGGTCTGGTCGGCATTGGCCGCGACATAGGTGGCCGGCGAGCAGAGCAACGAGGTGTCGTCCGGCGTTTTCGAAGCGTCGCACGCCTGGGCCGTGTTGGACACGCTAAATCCGCTCGCCTGGAAGTTCGCCACGAGCTGCGTGATCCAGGTGTACGAATCGACTTCGATGACCTTGCCCTGCAAACCCTCGGCCTGCAATGCGCCGTTCAATGTCGAGTTGAAGAGCTGCGATAGCTGGGTCAGATTCGCGCCGCCGTCGGCAGCGGCAAGGCCCTTGGGCGAGAGCCCGATGTTCGGCACGTTGATCACCACGACATGCGTGGCGCCGGCCTGCACGATCTGTCCGACGATTTGCGCGAGCGTCGTGGCGGCGGTTTGCACGACGGTATTGGCGGACGGCGGATTGCCCGCGCGCAGCACGTCGTTCGCGCCTGCCCAGACCAGCACGAGCTGGCCGGAGTTGAAGCTGCCGTGCGCGGACAGATAGTTCGAAACCTGCTGATTGACCGGCATTTCGATGTTGCCGATCACGCTCGAGAGGAAGTCGTACTGGTCGGCCGGCGTGGCGACCGTCGAGCCGCCCTCCGCGTAGCCGAAGCCACCTTGCGCGCTCAGCTTGTGATCAATGCTGACGGTGTAGGCGGCGCTCAGGGTGTCCCCGTAATATTGCGCGACGTCCTGGGACCAGACCTGGCCGGGGTTGGTTGTGAACCGCCCGCCGCCTACGGCGCCCGCAATCGGCGCGTAGGTTCCGACATCGGAAAGACTGTCGCCGAACGAGACGACCTGCAGCTTGACGCCGCCCGCCGGCGTGTTCGCGCCGGTGCTCGAGCCTCCGCTTGCGCTGCTGCCACCGCCGCCGCCGCCGCAAGCCGCGAGCAGGACAATGAGTCCGGCAGAAATTGTCATCCGGATCCGGGAATCGATCGTTGCCATTGCGCCCCCTTACCGCTCAGTGCGGTTACGCCCGCGACCGGGATGAGGCGGGCTTAAGTGGCTCAGCAAAAAGGATGCGCGCAGCCTACAAATGGCTGACTTGGCGTGCGGTGCTAGAGAACCAGCATTTCGAGCCGGTTGCCGCCCAGCGACTTCGCGCTGTAGAGCGCGGCGTCGGCAGCGGCCAGCAGGTCGGAGAGCGTGGACGCCTCGTGACCATGCTGCGCGAGGCCGATGCTCACCGTGGCGCGGATGTCCACGCCTTCGATCTTGTGCGTCGCGGTTTGGGCGAAGCGCCGGGCGATCGCTTCGCCCACCGCTTTGGCGCGCAAGCGGTCGTGGCCTGGCAGCAGGGCGGCGAATTCTTCACCGCCTATGCGCGCGAGGATCGCGTCGGGCCCCATGGCGCTGCGGGCAATGTCGGCGAACGCCTTGAGGACTTCGTCGCCGGTCTTGTGGCCGTAGCGGTCGTTGATGGTCTTGAAGTGGTCGAGATCGAAGGCGAGGAGCGAGACCGGCTGGCGGGCCCCGGCCTCGCGCGCCCCGGCCTCGCTCATCACGCGCTCGCCTTCTTCGAAGAACCAGCGGCGGTTGCCAAGGCGGGTCAGGTAGTCCGTTTGGGATTCGCGCAAAAGCTGCCCGTGCGTTTCCTCGCGAATCAGCTTGAGCAGCGACATGGGCAGAACGATCGAATACAGCACGCCTTCATACATCGTGATCTTGCTGACCAGCGCGACGAAGCCGTCCCCATAGCGGCTCCCCAACAAGGGGAGCAAAAACGTCCTGAACACGTAAAAAAGGGCATGAAAACCGGTCACGAAGGTCGCGACGTGGCGTGATTGCACCCCTTTCATGCCGTCGCCGCGCAACAACTCGCGCGAAGTCATGCCGCTCGCCAGCGCAATGGGAAACGCGCTCGCGTAATACCACATCTCGGCCGGATGCCGTGCGCCCCATGTGGCCCATGTCAGCGCGATCAGCGCGAGCAGGGCGATCGAGCCTGCCCGGTATTGCCGCCCGTTCATCGTCGCGACGCCGTGCAACACCAGCAGATAGCCGGCCATGATGATGAGGTTGCTCAGCGCCGCGCCCCATACGCCCGGCAGGTCGGCGCGCACGAGTACCGCGGCGCACCCGGTTGCGAGAGTGGCGTACCCGGCGGCAAGAATCCGTAAGGCCTTGCTGCGCGCGGGATGCGTTCGATGCTCCCAGAGCGTGATCAGGGAACTGGCTAGCAGGGTCCCAATCAGGAGAAAGTAGATGGTAAGTAGATCGACGTGCATCGCTGGCGTGAGGCTTCTACGCCGGTACATCGCGGCGAACGGCGCATTTTACGCCGAAACTTAATACTGCGATGCACGTTCCCTGATTGTCCGGCGTGCGTCCGCGGGGTGTCCACGGAGGCTTTACGCGTCGCGCCACGCCTCTATGCGTTCGGTATCGAGCCCGAACTGGTCGAGCGCGCGGCTCACCGAATGATCGACCATCTCCTGCAGGCTCGCGGGCTTCGCGTAGAACGCGGGCACCGGCGGGAACACCACTGCGCCGGCCTCGGTCACCGTCGTCATGTTGCGCAGGTGAATGAGGTTCAGCGGCGTTTCCCGCACCATCAGCACGAGTGGCAGGCGCTCCTTGAGCACCACGTCGGCGGCGCGCGTGAGCAGCGTGCTCGTGACGCCCGAGGCGATCTCGCCAACGGTGCGCATCGAGCACGGCACGACGAGCATGCCGAGCGTGCGGAACGACCCCGACGCAATGGAAGCGCCCACATCGGCGATCGGGTGGACATGGTCGGCGAGCGCATGCACGGCTTCGCGCGAGAGGTTCGACTCGTACTCGCGCGTGAGTTCGGCCGCGCGGGAGATCACGAGATGTGTCTCGACCTCCATTTCGCGCAGCAGGCGCAGCGTGCGTTCCGCATAGATAAAGCCCGTGGCGCCCGTCACGCCCACGATCAGCCGCTTGCGGCCATTCAACGCGCGCTTACTCATGATCGCCCCCGAAAAGCGTGGGGGCAAACGGGCGCGGGTCCACCTCCTTGAACTTCGCCCGCACGAATTCGTCGCGCAGATGGTACGGCGCCGTGCAGTCGAAGATGGTCTTGCAGGTCACGCCGCGCGCGGGCAGCGCGGGATTGAATTCGGGCGTTTGCGAGGGGTCGAGCACATGCCCGTTCACCTTGGGCACGAACACGGTAGAGACGTCGCCCTGGTAGCGCGTGGTCATGGCCCACATGACGTCGTCGGTGTCGAAGGGATCGACGTCGGCGTCCACGAGGATCACGTGCTTGAGTTCCGAGTACACGCCGAGCGCGATGATCGCCGCCTGCCGCGCGCGGCCGTCGTCGAAGGCCGACTGCTTGTTGACCTGCAGCACCGCGAGCAGCTTGCCGCCGCCGGCCGTGTGTGCGTACACCTGACGCACGAAGCCGGGCATGGCGGCTTCCACGGCGTTGTAGATGCTCGCCTCGGTGGGAATGCCCGCGAGATTCGTGTGCTCCTCGCCCGGGCCCACGAGCGTTTGCATGATCGCGCCGTGGCGCATCGTGATGGCCTTGACCTTGATGACGGGCAGCGCGGGATTGGCCGGGCCGTTGTAGCCCGGAAATTCAGGCATGGCGTGGCCGGTGTGCGTGTGCTGGTCTTCGGCCACGCGCACGTTCGGCAGGATCTCGCCTTCGATCACGATCTCGGCGCGCGCAATCGACTTCTGCTTCACGCTCACGCAGTCCACGAGTTCGACCGGCTTGCCGCGCAACCCGCCCGCAATGGAAAGTTCGTCGAAGCCGAACGGCGTGGTGGGCGCTTCGAAGCAGGCGCCGATATGGATGGCCGGGTCGAGCCCCATGTTCACCGAGACGGGCAGCGCCTCGCCGCGCGCTTCGGCTTTCTGGCGGAAAGCGTCGATATGGCGGCCCGGCGCGAAGAAGATGGAAAGCTCGTCGCGGCCCTGCACGCACAGGCGGTGGATGGTGACGTCGGCGTGGCCGGTGTCAGGGTCGCTGCCCAGCACGAGGCCGAGGCACAGGAACGGGCCGGCGTCGCTCTCGGTGTTGGTCGGCGCGGGGATGAGCTTGCGCAGATCGAAGCCGGGGTCGCTCGCGAGATACACGGTTTCCTGGCACGGCGCGGCTTCGCGCGGCACGCTCACGGGGTCGATGGCGTTGCGCACGGCTTGCGCCATGTGCTGGGTGAGGCGGCGCGGCTCGGCGTCGAGCAGCAGGCCTACGCGCTTGCGGCTCGCCATGAGGCCGACCAGCACGCGGCTTTGCGGGTAGCCCTTCACGTGATTGAAGATCATCGCGGGGCCGAGGCGGGTGGGCCGCTCGACCGTGCCGCCCGCGCCGATGTGCCGGTAGACGCCGGCAAGTTGCGCATGCGGGTCGACCTCGTGGTCGGTTTCGAGCAGTTGCCCGGGCGACTGCTCGAGCCGTTTGAGGGCCGAGCGCAGGTCGTTGATAGGTTCGGTCTGGAGTTGAGCGGGTTCGATTCGTTGATTCATGGTCGTGCGGTGTGGGTGAAGCCAAAGGCTGGATAGCCCTATTGGACCGCTTTGTATCGATCGAATCAATAAATCGAAACCGGCGATTTTGATAAGATAATCTTATTTGTTAAATGTGCGGCTATGGACTTTCGTTACTTCCGAACGTTCGTGATCGCGGCCGAGGAACTGCATTTCGGGCGCACCGCCGAGCGCCTGGGCATTGCCCAGCCGGCTGTCACGCAGCAGATGAAAGCGCTTGAAGCGCAGCTTGGCTTCAAGGTGTTCCAGCGCGTGAGGCGGGGCATCGAGCTGACTGGCGCGGGGGCGGTGTTTCTGGAGCATGCGCGCGCGGCGCTCGCGCAGGCCGAAACGGCGGTGCTGGCCGGGCGCCGTGCGAGCCGTGGCGAACTGGGCAAGCTGTGCATTGCCTATGCGAGTTCCGTAGCGCTCGAGCCGGAACTGCCTGCGCTGCTCAAGCGTTTTGCGCAGGCGCGGCCGGAGGTCGAACTGGAACTGCGCGCGATCTCCGTGCAGGCGCAGATGAACGCGCTCGCCGATGAGCGCATCGACGTGGCGTTTTTGCGCTCGCCGCCGGGGCCCCAGCCGGCCTCGATTCGCATCACGCCGTTTTCGCGCACGCCGCTCGATGTCGTGCTCTCTGGCGAACATCGTTGCGCCGGCCGTCGTCGGATTACGCTGCGCGACGTGGCCGATGAGCGCCTCATCGTCGTGGACGATCCGCCCGGCGTTGGGCTCGGGCATCGCGTGACGGAGCTGTGTCTCGAGGCCGGGGTCGAGCCTGCCAGTGTATTGCGCACGACCGATTCCGTGGGCGTGATGAGCTTCGCGGCAGCGGGGCTTGGGGTTGGCATCGTGCCGCGCACGCTCGCTCGCTTTGGGCTGGAAGGGGCGGTGTTCAAGCCGCTTGCGATGGCGAATGGGTATAGCGAAGTGGTGATCGCTACGCGGGCGTATGACCGATCGGCGGGGACGCGGGCGTTGCTGGAGATGGCCGCTCAGGAGCGGTGAGGTGGGTGCTGGTGATTTGCAGTGCGATGGTTTTTTTGTTCCTGGGGCTTTGGCCTTTTCTTGTGTTCGTGTCGGTATGCGAGCGTTGCCCCTGTGCGGGGCGGCACCTACTTTTCTTTGCAGCGGCAAAGAAAAGTAGGCAAAAGAAAGCCGCTCAAACCGCCAGCGCCTGCCACCGTTCACATCGCGCCATCCCAGTTGAATGGCTCCGGAGCGTCTGTCACCTCGCACCACCGAACTGAGTGACAAGGCGCTCATCCTTCCGGCGGCGCTGCGCGCCCCGAAGGGCATAACCTAAAACCAGTGGTGCGCTTGCATTGCGTTACCGCATGACAATGCCCCTTGGTTTCCCTTGCAGACCCAACCGCTGCGCGCGCAGCGAGCAGCGGGAACGGACGAGCCCTTTGTCACTAACGAGAATGGTGCGGGGTGACAGACGCTCCGGAGCCATTTACCTGGGGTGGCGCGAGGTGAACGGTGGCAGGCGCTGGCGGTTTGAGCGGCTTTCTTTGCCTACTTTCTTTGCCGCTGCAAAGAAAGTAGGTGCCGCCCCGCACAGGGGCAACGCTGGCATACCGCCACGAAAACAAGGAAAGCCCAAAGAGAAACACCAAACCGCCTGGCCACACGGCGACCTAAAGCTAAGGATAATCCTGCATGGCAAGCCAATGCCGAATCATCCGCGCCTGATCCGCATCGAGCGACTTGAGCACCTGCTCGGCGGGCTCCCGCCGCAACGCCTCAACAACAGGCGCAAGCGCAGCGTCGCACAGATGCCAGATGCCAAGCGGCTGGTCCGGGCTCGCGACCACATCCGCTTCGGCAATCATGCCGCCGTCGATCACGGGCGCGCGTCCCACGTTCAACTCGTTGAAATCGGCGCTCACACGAGCAGGCCGGTCGTCGGGCCACGCGCTACGCGTTTGCCAGAAGGGCTGCGTGGTCCAGCGCTGTTCGAGCGCATACACATCGCGCCCGGTGCGCGCGAAGCGCATGAACAACTGCTCAATGCGCTGCTGGTGAAAGCGCAGCGCGAGCGGCGCGCGCTCGGGCCGCGCGAGCAGCGTGTGAATCACGGCGGGCGCCTGCAACGCTGAGGTGAGCGACTGGAACACGCCATTGCCCGCGAGCGGATCGACGGCCATGGCGGCGTCGCCCACGCGCAGCCAGTTGTGGCCGCCGGTACGGCCGCACAGCGTGGCGGTGCTGCTGCGCGCATAGAGGCGCACGTCGTTCGCTGCGTCGCCCGCGAAGAAGTCGCTGGCAAGCGGCGAGTGCCGCATGCGCTCGCAGAACGCGAGCAGTTCATCGCGCTGCGGCAACTCGGGGTTCGTGACATCCAGCGTCAATTGCCAGTAGCAGCGGCCGTTGCCGAGGCGCGCCATCCACGCCCACCCGGCCGGCAGGCTTTCCACCGCAGTGGCCGCCGCGCCCGCGCAGCCCTTCCATACGTTCAGCAGGCTCACGGTTTGCGGGCCGCGCGTAGCGTCGCGCAAGAGCGGTGCGAGGCGGCCACGCGCTTCGACAAGAAAATCCGCGCGCAACGTGAGCGGTCCGTCAGCGGTTTCGATCATGAGGTCGTGCCCCGCGGAAGTGGACTGCAGCGAACGCACATTCGCCTCGATCACGTCCACGCCCGCGCCGCGCACGTCCTCGCGCAAGGCCGCATCGAACACACGCCGGTCGACGAGGAATTCCGCGTCGAGCGTTTGCAGCACGCCGTTCCAGAGTGTGGTGCGCACGCAGGGTCCCTCGCCGCGACTGGCTGCGCGATGCAGGCCCGCACGGCGCAGCGCTTCGATCGCGCGTGCCGATAGGGCTTCGGCAGCATCGAAGCGACGCCAGTCGCTCACCACCTGCACGCGATAGCCGAGCCCCACAAGCGCGCGCGCAACGGCTGACCCTGCTGGCCCCGCGCCGAGCACGACGATGCTGGCGGCATTCATGACGCACTGGCTCGCGAATAGTCACACGCGGACACACTCGCGAACAGGATGGGCGTGGCGGCATGAAGGGGAGGGAAGTAACCGTGCATGCTGTCCCCCGTGAATCATGGCGCATCGCTTCGCGACCCCTGCGCTGCGCTCAAAATGAGTGAGACCTAATCTGGCATAGATGCCGCGATAAAGCTATCCGGTCAAAGGAGGATTTCAGTAGCGGAAATCCCGCATTCGCATGCGCCATGCGTATGAACGATCGTGCGCTGTAATTGCTTTGCGAATAGGCGATGCGTGCCGGATAACGCCATGCATCGATCATCTGTATTCCTCACAAGGATGCTACGCGGCAAAGCGGGGACAGGGCGTGGCGCCGTTAACGAGGTGCGGCTTGAGAAGGGCTTGGAGGAACGCCATTCTGCCATTCGCTCCAATGCGCGACGATGGTCTGCACGAGCGGATGGCCCGCGCGATAGAGGTTTTCCAACGCGGGTGCGAAGCCACCCTGGCTTGCATAGTTCAGTAGATTTGCCGCATTCGATTCACCCGCATACGGACGATCGAAATCCGAGCCTGCGCGCAGCACGGCTACGCGATCGAGGTCCACGCGTTGCGCACGCGCTGCGCGCCTGAGTGCTTCGAACGTGGCGTTGTCCTCCTGCTGCGTCATGCAGTACACGCCTTGTCCGCCGGTCAATTGACGCGTGAACTCGCTTGCCCTCGCGCCGAGCGCCTTGCCCGACCACCAGGTGTCGTCGGCGACCGAATCGCAGCGGATCACGGTGGGCGGCCGGTTCGCGGGTGCATAAGCATATTTCGCGCGCGCGGCCTGAGCCTGCGCGTTATCGGCGAGCGTCACGTCGTGCGAGATGGCCCAGGCGGCCTCGGTCAGCCGCGGGTTCAGGCGGAACACCTCGGTGCGGTAGTCGAGCGCGGGCTTTTCGTCGGGACTTTTCGTATTGATGCCGAGATACCCGGTGCGCCAGTTGCGCGGGCGGCCGTCGCCGTCTATTTCCCACTGCAGGCCGAAATCGACGAGCCAGTCCGACCAGGCCGCCGAGCCGATCGTGCCGTGCTCGGGGTTCACGCCCGCAATGCCCGCGATGAGAAAGTAAGTCTTGCGCAGGTCGAACTGAGGCGCAAAGGCGAGGGCCATGGTCGAGGCAGCAGCGTTCGCGTGGCCCATGCCGGTTGTCATCACGCATACGTCGTCGGTATTGCATTGCACCTTGGGATAGTCGGGCGAGAGGCCCGCGATCGTCACGGACTCCCAGGGACCGAGGCGCTCCAGCCATGTCTTCGCTTCGGGCGCGAACATCGTCACGATCATGACTTTCACGGCACGGCCGTGCGCGGTGGCGCCGCCCTGCGCGAAAGCCGCGGTTGGCGCAGAAAGCGTTCCTGCGTCCTGTTGCGTGGAAAGAGGCTGCAACGCGCAGGCAGCGAGCAACGGCGCGGCGCAGAGCAACGTGAGGCGGGTTCGCATTGTGCAAGTCCTTTGGGTTGTGTGCGTACCGGGCGAATGGTCAGGAAAATACGCTCGACTATGACAGTTCTGCGAAAGCACGGCGCCACGCGCGGCGCATTTTTGCCCGAAATTCCTATACTTCGACTAGCGCGCCCAGCAGGGGCCGCCGCGCCAATACGAAGCGACAGACGAAGCGACAAACCAGGCCACAAACCAAGCGATAAGCGAGGCGACAAGGCCGCGCGGCCCCCCGGCCCGCATGCGGCCGCCACGAGGAGGGAGACATGGGACATTCCGCATCCGCGGGGCACGCGCACGAGCGCCTTGGCGACTCCGGCCCGCATCGCCCGGCGCTTCCCGCGCTCGCTCTCGCCGCGCTCGGCGTGGTCTATGGCGACATCGGCACGAGCCCGCTCTACACGCTCGCCACCGTGTTCGATCCCGCCAACGGCCTCGCGGTCAATGCTTTCAATATCGTAGGCATCGTGTCGCTGATCTTCTGGTCGCTCATGATCGTCGTGTCGCTCAAGTACGTCGCGCTCATCCTGCGCGCGAACAATCACGGCGAGGGCGGCATCATGGCGCTGCTCGCGCTCGCGGCTTCCTCGGTCGCCTCGCGGCCGCATCTGCGTAACACGCTGCTCGTGATCGGCGTGATGGGCGCGGCGCTCTTCTTCGGCGACAGCGTGATCACGCCGGCCATCTCGGTGCTGAGCGCCGTGGAAGGCCTCGAAGTGGCCGAGCCCGCGCTCAAGACCTATGTGATTCCGGTGACGCTTGTGGCGATCGTCGTGCTGTTCCTCACGCAAAAGCACGGCACGGGCGGCATCGGCGCCGTGTTCGGCCCGGTCATGGTGCTCTGGTTCGCCGTGATCGCCGTGGCGGGCGTGGCCAACATCGCCTCAGCGCCGGCGGTGCTGTTCGCGCTCGATCCGCGCGAGGGCCTCGCGTTCTGTCTGCATCACCGCTGGCTCGCCTTTGTCGCGCTGGGCGCGGTCGTGCTCTCGCTCACGGGCGCCGAGGCGCTCTACGCCGACATGGGCCACTTCGGCAAGCAGCCTATTCGCCTCACGTGGTTCGGCATCGTGTTTCCTGCGCTCGCGCTCAACTATCTCGGGCAGGGCGCGCTGCTGCTGGCGAACCCCGGCGCGGTGCAAAGCCCGTTCTACCGGCTCTTCCCGCAATGGTCCATCGTGCCGATGATCGTGCTCGCCACGGTTGCCACCGTCATTGCTTCGCAGGCCGTTATTTCGGGTACCTATTCCATGGCGATGCAGGCCATGCAACTCTCCTTCCTGCCGCGCATGAACATCGTGCACACGTCCGAGCGCGAGATCGGGCAGATCTACGTGCCCGGTATCAACTGGATTCTGCTCGTGGCCGTAGTGGCGGCGGTGGTGGGGTTCCGTTCGTCCACGGCGCTCGGCTCCGCTTACGGCATTGCCGTGACCGGCACGATGCTCATCACGACGTTCCTCACTTTCTTCGTCGTGCGTTACGCGTGGCATTACAACTGGGCGCTGTGCCTGTTCGCCACGGCGTTCTTCTTCGTGATCGACGCCATGTTCTTCTCGGCCAACCTGCTCAAGATCGTGGACGGCGGCTGGTTCCCGCTCGTCATCGGCGCCCTGATGTTCACGATCATGGCGACCTGGGGAAAGGGCTGGGAAATGATGATGGCCGAGGCGCGCGTACGCGCCGGCAAGAAGCCCCTCAAGCCCTATCTTACAACGCTGCTGGAGAGCAACCCCGTGCGCGTGGGCGGCACGGCGATCTTTCTCACGCCGAATGCCAATGCCGTACCGCATGCGCTCGTCAACAATTTGCGGCACAACCGGGTGCTGCACGAACGCGTAGTATTCCTGAGCGTCGTGACAAAAGACGTGCCATGGGTGGCAGAAAGCGAACGCGTGAAGGTCGAACTGCTTTGCCCGGGCTGCTATCACGTCGTCGTCAACTATGGGTTCAAGGACGAAGTGGACCTGCCATGCACGCTTGCCGCGTTCAAGTCCGCGGAGTTGACCTTCGATCTCGACGAAACGTCGTGGTTCCTGAGCCGCGCGGTGGTGGTGCCCAAGCGCGGCCATGGCATGTCGATCTGGCGTGAGCGTCTTTTCGCGGTGATGCTGCACAACGTCGGGAATATCGCGGCGTTCTTCAAGCTGCCGGCCAATCGCGTAATCGAGGTCGGCGCGCGCGTCGAGATCTAGGTCACGTTCGCAAGCTCGTTAGGCAGGTGAACGGGCCCTGGCGCCGTCCCGGCGCGTGCGCGGCGCTTACGGGTTTTCGGCGCGCGACGGTTGCGGTCCTGCCTGCGCGGCCTTGCGAGCCTTCGCCACGTCGGCGGCCGACACGGCCGGCGCGTGATTGCCCCAGCTCGAACGCACGAAGCTCAGCACGTCGGCGATATCGCGGTCGGTGAGGCGCTGCGCGAAGCCGGGCATGGCGTAGTGCGTGGGCGCGGCGTTCGTCCACGGCATCTGGCCGCCCTTGAGCACGATGCGGATCAGCGAGGCCGGATTGTCGCTGTTGACCACCGAGCTTCTGGCGAGCCTCGGGAACGTTGCGTCGTAGCCGGCGCCGGTCGTGCGATGGCAGGCCGCGCAGTTGTCGACGAACGTGAGCGCGCCGTTGCTGCGGTCCGTGCCGGCGCGCAAGGCGGCCGCGGCGCTCGGGTCGGGTCTGAGCGCGTCGCCGTTCGGATCGACGGGAGAGAGCGTCTTGAGGTAGGCCGCAATCGCGCCGAGGTCGGCGTCGCTCATGTACTGCGTGCTGTGCTGGACGACATCGACCATGCCGCCGAACGCTGCCGCATCGTCGGATCGCCCTTGCTTCAGAAACGCCACGATGTCGCTTTCGCTCCACGTGCCGAGGCCGTTCCTCGCGTCACCGCGCAGGTTTTTCGCGAGATAGCCGTCCACCACGCCGCCTGAGAGATAGACGTTCTTGTTGTCGCTCAGCGCCTGCTCCTGGAGGCCAAAACCGCGCGGTGTGTGGCACGCGCCGCAGTGTGCGAGTCCCTCGACCAGATAGCTTCCGCGCAGCGCGGGGTCTGCGCTGGCCGACGCGTTGGCGGTCACCGGCGTGGGGGCGAACATCATGCGCCAGAAGCGCAACGGCCAGCGCATCGAGAGAGGCCAGGGAATGCCTTCTGCGCGATTGGCCTGCTCGACGGGCGCGACCGCATGCGTGAAATACGCATAAAGCGCCTCGATGTCTTCGGGCGTCGTTTTGGCGTACGACACATAAGGCATGGCGGGGTAGAGCGTCGTGCCGCTCCTGGCAATGCCGCGCCGCACCGCGCGATCGAAGTCGCGCAGCGTGTACTCGCCGATGCCGGTGCGCTTGTCGGGCGTGATGTTGGTCGAGTAGATCGTGCCGATGGGCGAGGCAATGCCGACACCGCCCGCGAACGGCTTGCCGCCCTTTGCCGTGTGGCAGGCCGTGCAGTCGGCCACGGTGGCGAGGTAGCGGCCCTTTTCGATCAACGCGGGGAGCGCCGCGTTGGCGCTGGCTTGCTGCGTGGTGGTGCGATCGTCCGCCAGCGCGTGCGAGAACCAGCCGGACAGCGCCAGTGCGGCCCATGCCAGCACGGCACGCGAGTATTTCGTCATCCTCATCAGGGGAATTCCTCCTTACGCCTGAACGAGCGGCGCGGGCTGCTTCAGGTACTGCTCGCGGATCGCTTTCGCCGCGTGATACGCGAGCGCCGCCACGAGCCCGGTCGGGTTATAGCCCATGTTCTGGGGAAACGCCGAAGCGCCCATCACGAACACGTTGTGCACGTCCCAGCTCTGCAGATACTTGTTGACCACGCTCGTTTGCGGCGATGCGCCCATGACGGCGCCGCCGGTCGTGTGTGTCGACTGATAGAGGCGCGTGTCGTAGTGGTCGCCGGGCTTGCGGATCGCGCGGTAATACGCGTCGTGCTTCATGGCCTTCGCCACCTCCTCCACGCGCGTGCCTACGTAGTCGAGCATGCGGTATTCGTTGTCGTGCCAGTCGAACGTCATGCGCAGGAGCGGCAGTCCGTGGGCGTCGCGGTAGGTCGGGTCGAGGTCGAGGTACGCGTCGCGGTACGGCATGACCGAGCCGGAAATGCCGATGCTCAGGAAGCGCTGATACGCATCGACCACGCCGGCCTTCCATTGGCCGCCCCAGGCGGGGGTGCCGGGCACGATGGAGGCCTGGCCAATCGGCCGGCCGCCCGTGCGCGCGTGGCGCACGCTCGCGCCGCCGAGAAAGCCCAGATGACCGTGGTCGAACTGGTCGCCGTTGAGGTCGTCGAGCGCCACCGCGCCCGCGCCCGAGCCGATGAACGGATTGAGCAGGGTTTCTTTGGGCAGCAGCACGTTGACGGCGCCGTTCATCTGGTACGCGTAGTTGCGGCCCACCACGCCTTGACCCGTCGTCGGGTCGTACGGCTTGCCTATGCCCGAGAGCAGCAGCAGGCGCACGTTGTGCATCTGGAACGCTGCGACGATCACGAGGTCGGCCGGTTGTTCGACCTCGCGGCCCTGTGCGTCGACGTAACTCACGCCCACGGCGCGCTCGCGGCTGCTGTCGAGCAGCACCTTCGTCACATATGAATTCGTGCGCAACTCGAAGTTCGGCTTCTTGAGCAAAGCCGGAAGAATGGTGGTCTGCGGCGAGGCCTTCGAGTACATGAAGCAGCCGAAGTCCTCGCAGTAGCCGCAGAAGTTGCACGGGCCGAGCCGCACGCCGTAGGGATTCGTATAGGCCTGCGAAGCGTTTGCGGCAGGCGCCGGGTACGGATTGAAGCCCGCCTCGCGCGCCGCCAGTTCGAACAGTTGCGCGCCGAGCGTGTTCTTGAGCGGCGGCGTTGGGTACTCGCTGCTGCGCGGGCCTTCGAGCGGATTGCCGCCGAACCGGATCTGCCCCTGGAGATTGCCGGCTTTGCCCGAGGTGCCGAACACTTTCTCCGCGAAATCGAAATGCGGTTCGAGTTCGTCGTAGGTCACGCCGAAGTCCTGCACCTGCATGCCTTCCGGGATGAAGCGTTTGCCGTAGCGCGCTTCGTAGGTCGAACGCAGCTGCAGCTCTTCGGGCAGGACGCGGTAGTGCATGCCGTTCCAGTGGAAGCCCGCGCCGCCCACGCCGTTGCCGAGCAGAAAGGAACCATGCTGGCGGTAGGGCACCGCGAGATCGTTCACGCCGTGGCGAATCGTGACCGTTTCGCGCGAAAGGTCCTGAAACAGCTTGCCGCGCACGGCGTATTTGAGTTCGTCGGCGACCTGCGGATATTTCGCGTCGGTGGGCGTGTCGCGCATCGCGCCGCGTTCGAGCGCCACGACCTTCAGGCCGGCTTGCGTGAGTTCCTGGGCGAGAATCGCACCGGTCCAGCCGAACCCGACGATCACGCAATCAACCTTGTTCATTTTGATGGTCATCGATCAGCCTCTGCTTCCGTCGATAGATACCGGGCCATACGGGTACTTCACGCCCGGTTGGTCGATCCAGTCGGCAAAATCGGCGCGGGCGCCGGGAAAGCCGATCGTTTTCCAGCCCGCCATTTTTTTGTTTCCGCCATAAATGGGATCGGCGAAAAAGCCTTCTTTCGTGTTCGCGAGGAGAAAGCCGAAGAACGTGCTGGCTGGAACGGAGTCGAAGTTGGCTTTGCCGTGCTCCATGGTCTGGAGCACGGCCTCCTGTTCGGCGTTGCTCAGGGATACGAATGATTTGCCGCTGTAATGCTGGCGGCACCACGCGTCGCAGGCCTTGATGCCATGCCGGTACACGTCGCGCGGCGCGAGATTCAACTGGTAGCCGAGTTCCGGCGCTTCGCTCACGTGAAACGGCCCCTGCATGTACCAGAGCTTGCCGTGGCCCCATGGCGTTTCCATCTGGCGGTCGATGAATTCCGGCACGCCCGCTTCGAGCGCGCCTGGCCCCAGGTGGTCGGAAGGAATCAGGCGCTCGACGGCGGCTTGCAGAAAGCGCCATTCGTCTGCCGTGAAATAGTCGGGCTGGTAGGGCGGCGGCGCGGCCGCCGACGGCGCGGAGGCCGGCTTGCAGGCGGACTGCGAGAGCGCGGCTCCCGTTGCAAGGGATGCGGTCGGCACGACGGCGAGCATGCGCCGCAGGAATTGGCGGCGCGGATCCTGTTCGGTGGACATAGGCTGTTCCCCTCGATTTGAGGTGAGCGATGGTAGGAGGAACAGATACGTCTTGTTTTCAGGATCGCGTTATCGAGATAAGGCCCTTTCGTTGAGAAAATGCGCTGTTTTTGCGGGACTTTTTGCGTACGCAAGGTCGGTTGCCAATGCGGGCGGTTCAGACTTGCGCTGTGGATGCAAGCGATTCGATTGATGCGTGACAAGTTCCCGTGGCTCCGCGCTTGTCGGGAAGCGGATCGCCTCGTGCAGACCTTCAGCGAAATGCAAAAGAATCAAAACGCAGAGAGCGGCGGCAAACCGAATGGAAATCGGCGTCAGACTGTCGCGCTGACAGAAACTCAGGCGTAGGATGATCGGAATCGCATCGTAGTCATGTGGCAGCGAGCGGGTCGCTAGCGTGTCGCTGCATGACCGAAGGAGGGCATCATGAGACGCCTCTATTTCCTCGCTCCCGACACGACCACGGCGCAGCAGATCGTCGACGATCTGCTGCGCGCGCGCATCACGTGGCGTCATATTCATGTGCTCGCCAATCACAGCGTGGGCCTCGAGCGCTTGCCCGAGGCTTCGCTGCTGCAGCGCAGCGACATCGTGCACGCACTGGAGCGCGGCGTGATGTTCGGCGCTGCGACCGGCGCCGTCGTTGGCCTCGTGGCGCTGATGTTTCCGTTCGAGAACTTCGATATCACGGGCGGCGTGGTCGTTGCGTTGACGATTGCCGGCGCGATATTCGGCGCGTGGGCGGCCGGCATGATTGGCGTGGACGAGCCGAACACGACGCTGACGCGCTTTAACCGTCCGATCGAGGACGGTCAGTTGCTGGTCATGGCCGACGTGCCCGGCTCGCGCGAAGCCGAGATCGAGGCGAGCATCGCCCAGCATGTGCCGCGCGCCGATGTGGAAGGCGCGGAAGCCACGACGCCGATCTTTCCCTGAATGCGCCGGACCGTAAGGCGTGATGCGGCTGCGGCGCGGGCCTGACCGCGTGCGCGCCCCATTTATCAGCGCTGACGCGCCATTTGAGGGCCGTACCGCTCACCGTTTGACAGCCGGGATTGCGCCGCGCTGCCCGTGCGCATTGCCCGCCGTATCGCCAGGCGACTGCCTGCGTCAAAGCCCGGCGCGCCGCGCCGGACACGCCATTCCCCCGCCAAATCCCGCATTTTGACCGGCTTGCGCCCGCGACAAGGCAAAATACGGGTTTTGAGCCCGCGCCGGGCTCGAGTTTCCCCTGCCGGCCGCCTCCTTCCAGGCATCGATCGGGCCTCGTTGCGAGCCCGGCAGGTCGGCTCGCGTTGCCCGCGAGCCCTCAAGCGATATTGGAGTCGTCTACATGCCCGAATCGAATCTGTCTTTCTTCGGCCGCCTTTCGGTCGCGCTGGGATCGTTCTTCGCGATCCTCGGCGACGGCGAACTTGCCGCCAACGTGCGCCGTCTGCGTGAGGGCGGGCTGGCCCCGGCCGCCGCCGCGCCTGTGCCCGCCGCGGCTCCGGTCGCGAAGCCGGCGCCCGCGCCCGCACCCACCGTCATCAAGGAAGCGACGCCCGACGCCGCGTTGCAACTGCTCGGCCTGCTCCAGCGCAACGCGCGCTTCGTCGATTTTGTCGAGGAAGACATTGCCGGTTACGCCGATGCGGATATCGGCGCCGCCGCCCGCATCGTCCACGAAGGCTGCCGCGCCACGCTGCGCGACCACTTCTCGATCCGCCCGGTGCGCAGCGAGTCCGAAGGCTCGCGCGTGACGCTGCCGGCCGGCTTCGACGCCGCCGCCGTGCGCCTCACCGGCAACGTGGTCGGCGAGGCCCCGTTCAGCGGCAGCCTCACGCATCGCGGCTGGCGCGTCGAGGAAGTCAAGCTGCCGCAGCTCGTCAAGACGCACGACGCGCGGATCATCGCGCCGGCGGAGGTGGAGCTGTGAGCGATCCGCGATATTCGATTGGGGTCGATCTGGGCACGACGCATTGCGCGTTGTCCTACGTCGACCTCGCCGCCAGCGATGGCGAAAAGACCCAGCAGGGCGTGCTGAACGTGACCCAGCTTACTGCGCCGGGCACGCTGGAATCGCCCGACCTGCTGCCTTCGTTTCTCTACTTGCCGCATGCGGGCGAGCTGACGCCGGGCGACCTCACGCTGCCGTGGACCACCACACGCGAGTACGCCGTGGGCGAGCTTGCGCGCAGCCGTGGCGCGGGCACGCCGATCCGCCTCGTGTCGAGCGCGAAGAGCTGGTTGTGCCACCCCGGCGTGGATCGCCGCGCGGCCATTCTGCCCAACGACGCGCCGCCTGAAGTCGCGCGTGTGTCGCCGCTCGAAAGCTCGGTGCGCTATCTCACGCACCTGCGCGAGGCATGGGACCACGCGCATCCCGAGGCGCCGTTCGGCGAGCAGGAGATCACCGTCACGATTCCGGCCTCGTTCGACCCCGCCGCGCGCGAACTGACGGCGGAAGCCGCGCAGGCGGCGGGCTACGCGAACATGACGCTGCTGGAGGAGCCGCAAGCCGCGCTCTATAGCTGGATCCAGAAGAGCGGCGGCGCGTGGCGCAAGGAAGTGAAGGTCGGCGACATCATCCTCGTGGTGGATGTGGGCGGCGGCACGACCGACCTTTCGCTGATCGCCGTGGTCGAGCGCGAAGGCAATCTCGAACTGCACCGCGTAGCCGTGGGCGAGCACATTCTGCTCGGCGGCGACAACATGGACCTCGCGCTCGCGCATGTGGTCGCGCGCAAGCTCGCGACCCAGGGCACGCAAGCGGACCCGTGGCAGCTGCGCGCGCTGACCTATGCGTGCCGCTCGGCGAAGGAAACGCTGCTCTCCGACGCTTCCGTCGATACGGTGCCGATCGTCGTGCCGAGCCGCGGCTCGAAGCTGATCGGCGGGTCGATCCGCACGGAACTCACGCGTGACGAACTCACGCAGATCATCCTCGAAGGCTTCTTCCCGCAAGTGGACGCCGCCGCGCGCCCGGCTGTGCGTACGCGCGTGGGTCTCACGCAGCTTGGCCTGCCGTATGCGCAGGACGCGGGCGTGACGCGCCATCTCGCGGCCTTCCTCGGCCGCCAGGTGCAGGCGCTCGCGGAACTCGAAGGCTTTGGCGCGCCGCCTGCGGGCGCCACCTTCCTGCATCCCACCGCGGTGCTCTTCAACGGCGGCGTATTCAAGTCGCCGCTGCTCTCGCAACGCGTGCTCGATATCCTGGGCGGCTGGCTCGCGGCCGAGGGCGCTGCGCCCGCCCGTCTGCTGGGCGGTGCGGATCTCGACCTCGCGGTGGCGCGCGGCGCAGCCTATTACGGCTATGTGAAGCGCGGCAAAGGCGTGCGCATTCGCGGCGGCACGGCGCGCGCGTACTACGTGGCGGTCGAATCGGCCATGCCGGCCGTGCCGGGGCTCGAGCCGCCGGTTTCGGCACTCTGCGTCGCGCCCTTCGGCATGGAAGAGGGCACCGAGGCGGCGCTGCCGCCGCAGGAGTTCGGCCTCGTGGTGGGCGAGCCGGTGCACTTCCGTTTCTTCGGCTCTTCGGTGCGGCGTCATGATCAGGTCGGCACGATGCTCGACTACTGGTCGCCCGAAGAATTGCAGGAACTGGAGGAAATCCAGGCCACGCTGCCGACCGAAGGCCGCACGCCGGGCGAAGTCGTGCCCGTGAAGCTGCACGCGCGCGTGACCGAAGCGGGCACGCTGGAGCTCGAAGCGATGCCGAGCGGCACGAACGAGCGCTGGAAGGTCGAGTTCGACGTGCGTGGCGGAGCAGGCGACTGAGCCCGATGAAGCCATACGTCGTCGGCATCGACCTGGGGACGAGCAATACCGTCGTGGCGTACGTGGAGGCCGGCGGCGACGCGATCCGCGTGTTCGACGTCGAGCAGCTCACCGGCCTCGGAGAAGTGGGCGCGGAAAAGATGTTGCCTTCCGCGCGTTATCACCCGGCGGCGGGCGAACTTGCGGCTGGCGATTTGCGTTTGCCGTGGAGCGCGCCTTCGCAAAGCGATGACGCCGTCGTCGGCCGCCTCGCGCGCACGCTCGGCGCGCAGGTGCCGGGGCGGCTCGTGGCGAGCGCCAAGAGCTGGCTCTCGCACGCGGCGGTGGATCGTCTTGCACCGATCCTGCCGTGGGGCGCGCCCGACGACGTCGCCAAGGTTTCGCCGGTTGCCGCGAGCGCGAGCTATCTCGCGCATGTGCGCGCCGCGTGGAACCATCGTTTCCCGCATGCGCCGCTCGAAGATCAGGACGTCGTGCTGACCGTGCCCGCGTCGTTCGACGACGGCGCGCGCGCGCTCACGCTCGAAGCGGCGCGGCTCGCCAGGCTGCCTGCGCTGCGTCTGCTAGAAGAGCCGCAAGCCGCGTTCTACGACTGGCTGTATCACCATCGCGCGACGCTCGACGCGCAGCTGGGCGCGTCGCGCCTCGTGCTGGTGTGCGACGTGGGCGGCGGCACGACCGACCTCACGCTCATCAAGGTGCAGTTCGAGAACGGCGAGCCGCAGCTCACGCGCATTGGCGTGGGCAATCATCTGATGCTGGGCGGCGACAACATGGACCTCGCGCTCGCGCATCTGGCCGAGAGCCGCCTCGCCAACGCGCAAACGCGGTTGAGCGCGGCGAGCCTCTCGCAACTCGTGGAGCGCTGCCGTGTCGCGAAAGAGCAGCTGCTCGACGCGAGCGCGCCCGAATCGGTGCCGATCACGCTGCTCGGCGCGGGCGCGCGTCTCGTGGGCGGCGCGCGCACCACGCAGCTTGGCCGCGAGGAAGTCGCGCAGATCGTGGTGGACGGCTTTTTCCCGATGGGCGCTGCCGGCGACCTGCCGCGCCGCTCGCGCGCGGCGATCGTCGAGTTCGGCTTGCCCTATGCCGCCGATCCAGCCATCACGCGCCATATCGCGGCATTTTTGCAGCGCTTCGCCGCGCAGTCGCGCGAGGCGCTGGGCGCCGCGTCAGGCGCAGCCAGCGCAGAAAACCCCGCGCTGCCCATGCCCGACGCGCTGCTGCTCAACGGCGGCGTGTTCCGCGCTCGCGCGCTCGCGCAGCGTCTGGCCGATACGCTCGGCGCGTGGCGTGGCGAGGCGCTCAACGTGCTGCAGAACGATCAGCCCGACGTGGCCGTCGCGCGCGGCGCGGTCGCTTATGCGCTCGCACGCGCGGGCCACGCGCCGCGCATTGGCGGCGGCTCGCCGCGCAGTTACTTTCTCGTGCTCGACGAAGGCGCGGGCGCCGATGCCGCACCGCGCGGCGTGTGCGTGCTCCCGCGCGGCACGGAAGAAGGCCACGAACTGCATCTGGACGACCGCACGTTCGCATTGCAGCTCGGCCAGCCGGTGCAGTTCCACCTCGCATCGACGGTGGCCGACACCGCGTGGCAGCCCGGCGAGTTGGCCGATCTGGCTGCGGGCGACTTCGTGCGCCTGCCGCCGCTCGCGACGGTGGTGCCCGCAGGCGGCGATGCGAAGGCGGCGCGCGAGCGCCCCGTCAAACTCACGACCGCGCTGACCGAAGTCGGCACGCTGGAGATGCACTGCATCGCCACCGACGACGCCTCGCAGCGCTGGCTGCTCGAATTCGCGCTGCGCCGCGCGGAGCACGAGAGTGGTGCGGGCACGGCGAACGGCGAGTCACGCCACGCGGGCCTCGACGACGCCATCGAAGCAATCGAACGCGTGTTCGGCGCACGCTCCGTCAAGGTCGACGCGAAGGAAGTGAAGCGCCTGCGCGCGCATCTCGAAGAGCGGCTCGGCCCGCGCCAGAACTGGGACGGCCCGCTGCTGCGCGAGCTGTTCGGCGCGCTCTGGGAGCGCGCGGGCAAGCGCCGGCGCTCCGCCGATCACGAACGCCTGTGGCTGAACCTCGCCGGCTTCAGCTTGCGGCCGGGCTTCGGCTATCCGCTCGACGAATGGCGCGTCGAACAGCTCTGGACGCTCTTCGACGACGGCATCCAGTTTGTCAACGAAGGCCAGGTGTGGTCGGAGTGGTGGACGCTCTGGCGGCGCGCGGCGGGCGGCTTGAACGAGGCGCAGCAGCACGAGGTGCTGGAGGCGATGACGTACCTCGAAGAGGCGGCCGGCTCGAAGCGCCACAAGCTGCCGTTCGACCCCGCGAAGCTGGCCCATGCGGACATGATCCGGCTCTATGCGTCGCTCGAGCAGATTGCGGCCGAGCGCAAGATCGAGATCGGCGAGCGGCTGTTGCAGCGGCTGCAGAAGCCCTCGGAGAATCATCAGACGTGGTGGGCCGTGGGCCGGATCGGCGCGCGCCAGCCGTTCTACGGCAGCGCGCACGGCGTGGTGCCGCCGGAAACCGCCGCGCTTTGGCTCGATGCGATCCTGGCGCTCGACTGGAAAAAGATCGAGCCGGCGATGTTCGCCGCGGCGCAGATCGCGCGCATGACGGGCGACCGCTCGCGCGACCTGCCGCCCGAACTGCGCGAGACGGTGGTGCGTCGCATGGAGTCGGCGAACGCGCCGCCCACGTGGGTGACGATGGTGCGCGAAGTCGTCGCGCTCGACACGGCGGACACGGGCCGGGTGTTCGGCGAGGCGCTGCCGGCGGGGTTGAAGCTGATCGCGGGCTGATTCCACACGCGCGACACCTGGCTTCTGCAAGAAGCGCCGCGCGCGTATGATCGAACGCCTGATTCCAACATGAACCACAGCGTGGTTGATCTGCCCATGAATTCTCCTGCCGATGCTTCCTCGCCGCGCACCTTGCGCGCGCTCTCGCCAATCGAGGCGCGTATCGTCGGCGTGCTGGTCGAAAAGCAGCACACGGTGCCCGACACCTATCCGCTTTCGCTCAACGCGCTCACGCTCGGCTGCAACCAGAAGACCGCGCGCACGCCGGTCATGAACGTGAGCGAAGCCGACGTGCTGGCCGCCATCGAAGACCTCAAGCTGCTGAGCCTCGTGTTCGAAGGCAGCAGCAGCCGCGTGCCGCGCTTCGAGCACAACCTGAACCGCGTGCTCGGCGTGCCGAGCCAGGCCGTGGCGCTCCTCACGGTCCTGCTGCTGCGCGGCGCGCAGACGGCGGCGGAATTGCGCCTGAACTCGTCGCGCCTGCACGGGTTCGCCGATGTGTCGTCGGTCGAAGGCTTCCTGGAAGAACTGGCCGAGCGCGAGCCGCCGCTCGTGGTGAAGCTGCCGCGCGCGCCGGGCGAGCGCGAAAGCCGCTGGATGCATTTGCTGTGCGGCGAAGTGAATACGGCAAGTTTTGCCGTTGCGGCAGCGAGCGCACCCGGGGCTCGCGAGGAAGGCGGCGAGAGCGTCTCGCTCGCGGACTTCGAGGCGGTGCGCGCCGAGCAGCAGCGTCTCGCCGACGAAGTCGCACGCCTGCAAGCGCTCGTGGCACGCATGGCCGCCGAACTGGGGATGTCGCTCGACTGAGCGCCGTCTCACCGCCTCACCGCCGCTACATGGACGCCGCCGCATCCACCGCCCAGCGCCTGCGCCAGGTGCGCGACCTGCCGTGCCCGCGCGGCTTGCCGCTCATCGGCAACCTCCATCAGCTGAATGCGCCGAGGCTCCATCGCGTGCTCGAACACTGGGCGCAGGAACTCGGCACGCCGTATCGCTTCCAGATCTGCGGCACGCCCGTCACGGTATGGAGCGACGCGGAGCTGAGCCAGAGCGTGATGCGCGAGCGTCCACACCGCTACCGGCGTTACGCGTCGCTCGAACCCGTGCTTGCCGAAATCGGCTGCAACGGCGTGTTCTCGGCCGAGGGCGCGGCGTGGCAGCCGCAGCGGCGGCTCGTGATGCAGGCGCTTTCCGTTCCGCACATTCGCGCCTTCTATCCCACACTGCAAGCCATCACGGCGCGGTTGCACGACCGTTGGCGGCGCGCGGCCGAACGAGGCGACGTGGTCGAGATGACCGACGACCTCAAGCGCTACACGGTGGACGTGACGAGCGCGCTCGCGTTCGGCGAGGACCCGCGCACGCTCGAACAGGAGCGCGGCGTGATCCAGGAGCATCTCGCGCAGATCTTCCCGACGCTCATGCATCGCGTGAACGCGCCGTTTCCGTACTGGCGCTACGTGCGCTTGCCGCGCGACCGCCGCACGGACCGGGCGCTGGCCGAAGTGCATCGCACGATACGCGGCATGATGGCGCGCTCGCGCGAGCGCATGCGCGACGAGCCGTCCTCAATCGACCGTGCGCCGCGCCATCTGCTCGAAGCGATGCTTGCGCTGCGCGAGCAGCCAGACTCGGAGCCGGGCTCCGACGTGACCGACGACATCATCGCCGCCAACGTGCTCACGCTCTTGCTGGCGGGCGAGGACACCACGGCCAACGCGCTGGCATGGTCGCTCTACTATCTAGGCGCCGACGAACCGCTGCAGCAGCGCCTCGCCGGCGAGGCGCGCGCGGTGCTGGGCGCACACGATGTGTGTCCGGACTATGGCCTCGTGAAGGACCTCGACCTGTTCGAAGCCGTGTGCAGCGAAACGCTGCGCTTTCGCCCCGTGGCCGCGATCATGGCGTTCGAGCCCGTCGAGAACGTGGAGGTGGGCGGCGTCGCGCTGCCCGCCGGTTCGAAGATGTTCTTCCTCACCCGGCCGCCCATGCTCGACGCGCGCCACTACGCACAGCCCGGGCGCTTCGATCCCGACCGATGGCTGCGCGGCCATGCGGGTGCCGATGCCGATGCCGATGCCCGCGTGCACGATCCGCGCGCATGGGTGCAGTTCGGCGCGGGGCCGCGTGTGTGTCCGGGGCGGCATCTCGCCGCCATGGAAATGCGGCTCGTGCTCTCCATGCTGACCAACCACTTCAAGGTGAGGCTCGCCGTCGATCCCGCGACGATCGAGGAGATCACGGCGTTCGCGATGGTGCCGAACCGCATGCCGGTGCGGCTGGAATGGCGTACGGACGCTAAGGCAGGTTCTCGCGCAGCACGATGCTGAACTGAATCGGCTTCACCGCGTCGAGCGCGTCGCGTTTGGCGGCGACATTGCGAAAGATCTTCAGACAGTTGCCCACCATCGACTGCGGCGTTTGCGTGATGAGCGCGTCCATGGTGCCGTCGATCAGCAGTGCGCGCGTGTCGGGCGTGAGGCCGTGCCCGATGAACAGGATCTTTTGCTCGGACTTCGCCTCGACGATCGCGCGGCCCACGCCGTCCGAGCCGCCGCCGCTGTTGTAGATGCCCGCGAGATCGGGGTGCTGTTCGAGCAGCCGCCGCGTTTGCTCGTAGTTGCGCTCGCTGTCGTCCTGGCCTTCGCGCAGGCCGATCACGCTCACCTGGGGAAACATCGATTCGACGAGATGCAGAAAACCGATCTCCCGTTCCTCATGGCCGCGATAGTTGAGGCTGCCCGCGATCATCGCGATCTTGCCGCTTGGGCGCGGGCCCATGAAGCGGCCGAGCAGCAAACCCGCCGTGCGTCCCGCCGATCGATTGTCGATCCCCACGTAGGCCAGGCGGCGTGCGTTGGAAAGATCGGAAATGAGGGTGATGGCGGGCACGCCCTGGTCGGCAAGCGTGTTCACGGCGTCGCGCACCACGGGATGCTCCAGCGCCATGAATACCACGCCGTCCGAGCGCTGCCCGGCTTGCAGCAGTCGCAGCGCAAGCTCGGTCGGGTTGAAGCTCTCGACATACTGCACGCGGCACTTCATGCCGAGCGCGCTCCATTGCTCGTGAGCGAATTCGATATAGTCGCCGAGCATGCGCAGGTAGCGGTTCGTGCCCGCGGGCAGCAGGAAGGCGATGCGCAGCGGCCGGGCGGACGGCGCTTCGGGCGCGTCCTGCGCGAGCACGTAGCCGAGTTGAGCGGCGGCCTGCAGCACGCGCTGCGCGGTAGCGGCGCGCACGCCCTCGCGGCCGTTGAGCACGCGGTCGACCGTGGCGGTCGAGACGCGCGCCGCCCGCGCCACGTCGGGTATGCGCGCACGTGCCGCGAGCGGCGAAATCGTTTCTGACATGACGTCGTTCCGATCGGAAATCAATCAAAAACCATCAGTTGCGCGATTTGACAGCGTTTCTTGCGCCACATAGTCTTGCAGCTATCGCGCCGCTGCACACGACGATGATAGGGCAAAGCGAAGCGCGGATGGAATGATGGTTTTTGATGGACTTTGCAAGGCCATCATCTACACGACAATAGTGTTTGGAGACACGTCATGACCAACCAGGTGAGGCGCGCGTTGCTGCGTGCCGCCGCCGCGGCGCCGGTGGCCGGCGCACTCGGCTTTCCCGCCATCGTCCGCGCCGCTTCGGCGCCCGAATTCGTCTTCAAGTACGGCAATAACCTGCCGCTCACACATCCGCTCAATATTCGCGCGCAGGAAGCGGCGAATCAGGTGAAGGACGCGTCGAAGGGGCGCATGGAGATCCGCATCTTCCCGAACAACCAGCTTGGCGGCGACACCGACATGCTCGCGCAGGTGCGCAGCGGCGGCATCGAAATGTTCACGCCGTCGTCGCTGGTGGTTTCGACGCTCGCGCCCGCGGTGGCGATCAATGCCGTTGGCTTCGCGTTCAGCGACTACGACCAGGTATGGAAGGCGATGGACGGCTCGCTTGGCGCGTTCGCTCGCGACGCGATGCGCCGCGCCGGCCTCGAATCGTTCGAGAAAATGTGGGACAACGGCTTTCGTCAGACCACCACGAGCAGCGGTCCGATCACGAGCGCGCAGAGCATGAAGGGGCTCAAGATCCGCGTGCCGGTGAGCCCGCTTTCCATCGACATGTTCAAGGGACTCGGCGCCGCGCCTACAAGTCTTCAGTTCAGCGAAGTGTATTCGTCGCTGCAGACGCATATCGTCGATGCACAGGAAAACCCGTTGCCCATCGTGCAGGTCGCCAAACTGTACGAAGTCCAGAAGTATTGCTCGCTGACCAATCACATCTGGGACGGCTACTGGTTCGTGCTCAACCCGCGCGCCTGGCAGCGCTTGCCGAAGGACCTGCAAGGCGTGGTGAGCGACGCTTTCAACCAGGCGGCGATCAGGCAGCGCCAGGATGTGGCGAAGCTCAATGGCGCCGCAGTGGCCGACCTCAAGAGCAAGGGGCTCGCGATCAACCAGCCCGCGCCCGAGACGTTCCGCACGGCGTTGCGCCAGGCGGGCTTCTACGCGCAGTGGCAGGGCCGCTTCGGCAATCAGGCGTGGGACCTGCTCGAGCAGACCGTGGGCAAGCTCGCGTGAGAGTGCGGTGGTGAAACGATTGAGCCGCGAAACGGCGCGAGGACCCAGCATCATGACCGATCAGGCATTGCACCCGGCCGAAGCCGACGCGATGGAGGCCGCCAGTGCGAGCGCTTCGAAGAGCGCATGGCGGCGCGCGCTGCGCGTGTTCGACCGCGCGCTCGTCACGCTCGTGGAGGTGTGCGCGGCAGCGCTTCTCGCCGTGGAGATCGTAGTGCTGCTTGCCGGCGTGATCTCGCGCTACGCCTTTCACGCGCCCTTCGTCTGGTCTGACGAACTCACCGGCATTCTGTTCATGTGGCTTGCCATGCTGGGCGCGGTGCTCGCGTTGCGACGCGGCGAGCATATGCGCATGACGGCGTTCGTCGGACGTCTGTCGCCGCGTGCTCGCGCGTTCGTCGATACCTTCGCGATCTGCGCCTCGATCGCGTTTCTCGCGCTGCTGCTGCAACCGGCATTCGATTTTGCCTCGGGTGAGGTGCCCATCCTGACCCCGGCACTGCAGATCAGCGACGCCTGGCGCGCTGCCGCGCTGCCCATCGGCACTGCGCTCATGCTGATCGTCGGGTTGCTTCGGCTTGCGCAGGTGGGCCGAGCGCGCGACGTGCTGGCGATGCTGGCGCTCGCCGTCGCGATTGGCGTGCTGGCGGTGCAGGCCGGTCCCTGGCTGCAGTCGCTCGGCAAGCTCAACCTCGTCATCTTTTTCGTGGGCGTGGTGGCGATCGGCATCTTTTCCGGCGTGCCGATCGGCTTTTCGTTCGCGCTCGCGACCTTTGGCTACCTGAGCCTCACGACGTTCACGCCGATGGAAGTGATGGTCGGCCGCATGGACGAAGGCATGTCGCATCTCGTGCTGCTCGCCGTGCCGCTCTTCGTGTTTCTGGGGCTGTTGATCGAAATGACGGGCATGGCGCGAGCGATGATCGAATTTCTCGCGGGGCTGGTCGGGCATTTGCATGGCGGCCTCTCGTACGTGCTGATCGGCGCGATGTATCTGGTGTCGGGCATTTCCGGTTCGAAGGTCGCGGACATGGCCGCCATCGCCCCGGTGCTCTTTCCCGAGATGAAAAAGCGCGGCGCAAACGAGGGCGATCTCGTTGCGCTGCTCGCCACCACGGGCGCACAGAGCGAGACGATTCCGCCGAGCATCGTGCTCATCACGATCGGCTCGGTCACGGGGTTGTCGATCTCGGCGCTTTTCACGGCGGGCATGGTGCCCGCGGCGTTGCTCGCCGTGATCCTGTGCACCGTGGTGTCGTGGCGCTATCGCAAGGAGGACCTGAGCGGCGCGCAGCGTTTCTCGCGCCGCGAGATTGGCCGCATGCTCGTGATCGCCGCGCCCGCGCTCGCGCTGCCGTTCGTGATTCGCGCCGCCGTGGTCGAAGGCGTGGCGACCGCGACCGAAGTGTCGACCATCGGCATCGCGTACACGATGGTGATCGGCCTCTTGGTCTACCGGCGCTTCGAATGGCGGCGGCTCGGCCGCATGCTGGTGGACGCCGCCACGCTTTCGGGCGCAATCCTCTTCATCATCGGCTGTGCGACAGCGATGGCCTGGGCGCTCACGCAATCGGGCTTCTCACAGGATCTCGCGCAACTGATGGGGGCGATGCCCGGCGGATCGTATGGATTCCTTGCGGTTTCGATTCTTGTGTTCGCACTGCTCGGCAGCGTGCTCGAAGGCATTCCGGCCATCGTGCTGTTCGGGCCGCTGCTGTTTCCGATTGCGCGCACGGCGGGCGTGAACGAGATCCACTACGCCATCGTCGTGATTCTCTCGATGGGGCTCGGGCTCTTTTCGCCGCCGTTCGGCGTGGGCTACTACTCGGCGTGCGCCATCAGCAAGGTCAATCCCGATGCCGGCATCAAACCGATTGTGGGCTATATGTGCGCGCTATTCGTGGGTCTCGTGCTGATCGCCGCCATTCCCTGGATTTCCACCGGCTTTCTCTAACCCAACCGTTGCGGGCTGTTGTCGAAGGCGTCGTGCATGCAAGTGCGCAACGCCTCGGTGGCGCTCGTCCTTCAATCCTTGCAGCAGTGTGGAGAGTGTTATGAGCCGCTTCTTCGGCGAGATTCGGCAGGCCGGTTATGTCGTGCGCGACATCGAAGCCGCCATGGACTACTGGAGCCGCGTGCTCGGCGTGGGCCCCTGGTTCTACAACGAACGCGTGCCGATCGAGAATTACCGCTATCGCGGCGAGGCCTACGAGGTGCACAACTCGGTGGCGCTCGCGAACTCAGGGCCATTGCAGGTCGAACTGATCCAGACGCGCAATGACGCGCCCTCCATGTACCGCGATTTTCTCGCAGCGGGCCACACGGGCCTGCAGCACAACGCCTACTGGACCACGAACTTCGACGCCGATCTCGAGCGCCTGCAGGGTCTGGGCTTCAAGGTGGCGATGAGCGGCGAAGTGGGGCGCAACGGGCGCTTCGTCTACTTCGACACGCAAACCCATCCGGGCACCGTGATCGAGCTTTCCGAGGTGGCGGGGCCGAAGGGCAAGCTCTTCGATCTCATCCGCGCGCAGTCTGCGGGCTGGGACGGCAGCGAGCCGGTGCGCGCGTTCCCCGATCTGGCGGCGCTATGAGCGCCGGTATCGAAGCCGTTGGCGCAGATCGTCTCGAAGCCGACTACCTGATCGAAACGCCGCTCGATCCTGCGCGCGTGGCCGACGTGATGGCCGGGGAGCAGTCGAGCGGCACGTTCGTGCGCGTGCACAACGAAACCGATGCGCTGCGCGAGCGCAGCCGCGCGACGGTGGTGCGAGTCGACGAGATCGAAGCGGTGCGGCAACCGAGCCTCGCGAGCGCATGGCTTGCGCGTGAGGGCGTGGACGGACCGTACCGGCGCGCGCACGTGACGCTCTCGTTTCCTCTTGCGAATATCGGCGCGAACCTGCCAACGCTGGCGGCTACCGTAGCGGGCAATTTGTACGATCTCGGCGAAACGACCGGCATGCGCCTGCTCTCGCTAAGGCTCCCGGCCGGCTATCGCGCGCGGTTCGAACTGCCGCGCCATGGCGTGCGCGGCACGCGCGAGTTGACCGGCGTGACGCGCGGACCGGTAATCGGCACCATCATCAAGCCCAACGTCGGCATGGATGCAATGGAGACCGCCTCGCTCGTGCGCGGCCTGTGCGAGGCGGGCGTCGATTTCATCAAGGACGACGAAGTGTGTGCGAACCCGGCACACGCCCCAATCGAAGCGCGCATACGCGCCGTGATGAACGAAGTGAGGCGCTATCGCGAGCGCACCGGCCGCAACGTGATGATCGCCTTCAATATCACCGACGAACTCGACGCCATGCGCCGCCACGCCGACCTCGTGGAGCGCGAAGGGGGCGCGTGCGTGATGGCGAGCATAAACTGGTGCGGCTTCTCCGCCATCCAGGCGCTGCGCCGGGCCACGCCGCTCGTGCTGCACGCGCACCGCAACGGCTACGGCATGATGTCGCGCGATTCCGCGCTCGGCATATCGTTTCAGGCTTATCAAACACTTTGGCGGCTCGCGGGCGTCGATCATATGCATGTGCACGGACTCGGCGGAAAATTCGCGCAGTGCGATGCGGAGGTGGTCGAGTCGGCCCGCGACTGCGCGACGCCGCTCACGCGCGCGTTCGACGACGCGGTAATGCCCGCGTTTTCGTCGGGGCAATGGGCGGGCACCGCGCGCGCGACCTGCGACGCGGTGCCGAATGCAGACCTGCTGTTCATGTGCGGTGGCGGCATACTCGCGCATCCGGACGGCGCGGCGGCAGGCGTGACGAGCGTGCGCGAGGCCTGGGCGGCGATCGAGGCGGGCGTCGATGTCGACACTTACGCACGAGAGCGGCCCGCATTGCAGCGCGCGCTGCAGTTCTTCGGTGCACGACGATGAGCGCGCCCGCCTACGCGTTTTATGGCGATGATTTTACCGGCGCGACGGACACGCTAGCGCATCTCGCACGGGCGGGCCTGCGCACGAGGCTATTTCTTCGCATACCTGATGATTCGTGTGTCGCCCGTGCTGGAACGCTTGATGCGATCGGCGTGGCGGGGGCGGCGCGCTCGATGGCGCCGGCGGCCATGCGCCAGGAACTCGATGCGGTGGGCGCGCGCTTTGCCGCGCTAGGCGTGCGCGTGATGCACTACAAGGTGTGCTCCACATTCGACAGCGCGCCGGAGGTGGGCAGTATTGGCGTCGCGGTGCGCTCGCTGGGGGCGCATTTCGCGCACCCGTTGCGGATGGTGGTGGGCGGGCAGCCCGATTTACAGCGTTACTGCGTGTTCGGCCAGCTGTTTGCGGCGACGGGGGCGGACGGCCGCCTGCCGGTATATCGCATCGACCGGCATCCAACCATGAGCCGGCACCCGGTCACGCCGATGCACGAAGCGGATTTACGTCGACATTTGCGTGCTCAAGGCCTGGAGGATGTCGTATCGGTCGACTGGCGCGCCTATGCGTCAGGCGAGCGTGTGCTGATGGCGCGTGTTGAAGAGGCGTTGGGGCCGAGGCCCGATGCGTTGCTGTTCGACGTGCAAGATCAAGCGCATTTACGCGCGATAGGGCGGTTGATGCGAGATTGCGCCGCGCAACGGCCCTTGCTGGCCGTTGGGGCCAGCAGTGTTGCGCAGGCGTGGGTGCTGGCGGACGATGCGCGCCCAGGCGCTGCGCCGTGCAACGGCGAGCCGGTGGCGCCCGCGCAAGGACCCGTTTTCGTGCTGGCGGGGAGCCTTTCACCGCGCACGCAAGCCCAGATCGAAGCGGCGATTTCGTACCTGCGCGTGCCCCTCGAGCCCTTACGCATGATCGGCGAACGAGAAGGCGAGGCGTATCTGCGCGAACAGATCAATGTGATTGGGGCTGCGCTTGCACAGGGACGCAACGTCCTGGCCTATACCGAGCGCACACGCGTCGAAGCGGCTGCCGAAGGCCGGCGAAACGCGCTGGCGCTTGCATGCGGCGCATTGCTGGACGGCGTGCTGCGGCGTGCACCGGTGCGCCGGGTGGGTGTGGCGGGCGGCGATACGTCGAGTTTCGCCGTGCGTGCGCTCGGGGCGCGGGCGCTTTCGTATCGCGCGTCGCTCGCGCCGGGCGTTGCGCTATGCCGCCTTCACGCCGATGAGGCCCGTCTTGACGGCCTGGAACTCATGCTCAAGGGTGGACAGATGGGTGACGCCGATCTGTTCGAGCGATTGATTGCCGGGTGAGTCGATCGGCGCGCGAGGCGGGTCTCAACCCTGCGTGATGAAGGTATGCACGTGAGTGTTGAAGAGGTCGGGGTGCGTGCCGTTCATGCCGTGCGTGGCGCCCTTGATCGTCACGCGCCGCGCGAACGCGATCCACTCTTCGAGCGCTTCGACGTTGTTGCGGAACATGAGCGGGCTGCGCTGGCCGTCGATGAGCAGCGTGCGGCACTTGATCTCGCCGGCGGCGCGCGGTGCATAGGGCGGCAGCGGGTCCTGCAACTGCTTGGGCAGGGTCGTGGCGTTGGCGATGGCCATCTGGCGAAACGCCGCCGAGCCCTTCTTCCAGGCGCCCGGCACGCTCACGGAGTCGACGAACAACTCGAGCCCCGCTTCGACGTCGCCGGCATGGATGAGGTCGGCTGCGCGCGTGCGCAGCGCGTTGGTGGCGGGCGGCAGCGCGGCGTCGTCGTTGTCCACGCGCGAGAGCGGGCCGCCCGGGTCGGCCAGCACCAGCGTGCGCACGAGCCGCGGATAGCGGCGCGCGAGATGCCACGCCACGCAGCCGCCACGCGAGTGACCCACGAGGTGCACCGATTCCAGGCCGAGCGCGGTGATGAAATCGGCCAGCTCGGTGACGTGGCTTTCCCAACCGAAGTCGCCCTGGATGCAGGCGTCAGCAGCGGGCCAGTAGTGGCTCAGGCTCGGCGCGATGCAGCGGAAATGCTCGGAGAGGCCATTGAGCTGCGGCATCCAGTAACGGTAATCACAGAGCGATCCGTGGACGAACAGCAGCGGCTCGCCTTCGCCGCGCTCGAGAAACGGCAGGGCAATGCCCGAGTGCAACGTGGCGTACGACAGGTCGGGCGCAGCTAGTAGGGAGGGATCGATGCGTTGGTTCAAGGAGGGGCTCCGAGCGTATGAGCGTCACTTTGCCGCAAGCGCACGATTAAGGGAAACTCAATAAACTGAAGGAATCGATAAGGTTTTCTGATTGAAAAAAGGGGCGCAACGCTGCGAGGCTTGTCGGGCGGGATTCTTTTCTTTCAGTGATGAAAGCAAGTGCGTGTGCGCAAGACCGGCGACCAGGCGCGCTCAAGCGGATTTATGGCTTCGGCGCCACAAGATTGGCGTCGCGCGCGAGCAGCCAGCGCCCGCTCGCATCCTTGCGCACGAGCGTGAGCGTGTAGCCCGCACGCCGCATCGGCTCGGTTGCACCCGGCGGCGTGATGGAAATGTCGATGCGATTGCGCAGAAAAGCCCAGTCCCCCATCACCTGCAGCTCCACGATCTCCGCCGTGCCCTCTATGCGCATGGCTTGCTGCGCCTCGGAGGCCGCAGCGAACCCGGCTTTGCCGAACGGCTCCTGGCCGGGCACCGTGAACACCACGTCGTCGGTCATCAGGCTTAGCACTTTGGCTGTGTCGCCCGCGCGGCTGGCGTCCATCCAGGTCTGCACGAGCTCGCGAATGGCGCGTTCGTCATCGGTCATAGTCGCGTCTCCCATGTCGTTCAGTTCGACGATTCCGGCACGCGCGCCTTAAAACGCGCTGCGATAAGCGAACATTGCTGTCCCGGCGTTTGCGATGGCGGCATTTGCGGTTGCCACGCGTCGAATCATAACCAGGGTAATTCTCGAATAAAGCGCCGCGCATCAGGGTTCTCACGTCCACGTAATTCCGTATTGCGTCGCAGCACGGAGGTTTTTAGACTGATTCGTATCCAGGCAATCGTCCGAGACGATATTCCCACTACGGGAGGCTTCACATGAATATTTTTCAATCGCCGAGCCAACCATCGAGTCCGAGACTGCACGTATTCGAACAGGAAGGCGGCTGGCACTGGGGTATCACCATCGAGCGTTCGGCAGGCGGCGGGTTCAAGGTCATCGCTTATAGCGAGAAGACGTTCCGCGCCGAAAACGAAGCACAATCCGACGGCGACCGCGCCCTCGTCAATCTCGCTGAACTGGTTTGAGCCGCGCGCCGCGCGGCTTCATGTTTTTACGCCTGCGGCACTTCTCCTCGCATCCTTCCATATTTGCGGTCCGCGCGATCCGCGCTGAGCCCGAAACGACATCTCCTTCGTCTGACCGCTTCCATGCGGGCACGCCGCGTCCATCGGCCTCAGTGACCGATCGTGCGACATTTGCCAAAAATCAGCGCGCCATCCCCTATGCCCCGGTATCGTGAAAATTTGCCCGCGAGGGCATTTCAGAGCGCTGCTGAATGCCGCCACCTTCCTCTATGACCTCACACGCGTCGCGCCCTTCGCCAACGCTTACGCCCGATCTGCAACTGGGCGAACCCATGACCGATACGATGCATGCCGAGTTCGTCGTGCTGCTCGACGCGCTCGCGCACGCGAGCGACGAAACATGGCTCGGCGCGTTCGACGCATGGGTCGCCCATACGAAGCAGCATTTCGCGCAGGAAGAAGCGTGGATGCAGGAAATGCACTTCGGTCCGCGCCATTGCCATGCGGGCCAGCATCGGCACGTGCTGAACGTGGCCGGCGAAGTGCGCAGGCAAGTTGCCGACGAGGGGCGCTTCGAAACGGGCCGGCAACTGGTGGGTGAACTGCGCGAATGGTTCGCGTGGCATGTGAAGTCGATGGACGCGCTCATGGTCGAAGGGTTGCGCGAACGCGGCATCGCAAAGATTGATCAGGTCGTTTGAGTCAGTTTCAAATCGTTCGATTCATGCAAGCAGATATCGTTATTGTGGGCGCCGGGCCGGTGGGGCTATGTCTTGCGCGCGCGTTCAGTGGTTCTGGCCTCAAGATCGTCATGGTCGAGCAGCAGTGTCTCGCCGACATCAGCGAGCCGCAGTTCGACGGGCGCGAGATCGCGCTGACGCAGAAGTCGGTGCGCTTGATGCACAAGCTCGGGCTTTGGGATCGCATTGAAGCGCACGCGCGTGCTCCGCTGTGCAGCGCCAAGGTGTTCAACGGTCCCTCGCCGGGGGCGCTCGAGATCGGGCACGAACTGAGCGGGCACACGGAGCTGGGCTGGCTGGTCTCCAATCACCTGATTCGCAAGGCTGCCTATGAGGCGCTGCGCCAAAGCACGGCAGAGCACGGCGACGTGACGCTGCTCGCGGCGCAAAAGGTCAGCGGCGTGAAAGCCGGCGAGGATCTGGCGAGCGTGACATTGGAGAGCGGCGAGACGCTCTCGGCGAAGTTGATCGTCGCCGCGGACAGCCGCTTTTCGGCCACGCGCAAGATGATGGGCATTGCCGCCAACATGCACGATTTCGGCAAGGCCATGCTGGTTTGCCGCATGACGCATGAGGCGCCGCACGAGCACGCGGCGTGGGAATGGTTCGGGTACGAGCAAACGCTCGCGTTGCTTCCCATGAATACGCAGCGTTCGACGAACGCGCATCAGTCGTCGGTCGTGCTCACGCTGCCCGTGGGCCAGGTCAATGAGATCGCAGCGCTCGAGCCCGACGAATTCGCGCGGCATATCGAGCAACGTTTCATGCGCAGGCTAGGCGCGATGAAGCTGGCGAGCACGCGGCATGTCTATCCGCTCGTGGCCGTCTATCCGGAGCGTTTTGTCGGGACACGCTTCGCGGTCGTGGGCGACGCCGCGGTCGGCATGCATCCGGTGACCGCGCATGGTTTCAATTTTGGTCTGCTCGGCGTGGAAACATTAGGTAACCGAATTATCGAGGCGAAAAATAGCGGCTTCGACATCGGTGCCTTACAGGTCTTGCAACGCTACGAAACGCAGCATCGCCGCGCGACCCGGCCGCTCTATCTCGCGACCCGCTTCATCACTGATGTCTATACGAACAACACCGCGCCCGCCAAACTGGCGCGCGACTTCATGCTGCGCGCCGCTTCCCGGCTCATGCCGTTCAGGAAGGCGATTGCGGCCTCGCTGACCGGCTAGCTTCAGGCTCCCTCGCGCACGTCGACGGCGACGATGCGCTCGAGGGTCGCTACCGCATTCTCCACGCCGTTTTCCGCACGCATCGTTTTGCCTAATGCGCGGGCACGGCTTCGCACCGTTTCGCTGGCGGCAAAGTCGAGCGCGCTCGCGAACGCTTTGGCGCTGGGCTCGCGCCCATCGACGGCCACCGGTGCGACGCCCGCCTCGCGCAGGCGCTGCGCCCAGAAGAACTGGTCGCCCGCGAACGGCGTCACGATGGAAGGCACGCCCGCACGCGTTGCGGAGTGCGAAGTGCCGGAGCCGCCGTGATGAATGACGGCAGCGGTGCGCGGGAACAGCCAGTCGTGCGGCGTGTCGCCGACAACGAAGAAGTTTTCGGGCAGCGCGTTGGGATCGATGCCGTTCCAGCCCGGGTAGAAGAGTGCGCGCCGGCCCTGCATGGCTTCGATCAGCGCGGCCAGCAAGCGCGCAGTGTCGAAACCCGTCATGCTGCCAAAGCCGATATAGACGGGCGCTTCGCCCGCAGCGAGGAAGTGCGCCAACGCGGGCGGCGGCGTCCAGGCCGGGCTCGGCGCCAGCCACTGCCCGCAAAGATGCGCGTTGGCGGGCCAGTCGGCGGGCGCGGCGAGCAGGCTTGGCGAGATGCCATAAACCATCGGGTGGTCCTTCCAGACCGCCTTGCGCGGCGGCAGGCCGAACATCGCGCGCGCGACGTTGGTCTGGTCGCGGAACGCCTTCCAGAGCATGCCGTTCACCAGGCCGTGGCTCGCACGGTTGAACACGCGCGGCACCCATCTGGGCGGCAAGAACGCCGAGGGAAAGGCCGCCGTGGGCGTGAGCGGGATCATGCCTGCGCCGATGCCTTTCGCGCCCAGATATTCGGCCGCGGAAAGCCCCACGAACGCGGCCAGGCCCGCAACCAGAATGGCGTCGCAACCCTCGCCGGCCTCGACGAGGGTGCGCATCCACGACTGCGCGTTTTCGTTGGCGATTTTCGCGAGCGCGCGTGCGGTCTCGTTGAAGCCGCCGCCTTTCTCGACGACACCGGCGATGGCGTGGTCCGGGCGCAGCATGCCGCGAATGTCGCCGGCGAGCGCGGTGGCCGGCACGCCGAGTGCGTGGGCGCTGCCCAGCGTGGCCGCATCGGCGAGCAGGTGCGCGTCGTGCCCGGCGTCCATCAAGCCACGGCACAGCGCGGCGAACGGGCGCGCATCGCCTTCGGTGCCATAGGTCGCGACTAGAAGCTTCATGAGGCCTTTTTCCGTGCTTGCGGCGCTGCGTTCGTTGTGCGTTCCGGACGGCTTGTGCGGGATGTGCACTGCGTGCCGTTACCTGCAGCGTTTCGCAACGGCAGGCGTAGTGTCGCCAAACCGGTTCGCCCCTGCAACCTCGGTCAGCGAACCCATCCTGATTGTGGGTGTTGATGGCTGTGCCGGAGCGAGCGATGAACAGCGGGCGCGGAGCGTGATGTGACGACGATCTGTACGGGTGTGCTCGTTTGGCGCTGCACGGTTGCAGCGACATCCTCATTCATGAAGCGCCACCAACCCGGTTTGCGAATTCCCAGAAGAACGCGCTCGGCACCGGCTGCGTCGCAAACCGCGGCGATCTGGCGGCCGATGGTCGAACCGGACATCGGTGATATCACCATGCGCGCTTGCGCACCGTGTCGATTGCATTCGAGTATCCGCATCGCGCGGGCCAGCGTCTCGCGGCCGCCTTCTTCCATTGCGCCCGCGATCAGGCCGTAGTCCAGGTGGTCGCCTATCCCCTTGAAGCAGGGCGTCAAATCGACGATATGCACGGCGACAATATGCGCATCGCAATTTCTGGCTGTGTCGAGCGCCGCCGCGAGGAACGCATCGGACTGACTGATTGCAACAACGATGGTCTTGGACATTGTGAGGGCCCTCAGTACGCCCAGTAGGTGAAGGAGCGCGGGTAGCCATAGACAACCGGCGCCGGCGCCAGCATGGGGGGCGGCGCATACATGGGCGCAGTTGCGTAGACGGCCGGCTGCGAAATGCTATTGCCCTTGGACGCCATGCATTGCGAGTAAGCCGCGTCGTAACTGGCCTGCAAGCTCGCGGAACTCGCCTGGGTGTTATTGGCGCCGACGGCGCTCCCAAGCAGCAAACCCGCGCCGGCGCCAATCGCTGCGCCAACACCGGCATTGCCCGCCGCGGCGCCTAACAGCGCTCCCGCCGCCGCGCCGCCTGCCGTGCCGATCGCTGTACTACCCAGCGCGTCGTGGCTCGCCGAGGGTTGGGCTGCGCCGTCCGTGCGGAAGGCGTAGTTCCTGCATGCATAGTCCTCCTGCTGGAATTCGCCCAGCGGCTTGCCCTTTGGCGGCAATGCGACCACGGTTGGGCCCGTTGGCGGAATGACGGCGCACCCGCCCAGTCCGAGGGCGACGATGCAGGCGGATAAGACGAGGCAGGCGGTTCGTGAGGGTTTCATGATGGAAGTGTCCAGTCAGTGCACGGATAGCATGCTGACGCGCGAAAGTTAGACGTGAGTTATGACTCGTCGCGCGTCAATGCCGCCAGTCGATTTGCTCATCGACGTAGTAAGGCGCGAACGGATTGTGGTGCGCATCGAAATACCGGTTGCGGCGCTCGAGTTCTGCAAGATCAGTGGACGAGGCGAGGTAAGCCTCGCGTTGTCGAGCTTCCACAGCGGCGAAGTGCGCTTCGAGTTTGCTGACGAGTTTGGCGAACATGATGCTTCTCCTTGAACAGGGACGGCGAGCCGTCGATGAGAAGCATCATCGCGAAGCAGAATGAGTCGTGAGTTAGCAGGAGCCAAACCGAAGACCCGATGCGAGGCGTCCCGGCCCATCGGCCCGCTGCGCAAGCTCGGCGCGCCAGGACGTCAGGGCGCCTCTGCGCAGTGCGCGCCATCCTTGGCGAGAAGCGGCATTTCCACGATGGCTCGCAGCCCCGTCACGCCGTCATGGCGATTCTCGAGGGTCACGCGACCGCCGTAGCGTGTCACGATCGCGAGTACGATCGCGAGCCCGAGACCGCTGCCCTCTACGCCATGGTTCACGCGAAAGAACCGGTCGAATACACGCGGAAGCGCCGCTTCGGGAATGCCGGGTCCGGTGTCGGCAATTTCGATGCGTGCCTGCCCATTCGCGGCGAGCACGCGCAAATCGACGGAGCCGCCGTCGGGCGTGTAGCGCAGCGCGTTGCCGATCAGGTTCTTGACCACGGCGCGCAGGTCCGACTCGGTTGCGCAGATGCGCGCCGGCGTCAATTCGCTCGCGCCGATATCGATCCGCTTCTGGTTGGCGATGGGCAGCAGCTCGGAGACGACTGAAGCAACGACTTGCGTCACGTCGATCGAAGCGCTCGGCGCAGACGTCATCTGCGCATCCGCGCGCGCCAGCTGCAACAGCTGGGCGACGAGTGTGCTCGTGCGTTCGATTCCCCGCCGCAGTGCCTGGAAGCGCTCGCGGTTTTGCGGAGCAATGTCGCCTTGCAGATTGTCGGCCTGCAATTTCAGCGCGGTGAGCGGGGTACGCAACTCATGGGCGGCATCGGAAATGAAATCGCGTTCGAGCCGCATCGATCCGTCGAGCCGCTCGATCATGCGGTTGATCGAGCTGACGAACGGACGCAGCTCGATGGGCAGGCCTTCGTCCGGCAGGGCCTCGAGACTCGTCGAATCGATTGCCTGGGCGCGGCGTCCGAGCCGGTCGAGTACCCGGAATGCACGGCGCACGCAAAGGTACACCGCGATCCACACGGCCGGAATCAGCAGGTAAACAGGCGTCAGCGCGCGTGCGGCGCTGTCTTGTGCCATGCGCACGCGCACCGACATGCGTTGGCCGACCTGTATCACCTCGTTATAGGTGACGAGCGTATACACGCGCCACGCTTCGTTGGCGGCGTATTGCTCCGAGAAGCCCGTGGGCGAATTGCGGTCGAACTCGACGGCGCTGTCGGTGGTGCGGGTGGGCGAGGACTTGTGTTCAGCAGTCCAAACGACGACGACGATGTCGTCGGCGTTGCTGGAGCCAGGGGAGCGGCGCGGAATGGCGGCCTCGTACACGTCGCGAATGCGACCCGCGACGTTCGAGAGCCGATCGTCGAGCAGGGCATTCACGCCGACGAGAGCGAGCCGGTAGGAGGTCACGCCTTGCACGATTCCGAAGACGGAGAGCAGCAGGCCCAGCGAGACGATCAGCTGGGTGCTGAGAGATCTGGCTTTCATGAGCATGACGGTTCGTCCCGCGTTAGCCAGCGGCGCAGTGCGGCCCGCCGCCGCGCCGGCAATGCTGGCGCGTGCGCCAACGATATCAGATTATGGGGACGATACGCCGCCGCGAAGCGCGCGGTTGGATGCTATCGGGCGCTTGCCTTTGCCCGCGTCGCCGGATCACAATCGCGCGTGCGCGGGCGAACGCCCGCCTTGGCGCGGCCCATTCATGCGGATGATTGATCATGCGAATCCTCATCGTTGAAGACGACATCGATATCGGCCAAAGCTTGATGCGTGCGTTGAAGGACGCCGGCTACAGCGTGGACTGGATCCGGGACGGCGCGCAGGCGAGGGAGGCGGTGGTGGGCAACGCGTATTCGATCGTGTTGCTGGACCTGGGTCTGCCGGGCTCCGATGGGATCGACGTTCTCGCTGCCGCGCGAGGGCGCGGTTGCACGACGCCGGTGCTCATCGTGACGGCTCGCGACGACATCGAGACCCGTATTCGCGGTCTAGACATCGGTGCCGACGATTACTTGCTCAAGCCCTTCAACACTTCCGAGCTGCTGGCGCGCATTCGCGCCGTGATACGCCGGCACGCGGGCGCAGCGGTTTCTGTGCTCGGCGACGAAACGTTGAGTCTGAATCTGGATAAGCATGAACTCTGCTACAGGGGGCAGCGCGACGTACTGTCCGCGCGCGAGTTTGCGCTCATGGCGGCGCTGCTCGAGCGCCCCGGCATGATCCTCTCTCGCGCCCAGCTGGAGGACCGGCTGTATGGCTGGGGCGAAGAAGTGGAGAGCAATGCTGTGGCGGTGCTCATTCACGGCGTGCGCAAGAAGTTCGGCCATGACGTGATACGCAATATTCGGGGGTTCGGTTGGACCATCGACCTGGCCGCCCGCGACGAGCAAGCGGGCACGCCCTCAGCAGACGGGAGCGAGGCGCGCGAATGACAGCGTTCGCGCTTGAGTGCCGGCTACGGCTTGATCGGAATGCGTAATACTTCGTTAATCTAAATGTTTGAAATCGTTCGCGTTGGAAAACTCGCGTTCGATCGTGCTGCCGACGGAAAAAATCCGGGATCGAACGCGATTACGCAGTTACGCATTGCGGTTCACAACGAAGCTGAAATGCGGCGCGTCCGAGGCGGGCCGGTGATGGAACTGGCGCTTGCGCAACGTTCTCTGTGAATGGAAGGCGTCGGGACATTCGGCCTTCAGTTGGAGAATGGTCGCGTCGATACAGTTGATACCAAGCTTCGAGGCCTGGATCAGGGCGCTTTTCTGGTCAGCGTTGAGCTTCATGACGGCTCCTGCGAAAACGGGTGTGCGGCAGACGCTTAGCTATGCTGGAACAGCGCGAGGCGGCCGCCCTTGTAGAGGTCGTGCACCTTGTTTGCAAGCGGGGCGTGCGGCGCCTTCTGGCATTCGCCGACCACGGCGGCCACCGGCGTCGCGACATCCACGACCGTCGTCACGGTTTCGCTCACGCCGAGCTTGTCGACGCCCGAGATCCAGTAGACGAGTGCCGGTTTGTAGGCATCGTCCACGGCGAGAAAGTCGGAGCAGGTCATCTTCGCGGGCGAGACTGCAGTGACGGGTTTTGCGGTGTCCGCAAGCGCGAGCGGGGAAGCGCAGAGACCGGCAACAAGGGCGGCACTGAGCGATGCAGCAGAGATAAGGTTTTTCATGGCAGTTCTCCAAAGGTGAGGAAAGTAGGCAACGTATTCTTGCGGGTGCGTCGATGATTGTCATCGTACGGGCCGAAAGTTAGCCCAGAGTGATGGAGCAAGAAGGCTGGAGCCGAACGACGGCGTGGCAGAGCGCTTCCGAGGCGTGCGACGGCGCCGCCCGCATGATCGCCATGCGGTCCACCTTCCCCTGTTCGGTCTGCGCAATGGCGCGGCTTTGCGTGAGGCGGACCTGACTCGCAACCGTTTCGCCGAAGGCCGCATCGAGCGCGCGCAGGCATCGCGCCACGTCTACTCGACGCCCGGCCCATGGCTCGACGACGGCACGCCACAGGTCGTCGCTGAACGCGTCACTGCTGGCAAAGGCGGTCGCAAAGCGCACGTCGGGCAAGCGGCAGAGGACATCTTCGATATCGACGGGAGCGATCGTGCGGCCGGCGATTCGCCTGATGTCTTGCGCGCGCCCCAGTACGTGGAGGTAGCCTGCTTTGTCGATGAAACCCATATCGCCCGTGAGGCACCATCCGTTGCGGAATTTCAGGGCCGCTTCTTCAGGCTGATTCCAGTAGCCTTTTGCAACCGCCGCTGAGCGCACCTCGATCTTCCCCGGCTCGCCAGGCGCCGCGAGCGTGCCGTCAGTACGCCGAAATTGCACATCGACGCCGGCGCGCACGCGCCCCGCGCAGTCGAGCAGCGCCGGCTTCGAAGCCGATTCGTGAGGCGCCAGCGCGCTGACGATCCCCGCCTCGCTCGCGCCGTAAAAATGCGTGAGCACGGGGCCGAACCGTTCGATTGCGCGGCGGCGAAGCACGGCCGGCGCCGATCCGCCCACATGCGCGATCGAGCGCAGCGAGGAGAGGTCGCGAAAGGGGACGTCGCGATGATCCATCGTTTCGAACAACTGAGGTTCGACGAGCAGGAGATCGGTGATGCGTTCGACTTCGATCGCGGCAAGCGTGGCGGCTGGGTTGTAGCGGCGCTCGAGGACGACCGTGCCGCCCGCGCCCAGCGTGGTATCGACGAGCACCTGTGACAGGTAGGCGAGCGGACCGTTGACGAGCTGACGCCGTTGTTCGTCGCGCGGCGCCTTCACGAGCGCCGACCAGGCTGCGAACGAACGGCAGCTGCATTTGGGCACGCCCGTCGTGCCGCCCGAGGAAACGATCACCGCGAGTTCGTCTGGCGTGTTGCGTCCCTGCAGTGGCCTGTCGGGCTGCGCATTGGCGAGCACGTCCAGACGCGTCGCCGCGTTGCCGAAGCCGACCTGCATCACGCGAAGCGGCGTCGTGGCGGGCGTGTCGGGTAAAAGGCGGGCGGTCTCCGGAAAGACCACCAGCAGCGCGGGCGCCATTCGCGCAAGCAGGGCCGCGCGCCGGTCGGCATCCGCGAGCGCGGGCAGGTAGATCGCTGCTGCGCCGATCAGGTTGGCGGCGTAACGGATGGCGATCGCCTCGGGCCGGTTGGGCGCGAAGAGCGCGACGAGCGAGCCTCGGTCGACGCCGAGCGCCTCGAGCGCCCGTGCGTAGCGGTAAATGGCGCTGCGCAGCGCGCGGCCCGTCACGTTCGTTCCTTCGTAGCGGATAACCGGCCGGTCGGCCCGCGATTCGAATTCGTCGAGCAGGCAATCGACATAGGGCCGGTACGTCCCTGTCGCTCTCGTGGTCGTGTCTTGATTCATGGCGTCACCTTGCTTCATCGCGTTGTCCCGGAACATCGCCGCCTCGCGCGGCGATCCCCGAGGTAATTGAATGGGGCTGTCGTGGAGAAGCAGAGTGATCGCGCAAAGTTAGTGGCGAGTGAGCGCATACGCGCCAGGCGGCGTTCGCGTTGCTAACTTTGCGCTAAGCATGCGGGTCTACCATGCGCTGCGTATCAGCAAACTGCCGGCTAACGGCGGCGACCCGTGGAGGTCGACTCATGCGTATCCTCATTGTCGAAGACGACATCGATATCGGCCAAAGCCTCATGCGCGCATTGAAGGACGCCGGCTACAGCGTGGACTGGCTGCGCGACGGCGGGAGTGCGAGGCGCGCCGTGTTCGATCACGCTTATGCGGTGGTGCTGCTCGACCTCGGGTTGCCCGGCGCCGACGGCATCGATGTGCTCACCACCATGCGCGCGAAGGGCTGCGCAGCACCTGTGCTGATCATTACGGCGCGCGACGACATCGACACACGCATTCGCAGCCTCGATCTCGGCGCCGACGACTATCTGCTCAAGCCGTTCGACACGTCGGAACTCAAGGCCCGCATTCGCGCTGTTTTGCGCAGGCGCGCGGGCGCGAGCGTTCCCGTGCTCGGCAACGCAACGCTGGGGCTCGATCTCGACCGGCGCGAGCTGACGTTTCGCGGCCGCCGCGAAATGCTGCCCGCGAGAGAGTTCGCGCTGATGGTGGCGCTGCTCGAACGGCCAGGTGCGATCCTGTCGCGCGCGCAACTCGAAGATCGCCTCTACGGCTGGGGAGAGGAAGTCGAAAGCAACGCCGTAGCGGTGCTCATTTATTCGATCAGAAAGAAGTTCGGGTACGGGGTCATTCGCAATCTGCGTGGCTTCGGCTGGACCGTCGATCTTCACGATGCATGACCGGACAACCATGGCTTTTGCCGTTGATGCAGCCAATGGATCGGGTCGTAGAGGAATCCAGAATGAAATTCAAAGCCAGATCGCTTGGCACGCAACTCGTGCTTTCGCTTGGGATCGTGCTTTCGATCTTCACCATCACGCAGGCAATCAGCTCATACGATCTCGCGCGCGTTGGCGTGAACGCCGTGCTCGACAGCCGCTTGTCGAATGTCGCGCAGCGTGTGCGCGACATGTTCGAGGACGCCATTCCGCGCCATTCAGCAGGCTCGTTGAACGCGGACGACATCGTGGTGCTGGTCTGGGAGCCCGGCCTCGAGCGGCCGGCCCGAACGACCGACAGCGCGGTCATTTTCGATCGCGACGCCGCGCCCGGCTTTTCCGATCAGATTGTCAATCGCGAGGCGTGGCGAGTCTATACCCTGGTCGCGCCCGACAATGACGTGGTCCAGGTCGCGCAACGCATATCGGTGCGCCAGCGCATGGCCGAAGCGAGTGCCTTTAGAGGGTTGCTGCCGGTGTTCATCCTGATTCCGGCCGTATGGCTCGCCGTTTATGTGTGCGTGCGCCGGTCGTTCAGGGTGCTCAAGCGGCTCGGCCAGCAGGCGCGCGCGATCGACTCTGCGCATCTCGTGCCGTTGTCGGCCCGAGGCCTGCCCGTCGAACTGATACCGTTCGTGTGTTCGATCAACCGCATGATCCGGCGTCTCGACGCTTCGATGAAACTCGAACGCGACTTTATCGCCGACGCCGCGCATGAGTTGCGCACGCCGCTCACGGCGCTCAAGCTCCAGGCCGACAACCTGGAAGGCGATATTGCGCCTTCCAGCGAGGAGCGGTTTCGGGCGCTGCGCCAGACCATCGATCGCACGAGCCAGCTTGTCGCGCAGTTGCTGCAACTTGCACGCGCGGACTCGCAGGTCGTCGAGACCGCAACGGACGAGCCCGAGGTGACGCACGTGGTGACCTCGGTCGTTGCCGACCTGTTGCCAATCGCGCGGGCCAAAGGCATCGATATCGGTGCCGGGAAATTGTCGGCGGCGAAGGTGCGGATTCCGGAGTCCGATCTGCGCGCGCTCGTGAAGAATCTTGTAGACAATGCACTGCGCTATACGCCTGAAGGGGGTTCCGTCGATTTGCGCGTCTTCGCCGTACACGGGCGCGCGCACATCGAGGTGACCGATACAGGGCCCGGCATTCCCGATGCCTTGCTCACGCGCGTATTCGACCGCTTTTTCCGCTGCAATCATGGCGTCGAGGGCAGCGGGCTTGGCCTTGCGATCGTGCGGGCCATCGTGCAGCGGCACGGCGGCACGATATCGCTGCACAACCGTCGAGATGGACAGAACGGCTTGCGCGCCGTGGTGACGTTTGCGCTCGCGGGGTGCGAGACGCCGGGACAGATCCGTGGCGGCCCGTGCGTGACCGCTTTTAGCGGGCACGTCTAGGTAGGATGCCTTAACAAAATCGATCGGCGGGAAGGTTCGGCGCAAAGAATCAGTGATGCCAGAAAAGGGAATCCTGGCGCGAACGGGTGTCGGCCGCCTGCGCATACTGGCTTTCCCATGGCAAGGTCCAGCCACTGCGCTTGCCGCCGCCCGGCCGGCGCTCGGCGCTGGCAAGCGCGAGCAGGCGCTTCGCCTCGCGGCTCGATGCGTCGACATTCACCGCATGTCCCGCGTCTTGCCGCACACAAGCCCATTGGCGCTCTTGCGCGCATTGCCGTGCCTCACCGATCAACGCGTCGCGCTGGTGCTCGCGCGCGACGAGGTCGGCTTGCATCTGCTGTGCGTCGCGGTTGCCGGGTTCGACGGCGAGCGCGCTCGTGAGCGCCCTGCGCGCGGGCCAAAGGTTGTTTCTGTCGAGACTCGCGTGTGCGCTGGCCAGATCTTTCGCGACTCCGGGGTGCGCACTTGCATAACGTGGCGCGGCGGGCGCGCGCTCGACCGCAGGCGCATTTTGCTGGACGAGGTTGCGCTGAGCTGCGTTCGCTCGCGGCAGGACGGCTGGCGGCCGGCTGATCAGCGCGGCTGGCGAGCCCGATGTGCCTGGCCTGCCAGGCGTGCCCTTCGGGCCGCTCACGGACCCCACAACCACCTGTGCGCCGAGTTTCGGCTCCCACTCGCTGCGATGCAGGAACGCATAACCGCCGAACGCGATCGCAAGCGCGCCGAAGCCTGCCCATGCATAGCGCGGCAGCCGCGAGCGCTCGGCAATGTGTGCCTCGTCGATCGATGAATATTCGCCGTCGTAGCCGCGATTGCCGCCAAGTCCGCCCGGGAGTCCCCCCAGGTTCGCGCGCAGACGCCCGGCGACCCCATGCGCACGTTCGCGTTCATCCAGCGCGCCCTCGCTCGCGGCTGCGATGCGGGCGGCCGCAGCCAGTTGATTCGCTCCGCATTGGGGGCACAGCGCTAGCGGTGCAATGAATCTCGTCCCACAGTAGGGGCACTCCGACGGACCGGGATCGTCGCGACCAGGGGCATTGAACATGGGAGCAGTGCGCTTTCGCTTCGATTGACGAATGGCCGCAAAATCGCCGCAAAATCGGTGCCTGATTTGCGCACCGATTCGAATATGGGCCAGTTCGCCGCGAAGATCAATCGGCGGATTCCGCCAGTCTGGCGGATACGGACAGGCATGGCGCCAGCACGCCGCGCCTGCCTTATTGCTTCACGCAGCCGACGATCGTGGCGATTGCAACGGCATCCAGCGTCAAGCCGACGTGCCCCGCGCGAGGCACGAGCGTAACCGGCACGTGGGCTCCGGCTTCCTCGAACGCCGCTGCGTACTCGCGGGCGAGAAAAACCTCGTCTTCGGCGCCGGCCAGCACATGCAGGGGTTGCCGCACGCCGCGTATGTCCGTGCGGTAGTTGGCGTGCGGGCGGAAATTCTGCATCAAATTGAACGAATACTGCGGTGTGAGCTGCTCGCGTACCTCGGGCGCCAGCGCATAGGCGATCGTCGGCAGATGATTGAAGGCGCGAATGCGCAGGCCGTTCAGCAAGGCGAGCACGGCGACACGCGGCAAGCCGACTGACACCCAGCCGCCGACCTCGTTGCGCGTGGTGCGCGCCTTGTGATGCAGGAAGGGCGCGAGCAGCACGTAACGATCGAACAGACGTTGACGCGTGCTGCCCGCAAAGCGCAGCGCAAAGCCGCCGCCCGCCGAGAAACCGACCAGCGTTTTCGGCAGCGCGCGCAACTCGCCCGGCAGCGCGGCGAGCAGATCCTCGAGATCGTCTTCGAGCTGGCCGATGTAGTCGATCGTGCCCTTGCGGCCCGATTCGCCATGGCCGCGGACGTCGGGCACGCAAGCCGCGTAGCCCGCGGCGGCGAACTGGCGCGCGAGCGGGTGGAGGCTCGCGCTGCTTGCCGACGATCCGTGGATGAGCACGACGCAGCCTTGCGGCGAGCCGGCAGGAGGCAGGTACGCGCGCCAGGCAAGTGACGCACCGTCTCGCGCGCTAAAACGGCGCAATGCGGGAAGGTCGGAGAAGTCGACTTCCTTGAACGGCGCGTTGATCGACTCGAGTGGCGCGGGCTGCTTCGGGCCGCCTTTCACGAGCGCAACGGCGGCAGCGGCGATAGCGGCGATCGGAACGGCTGAAGCGCTGAGAGACACGGGTGGACCTCGTGTACGCGACGGGTTGATTGTTTTGCCGGCGGTGATGATAGCCGACTTGCCGCCCGTGTCCTCTGTTATCCGAAACATGATGCGCGCCGGGTTGACACGCCGAGCGCTCAGATGAACAGGGAAATGATGCCGCCCAGCGTAATGCCTGCTGCGATCCAGCGTCCAATCGTATAGGTGTGGTTCGGGTCGGCGGGCACGTCGGGACGCTCGAGTCCTAGCGCGCCATAAACGAGCGATTTCATCGGTTGCGCGTTGGTCGGCGTAGACCCCCCGTCGCTCGTGTCGGCCGTGTCGCCGGTATCGCTGGTATCGGCCATATCGCTGACATCGGCCGCGTCCGTCGCGTCTGTCGCATCGGCCGATTCGGTCGCATCGCCCGCGTCTGTTGCATCCGTCGCTTCGCTCGCGGCAAGGTCGCTGTCCGCGCTATCGTCCGTCGATGCGGCGGCATAGCCCTGCGGCGAAATCCGCACGGCGTCGTCCTGCGATGGGGACGATGCAACGTTCGTCGAACCGTTGTTCGACTGCGTGCCGTCCTGTTCTGCCTGGTCTGAAGCCGCGCCCGCACGGAGTGTGTTCGTGTTGGCGCTGCTGCTGGCGAACTGTGTCGCCGCCCCGATTTGCATGGTCGACTCCTTTCGACTTTCTTATGTCTACATAATCGCAGGTCCGGGCGCTGAAACGCTCCACGAATAACGCAGAAAAATTCGCGATATTCCGCGGCCAATTCCTTTGCGCCGCCTGCGACAATATCGGTATCCGTAACGTCGTGCGCGCAGGCTCGCGCGACGACCGCGGGACCCCCTACCCGCAAAAAGAAGTACGCCTCGACGCCGCATGTGGATGAAGTCTTTGCGCCTCACAAGTCCCGTAACGTTCGTGAAGAGACGAGCGTGAAGCGCCCGTCACGCCGCGAGGTTTTCGAGGCGCTTTATCGCACGCATTATCTGCAAGCTCACACGCGGCTGCCCGATGCGCTGGAGCGCGATCAAAACGACGATTACGTGCAAAGCGGGGCGCAGATCGCCTGGGAGATCTGGCAGGCGGCACATTCACACGCCATCGAGCTGGCGGCGCAGCAATGTGAACGTCTTCAGCATCAGCACGACCATCAGGATTACAAAGCAATCTGCCGGATTTGTGCATGCGATATTCGCGCTCTGCAAGCGGATGCAGAGCGCGATGAAGATGTGACGTGAGTCGCCTAGGCAGGCACTGAAGGGACGAGGCGCAGGCGGTTCGCGGAACGCTTTGGATCGAGGGCGCGCGTGACTTCGGCGAGCGTGTCGCGCATGGTTCCGCGCATGGTGCCCGAGAGTTCGCCCAGTGCCGCTGCGGCGCGTCCTCGCGTGGAGGAGGCGGGGGGCGCGGCGTCAGCTTCCGGACTGCGGGTCGCACGTGCTGCGCGCGTCATGCCGGCGCGCGCGGGCGGTACGCAAATGCAGCATGCTGTGGGCTTGTGTGCGTCGCGCACGTGGCGCACGAACCGGCCGGAGCAGACGGTGCAGTTCGACAGCGTGAGCAGGCCGCCATCGAAAAAGCGCAGCAGTGTCCACGCCCGCGTGAAGCTCAGCACGCGTTCGGTCTCCGCGCTCTCGCAGTGTTCGAGATAGAGACGATACGCACGCGTGAGTGCATCGAGCCGGCTGCATTTCGCTCTGTCGGTAAGGAACAGATAGATGTTGTAGAACAGCGACGCGTGAATGTTCGGCAGCCACGTGAAATACCAGTCCGCCGAAAACGGTAGCATACCCTTGGGCGGCGAGGCGTTCTTGAGTTCCCGATAAAGCCTGATCAAACGATTGCGCGACAGTGTCAGCTCTTTTTCGAGCACAGGCATGCGTGCACCCAGCTGGATCAGCTCGATTGCACGCAGGACTTCGCGCGCTTCCTCGGTCACACTGCCTTTGTACATGACGTGGTACTCCCAGGGGCAGCCGGTGACGGCCACGATGGCCAGGCGAATGCCTGAATTTACGGGCGATTATAAAAGCGCGACAAAGAGCGTCAAGAATAATATTTGGAAAGGAGTTGAAGGAACTATAAAGAAAATGCGTCGTGGAGCCGATATTCAGGCATGGCTTGAAGCGGGAATTAAACGCCCTTTACCACCATCATTACCTGTTGTGTGTAAATGGAAAGGTCCGGTAAGAATATAAATAAAAACCGGTGAAAATATCGGTGCGCAATGCACTGAAAATCGGGAAGAATTATTACGGCGTTTTGCGCTTTTACCCTTTCAGGCTTATCTGCCGGTAAACTGCGCCCTTTCCGAACGCATGCGACGCGCGACGTTGCAGCGGCCCGCACGAAGCGCGGGTACCCTACAAAAGCTGCCGACTGATGATTTTGCCTTTCTCCGCCTACACCTCTTCGTTCGCGCAGGCGCGTAAGCGTTTGCCTGTGGCCGCGACCGGCAACTTCAACCGGAGCGACCGCGCCACGCTCGCCAACCCGCCGCGCCGCGCGCTGCTCAAGGGCACGGTGAGCCTGCTGGCGCTGAGCGGTTGCGCCAGCACGTTGCTGAGTGCGTGTGGCGGCGAATACACGGGAGGCGACGGCGCGCAGGATGCGCCGACGCCCGTCATCGGTGCGGTGGCGAACTTCCGCGATCTGGGCGGCGCTGCACCCGGCTATTCGACGAGCGACGGCGCGCATGTGCGCCGCGCCTTGATTTACCGCTCCGACGCGCTCACACCGAATGCAGCCGACGCCGCTACGCTGGAGCGCATGGCGCTTTCCAACGTCTACGATCTGCGCACGCCGGCGGAAATCGACGCGGCGCCCGACATGACGCCGAGCACGGCCACTTACCTTGCGCTCAATGTGCTGGGTACGCTCGAGCCGCCGTCGTTTGCGGGCATGCAGGCCGGCGATCTCGACGCGGCGATGCAATCGCATTGGCGCACGCTCGTGACCGGCCGCATGCAATCTTCGATTTACGGCGCGCTGCTCGAACATATCGCCGATGCACCGGGGCCGCTGCTGATCACGGGTGGGACCGGCGTGGACGTGGTGGGTTGGGCGTGCGCGCTGTTGCTGCTGATCGCAAACGTGCCGCTCGAAATCATCGTGAAGGATTTCATGCTGAGCGCCGCGTGGCGCTCGACGGGCGTAGACTCGGTCAATGTGGCGCCGCCCGTGCAGGCCAGCTATTTGCAGGCCGCGTTCGACGCGGTGCAGGGAAGCTACGGGGACCTCAACCGCTATCTCACCGTGGGGCTCGGCATTGCGTCCGAAACGGTGGATCGTCTGCGCGGCCGGCTCGTGGTCTGAGCGGCGCGCGCTGCGTAGCGCCGCTGAGCGAGCAGCTCACCGAGTCGCGAACTTACGCAGCGGCCCTTGCATCGGCCGGTAGCCCGATACGCACGCGCAGCCCGCCTTCGGGATGATTGGACAACTCGCAGCGTCCCCCTTGATTGCGCGTGAGGCGCGTCACGATGGCAAGGCCGAGCCCGCAATGGCCTTCGCCGCCGCGCGCTTCGTCAAGGCGTACGAACGGTTTGAGCGCGGCGGCCACGCGTTCGGGGGGGATGCCCGGGCCATGATCGCGCACTTCGACGATCCACTGCGCGCCTTCGCGGCGCGTGGCGATTTCCACGGGCGGCACGCCATGTTCGAGCGCGTTGTCGACGAGATTCGACACGAGCCGGTCGAGCAGCGTGCGCGGTAGCCGGAACGCCGAGCCTGCGCGCAGATCGAGCCTGAAGAGCGCCTCGTCGTCATCGCCGTCATCGGAGAAGAACTGCTCGCGCAGCAGCGCGTCGACTTCCACCTCGGGCCCCGACTCGGGCCGCTGCCGTGCGAATTCCAGAAACTGCTGAACGATATCGTTGAGCGAATCGACTTCGCGTATGAGCTGCTCGCGCTCGCGCTCCGAGCCCATCATGCTCGCGCGCAGCTTCAGGCGCGTGAGCGGCGACTTGAGATCGTGCGCGACGCCCGCGAGCATGACGGCCTGATCGTCGTCGGCTTCGTTGAGCTGCTTCATCATGCCGTTGAAAGAGCCGATGAGTTCGCGCAATTCGCGCGGCCCGTGTTGTTTGACCGGCGCGGGACGATGGCCGGTGCCGAACGCGCGCGCGGCCTGGGCCACGAGCGAAAGCGGCCGCTGCATTTGCCACATGGCGAGCAATGCGAGGAGCAGCGAGATGGCAAGCATCGAACCGAACAGCGGCAGCAGATTGCGCGCCGGCGGCAGATCGACAGGCGCGACGATCCACGTGGGCTGGCCCGCGAAGCGCACCCACAGGGCTTCGCGGTGGCGCAGGTCGGCAAGGATCTCGGTGCCGGGCGGCAGATCGCGCAGGAGTTGCTTGCGCAAGTCGGCGAGCGGCTCGCGCTTCGGAACTTCGAGCCGCACGTCGGCGGGCATGTTCCAGGTGGGCACGAGATGCACGCGCAGGGCAGGCGCGAGGTCCATTTCATTGGGAGGCGCGCCCGTCGCCGTACCGGGCGCCGCGCTTGTCGCGGCATGCAGCATGAGCAGCAGGCCGCGCTCGAAGCCTTCCACTTCGTGGCGGCGCGGCTGTGGCGCGAACACGATGAACCAGCATGCCTGAATGGCGAACAGCAGGAGCGCGGACATCAGCGCCATGCGCCCGAACAGCGTATTCAACGGATTGTTCATGCAATTACGCGTTCGTGCTATGGCCGCTGTCGTCTGCGGTGGAATTCGCAGTGGGGGCTTCGGTGTCGCCTTCGATGCCGACCCCGCTCTGCGGCACGAACACATATCCCTTGCCGCGCAGCGTCTGCACGTAACGCGGCTGTGCGGGATTGTCTTCGATCACGCGGCGCAAGCGCCACACCGGCACGTCGAGACTGCGCTCGTTAAATTCCATGCCGTCCGCGTGCAGCAGATCGTGAATCAGTACGCGCGAAAGCACGCGATAGGGATGTTCCGTGAAAATCTTCAGGAGCACGAACTCACTGCTGCGCAACGGCACGCGCTTGCCGTCGCGTTCGAGTGTGCGCGCCATGAAATCGAGCTCGAAAGCGCCGAAGCGGTAACGTTCGCGCGCCGCGGGTGCGCCTGCGGGCCCGTTGCCGCGCCTGCGCAGCACGGTCTGGATACGCAGCAGCAATTCCTGGGGATCGAAGGGCTTCGCGACATAGTCGTCGGCGCCCAGCGTAAGGCCGGCAATGCGGTCGCCCACCGCGCTACGCGCGGAGGCGAAGATCACCGGAATATCGTCGCCTTGCGCGCGCAGGGCGGCAAGGGCGCGCAGGCCGTCGGTGCGAGGCATCATGACGTCGAGTACGACGACCGATGGCCGCTCGCGCTCCAGCCGCGCGCCGAGATGCGTGCCGTCGTGAAGAACCGAGGCTTCGAAACCGTTGGCTCGAAGAAAGCCGGAGAGGAGATCGCGCACGACCGGATCGTCGTCGACGATGAGAACGTGTGGACTCATCGCCGTATTTTATTTGATATCGACAACCGGCAGAACAGCGCGCGACCGCAGATTTCTTGCCGCAGCTTACATGGCTTCTTACTTCAGGGCGACGGTGCCTTGCTCAATGGACGTTTGCGTAGCGTGCGCGTGCTCCGTCGATGCAACGGTGGCGCAGTTGAGCGCGCCCGCGTTCTGCTGTGCGCTTGCCTGTTCCGCGGGCTTTGCTGCGGCGTCGTTGGCCGCGGGATTCGCGGGCTGCACGGGCGGTGCGTCGATCGACGCCATGCCGGCCGCCTTAGCGAATGCCGAGTTCGCGCCGGCCATTTTCGCGGTCGCCGCCGAGACGTCACCGGCCGGTGCGGCTTCCTTGGGGGGCAGGCGATGAGCGTGCGCTTGCGCGAGCTTCGTCTGGCGTGCGTCGGCGGCCACGCCGCTCGGCATTTTTTGCAGATGAAGCGGCGCGTTGGCGTCGGCCGACGCGACCTTTGCGCCCGCCTTCTTCACGCTTTTCGCGTTGTCCGCAGCGGGGGCGGCCGCTGCGTTTTCGTCCTTCTGCGCGGGCGGGATGCCGTGCATTTCGAGCACGGCGTCCTGTGCCGAAGGGGCGAGGTGCTGGTCCACGACGCCTTCCTTCACGCGCTGGACGGACGCCTGCTTGCCATGCTTGAGATCGCCTTCGAGTTCGGCGATACGGCGGTCGTACCAGTCCGTCACGCACGCCTTGTCCTTGCAGTTGTGCTGGCGCCATTGCCACTGGCTCACGCGGTCGGCTTCGAGCGCGGTCGTATCGGTGGTCGCGTCGAATGCGCTGCGATAGAGCGCGGCCAGTTTGTCGTCGAGCGCGGAGAGTGTCGGATCGTTGCACACGAGGCGCTCGGACGCCGAAGCGTTGCGCGGGCAGTGAAAACTTGCAGCGTGCGCGAACGGCGAGCCAGCGAGCGACGCGAACAGCGCGATCGCAGCAGCGTTCAGGCCGCGCTTGAAGAAGGGGGCGCGACGGATTTTCGGTTCTCGATTCATGGCAGCCATGATGATGTTGAAATAGGGGAAAGACGGTAGCAGCGTGTGGCTCGTGCGGCGTCGCAAAGACGCGAGGCGCCGCAGTGAGAACCGCAGTGGGAACTGCAGTGAGAAAGATAGCGCGGCGATGAATCTGCAATGTCTTACTCAGCGGGGAGAATGCAGAAGCGCTTACTAAACATTACATGTACCGCCGCGCGCGGTAATCGCCAATGGGCGATGACGGCCTGTAGCGCGCACCCGTGCATTGAAAAGGCGTGCAATGCGGGTGTTCAGGTCCTTACCGTGCGGGAGGATTTTGAAGAAGTGGAAAGTGGCATTCAACATTGACCGATGTCCCGGCCATCGCGCGCGTCGCTTAGCAACGATCATGCGTGCTGAGTCCTGCCGGGGGCACGTCATGGTCCGCGCAGCCCATCAACGCATCGGGTATCCGCTCCCATGCCACATGAAATCGTGTCATATGTCAGCCGTGCGAGCGCACGCACGGTGAAACTCGGCGCCGCGTGTGCCGCGGCGCTCGCGCTCAACGGCTGCGCATGGACGCTCATTACCGCGGCCGATGCGACTGGCTCCGTGATTCAGGCGGGTTACGCGGTCGCGTCGAATTACTCCTCGCCTAAATTCGTGACGGGCCGGCCGGTCAATCTCAGCTCGATCTGTATCGAGAACAATCCCATGGTCACGTCGGGAGACTTCGTGCCTTCGCTGCAGCTCGTGCTCTCGCAGCGCGGCGTGACTTCGGACGTGTACGGCGCCGGAACGGAGCCGGTGAGCTGCGAAGGACGTCTCGTGTATAACGCATCGATCGAATTTGGCAAACCGACGTTCAGCGACGAAAGCCGGGCCTATCTTTCGACGATCAATCTGACGATCTTCATGCACAACCACATTGCCGTTACGGGGCGTTACGAAGTGCGCGGCCTCGGTACCGACCGTTATTCGAGTGCGGCGGTAAAGCTCAAGGGGCTGGTGGACAGCATGGTGGTCGACCAGACGCAATTGAGCAATTCATTCCAGTCCGCTTCACGCGACCAGTAAATCTGGTGGCCCGCGCGCCGCGCGGGAAAGGATTGGTAAGGCTGCGGGCCTGTACCGGCTCGTTCTCGTCCCTTACGATTTACGCATGGCAAATAATATCTTTCTCGTCGACGACGATCCGGTCGTGCGCGACGTCACGGCCGAATATCTGCAGATGCGCGGCTTCACCGTCACGACGCTGCCTTCCGTGCGTGCGATGCAGGAGCGGCTGCGCTCCGAGCGGCCGCAGGTTGTCGTGCTCGATATCATGATGCCGGAAGTGGATGGCATCAGCGCGCTGCGCGCGTTGCGCGAAAGCGGCGACGACCTGCCGGTCATCATGCTCACCGCGCGCAATGAAGTCATCGACCGCGTGCTGGGCCTCGAATTCGGCGCCGACGACTATGTTGGCAAACCGTTCGATCCGGGCGAACTGGTGGCGCGCATTCGGTCGGTCATGCGCCGGCGCAGCATTTCGAATCTCACGGGCGCGCCGGAGAGCCGCGAATCGTTTCGCTTCGGCCCTTTCGAGCTCGATTTCCGTTCGCGGGAGTTGTATCGCGATGAGGTTCGCATGCCGCTGCGGTCTAGCGAGTTCGCGTTTCTCAAGCTGTTCGTCAATCACTCGATGACGATTCTTTCACGCGAACGCATTATCGAAATCGTGTACGGGGAAGCGGGGCGGTACCGCAATCGTAGTCTCGACGTGGCGATCTGGCGCTTGCGGCGGCTGATCGAAACCGATCCTTCCGAGCCGCGCTATCTTCAGACGGTATGGGGGCACGGATACGTGTTTGTGCCCGATGGCGAAGTTGGCTTCGCCGAGCGCTTCGGCGAACATGCTCGCGAGCATGAGGGTGAAGCTGGCGGTGAGTACGCCAACGAGTTTGAAGGCGAAATGCCTGATGATGAGGAAGACTGAGCGTTTTATGCCCGGCTTCGTGACCGGTCTGACACTGTTGGCCTTTCCTTGAAACCAGGGAAAGGCCAACGCGGCCGGGAATGACCAAAAAGCTTCAGAACGTCAGCACACTAAGAAACATACGCTGCAACCAGCCAACGGTAGTCGCATCGTTGAGCAACCCGCGCCCAACCTGCTCGATCCGCGCGTTGGCGATCTTTCCCGACTCAACGTAATTATCGGCTTCCACGTCATTCGGATTGACGATCCCGGAAAGCCGCAGGCGTTGATGCTCGCCGCTCATCGCAATGATCTTCTCCCCCGAGACCACCAGATTGCCTGTAGGCGTCTTGCTGATGACCGTGACGGCCAATGTGCCGGTCATGTCGCTCGAAAGCGAGTGATTGCCGCTTCCGTTGAACGTAGTCGAAGCCGAGCCGATATTGAACAGGCGCGCGAGCCGTGCCGCCGCGCCGGTCGATTGATCGGCCGCCGTGGCCGTGATGTTGCTCTCGCGCTTGGCGGCGGCGCTCGTGAGGTCGTTGCCGCTGTACGTTTCGGAAAGCCGGATCGTGAGCACGTCGCCGATTCGCTGCGCACGCGGTGTTTCGTACAGCGAGATGGCGGTGCCCGACTGGTAGATCGCGCCGCTGGTGTTGACGTTCAGCAGCGGTTCCGCGAGCGGCGGCGTCATGGGCGTATTGACGATCGACTCCGGCGTCGCGCAGCCAGCGAGCGCAGTGGCGAGCGATGCGCACACCAATACGTACGGCAGGCCTTTCGAGCGAGTCGTGCGGCATGCGCTTGAAATTGAGGATTCCGATTGAACAAATGGCATGGCGGAGTAGTGGGTGCGAGAGTGATTCATCGGATGTGGCGAAATCGTCGGAGTGCGTCCGGGCCGCTGCCCGGCGCGTTCCGATTCAGCCTTCGTCGAACTGGCTGAGCTTGAGCGTCTTCTCGCTGCCTTTGCCGCGCAGCGTGGCGGGCTTGAGCAGGTACGTGAGCGTCGCGCGCTGGCTGTCGGGCAGCAGGCAGATGGTGATCGTGCTCGACGCGTTCTCCCACACGAGCAGCGGCAGCGAAGGTGCGCCGAGCACGCGCGGTGCACCGTAGCGCGTGGCGAGCAGGTTGCGCAAATCGAACGCCGTGGTCGAATCCACGACGAACGACATTTCATACAGACGCAGCGGGTCGCCGGCTGTGGCGTGCGCAAAGCGCAGGATATGGTCGACCGCGGGCACGCCGTCCACCACGGCTCGCGAAGGCGTCCAGCCTTGCGCCGTGTGGTGCGCCCATCGGCAGGCCACGGTAAGGCTCGTGTAGCTCTTGACTATCATGCCGATGTCGCTGCCCGCGATATCGGTTTCGCAAAGCAGCTCGCTCTCGTGTGGCGTCGCGCGCACCATGTCCGTTTGCCGCAGCGCGCTCAGCGGCGTGCCGAGTGCAATGCCGCGAAACGCGAACGGCGAGTCGTCCGGCGGTGTAACGCGCGCCCGGGTGGCCGATGCAACGGGCGCTGCGCGCCGCTTTTTCGCGGGCGCTGCCGACGGTTTTGCCGCGCTCGCCGCAGAGTCCACGCTCGCAACATTCACCGCGCTCGCAACATTCACCGCGCTCGCCGCTGCCGCAGGGGCGGGGGCCTTCGGCGCGACGTACGTTTGCACGCGCCCTTCGAAATGCGTGTCCGCATGCGCGGACGAGAGCGGCGCGGCCAGGTATGCTGCGCTCAAAATGAAAGCGATCAATGGCGCCCGTTTCATCGGCTGGACCTCGATCAGTCGACCGCCGCCGCGCAAGCGTCGAACGGCACGGCCGCCGGGTGGCCGACCAACGGCACGATCTTCAGCGTGGCCGATGCGACCCGGCATGGAAAGGCCACCACGGCACAGCCTTCGAGCGGCAGGGCGAGGCAGGCGAGGGCAACGGCCGACGCGGCGCGCACCAGATGCGTTGACAACCGTGGCGTCAGGCACATGGGCGAGCGCTGCGTCGGCGTTTCCCGTGACGGCGAAGTGGTCATGCCGAGGTATTGATGTTGTGGCCGAGCGGACCGACCGGCGCAGCCGGATGCAGGGTTTCCTGTTGCGGAAACGGGTTGCCGCCGGTGTTTCCCGTGGTGGAGTTCTTGGTGCTGCGGTTTTCGCCCGACGACGTCAACGAGGACGTGTGCGCAATACTGCTCGAACCGATAGGGCTGGTCATGATGGGCCTCCTTGGCGCAATGGAACAAAAAGAAGGGGCGCGCCGAGAGGGGGGAAGCGCGCCCCGCCTTACGCCGATCGGGGGGCAATCGGCGAGCGGCGAGGCAAATCTTCGCTTCGAGAGCGCTTGCATGAAGCAAGAATCAGCGTGGCGTTTGGCCAATCGCTTACGAGTCCTTCCAGGGGTATACGTATGTGCAAGATTGAATGGCGCACATGCAGCCGGGGGGGCGTGAATACGCGATGCTTTGAGGCGGGTCGGAGGGCGATCCTCAGGCGCGATTTGCGCACGCCGGATTGGCGTGCGCTGTCTTGGGCGGGAGAGGAAAAGAAGGTGAATTGAGTGCGAGCGCCCCCAGGCTGCTCAACTCAGCAGCCTGGGACGGTAAGCAGTGGGAAGCAGAAGGGATCACGAGGGCATCAAACGCATCAAACGCCCTTCATGCGCTCCCAGCCGTGGCGAACGGCAGCCTTGAACCGTTCCCAGCCGTTTTCCGGGTAGCGAGATTCCCAATCCGCGCGAGCATTCGGTTCAACGCCTTGCCAGTCGTGTCCGCTATACCGTTCGTCCTGCCCGAGCATTGCGCCGTGCTCGTAAGCTGCGCAATATTCTTCGTAGGACATGCCGGAGTTGGCGTAGTTGGTGTCGTAGTCTTTGCGGACTTCTGTCTCGTATGAGGCGTCGTCGATTGGCGTGCCCATGACAGGGTCGCCTACCAGGCCTCTCGTCGATGTCTGCTGTGCTCCGGCTGCGTTCGCGGTCGCTTCGGGCGCGGTTGCGGCGCGCGTGGTGACCTGCTGCATGCCGCTGACCACGGTTGGCACTGCCGAAGCATACGCAGCGCGCCGTGTCTGCGCCGCCGCCTCGGGCGACGTCGCGTGTAAATTGCCGGGCGCTCGCGTCGTGCTTCCGGAAGGCGCGATGTGCGAGGAAGCGCTGTGCCAGGCTTGGCTGCGCTCCTCGATGTCGGCGGCGCCCGCGCTGCGCATGACTTCGCGCGCGAGATTCACCTGCATTTCGGAAACGTCCGCGCTGACGACCGATCCGCCGCGGCGAACGAACTCCCGGTAATCTTCGGTTTCCGGTGGATACGCGCCGTGCGTGAAGAGCCGCGCGAACAAGCGTTCGAGTTGATCGAATACCGGTGTGTGTTGCCCAGGATCACTCAAGCCAGGCGCATACACACGCGGCCCTTTTTCTAGCGGGGCCTCGACCGACATCGAGTAAATGGCGATATCGGCCTGCGCAACGCCTGCTTCGCCTAGTGCTTTTTGCGCGGAACGTGCGCTCCCATAGCTGTCGTAGACGCCCAATACGGTTTGCCTCATGACTGTCTCCCTTCGCTTTCGACATGCGGCGGTATCGCCACGTATGAGCAAGGGCGCAACAGCCATGCCCGGCTACAGGCACGCAAGACACATCGCAGGTCAATCGCACACAGCGATCTGGCACCCGAGGGTGTTCGAACGGTGGGCGCGCGGGAGATACACGAATCCGCACTGATGGCCAGGACCAAACAGTGCGGATTCAGCGGGTCCTTCATGGACCCGCGAAGAGATCAACTGCCCGCGATCGTATCGACCGGCTTGAAGTCGCCATGCTGGACCTTGTAGATGGTCACAGGCGCATCCTTCAGGTCGCCGGTCGGGTCGTACGAAATCGTCGCCGCCGAAACGCCCTTGATCGACAGCTTGTCGAGGTACGGGCCATAGACCTTGGGATCAGTCGAGTTCGCGTTTTTCATCGCGGTGAGAAGCGCCATCGTGCCATCATACGAATACGGCGAGTACGTGATGGGGTCCTCGCCAAAGCGTGCCTTGTAGCGCGACGCGTAGCTGGCGAAGCCGGGCATCTTGTCCTTCGGCAGACCGCCCATGTAGACGATCGCCCCTTCGGCCGCGCTGCCGCCGATCTTCAGGAAGGTGGGCGAGCGCGACATTTCACCGGTCACGAACGCCGCCTTGATGCCGAGCTGGCGCATCTTGCGGATCATCGGCGACGACTGCGCGTCGCCGCCGCCATAGAACACCGCATCCGGATTCATGCCCTTCAGATTGGTCAGGATTGCAGAGAAGTCGAGTGCCTTGTCGTTCGTGTAGTCACGCTTGACCACGGTGCCGCCGGCGGCTTCGACTGCCTTCGCGAACTCGTCGGCAATGCCCTGGCCGTAGGCGGTGCGGTCGTCGATAATCGCAATGCGCTTGTAGTGCAGCGACTTCACGACATAGGAGCCGACAATGCGGCCAGCCTGCGCGTCGCTCGTCAACAGGCGAAACGTCGTCTTGTAGCCGCGCGCCGTATACACCGGCGAGGTCGCCATCGAAATCTGCGGCAGCCCGGCGCGGTTGTACAGATCGGATGCAGGAATGCTGGTGCCCGAGTTGAAGTGGCCGATGATGCCGCTCACGCCATCGTCGATCAGGCGTTGCGCCACCACGGTTCCCGTGTGCGGGTCAGCCTGGTCGTCCTGCGAGTCCAGTTCGAACGATACCGCCTTGCCGCCGATGGTGGGATGCGTGGCGTTGAAATCGTTGATGGCCAGTTGCACGCCCTTTTGCATGTCGGTGCCATAGTTCGACTGCGCGCCCGTGAGCGGCGCGGCAAAGCCAATCTTGACGACATCGGCGTGCGCGGCGGCGGATGAAAATACCCAGGCGACTACAAGTGCGGAGTGCGTTACCTTCAAATTCACTTTTCACTTCCCCTCAGGTGCATGGTGGGCAATGCCGGACATTGCCTGCTTCGGTGCCGGCGAATGCGATCTTGAGTTGTTGCGAACACGCCGGTGAGCTTCGCGCTCGCGCGAGAAGCGTGGCGAGATCGGCGAAGCCAGTCTAGGTAGCGAAAATAGGTACGTCTTGGTCGATTAGGGTTCGACTCGTGACGATTTCGGCATAGTCGGCGCAAGCGGGCGCGGACCAGGGTGCGCACGGGTAGCGGCGGCGCGCAAGCCGTGCGTAGAGGCGGATGGTGCAATCAGCACAATGCGGGCACAGCGCGCGAACGCGTGCCCACCGTCGTCACGGCGCGATCGTATAGCGCAGAATCCGGTCGCGCGACTGTTCGAGCAGGCGCGTCATGGCAGCCGCCGCCGCGTCGGCTTCGCGCGCCACGATATGCCGGCGCACGGCGTCATGCAGTTCGAGGTCTTCGCTCGGCTTCGCGGCCTGGCGCTGCATCATCTCCGACGACACGCGCAGCGCCGCCTTGATCGCATTGCCGATCGTGATGAACATGCCGTTCTGCGAGGCCGTGATGATGGCGAGATGAAACTCGAGATTCGCGTCGGCGGCTGCGCGAATGTCGGAGGCGCCATGCTGGGCCGACTGGCCGTATGCGCTCGCCAGTTCCAGGTACCGGCGCTCGATGATCTGGAAGGTGTCTTCCTTGCCGTGGCGCGCGGCGAGAAAGCTCGCGCGCGGCTCGAAGCAGATGCGCATTTCGAAGATGTCTTCGACGATCTTCGAGTCGAACTGCGCGTTGAGGCGCCAAGCGAGCACGTCGCGGTCGAGCAGGTTCCAGTCGGAGAAAGGCAGGACACGTGTGCCGATTTTGGGCGAAACGGCAATGAGCCGTTTGGCCGCCAGCTGTTTGATGGCTTCGCGCAGCGTGGTTCGGCTCACGCCGTAGGCACTGCACAGTTCGCTTTCGACCGGCAGCGCGTCGCCGGGCGCGAACTCGCCCGAGACCACGCGCATGCCGATAATCTTGGCGATCTGCGTTGTTATATTGCCAACGATCGGTTCGCGCTCGAACATCACTTCCCCTTCATGGACGTCGTGCACAGCGTGTGCGTGCTGTGTTATCGGGCGGTCGTCACAATCACGTTCCACGAGCCCGGCTTGAGCTTCGCGCGCACGCGTTCCCCCTCGACCGACACGGCGTTGTTGACTGCCGGCGCCACTGTAGTTGGCGCCTCCACCGTGTTCACCGCTTTCATGTTGGCATGATACAACTCGAGCGCGTGATCGAGCGTACGTTCGCGGCCGAGTCCACGCAGCTCGACATTCAATTCCATCTCCTCGCTCAGGTGACGATTGAGCGCGAAGAGGGTCGTCGTGCCCGTAGCGCGATCGTCCACGACCGCCGCGCAAAGATAAGGGATCTCCGGAAAGGTTTCCGCTTCGTAGGTGGGCGAATCGATCACCGGCTTGAGCACGCGGCCATGGCCGAATTTCGAGGCCTGTGCGAACGGGTGGAAGATGGTTTGACGCCACGCGCGGCCGCCGGGCTCCGTCATGATCGGCCCGATCACGTTGACGAGTTGTGCGAGACAGGCGGTCTTCACGCGGTCCGAGTTGTTCATCATCGTGATGAGCGCGCCGCCCACGACCAACGCGTCTTCGTGGTTGTAGACCTCCTCGATGAGCCGCGGCGCCTCGGGCCAGCCCGGCTTGCGCAGATCGTTGATGGTGCGCGCCTTGTACCAGACATTCCATTCGTCGAATGAAAGCATGATGCGTTTGGACGAATGCTTGCGCGCGGCCACGCTGTCGGCCACCGAGACGATTTCCTTGATGAACAGATCCATCACTTCGATATTGCCGAAGAATTCGGCAGTCGAATCGCGGCGGTTCTCGAAGTAAGTATGTAGCGAAATGAAATCGACCTGTTCGAAGCAATGGTCGAGCACGCGGTCTTCCCACGCGCCATAGGTGGGCATTTCGTGCGTGGAGGAACCGCACGCCGCGAGCTGAATGGTGGGGTCGACCGAGCGCATGAGCTTGGCCGTTTCGAGTGCGGCCCGCCCGTATTCTTCGGCCGTCTTGCGGCAGATTTGCCACGGGCCGTCCATTTCATTGCCGAGACACCAGAACTTGATGTCGTGGGGCTTTTCATAGCCGTGCTCGCGGCGCAGGTCGGAAAGCGCCGTGCCGCCCGGGTGATTGCAATACTCGACGAAGCGGCGCGCCTCGTCGGGGCCGCGCGTGCCGAGGTTCACGCCGTACATCGGTTCGATGTCGAGCGAGCGGCACCATTCGATGAATTCGTTCGTGCCGAACTGGTTGGTTTCGGTGGAGTACCAGGCAAGATCGAGGCGGCGCGGGCGCTCTTCTCGCGGGCCTACGCCGTCTTCCCAGTTGTAGCCCGAGAGAAAGTTGCCGCCGGGATAGCGCACGATCGTCGGGCCGAGTTCGCGCGTGAGCGCCATCACGTCCTTGCGGTAGCCGCGCTCGTCGGCGTCCGGATGGCCGGGCTCGAAAATGCCGGTATAGACGCAGCGGCCCATGTGCTCGACGAAGACGCCGAACAGGCGCCGGTCGAGTTCGGAAATGACGAAGTCGCGATCGACGATGAGGCGGGAAGCGATCATGGTGTTCCTCTATCCATGCTGTAGCGGTGTGAAGTGAGGCGGTGCGCGCCGCGCAGGCGTGCACCGCATGGTGACGTTATCGTGCGAGCAGGGCGTTGGTGCGTTGTTCAGCTTCCTTCTGCACGTCGGCAACCGACTTGCCGGTCGAGAGCATGTTGCTGGTCTCTTCGCCCACGATCTGCTGGATTGCGAACTGGCGCGGCACCGTGTTCGGCAGCGCGTAACCCGTGGCCGAGATCTCCTTGATCTCCGCGCGGTGCGGCAGCGCGTTGAAGCTGGCGCTCGTGATGATCGACTCCCGTGCGGGCAGGTGGCCGGTACGCGCCCAGTCGCCGTCGTGGTCGTAGAGGAACTTGAGGAACACGAGCGCGGCGTGGCGGGTCTTCTCGTCCTTCGCGCCGCCCTTGAGCATGACCCACGAGTGACCGTCGGCCCACACGGCCTTCTTCTGGTACAGGTTCGGGAACGGCACCACGTCGTAGCCGTTCGCAAGCGGGGAGTCGGGCTTCTTCGCAAGATTCGTGAAGTCCTCGATCATCCATGTGCCGCACATGAGCACGCCCGCCTTGCCGTTTTCGAAGGCCTGATTGGCCGCGCCGTAGTCAAGGCCCGGCGTGATCGAGCCCGCCTTCATGAGCTTGTCGTAGAGCGTGAGCGCGTTGGTGGCGGCCGGCGTGTGCATGTCGATCTTCGTCGGGCCATTGGGGAACAGCGTGCCGTTTTGCTGATAGACCCAGGTGTCGAACGTGCGCGTTTGCGCGGCCGACTCATTGGCGATCGGCACGGCAAAATAGGGCAGACCCGTCTTGTCCTTGAATTGCTGCGCCTGCGCGAGCAGTTCGTCGGGCGTCTTCGGCAGGATGGGTTTGCCGCTCGCGTCGACGAGCCCCGCCTTCTTGAACAGGTTCACGTTGATGTGCCAGAGCCACGAATGCGTGTCGAACGGCAGCGCATAGGTCTTGTCGCCGAACGTCACGGCGCGGTGCGCCTGGGCCGTGAAATCGCTCTTGTCCACGCCAACCGACTTGAAGCCGTCGTCGAGCGGTTCGACCAGATTGCGCTTCACGTAGTCGCCCAGCACGGCTTCGTGCATGACCGAGATGGTCGGCACGTCGCGGCTCAGAATGCGCGCGTCGAGCTGCGTATAGTAGGGCGCCCACTCGATGATCTGCGGTTTGACGACGATGTCTTCCTTGTTCGTCGCGTTGAACTGGTTCACGAGCGTCGTGATGATGCCGCACTCGCCCGAGGCCTGGCTCACGTCGTTGACCTTGCCGTATTCGGCGTCGCAAGCGCCGAAGAAGCGCGACAGCGTGATTTCCGTTTTGGCCTGGGCCGGCGCGGTCAAACCAGCCGCGAGGCCGAGCGCTGCGAGCGTGAGTACGCCGCGCACCAACGATCTTCTCATGTCTCTCTCCTGTTGAAGATCCAGCTGCCGCGCTGTCGCTGCGCTCCCAGTGGATCGTTTTGTTTGTACTACGAATTAATTAAAAATAGAGCGCAACAGATCGAAGCGTGACTCGATGGCGTCGTCTACCGAACCGCGGTGCCGGCCACGGCCGCCACGATGTACTTCTGGAAGAACAGATACAGCACGAAGATGGGCAAGCCGGCGAAGACGGCTTGGGCCATGAGGTAACCAATGCCTTCGGACTGGGCGAAATTGCCTTGCGTGGAAGCGAGCCCAATTGTCAGCGTGTACATCTCGGGCTTCGAGGCGGACACGAGCGGCCAGAGATAGTCGTTCCACGCACTGAGAAACGTGAAGATGGCGAGCGTGGCTTGCGCCGGCAGCGAAAGCGGCAGCACGACGCGCCAGAACACCTTGAAACGCGAAGCATTGTCGAGCAACGCGGCCTCTTCGATCTCGATGGGCACGGCCTTGAAGTACTGCGTCATGAGATACACGCCGAACGGCGAGGCGAGACGCGGCAGAATCAGCGCGCCATAGGTGTTGTGCCAGTCGAGCGAGGCGAAGATATGGTGTAGCGGAATCACGAGCGCCTGCTCGGGCACCGCGAGTCCGCAAAGGCAGAGCACGTAGAGATAACGCTTGCCGGGAAACTCGGTGCGCGCGAAGCCGTAGCCCGCGAGCGAGGCGATGACGAGCGTGAGCAGCGTCTGGCCGATCGAAACGATGAGGCTGTTGACGAGCCACCCACCCACCGCCGAGGTGTTGAGGATGTTCGTGTAGTTCCGCAGCGTGAAGGGCGGCGAGAAGAGCACGTCGGTGTGCTGCTCGAGAAACGCGTTCGGTTTGAACGAGAGGCACAGCACCCAGACGAGCGGCGTGATCCACAGCAGCGCGAGCACCACCACGGCGCCGAGCATCAGGCGGTCGCCCATGCGGCCCGTTAGCGAGCCGCGCGAGCGCGTTTCGAAAGCCAGCGTGCTCATGCCTTCTCCTTCTTGCGCAGAAGCCAGGCCTGCGCAACCACCCCGATCAGCATCAGCGCGAAAAGCACTTGCGCCGCTGCCGCGGAATAGCCGAACGACCATTGGCGGAAGCCGGTTTCGTAGATGAATTGCACGAGCGGGCGCGTGGAGTTGTTCGGGCCGCCGTCTGTGAGCAGCTGGGCCTGGCCGAACAACTGGAACTGCAGCACCGCTTCGATCACTGCCACGAGCGCGACAGTGCGCCAGATGGAAGGCAGTGTGATTTTCGTGAACGTGCGCCAGCGCGAAGCGCTGTCGAGCGCCGCGGCTTCGTAAAGCTCCTGCGGAATCTGCTGGAGCGCCGCGAGAAACAGCATCATCGGCAGGCCCATGATCCACCAGACCGTGACGACGGCGATGGCGGGCAGCGCGGTGGCCTCGTGCATCAGCGGAACGAATTCCGGCAAATGGAGCGCGTGGCTCATGTCGGCGAGCAGGCCGTTGCCGGGCATCATCACGAGCTTCCAGACCAGCGTGACAATTGTGACCGATAACACCGAAGACCCGAAAAACAGCGCGCGCAGCGCTGCGCCGAAGCGGCCGGGGCGGTTCAGCACCAGCGCTAGCGCCAGGCCAAGCAGAACGAAAATCGGGACCGTGAGGATGACGAAGTAGAACGTGTTACGCAACGCGCCGCGAAAAATTGGGTCGAGCGTGAGGTCGAGATAGTTGCGCATGCCGATGAACTCGCTCGTGCCGGCGAGCAGGTCCACGCGTTGCAGGCTGAGCCACCAGCCGAGGCACAACGGGACGATCAGCAACAGCACGTAGACGATCACGAACGGCAGCACGAACAGCGCGTTGGACCATGGCGCGCGCAGGTTGCGCCGCCGGCCGTCGCGCGTTTTTGGCAGCGGGATTGCGAGCGAGCGATTAGAGGCCATGCCACGCCTTCCCGGTTTCGTCGAACACATGCAGGTGCGCCGCGTCGAGACTCATGCGGATCGTGTCTCCGGTTTCGATATCGAGCTCGCGCGCACGCGGCAACTCGGCCACGAGCAATTGGCCGTTGGGCATGCTCACATGGGCGAGCGAGCGGTCACCGAGCCGCTCGATGACTTCGGCGCGGCCAACCAGCGGCCCTTGCGGGTCCAGCAGCACGTGTTCGGCGCGTACGCCCAGCGTGAGCTTGCCCGCGGGCAGGCTCGCTGTGGCAATGGCCGTGGGCGCGTGCACGCCGTCGAACGGCAGTCCGACGATCAACCGGCCGCCGTTGTCGCCCACCCGCTCGACATCGATGAAGTTCATGGCCGGCGTGCCGATGAAGCCCGCGACGAAGCGCGTGGCGGGCCGTTTGTAGATCTCGAGCGGCGCGCCGATCTGCTCGATACGCCCGCGGTTCATGACCACGATGCGGGTGGCGAGCGTCATGGCTTCCACCTGGTCGTGCGTGACGAACACCATGGTCGAGTGCAGGCGCTGATGAATGCGCGCCAGTTCGAGGCGCGTGCGAGTGCGCAGCGCGGCGTCGAGGTTGGAGAGCGGCTCGTCGAACAGGAACGCTTCGGGCTCCTTCACGACGGCGCGCCCGATTGCAACGCGCTGGCGCTGACCGCCCGAAAGCTGGGCGGGGCGGCGCTGCAGCAGCGGGCTGAGTTCGAGCATGCGCGCGGCTTCGTTGATGCGCTGGTCGACTTCGCCCGCGCTCACACCCGTATTGCGCAGGCCGAACGCCATGTTGTCGTACACGGTCATGTGCGGGTAGAGCGCGTAGTGCTGAAACACCATCGCCACGCCGCGCTTGCCCGGAGGCTGTTCGTTCACGCGCCGCTCGCCAATGCTGATCTGGCCGTCGCTCACGGTTTCGAGCCCGGCGATCATGCGCAGCAATGTGGATTTTCCGCAGCCCGAGGGGCCAAGGAAGACAAGGAACTCACCGGATTGAATGTCGAGGTCGAGGCCGGTGATCACCTCGGTTTCGCCATACCGCTTCGTTACGCCGCTCAGTCGGATGCCCGTCACGGTGCCTCCTGTGGAGTAGTCTCGTACCGCCGCTTTTAGTGCGTTGATATTATGAAAAGAGCGGCCACCTAACCCATTCGTGTAAACACTGATCATCCGGTGTCCCAAATAATGGGTTCTATGCGAATTGCGTGAGGGGCTGAATTCGCACGTGACGTGGGGGTGTTGATTGATCAAAGAGGGAGGATGCGCTAATTGAAATTAAAATTATTTGGCATCCTGAATAAAGACAAGGAAGTTGTTTTGACCTGGGTGCCGGCGTTGCCGGTCCCCGTCGGCGATCAGTCCAGCACCAACGTGCCGAGCGCAAATGCGCCGAGCGCGGCCACCGCAATCCCGACCCAGTAGGCGAGATTCCATTGCGGCAACAGGCCCTCGCGCCGCAGCGCATTGACGCGGCGCTTATGCTGCACGACCGCGACCAGCAAGGCCACCGTCCCGATCACGACCATCGCCGTGCCGACCGCGCGCGGCGACCACGTTGTGCCGAAATGCCCGACAATGGGCGCGCCCTTCTGGCTTTCCACGTATTCGAAAAACTTCGCGAGCGTAAAGCCGAAGCTGATCATCGACAGCGCGGTGCGCAGCCAGGCCATGAGCGTGCGTTCGGCCGCGAGAAAGGTGCGCTCGATCGCGAGCGAGGTGCGTGCGCGCGTTTGCAGCGTGCCTTCGTCGGGCTTGACGGGCGCCGACAAGTCCGTGTCGGGTATCAAGGGATTGTCGCGGTCATGTGAGGTAGGCATGGCGTGACCTTTAAGGCGTGCCGGATGAAAGCGCTGAGCGGCTGCGTTGCCATTTCACGTATGGAATGGCCAGCATCGTGCACAGGATCAGATAGAGCACCAGCGTGGGTGCGAACTGCTCGCCGGGAAAGTTGACAGCGGAAATGGACAGTGCGATGGCGGGATGGCGCGAGGCGGTGGACAGCGCAAGCACTGATGCGTGCTGCTGCTCGGGCCCGCCGAGCCAGTGCCCGACGATCAGGCCCGCAAGCACGAAGGCAACGATGGCGACTACCGTCCAGTGGCCGGTGGCCACCCAGATTCCATGCCAGGTGCCTGCCAGCAGGGCGAGTATGCCCGCAAACAGCAGTACGGTGGCCACGAGCCGAACGGGCGCGAGCAGGCGCTGTGCGGCGCCTGAAGCGAGCTTCGAGACCAGCACGCCCGCCACGAGCGGGGCGATGATCATGGTCAGCACGATTTTCATGATCGCAACCGGGCCGACCGCTATCGCTTCGGCAAAGAGCCAGTTCAAGAGTGCCACCGAGAGCGGAACCGTGACGATGGAAACCAGCGCAAGCACCACGAGCAAACCCAGGCCGTAGGGCGCGATGCCGCCTGCTTTCTTGTGTTTTCTGGGCAATAGCGGCGGCACCGGCGAGATGGCGAGCGCGATCAGCACGACGGCGGTCGGCTGCGGCAACTGGAGGTAATACACGCACGCGACCACGATGAGCGGCATGATAACCAGCATGGCGATGAGCGAGCGCACGAGCAGGCCGGGCCGGCGTGCGATGTAGAGCAGGTCGTCGCGCGTGGCCTGCAAGCCATACGTGAAGACCGTTCCTGCAATGGCGCACTGGAGCGCGAGGAGAGTCAGGGCCTTGGCGTCCATGGATGTCCTGGCACGGCGTGCCCTCGGTGGCGTGCGGACGAACGCCACCCGAGGGCTGCACTAACGCAGTGGCGCGCGAACACGCGCCGCGTGGGCTGACTGGCGGTGGCTAGCGGTGGCTAGCGGTGGCTAGCGGTGACCGCCGCCTGCGGCGTCCATCATCTTCTCGACCACCTGGTCCACGCCGAAGCTCGCCGCTTTCTGGCGTGGCGGGAATTCCTTGAAGGTCTGCAGGAATTCGGCGACGCCGGCTTGTGCCGGCACGAGAATGAAGACGTGATCGAGCAGCCAGTCGTAGTAGGTGTTGGATGTGATATCGGCCCGTTCGTAGGGGTCTGTTCGCAGGTTGAATATCTTCGGCACCCGCAAGGTGACGAGCGGTTCGGCCCATATCCTCAATGTGCCGGTCGTGCGCTGCTCCATGAAGACCACTTTCCAGTTGTCGAAGCGCAGGCACGCGAGGTCGCCGTCGTCGGTGAAATAGAAGAAGCCTTTTCGCTCCGGCTTCTTCGCCTTGCCGGTGAAGTAGGGCAGCAGGCTGAAACCGTCGAGATGGACCTTGAAGTCCTTGCCATTGGCCTTGAAGCCTTTCTTGAGTTCCTCCTTGATATCCGGGTTGCCCGCTGCATCGACGATGGTGGGCAGCCAGTCGAGGTGGCTCACGATCTCGTTGCACACCGTGCCCGGCTCGATCACCCCCGGCCAGCGCACGAGGCAGGGCACGCGGTACGCACCTTCCCAGTTGGAGTTCTTCTCGTTGCGAAACGGCGTCATGCCGGCGTCGGGCCAGGAGTTCATGTGCGGACCGTTGTCGGTGCTGTACATGACCATCGTGTCGTCCGCAATGCCCAGTTCGTCGAGCAACGCGAGCATCTCGCCGATATGCTTGTCGTGCTCGACCATGCAGTCATGATATTCGGACTGCCAACGACCTGCCTGGCCACGGATGCGGTCCTCGATATGCGTGCGGAAGTGCATGTGCGAGGTGTTGAACCAGAGGAAGAACGGCTTGTCTTCTTTATGCGCTTTCTGGATGAACTCCTTCGCGGCCGCGAGAAATTCGGTATCGACCGTTTTCATCCGCTCTCTGGTGAGCGGGCCGGTATTGTCGATCTTCTGGCCGCCCTTGCCGTCGGACCAGCAGTGCAGCACGCCGCGCGGGCCGTACTTCTTGCGGAAGTCGGGAAACTCGTTGGCATCGGGGTAGTCGGGTAGTTCCGGCTCTTCCTCGGCGTTGAGGTGATAGAGGTTGCCGAAGAACTCGTCGAAGCCGTGCATCGTGGGGAGATGCTCGTCGCGATCGCCGAAATGGTTCTTGCCGAATTGTCCGGTGCTATAGCCAAGGTCCTTCAGCAGTTCCGGAATATTCGGATCCTCGGCGCGCATACCGAGCGGCGCACCGGGCAGGCCGACCTTGGTCAGTCCCGTGCGCAAGCCGCACTGTCCCGTGATGAACGACGCGCGGCCTGCGGTGCAGCTCTGTTCGCCGTAGTAGTCGGTGAACACTGCGCCGGCCTCGCCGATGCTGTCGATGTTGGGTGTGCGGTAGCCCATCAGCCCCTTCGTGAAGATGCTGAGATTGGACTGGCCGATGTCGTCGCCCCAGAGGATCAGGAAGTTGGGTTTCTTCTTGCCCGCCATGGAACACTCCTTGTCGTAGAGCTACCGTCGACGGTAGCGGTGTGGGATTCAACCGGAAGCGTTATCGCGGACCACGCAACGAAAGCCCACATGGCACGTGGAGGTATCGACAGGCTGAGCCATTCTCGCGGCGGGCCGGTAACGCCTGCAGTAATTCGGTGCGCACAGGTACGAGCCACCCTTCATGACCTTGCGCGGTATCGTGAGTTGCGGCGTGCGCGGGTCGACGCTGGATTCGATGGTTCCGCCGCGCGGATTGTCCAGCGTGCAGCACGCCTTAACGATCTTGCCGTGATCCTGGTACCAGTCGCTCGTCCACTCCCACACGTTGCCGGCCATGTCGTAGAGGCCGTAGCCGTTGGGCGCAAACGAGCCGACCGGCGCAGTCCATTCGTAGCCGTCTTCGAGCAGGTTCTGCCACGGAAACTCGCCTTGCCACGTATTGGCCATTTGCCGGCCTTCGGGTGTGAACTCATCGCCCCATACGAACTCGGCGCCCTCCAGGCCGCCGCGCGCGGCGAATTCCCATTCGGCTTCGGTGGGCAGGTCCTTGCCCGCCCAGTGCGCGTAAGCGGCGGCGTCCTCATAGGAGACGTGCACGACGGGATGATCCTCGAGCCCTTCCAGTGAACTGGCCGGGCCGCGTGGATGCCGCCAGTCCGCGCCCCGCGTGTAGGCCCACCAGTTGTAGTGATTGCGCAGGTCAACGCGGCGTGGAGGTTTGGCGAACGTCACCGAAGAGGGCTCCAGCATCTCGGGCAATGCGCCGGGATAATCGTCGGGGTTTGCCGGCCGCTCGGCTGAGGTGATGTAGCCGGTCGCGTCGACGAATTGCCTGAACTGGGCATTCGTGACCGTATGGCGATCTATCCAGAAGCTGCGAACGCGCACTTTGTGCGCCGGCGCTTCTTCCGGGTAGTGCTGATTCGAGCCCATCAGGAATGTGCCGCCCGCAATGTGGACCATATCTGGCGATCCAGTTGGCGAGGCGGTGTCACGGATGTCACTGGTCGCTTCAGGTGCGGGATGGGCCATGGTCAGCCGGAGCGTTGACGTACCGGCGTTCAGTATCGGAGCGGCCACACGGTTTCGCTATCGGTAGAAGGGGCAACGGGATTGCCCGCAAGGGCAGGGCAATACGGGCTGTCATTTCATTGGTTTCGATTCATATTGAATATTCGCCATACTAAACATGAGGTGTCTGATAACGTCAGTTTCCAACCTTTCTGTACAGTCAGGAGCCGGGGAACTGGGGAAATTGCTATAACGCATTGCATGAAGGGGGGATGAACTGCGCCAGTCGCTTGCTGCAAACCTGAAGCCGCCAAATCCAGCTTTCAAGGTCAAATGGCGCAGCATGCCTTCGGCAATCGGCTGAGTGGAAGATCTTCTTTTTGAAGGGATGGCGTGAAGCGAACGAATTACGGGCTTGCTAATTGACGCATTGCACTAGTCGGCATTCGCGAATATCCGGATTTAAAGACGAAGTGCGACCATGTTTCAGCGAATAATCTCACGCCGTGCCTGAAATGGAGAAAGGCGCTTTGCCACGCACCGTTCATGGAAGCCTGTCGATGCATGTTTGCGGACATCGGCGGTCTGGCGTGCTCGCCGCGCTTTCGAGTGCTTTGGCGCGGGTGCGCGGGCTTGCCGAAGCGACAGGGACAATTACGCTCGTGTGGCTGCTCATTGGCGCGGCGGCCGCGCTCGCCGCGGAACCCGCGCGCGTGGAGATCCTCGCGGGCGCAGACCCGATACAGCCGGCTGTCCTGGTACAGATCAAGGCGCTCAGAAGCATACTGGAGACGTCCGCTGCAAACGGTGCGGAAGTGTATCTCGACGCACTCGACGGCTTTCGCTTCGGCTCCGACGACCTCGCGCCCGAATTTCTGGCGCTAATGAAGAAGAAGTATGCGGATCAGCGCATCGATCTCGTGGTGGGGATAGGCATCCATGCCGCCGATTTCGCATTGAAGAATCACGCGCAGCTATGGCCCGGCGCACCCGTACTGCTAACGAGTGTGCCTGAAGAGTGGTTTGCGCAGCACACGCTGCCCGCAGGCTTCAATCGCGTGCCGTTTCGAATCGACATCACGAAAACGCTGGCGATCGCGGAGGACCTCCAACCCGACGCGCATCGACTCGTGGTGATCGGGGGCGCGACCGACACCGATTACTCATTCATCGATCGCGTCGCTCAGGTGGCAACGTTGCACGGCGCTCACTGGAGCACCGTCGAAACATGGCGGGGGCTGCCGTTGCGCGAGATCGAGCAGCGGCTCGCACACCTCGACAGGCAAACGGCCGTGGTCTATACGACCATGTATCGGGACAGCGAGGGGCATCGTTATTTGCCGTATCAAATCGTGCCCAATCTGGTCGCGGCTTCGCGTGCGCCCATCTACGCGTGGTATTCGACCTATCTCGACGGCGGGGTGACGGCGGGCGCCATGTACGACTTCGAAGAAAACGCTCGCTTGACCGCGCAAGCCGCGTTGTCGATCCTGCGCAGCCCAGGCCGCGTCGACGGGCCGGCGTTCCCCGCGCTGCCCGCGCGGTGCACGGCAAACGTCACGCAACTGGAACGCTATGGTCTTTCTGCCTCGGCGCTGCCAGCGGAGTGCCGGTTGATCGACTTTCCCAGGTCGATTTTCCGCGAATACCGCGGAGTGGTGCTGATCGCGCTGGCGGTGCTGCTGGCCCAGACGCTCACCATCGTCGCGTTGCTGGCGCAGCGCCGTAGCCGCCGGCTTGCGGAAGCCGAAGTCACTGCGCGGCGCGGCGAACTCGCGCGTGCGGCGCGATTCGCGACGGTGGGCGAACTGAGTGCCTCGATTGCGCATGAGGTGGGGCAGCCGCTGGGCGCGATCCTGAGCAATGCGGATGCCGCGGAACTGCTCATGAAGTCCTCGCATCTCGATGCCGACGAGTTGAGGGAAATCCTCTCCGATGTGAAGCGCGATGCATTGAGGGCCAATGACGTGGTGCAGCGTTTGCGCAGCTTGCTGCAGAAGCAGAGCGTAGCGTTCAGTCCGCTGCCGCTCGACGCCACACTGCAATGCGCGTTGAAGCTGATCGCGCCGGAAGCGAAACGACGCAACATTAGCGTGGAAGAGAATTACGCCGCAGGCAATGCGGAGATCATGGGCGACCCGGTCCAGGTCCAGCAAGTCGTACTCAATCTCGCGATCAACGCCATGGACGCCATGCAGGATACCGGCCAGGCCACCCGTATCCTCACGATAAGCACGCAACGGCTTGCCGACGGCGTTGAATTCACCGTGGCCGACCGCGGCAGCGGCTGCGGGGCCGTTTCGGCGCAGCGCCTGTTCGAGCCGTTCTATACCACCAAGCCGCACGGCATGGGGCTCGGTCTGTCTATCGTCCGCTCGATCGTAGAGGCTCATCACGGGAGCGTCGAAGTGGCGTCGCGCGAAGGGGGCGGAACGGCCTTCACGGTGTGGCTGCCCTATGCCGGCGAGTCGCTCGATGTGGCGCGAGGGCGTGCGACTCACCCGCAGCCGCGGGTGGCGAGGCTTGGCCGCGCCGGAAGCGCAGCCCAAAGAACCTCCTCTTAAGCCTGCCTGTGGAGCGGCTCAGGCCGCGGTATCGGTTTCGGGCGTCACCACGTAGAGCGTGAGCATGCGGCTCAGTGCGTCGGTCATGGCCGTATCGTCCAGCCGCAGCGGGCCGGGGTCGTTCAGCGCCGCATTGATCATCGTGGCGATAACAGTCTGGAAGCCGATTTTCAGCCGCGCCACCGCTTCCTTGTTGCGCCGCAGTTCCGGCAGGCGGATGAGGTGCGCCGCGATCTCGTCGACGAAACCGCGCGCGAACTGCTTGATGGGTTGCCAGCCGTCGGCCGTATGGTCGCGCCGCTGCAACGAAGCCCGAATCATGCCGCGATGCCTCAGGTGCCACACGCGCACGCTATCGACCACGAGACGCAGATACTCGGCGGCAGTCGTCGTGCTGGCGCCACCCCGATCCAACTCGACTGTGAGCGCGCGCTGCACGCGCGCCGCGTCGTCGAGCGCGAGACGCTGGAGCGCGTGAAAGAAGGCGTCTTTGCTTTCGAAGCGTCGATAGAACGCGCCCTTCGTAAGGTTCGCCTGACTGCACAGTTCGTTGATGCTCAGCGCCTCGTAACTGATCTCCGCAAGCAGGACCCGGCCCGCTTCCAGCAGGGCGTCGGCGGAGCGCTGGCCGCTGCGGTAGCGCGGCGCGACGAACCCGTCCCCGCTTTCCAGAGACTCGGACAACGGCTTTTCATCGTGGTGTGACATGGGAAAACCCTCGGTTGACCCGTCAAATGATACCCAATAGTATCTTTCAAAACGATACCCGTGAGTATCTTTTGTGCGCCGGGTTCGAATCACCATGGAGAGAGTCATGCACGCCACCCCCGAAAGTCCCGCGATTGTCAGTGCGGGCGCCCTCAAGACGTCGTTCAGCATCGAGCCGATGTCGCCTGTGATTGGCGCGGAGGTCGGCAACATCGACCTCACGCAGCCGCTCGACGACGACCAGTACGCCGCATTGCGCGCTGCGCTGCTCAAGCACAAGCTGCTCGTGTTCCGCGATCAGGACATTAGCGCCGCACAGCAGGTGGCACTGGCGCAGCGTTTTGGCGAGCTGGAAGTGCATCCGGTTTTTCCGCATCACCCCGATCATCCGGAGCTTGTGGTGCTGGGCGGCGACAGCAAGATCCCTGGCCGCGAAAACGTCTATCACTCGGATGTGAGCTGGCGTGCGCGTCCTTCGATGGGCTCGATGCTGCGTTGTATCGAGTGTCCGAAGGTGGGTGGCGACACGATCTGGGTGAACATGGCCGAAGCGTACGCGCGGTTGCCTGAGGCCACGCGCAACGCGCTGGAAGGCCTCATCGCCGTCCATGATCTGCTGCCCGCATTTGGCACGCGCATGACGCCCGAGGAGCGCGAGTCGCGCCGCGCCGCATTTCCGCCGGTCATGCACCCCGTCGTGCGTACGCATCCGGAAACAGGCGAGCGTGTGCTGTACGTGAACGAAGCGTTCACAACGCACCTGGCGAATTTCATCGAAAAGAATGAGGTGCGCTTTGGCTTCGATTTCCGCCTGGCCGAAATGGATTTGCTGCAATACCTGTATCGCCAGGCGGCCGTGCCCGAGTATCAGGTGCGCCTGAAGTGGCGCCCCAACACGATTGCGTTCTGGGACAACCGCTCGACGCAGCACTACGCTATTCAGGACTACTTCCCAGCTCGCAGGCGCATGCTGCGCGCGACGATTATCGGTGACGTGCCGGTTTGAACGCAGGCCACTGACAATCCCGGGAGACTCGTTCAATGAAGCTGATCGATCAGGCATGGCGCACGCCGCACAACGCGGACGATCCCGTTGCGTCCCATTTGGCGGCACGTTTCGCAGCGTTGCGCGCGGCCTTCGCCGCCGCGCCTTATCCTACCTACGCGCAACGGCGCGACACGCTCCAGGGCCTGCGTCACGCGTTGCGCCGTCACGCCGCCGATTGCGCGGCAGCCGCAGCGGCGGACTTCGGCGTGCGCGCCGCGGGCGAGACGATGCTCGTCGACCTGCTGCCTTCGCTGCTGCATATCGACCACCTGTTGCGGCATATGAAGCGCTGGATGCGGCCGTCGCGGCGCTCGCCCGAACTGTTGTTCAGCACGAATCGTGCCGCGGTCCAGTACCAGCCCAAGGGCGTGGTCGGCATTGTGGTGCCCTGGAATTTTCCGTTCTATCTCGCGCTCGGGCCGCTCGCCACCGCGCTCGCCGCGGGCAATCGCTGCCTGATCAAGACCTCGGAATACGCACCCGCCTCTTCGCGTGCGCTGCGCGCGCTGCTTGCGGACGCACTCGGCCCGGACGAAGTCGAGGTGATCGAGGGCGACGCGCAGTGCGCAAAGCGTTTTTGCGCACTGCCTTTCGATCATCTCGTGTTTACCGGCTCGCCGGCAGTGGGGCGCGAGGTGATGCGTGCCGCCGCCGACAACTTGACGCCCGTTACGCTGGAACTGGGCGGCAAGTCTCCGGCGCTCGTCTCGCGCTCGGCCGATCTCGCGCGTGCGGCGCGCCGCATCGTTCACGGCAAGACGGTGAACGCGGGCCAGATCTGCGTTGCGCCCGACTATGCGCTGGTTCCCCGCGAATCGGTCGAAGCGTTTGTGGCAGCGGCCGCGCAGGCCTTCGAAGGGTGGGTGGGCGACGGCGCGAACTATACGTCGATGATCGATGCGCGTGCACACAGCCGCATGCTCGAACTGCTGGACGACGCACGCGCGCTCGGCGCGAAGGTCACCGTATGCGGGTCGTGTGCGACGACCGGACGCCAGCTGCCGCTGCACATCGTCACCGGCGTGCGTCCGCAGATGCGCATTGCACGCGAGGAGATCTTTGGTCCGCTGCTGCCGGTGATCGCGTATGAAACCTTTGGCGATGCGCTCGACTACGTGCGCCGGGGCGAGCGTCCGCTCGCGCTTTACTGGTTCGGCGCCGATGCGCGCGAGCACGCCCGCGTGATGCAGGAAACGCACTCCGGCGGTGTCACGCTCAACGACTGGGGATGGCACGCGATGAACCACTCGCTGCCTTTCGGCGGCACCGGCATGTCGGGCATGGGCAATTACCACGGCGAGGAGGGCTTTCGCGAGCTTTCGCATGCCAAGGCCGTGTTCGCCGAGCATCGATGGTTTCCGGTCGAGTTGTTTCATCCGCCCTATGGCCGTGCGGTTCAGCGTGCGGTCTTGCGCTGGTACTTCGGCTCAGGCCGCTAAGCCGCGCCGTCTCACTTCCAGAAAACACAAGCATGCAACCCACCTATCAACCCGCGCGCGCCTGGTTCATGACGCTCATGCTGTTCCTGCTCGTTGCGATCAATTTCATCGACAAGGTCGTGCTCGGTCTCGTCGCGGCGCCGCTCATGAAAGAGCTTGGCCTGTCGCCAGCGCAATACGGACTGCTCGCGGGCAGCTTCTTCTTCCTGTTCGCGGTGACAGGCGTGGTGGGCGGTTTCCTTTCGAACCGCTGGCCCACGCGGTGGCTGCTGCTCGCGATGGCCGTGTTGTGGGCCGTTGTGCAGCTTCCGATTGCGTACAGCGCGTCGCTTGCCACCTTGATCGCCTGCCGCGTGCTGCTGGGCGCGGGCGAAGGGCCGGCGCAGCCCATCGCGATTCATGCTTGCTACAAGTGGTTTCCCGATGCAAAGCGCAATCTGCCTGTCTCGGTGTTCCAGCAGGGCGGCGTGTTCGGCATGGTCGTCGCGGGCATTGCCGTGCCCTGGATCGACGCGCGGTGGGGCTGGCGCACCAACTTCATCGTGCTGGCGGCGCTGGGTTTGGCATGGGCTGTCTTGTGGCTGATCGTCGGGCGCGAAGGGCAACTCGATGCACACGCAACGAACGTGGCAACGGGCCCGGATGCGGATGAACCCGCGCCGCGCGTGCGCTATCGGTCGCTCCTGACCGACCGCACTGTGGTGTGCATCATCGCACTGCACTTTGCGGCCTTCCTGACGCTGGCGCTTGCCCTGACCTGGCTACCGGCCTACCTGAATCAGGGGCTCGGCTTTGCGCCGCAGCGCGCCGGCCAACTCTTCGCCGCGGTGCTCGTAACGAGTGGGCCGGTGAGCCTCGTGCTTTCCGCGTGGTCGCAGCGGCTCATGACGCGTGGCGTGCCATCGCGTATTGCGCGCGGTGCGTTCGTTTGCGGGTGTCTGGCCGTTGGCGGCGTTCTGCTGCTCGGGGTTGCGGTTTGCGATTTCGGCCCATTCGTCAAGATCGCGTTGATCGCATTGGCGATTGCCACCACGCCGATCATTTATTCGCTCGGTCCCGCAATGGTCGCGCAGATCGCGCCAGCCTCGCAACGCGGCGCGGCGCTCGCCATCGAGTATTCGGTCGCGTGGATAGCAGGCATCGTCGCGCCGCCCGTAGTGGGCTGGCTGATTCGCGGCGCGCACGACAACGTAGCGGTGGGCTTCGAGCAAGGCCTGCTGCTTACCGGGGCGCTGCTCGTGGTGCTTGCGTTGGGCGGCCTCGTGGTGCTCAACCCTGAGCGGTCGATCGAGCGCATCGCACGCCGGATTGCGGCGTGATGTCAAGCATTCCGAATTGTCGTTCTCGACTGAAGTCGATGTTCGGCCAGCAATTGATAACTACGTGATAACTGCGACAGGAGACTCGATGCAATCAAGCAACGCAATGCAGCTCAAGTTCGGCGGGGCGGCGCGGATGGCCGTTGCCGTGGCGATGGCTGCGTTTGGTTCGGCGGCGCACGCGCAATCGTCGGTGACGCTTTACGGAATCGTCGACACCGCCGTGCGCTATACGACCCATGCCAATGCGGCCGGGGACGACAAGGTTCAACTCGCCAACGGCGGTCTCAGCGAAAGCAACTGGGGGCTGCTTGGCGCGGAGGATCTCGGCGGCGGCAATCGCGTTGTTTTCCAGCTGGAGAGCCGGTTCTTCCCGAACTCCGGCATGAGCGATCCCGGTTATCCGTTCTTCAACACGGCGTATGTGGGTTTGCAGTCTTCCACGCTCGGCCGGCTGACGCTGGGGCGCCAGACCAACCCGCTTGCGGATGCCGTGCTGAAAACCTACGTGAGTGCGCAGTGGTTGCCGACGGTCTACCAGTTCCGCCCGGAAGTCGCGATGGCCCAGGGCGTCTGGGCCAGCAACATGGCGAAATACATTGCGCGCTGGCAGGACATCACGCTTGAACTCTCATACGCGTTCGGCGGACAAGCCGGCGCATTCGGCGCGGGCAGCCAGATCGGCGCCTCGGTCACCTATATTCCGCAGTGGCCGTTGCGCCTCGCCGCAGGCTATCTGGACACGCGCGACGCGATCAACAGTTCCGCGCACTTCAAGGCGTGGACCGCAGGCGCGGCGTACACGTTTGCGGAAACGACCGTCAACTTCGGCTGGGCGATGAACCGGCAGGACGCCGGCTTTATGGGGAATTTTCCGAACGGCCCGTTCACAGCCGCGCAACTCACTGCGCTCAAGTTCAATACGTTTTCTTCGCGTGAAATGTTCTTTGGCGGCGTTTCGCAGCTGGTCGGGGACAATACGCATCTTTCCGCCAACGTGTGGCGCACGCTGCAAGAAGGCAAGAAACAAAGCGGCGATGGTAACGCCACGCAATTCCAGCTGTTGGCCGACTACGATCTCTCGCGTGCGACGAGCGTTTATGCGGAAGCCGATTACTCGTTGTACCGCGGCGGCCTGGTCGGGGCGCAACTGCAAGGTTTTGTTGGCGTCAGTGCAGCGGCGACCACCACGCAGCTCGGCATGATGGTGGGCTTGCGCCATATGTTCTGAGCGAGAGACGCGGCGCGGGCCGCGTCCGTTTTCTCGTCGAACGTGGCGCCGGCAGGGAGCGGCCGGACTCGCGCCTGCGGCATTACATCGCGTTTTCAGCTTTGCGGCGGCATTTCTTCGCCAGTCCATATAACATGCATTGAAAATGTATGTATTGGCGAGGGCGATCATGACCGTCTTTCGAATCGAAGAACCCACCCCCGCGGCTCGCGGTGGTTTCGCGCTGTGGGCGCTCGGCTTCCGGCCGTTCTATCTTGGCGGTGCGCTTTTCGGCGGCGCGGCCGTGCTGGCCTGGATGGCCGCGTATGCCGGCCACCCGTTGCCGGGTCTCGGTTCGTACCTGCCGGGCATGTTCTGGCACGTGCACGAGATGATTTTCGGCTTCGGCGCGGCGATCGTAGCGGGGTTTCTTCTGACCGCCGTGCGCGCGTGGACGTCGGTCACGCCAGCACAGGGCAAGTCGCTGGCGGCGCTTTGGCTGCTGTGGCTCGCCGGGCGTATTACCGTTGCCTACGCAACGCCTGGCGTGGCCGCCGTGGTGGACAGCCTCTTTCTTCCCGCGTGCGCGATCGTGCTGCTGCGTGTACTTATCGGCGCAAAGAACAGCCACAACATCTTCTTGCCGGTCGCGCTCGGCATGCTCGCCGCGCTGAACGTGGCGTTCCACCTCTCGATGCTGGCGGGCCGCGCGGACTGGGCGCTGCACAGCGCGTATCTCGCCGTGGGCATGCTGGTGCTGTTCATCACGATCATCGGCGGGCGCATCATCCCGTCTTTCACGGCCAACGCTGTGCCGGGTTACACGGCCCGGAGCTGGCATGGGGTCGAGCGCGCGGTGCTGCCGCTAAGCGCACTGGCGTTCGTGCTCGACGCGGTGTTCGGCTCCGGCGTGCTTGTCGCGCTAGCGGCGCTTGCGGCGGCGTGTGCACAAGGCGCGCGCATCTGGGGCTGGCGTTCGTGGCGGGTCGGCAACCGGCCGATCCTGACCATCTTGCACATCGCCTATGCGTGGATACCTGTTGGCTTCGCGCTGCTTGCGCTCGCCGCATTGGGTTTCGTCGCGCATACGCTGGCCATTCACGCGTTCACGGTGGGCGCTATCGGCTGCGCGATCATGGCGATGATCACGCGCACGGCGCGCGGACATACGGGCCGCAAGCTGGTGGCTGGCGGCTTCGATATCGCCTGCTATGGGTTGCTCGTGATCGCCGCGTTGATGCGTGTGGCGGGACCATGGCTCGCGCCACAGTGGCTCACGTTCTGGATCGAAGCTTCAGGTGCATGCTGGGTCGTTGCGTTCGCGGCCTATTGCTACCGCTACGCCGGCTGGCTCATCGCGCCGCGTGCCGATGGTAAGGAGGGCTGACCCTTCGGCCTTGCACACAGCGTGTTGCGCGAGTATGTTGGTTGGCCTGGGCTTGCCGCGCGTTGCGCCCCGGGCCCGCCGACGTAGGAGGGGGCAATGCATCACTGTGTTCAGATCGCAGCCACAGCCTGTCTCGTCTTTGTAACCACCGTGCAGGCTCAAACGTCAGCTTCCACGCCGCCGGATGCCGCTGTGCCGGAGCGTATGCCTTACGATATTCCTTACGGTTTGCCTATCGGGCTCGATGCGGCGAAGCATCTGCTCGCACTCGCTGAGGCCGAGGCGCGCAAGCACGACTGGAAAATGAACATCGCCGTGGTCGATCCACATGGCGATCTCGTCGCATTCGAACGCATGGATGGTGCGCAATACGCCTCCGTCGAGGTTTCCCAGAACAAGGCGCGCACCTCCGCGCGCTTTCGCCGTGAGACGCGCGTTTTCTACAACCAGTTCGAGAGCGGTCATGCCTACGTGGCCACGCTCGACCATGGGCTCGTGGCCTCGCCCGGTGGCTTCCCGCTGGTCGAGGACGGCAAGTTGATCGGAGCGATCGGCTGCAGCGGTGGCACGGGCGATCAGGACGCCGTAACGTGCAAGGCCGCAGCGTCCACGGTGAAGTGAGCGCTCGACGCACTGGTATTCCGGCAGTCAATGCGGCGAACCGTATCCCTGCACGTTCAGCAGATGCTCGCGCATGCAGCGCGCGGCGGTTTCGCCGTCGCGCTCGAGAATCGCATCGACGATGGACTGGTGCTGCTGCGCGAAATGATGACGCGTAGCCTGGTCCGTGGTCTTTTCACGCTGGGTTGGCTTGACCCGCATGCCGTTGATCACTTCCATGAGGGCAATGATCGCGGGATTGCGCGAGGCCTGCGCGATCAGCAGGTGAAAGCGCTGGTCCCATAGTTGCCACTCCTCATCGTTTTTTGCTGTCGCGTTTCTTTTCACGCATTTCTCCAGCTCGGTCAGATCCTCGGGCGTGGCCTTCGCCGCGGCAAGACCGGCTAATGCCGGTTCGAACATGAGGCGCATCTCCGCGATGTCGGCCGGGCTCGTGCGCGAACGCAGGCCGCGCAGCGTGGGCGCGAATTTCAGCGGCCGCGCGCCCAGGTAGGTGCCGCGTCCCACGCCGCGCCAGATTCGGCCCGACGCCTCCAGCGAGGCAAGCGCCGCGCGCAGTTCCCGGCGGCTCACGCCCAGGTCCTCGGCGAGCTTGCGCTCGGGCGGCAACGCGTCGCCGTCTTTCAACCGGTGTTGTGCGATGTAGGCAAGCAGGCTGTCGAGCGCGGATCTTTCCATGGTGCGATGTGAACCATTAAGTATTGGTTCGATTCTAGCAGCCAGGCTGTCGCGCGCAAGACACGAGGTCTCAGGGACTGACGAAAGCTGGCATAAGCGCGTAAATTTAAGGGTTAACACCGGGTGCGGCCAAAAATCTTCCTTCGTAAGCTGATCGTGACGGATTGTGGAACCAATGGTGAATGGTTCGGCAGAAGTTCGAACCTTTCGCACAGGGAGTGGAAGATGTCTTTTACAACGCGTCCGGAACTGATCGGGACCTTCGGGATGGTGGCCTCCACGCATTGGCTTGCCAGCGCGTCGGCGATGGCGGTGCTCGAGAAGGGCGGCAACGCGTTCGACGCGGCCGCCGCAGCCGGCTTCGTGCTGCAGATTGTCGAGCCGCATCTCAACGGTCCCGGCGGCGAGTTGCCGGTCGTGTTCTACAGCGCGCGGGAAGACCGCGTGCGCGTGTTGTGCGGCCAGGGTGTGACGCCCGCGGCCATGACGATCGAGCGCATGCGCGCGCTCGGGCTCGAAGTCGTGCCGGGCACCGGCTTGCTGCCCGCCGTGGTGCCGGGCGCGTTCGGCGCATGGATGACGATGCTGCGCGACTACGGGCAACTGCCGCTCGAAGACGTGCTGAGCTACGCGATCGGCTACGCGGAGCACGGTTATCCGGTTCTGCCGCGCATGTGCGCGTCGATTCTCGCGATCAAGGACTTCTTTCTCAGCGAATGGACGACCTCCGCCGAGCAGTGGCTGCGCAACGGCGACGCGCCTGCACCGAACGAGCTGTTTGCGAATCCCGCCATTGCGGCCACGTACCGCCGCATCCTGCGCGAGGCGAGCGCGAAAAGCGATCGCGCCGAACAATGCGAACTCGCGCGTTCGGCGTTCTATCGCGGCTTCGTGGCCGACGCCATCGACCAGTATTTCCGCTCGACCGACGTGCTCGACACCTCGGGCCGCCGCAATCGCGGCTTGCTCAATGCTGACGATCTCGCGCGCTGGGAGCCCACTTACGAGGACGCGCTCTCGTACGACTATCAAGGCCTGCGTGTGCACAAGACCGGACCGTGGGGCCAGGGGCCGATGTTCCTGCAACAGCTCGCGCTGCTCACGGGCTTCGATCTGGACGCGATGGATCCGTTCGGCCCGGATTTCGTCCACACGGTCATCGAAACGTCGAAGCTCGCCTTTGCCGACCGCGACGTGTTCTACGGCGATCCTCGCTTTGCGAACGTCCCGATGGAGACGCTGCTGAGCGACGCCTACAACGACGAGCGCCGCCGTCTTGTCGATCCGCACAAGGCCTCATTCGAATTCCGTCCGGGCGCACTGCTCGACAGCGAAGCGCGCGCGGCGCGCATTCTGGCGAACGCGGGGCGGCAGCAGCCCGGCGGTTTCGGCCAGGGCGAGCCGACGTTCGCGCCGCTACCCGAATTGCGCGGCGACACCGTGCATCTCGACGTGGTCGATCGCTGGGGCAACATGGTGTCGGCCACGCCGTCGGGCGGGTGGCTGCAGGCGTCGCCCGCGGTGCCCGGCCTCGGCTTCAACATCACCACGCGCGCGCAGATGTTCTGGATGGAAGAGGGCCTGCCTTCGTCGCTCGGTCCGGGCCGCCGTCCGCGCACGACGCTCTCGCCCACGCTCGTCACGCGCGAGGGCAAGCCCTACGCCGCGTTCGGCACGCCGGGCGGCGATCAGCAGGATCAGTGGTCGATGCAGCTGTTCCTGCGTCACGTGCATGCGGGCATGAACCTGCAGGCCGCCGTGGACGCCCCTTCGTTCCAGACGGCGCATTTTCCCGGCTCGTTCTATCCGCGCTCGATGCAGCTCGGCAAGATGTCGGCCGAGTCGCGCTTTCCCGAAGCCACGCTCGCCGAACTGCGCGCGCGCGGCCACGACCTCACCGCGGCCGAGGCGTGGGGGCTCGGGCGCGTCTGCGCGGTGGGCATCCGCAACGGCCTGATGCGCGGCGCGGCAACGCCGCGCCAGATGCAGGCCTACGCGATTGGCCGCTAAACACGTGCCACGCTCAACCGGAACCGACTGACCATGTCCACCGTCCCTGCCAGACTCGAAAGACTGCCGCTCGCTGGCTTCCACCGCAAACTGCTGCTGATCGGCGGGCTTGGCTATATGTTCGACGGGCTGGACTCGTCGTCGCTTGCTTTCTTGCTGCCAGTCGTGAGCAAGCTCTGGCATTTGACGAGCGCCGAAACGGGACTCGTCGCCAGCAGCACGTATATCGGTTATTTTTTCGGCGCGTTCCTCTCCGGCGTGCTGGCCGACGTGATCGGCCGACGCCGCATCATGATGAGCGCGCTGGCCATCTATTGCGCGGCATCCATGGCGAGCGCCACCGCGCAAGACTGGCACACGTTTTTCGCGCTGCGCATACTCGCGGGTTTCGGCTCGGGCGCGGAAACGGTCGTGATCGCCCCGTTTCTTGCAGAATTCGTGCCGCGTCGCTATCGCGGCATGTTCTGCGGCGCGCTCGTCGGCTTCATGTCGTTCGGATATCTAAGTTCATCGATTCTCGGCTATACCGTCGTGCGCAATTTCCCAGACGGCTGGCGCTATCTTGCCGTGTTGACTTCGCTGCCGGTGGTGATGCTGCTCTGGTGGCGCAGAACGCTGCCCGAGTCGCCGCGCTGGCTCGAAAGCCGCGGACGCTCCGCCGAGGCCGACACTATCGTGCGGGCCATCGAGTCGCGCTACGAGCAAGAGGGGATTGCGCTGGCGCCGGTTGGCTCGACAGGCGCGATTCCGGCCGTGGCGCAGGGCAGTGGCAGTGCGCTGCAAAACGTGCTGACGCTGTTCTCGCGGCGGCTCGTGGGCACGACGGCGGTGAGCTGGCTGATGTGGTTTTCCGTCGCCTTTGCGTATTACTCGTTCTTCTCGTGGATTCCGAGCCTGCTGGTCAAGGAAGGGTTGACGCTCACGAAGAGCTTTGGCTATTCGATCGCCATCTACGGTGCGCAGATTCCCGGCTATTTCTCGGCGGCGTGGCTCAACGAACGCATTGGCCGCAAAGGCGTCGTGGCCTCTTATATGACGCTCGGCGGCCTTGCCGCAATTGCGCTGGCTTTCTCGCATACAGGCGTGCAGATCACGGTGGCAGGCGTGTGCCTCTCGTTCTTCATGAATGGCGCTTTTGCGGGCGTCTATGCCTATACGCCGGAGGTCTTCCCTACGGCCGTGCGCACGACCGGCACGGGCTCTTCGTCGTCGTTCGGCCGTATCGGCTCAGTGAGCGCACCCATTCTGGTTGGGCTCGTGTACCCCGCGTTCGGCTTTTTCGGCGTGTTCGCCATGACGACCACCGTGTTGCTGGCGGGCGCGTGCGTGGTGTTCTTCCTTGGCATCGAAACCCGCAATCGCTCGCTCGAAGACATCGAGGCGAGCGGCGCGCAGGCGGGCTTCGACACGCACAAGCCGCTCGCCCGCGACGGGCTGCGAGGCTGAGCGCACGCCTTGCTCACTTCCCTACGTCCCATGCAAACGCCCCTTTCCCTCGCGAACGAACCCTATGCGCTGCAGCGTGAAGTCGCCGATCTCGCGCGCCTTTCGCGCGTGATTCGCCAGCCCGGGCAACCGGATGCGATTTTTCGCGAAGTGTGTGCCGTCGCCGCCGAAGCGATCGGTTTTCGCCTCTTCACCATCATGGCCTACGACGCCGGGAAGCAGGAGGTGGAGCGCCTGTTCACGAACATGCCGGACGTCTACCCACCGGGCGGACGCAAGAAGAAAAGCGGCACGCCATGGGCGCAACGTATTCTTTCGGATCTCGAACCGTTTCGCGCCACGACGCCGCAAGGCCTGCGTGAAGCCTTCGACGATCACGCGGTGATGACGGCGATGGGCCTCGGCTCGATTCTGAACATACCGGTTGCCTATGATGGCCGCTGTGTCGGCACGATGAACCTCACGCACGTAGAGGGCTGGTACACCTCGCAACACGAAGAAACGGGCCTGCTGCTCGGCGCGTTTCTCGCGCCTGCGCTAGTTGCGCACGGCATGTCTTTTGCGGCCCATTCAAGCCTTTGATTGCAGGACCTTTGTCGATGAACACAACGACATCCGCAGGAAACGCCAACCGTTGGCTGCTCGTCTTCGCGCTCGGCTATCTCGCGCTGCTGGTGGACGGCGCGGACGTCATGATGTACGGCCTCACGCTCACGCGCATCAAGACTGAATTCGGCTTGACCAATGTCGAAGCGGGCGCGCTCGGCAGCCTGACGCTGCTCGGCATGGCGATTGGCGGCATTCTGGGCGGCTGGGCGAGCGACTCGTTCGGTCGTGTGCGCGTGGTGGTCTGGGCGATGATGCTGTTCTCGGTGGGCGCGGGCCTGCTCGGTCTCACGCACAGCTTCCTCGAATTCGCAGTGGTGCGCTTCATCAGTTCGATGGGTATTGGCTGCATGGTGCTGGTGAGCACGCTCGTGGCCGAGTACGTGCCCATGGCGCGGCGCTCGCTGATACTTGGCGTGCTGCAAACAGCGATTTCGGCGGGCTATATCACCGTGATCGCGCTCAGCACCTGGATCCTGCCGCACTATGGCTGGCGCATGCTGTTTTATATGGCGGCTGCGCCCGTGGTGCTCGCGGTGGCGATTCACTTCTTCGTGCCCGAGCCGCCGAGCTGGCGCATGAGCGAGGCCGCGGCGCGCCCGAGCGGCCGCCGCTGGCACGACAACCGCTACGCGTTGATTTTCGCGGACCGCCAGGCGCGCAGGATGTTCATCTTCTGGTCGCTTGCTTCCGTGTTTGCGCTCTCCGGGTTCTATGGCCTGAACAACTGGCTGCCCACGTATCTGGAGAGCGAATTGCACATCAAATTCAGCGCGATGACGGGGTACATGACCGCGACGTGGGTCGTTGCGTTCATCGGCAAGATCGTGGCGGGCTGGCTGGGCGACCGCTGGAGCCGGCGCGGCGTGTACGTGCTCGGCTGTATCGGCGCGGCCGTCTTTCTGCCCGTCATCGTGCTATTGCACACCCGCGAAAACATCGCGTGGCTGATGCTCGTGTTCGGCTTTCTTTATGGCGTGCCGTTGGGCACGATCGGCACGTTCATGTCGGAGAGCTTCGAAACGCGTATTCGCGGCACGGCTGTTGGCGGCTCCTATAACGTGGGGCGCTTTTGTTCGGGCGCGGCCCCTGTCGTGATCGGTTATATCGCCACGCAGTTTTCGATCGGCATGGGCTTTCTTGTGGTTGGCGCGGTGTTTTTCCTGAGCGGCGTGATGGCGCTTTTCATTCCGGATCGCTTGCACGATACGAGCAAGGGCGATCCGGGGCAGGCGAGTGGGGAGGTGCAGCAGGCGGCGTTGGCTACGGCGGCGGGCAGGGGGTGATGCGTAGCGCTTGTGCAATGCCGGTTATGACAACACCGGCCTGAAAAAGCTCCGCTCGTAACTCACGATACAACGCGTATCGGTGGCATAACGAAACGCGGCCTGGCACTCGGCGTCTTGCATCGAATCGGCGCGGTACGTTTCATAGGCCGCGAGGCTTGGAAACGAAAAGAGCGCGAGCGCGATATTGTTGGCGCCTTCGGAGGGCAGGAAGTAGCCGTGATGCTTGCCGCCGAACTTTTCGACGAGCGGAATCCACATTTTGGCGTACGTTTCGAACTCTTCGAGCCGGTATGGATCGATGACGTAACGCAGGTAGCAGGTAATCATGGGTCTTTCTTTGGGTTGTTGAAGAGCGGTGTGCACCGCGACTCACCTGGAGGTCACGCTTGCGCGATCTCCAGCAGCTTCGCCACGGTATTCATGTTGCGCGACGTGCCAGCTTTCGCCGCAGCGATTTTGAGCTTCGAACGCCCGATGCCGTCCTTGTAAAACACATAGATCTCGCGCTCACCCAGGCGCAATTCTTCTGCGTTCTGGCCGCTCACATGGTCGAGTGCGTCCGCGGGCGGCGGTATGTCGAGAAAGATGGCGACCGTGCGATCCGGCGCGGCAGCCGGAAACGGATTACCTTGCAGCACCGCGGCGAATTCCGTGGCCGTGCGCACCACAACGCCAACGGACTTGCCGGCATAAGCCTCCAGGCTCTGCTCGAGCTTCTTTTTCACCGATGCTTCGGCCAGCCCGCTCTCGAACACCACGTTGCCGCTCGCGATATAAGTGCGCACGTGCGTGAACCCGAGCGCTTCGCACATGTCGCGAAGTTCGGGCATCGGGAGCTTGCCGGTTCCGCCGACATTCACGGCGCGCAGAAGGGCGATATAGACAGGCATGGATTTGATCGAGAAACGGCAAGTTAGTCGGGGCGCCGCAAGTCCGTTGCGCCGAGCCCGTCGTTTGCCACGATGGCAGGGCGCCTTCTCGCGTTGATCGCCACGAAGAGCGCCATCAGCACCATGAAGGCGGCGAGCAGCAAGGCACTGTTGACGAGCACGTGCGCATAGCCGAGCTGCCCGACGTCGATGAACGGGTACGGATAGAAGTCCGTCTCGCTGCCGCGCCAGAAGGTGATGGCGAGATAGCCCAGCGGATAGACGAGCCAGGCGAGGCGATCGCGAGCACCAAGGGTGAGGCGCGGCACGAACAGCAGCCAATATGCCGCGCATAACAGCGGAATCAGGGTATGCAGGCTTTCGTTGAGCAACGCGCGATATCCGTGCGGCGTCCAGAGATGACGCAGCAACACATTGTAAGCAATGCCAACGAAGACGATGTACACCGTTACGGCGCTCACTGTGCCCGGAGCCCTAAAGAAGCGTGCCGGCCACGCGCGCAGGCGCAGCGCGATGCAGGTGAAGGTGAGCGCGACGAGCAGCACCGTGAGATTGGTCAGGTAGGCCGAAAGCCGGCCGATGGCCTCGAACGTATCGAAGCCGCGCAGCACCATGCGCTCAATCGTAATGTCGGTTTGCGCGGCAAGCGCTCCCCACGCGAGCAGTGCGATCACACCCGCCAATGCGGTGGCGTAAGCGCTTTGGGAGAGCGGCGCGGCAGCGGCGGGTAGCGGTTGTTCGGACATGCAGCGATGGTAGCGCACAAAGATCGCGCGCGCCTGACGCCGTTTCTCCTGCGTCAGCAGGCTATTTGCCGTCAGCGCGCTGCGCAGCCGAAACGAGATACAGGCGCACGAGATCGCGAAGCTCGGCCATCAGCACGGCCCGCGCCGAGGGCTCTTCGTTGGCGATGTTCGCGACGCCCTTGAGCATATGGATCAGCACGATCGCCATGACTTTTGCTTTGGCTGGCTTGAGATGCACGATCGCGCGGCTCAGGATGGCGGCCACGCCTGAGCGCATCGCCTCGCGAAAGCGCTTGCGGTGGTCGTCGCTGCCGCTGCGGGCGTCGACGAGAGCGACGGCAAAGCTGCGTTGCGACTGCAACAGCAGCACGAAGTCGACGAGCGCATCGGCTACGGCCTCGAGTGTCATTTCCGGGACCTGTTGCTCGAGTTCGGCGAGTCCGTTCCTCGCCTGCTGCGCGTAGCGCAGCAACAGCGCCTCGGCCAGCGCCTCCTTGGTGGGGAAGAAGCGGTACAGCGAGCCCGTTGCCGTGGACGAGCGCGCCGCGATTTCGGTCATGGTGGCCGCGTCGTAACCCCTCTCGGTGAATACGGTGACGGCGGCGTCCATGATCGCGGCCACCCGCTGGCGGCCCCTTTCGCGTTTGGGTTCGGTTGGCCGCGCGGGTTGCGCGACAGGCGTGGAGGGCGTCATGACGAAATCTTCAAATGCGGGCATATGAGAGGAATTCCTCGCATATTAGCATGATAGATTTCATGCCGATTCGAGCGGCATCTAGACGTACGGAATCATTCCATCCGAACCGGATGAATTGACTTATGCGAGGCGACTCTCTACTATTATTTGTGAGGGTATCCTCGCATTTCAGCGCGGCGATCGCCGCCGATGCGCCATCCCGCTGCCCCTTCCCGCTGGTCCGTTCGAGGTTACGACATGCCGTACGTTTGGCTCTTTTTTGCCGGTGCGTTCTTTTGCAACGCGGTCCCGCATCTGGCTTCCGGCCTGCAGGGGCTGCCTTTTCCCACACCCTTCGCGCGTCCGCGAGGGCGAGGCGACTCGTCGCCCGTTGTGAACGTGGTTTGGGGCTTCGTGAATATCGCGATCGCGGTGGCGCTTGGCATGCGCCCGCTCGAACAGCCTGTCACGCGTGAAGACCTCGTCGCGGTGCTGGCCGGCGCGCTCGTCATGGGGCTTTTTCTTGCGTTTCATTTCGGCGCGGTTCAGAGAGAAAAGCACGCCGATTAAGGGCCGAAGCAGGCTGCGGCAAAACCGTGAAAAAACAGTTGCGCAGATTAGGGGAAAACCCTATACTGCATTCGTCTCCTCCATGTCTCCTCCTGATATGGATTCAGCCCGCTCTCTGAAGCGGGCTTTTTCTTTTCTGGCGCCGGTTCGTGCGCGCCGCGAGCCGTCCGCGCCAGTCATTCTTTTACGAACACAAAGTCGCATTTGCGCGCCGTCGTGCGCGAACCGCTACCTGAAGTCGCGTCGAACTGTGCGCTGACTTCGTACGAATAGGGCGCTTTGGCGTTGGCGTGGCCCATCGCGTAGGGCGATGGTGCGGCCAGACCCTGGGCGACGAGGGTGGCCGACCCGTCGGGTTCGAGCTTGCCGTCCAGCGTGAGCCAGCCACCCGCATCTCTTTCGCCGTGCTCACCGTGCAGGACGTTTTCCTGGATTTCGGCCGGAAATTGATAGCGGTAGCCGGATGTGCCCGCGGCACCTTTGGGGCAGGTGAGCGTCACGTTCCAATTGCCGTCGAAGGTGCCTGCGGCGTGTGAAGCCGGTGTTCCCGCAAGGCCCGCGCAGACGGTCATGCATTGCACAGCCAACGTTAATTTTCCTGCCCCCATTGCCGCTCCCGTTATCGAATCATCTGGCACTATTCTGAGCGCAAATGGCGTGCCGGTATGGGCGCCGTCGCACAGTCCGTTTCGCCGCCGCGCCGCCGCTGGACCGGACTCGCGCAAGCTTGGCGAATTTTCATTTACGCAACTAACTGCCTAACCCGGCCACCGCGCTCGAATTTGGCCCGCGCAACTGGAAAACATCCGCCATTGGCGTGCATGACACCCGTCTCCAGGGCGCGCGGCGCAAACGCCAGGCGCGCGCCGTGGCCGCGACGACGGCTAACCGGCCCACTCCTATCGCCGGGCGAGATTGCGCCTGAGCGCCTCGCAACCCGCATCCGTGAGCGGCTCGACCATCTGTATCCGCTCGTCGGGCTTGAAGTCGCTGATCCAGACCACGCGGCAACGTTGCGGCGAATCCGGCATCACCTGGAGCGTCGCGTGATGATGCTCGAATCGTCCGCCGCCCACGGTGTAGGCGAGGCGCATGTGCGCGTCGTCCACGCCTATCACGCGTTCTTCGATCACCGTGCCGTTGGCAAACGTGACCCAGCGTATCTCGTTTTCCATGCGCGCCTCGGTCAGCACGCCGGCGAATACGTGTGCGACGTTGGCGGGATCGCGCAGCGCGGCCCATACGTCATCCGCCGCGGCTTCAACGAGAATGTCCCGGTAGACGGTAGCCATGGCACTTGCCTCCTTCGTTTTTATGACGAGTGCATCGTGCGCGCGCAAAGCGCGGTGGTCCTGGGAAATCTTGACGTCGCTTTCAGATCGATGCGGCGGCGACTCGTCCCGCCGTCAATGTGCGTGCCGATGGTGCACGTCGGGGTAGTGCGCGTGGCTATGCGTGATCGGCGCGTGACGGTGCGCATGCGTGTGCGGCTCCGTGCCGTCCCACGCGAAATCGTGCTCGTGCTGATGGTGTTCGTCGTGCCGGTGAGCGTGGGTGTGTTCGAGCGGCTCGTGCGTGTGCGTGTGGTCATGCCGCTCGCGCACATGCAGCCAGACGCCGAACGCCATGAGCGCGAGCGCGAGCCAGAAAGCGAGCGCCGGGCGCTCCGGCCACAGCAGCAAGGAAAGTGCCACGCCGAAGAGTGGCGCCACGGAGAAGTAGGCGCCGGTGCGCGCCGTGCCGAGATGGCGCAGTGAGACGACGAAGAGCACGAGGCTCACGCCATAGCCCGCGAACCCCACGGCCATGGCGCCGCCGGTTGCCTGCCACGCGGGCCAGTGCGCACCCGCGGCGAGCGCAATGCCGATATTCACCGGACCGGCCACGAGCCCTTTGGTGCAAGCGACGACCATCGCGTCGTTGGTCGAGACCTTGCGGGTGAGGTTGTTGTCGATGGCCCAGCACAGGCACGCCAGCGCGACGAGCAGCGAGCCAGGCGCGATGCCCGCCGCAACGCCGGACACCGCGCCGGGCCAGGAGAGCAGCACGCCGCCCGCCACGATCGCCAGCATGCCTAGCGCAATCTGCGCATCGAAGTTTTCGCGAAAGCAGACCCATGCGATGAGCGCCGTCAGCACGCCTTCCAGGTTCAGCAGCAGCGCGCTCGTGGCGGCGGGCGTGGTGTTCAGGCCGAGCATGAGCAGGGCGGGAGCCGCCACGCCGCCCGCGGCGATCGCGCCGGCGAGCCACGGCAATTCGGCGAGGCGAAGCGGATCGTGTGCGGGTGCCGAGTCGCCACGGCGCGCCGAGAGTCGGCGCAACAGCAGGACGACCGCGAGGCCCGAGCCGCTGCCGAGATAGAAGAGCCCCGCGAGCATGAACGGCGACACGCTGCCGAGCAGCGCCTTGGCGAGCGGCGTGGTGATGCCGAACAGGGCGGCGGCGAGCAGCGCCGTGAAGATGGTGTGCCGATGGGACTTCATCGCAGGCTCGAAGCGGAAAGACGACGAAAAAAGCGTAGGAGAAGCGCGATGGGCGCGCAAGCGTGCTAGATGGTCGGGGAACCATAAATCATTAACTTGGGCAGGATATAAACGTCGATTCTTGCTTATTTGCGCCGTGTTTTGAGGTTGACACGGATCGGTGGTCATCAGATAAGTCCGTAGTCTTTATGAAAGGTACATTACTTACCGAAGCCTGCAAAATATGCCGGATTTGACGTCCCTGGCATCGGGATCTGACGCGAACAGAAATCCGCAGTTCGGTGACAAGAAAGCTCGCAGCGAGGGTGAAGTTCATGGTGCGTCGCACAATTGCAATGCTATTAAGCTATCGATGTACTCTCGGCGATATAGTGAGTGATTTGCGCCGTGCTTCAAGTTGGTGCAAACCATCTGCCGTTTGCTAGAGACGGCTGCTTGAGCTGCTTAGGCAGTCGATCACTCGCCGGCTGACACCCATTGCTCGACCGTAAGCCTCTCCAAGCCGCCGGCCAAGGGCTCCTGCGGCCACTTCCTTGCTAACAGTTCAACAGGCTCGCCCATCACTTCGCCGGTTTCGGGGGCAAGATGCCGTGACCTGCCTTTTCGCGAGCAAGCGTCGAACGATGGCGAGGAGGTTTTTTGCGCGATACAAGCGCATCTAACTCGGCAATCCTGAGGTTATTGGAAGCAATCCCGATGTCCGATAACGAATCGGCGAGCAAGACGATCAGCAAGTCCAGTCGCGACCGTTCACGTAGGCAAATTGAGAGCGCAGAGGTGCGAAATTGACCGGTGTTCGCTGGCATGCACCCGTGTAGGCAGCGTGCTCATAAGCGCGCAAATACCGGATGACTTTCCAGGCGACACTACGCCCGCGTCATTGGCAGGGGCGCAACTGAAGCTTGCCGCGCGGAGAATCGCCGGTCGAGTTTTCGTGGGGATGACGGCGCGAGAAAGATATGAGCGATGGGACGTTTGCGAAGACCTCGCGCGGCAGTTGGTATCTAAAACGCTCAGGGACGCCGAGAAATTTCCCGGGAATTCAAGTGACGTTACGCTCAGGCGCGTGCGACGCGCTATTGAAGGTAAGGAATGGACGACCGTTGTGGAAACAGATTGGTTGTTGGAGCGGCTTCGAGTTTTGCTAGGGTGGTAGTGGCATCCATAGACCTGCTCTTCTCGCCGCGTATCTCGCACAGTCTCCACGCCCATCCAATCGCACCTATCGAATGTGCGGTTCCGCACAGTTGCCTGCTATTTGGACGTTTCAAATAGCCGAAGCCGACAAGAGGCACGAAAATCTGCCTCTGCTTTTTGTGGTTCGTCACGGAGTGAGGGGCGTCGGCAATCAAGCCATGCGCTCAGCAACGACGTCGGAGGTTATATGACTTCAATGAAGTCGGAGAACGGAGGCGCGTGGCCGATGTTTTTCCTCGTTTGGATGAAGGAGATTGCTGACTCCTTTTCCTACGCGCCCAAGCACCTTCAGCAATCTATCAATCCATGGACCTTTAACGGGCTTGTAATCAATGAGAAGAATTCCAGGAATCCAGCGGCCGAGCGGGCAATTGTGAGTGAAGTCAGCTATGGGCAGCAATTGGGTCGGGTCGAGGACGTTGTTGAAGCAATCATCAATGGCGCACCTCCAGAAGACGAAGCGTTTGGCGCCTTTGCGAAGATGCGGCAGAAAATCGCGGACATCAAGACCGACAGCCGGAAAGAGCGATTCGAGGCAGTTTTGGCGGACCTCAAGCAAATGAAAACGGACGATAAAAACGGGTACGAGGCCTGCATGGAGAGCATTCAAGCGTTACGGCGTGAGAAGTAAAAGGCGCGCTGCCTGGCTTAATGCCGCTTCCACACGATAGCCTACCTTCGCGCAGTGCCGCCTCGGCGAACTCGCCGAGCGATTCGTCTTTGCGCTGCACAGCAGAGCAGCGGGAAAACGGACCCTTGAAGCGCTCGCCCCTACCGCTGTTCGCCAGTAACAGGACCATTACTGCGGGGACGCCCGTAGTGCGAGGTGTCCTACCGCTCCAGCGGCCTCATTTCGGTCATTCGTTGATTGCGCATTTTCGAATAAAGTCCGGCGGGTTTGAACCGATAAACATTCACTCCAATGTGTTCTTGGCTCATTGCCGACTTGTCATGACTTGTATGTATTGCCGTCTGATGGCACAACGTTTTAGCTTCGCGTCAAAGAATAAGTGGTTGGCACTAGCGGCTTGCCGCGGCGGCCGTCATACACCTGAATGGTCGGCAAATTCGTCTGCTCGTAATTTGTTCAATGCAAGGGATATACCGATATGAAGCTGTCGTTTGTCCAGAGGCTCTGGCTGCCGTTTATCCTTAGCCTGCTCTGTCTCGCCGGAATATCGATCTATAACGCTTACCAGACGAGAGAAATGCGGCTGGAGGAGCGCAAGGCCGACCTGATACACGCATCAGAGATCGCGCTGAGTGTCGTCAAGACGTCTGGCGACCAGGCGGCCGCTGGTGCAATGCCGTTAGCGGAACCCAAAAGCGGGCACTGGAACGTATCCGGAACATGCGGTACGGCGAGGACGGCTATTTCGTGATCGTCAACTCAGAGCCACGGGTCCTGATGCATCCGACGAACGCCGATTTGATTGGCAAGGGAGTCGATGACTACAAGGACCCGAACGGTGTCTACATCTTCCGGGATATCGTTGCTGCCATCAAGCGTGACGGCAAGGCTTTTACCGCGTTCAGCGGCCCGAAGCCGGGGGCGACCGATGCCTCGGCGAAAATCGCCTACAGCGTGACCTATCAGCCGTGGGACTGGATTCTTATGACGGGGCTTTATGTCGACGACCTGGACACGGCATTTCGCGCATCGCTTTATCAGAGCCTTGGGATTGTGGTGGTATTGGCAGTTGTTTTATCGGCTGTTGTGGTCCTCCTCAATCGCGGTATCCTCCGGTCACTGGGCGGCGAGCCATCCTATGCCGCCGAAATTGCCAATCAGATCGCCTGTAACGATCTGACTGCCGTGGTGAAGACGGCACCGGATGACCACTCGAGTTTGTTGTTTTCAATGAAGCGCATGCAGGAACAGCTCACGCAAACGATCGGCGCGATCAAGACATCGGCCGACTCGATTGCCACAGCCAGCCACCAGATTGCGCCGGGCAACCAGGACCTGTCGCAACGCACAGAAGAGCAGGCCGCTTCGCTCGAGGAAACCGCGTCCAGCATGGAGGAGCTGACGTCGGCTGTCACGCAGAACGCTGACAATGCTTCTCAAGCCAACCAGCTCGCCGCGCAGGCCGCTCAGGTGGCTGAGCAGGGCGGTGTCGTCGTGGCACGCGTGGTGGAAACCATGGAAGGCATCAATGCCAGCTCAGACAAGATTGCCACCATCGTCGGCATCATTGAAAGTATTGCCTTCCAGACTAACATTCTCGCGCTGAACGCGGCCGTCGAAGCTGCGCGCGCGGGCGAGCAGGGGCGGGGTTTTGCCGTCGTGGCCTCGGAAGTGCGATCGCTAGCGCAGCGTTCCTCTGCGGCGTCCAAGGAAATCAAGGAGTTGATCCACGATTCCGTGGAACGGGTGCAGGCAGGTGCCGGCCATGTACGGGATGCAGGTGCGAAGATGCGCGCGATCACTGACGAGATCCAGCGCGTGACAGACATCATGAGTGAAATCACCGCCGCCTCACAGGAACAGAGCAAGGGCATCGGCCAGGTCAACCGGGCCGTTACGCAGATGGACGAAGTCACGCAGCAGAACGCGGCCCTGGTCGAACAGGCTGCCGCGGCCGCCGGTGCGCTTGAGTCTCAAACGAACGACTTGAAAGCCGCCGTTTCGATCTTCAGACTGGAGATCCAAAGCGACGCAAGCACCACGGAGAGGGGGGCGCACACTCGCTTGGCGGCTTAGGAGGGTTCCTGAGCGCCGCCCGTTCCAGACGCGATGTGTCCCGCACCGCGGCCCAAGTCGAGGCGACGATGGGCCGTCGATCAGAGCTCACAAGGCATTCGCATCAGCATGACTCTGCAAGAAAGAGCACAGTTCGTTGTTCGTAACCGTGAATGATTGACCGCACGAATAGCGGATAGGCAGCGCTCACTATTGAGCGCATCGTATCGATCAGAACGAGGGCCCGTGAAATGTTAGTCGATGCTTCTTCCTTACATATCGATCGGGGTAGTGCAGGGAGCAAGACCGGCATCCTGCTGATCAATCTCGGGACGCCAGATTCACCGATACCCCGGCATGTAGGCCGTTATCTCAAAGAGTTTCTATCGGATCCGCGAGTAGTCGAGCTTCCGCAATGGATCTGGCAACCCGTTCTTCGCGGTGCGGTGGTGCCATTGCGGAGCCGGGCCTCAGCCCGGAAATACGAATCGGTCTGGCTGCCCGAGGGTTCTCCGCTGAGAGTCTTTACCGAACGCCAGGCCGCCGCCTTGGCGGAGTGGTTTTCGCTGCGAGACGTTGACGTTACGGTTGGGTTCGCCATGCGTTACGGGAACCCGAGCATCGAAGACGAGATCCAGAAATTCACTGCGATGGGTGTGTCGCAGATTCTGATTCTGCCCATGTACCCGCAGTATGCTGCGGCAACAACTGCTACGGCACTCGACAAGGTTGCCGGTACGCTCGCAGCAATGAGGAACCCGCCTGAGGTCAGGATGGTGAACGGATTTCACCTCGAGCCTGGATATATCGAAGCGATGGTACGCACGATACAGCTCTACTGGAAAAGTGCAGGTCGTCCCAGTTTCGAGGGCGGCGATCAATTGATATTGAGCTTCCACGGACTTCCTGTGTCGGTAGTCGAAAGAGGCGACCCATACTATGCCCAATGTCAGGCAACGGGAAAGCGTCTCGCAACTTCGCTGGGCCTCGGTCCGTTGAACTATCGGATTACCTTTCAATCGGAATTTGGCCGGCAAGCGTGGATAAGCCCACATACAGCAGAAGTCCTCGACCAGCTCGGTGCCATGAACACACACAGAGTGGACGTGTTCTGTCCGGGATTTACCGCTGACTGCGTCGAGACGATCGAGGAGATCGGCATGGAGGGACGCGATCTATTCCTCAACGCCGGAGGCAAGGTGTTTCATCGCATCGAATGTTTGAACGATTCAGAGCCATTCATTTCCGCAGTCGCGACGCTGGCGTTGGATAACCTCCGTGGGTGGCTGTTGGAAAACGCTTATGCCGATATTTGAAGGGTTCGCTCAACCTTGATACTGCAGGAAGACAACCTTAAGCTTGTCGCCTATCTTCGTGCTTTGCACGAGGTCTGCAGCGAAAACACAGACGTAGCGACCACGAGTATGATCGAGGATTGGATCGATCAGGTCGAGCAACGTTTATGGTTTCTGCTCGAAACAGCACGCGAGCCTCGCTAGCGCTGACACGGCGATGCAGGCATCATCGTTGTGTCGGTGCATAGTCAGACGATCGTCAACCAGATCGGAGATTGACACGTTGAGATGTCCTGATCCCGACTGACTTCCCCCATCGCCTTTGGCATGCACGGCCCGCAACGACCATGAGCAAACCGTGGAATCTCGATGACATCCCGCCCCAAACGGGCCGGCGCGTTGTCATCACTGGTGCAAACAGTGGCATCGGTTATCAGACCGCCGCAATCCTGGCTCGACGTGGCGCCGAGGTCGTGCTCGCGTGCCGCGATGAGCGGCGCGGCGCAGAAGCGCTCGCTTGTCTGCGGGGAGAGGTGCCAGGAGCCCAGGCGGAGCTTGCGCCGCTCGATCTTGCCTGCCTCGCATCCGTGCGCGCCTTTGCAGACCGCGAGAAGGCGTCATGTAAGCCGATAGATCTGCTCGTCAACAATGCGGGCGTGATGGCGCCACCTCGGCGGCTAGAAACCGCAGACGGCCTGGAACTGCAATTCGGCACCAACGTACTTGGGCATTTCGTGCTGACCAAACTGCTCCTTCCGGCGCTCCAAACCACGGCGGCCAACTCGAGGGAACGACCGCGCGTGGTGACAATTGCTTCGATCGCACACAAGCAGGGCCGGCTCGACTTCGACGACCTTCAGGCAACGCGAAGCTACCGACCCATGGTCGCCTACAGGCAGTCGAAGCTCGCCAACCTCATGTTCGCGTTAGAACTCAACCGGCGTCTTCGCGCTGCCGGATCGCGCGTCATGTCGGTTGCCGCTCATCCCGGCGTTGCGAACACGAATTTGTTTCGCAGCGGCAGCCATTCCTCCGCTGGCCACGCCGCGCGCGCCGCGCTCGGCGCTTTTATCGGCGCCGTCCTGAATAGCGACGTCGCCGGCGCGCTGCCGACGCTCTATGCCGCGACGGCGTCTGATGTAGTCGACGGTGGCTACTATGGCCCGCTTGGCCTCTTCGAGGCACGGGGCGAACGGGTGGGGCCGGCAAAGATCGCCGCTCAGGCGAAAGACGAAGACGAAGCACGGCGGCTCTGGCAGGCGTGCGAGACGTTGGCTGCTGCCTTGACTGCCGCATAGTACTGTCTCTTCAATTCTGGCGGCGCATCGAGCGAACGATTCGAGCAAATGGCGCCCTCGATCTTATATCGCCGGCAAAAGCAGCCTGCACTCGGAAACTGGGTGCAGTATGGCCGAACGCTGATAATTTAATTCGGTTAGCTAATCAAAAGCGTGCGATCGTTTCAGATTGCGCCCCTGGTCGGTGGTGCGCTCGGGCGAAAGATGACAAATTTGTAACCTGCCCGACATATTTCGGTTGGTAGCGAAGTCGCAGAATGCCTTGGGCGTTCGCGATCGATGAGTGTCGCACGGACCCGAAAGGGCGGCACAGCAGACACCCGAACCGTTTATCCACTGAGTAAGGATTAGCATCATGAAATCGTTCTTTAAACTCGCTTTAATCTCGGGTGTACTGAGCATTCCGGTCTTTGCCTTTGGGCAAACGCCATCTGCACAAGCGGACAGCGCTCCCATTACGCGCAGCGAGGTCAGTGCCGATCTCGTTCGCCTCCAGCAAGCGGGCTATCGTCCACTCCGGAATCAGTACCCTGCGGACATTCAGGCAGCGGAGGCGAAAGTCGCGACATCGAATGACTCTGGCGGCGTCGCAGCCGGCACGAGCGTGAGCGGCGCACCTGATGAAGCGAGTGTCGGATCAACAACGGAGCAAATGCTTTACCGCCATCATTGAGGTGAATGGCCGCGAGTCGGCACGGCTTGCGCAGCCTCGATGTTCGTGAATCAAATTCTCCGCGAAACAAGAATTGGATTGGACGAACATCGTCGCCGTTGTTCTTGAGGAGTGTATAGAAGCAGCGTGGCGAAAACGTGGCCGGTAACTGACGCGCGAATGGCGAGAGGATGGCATTGGCTATGCCGGACCACGACGCGTTACGCGAAGGGCGCGTATTTACGCGCAGCGCGGCGCACAGATGTCAATTTCGTAATCGTGCCGTTATCGTGCGGCCATCCAGTGTGAATAATAATTCCGACACGGCGCGCGGCGTTTCGTCGCGCACGTGTATCGACATGACGCCTGGCTTGTTAGCTTCGAAAGCTTTCCAGGATCGTGTTCCATTCACACTTTTGAGGCAGTGATGTACACGGACAGCATCGATCAATTCGCTCGCGTCGGCGCACGAAAGGTGTCGGCGATCGCGCGGACACCACTAGCATTTCTGATTGGCTCGGCGATGGCGGGTGCCTACATCGGGTTCGGCGACATTCTGATGTTTTCAGTTGGGTCGCATGTCGACCCTGCCTATGTCCACTTGATCATGGGTGCGGTGTTCGCCAGCGCACTGACGATTGTTGTATTCGCGGGCTCGGACCTCTTCACCGGCACCGCGATGTATATGCCGCTGGCCGTATTGCGCGGGGAAAGCGGCGTTGGCGGCATGGTGACGGTTTGGGCGATTTGCTGGATCGGCAATCTGATTGGGGCAGTGACACTTGCGGCGATTCTGCACGCGGCAGGCGGCGGCGTTTTGCTGACCGACGGATCCGGCGCTTTCTACAAGGTGGTCCTCGCGAAGATGTCGGCCTCGGGCGAGCAATTGTTCGCAAGGGGGCTGCTGTGCAACTGGCTTGTTTGCCTTGCAATCTGGATGGCTGCCCGCACCGAAAATGACGCCGCGAAACTGGGCCTGATCTTCTGGCCGATATTCGCGTTTGTTGCGAGCGGATTCGAGCACAGCGTTGCCAACATGTTCGTGTTCTCGCTTGCACTGATGGCTGACCATCCGGCCGATATCACCTTTGCCGGCGCAGTGCACAATGAAGTGTTCGTCACGCTGGGCAACCTGGCCGGCGGTGCGGTTTTCATGGGCCTTGGCTATTGGCTTCAGGATGATGGCGCGCGCCAGCCGTCGAAAGTTTCCGCATCGTCAACCGGCGTACACGTCGGGAAGAGCTGATCGGCGGCCCGAAGTGCTCCCCGACTTTCATACGCGGCGTTACGTCTGAAAGATATTCGGAAGCAGGATGAGGCCATCATGGCTTCGCTATGTGTTCGCGTACTGCGCGTACGTTTCCGGGCGGAAAGCAGGTACCCGAGCGGTGTCTTCTGGTGCATGGACGCGGAAGCTGAAATAATCGCCTGGGGGCTCGTACTGCTGTAAGGACGCCCAGCGCCGACGCAAAAAGCGCGCTCCGTTGGCATACCTCCAAATCTCATCGGGGCGCTGCGGCGCTTGCGCAGACACCTCGATTCACAGAGCAAGGACCCACACCATGTCTTATTCTGCTTTGACCAAGGGAGCCGTCGCCGTCGTCACGGGTGGCGCGGCGGGCATAGGCCTCGCGGCGGCAAAGCAGTTTGCCGCACTTGGCCTTCGCGTTTGCATCGCGGACCGCGGCGCCGATCGAATTGCACGTGCCGTGGAAGAAGTCGCCGGGCTGAGCGCGCATGGCGCGCAGGACGTGTTTGGACTCGAAACGGACGTGAGTCTCCTCGACGACGTGCGCCGTCTTCACGCGGCCGTTACCGAACGATTCGGTGGCACTGACGTGCTGATGAACAACGCCGGCATTCAACCGGGCAGTGGCATGTTCGGTCCCGCCGAAGCCTGGACCCGCGTGCTGGGCGTCAACCTATGGGGCGCCATTCACGGCACGCAGGTTTTTGTGCCCGACATGATCAAGCGCGGCCGGCCGGGGCTCGTCATCAATACCGGCTCGAAGCAAGGCATCACGACGCCGCCCGGCGACCCGGCGTACAACGTCTCGAAGGCCGGGCTGAAGGCTTTCACCGAAGCGTTGCAGCACGAACTCCGCAATACCCCCGGGTGCAAGATCAGCGCGCATTTGCTTATTCCTGGCTTCGTGTTTACCGAGCTGACTCGCAACGGCCGAACGGAAAAACCTGCCGCGGCGTGGACACCCGAGCAAACGGTCGACTTCTTGCTTGAGCGGCTCGAAGCCGGCGACTTCTATATTTTGTGCCCGGACAACGACGTGCCGCGCTCTCTCGACGAGCGCCGCATGCTATGGGCCGTCGGGGATATCGTCGAAAACCGGCCAGCCTTGTCGCGCTGGCATCCGGACTATGCGGCGGCGTTCGAAGCCTTTATCAAACAGCCGCGCTAAAGGCGCGCTGAATACCACGAGGCGAAGCGCTATGTGGCAGCCCAGTCAAACCTATCCGGACCCCGCGGTCGAGGTGCTCGACCCGCGTTTCAGAAAGTACCGAATCACGAACGCCGCGGTCGAGCGACTCGCCACTGGCATGCGTTGGGGTGAAGGGCCCGTATGGTTCGGCGACGGGCGCTACCTGTTGTGGAGCGATATTCCAAATAACCGCATCCTGCGATGGGACGATGAAACCGGCGCTGTGTCGGTATTTCGCAAGCCCTCCGGATACGCCAATGGCAATACGCGTGATCGACAGGGGCGACTTGTCACGTGCGAACATGGTGAGCGGCGGGTAACGCGCACCGAGTACGACGGGTCGATAACGGTGCTCGCCGACCGCTTCGAAGGCAAGCGGCTGAATTCGCCCAACGACGTGGTGGTCAAGAGCGATGACAGCATCTGGTTTACCGACCCGGACTTCGGCATCACGACGAACTACGAAGGCAGGAAGGCGGAGCGCGAATTGCCGACGCATGTCTATCGCCTCGATGCGGCCACCGGGCGCTGCGAGATCGTCGCCGACGACATCGTCAATCCCAATGGATTATGTTTCTCGCCCGACGAACAACGGCTCTATATCGTCGAATCGGGCTCGAAGCCGCGGCGCATCCGTGTCTACGAGGTCGTCGACGGGAAGCATTTGAGAAACGGCCGGGTCTTCGTCGATGCGGGCGAGAACGGCGCGCCAGACGGCTTTCGTTGCGATGTCGATGGCAATCTTTGGGCAGGCTGGGGCACCGGCGCCGGGCTCAATGGGGTCATGATATTTGCGCCCGACGGCGACGCCATCGGCCGTATTGCACTTCCCGAACGATGCGCCAATCTCTGCTTCGGCGGGGCGGCGCACAACCGGCTGTTCATGGCGGCGGGCCAATCGCTCTACGCGCTATATGTCGATGCAGCGCCGGCGGTAGTGCGCTAGCCGCCGCTGGCGACGCGGGCGGATCATTCGCAAGATCCGAGAAAATTCGCAATGCGAATCAATCTGCGGAGAGATTGAAAATCTCCCGCAGATCGTGCATGGCGCGGTTCGCGCCGCTTGCCTGTCAATGGCCCAAGTGCTTGTCGAAGAACTGGGTGATTTCAGCGAACGCCGCTCTTGCCTCCGGCACGCGGTCATCCATTTGATATTGTGCATGTGACATTCCGTCAAAAACCTCGAGCTGCGCTTCGACCCCGGACTGCTGGAGCTTCTGGTGCACGCGGACGGTGTTGCTGAGCAGCAGGTCCCGAGTCCCCGTAGTCAGGATGGCTGGTGGAAATCCATGCATGTCGCCATATACCGGGGAGAGGAGCGGGTCCTTCAGGTCATGGCCGTGCGCGTACACGTCCGCCGCGGCCTGGCAGAATCCGTTGCGCGACACCAGCACGTTGTCCACTTTCTCATTCGTGTAGAACGAATCGCCAACCTTCGTGAGGTCCGACATCGGCGTGCCTGGGGCTATCGCGCCAGGCACTGGGAGTCCGTCGTATTTTAACCGCAGCATCAGTTCGAGCACCAGCGCGCCACCAGCCGATGTTCCGAAAACGCCCACGTTCTTCGAGTCGTGTGTGCTCAATACCGATTTATAGACTGTTTCGACGTCGTCGAGCGCCGCCGGAAAATACGCCTCGGGCGGCATGCGGTAGTCCACCGAAATCACGCGGTAATGTCCGAGGCCGGCCATGATCATGGCTTCGGTCGTACCGGATTCTCCCGGGTACAACTCATAACACCCGCCATGAATGTGGACGAGCACCTTGTCGCGATGTTCGGGCGGGATGTCGTCGGGCGTCACGATATATGCCCGGACGCCGCCGATCGTCGTCGGCTGCACCGTTACGCCGAGGCGCTCCTGCATGGCCGGGATGTTTTTCAGGACCGCGGCGGCCTGGATGTTCGCGGCTTTTCTCCACTCGTCGCCTGTTGTCCACTGGGCGTTCCAGTTGGGGTTGTAGGGCGCTGCGATGAGCTTTTGCAGCTCGGGGCTGACATCGTCCGGTACGGGCACGGTTTTCGCGGGGACCTGCCGCGGTGTGAGCGCAACGCTGTCGGCGTGCGCGACGCCTGAAACAGCAGCAAACGCGGCGCACGCCAGCAAAATAAATTTCGTGAGCTTCATTCTGTATTGCCTTGAGATGACGTCATGGGAAATGTGCCCGCCGATGGCGACGCGTCGGTCTGCGCAAGGGCATCAGCCGACCATCCACCACCGACAGCGTGGATCAACTGCACGTTCGCGCTCAACTGTTGGGTCTGAATATCGAGCAGGGCGCGCTGTGCGTCGAGCGCCATGGTCTGAGCCGTCACCACGTCGAGATAGCCGATGGCGCCGTGCCGATATTGCGTCAGCGCCAGGTCCACCGCATGTTGTGCGGCCTGCGCCGCGTCGCGTTGCTGGCCCAGCGCAGTGCCGAGATCCGACAGCAGCGACAGGTTGTCTTCGACCTGCTGGAAGGCGGACAAGACGATACCCCGATAGATCGCGCCCGACGCGTCCATTGCGGCCTTTGCGGCATCGAGTTGCCCGCGTCGCAAGCCGCCGTCGAACACGTATTGGACAAGCTGCGGACCCACCGTCCAGAAGAGATTAGGTGCACTGAAGAGGCCCGCATAGGCGGCGCTTTGCAGGCCGGCCTGCGCACTCAGCGTAATCGATGGAAAGTACGCGGCGCGCGCGACGCCGATTTTCTCGTTCGCCTCGGCCACGCGTCGCTCCGCAGCGGCGATGTCCGGCCGCCGTTGCAACAACGCGGAAGGCACGCCGACCGGGATCGAGGGCAACGAAAGCGACGCGGTTTCTTCAGGCAGTGTGAACTCGGATGCCGACGCCCCGACCAGCACCGCAATCGCGTGTTCGCGCAGCGCGCGTTGCGCCAGGTTTTGCGACAGCATCGATTGCGTGGACGACAACTGTGCCTGCGCTCGCGATACGTCGAGACCCGGGACGATCCCGCCTCCATGGAGCGTTTGGGTCAGCTGGAGCGCCTTCGCATAAGCTACCACCGTCTCTTGCAGGAGCTGCGTCTGTTGATCGAGGCCGCGCAGCTTGACGTAGCTGTCGGCAAGCTCGACTTCGAGGCTCAGTTGCACAGACGTGAGATCGTCCTTCGTAGCTTCTGCCTCGTCCTTGCCCGCTTTCACCGAGTCGCGCACGCGGCCCCAAAGGTCGAGGTCATAGTCCACCTCGCCGCCAAGTGTCACCGAGTTGTAGTAGTCCGGGCCGCCGACGCGTAGCGGCCGCGTGGCCGATTGCCGGTTGCGTTGCGGAATCGCGACCGCTGTGACACTAGGGAAAAGACCGGAGCTGACCTGCTCGACGAACGCCTGGGCTTGCTGATAGTGCGCGAACGCAACGCGCAGATCCGTGTTGTTCGCGATGAGCCGCGCCTCGAGGTCGTCAAGCTGCGTATCGCCGTACATCTTCCACCACCCGTCGCGGCTCAACTGGTCGGACGGCTTCGCATCGACCCACGGCCCCATCGTCCGGTATTGCGAAGCGACTGGCGAGGGCGGCACCTTGTAGTCCGGCGCGAGCGAGCAGCCGGCAACGAGCGCCGCACCGGCAAACAAGACAGGCAACGCCCAGGGCAAGCAGCGCGCACGCGGCTGAATTGCAGTCTTAGCCATGGACGCTGACCTTGCTATTGCCGGTCGCGACTTCGACGGCGTCGCCATTGGCGAGCCCATCGGGCGGCATATCGATCACACGGTCGCTCGGCTTGAGACCCGAACCGATCTCGACGGCGTCGCCCAGATCGCGCGCAATCGTTACGTCCTTGAAGCGCACATGGCCGCCTGGGTCGAGCGTGGCAACGCGCAGCCCGTGGCTGTCGAACACCAGTGCGCTGGCCGGCACGCGCAGTGCGTTCGCTTCGACGGGCAACCTGAACTGCAGGCTCGCGAACCCTCCAGGCAGCAGCTTGCCTTCGCTGTTGCCGACGAGCAGTTGCACAAGCGTCGAGCCCGAATTCGCGTTGACCGCATCGGCCGATGCAATCACCTTCGCAGTGAATGGCTGGTCCGGGTAGGCAGGCACGGTAAGCGTGGCGGTCGTCCCCTCATGGATCAATGGCACGTAGTTCTGCGGCACCTGCACATAAACACGCAACTGCTTGACGTCTGACACGGCGAACAGTTCCTGCCCCGCGCCTGCGCTGCCCGCGTTGATCAGTGCGCCGACGTCGGTGTCACGCGCGGTGACGACGCCATCGAACGGCGCAACGATGCGGGCGAAGCCTTTCATCGCGACAAGGCGGTCGACGTTGGCCTGCGCGGCGGCGACGATCGCTTTCTTGGCGGCGTAGTCGCCCGTGCGCTGGTCGACGTCCTGCTGGGCGACCGCGTCCGTGCCAAGCATTGCCTGCCAGCGTTGCGCCGTCGTCTGCGCCAGTGCCGCATTGGCCTTGGCAGTGTCGAGATCGGCCCTGGCCTGTGCGAGTTGCTGGTCAAGCTCTGGCGTTTCGATTTCGGCGAGCGTTTGACCGGCCTTGACGTGCGCGCCGATATCGACATTCCACGCCTTTAGATAGCCGCTCACGCGCGCGAAGATCGGCGCGCGCGAGTAAGCCTGCAGTTCGGAAGGCAACGTGAGCACGGGCCCGCTTCCCTCGCGTGCAGGCGCGATCACGCTCACGGTCGGCACGGCCTGTGCATCGGTCCAGGTCCTCAGCTTGCGCGCATCCGCGGCGCGCAGCACAAGGCCCGATGCGACGGCGACCACGACAATCGCGACGCCCGTGAGGGTCGCAACCGCGAGCCGCCGGGGGGCTCGCCTGCGTGCGACGCCGGGCTCGGAAGCGGACTCGCGGGCGGATTCAATCGGTTCAGACGACATGAGCGGTACCTTCCGAGGCAAACGAGTCGGGAGTAGCCGCGCGCCCGCGGCGCGCGTGGACAATGCAGAAAACGACGGGCACGAAAAAGAGCGACGCTGTCGTTGCGAAAAGCAGGCCGCCGATCACCGCGCGGCCGAGTGGCGCGTTCTGTTCGCCGCCCTCTCCGAGCGCGAGCGCCATTGGCGCCATGCCGATGATCATTGACAGCGCGGTCATGAGCACCGGCCGAAAGCGCGTAAATCCAGCCTCGAGTGCGGCCTTGAGCGGGTCGCCGTGCGCGGCGAGCCGTTCGCGGCAAAAGCTCACGACGAGAATCGAGTTCGCGGTCGCGACACCCATGCACATGATTGCGCCCGTCAACGCCGGCACCGATAGCGTGGTATGCGTGAGGAACAACATCCATACGATGCCGGCGAGCGCTGCCGGCAATGCCGACACGATGACGAACGGATCGGCCCACGACTGAAAGTTCACGACGATCAGCAGATAGATCAGCGCCACAGCACCTATCAGGCCAAACAGCATACCGGTGAAGGCACTGTTCATTGTTTGCACCTGGCCGAGCAAAGCGACGGACGAGCCTTTCGGCAGCGACTTCGCATGGCTTGCGACGACCTTCTGGATATCGGATGCAACCGCGCCGAGATCACGGTCCTGCGTAGTCGCGAAGATTTCGACCATCGGCTGGATGTTGTACTGGCTCACAATCGAGTTGCTGCTCGTACGGTCGAACGTGGCGAGGCCGCCGAGAATCTGTGGGCCGCTCAACGTAGAGGTCGAAGACGTGATCGGCAGATTCTGCAACGACGACAGCGTATCGAGACTGTATTGGGGCGTCTGCATCACGATCGGGTACGAGACACCGTTTGCGTTATTGAGCCAGAACGTCGGCGCGACCTGGCTCGAACCCGCCAGATTCACAACCATGCTGTTCGTCACGTCTCGCTCAGTGATGCCGAGCAGTTGCGCGCGCGTGCGGTCGACATCGACGTTGAATGTCGGGCTGGCTCGCGACTGCTCGATGCGCGCGTCAACAACGCCCGGCACCCGGCGAATGTCTCGCAGCAGCAGGTTCGTGTAGTCGAAGTTGCCCGCGAGATTGTTGCCGCGCACTTGCAGGTCGATGGGAGCGGGTGATCCAAAATTCAGGATCTGGCTGATGATGTCCGCTGGGGGGAACGAGAACGTCACGCCGGGAAACTCGCGGGGCAGTTGTTCGCGCATTTCGCGTACGTATTCAGCGGTTGGCCTGTGTCCTTCGTTCAGCTCGATCTGGATGTCACCGTCCTGGGAACCGATGATGCCCGTGTTGTTGTACGCGGTGTTGATGCCGCTTACCGGCAAGCCAATGTTATCGACCACGGTGCCAAGCTCCGCAGGCGGCACGATCCGGCGCACGGCGCCCTCGACGCCCGCAATGATCTCCGATGTCTTTTCGACGCGCTCGCCGATGGGCGCACGAACGTGCAGCAGGATCTGGCCTGCGTCCACGGCGGGAAAGAAGTTGCGGCCAAGCAATGGCACGAGTGCGAATGAAAGCAACACGAAGCCGAGGAAGCAGCCGACGAAGGTCCTGCGATTTGCAAGCGCCAGTTCTAGCAGTCCGCGATACCCCGAGCGCACGTTTTCAAAGCGCGCCTCAAAACCCTTCTGAAAACGTGACAGCGGGCCGGGCGGTCGGTTGTCATGCTCACCGTGCGCAACGACGTGGGGGCGCAGCAGGAAGTTCGCCATCGTCGGGACCAGCGTGCGCGACAGGATGAACGAGGACACCATCGCGAAGATCACTGCCTCTGCCATGGGTACAAAGAGAAAGCGCGCCACGCCGTTCAGGAAAAACATGGGGACGAACACGATGCAGATGCAAAGCAACGAGACAAATGCAGGCGTGACGATTTGCGCGGCGCCATCGAGAATCGCGGTCTCGACAGGCTTGCCGTGTTCGAGGTGCCAGTTGATGTTTTCGATCGTCACGGTCGCGTCGTCGACAAGAATGCCGACAGCGAGCGCCAGACCGCCTAGTGTCATGATGTTCAGCGTTTCGCCGAGTGCCGAGAGCGCCGCGATGGAGCCGAGAATCGAAAGCGGGATCGATGTCGCGATGATGATCGTTGAACGCCAGCTGCCAAGAAATAGCAGGATCATCAGGCTGGTCAGCACCGCAGCGATCACCGCTTCGCGCGCCACGCCGCCGATTGCTGCACGCACAAACAACGACTGGTCGCCAATGGCGGCGACTTGAAGATTGTCCGGCAATGCGGCACGCGCATCGGCGAGATGCTGCCTGATTCCTGCGATGATCCCGAGCGTCGAGACGGAGCCGTTCTTCAGGACCGTCATCAGCACGGAGCGGCGACCGTTCACGTGCACGATATTGGTCTGCGGCGGGCTGCCGTCGGTTACGTTGGCAACGTCGCGAATATAGACTGTCGTACCGTTCACGGCCTTCACCGGTAGGTCGCCGAGCTCGCGTATTGCAGCGGGTGCATCGTTGAGTTGCAGCGTGTACTCGTGATCACCCATTTTTGCGGTGCCGACAGGCGTGATCAGGTTTTGCATCGCCAGTGCGTTGGCGACATCCTGTGCGGAGAGGCCGCGAGCCTGTAGTTTCGCCGGATCGACGTCGATCTGGACCTGGCGCGTCTTGCCGCCGAACGGATAGGGGATCGCCGCGCCCGCAACCGTTACGAGTTGCGGGCGCAACTGGTTAAGTCCGAGGTCGCCGAGGTTCTGTTCGCTGAGCCCTTTTCCCGACAGCGCGAGTTGGATGATCGGCACTGTCGAAGCGTTGTAGTTGAGGATCAGCGGCGGCGTCGTGCCCGCCGGCAATTGCCGCAACTGCGTCTGTGCGACTGCGGTCACCTGCGCATTCGCGGTGGCGATGTTCACGCCGGGCTGAAAGAAGATCTTGATAATGCCGAATCCAGCTACCGATTCGGCTTCGATATGTTCGACGTCGTTGACGGTGGTCGTAATCGTCCGCTCGAAGGGCGACGTGATTCGGCCGGCCATCTGATCCGGTGGCAGCCCTGTGTATTGCCACACGACGCTGATGACGGGAATGCGGATATCGGGAAAGATGTCGGTTGGCGTTTTCATCGCGGACAGCGGTCCGACGACGAAAATGATGATTGCCAGCACGACAAAGGTGTATGGACGCCGCAGCGCGATACGTACCAGGCCGAGCATGTGGATTTTCCTGCAAAACACAGTGACTGGGAAAAGCGGGCGTCGTTCGTTCGAACTATTCGCGGCAAACGTCGCACGTGGCTTCGATAGCGTTCGTCAACGCGCTGGGAGCGGCACGCCTTCTTTGCGGCCGCTGCATGATCCTTTAGCTCATGGGAGCCGTCAGCGAAGACGCATTGTGGTGCGTGTGTCCTTCGTGACTGATGCGCGTGCAAACGTACAAAGCCGGAATGTACACAAAGGATCAACTTCTCGCTGGCGGCATTTTGTAAGGATGACGCACTAAACAGGTGACTGCACAAGTTGATCGTGTACGGTCAGCGTGCATGGACTTCGTGGTTTTTATTGAGAAAACAGTGGCTTACCGAAGCGGTAAAAGAGGGTGCGGACAAAGGTCGCATTGCACCTTGAATTGAGAGAGGGTTTTGTTACGAGTTATTAACGGCCTATCAGATCATCGAATTTTACGTTCAAGAACAGTTACTCATGGTTGATTTAGTTTCCTTGTGGAAACCATGATTCTGTCTGGTACCTTCTGTTCGTTTCCAGGCTGCTTGAATTGCGGCTGGATTGGCAGAGATCGACGTATTCCATTTGTTGATGGCAAGCGCCGCGCGATCGACAATGGCTGCACCAGGCAATGTGTAGAGAACACCCGGACGGCCGGGTTGCCTCCGTGACGCTGTGGGCGATGTGGTCACCCAATTTAAACGGAAGTTAAAAATGCCTTTGTACGATTACCAATGCGAAGCGTGCGGCGTTTTTTGAGACTATACGCAAGCTTGCTGAACGTGACGAACCCCTACCTTGCGCCACGTGCGGCGTGCTGGCGGACCGGGTACAGACGTCGGCATCGCTCCTGCTGACGTCAAACGGAAACGCTCCTGATGCTCTTGTCGCGGCCGGATCATACGGTATGAGACATTGGGGTGGATGCCGATGTTGTCTTTGACGCCGCGCTAATCCATTCCCGCCTGAAGGTCATCGCAGACGCTCACGCCGGTCCTGGCGATTTGTTTCCTCCCGGTAAGTATGGCTCCATCTAGTACGTGCTGGTGCGTCCCGCGAGAAGCTGAAACAATCCGCTTGACGGCGGCGAAGGACGTTATCGCGTCGAGAGGCACATTCAATTGGAAGACGCAGCGCGTGCCTGATTTAATGCGCGAACCCGGCTATTTATTTGCAGGCTATGGCAAAGACGAATCACAGAATTTCGCGCAACGTGCGCTCGGCTCAGGCGCAGCATTCGAAGGCGCGCCTGTTGCCGCTTCCCCGGGCCGCGTCCAGTTCCACGGCATTGCGTGCTCACATTGCGCTGGATCTTCTGCGGCGCGGCAAGGGGAGTGCATCGTGCATTCGCTTGCTTGCCGACGTCATGTGTCTTGTCGCGTACATGGTCGAACTGGGCTATTGCATCACGAGCCAGGAGCAAATAGACGATGCCGATGGCTCGGTCGCGCGTTCATTCGATTGGGCCGAGCGGACCGGAGAATGGTGCCTCGACGAACGCGGAGTGGCGGCGTTCGCACCGTTCGTGACGGCTTACGACAAGTTGCTGCAGTACGTTCCGGTTGGCGCGCTGGTAACAGCTTATGACGCACTGGATCGCATACGCGCGAGGGCAGTCGTGGTCAAAAATGCCGGTGAGGTTGCGGCGCGCGCGGTGATGTAGGAGTGCGCGTCTTAGCGGCCGCGCGCAACGTGCTTTGCAGTCGTGACGCTGTTGGCCGGCTTCTGCGGCAATATGCCTGTCGCTTGCTCCGAGCGAAAGCGCGCGCGGTAGTCCGCAGGGTTGATCTGCAGGCGTCGCGCGAACACACGCCGCAACGCATCGGTGCTGTCGAAGCCGCAGCGTTTCGCAATCTCGCGCAAGGACAAATCCGTGCCTTCCAGGTAGCGCCGTGCTGCGTCGATGCGCGCATTGGCGAGAAACATCATGGGCGTGACGCCGCATTCCTTGCTGAAGGTTCGAGCGAGATTGCGCGCGCTCATGTGCACGCGCTCGGCGAGCGAAGCGACCGTGTGGTCGATCTGCAGGTTGTCGAGAATGTATTGCTGTAGTGACGTGGATTGCGAGTGCGGCGCCGCCTGCGATTCCAGCAGCGGGCTGAACTGGGACTGGCCACCGGCTCGCCGCAGGTACACGATGAGATACTTCGCGACATCCAGCGCCATCGCGCGTCCGTAGTCTTCCTCGATCAATGCGAGCGCAAGGTCGATCCCCGCTGTCACACCTGCCGTCGTGTAGATTCCGCCGTCCTTCACATAGATATGATCGGGCTCGATGCGCGATTTCGGAAAGGTCGCGGCGAGCCTGGGCACGTCCATCCAATGCGTGGTGACCACGCGGTTGTCGAGCAGCCCCGCGGTGCCCAGAGCGAAAAGGCCGTTGCAAATGGCGCAGACACGACGAGCACGCCGGTAATGCGCGTGCAGCCATTCGCTGAGCGCCGGGTCGTCGAAGATCTCGAAGATCCCCAGGCCACCGGGCACGATTACGGTGTCGAAGTCAGGGCAGGCGTCGAAAATCGTGCGCTCCGGCACGATCGTCATGCCGCTCGACGACTGGATCGCACCGCGCGTCGTGCCGACAGTGAGGATCTCGTACTCGCATTCTCCCTGGCTCAGGACCCGGACCTCGGCGAATGCGTCGCGCGGCCCCGCGATATCGAGCAACTGGAATCCCGGGAATACCACCATGCCGACCTTGATGCGGTTCATTGCGCTCACTCGCAGACAGTGGGAGGAAGGCCGCCGGTCGGCCGCGGACCAGGCCGTGCCAGGCGGCTTCGGATCATGCCGGCGAGGCCCCTTGCTCGTAGTCTTTCAGTTTATATAGCATCGCCGAGGCGAGCCAGCCAATCGTAAAGATTGCGACGATCCCGTAGCCGAGCAGCCCGAAATTGCCGTTGATGGCATCGACGAAACGCCAGAACGGACCGGAGAGATCGAGCATTTGCGCGGCGAGCCCCAATGCCTCGATGCCCCCGATCAGCGCGGCGACGAGCGTCGATAGCAGCGTGATCGTCAGGTTGTAGTACAACTTGCGCAAAGGCTTGATGAAGGCCCACCCGTACGCGCCGAGCATGAGGATGCCATCGGTCGTGTCGACGGTAAGCATGCCCGCTGCGAAAAGGCACGGAAAAGCGAGGATCGTCCAGAGCGAGAAGCCGGCCGAAGCCTGCGAGGCCGAGGTGCCAAGCAGCGCCACCTCAGTGGCGGTTTCGAAGCCCAGGCCGAAGAGAACGCCGAGCGGAAGCATCAGCCAGCTCGAACGCACGAGCCCAAAGAGCGGGCGGAACATACGCGCGAGCAGATTGCCCGCAAGGGGGGCAACGCTGTCGTTGTGCGCGTCGCCGATCCCGCCGCGGCGCGCCTTGCGAAAGGCCCGCACGAGATCGATCAGCAGCACGACGTTGAGCATTGCGATCGCGAGAAGGAAAACCGCGGACACGAGTGTGCCGATCGTCGCGCCGGTTGCGCGTAGCGCTTCGAAATGGTGCGCAAGCGACTGGGTTGCAAGCGCGACGACAAGCGCGCCCACCACGACCGTGAGCGAATGGCCGAGCGCGAAATAGAAGCCGACCGTCACGGGCCGCTTGCCGTCGTTCATCAGCTTGCGGGTCACGTTATCGATCGCGGCGATATGGTCGGCGTCCATTGCGTGGCGCAGGCCGAAGCTGTACGCGAGAAACGCCGTGCCGAGCAGCATGGGCGACGTGCGCAGGACGATGAGCGCCCAGCTCCACGCGAGGATGTTGACGAGCGCCAGTGTGGCGTACATGGCGACGATGCGCGAGCGGTTCGACGCGTTGGGATGCCGCGGTTCGGTGGCGAGGCTCATGGGTGTCTCCTTCGTGAGATTACTGTTCGATCAGCGCGGATTGGCTCACAGGGCGTGGCGCGAGTGCGCGCGCCAACTCCGCCGGGTCGAGCGTGCCGCTCGCCTCGATCGCCTTCAGGAGCGCTTCGAAAAAGCGCTCGTAATAGTCCCAGCGCGGCTGGTGCGCGCATTCGAGTGCTTCCCAGCGGCCGATCGCTTCGATCAGGCACTGGCGAAAGTCCTCCCACTCGAAGCAACCGGCCTTCGCCAGCGAAAGGGCAAGGCCAAACACGTCGCGCTCCCAGCGGTTCGTGAACAGCAGCTTGCCTTCGATGCGTGGCGGCGAGTCGGCGTGACCGAGCATCGACGCCGCAGCGTATTCCTCGAATCGAGTGAACATCGCCTGCTCCTACGCCTGCGGCGCGGCAACCAGCGCCACACCCATCATCGACTCGGGCGTGACGAGCGCGGCTAGCGCTTCCTCGCTCATGCCCTCCGTGTCCGCCGGGCGCTCGGGCACGACGAACCAGCGGATCTGCGCGCTGCTGTCCCATACCTTCACGGCCTTCGTTTCGGGCACCGCCACGCCGAATTCGCTCAGCACGGCGCGTGGCTCGCGCACGCCGCGCGCGCGAAACACCGGGTCCTTGTACCAGTAGGGGGGCAGGCCGAGCACCGGCCACGGGTAGCACGAGCACAGCGTGCAGATGATGAGGTTGTGCACATCGGCGCTGTTGGCAACGGCCGCCATGTGCTCGCCCTCCGCGCCCGTCATCCCGACGGGCAGATCGAGTTCGGCGATCGCGGCGGGCGTGTCTTCGAGCAGACGCGCCTTGTAGGCCGGATCGACCCATGCGCGCGCAACGATCCTGGCGCCGTTGAAGGGACCTGCCACGGTTTCGAAATGGCGCAGCACCGTATCGACCGATTCGCTGCCAATAATGCCCTTTTCGATTAGCAGCGCCTCGAGTGCGCGCACCTTCGCGGCGCTCGACGACTCACGGTCGTCAGAAAAAGCAAAAATATCGCTCATGTTTCTCTCCTTTGTCAGTTGTGCGCGGAATCAGGCAACCGCTGCCACGTAGGCCTCAAACAGGTCGGCGTAAATCATCGTGTTGGCCTCGCTCTTGCCTGCGCCCCAGATGTCCGCCGCCGCGAAGGCAATGCGATAGACCGGCATGGGCTCGCCGATGCCGTCCACGCCGGTCGAAACGAAATACGCATAACTGTCCGGATAGGCGAGATCGACCGTGCCCGTCTTGTTGCGCAGGTAACCCGGCAGCCGCGTGTGATCGACGGCTTCGGGGTCGGCAACGCGCACGCGCTGTCCCGCCTTGAAGCGTGCTGCCTGCCGGCTCGGGTGCCGGGGCGAATCGCCTTGTTGAAGGTAGGCGTCGATCTGCGCGTCGAGCGGCGTATTGGGCCGGTGGGGCAGTGGCGAGTCAGGCTGGCTGCGGTAGAGCGCGGTCTTCTCGGCCAGCTCCTGTGCAGTGAGGTAGCCCGCGTCGATGAAAAACTGGGAAATGCCGCCAAGCCACTTCTCGTAGTAGCGGAACTTGAAGTATTCGAACGGTTGCATGCCCTCTGCGCCCGTGCGCAGCGACGCCCACGTCCAGTCGCTTCGAAAGGTCGTTGGCAGCGTCTTGATGGCATAACCAGGCAGCGCGCTTTCGAGGTGCGCGCTCTCGGCCATCATGGCGGTGTGGATGCCGAAGATGCGCTGTTCCCACGGCTGGGCGAACACGCGCGTGTCCAGATTGACGGGACCCAGGTTCTCGAGTCCGCCAAGGTGATGTTGGAGTTTCATTTGGAGTCCATATCGTTGAAAATGGATCGGGCCACTACGGGGTAAGGGAGACTCAGCGCATTGGCACAGGCGCTGCGCCTTCCGCTACTGAGGCGACACAGCGCAGCAGGCCGGCGCGCAACGCCTGCACATCCAGGCCGCGGCCAATGACGACGAAACGGCTTTCGCGCAACGCGTCGCGCGCCCAGGCTTTGCCAAAGTGCGTGTCCATCAGCATGTGGACACTGTGGAAATGCAGACGACGCGTTTCGCCGTCGAGGTTCAATACGCCCTTCATGCGCAGCAAGGATAAGCCTTGCGACTGCACAAGCTGGTTCGCCCAACGGTTGAAGCGCAGCGGGTCGAGTGCGCCGGGAATCACGAAACCGAAAGACTCGATACTCGTGTCGTGCTCGTGTTCATGCTCGCCGTCGTCGAGGATGTCCGGCTCGATAGTGAGCAGATGGTCGACTGAGAAGGTCTTCGTTGAGAGGAGCGCGGGAACGTCGATACGGGCGCGCGTCGTCAGCTCGTGCGTCGCGGCCGGATTGAGCTGACGCAGCGTTGCTTGCAGCGCCTCTACCTGTGCGGGCGTGGCCGTATCGGCTTTGTTCACAACAATGCGGTCGGCAAAGACGATCTGCTCGCGCGCGATGTCATCGCGGAGCTGTGCTTGCGCATGACACGCGTCGACGACCACCACCACGGACTCCAGTTCGACGCGCTCGCGCACGTCTGGGTCGGCGAGAAACGTCTGCAACACGGGCGCCGGATCTGCGAGCCCCGAGGTCTCGACGATCAGCCGCTCCAGCCCGTCGCCGAAGCGGTCAAGGAGCGCGAGCACACTCGTCACGAGGTCAGCGCGTACGGTGCAGCACACGCAGCCGTTGCTGATCTCCACGATGGCTTCTTCTTCGGCGACGATCATCTCCCCGTCGATACCCACTTCGCCAAACTCGTTCACGACGATGCCGAATGGCATAGGCCGCGTGGCGTCGAGCACATGATTGACGAGGGTAGTCTTGCCGGCGCCGAGAAAGCCGGTGATCACAGTCGTTGGAACCTTCCTGATCCGCATGGAAATCTCCGTGTCGGGTTGCTGATATATCAAGAAAATAGCGAAGTTACCGTGGCCTGAGAGGCTCGCGTCCTGTTCGGTCGCGACGATGGCACGCTTCGCAAGTGTGGCTGGCCGGATTGCGCCGAAAGGTCCGATACGGCCATGCCCACGCCGTTTCGATCGCGAACCGCCGCTCAGTTCGCACCCATCACGCGCCTTGTGGTGAGCGCGTTCCCGGCGATTTCCGACACATAGCCGAAGACGGCGCCGGTCACGAGTGCGGCGGCCGCGACGAGCGCAGGGTTCGCGAACCCAGGCGTCGTGATCGGGCGGCCTGAAGCGACGGTGGTGCCGACGGTCGAGGCGAATCCCCAGACGATGGCGGGCAGCACGTCGAGCAGCTTGATCTTCGAAGCCTGCACCATCGCCGCGCTGCCAACGCCGACGCACACGGCAATGGCGAGCGCCGTCTGGCTCGTGCCGTGGATGGTGAGCAAGGTGAGGGAACTGATGACGAGGCCGACGAGGTTCGACGCGATGCTCTTGATGAAACCCGCCGAACCGCCGCCGAGCACGAAGAACGACGCCCACGCGATGAACGTGACCCAGACCGGCATGGGAAGCAGGGTGCCGGTCAACCAGGTATCGACCACGGCGAGGAAGCCGATACTCAGTGTGTATGCCTCGGATTGCTTCATTGCTCTCTCCTTGAACGAGTTGACGAAGGGCTCTTGATCGCCACGCGAGCAACCTGTTAGCGATGTTTGGGCCGGCTCAAAGGCTATGTCCGGATTCATGCCGCAATGGTCCGGTACCGCCGTGAGCCGTGTCCGTCAATGCCGAGGTCGACTGCAGCGGACAACCGCCGCCGCATGCCGATAGTGATCAACCATTCGAGAGGTGAGAGCCGGCCGCGCCGCCTCGGTGCACACGTTCACTTCTCCGGTGCGAAGTGAATCGTGCGGCAGCGGGAGCCAGCGTAGGAAGCAGGCGCCAAGGTGGCTTAGCTTCCAAAGAAAATGTTGCAGTAGCTGGATGGGCCGACGCACGACGAGGACGTGCCGTTGTGCGAAGGCATATGTGAGCCAGAGTCGGACATGCCGCTCATCGTCGTGCCGCCCATGGCTTCGTTTGCCAGGGACTGAGGGTCCTGCGCCGCGATTTTGGCCTCGGCCGCCTGAATGTCCACAGGATAGGTCGCATCATTGCCGATCGAAGGGTTGTAGCCGGCCTGCTCGACGCGGACGAGATCCGCGCGCACTTCGGCCCTCGTGAGGCCCTGCGCAGAAGCGGCGGACGCAACCCCCCCAAATGTCAGTGCAAGCACCGGAAGTGCTATTGCAACGCGTACATTCATTTCGAACTCCTAAATCAAAAATTACATTTGCTGAAAAGCGAAAGAGCGGATTCCTTCATGCTTCTCATGCGAGCAAACAGTCTGGGGGGAGCAATATTCCAGCTTGAATCGCATTTGGTCCGGGGCGTTAGCGGATAGCCCGCCAAAATTCCCGCCGTGACTGATCGTCAAGTGACGACTTTCGTTGGATAATAGTAAGAAAAACCAGCGAGAGAAGCATGAAAGGGAACATGAAAAGCACTGTGAAAGCCCAGCCGGCGGCGGAGTCGCGCCGCCGCGTTACGCGAGGCAAAAGTGCTCCCGTAGAGGGGATGCAGGACAGGGAGGACGTGCAGGCGGACCGCGCAACCTCGGGCGATACTCACGCGAAGCACCCGAAGCAAAAGATCGTACGGCGGCTGCCGCGCACCGAGCGCCGGGCGCTCGTTCTTGCCAAGGCCGCCGACTACTTCGCCGAGCACGGGTTGGAGGCACAGACACGGGCTATCGCGGAGGTATGTGGCATCTCCCAGCGATTGCTTTACAGCTTGTTTCCGAGCAAGGCGGCGCTGATCGAGGAAGTTTACAACCATGAAATTGCTGGCATCTTCAAGGCAATCTGGTTCGTCAATCTCAAGGATCGAGACGTGCCTGTCGAGGCGCGATTGATTGCTTTCTACCGCGAATACTATGAGACGCTGCTCACGCGTCGTTGGTTGCGGCTGTTCCTCTTTTCGTCGCTGGCGGGCCTGAGCATGGCGCCGACATACTCGAATGCAGTCATTTCCCACGCGCTCGAAATTGTCGTGACAGAAGCTGCTCATGAAGCAGGGCGATCGGTCCCGCCAACGCTCGACGGGCTCAAGGAGGTCGGCTGGATCTTGCACGGCGCCATTTCGCACCTTGCGATCCGTCGCCGCATCTATGGTCACGACGACGCGATGCCGGTGGAAGACGTTATTGCAATGACGGTGCGCGCGTTTCTGGCGAGCGTTCCAGCACTGCTTCCGCCGCTCACGCCTGCCTGACGCTTGAAGCGAGAACGGCGCTTGCGATTCAGTGCCGTTCTTCCGCACGCCCGGCTGCGGCCCTAAACAAACTGCACGTCTCCTTCAGGGCGCGCGAGCGCGCGCCCTTTCGCACACAGTTCGGCGGTTCTTGCGATCCTGACACGCGTGCGGCCGCGCGTCGCGCAAGTCGTCAGTTGACGACTTAGTGAATTGGGAATATTGTTCACCTGAAGCATCACTAATGATTGATGCGGCAAATCTGCCTTCGTAATTGCATGAAAGGTCATAGGAAAGTTGTCGTCATATGACGATTTTCTTTTCGAAAGGCGTATGTCGGTTTCGGCTGGCATGGCTGAAGTGCCGCAAACGAGTTCATGAAACCATCTGTCTTTTCTTATCATCGGCCGAGCACGGTGTGCGAGGCGCTGGCGTTACTTGCCGGGCACGGCATCGACGCGAAGGTGATCGCCGGTGGCCAGTCGCTTGTGCCGATGATGAACATGCGCCTCGCGCAGCCGACGCACGTTATTGACCTTAACGCGCTCGAGGAACTCACTGGTATCGCGCGCACCGCCGGCACGCTGTCGATCGGCGCGCTGACTCGCCATCACGAACTGGCGACGAGCCTGCTCGTGCGAGACGGCTGTCCACTTCTTGCGCGAGCCGCGGGCACGATCGGTCACTTCGCGATCCGCCAGAGGGGCACGCTCGGCGGGAGCATGGCGAATGCGGATCCGGCGGCCCAGTTGCCGTTGATCGCACGTACCTTGAACGCCCGGATCAAGGTGGCCGCGAGTGGAGGGACGCGCGAAATCGATGCGGCCGACTTCCTGCTCGCGACCATGACGACCTCGCTCGAGGTGGACGAGATCATCACCGCCGTTGACTTTCCGTGTGCGCAGCCCGGTGAAAAGCAGGGATTCGAGTTATTCAGCCGCCGTCAAGGCGACTTCGCGATCGCTGCCTGCGCGGTGACAACCGTAGTCGAAGCGGGGCGCCTCGCCGCATTGCGCATCGGCATAGGCGGCGTGGGCGACGTGCCTGTCACGCTCGACGAAGTCGCCGCCGATTTTGAGGGCGCTTTCGCGGACGCCACCACGGTCGCGCGCATCGGCAAGCGTGCGGCCGCAGCGGTCGAGCCTGCCGACCATCCGCATATCAGCGCCGCGTACCAGCGCGATCTTGTCGAGGCGTTGACCGCGCGCGCACTCGCGCGAGCATGCGGCATTGACGCGCTTAACACCGCGCACAACACGTGAAACGGCCATGGAAAAGAAGCTGATCCACCTGGAAGTCAACGGCACGCGGCATGCGGTGCATTGCGATTCCCGCAAGCTCCTCTCGGACGCATTGCGCGAAGACTGCAGGCTGACCGGCACGCATGTCGGCTGCGAACACGGCGTCTGCGGCGCATGTACGGTACAGATCGACGGACAGCTTGCGCGAGCGTGCCTCACCTTCGCCGTGCAGGCGCAAGAGACGTGCATCACGACGATCGAAGGCATGGCGGCCGGCGCGCGGCTCTCAGCGCTCCAGCAGGCCTTCCACGAGTGCCACGCGTTGCAGTGTGGCTTTTGCACGCCCGGCATCGTGATGACGTTCGACGCGTATCTGCGGGAGAATCCGCAGCCGTGCGCGGTAGAGGTTCGCGAGGTGCTCTCGGGCAATCTCTGCCGGTGTACCGGCTATCAGAACATCGTGCGCGCAGTGCTGCTGGCAGCCGAACGCCTGCGTGGAGAGGCCGCCAATGTCTGAGACTGCATTTCGGTACCTGAACCGGCCCGCGCGCCGCCCCGAGGACTATCGACTGTTGACCGGCCACGGCCGCTATGTCGACGACATCGACATAGCCGGCGCGTTGCACGCCTGCTTCGTGCGCTCACCCCACGCGCATGCACGCATCGCGTCCATCTACACGAGCGAAGCGCTGGCGATGCCAGGCGTAATCGCAGTCGTCACCGGCAGCGATCTCTTGCAATGGACACGACCTCTGCGCATGGCGCCGCCGATCGAGGGGTTGCTTCCTGTCGAGGTAGAGGCGCTCCCGACCGAGGTGGTGCGGTTTCACGGCGATCCCGTAGCGTGCGTGGTGGCGATGGATCGTTATGCGGCCGAGGACGCGGCGGAAAAGGTCTACGTGGAGTTCGACCCGCTGCCGGCCGTGTCTGACATGTGGAGGGCGCTGGAAGCGGACGCGCCTCAGGTCGACCCGATGGTTCCCGGCAATTTGATCTCGCACCAGACCTTTGCGCATGGCGATCCGGGGGAGGCCGAGCGCACCGCGTACCGCGTTGTCGAGGCGACCTTCTCCCAGGCGCGCCAGACTCATGTGCCAATCGAGACGCGGGGTTGTGCCGCGGTCTGGGACCAGGGCCGCGAACATCTGACGTTTCATATCGGCTCGCAGGTGCCTCACCCGTTGCGTACGCAACTGGCTGCGCGCCTCGCGCTCGACGAATCCCAGGTCACGGTGATCTCGCCGGACGTGGGCGGCGCATTCGGACAGAAGATCGCGCTGTATCGCGAAGAACTCGTTGTGGCTGCGCTTGCTCGCCATCTGCGCAGGCCCGTGCGTTGGCGAGAGGACCGGCTCGAGAACCTGAGTGCGGCCGCCAATTCGCGCGAGGACTTTTGCCGCACGCGGGCAGCCGTCGATGAGCAGGGTACCTTGCTGTCATTGACGCTCGAAATGCGTGAGGACTTCGGGGCGTATTGCTTCTTCCCCGCGAATTATCTTGCGCGCGTGGTCGCAATGATATTGAGCGGCCCATACCGGCTTGAACATTATGCGTTCGACGTCAAGGTCGTGCTCAGTCATAAATGCGGCAACGCTCCCATGCGCGCGCCGATGTCGATCACGAGTTGGGTGATGGACGGGACGATCGAGGCGATTGCGCGAGCGTTGGGTCTCGACCCGGTCGAGGTGCGGCGCCGCAACCTCATCAAGCCGCAGGAACTGCCCTGGCGGACGCCGACCGGCGAACTGCTCTCCGACATCACGCCCACCGAAACTTTCGAGACACTCGTGCGTGCCGTCGGCTACGAGGCGTTTCGCGTGCGGCAGCGCGAAGCGCGCGCCAAAGGGCGCTATTTGGGGCTTGGCCTGTGCAATGTCGTCGAACCGACGACCTACGGCTCGAAGTTCTATAAGGCGGCCGGCATACCAGGGTCGGGACACGAAGCCAGCTGGATACGGATAGAGCCGACTGGAGTGGTTAATGCGTCACTCGGGCTCGGGCCGACCGGGCAGGGCTATGAGAGTGCGATGGCGAACGCGGTTGCGGAGGGCCTCGGCGTCGACCCTTCGCGCGTGATGATCTATATGGGACACACCGACGTCGCGCCTTACGGCATGGGAAGCCGTGGCGCGCGAAGCGCGACAGCCGGTGGCGGGGCGTTGTTCCTTTGCGCGCAGGAGGCCAGGCGTAAAGTCCTGGCAATCGCAGGCGCCCGTCTCGGCGAACCGGTTGATGCCCTTCGGATCGTGGATGGCTGCGTGGAGCGCCGGGATGGAGAGAAGTGGCTGGAAACAGGCGTGACATTGTCCGACATTGCGCGCCAGGCGTATCTGGACCCGACTTCGTTACCCGACGGATTGACGCCAGGCCTCGAGTTTCACCTGGCGTACGACCCGCCGGCGATGACGTACTCCAACTCGGCGCATGCGTGCGAAGTCGAACTCGACATTGCGACCGGTGCGTTGAGCCTCGTGCGATATGTGGTCGCGGAGGATTGCGGAACGTTGCTGAACCCTACAGTCGTGGAGGGCCAGCAGCACGGCGCCATCGCGATGGGTCTCTCGGGTGCATTGTTCGAGCAGATGATTTACGACGAAGCCGGGCAGAACACCACCGGATCACTTGCCGACTATCTGATTGCGACCTCAGCCGAGCTGCCCAATATCGAGATCATCCCGATGCACACGCCGAGCCGCTCGACCGCAGCCGGAATCAAGGGCATGGCTGAAGGCGGCGTCATGGGCGCGATCGGTGCCGTTACGAATGCGCTCAACGATGCGATGTCGCCATTCGGCGTGGTCGCCGACAGGCACCCGCTGACGCCGATGTTCATACGCGAGTTGTTGCGTGATTCACTTTGACTGGACGAAACGATATGAAAGAAGGCGTGACATTGCCCACTGTTGGATTCATCGGCCTCGGCATCATGGGGGGCGCGATGGCGGGCAGACTGATCGCGGCGGGCTATTCGCTGCATCTGTATAACCGTTCGCGCGAGAAGGCCGCGCCGCTTCTGGCATCCGGTGCTAAATGGCACGACACGCCGGGCTCGGTTGCGGCGGCATCCGACGTCATTGCGACAATCGTTGGTACACCTGATGATGTGCGCGCGCTCTACCTCGGCAGCGATGGGTTGATTGAGCATGCGAAGCCGGGCACGGTGCTGATCGACATGACGACTTCCAGCCCCGCACTGGCGCGCGAGATAGCCGTCAAAGGCGCCGCGCGCGGTGTCGAAGTGCTCGACGCACCCGTATCTGGCGGAGATGTCGGCGCACGCGATGGCCGCCTTTCAATCATGGTTGGTGGAGGGGCCGAGACGCTGACGCGCGTCGAGCCGATCCTGCGTCACCTCGGGGCAAATATCGTGTTGCAAGGCGGCCCGGGCGCAGGCCAGCACACCAAGCTGTGCAATCAGATCGTGATTGCCTCGACGCTACTCGGTGTCTGCGAGGGTCTTGCATACGCGGCACGCGCAGGGCTCGATCCTCAGACGGTCCTCAACTCGATCGGCGGCGGTGCGGCGGGTAGCTTTCAGTTGAACAATCTCGGACCGCGCATTGTGCGTGGGGACTATGCACCGGGCTTCATGATCGAACACTTCATCAAGGACATGCGCATTGCCGCCGAGGAAACGGCACAGATGGGGCGGGAATTCGCGGGCCTGGAACTCGTGCGCTCGATGTTCCGGCGTCTCGCCGAAGCGGGCCATGCGCGCTCGGGAACGCATGCGCTGTCCAGAATGTATGACACGGAGCCGCTCGAATGAAGTTGACCGACATGTGCATGCTGCCTGCGCGACCGGATGTGGTCTGGGCGGCACTGAATGATCCACGGGTTCTGGAGGCCGTGCTTCCCGGCTGCGAGTCGCTGCACATGGTCGATGAACGTCATTTCGAAGCGAAAGTGCAAGCGAGAGTCGGCCCGGTAAGCGCGACTTTCCGCGGCGCCGTGGAACTGAGCGATCTGGAACCTCCGCATGCCTACACGATTATCGGCCACGGAAATGCGGGCGCAGCGGGCTTCGCGAAGGTCGATGCGCGCGTGAGGCTGGAAGCGCAGGGCGACGCAACGCTGCTGATCTACGAGGCCGATGTCGAAGTGGGAGGGAAATTGATGAGCGTTGGTGCGCGCCTGATCCAGTCGGCCGCGGCCAGGCAACTCGAATCGTTTTTCGACGCGTTTCGCTTCCACATTGAACAAGGCGCTCTGAGGGATTCATCGGTCGCCTGCGCGGCGCTTGACGGGGCGGTCGCATTCCGGGTGGCGTCGGACGTCGCCGCTGCCGTCGAACAACCACGAGCCGACACTACCGCTCGCCCGGATTCGCGAATCGGCGTTGGATCGCATACGACAGGCACGCGCCGTACAGCGTGGGCGACTTACGTTGCGACGGGCGTGGCAGCTGGTGTGGCTGGTCTCGTAATCGGTTTCGTAATAGGACACGGGTTTTGAGCAGGTCGCGAGCGTGACGTGAACTCGCGCGATGTTGGCATGAAGCATCGGTCAGCCCGCTTGCGACTTTCAGGAGAAGAAAGGATGTTGGTTGAAATGCGCACATACCAGATTGTGCCTGGCAAGGTCGCCGAATTTCTCACCTTTTATGAACGCAATGGACTTCACATCATTTCGTTATATGCGCGCTTGCAAGGGTGCTGGACGAAGGAGTCAGGCACGCTGAACTCGGTTGTGTTCTGCTGGGCTTACGACAGCTACGCGCATCGCGCCGAGCAACGTGCAAAGCTCGCATGCGATCCAGAGTGGCTGGCATTTACGCCGAGCATGTTGCCTTACCTCGTGCATCAAGAGTCGGTGTTTCTTACGCCGGCGCCGTTTAGTCCAGCCGTGTGAACAGGCGGGGACAAGATCGCCGCGCGGCGCGTAAAAGCAGTCAAATCGATTTAAGGATTACTGAATCAATGGAACATTTCACTTACCACAACCCAACGAGAATCATTTTTGGCGAAGGCCAGATTGCTGCGCTCGACGCGGAAATCGCGCGCGACGCAATCGTGCTGATTACGAGTGGTGGCGGCAGCATCAAACGCAACGGCGTCCTCGAGGAGGTCGAAGGCGCACTCGGTGAGCGCAAGTACTTCGTATTCGAAGGCATCGAGCCGAACCCCACGTACGAAACACTCATGAAAGCCGTCGCGCTCGCCCGCGAAAAGAAGGTCGATTTCCTGCTCGCGGTGGGCGGCGGCTCGGTGATCGACGGAACGAAGTTCATTGCGGCAGCGCTCAAGTTTGACGGCGAGCCTTGGGACATCCTTGCGAAGCAGGTACAGGTACGCGATGCGGTGCCGTTCGGCTGTGTCTTGACGCTGCCGGCCACCGGCTCCGAAATGAACAACGGAGGCGTGATCAGCTATCGCGAGAAAGGGGACAAGCTGCCGTTTCGCAGCGAGGCGACGTATCCGCGCTTTTCAGTGCTCGACCCGACGACGACCTTTTCGCTGCCCGCGAGGCAGATTGCGAACGGCGTGGTGGATGCGTTCGTCCACGTCGTCGAGCAATACCTCACCTATCCGGTTCAGGCGAAGGTGCAGGACCGCTTTGCCGAAGGGCTGCTGCTCACGCTGACGGAGGTGGGCCCCGAGGCGATGGCGAATCCTCACGACTACGACGTGCGCGCCAATGCCATGTGGGCGGCCACGTTGGCACTGAATGGTCTGATCGGGGCGGGCGTACCGCAGGACTGGGCTACGCACATGCTGGGTCACGAAATCACGGCGCTTCACGGGCTCGACCACGCACAAACGCTGGCGATCGTGCTGCCGGCCATGCTCGAAGTACGCAGGGAGGAGAAGCGGTACAAGCTGCTTCAGTATGCGGAGCGTGTCTGGAATATCAGGGACGGGAGTGAGGACGACCGCATCACCGCAGCGATTGAAGCGACACGGGAGTTCTTCGAACGCATGACCGTCAGGACGCACTTGAGCGACTACCAGATTGACGGCAGTTCGGTCGAGCCCCTGCTCGCCAAGCTAATGGAGCACGGCATGACGGCGCTCGGAGAACACGGAGATATCACACCGGACGTAAGCCGACGGGTCTACCAGCTCGCGGTGTAAAGGTGCCACCCATCGTTTAACCGATTACTGGAATTGTCATGAGAATTGGATTTATTGGCCTTGGATCGATGGGCTCCGCGCTTGCGAAGAACCTCCTCGAATCCGGGCATGAGGTGCACGTATATAACAGGAGTCCCGAACGCGCCGAGCCATTGCGTCAAGCCGGAGCCATCGTCGCGGCCTCGCCTGCGCAGGCGGCTTACTCGGCGGATGTCGTGTTTTCCATGGTGGCCGACGATGCGGCGCTCACCGCCGTCACTCGCGGCGAGACAGGCATTGTCTCGGGAATGCGGGCGGGTGCAGTGCATGTCTCGATGAGCACGATCAGCGTCGCAGCAGCGCGCGAGTCTGCCGATTTTCATCGCGAGGCAGGGTTCGGCTTCGTCTCGGCTCCTGTGTTCGGCCGGCCCGATGCGGCTGCGGCGCGAACGCTTTTTATCATGGCGGCGGGCGCCGACGAGCATCTGGAGGCCGTGGTGCCATTGCTCGATCAGCTCGGCCAGTCGGTGGGGATTGTCGGCACCGACCCGTCTCACGCGAATCTGGTGAAGCTGATTGGCAACTTCATGCTGTCGGGCGTGATTGAAATGCTTGGGGAGGCGTGTGCGGTTGCGGGCAAGGCTGGCATCGAACCGTCGCACCTCGTTGGGTTGCTGACCACGACGATCTTCAATTCGCCAGCGTTCAGGATTTACGGGTCGCTGATCGCGAAACGGCAATTTCAGCCAGCGGGTTTCGCGCTGCCACTCGGTCAGAAAGACAATCGTCTGATCATGGCTGCCGCGGAGGCACTCGGTGTCCCGATGCCCCTTGCCAACCTTGTTCACGATCGCTTCGTCACCTTGCGCGCGCAGGGCTATGGAGCGGAGCATGACTGGGCTGCGGTTGGACTCTGCGCACAGCTCGACGCTGGGCTCGGCCGTCTCCCCCAGGACGGCTGAGCGCACAACGGTCGTTGGCCCCGAAAGGGCGGCGGCACCGCTGCCCTGCGTTTCGAGACGAACGGCTGCGATAATTCAGAGGAAATTTCAAATGATTGACCTGCGTAGTGATACCGTCACCCGTCCCGGCCCGGCCATGCTGGCTGCCATGAGTGCTGCCGAAACTGGCGACGACGTGTGGGGCGACGACCCGACTGTCCTGCGCCTGCAAACTGCTGTCGCTGAACGCGCCGGCAAGGAAACGGGCCTGTTCTTTCCGAGCGGTACGCAGGCCAATCTCGCCGCGTTGATGGCGCATTGCGAGCGCGGCGATGAGTACATCGTCGGCCAACTGGCCCACACATACAAGTACGAAGGCGGCGGGGCGGCGGTGCTGGGCAGCATCCAGCCGCAGCCGATCGAAAATGCCGCCGATGGCACGCTGCCCATCGAGAAGATGGTCGCCGCGATCAAACCGATCGACAATCATTTCGCGCGAACGCGGCTGTTGGCGCTCGAGAACACGATTGGCGGCAAGGTGCTTGCGCAGGAATACGTGACGCAAGCCACTGCGCTTGCGAAGAGCAGGGGGCTCGCTACGCACCTCGACGGCGCGCGCTTGTTCAACGCGGTCGTCGCGTCGGGACGGCCTCTCGCGGAGTTGGGCGCGCCCTTCGATTCAATCTCGATCTGCTTCTCGAAAGGACTGGGAGCGCCGGTTGGCTCGGTGCTTGTGGGCAGCAATGCGCTAATCGAACGCGCGCGTCGCTGGCGCAAGATGCTCGGTGGCGGCATGCGCCAGTCGGGCGTGCTGGCGGCCGCCTGCCTTTATGCGCTGCAGCACAATGTCGAGCGCCTCGGCGAGGATCATAGTAACGCCGAGTATCTTGCGCGCAAGCTGGCGGAAGTCGAGGAGATGCGCGTGCAGTCGCAGGCGACCAACATGGTCTTCGTGCAAATCCCCGAGACGCACTGCGCGACACTCGAGATACGGCTCAAGGAGCGCGGGATCCTGACGCAGATGCTGTACGCATCGCGCTTTGCCACACACCTTGACGTCTCACGTGCCGATATCGACACGTTTGTCGACGCTGTGAAGGGCTATTTCGCGCGCTGAAGACCTCGCGTGCTGCCGGCGGCACAGTCCGGCAAGCACGCGTGTGTTTGCATGTTCAGGCCCAATTGAGCCGCCGTGGCGTTAAGTGAGACCTCTTTCAAGGCTGCTTGTATAGCGTGGCGTCAACAACGCGCTGCGCCCCGGCGTTTTCGAGCGCTGCGATGGTCGACGCGTTACCTTGCTGGACTGCGACCTGCAGCGCAGTTCTCCCGAGCGCGTCGACATGTTCGGGATTTGCTCCTCGGGCAACGAGTTGCGGCACGAGATTGGCCCGTCCGAACAGCGCCGCAAAGGAAAGCGCCGTTTCGCCGGCATTGTTCGTCTCGTCGATCGGGCAGCGCGCTTTCATCAGGCGTTCAGACAGCGCGGTATCGCCCTTGAAGATCACGCCCATCAGTGCGGTGTTGCCGTGCTGGTCGCCGATGCACGGATTCGCTCCGGCGTGCAGCAGATAGTCGAGCGCGGCGCCTTGATGCCGGTAGGCCGCGAGAATGACCGCCGTATAGCCTTCGCGGGTCGTGGCGTCGATCGGATAGCCCGCCGCGACGAGACCCTGCAGAATGTCGACGCGGCCTGCGCGCGCCGCGTCGAACCAGTCATCGTCGTAACGGCGCAGATCCTGCTGCGCCCCCGCATTGACGGCCAAAGTTGCGGGCAGCGCGCTCGACGCACAACCGGCCGCCGCGGCCGCCACGCCAGCCAGTGCAGTTACGCAAAGTGCGCGCCAGAGGACGGGGCGCAATCGTTTCATCGTCGCGCTCCTGCGCAAGAGTTTGCAGAACACGGCAAGCTGGCCCGGCGACCGGATGGCCGCCATTGCCTGCTTCTCGTTAGTTATCCGAAAGTTTTGAGGAAAGCGCTTTCACGCGGGACAAATCGGCATGCGTTGCACTTGCAAGACGTGTGCCGTAATCGGCATCGGCCTTATAGAAGTACGAGAGCATCGTGTACTTGTTCGCGTCGTTGGTCACGTGATCGAGGTCGCCGGACAGCGCAGTCACGAGGTCCTGCTTGTCCTGCTCGGACAGGGTACGGTAATACTCGCCCGCCTGGCGGAAATCGAGCGTCTTATGGATCGCCATTTGCTGAGTCGTGCCGGACAAGGGCGTCTGCACATATTTGTAGCGCGGATCCTGTGGGATTTCGCCCAGAGTAGACGGCTCATAGTTCACCTCGCCCTTGCGGTCGCCGAAATTCATCATGCCGTCCTGATTGTTATTCACAACCTGCACGCGCGGGCGATTGATCGGCAAGCTATTGAAATTCGGACCGAGCCGGTACATCTGCGTGTCGGCATAGGCGAACATGCGGCCCTGCAGCATGCGGTCTTCAGACGGTTCGATGCCCGGCACCAGGCGCGAAGGCGCGAACGCGGACTCTTCGGTGCTCTCGAAGTAGTTGTCCGGAACGCGGTTGAGCGTGAGCGTGCCGATCTTGCGTTCAGGCACGTTGTCCCAGACCTTCGTATCGTCGAGCGCGTCGTAGTCGAACTTGTTCAGGTCCTGTGGATTCAGCACTTGGATATAGAGATCCCACTTAGGATCGTCGCCTGCTCTCAATGCTTTGTAGAGGTCGTCGGTCATGAGATTCCAGTCCGCGCCGATCGAGCCGGGAATATCCTGAGGACGAATGCCATGCACGCCCTGCTCACTCTTGAAGTGAAACTTCACGTAATTAACCTGGCCCTGCGCGTTGACGAATTTGAACGCATGCACGCCAAAGCCGTCCATATGGCGGTACGAATCAGGCATGCCTTCATCCGTGTAGAGATGCGTGAGCATGTTGGTCGCTTCGGGCGTATGCGCGAAGAAGTCGAAAGCGAGATTTGCATCCTGAACGCCCGTCACCGCGCCTGGTTTGTTCGCGTGGACGAAGTCGGGGAACTTGATGGCGTCGCGGATAAAGAAGATCGGCCAATTGATGCCCACGATGTCCCAGTTGCCCTGGGTCGTGTAGAACTTGATCGCGAAGCCACGTGGATCGCGCGCCTGCTCAGGCGAACCGCGATAGCCCATCACCGTAGAAAAACGGACAAAAATCGGTGTTTTCGAGCCAGGCTTGAACACTTGCGCCATCGTCAGGTCACTGATATCGGCAGTGCTCACGAAGTCGCCGAATGCGCCGGTGCCGCGCGCGTGCACGACGCGCTCGGGAATGCGTTCGCGATCGAAGCGCTGCAATTTCTCGATCAGCTGGGAGTCTTGCAGTAGCGTTGGACCTTCCGGGCCGGCAGTCTGTGAATTCTGATTGTCGCCGACCGGTGATCCGTTGTCGCGCGTCATATCCGCGGCGTAAGGAGTCGACATCATCGCGGCACACGTTGCTGCTATGAGGCCCTTTGCTATTTGCTTCGCTTTTACTGACATTTCGATTTCTCTCCGGCTTGAACGGTTGACTACTCAAAACGCAGATCGATTAGACGAAAGCTGCTAGTTCGAGTCCAATTGAAAATGGAAATGACAGCGATAGTTGTGAATGCATCGAATGTGCAATGCACTCGAAAATGACGAATTTGTAATCCGCGAGACAGATTGCAGTCGGAAGGAGAATTGCAGAATGCGTTTATTGTGGCCGTCACACTGGATGTCGACAAAAGGGGTTCTTATCATGCGCATTCTGATCGTCGAAGATGAGCCAAAGATGGCGTCCTACCTTCGCAAGGGCTTGCTGGAATCCAGCTTTCGCGTCGACGTCGCACTCGAAGGCAAAGAAGGTCTATTTCTCGCGTTGCACGAGGACTATGATGCGATCGTTCTGGATGTTATGTTGCCTGAGCTTAACGGCCTCGAAGTACTCAAACGCTTGCGCGAGCAAAAGCGCACACCAGTGTTGTTGCTGACGGCGCGTGATGCCGTTGAAGACAAGGTTGTCGGATTCGAGTCAGGTGCCGATGACTATCTGTCAAAGCCATTCGCGTATGCGGAGCTTCTGGCCCGAATCCATGCGTTGCTGCGAAGGCCGGTGAAATCGGTCGGTACTGTCCTTACGATAGGCGACTTGGAGATCGATCTCGCGAAGCGTCGAGTTCGGCGCGGCAGTGCGCGCATCGAATTGACGGCGCAGGAGTTCTCGCTCTTGAAGCTCTTCGCCGAACGCAAAGGCGAGGTACTCACGCGCACTTTCGTCACTTCGCAAGTATGGGACATGAATTTCGACAGCGACACAAACGTTGTCGACGTCGCCATCAAACGCCTGCGCGCGAAGATCGACAATCCCTTCGGGAACAAACTCTTGCATACCGTGAGAGGCATGGGGTACGTAATGGAATGGCGGCCATGAGTGCCGAAACAAGGGCATACTCGCTGCTCCGGCGGCTAAGCTTCGCGTTCACCGCCGTTGCGATCGTCGTGCTATCGCTCGCAGGCGGGCTGCTTTACCACGCGTTGTCGCGCGATCTCAGGCGGCACGACGATAACGAGATTACGGTCAAACTTCGCGAATTGCTCATCGAGGCGCACGGGTTCGGTTCGACCTCGGCGGTGGCACGCATGAGTGATCTCTTTCGCGACGAAATGCGTTCGCACCCTGCCATGACGTTCGCGATACTGGATAGTCAAGGCGACGTACTAGCCGATTCCGGCCGCCCTTTGCAGCACCTGACGTCGCCCGGCCCCGGCGCGCCCGGGCAAGGGGAGCCCTGGTCGTGCAGTCCGCCATCCATAGGTGCCGCGCGTTGCGTATACGGCGACAGCGTGTTGCCTTCAGGCGAGAAGATCCGCGTGCTGCTCTCGCACGGCGCTTCGGAAAGGAATGACTTGCTTGGTCAGTATCAAGGCGACGTATGGGGCGTGTTGCTGGCGGGTTCCGTGCTGATGGGCCTGCTAGGCTATCTGATAGCCAGGCGGGGATTGAGGCCGGTGAAGACGATAGGCCGTCGCATCTCGCGCATCGAGACCCATAACCTCGGGGAGCGGCTCGATATAGATGGCGGTCCCGTTGAACTGCGCGACATTGCGGTGCCGGTGAACCGCATGCTCGACAGGCTCGAGCGCGCGTTCGCGCGTCTCTCGCAGTTTTCATCCGATCTCGCGCACGATATGCGAACGCCGCTAGCCAATATCATCAGCGCATCGCAGGTTACCTTGTCGCGCGAAAGAACGATCGAGGAATACGAAACACTCATCGACTCCAATATCGAAGAATGCGAGCGGCTACAGCGCATGATCGAGACGATGCTGTTCCTCGCGCGAGCCGAGCATGCGAAGGAATCGCTGAGACTCTCCGATCTCGATTGCGAAACTGAGTTTGCGAGGCTTACCTCGTTTTTCGAGGGTGTTGCCGACAACAAAGGCGTCCGCTTCGTTGCGCAGGGGGCACAAAGCGTGCGTGCCGATCCAACGTTGTTTTTACGTGCGCTCAGCAACCTGGTATCGAATGCGCTCAACTATGCGGAACCCGGGTCCGAAGTGGCGCTGCGCACTTATCGATCTGGAGATTGCATTGCGGTGGCCGTGACGAACGTGGGGCCTGGCATTGCGCCGGAGCATATTGGCAAGATCTTCGATCGCTTTTATCGCATCAACGCCGCGCGCAAGGGGTCTGCAAAGAACATGGGTCTTGGGCTCGCAATTGTCAAGTCGATCATGGAACAGCATCGAGGTGCGGTTGATGTCGTGAGTCGCGGTGGCATTACGACGTTTACGCTTCTTTTTCCTGTGCTATCGCACCACTAAGGCCTTCGGCGCCTTCACGTTGTTTCAGGCGGTGGGCGGTGGCTGATGGAATCGCGCAGATTCCATGGTTGCCGTAGACGTGTCCGATCCCCGCAAATGACTTTTGCTACCAGTAACAACCACTGCCATGAAACGACTCCTGCTTGCTCTGATGCTTTCAACTTCACTGAGCGCGTGTGCGAGCGAAGCCCACGCGCTGAGTGCCCGCTCGCACAATGATTCGTCGAAGAGAGTCCTGGTCGATTACGCGGGAGAAGCCTGTGGGAATCAGAACTTGCATGTCAAAGCGCCTGTGTGCCTTTTCCCTCACTACGAGTGAGGGAGCAGATGACTGAATCGTAATCGGAAACTCAGTTGTCCGACATGACGCGCATCTATGATGGACATACCGGACTGTATTTCGAGAACAGATGTGATGAAATTTCCTAAGCAAATCGTGTCATTGATCGTATCTCCGTGCATCGCCCTCGGAATAGTGGGGCATGCATTTGCGGATCAGGACAATGGGGCACCGAATTCGCTATCCACCGCGATACAACGCAGCCCCGAGGAGTTGCAGCAGCTTGTCGCGCCCATAGCGCTCTATCCCGATACGCTGGTCGCACAGATCCTGGCAGCCGCAACTCACCTGGCGGAGGTGGTTTCGGCGAACCGCTGGATGCAAGCGCATGCGCAACTGAAAAGCGACGCGCTGGCCGCTCAGGTGGATCAGCAGTACTGGGATCCCAGCGTCAAGGCGCTCACCGAATTTCCGGCGGTGTTGAGCAATATGGACGAGGACGTGGTCTGGACATCGTCGCTTGGTGACGCGTACCTGAGCCAGCCTCAGCAGGTGATGGCCGCCATACAGGCGTTGCGTCAGCGGGCGCTGGCGGCGGGCAACCTTCAGGCCAATGCACAGCAAACGGTCACGTCCGAAGGCGACCTGATCAGCATCGCGCCGGCTGCACCGGACGTCGTGTACGTGCCCGAATACGACCCATCGCTCGTCTATGGTGCGCCGTTGGCAGCCTGGCCGGGCTGGTATCCGTACACGAGCCTCTACCTGGGCGGCCCGGGAATCGTGTTCGGCAGCGGATTCGCACTGGGTTACTTTGGCGGCTACGGATGGGGCTGGCATCACTGGAGGCCGGACTGGCATCGCCATACAGTGACGTACGATCACAGCCCATATGTATGGCACGATCGCAGTCTCGCGGACGCCGGGCATGAGTTGCATAGCCGCGACAGTTTCAATCGTCCCATGGATTCATTGCGTCAGCAGGGATCATTCGCGGAGCACGGCGCATATCCCCAGCATGGTCCTTTTGGCGAGCATGGCGCGTTCTCCCAGCGCGACTCCTTCGTGATGCCGGACACGCATGTTCGTTCGGCGCCATTGCAGGCAGGCGTCCAACCCCACGCGATGTTGGGGAGCGACCTCGGCCGCTTTGGGGGTGTCGGTCAGGCAGGCTTCGGCCACGCGGGATTCGGCGCGGCGCGCTCAGGCTTGAGCGCCATGGGACACTTCGCGGGCGGGCATGTGGGAGCGGCTGCGCATGGCGGAAGCGGGCGCGGATAGTGCCATCGTGAACGAGTCCGTGAGATCGTTGCGGTCACACCCGCGCGGGTAGTTCAACGCGCGGGCGAACCTTGCATCAAAGAGGACTACGATGCGAATCGTTGTCGAGCCTGCTCGAGTTCTTCCATGTGCGTTTCGACCCAGTCCCAGATTCCGCAGATCTCTTCCAGAAGACTCCCGCCAAGCGGAGTTAGCGTGTAGTCGACGTGTGGCGGTATGACCGGGTGAACGTAGCGTGAAAGGAGGCCGGCACTCTCGAGTTGGCGCAAGGTCTTTGTCAGCATTTTCGGGCTGACTCCGGGAATGCCGTCGCGCAGCTCTGAAAAGCGCATCTTGCCGCGCGTGCCCAATGCATCGATCACGAGAATGGTCCACTTGTCGGCAATCTGGCCAATCAGCGCACGCGCGAGATCGTCAGCTTTCCGCCGGGGATCGCTAGTCGCGAGAGGCGTGTCGTGGCCATGTGTTTCCGTGGCGTATCGCAAAGCTTTCAGCCCTTTATATGCATGGGTTCACTACGGCATGAACAACATGCTGGTACGAGAAATCTCCGCACCATTGCGTTTCACCGGTTGTACGCGGCGTCGCGTTCTAGTCGCGAGGTACGATCTCAATCCAGTTCGCGCCGCTTCCTCCGCGAGTGCGTGAGTGCAGTGTCAGCGCGCCAGACTTCGCATCGATGCCATAAAGCGAGACTTGCGTGGACTTCTCTCCGCATACGAGAAGAAAGCGGCCGGAAGGGTCGATGGAGAAGCCACGTGGTTGCGTCTCCGTTTCGAAGTCGCCAGCTTGCTCGAGTGCGCCATTGGGCGTGACATGCAAAGCAAAGATGCGGTTTGTCGTGCGCTCCGAAATATAGACGTATTGTCCGTCGGGGCGTACGTGAATGTCGGCGGCCCAGATCAGCGACGTGAGCGTTGCGGGGTCGGGTTGGGGGTCGGTAGCTGGAGGGCGGACAAAGCCGTCGAACATGCCTGCGAGCGCATGCGGTCGCGCAGATACGCTGTGCAGCACCAGCTTTCCGCTATCGCCAATGCGCCGGAACACGGCCACAGTTGCGCGAAATTCGCTCAGGACATAGAGCCAGTTACCGTCCGGCGAAAGACGCATATGTCGCGGGCCGAAGCCTTGGTCGAGCGTGACTGTCTCGATCATGCCAAGCGGTTGTGCAGCGTTCTCATCGATCGAGCAGCACAGGATTTCGTCGTTTGCGAGCGACGTGACATAGGCGAAGCGATTATCGTCCGTCACGACTACCGAGTGTGCATTGCGCACGCCGCGTAGTGTTTGCACCGGCTTCGGATCGCCGCGATCGAGGCGTGCGACGCTATACACGACGACTTCATGGCTGCCGTATGCGGCGCCGAACAAGAAGCGGTCAGTGCGGTCGAGCGCGAGCGCAACGAGGCTCGCATCGATCGCGACCCGATAGTCCGTCGTGAGACGGCCGGCGAACGAGTCGAGCGTGCATTTCACGAGCGATGGCGCGGCGCCGCGCGTAGCCGCGAAAACGGTTTGCCGTCCGGCGCTTATCGCGAGCGGCATGACGTGAGCGCCGACCCGATGCCGCTCGCCGGCGCGCAAGGAGGGTGCTGAAGCGCCGAACCCGTAGGTCGCAATGTCGGCGTCTTCGGAGTTCGAGACTAGTGCGATGCAATTTTCCAGCATGTTCTTGACGCTCTATGTGTGGGTGGCCGCCTGCAGCCACCCGATAGCAGCAGATAGCGCGAATCCGTTCGTGCGCTATCAGTCGATCTCTTCTAGCCGGCCAGCGAATTCCGCAAGACAGCCGAAGCCTCCGTGGAAGAGCGCTTCGCGCTCATCTTCCTTCGCGCCTGTCGAGACGATCTCGCTTGCATAGCGCTCTGCATCGTCCTGAGGCTGGTAGCCAAGCAAGCGCGCGTTCGAATTGTCCCAACGATTGCGCGCGTTGTCGGAGACACCGTAGGCGACAACGAAGTGATAGTCCGGGTGATCGATTGCGCGCTGCACCAGCTGGACCGTGTCGCGATGGCTGATCCAGGTGTAGAGGTGGCGCGGCGCGGTGGGTTTGTCGTCTGGGCGGAACGACCCAATGCGCAGACAGGCGACCGAAAGCCCGTACTTGTCCGCATAGAGTCGTCCGACCGCCTCGCCGAAAACCTTCGAGACGCCATACCGGCTGTCGGGTCGGGGCGTGACCTGATCGTCGATCATGCGGTCGCGACGGTGAAATCCCACTGCGTGATTCGAGCTTGCAAAGATGACGCGCTTCACGCCAGCAACGCGTGCCGCTTCGAAGACGTTGTAGCAGCCTTCAATATTCATCCGGTGGATACGCTCCCACGTGTCTTCATCGGCAATGCCGGCGAGGTGAACGACACACTCGATGCCTTCCATCGCATGCGCGAGCTGAGCGGGGTCGGTAATGTCAACCTTCACGACTTCCTCGCCGGCTTGCGCGGGCGCTTGTGCTGCGATGTCGGCGAGCCTGATGAGCGGGTAGCGGCGCTTCAGTCCCTCTCGCAACACGCGGCCGATGTGCCCGGCCGCACCGGTAATTAACACTCGCTTCATATCAACTCTCCTGATTCAATGGCGTTGCTGTGATTGCGTAGGTCTACTGTGCAACGCAAACTTGAAGATGGGTTGCCGCGAGGCCTATTGCTTCTCTTTCGCGCCGACGTTAGCGGCGTTGCGGCGGTGATAGGCCTCGAGGTAAGCGTCGCGCGCGGGGACCAGATGCTCACGGCAAAGCTCGACTAGCTTGAGCTGGTCCTGGCCTGCCAACGCTTCGAGCATTGCATGGTGCTCGGTGCGTGCCTTTTCGAGGTAGTGCGGAAAAAGCAGCGAAGCCGAACGAATGGGGTGCGTGCGCCGCTCGTACTCGCGTATCGCCTCGGTCAGCGCCTGATTGTCGGAAAGCGCAAACAGTGCGTGGTGAAAATCCATATTCGCGCGGAACACGGCGCGGAGGTTGCCGGCTTGTGCTGCCGCATCGTGCGCCTTCTGGATCTCGACAAGCTCGGCCAGTTGCTCAGGCGCGACCGGCAGCGCGATGCGTTGCGCCGCATTCGTCTCGAGTATTTCGCGAACCGAATACAGTTCCATCACTTCGCGCGGCGAGTACGACTTCACGAGCGCGCCCACGTTCTTGCGGCGTTCGATGAGACCGCGCTGCTCGAGCTCGGCGAGCACGAGGCGCGCAACGTGCCGCTTGAGCGCGAAGCGCTCGCACAGTTCGTCTTCCACGAGCCGTTCGCGCGGATGCAGCACGCCAAGCACGATTTCCTCTTCGAGCGTGTCGGAGACGCGCGCAACGTTCATGTCGATATCGCGGTCGCGCACGGCAGGCTGCGCTTGCACGGGGGTTTTCTGGGGAGTGGAGACGCTTTTCATGTCGGCAGATTCGGTTACGGAACCCGGGTGAACTCGCAGGAGGCGAGCAGTATATCGGCAATTCTGCCCGCGGATTCTCGCGTGCGGCGCACCCGCTGTGCGCGCCGCACCGCGCAATCCGTGGTGGAGCCGCATTGCGTCTTCAGCCCCGTGGTTTCGGTACTTTCGCCGTCATTTCCGCCGCCGCGAGGAAGTCGAAGTCGCAGCCCTGGTCCGCTTGCGTGATCGAGGTGAGGAACAGCTTGCGGTAGCCGCGCGCCGCCGGATCCTGCGTGCGGGGCGCCAGACTTTGCGCGCGCCGCGCGAGTTCCTCCTCGCTCACGAGCACATCTATCGAGCGATTCGCGACGCTCAGGCGGATCCGGTCGCCGCTCTGGACGAGTGCAAGCGGGCCGCCGATCGCGGACTCGGGCGTCACGTGCAGCACGATCGTGCCCGCCGCCGTACCGCTCATGCGGCCGTCCGACACGCGCACCATGTCCTTGACGCCAAGCTTCGCGAGCTTTTTCGGGATCGGAATGTAGCCCGCTTCCGGCATGCCCGGCGCGCCGATCGGGCCGATGCCCTTGAGCACGAGCACGTCGTCGGTCTCGACATCGAGTTCGGGATCGTCGATGCGCCGGGCGAGGTCCTCGGCGTTCTCGAATACCACGGCGCGCGCCTCGTGCTCCATCAACGCGGGATTGGCCGCCGACTGCTTGATGATCGCGCCGCCCGGCGCCAGGTTGCCGTGCAGCACGGCAACGCCGCCTTGCGGATAGATCGGCTTGTCGAACGGACGCACCACCTCCTGTGAGAAGCTTGCAGGCGCCGCATCGAGCTCTTCGCCGAGCGTTCTGCCAGTGACCGTGAGGGTGTCCAGGTGCAGGAGCGGCCTGATTTCGCGCAGCACCGTAGTGAGGCCGCCGGCCTTGTGCAGGTCCTCCATGTAGTGTTTGCCCGATGGCTTCAGATCCACAAGAACCGGTGTTTCGCGTGCCATGCGGTCGACTTCGCCGAGATCGATCTTCACGCCGAGCCGTCCTGCAATCGCCGTGAGATGGATGATGCCGTTGGTCGACCCGCCGATGGCGAGCAGCACGCGCAACGCGTTTTCGAAGGCGTCTGGCGTGAGGATGCGCTCGGGTGTGAGCTGCTGCCCGATCATGGCGACCGCCGTCGCGCCCGTGCGCTCGGCGATGCGGATGCGATCCGCCGTGACGGCGGGCGCGCTTGCGCCGCCCGGCAGCATGATGCCAAGCGCCTCGGCAATGCAGGCCATCGTGCTCGCCGTGCCCATGACCGAGCAGGTGCCGACCGTCGGGACGAGCTGGTTGTTGACTTCGTCGATTTCGTGCGCGTCGATTTCCTCGCCGCGGAATCGCGCCCAGAACCGGCGGCAATCGGTGCAGGCGCCCACACGCTCGCCGCGGTGGGAGCCGGTGAGCATGGCGCCCGTGACGAGCTGGATCGCTGGCACGCCGGCCGCCGCTGCGCCCATCAGCTGAGCAGGCACCGTCTTGTCGCAACCGCCGATGAGCACGACCGCGTCCATGGGCTGCGCGCGGATCATCTCTTCGGTGTCCATCGACATCAGATTGCGCAAATACATGCTCGTCGGATGCGAGAAGCTCTCCGCGATCGAGATCGTCGGAAACTCGATGGGCAGGCCACCCGCGAGCATCACGCCACGCTTGACCGCCTCGATCAGTTGCGGGGCGTTGCCGTGGCACGGGTTATAGCCGCTGCCCGTGTTCGCGATGCCGACGATAGGCCGCGACAGCGCGTCTTCCGTGTAGCCCGCCCCCTTGATGAAGGCCTTGCGCAAGAACAGCGAGAAGCCTTCGTCACCGTAGTTGGTGAGCCCTTTTTTCAGTCCGGATTGCACAGATTTCTTGTCCATAATGTCATCGATGAGATTATCAATAATCCTTGACGCCCATCTTATCTACTTTTATATTGGGCTGCAAGTCACCTGCCGGCACACGGTGCCGGAGCCAGTTCGAAAGGGAATGATTCATGATGAGAAAGCGTGTTGTGCTGTATCGGCCGGTGCCGGCGGACGTGCTCGAAATTCTGCGTGCGCGCTTCGACGTGACCGCATTCGATGAGGTAAGCGAAGCGAATCGGCCGCAGTTCGTTCAGGCGCTGGGCTCGGCGCACGGCATCATGGGCAACACCCTGAAGATCACTGCGGCGCTGCTGGACGCAGCGCCCGAGCTGGAAGTGGCCTCGACGATCTCCGCGGGCTACGACGCATTCGACGTCGAAGCGCTCACGCGCCGGGGCGTCGTGCTCACGAACACGCCCGACGAGGTGACGGAAACCACGGCGGATCTCGTGTTCGCGCTGTTGCTTTCGAGCGCGCGCCGCGTGGTCGAACTCGCGAACTGGGCCCGCGCAGGCGAGTGGCGGGGCGGCGTGAGCGAGCATTACTTTGGCATGGACGTGCACGGACGCACGCTCGGCATCGTGGGGCTCGGCCGCATCGGCGCGGCGGTGGCCCGGCGGGCCGCGCAGGGCTTTGGCATGCGCATTCTCTTCACGAAGCGGCGGCCCGACCCGCATGCCGAGTCGGCCTGGGGAGCGCAACGCTGCGAACTCGACGCGCTGCTGGCGCAATCCGACTTCGTTTGCACGATGGTGCCGCTGTCGAGCGAAACCCATCATCTGATTGGCGCGCGCGAGCTCGGACTCATGAAGCCCGACGCGATCCTGATCAATGCATCGCGAGGGCCGGTTGTCGACGAAGCAGCGCTCATCGCTGCGCTGGAATCGGGGCAAATACGCGGCGCCGGGCTCGACGTGTTCGAGCGCGAGCCGCTGCCGGCAGACTCGCCGCTCTATTCGCTGCCGAACGTCGTTGCGCTCCCTCATATCGGCTCCGCAACCCGCGCCACACGCGAAGCCATGGCGCGCCGCGCCGCGGAGAATCTGATTGCGGCGCTCGAGGGGCGCCACGTGTCGACGATCGTCAATCCGCAGGTCATGGAATTACGGCGCGCACGAGGTGTTTGCATGTGATTAGCACCGCGTCGTGGCGATGCTCACGACCTCAGGCTGAAGCGTTAATGGCGCAATCAATTTGAAATTGAATATACAGGTTTTTGAAAAGTAGTTAGTAAACCGAATTAAATGGAGACGCAGATGCGTGGCAGGTATCGATACACCGTGGCGGGACTGTTGTTCGCCGCGGGCATGATCAACTACATGGACCGGGCGGCGCTGGGCGTGGTCGCACCGATCATCAGCAAGGACCTGAGCCTGTCGCCGTCGCAGCTTGGCGTGATCTTCAGCAGCTTCTTCTTCGGCTACTCGATCTTTTCGTTCGTCGGTGGCCATCTCGCGGACCGGTTTGGACCGACACGCGTGTTTTCGTGGGCGATGGGAGCGTGGTCGCTGCTGTGCGGCATGACCGTGGCCGCCACGGGTTTCGTCTCTCTGTTCATCCTGCGAGCGCTCTTCGGTTTTGGCGAGGGTCCGATGAATTCGACCACGAACCGCGCAATCACGAACTGGTTTCCGCGCGACGAGACCGCAACCATGATCGGCTTTACGTTCTCCGGGCAAACCTTCGGCAATGCGGTGGCGGGTCCGCTGGTCGGGCTCGTGGCGGTCGCCTTCGGCTGGCGCGTGTCGTTCGTGATCGTCGCGCTACTGGGCTTCCTGTGGATTGCCGTCTGGCGGTTGTTCGTCACCGACACGCCTGCGCAGAGCCGGCGTGTTGGCGTGCAGGAGCGCGAACTCATCGAGCGCAGCCGTAACGCGGCGCATCCCGCCGAAGAAGGCGACGACGGCTTGCCGCTGCGTGCCTACCTGGTTCGGCCAAGCACGCTCGCACTGGGCGTCGGTCTCTTCGCAGTGAACTACACGCTTTTCATCTTCATTTCGTGGCTGCCGAGCTACTTCACGAACGCGCTGCATCTCGACCTTACGCAGATGAGCTTGATGACGGCGATTCCCTGGGCGTGCGGCGCAATCGGCTATTTCGGCGGCGGCCTCGCTGCGGACGTGCTGTTCCGGCGCATGGACAACAAGTTGCTGGCGCGAAAGATCGCGGCGGTCTTGCCGCTTGCGCTTTCTGGCCTCGCGATGCTGGCGGTGAGCTTCGTCAGTTCCACCGCGCCGGCTGTCGCATTGGTCGCGGCTGCGGTGCTGTTTCTTACGGCTTCGTCACAGGCAGTGTGGGCGGTGGTCCACGAGCTTGTACCGAGCCGGCATCTCGGCGGCGTCAGTGGTTTCGTGCATCTGATGGCGAATATCTCAGGAATTATCGGTCCGACGGTCACAGGCCTCGCGGTCGAATATTTTGGCGGTTATAGCACCGGGTTCGCACTGGGCGCCACGATCGATCTGATCGGCGTGCTCGCCATGACGTTCGTGGTGCGCAGCCGCACCAGCGTGCGCTCGGCGACCTCGGGCGCAACGATGTAACGAATGAACGAAGCGGCGGTTGAGCCGCGCATCTGATCAACACTGAAATGGCTGTGAGGCCGGGAGTGAAGGATGGATTTGGGTTTGCGTAACAAGACCGCGCTGGTGATGGGCGCAGGCGGTGGATTGGGACAAGCGATTGCGGTATCGCTTGCGCGCGAGGGAGCGAACATCGTTCTCGCGGACGTCGACGAGGCCGCGCTGCAGCGCTCGGCACAGCGCGTAGAAGAAGCCGGTGCGCGCGCGTTCTCACTGCAATGGGATCTCGGCGACCTGGCTTCAATCGAGAAGCACGTCGCTTCGATCGAGGCCCAATTCGCAGGGGTCGATGTACTCGTGAACAATACGGGCGGCCCCCCGCCGACACCGGCGTCGGGGCAACCCGCCGATGCCTGGCAAAAATATTTCGGCTTGATGGTGCTCTCCGTGATTGCGATCACGGACAGAGTGCTTCCGGGCATGCGCGAGCGCAAATGGGGCCGCGTCATCACCAGCGCGTCATCGGGCGTCATTGCGCCGATCCCGAATCTCGGCATGTCCAATGCATTGCGGATGTCGCTCGTCGGCTGGTCGAAGACGCTGGCGCGTGAAGTTGCATGTGATGGCGTAACCGCGAATGTCGTCGTGCCCGGACGTGTGGCGACCGATCGCATTCGTTTCCTCGATGAATCGAAGGCTAAACGCGAAGGCCGGACGGTCGAGGCAGTAGCGGCTGAGAGCACATCGTCGATTCCCGCCGGGCGGTATGGCGAACCGAAGGAGTATGCGGACGTCGTTACGTTCCTTGCGAGCGAACGCGCGTCGTACATGACCGGGGGCGTCGTGCGTGTAGACGGCGGCCTGATCGCGAGTATCTGATTCGCCGGGCGACCAGTCTGGCAATTATCTTTGCATGAGAGACTTCCATGTCAGTTGATCAAGAAATTATCGATACCTTGTCGGGCGTCACGACGGCGACGCTGACCACGCTCCTGCTGAAAAAGGGCCTGCGCAACGTGTGGATTCGGGGCGCGCGGCCAATCAGGGAAGGCCTGCCGCGAATCGTCGGGCGCGCATTCACGCTGCGCTTTGTACCTGCCCGGGAGGATCTCGCCACGCCGGAATCCTGGTCTTCGCCGCGCTCGACTCGTGCGGCCATCGAAGCGATGCCCGAGGGGTGCGTGGCCGTGGTGGATGCGATGGGTGTGACGGACGCCGGTATCTTCGGCGACATTCTCTGCGCGCGCATGCAAAAGCGCGGCGTTGCGGCGCTCGTGACGGATGGCGTCGTGCGCGACATCGGGGGCGTGCTCGGCACTCAATTGCCCGTCTGGAGCAGAGGCGCTGCCGCACCCCCGTCAGTCGCGGGTCTGACTTTCGCCAACTGGCAGGAGCCCGTTGCCTGCGGCGGCGTAGCGGTTTTCCCCAATGACCTGATCGTCGTCGATGCGGACGGCGCGGTGGTGATTCCTGCGGCGCTCGTCGACGAGATCGTCGCCGCTGCACCGGAGCAGGAGCGGCTCGAAGCGTGGATCATGGAGCAAGTGGGGCAGGGCGCATCCTTGCCGGGGCTCTATCCGCCTAACGAGGAAAACAAGGCGCGTTACGAAGCGGCTAAACGACGTCAGCAATAAAGCGATTGCGTTTTGGCAAGAGGTCCGCCGCACGTTGCATGCGGCGGGCCTTTCATTTCTCCCACGCGACGCATTGATTCAACTTGGCGTCGAGATCCCTGCTTCGAGGTATTGTGAATAATCCATCCGACAAGGTGATTGATGGTCCGGTAATTCGTCTGCATCCCGACGACAATGTGGTGATTGCCCGCACAGACGTTGCGATCGGAACGAAGCTGGGAACCACACAACTGTTGTGCCGCAGTCAGGTGGCGGCCGGGTACAAGATTGCTTGCGCGCCGATTGCTGCTGGAGAGCCGATCCGCAAGTACAACGTCGTCGTCGGGTTCGCGGCAACGGACATCGCCCCGGGCACGCTCGTGCACACCCATAACACGACGTTCCGCGAGTTCGAGCGCGACTATGCCCATGCGAGCGAATATCGCGCGCTGGAGCGGGTGCCGGCAGCGCAACGTGCGAGCTTCGAAGGGTACGTGCGCGCAAACGGCCAGGTCGGCACGCGCAACTTCATCGGCATTCTTTCTACCGTCAATTGTTCTGCAACGGTCGCGCACAAGATAGCGGCCTGGTTCACCCCGGAGCGGCTAGCTGCGTACCCGAACATCGACGGCGTCGTCGCATTCACACACGGCTCAGGGTGCGGCATGGAAATGAGCGGCGAGCCGATGGCCTTGCTGCGGCGGACGATGGCCGGCTACGCGCGCCACGCCAATCTGGCGGCTGCGTTGATTGTGGGCCTCGGTTGCGAGCGCAACCAGCTTGCCGGGCTCATGGCTGATGAAGCGTTACAAGCGGACGAACGATTGCACACGTTCGTCATGCAGGAAAATGGCGGTACGCGCAAGACGATCGAGGCAGGCATCGAAGCGGTGCTAGCCCTGTTGCCTGAAGCGAACCGCGTGAAGCGTCAGACAGTGAGCGCAGAACATCTCAAGATCGGCTTGCAATGCGGTGGTTCAGACGGCTTTTCGTCGATCACCGCGAACCCGGCACTTGGTGCCGCAATGGACCTGCTGACACGTCATGGGGGCACCGCGATTCTCTCGGAGACGCCAGAGATCTACGGCGTCGAGCATACGCTCACACGCCGTGCGGCCAGCCGCGAAATCGGTGAAAAGCTGATCGAGCGCGTCCGCTGGTGGAAAGAGGAGTACTCGGTCGGTCGCGACGTGCAGATCAACGGCAACGTGAGTCCGGGCAATCAGATGGGCGGCCTCGCAAACATTTTCGAGAAGTCGCTGGGCTCGTCGATGAAGGGCGGCACAGGTCCTTTGATGGAGGTGTATCGTTATGCGGAGCCCGTGCTCGCGAAGGGCCTGGTCTTCATGGATACACCCGGATTCGATCCTGTCTCCGCGACAGGCCAGATCGCAGGCGGCGCGAATCTGATTGCGTTCACCACCGGCCGCGGATCGATGTTTGGCGCCAAGCCGGTGCCGTCGCTCAAGCTCGCAACGAATACTCCAATGTATCAGCGGCTCACTGAAGATATGGACCTGAATTGTGGCGCCATACTCGACGGCGATGCCACGATCGAGTCCATGGGGCAGACGATTTTCGATACACTGCTGCGCGTTGCTTCAGGCGAGCGCACGCGTAGCGAACTGCTGGGGCTCGGCGATCACGAATTCGTACCGTGGCAAATCGGCATCATGAGCTGACAGGCGCGGCGGCTGCAAGCGGGCGTTAGCATCCCGCCGCATACTCGATCATTCAGGAGTGGACTGTGACCAGGCTATTGGATGAAAGCGCGAAAGGCGTATATGTGCTTGCGGTGACGCCATTTACCGACGACGGCACGCTCGATCTGGCGAGCACGGACCGGATGGTGGACTTCTACCTGGAAGTGGGCGCAACGGGGCTCACGATTCTTGGCATTCTGGGCGAGGCGACGAAGCTCACGTCGCTCGAATCGCGCACATTCGTCAAGCGCGTATTGGAGAGGGTGGCAGGGCGGGTGCCCGTCGTGGTCGGCGCGTCGGCGCCGGGGTTTGCGCCCATGCGTGAACTGGCGTCAGAGGTCATGGACATGGGCGCCTCCGGCGTCATGGTCGCGCCGGCGTCGACCTTGCGCACCGACGAGCAGATCGTCGCTTACTTCGACATGGTGACTGCAACGCTTGGCGAGAGTTGTCCGTGGGTCCTCCAGGATCATCCCACGTCGACAGGCGTGCAGATGTCCACCTCGGTAGTACTACGAATCATTAAGAATTCGCCAACCTGCGTGATGCTCAAGCATGAGGACTCGCCTGGACTGGCCAAGCTGTCCGCCATCCGCGCCGCAAGCGAAGATGGCGATGTCAGGCGGGTTTCGATATTGACCGGCAACGGAGGCGGATTATTTCTGCCGGAAGAGCTCTCACGCGGCGCAGACGGTGCGATGACGGGCTTCGCCTACCCCGAGATGATGGTAGGCGTGTGCGCGGCTCATGCGAGCGGCGACGTTGAGCGGGCCCACGACATTTTCGACGCTTATCTGCCGCTTGCGCGCTATGAGCAGCAGTCGAACATCGGTCTCGCCGTGAGGAAGTATCTCATGGCGCAACGCGGCGTGATCGCATCACCGACATTGCGTAAGCCCGGCCCCCGGCTGTCTTCCGCCGATGTCGCGGACATTGAGCGCCTGGTGACGCGTCAAACGAAGAGGCTGCGGGAGTTGAACTGAGGGATGGCTGGCGCGATTCAGTCGCGCCAGCGTTTGTTGAAAGTCACTTATTGACCAGCCTGGCGGGAATCAGCGCGAGAATCAGTATTGCGGACAGCACCAGCGAAGCCGCGACGACGAGCAGTCCTGACGTCAAGGTATGGGTAACGGTCTTCAGCCATCCGATAATGGCCGGGCTGATGAACCCCGCGAGATTGCCCGTGCAGTTGATCAGTGCGATACCGGCTGCCGCTCCCATGCCGCCAAGGAATGAGGTAGGCAGGGCCCAGAACATCGGCAGCGCCGTCACCACTCCGCCCGCGGCAAGCGTAAGACCGATCATCGACAGCAACGCATGGTCGCCGTTGAACGCGCAGATCACGAAGCCGAGCGCTGCAACAACGGCAGGTATGGCAACGTGCAGTCGCCGCTCGCGTGTGCGATCTGCGTTCCGGCCAGCTGCGATCATCGCAACCAGTGCTGCCGAGTACGGGATCATCGTCAGCAGGCCGATCGTGAGCGGATCGCGGATACCGGTGCCGCGAATGATCGTGGGCTGCCAGAAGCCGATCGCGTAAGAACCCATCACAATGCCAAAAAGAATCAGGCATAGCAGCCAGACGCGCAACGAGGTGAACACCATCCGCACCGAACTATGCGTGTGCGTCGAGGCATCTGCATCGATCTCCTCCTGGATCAGGCGCTTGTCCTCGGGGTCGAGCCAGTGCGCGTCGGCGATACGGTCATCGAGAAAGAGAAAGATCACAATGCCAAGCGCGATTGCGGGTAAGGCTTCGATGATGAAGAGCCATTGCCATCCGCCCATGCCCAGCGTGCCGTGCATGGCGTGCATGATGTAGCCGGAAAGCGGACCTCCAAATAGCCCCGAGACCGGATTGCCAGCCATCAGTAGCGCGACCATCTTGCCCCGCCGGTGGGAGGGAAACCAGTAGGTCAGGTAAAGAACCATGCCGGGGAAGAAGCCAGCTTCCGCAATGCCGAGCATAAAGCGCATGACGTAAAACATCGTCGGCGTACGGACAAAAGCAGTGGCGATCGACAATGCACCCCACGTTACCATGATGCGCGCAATCCAGCGCCGGGCGCCCAGCCGGTGCATCAGCAAGTTGCTCGGCACCTCGAAAAAGAAGTAACCGATGAAGAAAAGCCCAGCGCCGAGTCCATACGCTGCTTCGCTGAAGTGCAGCGCGTTGACCATCTGCAGCTTTGCGAAACCCACGTTCACGCGATCGAGATAGGCAATCACGTAGCCGACGAACAGCAACGGCATGAATCGCCACGCGACGCGCCTGAAAAGCGAGTCAGATTCAGTGGCGCCGAACGTTTGGTCAATCGAGGTGCGGACGAACATGGTGTCTCCTTGTCCGCCCTGTTGTTCGAGGTAGTGCACAAGTGATCCGCAAGGGTCACGCAGTGGCGGCGAGCGCAGTATCGCGTGGCGTCTCTCATCGAGGAAGCGGTTGCTCGTTGCTTTAGACAACAGTTATTTTTGCGTCTCACCGGACGAAGGACCGGTTTGCGCTTCCCTGGCCTCGGCGTCACACAATTGTTCAACGGCCATCTCACGAAATGCATGGACGAGCCGAACGCGAGCAGACGATCGGTTCCACAACAGCCCAACGACTCGCTTGGGGAACGGATGTGGCAGCGGCCATTTTGTGAGCGAAAGGCCCGAAAACGGCGTCATGCGCCAATCGGGAACGAGCGTCACGCCAAGCCCGCGATCGGTCAGGACGGCGAGCGCGTCCAACCCGTCGAGTTCGCAGCGCTGACGCGGCAAGATGCCGTGCTGCCGCAAATAGGCGTCGGCGAGCTGACCGCCGACGACGTTTCGGTCGTAGCGCAAAAATGGCTCTGTTTGCAGCGTATGGTGGACATCGGTGACCTGCATCGAGGAGGGCGTCAACAGCACCAGCGGTTCCTCACGGAACGTGTGCCAGTCACAGTTTTTTGGAAGCTCGAAAAGCGGCCGCACGAGAACTGCGGCGTCGAGATGGCCATTCACGACCTTGCGGTACAGCTCCGTCGAAGTGCCAGGTTCCAGGTAGATGTCTATTTGCAGGTGACGAGTCAACAGGTTGGCGAGGACGTCAGGGATCAGACTCGTCATCATCGTGGGCGTACCGCCGAGGCGCAATTGGCCTGCCAGTGTCGATGAATCGTTCAGGTCGGACTTCAGGTCGCGTATCTCATGAAGCACGGTGCGTGCGCGGCCAAGAATACGCTCGCCGGCTTCGGTCGTTCCGACCGTGCGGCCGGAGCGGCGCACGAGTTTCATCCCCAGTTCATTTTCGAGCATCTTGACGCGCTGGGCCACGGCGGCCGGCGTTAGATCGAGCCGCCGCGCGGCTTCTGCGATCGATCCGAGTTCAACGACATAGACAAAGCTCTGAAGATAGCGCGAGTCCATCAATAAAAAGTTTTATCTTGTGAAGAAGGCAAAGGATACTGTTTTTTATAGTCTGGGACCAGCACACTCGATTGCGTATAGCGGTGAATTGGACAATACGTCTGCCTTTCAAAAAAGGAGTGCCGACATGCCACGAATCGAGTCGATTTCCATCTGTGCGGCCGTCGTTCCGCTGGACCGGGTGACGTCGTTCGCTACACGCACCGTGTCGAAGCGCGAGTACGGTCTGGTCAAGGTTCGCTCGAGCGATGGTGTCGAAGGCATCGGATTCTGCTATGTCGGCAGCGCAGCCGGCGAACTTCTGCGCGTGGCGGTCGAGCAATTGCTCGCTCCCGTACTGATCGGGCAGGACTCGTATGCCGTTGAAGGCCTGTGGCAGGCGATGTATCGCGAATCGCTCCTGCAAGGCCGCTCGGGCACGGTCATGCGCGCAATCAGCATTCTGGACACGGCGCTCTGGGATCTCAACGCTCGCACGCACGGCTTGCCACTTCACAAATACCTGGGCGCTGTGGAGCTCGATACAGTCCCCGCTTATGCAAGCGGCGGCTATTACCTCGACGCCAAGACGCCGCAGATGCTCGGCGACGAAATGGCGAGCTATGTCGAGATGGGGTTCAAGGCGGTGAAGATGAAGGCTGGGCGCCTGTCGCCCGCCGAGGAGGAAGCCCGTGTGCGTGCGGCACGCGAAGCGATCGGTCCGGACGTCGAGCTAATGATCGATATTAACAACGGATGGCGTGATGTCACGGAGGCACTGCAGTTCGTGCGCCGATTCGAACAATACGACCCGTACTTCATCGAAGAGCCATTCTCGCCCGACGACGTGGATAACCATGCGCGCCTCGCGAAGCGGACACGCGTTCCGATCGCAACGGGCGAGATCGGTTATGGCCGGTGGTATCACAAGGAGTTGCTGGACAAAGAGGCGGCGGCGATTCTTCAGACCGACGCGCTGGTATGCGGAGGCATCTCGGAGTGGCGGCGCATTGCCGCGACCGCGGCCAGCTACGGCGTCGCCGTGTGCCCGCATTGGTTTCATGATGTGCACGCGCCACTCGTTGCGGCAACGCCGAATGCGCGCTATGTCGAGTTCTTCTGGGATGACCAGGTGTTGAATTTTCGCCGCCTTATCGATCGCCAGCTGACGCAAAAGGGCGGCCGGATTGCACTGCATCAGGAACCTGGGCTGGGGTTCTCGTTCGATGATGATGCGGTGGCGAAGTATGGTAAGTGGACCGAAGCAAGATGAGACGCAGGGCGAGTCACCCGGCGCGGGAAATCGATGGGAATGAGGGAGGCGCGCATGCGGCGTGGTGAAGGCCGCCATGCGCCGTCACATGACAAGGTGGCTAGTCGGCCATTCCGTGAATCGCTGTTGGCGATGCTCGGGATCGGTCTCGTCAACATGCTCGTCGCGCTCGATCAGACCGTCGTCAGTACCGCGCTGCCTTCCATCGTCGCGGATCTCAAGGGCGCACAGTACTACGCCTGGATCGCAAGCATCTATTTGCTTGCATCGGTCGTCTCCGTACCCATCTTCGGTCGGCTCGGCGATTATTTCGGCCGCAAGAGGTTCGTGACCGCGTCGATCATCACGTTTACGGCCGCTTCCGCACTATGCGGGCTCGCGCCGAACGTAGGGGTCCTCGTATTCGCAAGGGCGCTGCAGGGGGTCGGGGGCGGCATGATGGTAGGCACGGCATTCGCGGCGATCCCCGATCTATTCCCCGATCCACGCGTTCGAATGCGCTGGCAGGTCGTAATGGCCGGCTCGTATGGCATTGCCACGGCTGCCGGGCCGTTTCTCGGTGGTTTCCTGAGTGATGCCTATGGCTGGCGCTCGACGTTTCTCGTCAATCTTCCGGTCGGGCTTGCGGGTCTCTACTGCGTCATTTGCTATTTGCCGAAAATCGAGCAGCATCGCGGCCAGCGTTCTACGATTGACTGGACAGGTGCAGCATTGCTATCGATCTTGCTCGCGTCGCTCCAGATGGGCATTGAACGCTTTCCCGTGCAGGGATTCACGCTTTCGACGCTGGCTCTCGCCGCGACGACGATCGTCTCGTGCGTGCTGACGTACAGATGGGAAAAGCGTCACGCGCATCCGATATTGCCGGTCGATCTCTTCAATGATCGCAATCTGATGTTTCTTCTTCTGCTTTCTTTTGCCGCCGGCTTCGCGATGTTCTCGTTGCTCTTTTATATGCCGCTTCTGCTGCAAACCGGTTTCGGCATGACACCGCAGGCAGCCGGCCTCGCTGTTACGCCGCTACCCGTTTGCCTCGCGCTTGGCAGTTTTGCAAATACGCAAATCGTGACGCGCGTTCGCTCACCGATGACGGTCGTCACAGTCGGTTTTGCATTGATTGGCATAGGATGCGTCGGCGCAGCGATGCTTGACGTCGCCAGCCAGAGCGCGTTGGGTGGTGCATCGATGGGTGCTGCTGGAGTCGGACTCGGCCTCATCTTCAACAACCTCAACGTCTTCGCCCAGGAGTTGTGTGGACCCGCGCGCTTCGGTATCACGACCGCGTTGATACAGTCGACGCGAATGGTTGGCGGGATGCTGGGCACGGCCACCGTCGGTACGCTGGTGTCGCGCGCGCTCGCGAGCGTGGTTGTTTTCACCGGTCATGGACAGCACGGCACTGAGCGGACTTCTGTCGTGCATGCGATCCATCTAGGCTTTACCATCGACGTTGCGGTGGTAGTCGCCGCCTTGATCTGTACACGGCGTATTGTCGGCGTTCAATTCGGAGCCTGGCCTGGGTCGTTGCAGCAATCCGAGTGAACGGTTGCGAGTGACGGCTGGATGCGCCGAAGCGTTTTCGACAACTTCAAGGCGCCCCAGCATCGCGCCCTGATTCGATATCTGCACGGAGGCCTTTCGATGAACCCTTTGTTCCATATGATTGCTGGCGCACCCGACCCGGTCGCGCCGTTCAGTCACGCGGTCGAATGCGAGGGCTGGGTATTTGTCACCGGACAGATGCCGTTTACTGGAACTTCGATCGACAGTCCATACCCGGAGGGGATCGAAGCCCAGACGCACGCGGTCATGGCCAACCTGAAAACGGTGCTGGCGGGCTGCGGCCTTGATCAGTCGAATGTGATTTGTGCGCGCATCTTTCTCACGCATTTCAGTGAGGATTACGAGCGAATGAACGCGGTGTATCGCACCTACTTCCCGGCGGGGCGCTTTCCCGCGCGGACTTGTATCGGCGTCACCGGACTTGCGAAAGACGCGCGCGTTGAGATCGATTTCATCGCGCGGCGTTAGGCGCCAGTCGCTCTGGGGCGAGCCGGCGCCTGGCTGGCGTTGTCGGCGCGGCTTAGTGTCTACGGAGGAAGCGGCTGCGCGCAGGCTTGAGGACAAAGAGCGCGAGCAGGGCAGTCGTGATGTCGAAGGCGATTGCGCAACCGAAGACGGGAATCCAGCTGTTCGTGTGCTGATGCAGGAGGGCGGCAAGCGGGCCACCGAAGATGGAGCCGATACCAAACGAAAGATAAAGCCATCCGTAATTGGCCGTGGCGTGGCGGGTGCCGAACGTATCGGTGAGCGTGGAGGGGAACAGCGAGAAGATTTCGCCCCAACCGAAGAAGACCACACCGGAAAGGATGACGAACAGCACTGCGTCGTCGCGCGTGAGCAACCACAGGAGCATTGCAAGTCCTTCGAGAGCGAATGCGAACGCCATCGTATTTTCACGTCCAACCCGATCGGAGATCCACCCGAATAGCGGTCTCGTCAGCCCGTTTGTGAAGCGGTCGATCGTCAACGCCAGAGGCAACGCTGCGAGCCCCAATACGAGTACCTTGCTCACGCCGAAATCGGCGGAGAAAATCGCCATTTGCGAGGTCACCATCAAGCCCGAGGTAGCCATCAACGTCATCATGACGAACATCAGCCAGAACAGCGGTGTGCGCAACATTTGTGCGGGCCGGTAGTCGAGCGAGGGCCGCGTGCCGGCCGCTTCCGGTTGGTCGTGCAGGTCGGTGATTTCGCTGCGTGGCATCCTGAGCCCTTGCGAGGCGGCGAGTCCCACGACGGCGAAGAGGAGGCCATATCGTTCAAGCGTGCCGTCGATCCCCCGCGTGACGAGCGACGCGGAAATCGGGAACGTCGTGATGATCGCGCCCATGCCATACCCCGCTGCCGCGATGCCCGCGGCAAAGCCGCGGCGATCGGGGAACCACCGGACCATCAGGCCGACGACGCCAACATAAACGATGCCGGTTCCGATGCCCCCCACGCCGCCATACGTCAGATAGAGGCCGAGCACACTCTGCGCGTGCGATGCGAGTAGCCAGCTCAGGCCGGTGAGCACCGTGCCAATCGAGATCAGCGTGCGCGGGCCGAACCGATCGATCAGTGCCCCCTGGACTGGCGAGAAGAACGCCTGCAGGAGCACGAGAATCGAAAACGTCACCTGCAGCTCGGGTAGCGCGACGCCGAGCTTGGTCATGAGAGGCTTCGTCATCAGCGTCCACACATACTGAGGACTCGAGATGGCCATCATGCAGACGAGACCGAGTGCGAGCTGCCCCCACCGGTGCCGTTCGGCTAGTCTTGTGTTGGGCAATACCGATGTGTTCACTGTGTTCATTGCATCATTTCCAGGGTGCAGGGTATGTCACGGGCGGCTCGCTGTCCTTGCGAGCCAGAGGTCGGTTACGACTGGGTCGCGTCCGCCAGGCGATGGGATGAAAACTATGGGGTTCGTCGAACGACACTGTAGAAAGGTGCGGAACTCGTTGTTGCTGGCAGGCGAATCAGGCATACGTCATCGTTGACAAGAGCCAGAATCGTGCCAGTGCAAACAGGTGAGGCGACCAGGACCGTGCGGTCTCGCAGTGAGGTGGAGAAGGGATGGAAGCCACATGCCTGCAGTGATTTCCAATCGCCAACGATGCTCGCGGTTGGTGCGCAGCTGTGAGCATTGGTGCGTGGCGCATGCAGTCGGTGCAAGATCGGCTTTCAGATTTGATTCGCATTACTAACCGGAAGAACTAATTCACGAGACCGCGGCTTCAGCATCAACGGCATTAAGCGTCGTAGACCCGATCGAGCCAGCGCGTCATGCGAATGCAGCCCGGTCGAACGTCGGTACTCAGACACTTTGTATTTACGCTCTCTGAAGATAACCGCAACATGGCAGGCCGATTACAAATTCGTCATGTTTCCGATGGCATCGCGATGCGGGTCCGATACGCAAAAAAATGGACATCGTCCCGAGAAGGCGTGTGCTCACGGCGTCGCGCTTTGGGTGCGGCGATTGCGGCGGCGTCATAGTCAGGGCATATCACGACGATTCGAAGTGCCTATTTGCGAGGGATTCTGGTGCGCTCAATAATTTCCTCTCGTTGAAAACAGGTTGGCGCAAACCATGTCAAAGTCCTTCGCTTTGCAATCTCTGCAAGCACGAAAATCGCGTCTCGGGCAGCGTGAGATGTCCGCAGCGACGCGCAATCAACCGCATGGCCGAATAGCTGTCTCCTTCGACACGACCCATTTCACTGCACGGGTTGCGTATGTACTGGTATTGGCGATTGGCGCGCTCTTTAGTGTGACTCCCGCGATTGCCGATCCTGCAGCGACCACTCCGCGTGATGGGTTGATCGCTACCTGCGCCGCTTGTCACGGCGCCAGGGGCGAAGGTTCCATGGCGGTAGCGGCGCCCCGACTTGCCGGGCAGGATGCAGAATATCTGGCCCACGCACTGTCCATGTTCAAGGCAGGCACGCGCGCAAGTTCGATCATGCAACCGGTTGCGCGCACGCTGTCCGACGCGGACATGCAAGCCGTAGCCGGTTACTTCGCGGCCCAGAATCCGCCCGTTGTTGCGCAGGAACAGCCACAAGGCGATGAAGCCCGTGCCGGCGCGCAGCTTGCGCAGTTCGGCGATGGAACGGGCGTTGCGGCCTGCTTCAGTTGCCACGCAGCGGGGGGCAGGGGGAACGGTGCGCGTTTTCCGGGCATCGCGGGGCAGCCGGCCAGCTTCACGGTCGCCCGTCTCCACGAGTTCCAGGCGCGCGCAGCGCAGGGCGGCGCGAAGCCAGGAACGATGACGGCTGTGGCTGCGCACATGTCCGAGGCACAAATCGTGGACGCTGCCGCGTATTTGTCGACGCTGCCACGTTAGCTAAAGCGATGCTTCGAGTGTGGTTTCGGTGAAGTACACGTATTCGTAATGATCTAGATGTATAAACATCTGGGCATGGGGATGAATATTACCTTCGCGACAGGGAACGTTCACAAATTCATCACTCGTACCCTCCTACAATGATCGTCACGCAAGCACGGAAATCCAGGTGTTTCGCACTCCGAGGTTCACGCTGGTACGAACCCGATCGACATACATCATGTAGTGATACGAATGACTTACTCGAGGCGTGTAATGAAAATTGATCACGGTGCTGGCGTCGATCCGTGGACACTCGGCCAGGATTTGACCGAGAACCCGGAGATTCATCCTACGTCAGTGGTTCGTAGAAGCGAGTTCGGCAACTACACCTATCTTGGCCCTCGCAGCAACGTGACTGATTCGGTGATCGGCGACTACGGCTACGCAATGGGTGACAACCAGATCGCGCATGCGCAAATTGGTAAATTCGTGAATGTCGCGACGGGTGTGCGGATCAATCCGTCTAACCACCCAACATGGCGGGCGACCCTTCACCATTTCACTTATCGCTCGCGTTCGTACGGATTCTCTCTTGAGGACGATGCCGGTATTTTCGAATGGCGCGCCAAGGACCGGATTGTAATTGGTCATGACGTGTGGATTGGGCACGGTGCGATCGTGATGCCTGGTGTGACAATTGGAACGGGGGCCGCGATCGGTTCCGCGGCCGTCGTGCCGAAGGACGTGCCGCCTTATGCGATCGTTGTTGGCGTGCCTGCGCGCGTCCTGCGCCCGCGCTTCGACGCCCGTACGGCGGAGCGACTTCAAGGCATCGCATGGTGGGACTGGAGTCATGATCGGATCGACGCGGCGCTAGCCGACTTCCGTAGCCTCACTGCAGAAGCGTTCGTCGAGAAGTACGAGCGGTGAGCCGGTTTGCCATACGGCGCTCGCATGGGCGGAGGCCGCCCATGATGTCATGCGCCATGGCTTCGTTTAGCGGACAGCAACTCCACGAATTATTGTCCGGTCCTCAAGGGCGGATTCGCCGGCAGGGGACTGGGAGGTATTGAATTTCGGGAAGGCAATCAATGATGGAATATCGACAGCTTGGACGTAGCGGCATCAAGGTGTCTGCGCTGACGTTGGGCACGATGATGTTCGGCGAGTCCACCGACGACGTGACCGCAGCGCGCATCGTAGACAAGGCATTTGAGCAGGGTGTGAACTCGATAGATACCGCCGACGCCTATTCGCGCGGGGAATCGGAGCGTGTGGTGGGTCGCTCCATCGCCAGCCGCCGCGACCGATGGGTGCTTGCAACAAAGTTCGTCAATCCAGTCGGCGACGGTGACGTCAATGGCAGGGGCGCTTCGCGCAAGCACGTCGTGCGGTCCGTCGAAGCCAGCCTGAAGCGCTTGAATACCGACTATATCGACCTTCTCTACTTGCATGCGGAAGACCCGCAAACGCCGGTCGACGAGACTGTGCGTGCACTGAACGATCTAGTGGCCGCAGGCAAGCTCCGGTATTACGGCCTCTCGAATCATCGCGGCTGGAGGATCGCCGAGTTTGCACATACCGCACAGGCGCTCGGTCTGGAAGCGCCAGTCGCCAGCCAGCCGCTCTATAACATCGCGAATCGGCAGGCCGAAGCCGAACAGCTGACCGCGGCTCACCGGTATGGCCTCGGCGTGATCGCGTACAGCCCGCTTGCCCGCGGGGTGCTGACCGGCAAGTATGGTGCGGACGCCCAACCCGCACCCGAGAGCCGTGCTGGTCGAGGCGACGTACGCCTTCACCAGACCGAATGGCGGCGCGAGTCGCTCGATCTCGCGCGGCGCGTGCACGAGCATGCATTGACGCGCGGGCTGAGCGCCGGACAGTTTGCTGTTGCATGGGTGCTGAACAGTCGCTATGTGAGCTCCACGATCGCGGGGCCGCGCACCGAGGCGCAATGGGACGATTATTTGCCCGCGCTGGAATACCGGCTGAGCGCGGACGACGAGGCGTTCATCGATTCGCTCGTGGTGAGTGGCCACCCGTCCACCCCCGGCTTCAACGATCCGAAACACCCGTTTTTTGGCCGCATTCCGCGGCACGGCTCGCAAGACTAGCGAGGCCGCTTCAACGTGGGCTGACGCCTGCCTCGTCGAGATCGCATAAGCAGGTAGTTAGCGGCCCGCCGCAGATTCGATCGGTTGCCGCTGACGACGCACGATGAGCCACAGTGCGATTAGCACGGTCAGTGTCGTCAGAATCGCGAATAGCAAAGTGGCGTGCGCAATGCCGATTCGCTGTACGGCGAAACCGAGCCCGATAACCGGCAGGGAGATCGCGATATAGAGCACCACGAAGAAGCTCGAGGTCACTTCCGCGCGGCGATTCGACGGACATTTCGCAGCCAGATCGCCGAGACTCGCTCTGAAGCTCACACCTTGGCCGATGCCTGCGATCGTCGTGCCGACGACAAGCGTCGTCAGCGAGCGGTCCAGGACGCAGAGTGCGATCGCGGTCAGCCCCACCGCGAGACCGATGCAGCCAGCTGTGAGGCGATGCTGCGTGGCGATGCGGGCCTGAATGGTCTGACCGATGGCCGAGCAGGCGAAAAGCAGGAAAACGAGTGCGCCGATCAGCACACTGCTGTGATATCCGAGCAGCACACTGATCAATTGCGGAACCACGGCAGCGAAGAAGCCGACCACGACGAATCCTGCAAAGCCGGCGAGCGCAGCGGGAATAAATGCGTCGCGCACTTCCATGGGCAATGAAATGCGCTGAAACTGCAGCTTCGTGCGCTCAGCAGGGCGCGCAGTTTCTGGCGCGCGCCAGACGGCGATGAGCGCGAGAGACACCAGTGCGAGATGGACGGCGTAAGGGACGATGGTCGGACGCGGGAGCAGGGCGACGAGTATGCCGCTCAGCAGTGGACCGAATCCAAGTCCCAGCATGTTAGAGGCGGTTGCTGCCAGCGTTGCCTGCGGTTGCCATGCGGGGGGCGCCAGTTCGATCACGGCGACGGTGGCCGTGCTGGTGAAAATGCCTGCGGAAAGCCCGGACAGCAAACGTCCCACCATCAAACCGGTTGCCCCGTGGCTGGTGATGAATGCGATGGCAGAAGCAGCGGAGGCACACAGTCCCACAAACAACATACGCCGGCGACCGAGTTGATCCGACCAGTTCCCGACCGTGAGCAGTGCGCCCAGAACACCAACGGCATAGCACGCGTAAATTACGGTAATCAACGTCGGTGTAAAGCCGTACTGCTGCTGGTAAAACCGATAAATGGGCGTCGGAAGTGTCGTGCCCATCATATTGATCATGAAAGCGACCGCGATTGAAATGAAAGCGGAAGCAGAACGACGGGTACCCAATAACCGTTTCATCAAAATTACCGACAAGCCAACAAGCATTTCAGGGAGATGGCCGGCGGCGACACGAGACTACGTTGCCACGACACCGGAGCCGTCATCATACAAGCCGCGAGAAAATGCTGCAGGCGTGGCACGTGAGCGTTGGATTGCCTGTTCGCTCATCAATCTGCATGACGAAATGGTGCCTGAGACGAGGTCGCGATTTCATGACGGGCTGCCGGAAGGCCGCGTATCAAGCGTCGAGGCCGTGCGAGCCGAGCGTTCGATGAGCACCACCACGATCGCGGAGATGCACATCAGTGCTGCGACGAGCAGCATGGGCGCCTGATACGATCCGGTGGCGTCGCGCAGCCAACCCGTTGCATAGGGCCCAAGGAATCCGGCAAGCGTGCCGATCGTATTGATGAGCCCGATTCCCGCGGCCGCCGCTTCCCCGCTCAGATAGCGCGGCGGCAACTGCCAGAACGACGCGTGCGGCGTATAGATGCCAACTGCGCCAAGCGTAAAGGCAATCATGACTTCGTAGGGCGACGAAAGAAAGAGCGCGGCGGCGAACGACAGGCCGCCGATCGCGGCGGGTATCGCGACATGCCACGCGCTGACTGTCGTGCGGCGCGCATATTGCCCCCAGGAGACGATCGTGACGGCGGAAACGGCAAACGGAATCGCGGTGATGAGACCGATCTGTGAGACCGAGTACTTGACCGCGAACATTTGCGAAAATCCGGCGATGATCTGGGGCAGGAAGAATGCAAGGGCAACCACGCCGCTATTGATGCCGAAGAACACGAGCCCGAAAGTCAAAACACGGCGATCCGCGAGGGCACGCCATACGCCCTTGGGCGAATGGCGTTGCGCTTCAGCGCGCTCGACGGCAAGCGCCCGGTTGAGTTGATCGCGCTCCGCCGCCGTCAGCCAGGTGGCTTCATCGGGCCGGTTCTTCATCATGGTCGCGGTCACGACGCCCAGCGCAATCGCCGGCAAGCCTTCGAGAAATAACATTGCGCGCCAGCCCGACCAGCCGAAAAGCCGCACATGCTCCATCACGTAGGTCGAAATTGGCGCACCGAGCATATTCGACAGCGGGATGGACAGGAACAGCAGCGACATCAACCACACGCGTTCCTGACGCGGCAGCCAGAACGTCACGTACAGCACGATGCCGGGAAAGAAGCCCGATTCTGCGATGCCAAGAAGAAAGCGCAGCAGATACAGCGTATGCGCGCTGTCGACGAATGCAGTGAGCGAAGCAATCACACCCCAGGTCACGAGAATACGCGTCATCCACACACGTGCGCCGAAGCGTGCCAGCATCAGATTGCTTGGCACTGCAACGAGTATGTATCCTGCGTAAAAGAGGCCCGCCGCCAGACCGAATTGAGAGGCCGAAAGACCGAGTTCGCGATTCATCGTCAAGGCGGCATAGCCGACGTTCGCCCGGTCCATTTGATTGACGACGTAAAGCAGGATCAGCAGGGGTGCGAGACGCCATACCACTTTGCGGGCGATCTTCGGACTCAGGGGCACGGTAGCATCCGCGGTCGCATTCATACCGGTTTCTCCTCAGGTCAAGACTCGAGATCGGCGCACACGTCGCGTCGGTCGGGAGGGATTGCCACGCAGGCGCGCGGCGCAGTCTCTGTACTCACCGGCACAGGGCGAATCGTTCGAGCCAAGTGCCGGACGGCGGCGCCTACCAGCCGCTAAAGCGTTGCCAGCGTGCGACGACTGCTGGGCTGCCGGGTCTCACCACCTCGTAGGTGTCATGTTGGGCGCCCGTTGCACACGCATGGTTCGGCAGCAGACGTACCTGGGCGCCGATCTGCAGGTCGGGCAGCGTCGCGGTGCTACCTGGGCGTAGGGCGAGGATGCCTTGTTCCTGATTGGCTTCGACCATGATCAGATCCGGGTACAAGCGCCCATTGATGTCACAGGCCACGCCATAGCCCTGATCGACACGCTGCTTTGCTGTTCCGCGGTCGCGCGACATCGCCATCCAGCCAGCGTCGACGAGTATCCAGCCCTTCTCCCTCTGATGGCCGATAACCGTTGCCAGTACGCTCAGCGCGACATCGTCGGTCGAGCAAACGCCGAGGCCTGCCATGACCAGGTCGAAAAACACGAATACGCCGGCGCGCACCTCGGTGACGCCGGTGAGGTCTCGCGCGTACAAAGCGGTCGGCGTCGACCCGACGCTGACGACGGGCGACGGCAGGCCGGCCGCGCGCAATGCCTGTGCGCCCGCCACGGCGGCGGCCCGTTCTCGCTCTGCCATTGCTGCTATCGCGTCGACGCTTGTGCAGTTATAGGACTCGCCAGCATGCGTGAGCACCCCACGCAATTGCGCGCCACCGTCGTGCAGTTCGCGGCCGATTGCAATGAGCGCTTCAGTATGTTCGACGGATACGCCCGCGCGATGACCGTCGCTGTCGATCTCGATGAGCGTCGGAATGGGAGCGCGCGCTTCACGCGACTTCGCGGCAACGGCGCGCGCAGCGACCACGCTATCCACGATTACGGACAGGTTCGCGCCGCTGCGTCTGAGCCCCGCTACGCGATCGAGCTTGCCAGGCGTTACGCCCACGCAGTACAGGATGTCGCGCACGCCAGCCTCGAAAAAAAGCTCGGCTTCCTTGAGCGTCGAGACTGCGGCGCATTGACGGCCACCGTTCAGAATGCGCTGTGCGACCTCGATGGATTTCGGCGTCTTCAAATGGGGACGAAGATCAACACCCAGCGAGTCGAGATGGTCGCGCAGACGCTTGATGTTGCGCTCCATGCGCACCTCATCGAGCAGCAGGCAGGGCGTTTCAAGCGTCTGAAGCGCTTTCGGCAACACGCCGTCGAGTGGAATTTCTCGATTCATACGGACTCCCGTGGAATGACCGTGCGAGCATTGGCATGCCACTCCAGGTCCGTGTCCAGTGGCACGACCGGACGCGGCAGCTTCCTGAAACCAAACCGTGACAGCATGGGCGAGGTGAGCCCCGGTGCGTCGACGCTGATGATTCGATCGTTCGAAAAGAACTCGTCGAATGCCGCGCGGAAATGGCCGCGTGACTTCAGCACGACGACGCGCGCGCTTGCAATGTCGATGTCGAACATCTCGAAGAACATCGGTTCGTGGCACTGATGCCGTTTGGTGATGACGATAACGGTCACTCCGCCTACCTGCAGCGCAGCCGACGGACCGAGGTCGAACCGGCATCCTGCAAGCTGTCCGCGCCGCCCCACGCCTTTTCCGCTGTGTAGCCGCAACACGCGGGCGGGAGCCTCGAACGGCTCGGAATGCACCGTGGTTTCGCTGCGATTGAAGCGGGCGAGCAGCGTTGCGCCGGCGCCTGCGCTTACGGCGTCTGCTACGAGTTCGGGATCGGTCACGACACCGAGAATCACGCCGCGAACGTCGGCCTCGAGTAAGGCGCGCAAGATGAACGGTGTGTTGCCGCGTCCGCCACCGCCCGGATTGTCGGCTACGTCGGCGAGAAGTACCGGCGCACGGGTTGCGTCGTCGGCAATGGCTTTGGCGAGGTGGATTGCGTCGTCGAGCTGCGTCAGTTGCGGTACGAATGCCGCGCGCTCCTGCCAGCCGAACGTTGCGAGTTCGTTCGCAATATGGGCTGCGAGCGGTGCGTCGTTGCGAGTGGTCACGAGCACGGTGAGCCCGTTCTTTGGGGTGTCCGCGAATGCAAAACCGCCGACTACGGAAATGTTGACGACGCGCGGGTCGTCGATTGCCTCGGCACGCCGGATCATCTCCGCGTAGGGGCCGGAGCCGGGGGCTGTTAGCAACTGGGTCGGCGGGGAGCAGACGGGGAGCCTGACATGGGCAACGGAGGTGCGCATGCCGTTCCCGAGTTCGTTGAGTATGCGCGCCGCGTCTGCGCCACGCTCGGCCATATCGGTGTGGGGATTGCGTCGATAGGAGATCAACGCGTCCACGGAATCGACCATTCGATCGGAGACGTTCGCATGGAGATCCACGGTGGCGACAATCGGCACGCCGGGCCCGACGATGCTGCGCACGAGCGCGAAGACGGCACCATCGGGATCGTCCTCTTCGGTCGTGATCGCCGCGCCGTGCTCGCAGATGTATACGGCGTCGAGCGGCAGCGCCTCGCGCAAGCCATGCTCGAACTCGGCCAGCGTTTCAGAGAAGAACGCGTGCTCGACTGCGCCGCCCGATTCCGCGTTGGCAAAGAGGACGGGCACGGGCGTCCACGGCCCGATGCTGTCGAGTGTGCGGATAAAAGCGGGGATTTCGGGTGTCATGGCTGGCGCGTCACGTCTGGCGTCGGCGACCAGGTCCGCTCCCTTCAAATACGCGCGCGAGACAAAATCCGCGCGCGTGGAGACGGGAGCGAAACGGTTGGACTCGATCGCAAAGCCAAGCATGGCAATGCGTGGAGATTTCATCGTGTAGCTCCTGAGTTGGACGTCGTGAAAAAATTATTGGCAGCCAATAAGCACTCAGGGTTAACATGCGGTGATTCCTACATTAACTCTGCCTTAATGCTTTCGACTGAAGATTTGCGTTTCTTCGTTGTCCTTGCATCTTCAGCGTCGCTGGCCGACGCGTCGCGCAAGCTGGATGTCACGCCACCCGCCGTGACACAGCGCTTGAAGCAACTCGAATTGCGGCTGCATACGCGCTTGCTCGATCGATCTGGGCGGCGTCTCGTTCTGACCGACGAAGGTGAGTTGCTTGCGGCCCATGCGCGCAGGATTTGCGGGGAGATCGACGATCTGAGCGACATGCTGTCGTCCCGGCGAAGTACGGTGGCTGGCGCATTGCGTGTGATCGCGCCGCTGGGTTTCGGGCAGCGTTATGTCGCCCCCGTAATTGCCGGGTTTCGTCGTGAGTACCCGGAGGTAACGATCAGCCTCACGCTCTCCGATCGACCCACGCGCATTTCGGATGACATGTGGGAACTCATGATCCACATTGGCGAGATGCGCGACTCGTCGCTCGTCAGTAAGTATCTCGCTCCAAACCGTCGCGTGCTTTGCGCCGCACCGCAGTATCTCGCCCGGCACGGTGCGCCGAAGCACCCGGATGACCTGCGCGCGCACGACTGCATCGCGCTGCGCGAAAACGACGAAGACGTGACGATGTGGCGTTTCAGCCCGAGCGGTCGTGGCGCGGCGGCGAACGTCAGGATCGAACCGGCGCTGTCGAGCAATGACGGTGGCACGGTGCGAGACTGGGCGCTCGCGGGCCTCGGCATCATCGTGCGTTCAGAATGGGATGTGGCCGGGCATCTGCAGGCGGGTACGCTTGTGCGCCTGCTCGAGGGCTGGAAGCTGCCCGACGCAGATATCGTGGCACTGATCAACTCGAGGCATGGGCGCTCGCTGCGGGCGACGCGCTTTTTCGAGTATTTGCGCGCGTCGATGTCGCCGCCGCCGTGGCTCCCTTCGATTGGCGGCGAGGACAAGCGCGCACGTGCACTGCAAGTGCCACGCGCGACACGCGGCTAAACGCAATCGGGATGCGCGGTGGGGAGCGGGGCTACCACGGCCACGGAACCGACGTGCCCATGTTCGTTTGAACGGCGCGCTCGCGCAATAACCTGGCGAGAGTCAGGTCCTGCAAGGCAAGACCCGTCATATCGAACACGGTAATGTCATCACGCTGGCGCTCGAAGCGGACATTGCCGTTCAACACATCGCCAAGCTCGACTGCTTCGACTTCCTGTGCCCATTGCGCTTCGCCAATTTCCGACGCCTGGCCGGCGTCGTCGACGAAAAGGCGCGCGCGCTTCAGAAGACCGTCCGGCAATTCTCGTTTGCCCTTCGTGTCCGCGCCCACGCAGGTGAGATGAGTGCCGGGCCGCACGGCGTCGGCGTCGAACAATGGACCGTTGCCCGGTGTTGCCGTGATGACGATATCGCTTTGCTCAACGGCGTCGTTACTGTCCTTCACGTGTGAGATATCGCAGTGCTCGCGGAATTGTGATTCGAATGAATCGTTAACCTCCCCATTCGAAGTAACGTAGCGAACCCGGTCGATTGAGGGGAAGAGGCGCAACGCGAACGTCAACTGAATGCGCGCCTGCACGCCGGTGCCGAACACGCACACGCTCGTGCTGTCGGGACGGGCGAGTTGCTCGAGCCCCAAACCGCCCGCTGCGCCCGTGCGCATTGTCGTAATGGCATTCCCGTCGATCACGCAGGTGGGACGCCCCGTGAGCGGATCAATCAGCATGATCGTGGCCTGATGAGGCTCGCCGCCAATCTTCCGGTTGTCTGGCCAGAAGCCCGCGGCCTTGAAACCGAGCAGCGCTTGCGTCTCGACATCGCCGGATTTGATCCCGAAGATGCCGCTACGAAGCCGTTCGCGCACGACCTGGAAAACCCGGCCTTCCCGCTGGCTGTGCAGGACGAATGCTTCGCGCGTTGCGGCAAGTGCGTCTTGCTGGGTCAGCAGGGACTCGACGGCATGCTTGTCGAGAAGCAACAGGGTTTGATGTCGCGTGGTCTTGCTCATAGGGGACTCGGGTTGCGTCGCGAGGGGGCGAACCCGAGTATCGCGGCTCCGCGCGGCAATCGGGTTAACCGCTTCTAAGTTTGCGGTTAACGTCGACGTTAATGCCGTTTTGCGCGGTCAAGGGTAGGCTCGCAATACAGAGAGCAGAGAGCAAGTTTTTGCATTGGATTTTCACACACTCGCTGGTTGCGCTGGGCGTGTTCTTTAAAAAGAAATGCGCAATATTTCATGCAATATCCCTTGGCATTCATTTACCTGTCGCTTTCCTAAGTAAAAGCCACCATTTTCTGCCTTCCCTGTTTTTCCAGAGCGGTGCGCGGTGGACGCCACGTCGTCTGAAGTATCGTTCCGCTTAATTCATTCTCAAGGCGGCATTGGCAATGTCTCGTTCTCAATGAAGCGCGGCGCATCACGACCCAACTGCCAGGTTCGTTATGCTGCACACAAAAATTATCAGACGATTTGCGCATGGCTGTCCCGGGACAGCAAATAAACAACAATCGGTAACGAATCTCTGTGCCTCAATGCAATGACACGCTACGCTCCCGTTCACGGTCTTGTTGTTCGAGCGTGGGAAAATTTTCCCAGTTTGCTTACCAACTACTTTGGACTGCTAATGAAAAAAATACTTATTTCCGGCACCGCTGGCGCACTTTTCGTTGCCGCGGCGTCGTCGGTATTCGCGCAAAGCTCGGTCACACTGTACGGCATCGTCGATGAAGCCATCCGTTATCAGACGAATGCCGGCCCGGGTGGCGACGACCAGGTTGCCATGACGTCCGGCCCGGAAACCCACAGCCGCTGGGGCTTAAGGGGCAGTGAGGATCTGGGGGATGGCTGGTCCGCAATCTTCCGCCTCGAAAACGGCTTCGAAGCCTTCAATGGGCAACTACACGTCCCCGGTACATTGTTCAGTCGGCAAGCTTTCGTGGGCCTTTCGAACAAAACGTGGGGCTCTCTGACCTTTGGCAGGCAATATGCGCCGGCCTACGACACCCTGGGCGATATCTTCGACCCGCTGACCGTTGGCAACTATTGGCAAAACAGCTGGATGTATAACGGCATCGGCCCTTATCTCGAAGTCAACAACTCGGTGAAGTACAAGGGCAGCTTTTCGGGCCTGGATATCAATGCCCTTTACGGCTTTGGCAATCAGCCGGGAGCGCTCGGTCTCGGCGCCACCTATGCCGTGGAACTGACGTATACCTACGGCCCTGCCATGCTCAACGCAGGCTTCCAGCAGGTCTCCGTTCCGACATCTGCGACTGGCTCTTCGGTTGGCACGAGTGTCGGCAGCTCAATCAATGGCGCCAAGAGCAACTTCATGCACGTCAGCGGCGCGTTTCAGGTCAACCACGAAATCCGCCTCCTGGCCGGCTGGCTGCGGGGGCAGGACCGGACGGGTTTGACTGACCTCTACATGCAGCAATCTGGCGCGCCGACGTTGAAGGGTCCAGGTAGCCCCAACCGTATCGACGACACCTGGTACGCAGGTGTGAACTGGCACGCCATGCCTTCGCTGCTGTTCACGTTCGCCTACTACTACGGGCAGACGCGCAATGCTGAACTGCTCGACGGCACGCTCGGCAGGGGTGTGAATCAATCGGCTACCGTTCTCGCCGAATACTCGTTCACGAAGCGCACGGAAGTCTACGGGATCACGGACTTTGCGCGTGGCACAGGTGCGTTCTCTGCCGACTACCCGGGCGGTGTCAACGGCGAGGGCGTTCCGACCAACACCATTGGCCGGACCAATCAGTTGGGGGTAGCGGTCGGACTTCGCACGATGTTCTAAAGACGCGTTCATACCCGCCGACGCGGATGTCGCGTCCGGTGCGCGGGCCAGCGTAACAGCGTCGGCCCGCGCTCCCTTTTTTTTCGACGAGGCGGGTTTCTCGCTTCGATGCTGCCTCTCAGGCCATTTCCACGAGTGTCGCAGTCACGTCCAAAAGCGGCCGTTCTAATTTAAGCCAAGCGCTTTCAGGCGACGGTAGAGCGTCCGCTCGCTCCACCCTAGATGCAATGCGAGCGCCTTGCGAGTGCCGGAGAACGCTCTTGCAACGTCCACCAGGTCTGCATCGGACAGTGCGGGCGATGAACGTGCTCGCGTGCGCCGCTCGACCGCATCGGCGTGTTCCATCGTGCCTTTCAGTATGTTTTCCGGCAAATGCTCGGGGCGAATGACCCCATCATCGGAAAAGAGGCACGCGCGCTCGAGCACGTTGCGCATTTCACGAATATTGCCCGGCCATGGGTAAGCTTCTAGCGTCGCGATGGCCTCGCGACTGGCCGTGAGCTTGTGGCCCCGTGCGCGGCCGACGCCATCGCCTGCGTTGCCGATGCGCTGGAGAATCGAATCGACGAGAAGCGCGATGTCGTCACGACGCTCGCGCAATGCGGGCAACTGGATTGGGAACGCGCTGATCCGATAGTACAAGTCCTGCCGGAATCGCCCATCGTGCGTCATGTCGAGCAAAGGCTTGTGGGTTGCCGCAACAAGACGGAAGTCCGAGTGCAAGGTCTCGGTGCTGCCTACCCGGCGAAACGTGCCCGTTTCGATCAGGCGCAAGAGCTTCACCTGCATCGAGAGCGGCACATCGCCGATTTCATCCAGAAACAGCGTGCCGCCCTGTGCCGTCTCGACCAGCCCGGGCTTTCTCGTCATCGCGCCCGTAAATGCGCCTTTCTCGTAGCCGAAGAACTCGCTCTCGAACAGCGACTCCGCGATGCCTGAGCAATCGACGACGACAAGCGGACCCTGCGCACGCGGGCTCGCCTCATGGAGTGCCGCGGCAAAGAGCTCTTTGCCTGTTCCGGATTCGCCTAGCAGCAGCACCGGCAGCTTTGACGGCGCAACGCGCTGAAGCGCGGCGATCGCGTTGTTGAACGCGACCGAGCGTCCGACGAGCCCGTCCGCACTCGGTTTTGCCGACGCGCTGCGAACCGTCACGAGCCGCTCGACGTACGCAATAACTTCCTGCTGCGCGCCGAAGATCGGACGCAGTTCGACATCGACATGCTCGGGGCCACGCGGCGTGTGGTGAATGTGCAGCACGCGATCCGGGCCGCGCTGCTCCAGCGCGCGCTTCATCGGACAGTGCTCCCCCGCCTGGTCACAGGGAACGTCGTAATGGTGCGAAATCTGATAGCACTTGTGGCCCAGATGCGGCGCACCGGCAACGCCAAACTGACGCTGGTAGGCCGTATTCGCCGCAAGAATCCGGTATTGCGGATCCAGCACGATCATCGGCTGAGGGTCGTGCTCGAGGTATCCGACGAGCGCGGCCACGTCCGGCGCCGGTTCGTCGCCCGAGACCGTCGATAACGAGTCTGTGCCGAGGATGGGGATGTGCGATTTCATGCGAAAGCATTCGGAAGAGGTTCTCACTATAGCCGATCACTGCCAACTCTGCCAGATCACTGCCAGATGTGGCAGTGTCAGCCATGCAGCAGACCAATCGTCGTCCGCGATGTCTCGACGATGATCAATCAATATCCTTTAGCGTCAGTGACTTGCGATCAATTCGCCGACACACATGAGCAGATGGCATGGAGCTTGTATAAGGGCTGGCTCCCATTGATCTGCACCGAGGATACGGCGATGACGACTGCGAGCCCATTGTCCATCGAGGGCTTCTTCGACCCGAAGACGTCCACGGTCAGCTATGTGCTGACCGATACTGACACGCGCGAGTGCGCATTGATCGACAGCGTGCTGGATTTCGATCCGAAGTCCGGGCGCACCTGCACGGCAAGCGCAGACAAGCTTGTTGCGCGCGTTCGCGAGCTAGGCCTGAACGTACGATGGCTGCTCGAGACCCATGTGCATGCCGACCACCTGTCGGCCGCGCCTTATCTGAAGGAAAAGGTCGGCGGCGAGATCGCAATTGGCGCCGAAGTGATCCGTGTGCAAGAGGTCTTCGGCAAGCTCTTTAACGCCGGCCTCGATTTCAAACGCGACGGCAAGCAGTTCGACCGGCTGCTCGCCGATGGCGATGAGTTCGAAATCGGCGGCCTGAAAGCGCGGGCGATGCATACGCCCGGCCACACGCCCGCCTGCATGACCTACGTGGTGGGCGACGGCCAGGAGACAGCCGCATTTGTGGGCGACACGCTGTTCATGCCCGAGTACGGCACCGCGCGCTGCGACTTTCCCGGCGGCGATGCGCGGGCGCTCTTTCGCTCGATCAACCGGGTCCTGAGCTTGCCCCGCGAAACGAAACTCTATATGTGCCACGACTATCAGCCAGGCGGGCGCGAACTGCAATTCGTCAGCACGGTCGCCGAGCAGCGCGAGCGCAACATCCACGTTCGCGACGGTACGAGCGAAGCGCATTTCGTTGCGATGCGCACGGCGCGCGACGCGAAGCTCGACATGCCTCAGCTGATTCTGCCGTCGGTGCAGGTCAACATGCGCGCCGGACAGCTGCCCGAGGCCGAGGAAAACGGCGTTTCGTATATCAAGATTCCGGTGAACGGCCTTTGAGGCGTTGCATCGGGAAATCGGAATTCGTGGAGAAAAGCATGGAATTCAGAAGGCTGACGGACGACCTGTCCGTATCGCCGCAAATTACGGTGAAGGATCTGGCGGCGGTTCGCGCGGCGGGGTACCGCGCGATCATTTGCAATCGCCCCGACGGGGAAGGCGCGGACCAGCCGACCTTCGTCGAAATCGAGCGAGCTGCGCGCGAACACGGGATAGCTGCCTTTTACCTGCCCGTCGAATCGGGCAAGGTAAGCGACGACGACTCCGTGAAATTCGGCGACCTCATGCGAAAGCTCGACAAACCCGTGCTCGCCTATTGCCGCACGGGGATGCGCGCTGCGACGCTGTGGGGACTGTCGGAGGCACCGTCGAAACCCCTGCCGGACATTCTCGGCGCCGCGCAGGCGGCCGGCTATGAACTGGGCGCGCTGACTCGCCGCATCGTCAATGGCGGCAAGGTACCGGTGCAAGTGGCGACGGCAAGCCACGACATCGTCATTGTCGGCGCGGGTGCCGCGGGCCTCGCCACCGCCGCCAGCCTCCTTGCGCGCGACAAATCGCTCGACATCGCGATCATCGACCCTGCTGGCACGCATTACTACCAGCCCGGCTGGACGATGGTAGGCGGCGGCATATTCAAACCGCAGGCAACGACGCGTGAGATGGCGGCCGTCTTGCCAGGCAAGGTTCACTGGATCAAGGCAGGCGTCGCCGCATTCGAACCCGACAATCACGCTGTGATTCTTGAAGGATGCCGCGTGGTGCGGTATCGAAAACTGGTCGTGTGCCCTGGGCTCAAGCTTGATTGGGGCGCGATTCCCGGTCTTCCGGAAACGCTTGGGCGCAACGGCGTGACGTCCAACTATCGCTACGACCTCGCACCTTATACGTGGCAACTCGTGCGCGAGATGAAGCGCGGCCGTGCCATCTTCACGCAGCCGCCGATGCCGATCAAGTGCGCGGGCGCACCGCAAAAGGCGATGTACCTGTCGTCGGATTACTGGCAGCGCTCAGGCCGGCTGCAAGAGATCGAGGTTCAGATGTTCAATGCGGGCGCCGTTCTGTTCGGCGTCGCCGACTACGTGCCGGCGTTGATGGAGTACGTCGAGCGATACGGCATCGATCTCAACTTCGGTTACAACCTCATCGAGATAGATGGTCCGCGCAAGCGTGCCACCTTCCGCCGTGCGTTGCAGGACGGCACGGTCGAAGCGGTCACCCATGACTTCGACATGATCCACGTCGTTCCTCCGCAGAAGGCGCCCGATTTCATTCGCGTGAGCCCGCTGGCGGATCAAGCCGGCTGGGTCGACGTCGATCAGAACACGCTGCGCCACAAGAAGTTCGCCGACGTCTTCGCGCTAGGCGATGTGACCAATGCACCCAATGCAAAAACAGCAGCGGCTGCGCGCAAGCAGGCCCCCGTCGTCGCCCACAACGTGCTCGCGAGTCTCGGCAAGGCACAGGGGCAAGCCGCTTACGACGGCTACGGCTCGTGCCCGCTCACGGTCGCGCGCGGCAAGATCGTGCTCGCGGAGTTTGTGTACGGCGGCAAGCTTGCACCGTCGTTCCCGGCCTGGCTGATCGATGGAAAGCGCCCGTCACGACTGGCGTGGCTGCTGAAGGAGCGCGTGTTGCCTCCGCTCTACTGGCGCGCCATGCTCAAGGGCCGTGAGTGGCTGGCCAGGCCGGAAATAGTCGGCTGAGTACTGAGCAAGCATCCCGAGCGTGCCGAATAACGCCGGCTGCGGCCGGTGTTGCGACCTAATCCTCTTTTCAAGCACTCATGCTCACTTCACTGATACTTGGCGCCCTCGTCGGCGCTGTACTTGGCCTGACCGGTGCAGGCGGCGGTATTCTCGCGGTTCCCGCACTGGTAGTGGGAATGGGCTGGCCGATGCAGCAAGCATCGCCGGTCGCACTGATCGCGGTTGCCGGAAGTGCGGCGATTGGCGCCGTCGAGGCTTTCCGGCGCGGTCTCGTGCGCTATCGTGCGGCACTGCTGATGACGTTCGCCGGCGTGCCGTTGACCACGCTTGGCGCCAACCTCGCGCACAAGCTGCCGCAACAATTGCTGATCGAACTCTTTGCGGGCGTGATGCTGCTCGTTGCGATTCGCCTGCTCACTCAGGCGTTACGCCGCAGGCCAACGGAGCAGGCGCTGCCGCCGTCCAGAATCGGCCAGGTGGACCCACGCACGGGGCGCCTCCTGTGGAACTGGACAACCGGCGCCGCGCTCGCGGGAACGGGTGCACTGACAGGCTTGATGACGGGTCTACTGGGGGTGGGTGGCGGTTTCGTCATCGTGCCGATGTTGCGAAAGTTCACGAATGTGTCGATGCACGGCATCGTTGCCACGTCGCTGATGGTCATCGCCATGGTCGGCAGCGGCGGCGTTGTGTCGACGATACGAGCCGGCGTGTCGCCGCCGCTTATGCTCACGCTGCTGTTCAGCGTCACGACGGCGCTCGGGATGATCGTGGGGCGCGGCGCATCGCGTTATCTGGCCGCGCGGCATGTGCAGATCGGCTTTGCCGGCGTGCTGGTCTGCGTTTCACTGGGGATGATGGTGAAGGCCTGGATTAACCCATGAGCAACCGGGCTGCTCAGGTCGGTGTGGGCTGCGACGCGGAATTCCGTTGCTCGACCCAGTCAACCGGGAGTCGTCCGCGACAAGCCGTGATGCGCACATGGTTGCATCGGCGCGTCACCTCGTCCGCCTCAGTTTTGCTGTGTTTGCGTCAAATCCCGTGCGTGGCGAGACTGTTGCGACCAACGAAGGTTGCGCTCGGGCCGCAAAAGGGAACCATTAAAGTCCAAAGTTAAAGTTTTATGGTTCCCGCACCACCACTAGACGCCGCGCTGCCTGACCGGCCTACTGGCGAAGCAAGGCCATCATCGCGCCGAAGCCAACGAACACCCCGCCCGTCACACGATTGAAGGCTTTCGCCACGCGCCGGCTTTTGAGCGTCGCGCCGATGCGCGTGCCGAAACCCGCATAAACGAGATACCAGCTCACTTCGCACACGGCGAAAGTCGCAACGAGCACGCCGAACTGCGGCAGCACGGGGCGGGTCGCGTCGATGAACTGCGGCAGGAGCGCCGCCGCGAACAGGATCGCCTTCGGGTTGCTGCCGCCGACGAAAAAGCCGTTGCGGTAGAGCGCAAGCGGCGAGCGCACGGGGCGCGCGGCCACACGCTCGGCAATGTCGGCGGCGGCCTCGGGCACGGGCGCGCCCCAAGCCTTGATGCCCAGATAAACGAGGTACGCGGCGCCGATGAATCGAAGCGCGTTGAACATGGTCGGCCACGCCTGCAGGAACGCGCCGAGTCCGGCTGCGGAGACGGCCAGCATCAGGACCAGTGCGGAAAGGCAGCCGGCCATGGTTGCGCTCGTGCGGCGCAATCCGTACTGCGCGCCGTGCGACATGATGAGCAACATGTTGGGACCAGGAATGGCGCAGACGACGAAGACGGTGACGAGGAACAGCCACCAGGTATGCAGATTCATTGCAGCGGCGAAGTGTAAGAGGGCTGGAAAACGGCGAAGGGTGAATTATGCCAGCGGACGCCGCGTGCCTGGTTGCGGCCCCCAGGCTGGAGCAAGGCGAGCAGCGGACCAAAGCGCGGGCCAAAGTGCAACGCGGGAAAAAGAAAAGCCCGCAGCGATTGCGGGCTGAATCCATATCAGGAGGAGACATGGAGGAGACAATTTCACTATAGTCAAACTATTGACTCGTCGCAATATACGTTCGTATATGGAATCGTTAATCATTGTCAGATTAATGAGTTAGTGATTGATGCGGCCATTCACCAGGCACACAATGAAGCGGCGCGCTCGCTGGATGGAAGGTGCGGCGCACGGGAGGCGAGACATCGCCTCGTCAGCCCGGAGCGGGTTTCAACTGGAGGGGTGATATGGGCATTCTGGACAAGGTCGGAGAAATTGCCGGTGCGGTGGCCGCAGTGGAAGGCGCCGAGAAGCTCGATCCAAATGCGGGCTTTCTGACCAAGGCGGCAGCGGCGGTTGCCGGTTTCGAGGGCGCCAAGGAAGTCGAGCAGCTAGTCGAAAAGAAGGAAGAGGAAAAGCCTGCCGACGACAACACCGCGCAGTCCGCGGACGGGTCGGATCAGCAGGCGTGAGCGCTTTGCCGCGCGCGTGACGGATCGACCGGGGAGTGGCTACGCGAGTGGCAATTCAGATACAGGAAAGCCGCGGCTGAAGAGCCGCGGCTTTTTCATTGGCGCGCCGGGGGCGCGCTAGCGGGTAGAGGCCGGCGACGCACGATAAACGAAGCCGAGCGCGATAACCGCTACCGTGAAGCCGAGTGCGACGAAACACACGCCGCTCCAGCGCGCCGAGGCCCACGCCGCGCCGGCCATGAGCGCGCCGGCCGCGCCGCCGATAAAGAACATTCCCACGAAAATCGCGTTGAGCCGCCCGCGCGCGACGGGGTTCAGCAGGTTGATGGCGCGCCGCCCTAGTGTCTGGTCGGCGATCACGCCCGCATCGAGCGAGGCTGCGCCCGCAACGAGCAGACCCAGCGCCAGCACGGGGTGCGCGGCGGGCGAAAAGCCACCCCAGCCCGCGCCCGCCACACCCAGCAGCACGACCGCGCCGAGCATCGTCGCGTGCGCCGCGTATTGGACCGCGCGCCCCGCGCCACGGTCGCCCAGCCGGCCCGCGAGCGGTGTGACGATCGCGCCGCTCGCGCCGGCCAGCGCAAATGCGGCAATGCCGTTCATGCCCAGCGAAAACGGCGGCTGCGACAGCAGCAGCGCAACGGCGGTCCAGAACGCCGAGAACGCCCCCAACGCGAGCGACGCGAGGAAAGCGCTGCGCCGCAGAACGCGTTCGGTGCGCAGCAACGTCCAGAGCGAATAGAGCAGATCGACGTAGCGTGCGGTCACGGCCGGCATGCGGCGAGGCGTGCGCAGGAAGAGAACCACGGCGAGCACGCCATCCGCTGCCGCTTCGATCCCGTAGAACGCACGCCAGCCCAGCGTTCCCGCTATCAGGCTGGCAAGCGGCCGCGACAGCAGAATGCCCAGCATCAGGCCGCTCATCACATTGCCTACCGCCTGCCCGCGATGACTTTCGGGCGCCATCGAGGCGGCCATCGGTACGAGCATCTGGATCACACTGGAGGTCGCTCCCGCGAGGAACGCAGCGGCGAGAAAGAGTGGGCCCGAGCGCGCCAGCGCCGCGAGGGCGAGAAAGGCGGAGCAGGCAAGCAGTGTGCGGAAAATCAGGCGCCGGTTTTCGAGCAGATCACAAAGCGGCACGAGCAGCAGCAGGCCGGCGGCGTAGCCAAGCTGCGGCAGCATGGCGACCGCGCCGACGAACGCCGGGCGCAGATGCAGCGAATGGCTCACGAGCCCGGCGAGCGGCTGAGCCGCCGAGAGATTGACGACGATCACGCCGACAGCGGCGGCGAAGAACAGTGTCATCGGCAGCGTGAGCGTGGCGTGACTCGCGGGGGTGGCTTCGCGCGCCATCACGCGCGTACAGGTTTCAGCGGGGTGCTCCATCGATTGGCTCCGCAACGTGGCAGGTCCAGGTATCGTAGGGAGCCTCACGTTATGCGACAATTGAATTATCGCGATAATCTTTATGCGGAGTAGTTGTGAACACGCGAGATCTGGAAGCCTTCGTGGCGGTGGTCGAAAGCGGCTCGCTCGTGCGGGCTTCGGAGCGGCTCTTCCTCACGCAGCCGGGCCTTACGCGCCGCGTGCAGAACCTGGAGACGACGCTCGGCGTCGAGTTGCTCGACCGCCAGAGCAAGCCCCTCAAACCCACGGCTGCTGGCAACGAGGTGTACAGCCTCGCGCGCTCGGTCCTGAGAGCGGTCGACGACCTGATGTCGGTCGCTTCGCCGGAGACCGAACCCACTGGCGAGCTCAAGCTCGGTGTGCCGCCGTTTCTCTCGGAGCTGGCGCTCGAGCAGCCCGTTGATCAATTGCGTGGCGAGTTTCCGAAGCTGACGCTGCGGGTGAGGGCGGGCTGGTCGCCGGGGCTGCTCGACGAAGTCGAGCGCGCACGGCTCGATGCGGCGGTCATTCTGCTGCCCGCCGCCGTTGCGCCGCCGGAGAGTGTCGTCGCGACCCAGCTTGGGTATACGCCGACCCTCGTCGTCGCGGCGCGCTCGTTCGGCTTGCCCGACGAGCCCACCACGCTCGCCGCGCTCGCGCATCACCCGTGGGTGCTGAACCAGGACGGCTGCGGGATGCGCTCGGCGCTGAGCCGCGCCATGGGCATGGCGGGTTTGCCGTTCAACGTGGCGGTCGAGGCGTTCGGCTCGGAGCTGCAGCTTTCGCTGGTCGCACGCGGTATGGGCGTCGGGCTCGCCGCGCCGCAGGCGCTCGCGCGCAGTCCGCTGCGCGACCAGCTGCAGGTCATCGACGCGACCGACTTCCGCTCGGGCCTGAACGTGTGGCTCGTGCACGGGGCGCTGCCGGGGCGCCTCGTGCGGCCGGTCGCGCTCATTCGCGACGCGCTGGCAAACAAGCTGGAGACGGCCGACATGGCGTGACGGCCTGGCGCTCAGGCGTGCGCGGCTGCGCCGTCGCTGCTGCCGATCGCGTCGAGTTCCGTGAGCACTTCGTCGTCCAGATCGATCTGCGCCGCCGCCACGTTTTCACGCAGATGCGAAAGCGTGGACGTGCCCGGAATCAGCAGAATATTGGGCGAGCGCCGCAGGAGCCACGCGAGCGCGAGCGCCATCGGCGTGACGTCGAGGCGAGCGGCGATCGACGCAAGCGCCGACGACTGGATCGGCGTAAAGCCGCCGAGCGGAAAGAACGGCACGTAGGCAATGCCCTGCGCGGCCAGTGCGTCGATCAGCGCGTCGTCGTCGCGGTGCACGAGGTTGTAGTGGTTCTGCACGCACACAATCGGCACGAGCCGTTGCGCCGCCGCGATCTGCGCAGCGGTGGCGTTGGACATGCCCACGTTGCGCACGAGGCCGCGCTCGCGCAACCGGGCAAGCGTTTCGACCTGCTTTTCCACGGGCCCTTCGGAGGGCTTGTGAACATCGCCCATGATGCGCAGGTTGACCACGTCGAGTGCTTCGAGGCCCAGATTGCGCAAGTTGTCGTGCACGGCGCGCTCGATGTCGGCGGGCTCGAGAGCCGGTAGCCAGGCACCCTGGTCGTCGCGCACGGCGCCCACCTTGGTGACGATCGTGAGGTTTTGCGCATAAGGGTGCAGCGCTTCACGGATGATCTGGTTCGTCACGTGCGGGCCGTAGAAGTCGCTCGTGTCGATGTGATCGACGCCCAGCGCCAGCGCCTCGCGCAGCACCGCGACGGCCTGCGCCCGGTCCTTCGGGGGCCCGAACACGCCGGGCCCGGCCAGTTGCATGGCGCCATAGCCCATGCGGTTCACCTGACGGCCGGCCAGTTCATACGTGCTTGCGGGTTTGCGGTTCGGCATTGCGTACTCCTCGGTTGACGAATGCCCGCAGTATGGGCGCGTTCGAATTGTCCGATAATCCCGTCTGATCAGAACAGGCTGTGCATAATTTCGAACAGTGCGTTCGAGCAGTGCGAGGTGAACGATGCCGATGGAAATGAACGATCTGGCCGCTTTCGTTTCAGTGGCGCGCGCGGGTGGCTTTCGCGATGCCGCGCGCGTGGGCGGCGTCTCGGCGTCGAGCCTGAGCGCCGCTGTGCGCAGGCTGGAGGCGAAGCTCGGACTGCGCCTTTTGAACCGCACCACGCGTAGCGTCGCGCCGACCGAGGCGGGCCAGCGGCTGCTCGAATCGATCACGCCGCTCTTCAGCGAGATGGAAGCGGCGCTCGACGTGCTCAACGGCTACCGCGAAAAGCCCGCGGGCACGCTCAAGCTGAACGTGCCCGCAAGCGCGGCGCGGACCATCTTGCCCGGCGTGCTCGCGCCGTTTCATCGCGCGTATCCCGAGATCCGCGTGGAAGTGGTGGTGGAGGACGGCTTCGTCGACGTGCTGCAGATCGGCTGCGACGCCGGTATCCGCTATGACGAGCGGCTCGAGCAGGACATGATCGCGATACCCATCGGCCCACGCGTGGAGCGCTTCGCGACGGCCGCTTCGCCCGCGTATCTCGCGGCGCGCGGGCAGCCCGAACATCCGCGCGAGCTGCTCGGGCATGCCTGCCTGCGCGTGCAGTTCGCGGGCGGCGCGCTGCCGCTCTGGCATTTCGAGCGCAATGGCGAAGTGTTGCGCCTCGACCCGCCCACGCCGCTCGTCGTGCGTCCCGGCGCCGCGCTCGACTTGCTGATCAACATGGCGCTCGACGGCGTCGGCGTGGTGTATCTGTTCGAGGAGATGTTGCTGCCGCATATCCGAAGCGGCGCGCTCGTGCGCTTGCTCGACGACTGGGACGTCTCGTTTCCAGGGCCCTTTCTCTACTATCCGGGAAGGCGGCACCTGCCGGCGCCGTTGCGCGCGTTCGTCGACTTCGTCAAGGCGCACGCGCAAGACGATTCGGCTTCCTGAGCATGTGTCGAAGCGCTCACGTCGCTCACGTGGCCCCTCGGGATGGTGTTGCGTTTCGCCGTCATCGGTGAGCCAGGGGACGTCGTGCGAGGTCCAGATATGGAACTCGGGGCGTGCACCGGGGTCGTCGTCGAGCGTGGCGACGCGCAAGATCACATGCGGCTGCACGGGACGCTCGGCCAGGATCGGACAGGGCGCCGCGCGCAACGGTGGCGCGGCGCGCAGCCAGTATAAGGGCGCGATTGGGCCCGAAATCGCATTTTCGGACTTTGCCAATGTTCATGACGATGAGACGTCCATAGATTGAGCGATGTCGCGCCGCAAGCGCTTTGCCTTTCATGAGATCGCCGATGAACCTGTCCCTAGCTCGCACACCGTCCGCAGACGCCGCCTGGCATGACGCCTTGTCGGCGCACACGGCGGGCCGGCACGAGAGCGCGCTCGGCGCGCTCGAACGCGTGCTGGACGCCGAGCCCGCCGACGCAAGGGCCCTGGAGCTGGCAGCCCGCACGCTCGCCGGCGACGCCCGGCACCGCGCGTCGCCGCCGTTTGCCACGCCCGAGGCGCAGGCCGACGCGTACGTCGCACTCGGCGCGTGGTTGTACCGTCGCGGACATTTCGCGGCCGCCTGCCACGCGTATCGGCGCGTAGTGTCGATCCGCCCCGGCGACCTGCCCGCGCGCGCCAACCTCGCCCTCGCGCTGATGAACGACGCCCGCGCCGATGAAGCCGAAGCCGAGCTTTCACGCGCGCTGGAGATCGATCCGCATCATGCCGCGGCGCTGCTCAATCAGGGCGTGCTGATGTGGCGTCTGGGCCGCCTCAAGCAAGCCGAAGCCGCGTATCTTGCGGTGCTCGGGCAGCATCCGGATCACGTCGCGGCATGGAACAATCTGGGCCTGCTGTACAAGGAGATGAACCGCCTGCCCGACTCGGAGGCCGCATGCCGCCGGGCGCTCGCGCTTGACGACAGCCATGCCGAAGTCCACAACAACCTCGGTAACGCGCTCTGGCAACTCGGCCAGGTCGAGGCGTCGATCGAGCCGTATCAGCGCGCACTCGCGCTGCGTCCCGACTACGCGGCGGCGCGCGTGAACCTGGCGTTGCCGCTGCTGCGTCTGGGCGCGTACGAGGTGGCGTGGCCGTTGTACGAAGCGCGCCACGATCCGTCGATCGGCGAGGGCGGCGTCGGCCGGCCGCCCGTGCCGTATCCGCAGTGGCAAGGCGAACCGCTCGCGGGCAAGTCGATTCTCGTGTGGCCCGAACAGGGGCTCGGCGACTGCCTGCAATTCTGCCGCTATGTGCCGATGCTCAAGGCGCTGGGCGCGGCGCACGTGAGCATTGCCTGCGCGCCGGCGCTCACGCGGTTGTTCGAAACGCTCGCGGGCGCCGACCGCGTGATCCCGTTGAACGGCCAGGGGCGTATCGAGCGCCACGACTTCTGGTGCCTGACGATGAGCCTGCCGCTGCGCTTTGGCACCACGGTCGCGTCGATTCCGGCGAGCGTGCCGTATCTGCATGCGCACGCGCCGCAGGCGCAGGCGTGGCGCAGGCGGCTGCCCGCGGGGGGCCTGAAGGTCGGGCTCGTGTGGGCTGGCAATCCGCGCGAGGGCGAGGCGAGTTCAAACGCCATCGACCAGCGCCGCTCGCTCGACGCACGCGCGTTCATGCCGCTGCTGGGCACGCCGGGAGTGACGTTCGTGAGCCTGCAACTCGGCGCGACGACGCGGCCACAACTCGCCGGGATTCCCACTGACTTGCGTCCGTTCGACCCGATGGACGACGTGCGCGATTTCGCCGATACCGCCGCGATCGTCGCGAATCTCGATCTCGTGATTACCATGGACACCTCGATGGCGCACCTGGCCGGAGCGCTCGGCAAGCCGGTGTGGGTGCTGTCGCGCTATGCGGCGTGCTGGCGCTGGCTCGGAGACCGGGAGGATTCGCCGTGGTATCCAACGGCGCGGCTTTATCGCCAGGGCGAGAACGGCGCCTGGGGCGCAGTCCTGCAGCGTGTGGAAAAAGCCCTCGCCGCGCTGGCGGAGCAGCACGCGCAAGCATAGGTTGGCCAGGTTCTGGCGTGGGCTGTCGCGCCGCTGGCTGGCAACCTCTTAGCGGCTCCTGGACCTTTCTCGATGTGCTGGCATTGCTGCACTGGCACCACCACGGCGCGTTGCCGCAGACCTCGCGCAACGCGCTTGAGCGTGGTATTTGAGCGCGTTTAAGCGCGCTTCATGCCGTACTCGACGAACGTGCGGCAGAGCAACTCCATGCCTTTCGCGTCCTCTTCGTCGAAGCGCGCGAGATGCGGGCTGTCCACGTCCCAGACGCCGATCAGCTCGCCGTCCGGCGTGACGAGGGGCACGACGATTTCCGACTGCGAAGCCGAATCGCACGCAATGTGGCCCGCGAACGCGTGCACGTCGGGCACCACCTGGGTTTGCCGCGTGGCCGCTGCGGTGCCGCACACGCCCTTGCCGATGGGAATGCGCACGCACGCCGGCTTGCCCTGGAACGGACCGACCACGAGCTCGGTGCCGTCGAACGAATAGAAGCCCGCCCAATTCAGCCCCTCGAGCGAATGAAACACGAGCGAAGCGAAGTTTGCCGCGTTCGCAATGACGTCGGTTTCGCCTTCGATCAGCGAGCGCGCCTGCGCAGCGAGCGATTCGTAGAGGGCGGGTTTGTCGGAGGGAAGGGTGTCGGAAAGCGAGAACATAAGTCGGTCGATCAGGATATGCGCCGGTCCAGCGAAAGGCGCGGTGGAGCCAAACGAGAGTGTAGGCGAGATCGGGCATCGGCAGGAAATCGCCGGACGCTGAATTCAGGCTCGTGCATGGACCGTGGCGCGCACTCGTGCGATTATTCACGTTTCGTGTTGAATCTATCCACGCCTGCGGGGCTGGTCGCGCGCCGTTTTTCAGGCATGCTGGCGCATCGCGACAGACAGAAACGGAGAACGCAGCATGAGCAAGACATTCAAAATCGCCGCCATTGCCGGTGACGGCATTGGCCAGGAAGTGATGCCCGAGGGCGTGCGCGTTGTCGAGGCGGCGGCCGCGAAGTTCGGCCTGAAGCTCGAATTCACGCATTTCGACTGGGCAAGCTGCGACTACTATCTGCAGCACGGCAAGATGATGCCCGACGACTGGTTCGCCACGCTCAAGGGCTTCGATGCGATCTATTTCGGCGCGGTCGGCTGGCCCGACAAGGTGCCCGATCACATTTCGCTGTGGGGCTCGCTGCTGAAGTTCCGCCGTGAGTTCGACCAGTACGTGAACCTGCGCCCGGTGCGTCTGTTGCCGGGCGTGCCGTGTCCGCTCGCCAACCGCAAGCCTGGCGACATCGATTTTCTCGTGGTGCGCGAGAACACCGAGGGCGAGTACAGCTCGGTGGGCGGCAGGATGTTCGAAGGCACCGAGCGTGAGTTCGTGTTGCAGGAGTCGGTGTTCACGCGCCACGGCGTGGACCGCATTCTCAAGTACGCGTTCGAGCTTGCGAACCAGCGCAAGCGCAAGCAGCTCACGGCGGCCACGAAGTCCAACGGCATCTCGATCAGCATGCCCTACTGGGACGAGCGCGTGGCGGCCATGGCGCAGACGTATCCCGACGTGAAATGGGACAAGCAGCACATCGATATTCTGTGCGCGCGTTTTGTACTGCAGCCGGATCGCTTCGACGTGGTTGTCGCATCGAACCTCTTCGGCGACATTCTTTCGGACCTCGGCCCGGCATGCACGGGCACGATCGGTCTGGCGGCATCGGCGAACCTGAACCCCGAGCGCAAGTTTCCCTCGCTGTTCGAGCCGGTGCACGGTTCCGCTCCCGACATCTTCGGCAAGAAGATCGCGAACCCCATCGCGATGATCTGGTCGGGCGCGATGATGCTCGACTTCCTCGGCAACGGCGACGCGCAATACAAGGCCGCGCACGACGCGATCATGCAGGCCATCGAGAAGGTGCTGGTGGAAGGCCCGCGCACGCCCGACATGGGTGGCACGGCGAACACGACTGTGCTGGGCGAAGCGGTAGCCGCCGCGCTGTGACGCACATGCCGGACGCACCGAAAGCGCCGAAGTCCGTAGCGTCGCCCGAACTCGACGACTTGCGCGTGTTCTGCATGGTCGCGCGCAAGGCGAGTTTCAGTGCGGCGGCCGAAGCGCTTTCGGCGTCGCCGGCTTATGTGAGCAAGCGCGTGGGCGTGCTCGAGGCGCGTCTCGGCACGCGTTTGTTGCACCGCTCGACGCGGCGCGTCGCGATGACCGAGGCGGGCGAGCGCGTGTATGCATCGGCCGGCAAGATCCTCGACGAGGTCGAGCGGCTCGTGGACGACGTCTCCACCGCGCGGCGCATTCCGCGCGGCACATTGCGCGTGTCGAGCAGCTTCGGCTTTGGCCGCAATTTCGTCGCGCCTGCGCTCGCGAGTCTTTCCGAGCGGTATGCGCAACTGAGCGTGCGGCTCGAACTGTTCGACCGGCTCGTCGACGTGGCGGGCGAGGGCTTCGACCTCGACGTGCGTATCGGCGACGAGATCGCCGGCCATCTGATCGCGCGGCGTCTTGCCACGAACTATCGCGTGCTATGCGCGGCGCCCGCGTATCTCGCGCGGCGCGGCGCGCCCCAGGAAGTCGCCGATCTTGCAGAGCATGCGTGTCTCGCGATCAAGGAGCGCGATCATCCGTTCGGCGTATGGCGCTTGAACGCGCATGGCGAAACGGTTTCGGTGAAGGTGGCCGGGCCGCTCTCCACCAATCACGGCGAGGTGGCCGTGCAGTGGGCGCTGGCGGGACGCGGCATCGTGCTGCGCTCGATGTGGGATGTCGCGCCATTGCTGGAAAGCGGGCGCTTGCAGCGCGTGCTGCCCGGCGTCACGCAGCCGGCCAACGTCTGGGCCGTGTACCCGGCGCGGCTCGCACAGTCTGCGAAAGTGCGCGTGTGCGTGAATCATCTGGAGGAAACGTTCGCGCGCATCGGCATTTCCGTGCCTGCGAGCGAGGATGAGAGCGGGGGCTAGCGAGTGTTAGAGCGTGTTGGGCACCAGGCTCCTGGTGTCCGGGTCATAGTAGCAGGCGAAATGTTCAATCATGGATAGGCTCTGCATATCGACCGGTTGAATCCACAATCCCCATAGGCCATTCGTGGCTGTGTTTGCCGCCTATTCTCCAATTTCTGGGTCAATTTTATATAACGTCCAATCCGATACGACGGTAGTTTGTTTGAGTCGCTCAATTTACGAGACGTCGAGCGTGAAGATTTCAAATTTTCTCGTCCGATCTCGTGCCATCAGTATGCCGCTGTGCGTTTCCCCATATCGCGCTCATGATGATCTAGATATGCCGTATGCTGCATTCGTCAATCATCCGACGGTGGAGTCAGGCATTACATCGAAAGTATCGAATTCGACAAGTATTTCAGCGCCTAGCGTTGCGGTGAACATTGCTATTGGCTTTGGGTTGTGATTTTCTTTGCCGAAGTATGACTTTTCGAGCATGCCGAGTGCTCGCGCGTATTCTTCGACACTGTAGTCTGTCAGTATCTTTGCATTGTAGATGATGTTCTGAATCAGAAAATCGTTCATAAGACACCGGGATACGCCTTTGAAAAGCACACGGGCGCGTGTTTTTCTGTCATCGAACATCAACGTCAGTTCCACAATTCCGGCATTCATATCTGCTGAGACGCCCCTCAAATACCAATCGTGGAAATGGTTCCATGCCGTCAGTATGGTGTCTGTCATGTCGCTGCCGTTCATGAGGATGGGCGGACATAGGGCTGCAGGTCGCGGACGACGACTTGCGCACAGGTGAGTCGAATGTCTAACCCGACGTTCGGCACCAGGTCTAGCTTGAGCAATCCGCCTTCGGCTTTGGTAAGCGACATTTCCATTATGGTGGCTTCCTCAAGCATTGCGTTTATGTCAATCTCTGCGGTTCGCACGTCAAGACAGTCAAGGAAAACGACGTAGTCGCGCGTTCGCCCTGCAGGAGGCGGTCCATAGCGGTCGTGAAGCACTTCCAGTTGCACATCTACCAGGTCGCGCGTTCGCGTACCGGGCATTGGAAGCCCGTCAGCACCTTCGCGCGTTTCTCGCCGACGAATCATGCAAAAAGAGCGAACGGCCGAATCATGAAACGACGTATACGTTCCCAGTACACGCTTTAGCATGTCGCTTCGGGTTGCCAATTCCCAGCCCCAAGTCTGTTCCGGTTTATTCATCGCCTTCTCTTCATTCGCAGTTAATTGGAGACATCGGGAGGTGAGCGTTGTCCCGCTTCCCATCGGAGAAATTATGACCATGTGGTTCGCCGTGGCTCGCGTGATATTGAGCACAGAGGTTGCCATTCGAATCGAAGTAGTCCACATCCACGCCGTTAGGATTCGTGCGATAGCCACCGGGCTCGCTGCCCGTCAAGCGGACGCCACGCGCCGCGAACTGCTGAGTGTCATCACTTGAGCTATCTGGTTGATAGTCGAATGGCTGAGAGTCGCTGAGCGACGTCGACTCACCTTCGGTGGTGCCGCTGTCCGAAACATCGTCGCCGCTGGCCAATGCGCCTGCCGCCGTCTTAACGAACCCCAAGAGTCCTGCGCCTCCACCTTCTCCGCTGGTACTCGCGGCACTACTCACAGCCTGTGTTAAGCCGCGAGCGGCTTTGGCTACCTGCGAGGGCGCATCGAATGCCGTAGACAGGACCGACCCTGCGCCAGCCGTTTTTCCCTCCTGTGCGGCCTTGAACGAGACCCACTGATCCCATGTCAATGGACGGTTCGCGTTTCCCCCGCCTGATGCACTGGCTGACTGCCAGGACTGCGGTGCTGGCGTGAGCCGGAACACGCGCGGGCGCTGCGTCCACTCCCTGTCCATATACGGCACAAGGCGACCACCGCGCACCACATCGCACAAAACGCGCCGGACATCGTCGTTGGTCTGTGGAAGGTTCCAGTGGGCGAAGTCCAGAATATCGGATAGATACTCCTGAACTGTCTGCAGGCCACGCCGACCGGTTATCGTGCGCAGGTCATCCTTCGGCCTGAAATAGCGGTAGAAGTCGCCCCGGTCCTCGTCGCGCTGACGTTCAAGCTCATCGCGCTCCCAGCGCTTGCGCTCACGGTCGTCGCGCCAGCACCGGGGCGTACGCGTCGAAGACTGTCGGGAAGAGAGGGTTCCGTCCCTGCCGTCGGGCCATCCCCATCGCGGCTTTCTGAGCGGGTAGGGCTTGATCCCGCTCGCTTGTTGACTCCAGACTGCGTCGCGGTACTGGCCACCCGGTACGAGCGTGCATTGCCACCCGTTCTCCAGCGGTACCTCGAGGGTGTTCCATCGTGGGAAAGGCATGGGCATGGCATGTCCGTCGTCCGTGTGGCACAAGGCCGGTATACGTAACACGCGTACTGACGACTGACCTTGCGTCATGTCGACGGTTGCACGATGTTGAATCGGACGGCACTGAACCCTATCGTTGAACGAGACGGTTTCTTTCGTCAGCAGGAGGGCAGTCGCATGAGTGTGAAGATGGGCACTGCAATGGATGGCGCCCCCCAGGGGCGTGCCTCACTCCCCTTCAGGAATATCGAGCGCCTTGCGCTCGCGCCGTTCCTCGTTGCCGCGCCGCGCGCGCTGCCGCTGGCGCGAAAGCACAGTGATGATCTGGCCGGTGGTGGCGTCGGCGGGAATTTCGTTGCGGATCACGTTCGCCACCATCGGCAGCCCCTTGCGCTGGCGGCGCAGCGCCTGCGCGATCGCCTGGCGGCACGCTGGCCCGTGGCAATCCCATTCGTCGCGCAATTTTCCGCAGTACCGGCAGGTGTCCATGTGGTCCAGTTTACCCAAAATCCATCGACGGTTTCAGGGCGCGATCATGGTATGCCGCGCTTGCGCCAGCCCGGCGGTATGATCGGCAGCGGACGGGGTTAGGGACCGCAGTTGGACATTTCATCGCGGGAGCGGCAGATGATGGCGATCGGCGTAGTCCTCTTCGACATGGAAGGCGTGCTGTCCCACTACGATCGCGACGCGCGCGTGGCGAGCCTCGCGGCCGCCACTGGCGCGCCGCCTGCAACCGTGCGCCACGCGATCTGGGGCTCGGGCCTCGAAGCGCGCGCCGACGCCGGTGAGATCGACCCCGACGCGTATCTGCAAGCGCTCGGCGCCATGCTCGGCTGCGAGGTGGCCCGCGACGTGTGGCTCGCTTCGCGGCGCGCCTCGATCACGCCGAACGAGGCGGCGCTCGCACTGGCGCAGCGCGTGGCCGCGCGATGCCGCATCGCTGTGCTGACCAACAACTGTTCGCTCGTCACGCATCACCTCGATTATCTGAATCCGCCGGTCGCGCAGCTTTTCGGCTCGCAAATCTATTCGTCGGCAACCTTCGGCGCGGTCAAGCCGGCTGCGCAGACCTATCTTGGCTGCGTGGCGCAGATCGGCGCCCAGCCACAGGAAACGCTTTTCATCGACGACAGCGAAGCGAACGTGACGGGCGCGCTCGACGCGGGTCTGCAGGCGTGTCACTTCGTCGAAACCGATTCGCTCGCGCGTGACCTCACGCGGCTCGGGCTGATCGACGTTTGATGGCCAATCTACGGGAGCATGCCATGAAGATACGACGTCACTGGAACCTGGTTGCGACGCTGTGGCTGTGTGCGTTCGCGCCGCTTGCCTCGGCGCAAGTCCTGGGCGCGCCCGCGGCGCCAGGACCTGCGCCTGGCGCGCCGGTCGTGTACGTGACGGATTTCGAACTCGACGCGGCCAACGTCAAACAGGATACGAACCCTGTGGAGAATGCGCGCGAGCACGTGGGCGGGCTATTGCCACGACCGCTGCTGCGTCACCGAGACCCGCAGCAGCGGGCCGATCAGGACGTGGCAAAAATGGCCAATGCACTGGTGAACGACCTGCGCGCGAAGGGTCTCGACGCGCGCCGCCTGCCCAGTGGCGCGCCGCTGCCCGCGCAGGGCTGGCTCGTGCGGGGCGTATTCCTGAGCGTGGACGAAGGCAACAGCTTGCGGCGCGCGGTGGTGGGCTTCGGCTCGGGCGCAAGCCAGATCGAACTGGCGGTAGCGGTGGACAACCTCGCCACCCAGGCGCCGCAGCCGCTTTATCAGGTGATCGACAGCGAATCGAGCCACGCGAAGCCGGGCGCCGGCGCGGCCATCGCGCTCAATCCGTATGTGGCGGCGGCCAAATTCGTGCTGGCGCGCGCCGATGACCGCAAGAACGTGGACCGGGCGGCGGCCGAAGTGGCCGACTCGGTCGCCGCACGCGTGAAAGCGGCGCCGCAATGACGCCGCTCGCGCACGACTTGCCTCAGCCGCGCGGCGGAATGTTGAGCCCGCGCTCGACTGCTGGCCGCGCGATGAACGCCGCGAGCACGCGTGCGACGTTTTTAAAATCGGCGTAACCCACGAGGTCGCCCGCCTCGTAGAAGCCAACAAGGTTGCGCACCCAACCAAATGTGGCAATGTCGGCGATGGTGTACTCGTCGCCCATGATCCACTTGCGGCCCTCGAGGCGCTGGTCGAGCACGGCGAGCAGGCGCCGCGATTCGGCGACGTAGCGGTCGCGCGGACGCTTGTCCTCGTATTCCTTGCCCGCGAATTTGTGGAAGAAGCCCACCTGGCCGAACATCGGGCCAATGCCGCCCATCTGGAACATGACCCACTGGATCGTTTCGTAGCGCGCCGCGCCTTCGCGGGCGAGGAAACGGCCGCACTTGTCGGCGAGATAAATGAGGATCGCGCCCGACTCGAAGAGCGCGAGCGGCTCGCCGCCCGGCCCGTTCGGATCGAGGATCGCGGGAATCTTGTTATTGGGGCTCAGCGAGAGGAATTCCGGCGACATCTGGTCGTTCGCGTCGAAGCGCACGAGATGCGGCTCGTAGGGCAGGCCGCTTTCCTCCAGCATGATCGAGACCTTGACGCCATTGGGCGTGGGCAGCGAATAGAGCTGAATGCGCTCGGGATGAAGTGCTGGCCACTTGCGCGTGATGGGAAATGCGGAAAGGTCGTTCATGCGAGGTCCTTGCAGTCCTGAAAGCCCATCGGCGCCGGGGCGCGAGCCGTGTTAGACGCGCCAGGGGCCGATGGAGGGAGTGGAGTCAGGCCGCCAAGTGTAGTGGAAACGGCGCGTGCCGTCTTTTCGCCGCAAGGCGCGGATTACACGCTGCCTTCACGCTCGACCACAAGAATGCGCGCCTCGCCGCGCGGGTGCGCGACATGCTCGCAGCCCACGCCCGCGAAGAACACGTCGCCGGCCTCGAGCACCGCGACGTGCTCCGCGCCGCCTTCGCGGTAATGCATGTCGACCACGCCGTCGAGCACGGCGAACACCTCCTCGCCGTCGTTGACGTGCCATTTGTACGGCTGGTCGGTCCAGTGCAGGCGCACAGTGGTGCCGCTCATGTTGGCGATGTCGAGCGCCCCCCAGGGGCGGCTGGCGGTGAAGGTTTTCGAACGGATGACTTTCATGGCTGGACGGGGATGGGCGCGATCATGCGGCGCCGCGAAGCGGCGCTCAAGGATTCGCAGGCAGGGATTGCGCAAGGCTCAACAGATTGATCGGCGCGACGCGAATCAAGCCGCCGCGCGGGCTGTCGATATCGGCGATGAGCGTGAGCGACAGCGTCACCGTAATGGGCAGCACGAGCAGCAACACGCGCCGGCCGACCTGGCCGGACGCGCCGTAACCCTGCATCAGGTTGCTGAAGATGGCGATCACGATCATCAGCGCCCAGGCGGCGACGGGAATGCGATTGACCCACGCGGCCTGCGTATAGCCCTGTGAGTTGATGACGTCGTTCATGCCGCCGACCACGAGCGCCATGACCGGATTCGGCTGCGCCTTCGCGGCATCGCGCACGATCGCCCAGAGTTGCGTCTGGAGCTCGCCGGTGTTGCGGTTGACCTGATCGAGTGCGGCAGCGTCGTGCACGACATAGAACTGGATGCGCGCCTGAAGGTAGCGCGCGAGCAGCGCCTTGGTCTGGGCAGCCGCCTCGCCGCCAAGCAGCTCGGCGCGCAGGTACTCCGTGCCGATCGCGTTGGCTTCGTCTTCCTCCAGGTTCTTGCGCTGGTCGTAGCGGCTCACGGCCATCGAGAGCGTGAAGCCGATCAGCAGCGCGAGCAGCGTGAGTGTCGCGCCCTGCACGATCTTGTAGTTCTCGCGCGCTTCCTCGGCGAGCGGGAAGCATCGGTGCAGCACTTTTGAGCCGAGCCCGGCGGCGAGCGGCAGGACCAGGATCAGCACGATGAAGAGCAGCGCAGGGCGCTGGAGGATGAGCGGCGTCATGAAGTCTCCGCGAGAGCGTGAGAGGGACGAAGGCGCTGCAATGCAAATCGGCGTCGGCCGCGCGAGGCGGGACGACGCCGATTCTACGACAGATCCGCGCGCCGGCGCGGGCCGCTGTCAGCGCTTCAGCGCGCCGCGCCTTGCGGCCACAGCGTGCGGCCCCAGAACGTCAGCGAGCGGTCCCACGCGAGCTGCGCCCAGACCGGGTCGTACTGGGTGATGGCGATGCGGGTCGGGCCCACGGCGGTCTCGTTCGCGAACGCGTGGTGGGCGAGATAGCGATGGAATTCGACGTCGACGTTGGCGTTCTTGAGCTTCGTTTCGAGCTCCGCCACGGTTTCGATGTTGAACGCCTGGTCCTGGGTCGCGAAGTGGCCGAGGATAGGCGCGGTGATCTTGCTCGCATCGATGTAGTCGAGCGGCGGGAAGCCATACCACACCACGGCGGCCGAAAGCCCCGGGACCATGGTGGCCGCGAGCAGCGTGAGCGCGCCTCCCATGCAGTAGCCCGTCACGCCTACGCGGTCCGTGAGCGTTTTGAGGTAAGTGACCGCGCCGTACACGTCCTGCGAGGCCGCGTCCGCGAAGTCGAGGCCCGTCATCAGATGGTGGGCTTCTTCCTGCTCGACCGTGCTCTTGCCGCGATAGAGGTCCGGCACGAGCGCGAGGTAACCCGCCTGCGCGAGCCGGTCGGCCACGCCGCGGATCTGGTCGTTCAAACCCCACCACTCCTGGATCACGACGATGGCGGGCGCGCCTTCGGCTTTCTCCGGCTTGGCGAGATAACCCTGGAGCGACTGGCCGTCAGGGCGGGTAAAGGAAATCATGGAACCGGCGGACTGTTTCATTTGGGGCAACCTTTGGTGAGTCGGTTGAACGAAAGACGCAAGCATAGCGCTTGCGTACGGGATTGGTGTGTATGCACCCGCGGGCTCATTCGCCGATCAGATGCAGCACGATGTCGCGCGTGTGCGCCGCGCGCCGATGTTCGAACACATAGATGCCCTGCCACGTGCCCAGCACGGGATTGCCGTGCTCGACCGGAATCGAGAGCTGCGTGTGCGTGAGCGCCGTGCGCAAGTGCGCGGGCATGTCGTCGGGGCCTTCGGTGTCGTGCTCGTAACGCGCTGGATCTTCGGGTGCGAGCTGCTCGAAAAAGCGTTCGAGATCGCGGCGCACCGAGGGATCGGCGTTTTCCTGGATCACGAGCGAGGCCGACGTGTGGCGGCAAAAGAGGGTGAGCAAGCCGGTGGCGATGCGCTGTTCGCGCACGAACGCGCGCACTTCATGGCTGATTTCGACCAGCCCGCGCGTACGCGTGTTCACCGGCAGATGATGGATGGCCTGGCGCATGATCGGTGTTCTCCTTGCGGGCCTCGGCGCGTGGCTCACGGGCCGCCGCGGCAATGTCAACTCTCAAGCATAGCGCAGGCGCGCCTCGCGCGCAGACCGCGTCCGCGGCCGGCGCGCGATGCTGGTACGATGTCGGCCTTGCCGGGCGCTGCCTCGGCCGACCGCACACGAAGGAGAAAACCGCTTGAACCTCACCCGCTACGCGAAAGCCCGCCACGCCACCAAGGCGTTCGATCCCGCCCGCAAGATTCCCGCCGCTGTCATCGCGGAACTCAAGGAGCTGATCCGCTTCAGCCCCTCGTCGGTGAACTCGCAGCCGTGGCACTTCGTGCTGGCGGAAAGCGACGCTGCGCGCGCGCGTATCGCCCGCGGCATGGAAGGTTTCGCATACAACGAACCGAAGGTCACGCGCGCTTCGCACGTCGTGGTGCTGTGCGTGCGCACCGACATGGACGAAGCCCACCTCGCCGAAGTGCTCGCGCAGGAAGAGGCAGACGGCCGCTTCGCCAATGCCGAAGCGAAGGCCGGTCAGGAAAAGACGCGCTCGTTCTACGTGAACCTGCATCGCGAGCGCAACGACCTCCCCGCGTGGATGGAGAAGCAGGCGTATCTCGCGCTCGGCACGCTGCTGATCGGCGCATCGACGCTCGAGATCGACGCCTGCCCGATGGAAGGCTTCGACGCGAAGGCGCTCGACGAAGAGCTGGGACTGCGCGAGCAGGGCCTCACCGCGCTCGTGGTGATCGGTCTCGGCTACCGCAGCGCCGACGACTTCAACGCGAAGCTGCCGAAGTCGCGTTTGTCTGCGGCTTCGGTATTTACCGATCTGGGTTGATTCGCGAACGATTTCGCCGCGCGCGCAACAGGCGCGGCGATTGACGCGGGAGCCGCATCAGGAGCATTCGTCCATGCAGGGTATCAAACGCCGCATCGTCTACGTCGCGTTGTTCGAAGGCATCGCGATCCTGATTACCGGCTCCAGTTTCGCCTCGCTCTCGGGCAGCGGCATGAATCGCGCGGGCGCAGCGGCGGTGTTTTCGTCGCTGATCGCAGTCGGCTGGAACTTCGTCTTCAACCTGCTGTTCGAGCGCTGGGAAGCGCGCCAAACGAAACGCGGCCGCAGTGTCGCGCGCCGCATTGCGCATGCGGTCGGCTTCGAGGGCGGGCTCATCGTGTTTCTCGTGCCGATGATCGCGCTCACGCTGCAAGTCTCGCTGATCGAGGCGTTCGCGATGGATATCGGGCTCTCGGTGTTCTTCCTCGTCTACAACTACGTCTACAACCTGATCTTCGACGCCGTGTTCGGGCTGCCGGCCTCCGCCATGCCTGTGACAGCCGCTTCGGACACGGAACCGCGCACGTAGCGCGGGCTCTCTCGCGCAGGGGTGAGATCACGGACTGAGATCAGGGGCTCTGAACGGCGCCCTGCGTACGGTTCGCCTCCACGTTTGCTGGACCACTCGCGCTCGCAGCCGGCGCTGCAGCGCCGGAGGCCGGCGTCGCCGCGCGCGCCGGATGCTGCGCATCGTGCAACTCGCCGGACCAGCCGCCGCCCAGATCGCCGATCAGCGATGCCGTATCGAGCAGCCGCTGCTGCTGCACGTTGAGCGCGCTCTGCTGATTGGTCACCTGGGTGGCGAGCGCCGTGGCGACCGTCGTGTAGTCCACGGTTCCCGCCTCGTATTCGTTTTGCGTGATCTGCGCGCCGTGTATGGCGTCGCGTACGGCGGCGTCGAGCACTTCGGCCTGCTGCGCAAGGATGCGCAGGCCCGAGAGATCGTTTTCCACCCCCTGGAACGCCGTCAGCACCGTGCCGCGATAGTTCGCCACCGCCGCGTCATAGCTCGCGCGCGCCGCCGCCACCTGGCCGCTGCGCTGGCCGCCGTCGAAGATCGTCTGGGTCGCGCTCGCGCCAAGCGACCACACGTAGTTGCTCATGTGCAGCAGGCCCGAAAGCGGCGATTGCGTGAAGCCGTCGAGCGCGGTGAGCGAGATCGACGGATAGTACGCGGCCACCGCCACGCCGATCGCCGCGTTGGCCGACGCCATCTGGCGCTCGGCGGTCGCAATGTCGGGCCGGCGCTGCAGCAGCGTGGAGGGCACGCCGGCCGGAATGGCGGGTAGCGCGGGAAGCTGCGTGCTGTGCGGTATATCGACCTCTTCGGGGTTGCGGCCCACTAGCACCGCAATGGCGTGCTCGTATTGCGCGCGCGCCACGCCCAGCGCGATCAGGCTTGCGCGAGCGGATTCGAGCTGCGTGCGCGCGGACACGAGGTCGGACGGCGGGACGGTGCCCGCCTGGTCCTGGTTGGCCACCACGCGCAGGAAGTCCGTGTATGCCTGCACGGTATGCGTGAGCAGGTCGATATCGGCGTCGGTGATACGCAGATTGATTACGGCGTTCGCCAGCGCAATTTGTTCGGACAGCGTAGCGTTGGCCAGCGTGGCTTCGCTCGCCTGCGCCGTGGCCGACTGTTCCTCGATCTGGCGCCGCACCTGGCCCCAGAGGTCGATGTCCCAGCTCGCGTTGGCTTCGAGCGTGCCGCCGTTGACGATGCGCGCGCCGCTCGGCGTGGAGGTGATGCTGCTCACGCTGCTGAGCGTGCCCGTGGAGGAGCGCTCGCGCGCAAGCGAGCCGGTAATGCCGATGGTCGGAAAGAGGCTCGCACGCGCCACGCGCACTTCGGCAAGCGCTTCCTGGTAGTTCGCGTAGCTTTGCCGCACGGTCTGGTTCGATACCACGACGAGCGGCTCCAGCTCATCGAGCAGCGGGTCCTGGAAGGCGGTCCACCAGTCGCCCTTGGGGCCCTGCGCGGCTTCGGGCTCGGCCTGGGTCCAGCCGGGCAGCGCTTTCCAGGTGGCGGGCACGGCAACCTCGGGCCGGTGGTAGTCCGGCCCGACCATGCAGCCCGCGAGCAGCAGCGCGGCGCTGAGAGGCGCGAGCGGCAGTGCGCGCGTGGCCGCGCAACGGGCGGCGGAGGTCAGCATTCGCATGAGCGATGGATTCGATGGGGCAAGGCAAGTCTTCATCATGATGCGCTCTCATCGGCCTGGCGATTCCACGGCAGGCGCGCGGCCCAGCGCGCAAGGCGTGCGCGCAGGCGGTCGAGGAACAGGTAAATCACCGGCGTGGTGTAAAGGGTAAAGACCTGGCTCAGGATCAGGCCGCCCATGACCGTCACGCCGAGCGGCTGGCGCAGCGAAGCACCCTGGCCGATGCCGATCGCGAGCGGCGCCGCGCCGAGCACGGCGGCGAAGGTCGTCATCATGATCGGGCGCAGCCGCACCACGGCGGCTTCGTGAATCGCTTTGCGCGCTTCCATGCCTTCGTTGCGCTGCAACTGGATGGCGACGTCGACCATCATGATGCCGTTTTTCTTCACGATGCCAATGAGCAGGATGATGCCGATCATCGCGATCACCGAGAACGGCGTGCCGAAGATCAGCATGGCGAGGATCGCGCCAATACCGGCCGAAGGCAGCGTGGAGAGGATCGTGAGCGGGTGGATGGTGTTTTCGTACAGCACGCCCAGCACGATATACACCACGGCGAGCGCGGCCAGAATGAGCAGCGGCACGACGCCCATGGACTGCGCGTAGGCCTGCGCCGCGCCCGCGAACGCGCCGTGAATGGAGGCGGGCATGCCGATATTGCGCTCGGCCTGCTCGATGATGTTGCTGGCCTCGGAAAGCGAGCCGCCCTGGGGCAGGTTGAACGAGATCGTGCCCGCCACTTCGGTGCCCTGGTGATTGACCTGCGTGGCCGTATGGCGCGTTTTCCAGTCCATGAGCGCCATGAGCGGCACCATGGTTTCGGCGGCCGTGCTGTCCGCGCTGCCGCTCGAGCTGCCGCCCTTGCTGTTGGCAATCGCGTTGTTCTGCTGGTTGGCCACCGCATTGGCGTTGCGCTCGTTGGTGTTGCTGCTCGTCGAACTGGTCGTGGTCACGGCCGTGAAAGGCGTGACGCCCGAGATGACGCTCGAAGGCATCTGCGTTTGCGCCGCGCCGCTCGCGTTGCCCGCCGCCGTGCTCAGCCAGATGTCCTGGAACGACTGCGGAAACTGCCAGTATTGCGGCGCTACTTCCATCACGACGAAGTACTGGTTGATCGCGTTGTAGATGGTCGAAACGGTGCGCTGGCCGAAGGCGTCGTAGAGCACGTTGTCCACCTGGTTCGGATCGAACCCGTAGCGCTTGGCGGTCGAGCGCTGCACTGTCATGTAGGCCTCCAGACCATTTTGCTGCAGGTCCGAGTTCACATCCGTCATCTGGGCGCGGTGCTTGTTCAGCTCGTCCACGAGACGCGGCACCCAGGTGAAGAGGGCGTCGGCGTCGTCGCTCGTCAGCGTGTACTGATACTCGGCCGCGGACTGCCGCCCGCCGATCTGCAGGTCCTGCTGCGCCTGCATGAAAAGGCGTGCGCCGGAAACGGCATTGAGCTTGGGGCGCAGACGGTTCACGACCTCGGTGGCCGTCAGGCGCCGCTCGGCAATCGGCTTCAGTTCGACGAACACGGTGGCCGTATTGAGCGCGCGCCCACCCGTGAAGCCCGCCACCGACTGCACGGCGGGGTCGGCCTTCACGATGGCCTGCAGCTGCGCGAGCTTCTTCTCCATCGCCGTGAACGAAATGCTCTGGTCCGCGATGATCTGCCCGATCAGAATGCCGGTGTCCTGCTCGGGGAAGAACGTGCCGGAAAGCAGCCGCGCGAGAAACACGTTGCCGACCAGCAGCGCGAACAAGACGAAGATCGTGAGTCGCGCGTGATTGAGCGCTACGTCGAGCGTGCGCGAGTAGAACTGCTTGAAACGCTCGAACTGCGCGTCGATCCACACGGCCGCCCGCGAGGGCTTGTGGTGCAGCGCTTCGCGCTTGAGCACGTAGGCGCACATGGTGGGCGTGACGGTGAGCGAGATCACGAGCGAGATGAGGATCGCGATGGAGAGTGTCATCGCGAACTCGTGAAAGAGCAGGCCCACGATGCCGGGCATCAGCAGAATGGGCAGGAACACGGCGATGAGCGAAAGGCTCATGGAGAGCACCGTGAAGCCCACTTCGCCCGCACCTTTGAGCGCCGCTTCCTTCGGCTCCATGCCGGCCTCGACGTGGCGCACGATGTTCTCCAGCACCACCACGGCGTCGTCCACCACGAAGCCGGTGCCGATGGTGAGCGCCATGAGCGAGAGGTTGTCGATGCTGTAGCCGAGCAGATACATGGGCCCGAACGTACCCACGATGGAAAGCGGCAGCGCCACCGCCGGAATGAGCGTGGCGCGCGGCGAAAGCAGGAACACGAACACCACGCCGATCACGAGCAGCACGGCGATGAAGAGCGTGCGCTCGGTGTCGGCCACGGAGGCGCGCACCGACTCGGAGCGGTCGACCGCCACGTTCACCTTGATCGTGGCGGGCAGCGCGGCTTCGATGGAGGGCAGGCGCGCGCGAATCTGCTGTACCGTCTTCACGACGTTGCTGCCGGGCATCGGGTAGACGATCACGAGCACGGCCGACTTGCCGTTGTAGAGGCCCGCGTTGCGGATGTTTTCGTTGGAGTCGATGACCGAAGCCACGTCGCGCAGGAACACGGGCGCGCCGTTGCGATAGGCGATCACGACGTCGCGAAACGGCGCGGCGTTGCTGATCTGGTCGTTCGAGAGCACCGTGTAGCGCTGGTTGCCCTGGTCGATATGGCCTTTCGCGCTGTTGGCGTTGGCCGCGCCAATGGACGCGCGCACGTCTTCGAGCCCGATGCCGTAGCTGTTGAGCTTGCTGGGCTCCAGCTCCACGCGCACGGAGGGCAGCGCGCCGCCGCCCAGCGTGATCTGGCCCACGCCGTCCACCTGCGAGAGCTGCTGCATGATGACCGAATCGGCGGAGTCGTAGAGCTGCGCCTTGGTGAGCGTGTCCGACGTGAGTGCGAGCACCATGATCGGCGCGCTCGCGGGGTTGTACTGGCGGTAGGTCGGGTTGCTGCGCAAGGTAGTGGGCAGGTCCGCGCGCGCGGCCTGGATGGCGGCCTCCACGTCGCGCGCCGCGCCGTTGATGTCGCGGTTCAGGCCGAACACGACCACGATCAGCGACGAACCCGTGTTGCTGATCGACGTGAGCTGGCTCACGTCGGCGATGGTGCCGAGGCGCCGCTCCAGCGGCTCGGCTACGGTCGACGCCATGATGTCCGGGCTCGCGCCCGCCATGTTGGCCTGCACGACGATCACCGGATAGGCGATGTTGGGCAGCGGCGCGACCGGCAGCCGGAAAAAGGCGAGCATCCCCGAAATGAGGATCGCGATCGCGAGTAGCGACGTCGCGACCGGCCGCCGGATGAAGAGCGCCGAGAGGTTCACGGCGTGCCCTCGGGCGCGGGTGGCGCGCCGTTGCCGGAGCCGCCGTCTGCGTCACTGTCTGCGTCGGTTTCCGGCTTGCGCTTGCGCCCGAATCGCTCGGCGAGCCGGTCGAAGTACAGATAGATCACGGGCGTCGTAAAGAGCGTGAGCAACTGCGAGAGCGTGAGCCCGCCGATGATCGCAAGGCCCAGCGGACGGCGCAGCTCCGAGCCCGTGCCGCTGCCGAGCAGCATGGGCAGCGCACCGAGCATGGCCGCGAGCGTAGTCATGAGAATGGGCCGGAAACGCAGCAGCGACGCTTCGAAAATCGCCTCGCGCGCCGGCTTGCCGTGCACGCGCTCCGCTTCGAGCGCGAAGTCCACCATCATGATGGCGTTTTTCTTGACGATGCCAATCAGGAGCACGATGCCGATAATGCCGATCACGTCCAGGTCCTTGCCCGCGATCATCAGCGCGAGCAGCGCGCCAATGCCGGCCGAGGGCAGCGTCGAGAGGATCGTGACCGGGTGCACATAGCTCTCGTAGAGCACGCCCAGCACGATATAGACAGCCACGAGCGCCGCGATCAGCAGATACACCTCGCTGGAAAGCGAGTCCTCGAACGCCTGCGCCGCGCCCTGGAACGACGACGTGATCGAGGGCGGCAGATTCACGGCGGCCTCGGCCTTGCGCACGTCGCGCACGGCGGCGGAGAGCGAGGCGCCATCGGCGAGATTGAACGAGATCGTGACCGACGGGAACTGCGCGAGGTGGCTGATCATGAGCGGCGAGCGCGTGATGCTGATCTTCGCAATGCCCTTGAGCGGCACCTGACCCTCGCTGCTCGTCTGGCTCGGCAGATACAGGTCGCCAAGTGATTCGACCGTGGGCAGCGACTCGGGCTTCGCGACCAGAATCACGCGGTACTGGTCCGACTGCTGGAAGATGGTCGAAACGATGCGCTGGCCCAGTGCGTCGTAAAGCGCATTGTCGATGGTCGCCGCCGTGATGCCGTAGCGCGCCGCGAGCTGGCGGTTCACCTGGACGTTCACGGAAAGGCCGTCCGTGTTGAGGTCGCTCGTCACGTCGCGAATCGACGTGATCTGCTTCATGCGCGCGATGAGCGCGGGCACGTACTGGTCGAACGCCTCCTGGTTCGGCCCGCGCAGCACGAAGTTGTACTGGTTGCGCGACACCGTCGTGTCGAGCGTGAGGTCCTGCTCGGGCTGCACGTAAAGGCGCACGCCTGGCACGTTCGCGACCGACTGCTGGATGCGCCGCCCGATCTCGTCGGCAGTTTCGGAGCGGTCGTCGTGCGGCTTCAGGTTGATAAGGAAGCGCCCGTTGTTGAGCGTGTTGTTGATGCCGTCGATGCCCACGTACGAGGTGAGCGAAACCACATCGGGGTCCTTGAGAATTTCCTCGGCGAGCGCGGACTGGCGCTGCACCATCGCCTGGTAGGAGATGGAGTTGTCGGCCACGCTGATGCCCTGCAGCACGCCCACGTCCTGCACCGGAAAAAGGCCCTTGGGGATGACCACATAGAGCAGGCCGGTGAGCGCGACGGTCACCGCGAAAACAACGAGCGTGAGCACCTGGTGGTCGAGCACCCAGCGCAGGCCGCGTTCGTAGGCGTTCAGCGTCTTGTTGAAGAGCCCTTCGCTGATGCGCTCGAAGCGGCTAGGGTGCCGCTCGGCCTGGGCGCGCAAAATGCGCGCGCACATCATCGGCACGACGGTGAGCGAAACCACGGCCGACAGCACGATGGTCACCGCGAGCGTCACGGCGAACTCGCTGAAGAGGCGCCCGATCACGCCGCCCATGAAGAGCAGCGGAATCAGCACGGCAATGAGCGAAATGGTCAGCGAAAGAATCGTGAAGCCGATCTGCCCCGCGCCCTTTAACGCCGCCTGCAGCGGTTTGTCGCCTTCTTCCAGGTAGCGCACGATGTTCTCGATCATCACGATCGAGTCGTCCACCACGAAGCCCGTGGCGATGATGAGCGCCATGAGCGAGAGGTTGTCGATCGAGTAGCCTAGCTCGTACATGAGCGCGAGCGTGCCGATCAGCGAGACCGGCACCGAGATGCTCGGAATGATGGTGGCGGGCAGGTTGCGCAGGAACACGAAGATCACGGCCACCACGAGCGCCACGGCGAGCACGAGTTCGAAGGCCGCGTCGCTTACCGAAGCGCGGATCACGCCCACGCTGTTCGACACCACTGTGACCTGCATGCCCGCGGGCAGCGACGCTTCGAGCTGCGGCAACTGCCGCATGATCTGGTTGACGGTCGCGATCACGTTCGCGCCCGGCTGACGCTGCACGTTCAGCACGATGGCGGGTGCCTTGTTGTACCAGGCGCCGCGCTCCACGTCCTGCGCCGCCGTGGACACGCGCGCCACGTCGCGCATGAACACGGGCGAGCCGTTCTGATAGGCGACGACCGTGTCTTCGTAGTCCTTCGGGTCCGAGATCTGGTCGTTCGAATTGATCGTGTAGTTGAGCTCGGGGCCGTCGAAGTTGCCCTTCGGGTTGCTCACGTTGACGTTGGCGAGCAGCGTGCGCAGGTCGTCGAGATTCAGGCCGTAGGCGGCGAGCTTTTGGGGGTCGGCCTCCACGCGCACGGCGGGCACGTTGCCGCCCGCGGTGGTGACGAGGCCCACGCCCGGCACTTCCGAAATTTTCGTGGCAAGACGGTTGTTGGCCGCGTCCTGCAACTGCGTGAGCGACATCGACTTCGACGTGATCGCGAGCGTGAGGATGGGCTGGTCGGCCGGGTTGACCTTGGCGTAGGTCGGCGGCGCGGGCAGACCGCTCGGCAGGAAGCTGTTCGCCGCATTGATGGCCTGCTGCACGTTCTGCTCGGCAACGTCCAGGCTCAGCGAGAGGTCGAATTGCAGCGTGATGACCGAGGCCCCCTCGGAGCTGTACGAGATCATTTGCTGCAGGCCGGGGATCTCACCGAGCTGCACTTCGAGCGGCGCCGTGACGGTGGTCGCCATCACGTTCGGGCTCGCGCCCGGATAGAACGTCTGCACCTGGATGGTGGGGTAGTCCACCGCGGGCAGCGAGGAAACCGGCAGGAACTTCATCGCGACGAGGCCGATCAGCACCATCGCGATCATCAGGAGCGAAGTCGCGACCGGCCGCAGGATGAAGAGACGCGAAATATTCATCAGCGCTGGGTCCGGGGCTTAACCAGCTTGCGAGGCGGCGGCGCTCGCGTCGGAGGCGTTCGGCGCCGTGGCGCCGGGGGCGCTCGACGCTGCGGGTGCGCTGCCGTGATGCGGCGCGCTCGCGCCGCTCGCCGCACCTGCGGCGCCGGCGTGCGTGGCGGGCCGCGGTCCTGCCGGCTGGATCTTCGCGCCGTCGTTGAGGCGGTCGAGGCCGTCGGTCACGACGTGCTGCCCCTGCTGCAGGCCCGATGAGATCACGGTATAGCGGCCGTCGCTCGGCCCGAGCGTGACCTTGTGGACCGACACGGTGTTGTCGGCGTTCACGAGGTACACATAGTCGCCGGGCGCGCCGGTCTGCACGGCGGGCGTGGGCACGAGCACGGCGTTCTGCAGCGTGTCGACGAGCAGCCTCACATTGACGAACTCGTTCGGAAAGAGCGCCTCGTCCTCGTTGGGCACGCTTGCGCGCAGCGTGACCGTGCCGGTGGCCGTGGCCATCTGGTTGCTGAGCGCGAAGAGCGTGCCAGTGGCGATTTTCCGCGTGTTGTCGCTGCTGTACACGCTGATCGGCAGCTTCGCGCCGGCGTTGACGCGCTCGAGCACGCTGCCAAGCGAGGTTTGCGGAATCGCGAACTGGACGGTGGTGGGCTTCATCGTCGTGATGACGGCAATGCCCGTGGAACTGGACGAGGTCACGTAGTTGCCCGGATCGACGAGCCGCAGGCCCACGCGCCCCGACACCGGCGCGGTGATGCGGCAATAGATCAGATCGAGTTCGAAGAGCCTCACGTTCGCCTGATCGGCCTTGACCGCGGCCTCGTACTGCATGACGAGGAACCGCTGGTCGCTGTACGTCTGTTCAGCGATCGAGCGTTTCTCGTTCAACTGCGTATAGCGCACGAGGTCGGCGCGCGCCTGGGCGAGCAGGGCCTGGTCCTTGGCGAGCTGCGCGATGGCTTGTTCCTTGCTGATCTCGTACTGGCGCGGGTCGATCTGCGCGAGGAACTGCCCCTTCACGACGTCCTGGCCTTCCTTGTAGCCCACCTCGGTGAGGTAGCCGCTGATTTGCGGCAGAACCGTGACCGTGGCGACAGGCGTGACGGTGCCGAGCGCGTTGAGCGTCACGGGCATGGGCCCGAGCGTGGCGGCGGCCACGGTCACGACCTGCGGCGCGGCGCCGTGCTCCGTCTTCTTGTTGCGCATGATGTGCACGACCACGAGCACGATCAGCAAGATCACGACAATCGCGAGAATGAGCGGGCCGAGCCGGCGGCGCTTCGGCGCCTGCGGCGGGGGGGCGGGCGGCGGGGGTGGCTGGGGCGCGGGGTGCGTCTGCGGGACGTCGCTCATGCCTGCCTCCATGAGGTCGAACCACCGCGCGAGGCGGTGTGGAGAAGCCGTATCGGCGCGTTCAACGGCTTGTCTGCCGCGAATTGCTGCCGGTGACTGTCGAGTTGCTGCATACGCATTCTCATGATTGTTATGCCGTCGAAGCCAGGCCCTGCCATGCAGCGAAGGCCAAGACTCGCAGTCTAACCAACTCGTGCGCCAATTTCGAAACGTTAGTTATTTGTAAGGTTTTCAGGCGGTTACAGCGCGCGCATCCGGTGATCGGGGAGCACCGGTCGCGGTGTGCAATGCAACGCAGAAATGCTTGTTTGCGTGTGCGCCCATGACTGTCTAGATTGGAAGGGGTCAACGCCTTGCAAGGAGTCCGCAATGTCGAAGTTGTCGATGCCGGCGTGGTTTGCGCGGCGCGGCCGTGCGAACAGCCCGCCTGCGCCAAACGGCGGCGAGCCTGAACCGCGCGATGCCTCGCGCGAAACCGAGCACCTCGAACGCATCGCCACGTATGCACGGGCCGGTTACTTCAATATGGGCTATACGCCCGACATGTTTCCGCTAGTGGGCGATCTGCCGCCGCATTGATCTGCGGTATGCGCCCGCGTGCGCGTCAGTCACTGCGCCGCGCTTTCCTCTGCGAAGCCCGCCGTGCCGCCCAGTGTGCCGGTGGGCCGGAACTCGCTGGGCGGCACACCCAGTTCGCGGCGGAACATGTCGCTGAAGCTGCTGGGCAGATAGCCCAGCATGCGCGCCACGGCGCTTACAGGCTCGCCTTCCGCGAGGCGCGATACCGCGAGTGCGAGCTGCACCTGGCGGCGCCACTCCGCAAACCCCATGCCTAGCTCGCGCGTGAAGAGCCGCGAGAGCGTGCGCACGCTTGCGCCCACCCATGCCGCATGTTGCTCGAAGCCGATATCGGCCGACGGGTTGTCGATTACTGCGCGGCACAGGGTGGCGAGGCGGCGGTCGGATGCGTCGGGCAGCGGAATGCGCAGCGTGGAGCGCGGCGCGTGGGCAAGCTCGATCGACGCGAGGCGATAGGCCGCGTCGAGCCAGGCGTCGTCTTCGCGCGCGCGTTCCGCGAGGCTCGTGATGAGTTCGCGCAGCAGGCCGTTGACCTCGAACACTTCGCAGCGCTCGCTCAGGTGCCGGCTGTCGCACTCGTGCAGATAGAGATTGCGCATCTCGACGGCGCTCAGCATATGAATGGCGTGCTGCGTGCCAGGCGGCAGCCACACGGCGCGCTGCGGCGGCACGACGAGCGCTTCGCGCTCCACCTCGACCCACATCACGCCGGAGACGGCGTAGAGCACCTGCGCCCAGGTATGCGTGTGCGGCTCGATCTGCAGCCCGCGCGGGTAGTGGCGCGCGAGCGAACGGCCGCGCCCGGGCTCGTCGTCGAGTTCGGGCGGCGCGGCTTGGGGCATGGGAGTCTCCGGGTGACAGGGGAGGCGTGCTTGCCTCGTATGGCGGTCGTCACGCTAGCATGGCTCGACGTGGCGTGGAAGCAGGGCCGTGGCGCGGGCGTGATCCTCGCTTGGTCGTCATTGTCACGCTTTTGCGCACTGCGACACGCACCGGTAATATGAGACGAATTTCCGGACCGCGCGCCAGCGCCCTGTATTGCCTGCCCATGAACGCATCCGATCCCGCACTGCAAGAAGAAGACCCGCTCGGCTTCTACACCCGCGGCGCCGGCCGCGCGCGCGAATGGTGGCGCGTTTCGCCTTCCGCACGTGCGCATATGTACCGCATCGAGCACGGCCCGGGCGAGGACGACAAGGTCGATATCGACACCGAAATCGACCTCGACAATCTCGAAGCGAAGCTGCTCAAGTGGCGTCGCGAGGGCTTCGTTTCCGATGCGCAGCGCGCCGATGAAGCGCGAGCCGCACAAGCGGGCAGCACGTTTTCGGCAGCCTTGCGGCAAGCCGTCGAAGCGGCGTGTGAGTCGAGAGCCGCTCAAACCCGTGCACAAGTTGAAGCGCCCACCGTACGCATCGGCACCGTTGATCTGCCGCGCGGCGAGCCGAACGCATTGGTGCCGCGCGTGAACGCGGCTTATCTTTTCACCGAACGCGGCGACGACATCGTTCAGGACATCGTAGAAAATCGCCGTGTCATGCTGATCGGCCATACGGGATCGGGCAAGACGAGCTTCATCGAGCAGGTGGCCGCGCGCGCGAATTATGGCGTGCTGCGCGCGAACATGAACGGCCAGACCACGATTGGCGACTTCGTGGGCTTCTGGACCGTGAAGGGCGGCGAGACGATCTGGGTGGACGGCGTGCTGCCCGTAGCGATGCGCGAGGGCTACTGGCTCATCATCGACGAACTCGACTTTGCCGAGCCGTCCATTCTTGCGGTGCTCACCGCCGTGCTGGAACCGAACGGCCGCCTGCTGCTCAAGGAGCGCGGCAACGAGATTGTCGAGCCGCATCCGTCGTTTCGCCTCTTCGCCACCGCGAACGCCGCAGGCGCGATGAGCGCGTACCGCCATTTGTACCAGGGTGCGAACCTGCTCAACGAGGCGTTTCTCGACCGTTGGCGCGTGTACCTGTTCAACTATCTCTCGCTTGAAGAGGAAACCGAAGTATTGCTGCGCACGCTGCCGGTGCTCACGCGGCCGCTCGCGCAGACACTCGCTGCCGTCGCCGCCGACTGCCGCGCGGCGTTCGCCCGCGAGGATCTCGCGAGCGCGTTTTCCACGCGGCGCCTGATCGACTGGGCCGAACTCATGCTGCGCACGGGCGACGTCGAGCGCGCGGCGGGGCCGGCAATCTACGCGAAGGTGAGCGCCGACGATGCAGCGCTCATACGCAGCATCATTCGTCATCACGTGATCTTCGACGCGTGAGTGCGGAGGCGTTTGTGTCCAGCTTGCGGGACGAAACGGAAGGCTTGACGGCGGGCGCCGATCCCGAGGGCGCGCTCGGGCGTCTTGCGCGCGTGCTGACCGGCGACACGCGCGTGAGCGTGACGTTCGGCGCGGGCGAGCCGCGTGTGGAAGGCGAACGCTTCGTGCTGCCCGCGCGCCTCGTGAGCGAAGGCGCGAATGAAGCCGCAAATGAAGCGGCACTGCTCGGCGCGCTCGACTTGCTGGCGGCGCGCCATCGCTACAGCCAGGCGGCGCGTCTCGACACGCCGCAAGCCGGCGTGACGGGGCGTATTGCGCAGGCGATCGAGGACCGTCGCGTGCTCGCGCAGCTCGCGCGAACGTTCCCTGGCGCGCGACGCTACGCGCAAAGCTGGCGCGTGCAGCGCAGCGATGACATCGCGCGGCGCTGGCCAAAACTGGCATGGCGCGAGCGCCTGGCTTGGGCGATCGAGCGCACGCTGTGGGGCGAAGCGCCGGGCGTGCTGGAGCGCGACGCCGCAGCGCTCGCCGCCGCGCTGCGCGCGATCGACGCTCCGCTCGACGCGGCCCGCGCGAGCCAGTCGACGCAGGCGAGCCTGCGTGCAGCCGCGGCGATCGTGGCGGGTGTGCGTTCGCTCGCATCGCGCGGCGCGAACAACATGATGCAGACGGCGGGGCCGGCCGAAGGCCTCGACGATGAAGCGGCCGGGCTCGCGCAGGCGATGGATGAATTCGGTGCGCCAGACGAAGTCGAACCGCCGGGCGGCGCGGCGCAGCCAGAGGACGCCCGCGAGCGTGACGGCGGCGCTTCGGCGCGCGCGAGCGCGGAGTCCGATTCCGCTGCCGGTGCATCGCTTTCCGAGGCGGACGCGCCGCACGCCGCCGCCGGCAATCGCGGCCCCGCGCACATGCGCCCACGCCTGTCGATCCCGCTGACCACCGAATTCGACGTCGTCACCGACCTCACGGGCCGCGGTGACGCCACCGCCTGGCGCAAGCTGCGCGCCTTGGCGCGCGCGGAAACCGGCGCGCTCAAGGCCCAGCTAGAGCGCGTGCTCAAGGCCGACGAACTCACGCACTGGAAGCGCGAGCAGGAGCGCGGCGAGATCGACCGCGCCGCGCTCGCGCGTCTCGCTGCCTCGCGCGGCTACCGCACGCCGTTTCGCGTGGCGCGCCACGCAAGCGGCCGCGACACGGTGGTCACGCTGCTGCTGGACCTGAGCGGCTCGATGGCGGGCCGCAAGATCGAACTGGCGCGCCTGTGCGCGGCGGCACTCGCCGATGCGCTCACGCAACTCGCTTTCGATTCGGAAGTGCTCGGCTACAGCTCGATCGAAGCGCCGGCAATGCGCGCGCGCTATGAGCGTGAACGCGCGGCCGGCGCCAATCTGCGGGTCTATAACCGCTTCGTCGAGCGGCTGGATCTGCGTGTGTTCAAGCGCTTCGATTCACGCGACTTGAGCGGGCTCGCGGCCATCGAGTGCGGCCACGAGAACCCCGACGGCGAAGCGCTCGCCTGGGCGGCGGCGCGGCTCGCGCAGCGCAGGGCGCGCAGGCGGCTGCTTTTCGTGCTCTCGGACGGCTATCCTTCAACGAGTGACGGCGACCCGGCGGTGTTGCGCACCGACCTGCTCGCGCGCGTGCAGGCGGTGACGGAGCAGGGCATCGAGCTGGTCGGCATCGGCATACTGGACGACGCCGTTGAGGCGTTTTATCCGAACGCCGTGGTCGTGCGCAAGCTGCACGAACTGCCGGCCACCGCGTTCGCGACGCTAAGCCGCCTGCTGGCGGGGCGGCCGCACTGAAACCGTGCAGGCGCGGGCGGCGGCGCTTTCCTTGCCGGACCGGGCGCATTGCGCTAATTTGAACAGGCAGGCGTTGCGCCTGCCTGCCCACCCATCCACTGACGAACACTGACAGGTCATGCCAGGCCGCGATTACCGACCCGTGGATTACGACCGCCTCTACTACCGGCTCGATCTGGAGCCTGGGGCGAGCGAGGCGGACATCAAGCATCACTATCGCCATCTCGCGCAGATCCTGCATCCCGACAAATGGCGGCACCCCACGGCCGCTTCGATGCGCTGGGCCGACGACCAGTTCAAGCGCGTCAAGGAGGCGCGCGAGTTGCTTGAGGCCTACTGGTCCGTGCATCACGCGCCGCCGGTGAGCCGCGCCGCGCTGAGCGTCGCGCAGGCTGAAGAGTTGCACGCGCAGATGCAGGCACTGCTGGCACAGCGCGAACGCGTGCGTGCCGAGCTGGACGGGCTGCGCGCCGAACGCACGCGAACCCTCGACGAGATCCAGCGCATGCGCACCGAACGCGACTCGCTGCACGGCGAACTCACGGCAATGCGCGACGAAGCGGATGCTGGGCAGCCAGGCGAGCCTCAGGGTGCAGCCGAGCCTCAAGCCGTTGACGTGCAGGCGCGTTCAGGTGTGCGCGATTTCCTGTTTGCGAAACTCGACGACCCTTCGCGAGGCTGGCTGCTGACGCTCGCCGCGAGCGTGTTCGCGTGCATTGTGATCTTCGTGATCGCGCATTGGATCGTGGGCTTGCTGCTCGCGCCCATCGCGCGCTTCGAGCTTGGCCGCTGGCTTGCCCATGTTCTGCGTTGGGCGCTCGTGGCGGGCGGCGTGGTGCTCACGTTCGGCTGGGGCTGGTCGCAGCGCACGCTGTACCGCGCGGGGCGTGCCGGGTGCGAGCACCCCGTGGCGCTGCCCGGCGACGAAACGCGCCGCCGCGTGAGCGCGGCGTTGCGTCACGAGGCGCACTACGGTGCCGAGTGGAGCATCGAATCGTACGACGCCGCGCCCGACGATACGCAATTCGCGCTGCGCGCGGTCATGCGTTTCTCGCCTGGCTCGCAAACCGGCACGCGCCGCCAGGTGGTGGCGTTCCGGTGCCGGGCGCACACGACTGGCGCCGCGCAAACGGCGCTCGCGTATGACTTCTCCGTGGCGGCTCCCACGTGGTGGCTCGTGCCGGCCGCACGTGTGGTGCGCGACCTGCGCAAGCGGCTCGACGCCGATCTCGGCGCGCCGCGCTGAAGCGGCGCACACCGGCCGCCTTCAATCGACGACGAAAAGCTTCGCGCCCGTGCGCGTGTACGACTGGTGCGCCTCGGCGTTGTCCCCCACCTGATAGCTCATGCCGGGCGTGAGGACGAACTTGCGCCCGTCGTCGAGCGTCGTTTCGAGTTCGCCTTCGAGGCAGAACAGAATGTGCCCCTTCTTGCACCAGTGATCCGCGAGGTAGCCAGGCGAGTATTCGACCATGCGCACGCGGATCGGGTTGGCTTCGTCGCCGAAAAAGCGCGTGCGCCAGCTGGCCATGCCCGTTTCCCCTTTGTGTTGCGTGGGCTCGACGCTGGACCAGTCGGTGGTGCCAAAGCGAAATGCATCCATTTTCATGTGGTTTTCTCCTTGCGCGTGTCGTCTGATTGTAGCGGAGCAGGCTCACGTTTCGTCGTCGTCCGCCGCGCGCTCCCGTTCGTCCACGCGCTTCATGTTGTCGAGCAGCTTCAGCAGATAGTGCAGCGTGTGCGTCATGTCGTCGGACGAAAAATTGTCCAGCACGGCTTCGTAGTACGCCTCGATTTTCGGCGTGGCCTGCGCAACCCATAGCTTGCGTCCCGGCCCGGTCATGCAGACGAGGCGCGAGCGGCGGTCGCGCGCATCCGCCTGGGTCGTCACATGACCGTCGCGTTCCATCCGGCTGATCAGGCCCGAGAGATTCTGGCGGCTCACCATCAAGTATCGCGCGAGGTCGCCCACGCTCATGCCGGGTTGAGCCTCCTTGCGCGAAAGCGCGCCGAGCACAGCCCATTGCTGCGTGGTCAAGCCCTCGGCCTCCACGGCGCGCGTACCGGTTTTGTGCAACATGTTTGCGCATTGATAGAGCCGGAAGAACAGCCGGTTGGCAAGATCGAAGCGGCTCGAATTCTGAATTTGTGATGTTTTTGGCAAGGGTTTCTCCTGGTGCTTCCGCGCTTGTCTTCGATCTGGGTGTTACCTAGTATACGTCAACATATTGACGTAATTCGATGCGGGGCTCAAAGAGGGCTGGCTTCGAAGGCGTCTATGGTACTGCTCAACCGAATGGAGGATCGCGGTGCGAAAACTCGAAGGCAAGACGGTCGTGGTGACGGGCGGCGGGGGCGGCATCGGCGGGGCGACCTGCCGGCGCTTTGCCGCCGAGGGCGCGCGTGTGGCGGTGCTGGATCTGTCGTTCGAAGCGGCGCTGAAGGTAGCGGAGGAGATTCGCGAAAAAGGCGGCGAGGCGCTGGCGCTGCGTTGCGACATCACGAATCGCGAGGAAGTGGATGCGGCGCTCCAGCAAGTGCAAGCGCAGCTCGGCCCCGTGGATGTGCTCGTGAACAACGCGGGCTGGGACGTGTTCCGCCCGTTCACGAAGACCGAACCCGAGCAGTGGGAAAAGCTCATCGCCATCAATCTCACGGGTGCGCTGCACATGCATCACGCGGTGCTGCCCGCCATGGTCGAGCGCAAGCGCGGGCGCATTATCAACATCGCCTCGGACGCCGCGCGTGTGGGTTCGTCGGGCGAAGCGGTCTATGCGGCATGCAAGGGCGGCCTCGTGGCGTTTTCGAAGACCATCGCGCGTGAGCATGCGCGCCACGGCATCACCGTGAACGTGGTGTGCCCCGGTCCGACCGACACCGCGCTCTTCGCCGAATACAAGGAAGGCGCGGGCAACCCCGACAAGCTGCTCGAAGCGTTCCAGCGTTCCATTCCGCTCGGCCGCATTGGCCAGCCTGAGGATTTGCCCGGCGCGATCGTGTTCTTTGCGAGCGACGACGCGAACTACATCACGGGACAGGTGCTGAGCGTATCGGGCGGTCTGACCATGGCGGGCTGATGCCGGCGAACGCTCTCTCTATCGACTACGAATCAGCAAAGACATCGATCATGAACTACGAAGACATTCTTTACGAAGTGCGCAACGGCGCGGCATGGATCACCATCAACCGGCCCGAGAAGATGAACGCGTTTCGCGGCCGCACCTGCGACGAACTGATTCACGCGATCAACAAGGCGGGCTACGACCGAGAGATCGGTGCGATCGTCCTGGCCGGCGCGGGCGACAAGGCGTTCTGCACGGGCGGCGACCAGTCCGCGCACTCGGGGCAGTACGACGGCCGCGGCACGATCGGCCTGCCGATGGAGGAACTGCATGCCGTGATTCGCGACGTCCCCAAACCCGTGATCGCCCGCGTGCAGGGCTATGCGGTGGGCGGCGGCAACGTGCTGTGCACGATCTGCGATTTCACCATTGCTTCGGAGAAGGCCGTGTTCGGACAGGTGGGCCCGAAGGTCGGCTCGGTCGATCCGGGCTACGGCACTGCGTTCCTCGCACGCGTGGTGGGCGAGAAAAAGGCGCGTGAAATCTGGTATCTGTGCCGCCGCTATCCCGCTGCCGAAGCGCTGGCCATGGGCCTCGTGAATGCGGTCGTGCCGCACGATCAGCTCGACGCGGAAGTGCAGAAGTGGTGCGACGAGATCATGGAAAAGAGCCCCACAGCGATTGCGATCGCCAAGCGCTCGTTCAATATGGACACGGCGCATCAGGCTGGCATTGCGGGCATGGGCATGTACGCACTGAAGCTCTACTACGACACGGAAGAATCGCGCGAGGGCGTGCGTGCATTCCAGGAAAAGCGCAAGCCCGAGTTCCGCAAGTACGTCAAATAAAGGCGTCTTCATGACGATCAGGATTGCGAATCGAATTAGCTGCTTCCGGGAGACACCATGAATCCGTATATCGACGAAGACCTCGCCGCGCTGGGCGAGCACGCACGGCGCTTCGCGCAGGGACGCGTGGCGCCCGGCTTCATCGAACGCGACGCTACGCGCGTGCTCGATCGCGGCCTCATGCGCGAAATGGGCGAAATGGGCTTCATCGCGCCGGAATTGCCCGAGCAGTATGGCGGCCAGGGCCTGGGGTGTCTCGCCGCGGGTGTGATCCACGAAGAGATTGCGCGGGCCGACCTGAGCCTCTCGTACATCAACCTGCTTGCCTCGCTCAACGGGCAGATTCTCGCGAAGCACGCCGCGCCCGAAATTGCCCGCCCGTGGCTCGAGCGGCTCACGCAGGGCCGCGCGCTGCTCGCCATCGCGCTCACGGAGCCGCGCGGCGGCTCGGATGCCGCGAACCTGCGCCTGAAGATGGAGCGCGTGGGCGACCACTACGTCCTCAACGGCGAGAAAACCTCGATTTCCGCCGCCGACCAGGCCGACGCCGCCGTGGTGTTCGCGCGCACCGGCAGCGTGGAAGACGGCGCGCGCGGCGTGTCGGCCATTCTCGTGCCGATGGATCTGCCGGGCGTCACGCGCAACCGCTTCGACTGTCACGGGCAGCGCGCGATTGGGCGCGGCTCGATCTTCTTCGAGAACGTACGCGTGCCGGTGGATCATCTGCTGGGTGATGAGGGCAAGGGCTTTGTGCAGGTCATGCAGGGTTTCGACTTTTCGCGGGCGCTCATTGGCCTGCAGGTGCTCGCCGTGGCGAACGTGAGCCTCGAGGAAACCTGGGCGTACGTTGCGCAGCGCGAAGCTTTCGGCAAGCCGCTTTCTGCGTTCCAGGGCGTTTCGCATCCGCTTGCCGAATACGCAACCCAGGTGGAGGCTGCGCGCCTGTTGTGCCTGCAAACGCTGTGGCTCAAGGACCGCGGTTTGCCCCACACGGCTGAGGCCGCCATGTGCAAGTGGTGGGGGCCGAAGCTCGCCTATGACGTCGTGCACCAATGCCTGCTTTCGTTCGGGCACGGCGGCTACGACCGCGGGCCGCTCGAACAGCGTCTGCGCGACGTGCTGGGCTTCCAGATCGGCGACGGCACGGCGCAGATCATGAAGACCATCATCGCGCGCTCGAACGCGGGCCGCGACGCGGTGCCGGCATGATGCGCGCCGCCTGCGACGTTCCCTTTAACGCCACGGGAGGCAGTACATGGAGTTCGACGCGGTACTGATCGGGCCGCGCCGCGCGCGGGAGGAGGCACGGCGCTGGTGGCCCGGGCGCACCATCAACGACGAACTGGACGCCTGTGTGGCCGTATGTCCGGCGAAGATCGCGCTGACTGCCGTGCGAATCGAAGATGGGGAGACCACGCGCTTCACCTACGCGCAGATGGCGCGCATGGCGGATCGCATTGCCGTGGGTCTAGTGCGGCTTGGCGTCACGAAGGGCGACGTGGTCTCCATGCAACTGCCCAATTGCTGGCAGTTCACGCTGCTCTATCTGGCGTGCTCGCGCATCGGCGCAGTGCTCAATCCGCTCATGCCGATCTTTCGCGAGCGCGAGCTGTCGTTCATGCTCAAGCATGGCGCAAGCCGGGTGATGATCGTGCCGCAGCGCTATCGAGGCTTCGATTACGAGGCGATGCTGCACGCGCTGCAGCCTGAGTTACCGGCCTTGCAGCACGTAGTGGTTGTGGGTGCAACGGATCGAGGAGAGCCTGCACGGCACAGCTTCGAAGCGCTTCTGAGCGGCCCGCGCTGGGAAGAGGCGAGCGACGCCGAAGCCATCCTCACGCGTAATCGCCCTGGCCCCGACGACGTGACGCAACTGCTTTACACCTCCGGCACGACGGGCGAGCCCAAGGGGGTGATGCACACGGCGAACACGCTGTTTTCGAACATCATGCCTTATGCGCAGGCCATGCGTCTCGGTCACGACGACGCCGTGCTGATGGCTTCGCCGATGGCGCATCAAACCGGCTTCATGTACGGCCTGATGATGCCGATTGCATTGCGGGCGAGCGCCATCCTGCAGGACGTATGGCAGCCGGAGGCAGCGCTCGCGCTGATCGCACAGGAGCGAGCGACGTTCACGATGGCTTCCACGGCGTTCCTCGGAGATCTCGCAAACGCGGCTATCACGGCGGGAACGCGTGCGCCGACGCTGCGCACGTTCTTGTGCGCGGGCGCGCCGATACCTGGTGCACTGGTCGAGCGCGCGAGCCTGGCGCTGGGGGCGAAGATCGTCTCCGCGTGGGGCATGACGGAACTCGGTGCGGTGACGCTCACCGGTCTGGACGACGACGATGAACGCGCATCCACGACCGACGGCGTGCCGCTGCCTGGCGTGGAAGTGAAGGTCGTGGACGAGAGCGACCGCGCGTTGCCGCCGAACGTAGCGGGCCGGCTTTTTGTGCGCGCATGCTCGGGTTTCGGCGGCTACCTCAAGCGCGCGCACCTGAACGCTACAGATGCCGAAGGCTGGTTCGACACCGGCGACCTCGCGATTGTCGACGAGCGCGGCTATATCCGTATCAGCGGGCGCAGCAAGGACGTGATCATTCGCGGCGGCGAGAACATTCCCGTGGTCGAGATCGAGTCGCTGCTCTACCGCCATCCGGCCGTTGCACAAGTGGCGATCGTCGCGTATGCGGACGAGCGGCTGGGCGAGCGCGCGTGCGCCGTGGTGGTGGCGCGGCCTGGCGCGGCTGTCGATCTGCCCTCGCTCGTCGCATTCCTCAAGTCGCACAAGGTCGCCGTGCAGTATTTGCCCGAACGGCTATTGCTGCTCGATGCCATGCCGACCACGCCCGCAGGCAAGGTGCAAAAGTTCCGTTTGCGCGAAATGCTGCGTGAAGCCGACGTCAGAGAAACTGCCGGAACATCCAGTAAAGACCCGCAGCCAGCGCAATGGAAGCCGGCAACGTGAGCACCCACGCAAGCACGAGATTGCGCACGGTCCCCCACTGCAGGCCCGAGCCGTTCGCGGCCATCGTGCCCGCTACGCCCGAGGCGAGCACGTGCGTGGTCGACACCGGCATTCCGTAGACGTCGGCCATGCCTATGGTGATCATGGCCACGGCCTCCGCCGAGGCGCCCTGACCATAGGTGAGATGCTGCTTGCCGATCTTCTCGCCAACGGTCACGACAATGCGCTTCCAGCCCACCATCGTGCCGAGACCGAGCGCCACGGCCACGGCCACCTTCACCCATGTTGGAATGAACTTGGTCGAGTGGTCCATCTGCTGGCGGAAGGTTTCGAGCACCCTGGCGTCAGCGGGTGACATCGGCGGCGCCTTCGCCTTCTGCATCAGCCGGATTGCTTCGCTCGCGACATACATGTTGTTGCGCACGTTGTCGACGATTGTGTCGGGCACCGTCGCCATCGAGCCGGACAGCGCCACCTGGTCGCCGATGGTGTCGGTGAGCTGGCGCAGCGCGGGCAGCGTGGCGGGCGTGAGCTTGCGTGTGCGCACGAACGCTTCGACCTCGGCGCGGGCGTTGTCGGGCGGCGCGCCGTTAGCGTAGCGGCCGAGCGTGGCGGACGCCTCACGCGCCACGACCACGAACGCCGCGGTTTCCTCGGGCGTGACGGCCTTGTTGAGCGCATAGGCCGTAGGCACGACGCCGATCAGGATCAACATGATGAGGCCCATGCCTTTCTGGCCGTCGTTTGACCCGTGGGCGAACGAAACGCCGGTGCAGGTGAGGATGAGCAGCGTGCGGATCCAGAGCGGCGGCGGCTGGTTGGACTTGGGCTCGGCATACAGCGCGGGCACGCGCACGAGCAGCTTGAGCACGAGGAGCAGCAGCGCGGCCAGGACAAAGCCGGCCACGGGCGAGAACAGCAGCGCCTTGCCTACGCCCAGCGCCTGGTCCCAGTCCACGCCGCTCGTGCCGGACGGCCCGCTGATGAACTGGTTCATGATGCCCACGCCGATGATCGAGCCCACGAGCGTATGCGAACTGGATGAAGGCAGCCCGAAATACCACGTGCCGAGATTCCAGACGATGGCAGCGATCAGGAGTGCGAACACCATGGCGAAGCCCGCACCGCTGCCCACCTGAAGGATGAGCTCCACCGGCAGCAGTTGCAGGATGCCGAACGCGACGGCGCCGCTCGAAACGAGCACGCCGATGAAATTCCACGCGCCCGACCAGACCACGGCGAGATGCGGGTCGAGTGAGTTCGTATAGATGACGGTGGCGACGGCGTTGGCGGTGTCGTGAAAGCCGTTCACGAATTCGAAGCCGAGCGCGATGATGAGCGCGAGCCCGAGCAGGACGAAGGGCAGCGCCGAACTCTCGCGAACGGCGCGCAAATCGACGACGAGATGATCGATGACATAGATCGCTCCGGCCGCGATGATGGCGAGAAATACGGCGACGCCGATGCCGCGGCGGCGTGCGCTTGGCGCGCGGGAGGGGGACAAGGGTATGTCCGGCATGAAAGCGATGCTCTGGTCAATCCGCTTCGGGAAGCGCCTCGACGCAGCGTATGCGTGTTAGCAAACGCGCGTGGCGCGATGCCGCGCCGGCACGCCAGAACGGCGATTCGGACGAGACGGTGCAGTGTCGCACAATTGACAAAGATCAGACACGGACGTGGCGTCGCACCCGCAGGCACGGGGCGCCTCTGTGAGCGTTTTTGTGACTTTTCACAATCACGTTATCTGCTTTCCCAGTTCTCCAGGCGCGGGCAAGTCCGTAGCATGGGCATGAAACGCGGCACCCTGCAAACAAGCCGCGATCCGAATTCATGGAGACGAACGTGTCGAAAGCCCCCTGGCTCGCCAGCTACGGCGAGATTCCCGCTACTATCAATCCCGATCTGCATCCGTCGCTCGCGCACATGTTCGACGAAGCGATGCGCGAACACGCGCACCGGCCGGCATTGCGCGCGGGAGATGCCACGCTCAGCTACGCCGACGTCGATCGTCTCTCGCGCAATTTCGCGGCGTACTTGCAGCACGCGGGCGTGAAGAAGGGCGACCGCGTCGCCGTGATGTTGCCAAACCTGCTCGCTTTCCCCATTGCGCTGATCGGCATCGTGCGTGCCGGAGCGGTGCAGGTGAATGTGAATCCGCTCTATACGCCGCGCGAGCTTCAGCATCAGCTCGTAGATTCCGGCGCGCAAACGCTCGTGGTGTTCGACGGCGCGCTGCCGACTTTCGAGGCGATCAAGGCGAATACGGCCGTGCAAACCGTGTTGAGCGTGGCCGCAAGCGATTGCGCGGGCAGCGAGCGCGAACCGCAGCCCGGCTCGTTCGCCGCGGCGCTCGCGCAAGGTGCAACCTTGCCGTTCGAAGCCCCCACGCTGTGCGGCGACGACGCGCTCTTCCTGCAATACACGGGCGGCACGACCGGGCTTTCCAAGGGCGCGCTGCTCACGCATCGCAACCTCGTCGCCAATGTCGAGCAGTTCAAGACTTTCATGCCGGGCTTCATGAACCCAGGCGAAGAAGTCGTCGTGACGGCGCTGCCGCTTTATCACATCTTCGCGCTGACGGTGAATCTCATCGTCTACTTCTCGATTGGCGCGCAGAACTGGCTCGTTGCGAATGCGCGCAATCTCGATGGCCTGATCGACGTGTTCAAGGCCGCGCGGCCCACGAGCTTCATGGGCGTGAATACGCTCTATGCGGGGCTCGTTGCGCATCCGCGCATTGGCGAGGTCGATTTTTCGCGGCTGCGGCTCGCGGGCGGCGGCGGCGCGGCGGTCATTTCCACCGTTTCCGAGCGCTGGCAGGCGATTACCGGCGGGTTCATCCGCGAAGGCTATGGGCTTTCGGAGACGAGCCCCGTGGTGTCGTTCAACCCAGGGAGCGTCGACCGCTTCACGGGCACGACGGGGCTGCCGGTGCCATCCACCGACGTCAAGCTGATGAACGACGGCGTCGAGGCAGCGCCGGGAGAGCCTGGCGAGATTTGCGCGAAAGGCCCCCAGGTGATGCAGGGCTACTGGAACCAGCCCGAGGCTACGCGCGCTGCATTCACCGACGACGGCTACTTTCGCACCGGCGACGTGGGCGTGTTCGACGCGCAAGGCTTCCTGCGCATCGTCGATCGCTCGAAGGACATGATCCTCGTCTCGGGGTTCAACGTGTATCCGAATGAAATCGAGGCGGTCGTGACTGCAATGCCGGGCGTGGCCGAATGCGCGTGCGTGGGCGTGGCCGACGAGCGAAGCGGCGAGGCCGTACGTGTGTTCGTGGTGCCCGCGCGTGAAGCGGTGCTGAGCGAGGAAGCAGTGATCGCGCATTGCCGCGCGCAACTCGCGGCGTACAAGGTGCCGCGTGTGGTGAGCTTCGTGGAGGCGCTGCCGAAGTCGACGGTAGGGAAGATCTTGCGGCGGGAGTTGCGCGACGCGGCGGCGTGAAACGTGTGAGTAGCACGAAAGGAGCGCGCCGCGTCATTCAGCTCGCCGCGCTCTTCGCCTTCTTCACCGCCAATCGTCCCTTCTTCGCCTTCTTTTTTCCATCGCGCTCCGAACCCTGCGTCGCTGAACGCAGCTTGAGCGCGATATCGAGCCTGGCAATCCATTGCGCGTCGTCGAGCTTCGCGCCCAGCAGCGTTTCAATACGCTCAAGCCGGTAATCGAGCGTATTCGGATGCACACCTAACGTTTCAGCCGTCTGCCTGCGGCGCTGGCCGCTTGCGAACCACGCTTCGAGCGTGGCGAGCAGGTCCGCTTCCGTCGCCAGTTGCTCGGCCAGCGAAACGAGGTAGCGCAGAACGTTGGCGCTGCTGCGCACACTCTCCTCGATGGCGATAGACGAAAAGCGGTGCACGCAAAGGACGTTGCCGAATTCGTCGCCAGTGTCGTTGTCGTCATTCGCGCTGCTGCCGCGCGGCGCGAAGTCCACGGCCTTCAGCGCTTCTTCCACCGAGGCCGCCCAGCCGCGCGCCCCTTCATTCATGAGCCCGATGCCGATGCTGCGCACGCGCGGCTCGGCACGCGAGAGCGCGGCCGCGTGCTCGGCCGCGCGCTGATCGTTGCGCGTCATCGAATCGCCGCGCACGCACGGCAGCCAGAACACCAGCCGCTCGCGATGCCACACGCGCACGAGCGCGTCGGGCTTCAGTTCGAAGTGACGCGCGGCGCTGAGCGCGAAACGATCGAGCGCATCCTCGCGCACCGAGGGTGCGTGGTCGCGCAAGTCCAGATCGACGGCGAGCGCAATGCGAGGCAGCGTGGCGTCGAGACCGAGTGCCTCGACGGTCTCGCGAAAGCGCGCGGCGTCGTCCGGGGCGTGGAACACGAGGTCGTAGAGCTGCTGCAGCAGCGAACCGCGCCAGCGCGCCTGCTGGTGCTGCTCGTCGAGATAGGCTTCGGCAATGTGCTCGGCCATTGCATCGAAGTAATCGAGCAGATAAGGCGAAATATCGAACAGCAACTCGTGCGCGAGCGCCGGGTCCGCTTCGGCAAGCTCCGTGCAGGTGCGCCAAAGCTCGCGCGCGCCGAGACGAAACGCGCGCAGCAGCGAGCGCAGCGGCACATTCTGGTGCACGCGGCGGCGCGCGAACGCCGCAGTCTGGTCCATGACTTCGGCGGAGGGCTGCGTGCCGTCGAGCAGGCACTGGAACCATAGGCCCGCGGAAAACGCGATCGAGGAGAAGATATCCTTGCGCGCCGCCGCTGAGAGCGTGCTATAGCCTTCGAGCGAGAGCAGCGTGTCGTAGGTGCGCTGAACGGCCTTGGGCTGGGTTTTGGCGAGCGTGCGCAGCTTGCTGCGCAGGCGTGGGCTGATGGCGGGAACGAGGGGCGGCACGGTGAGTTCGCGAGATTCGCGCGGATTCGTTGAGGCGATACCCGCGAGTGTACTCAGCGCCGTGCCGCTGCGTCGAGGGGTTGAGGGGGAACCGGGAGCCATCCGAACGGCCCCCGCTAACCGATCAGAACAACAGCGCGATACCCGCCATGCCGACGAACTGCGAGCGCGTGGACGAGGGCGTGGCGTTCTGCGAGTCGCCCACGGCCGGGCTCGCGTTGACGATGTTGCCCGCGCCGTTCGCGCCGAGCGTCTGGCCGCCCGCGTGCTGGTAGGCCTGCAGGGCGTAGAGCGTGGTGCGCTTCGAGAGGTGGTATGCCTCCTTGAGTGAGTATTGCTGGTAGCGCGCCGCGCTCGTGATGCCGTTGGCCTGCGAAGCGAGCGTGTAAGCGAAGCCGCCGCCCACGTCGAAGGCCGGCGTGAAGCGATACACCGCGAGCGCCGCCCAGGTGTTGAAGATGGCCGTGTCGTGGAAGATCGACTTGCCGCCCGCGATGTACTGAACGTTCGAATACGAGGCGCCGACGATCAGGTTGCCGATCGTGTAGTTGCCGGCCGCCGCGATGTGCTGGACCGCGCTTGCGGAGACATAGCCCGTGTTCAGTGAGGACTTGCCGAAGCTGCCGGTGGACGAGCTGTCGAAGCCGCTCGTCAGCTGCGCGTTGTCCATGCGCAGGATGGCTGCCGCGAGGCTCAACGGGCCGGCGGAATAGCGCAGCGCGGCGCTCCACGTCTGACCCTTGCCGGTGCTGCCCGCAATGCCGCCGAGCGCGTACATGGCGCTTGCCTGCACGCCGTAAAAGGTCGGCGAGGTGTAGGTGGCCGAATTGTTGATGCGCACGGTCGTGTCGAGACCGTCGATGTCGCCGGGGTGCGCGCCGGTCGCGCCGGTGAGCCAGGCGCTACCCGTGAGCGGGCCGACGAACAGGTAATACGGCGTGTACTGGCGGCCGGCCGTGAACGTGCCCAGATTCTGGTTTTGCAGGCCGACGTAGGCCTGGCGATTGAAGATCAGTCCGCTCGACGAAAGGGCGCCGCTGTTGAGGTCGAAGCCGTTTTGCAGGTCGAAGATCGCGAACGTGCCGCCGCCGAGATCCTCCTTGCCCTGCAAGCCGAACTTCGACGCATACAGGTTGCCCTGGCGCAGATAGACGTTCGAGTGACCGTTCTGGTTGTTGACGTAAGTGATGGCGTCGTCGACGGCGCCGTAGAGTGTGACGCTGCTTTGCGAAAATGCGGGGCTCGCCACAAGGGCTGCGCCAGTCGCGACAAGCGTACCAAGACCAAGGCCTGCTTTCTTCATCGTCGTGTGTCTCCGGTGAGATTTGGACTGCTTATTGTTTTCTTTGCTACGCCGCCCGATTTTCAGGTCGATGCGGCGTGCGTACTGCTGCGGGAAGTGACTAAATCGACTGCGTGTACATCAATCTTGCAGTTCGTGCGCCCCCTTTGCGGCAAGCGCACGCTGGCGCGCTTGCGCCGCGAGGCGCACAGCGGCGTTGGGCGCGCCGTAGCCGTCGTAGCCGCCGCGCCGCTCCACGATCTCCAGGAAGAAGCGCTGGTCGAGCGTTTCCGTGTAGGCGTGCAGGAACTCGCCGCCGCGTTCGTCGCGGTCGTAGAGCAGGTTGTGCTCGCGCAGCGCGTCGAGAAACTCGGGGTCGAGGGCGTGGCGCGCGTCGAGATCGTCGTAGTAATTTGCCGGCACGCGCAGGAGCGGCACGCCGGCCGCCTCGAACTCGGTCACCGCGCGGAAGATGTCGCCCGTGTTGAACGCCACATGGTTCAGGCCCGTGCCGTGGTAGGCGCGCACGGTTTCCGCCGCGGCCGTGTGCTGGTCCACCGAGGCGTTGAGCACGACGCGCAGCCCGCGGTCGCGGCTCATGAGCGCGCGGCTGCGCACGAGCCCATACGGATCGGGCAGCAGCACGGCGGGCGTAGCTTCGAGCCCGAACACCGACTTCAGGAACAACACCCAGGAGTCGAACGAGCCGGCCGGCAGCGAAAGGCTCACATGATCGATGCCCGAGATCGGGCCTACCTCGACCGGGCCATCGATATCGGTGAGCGCGAAATCGGCTTCGAAGAGCGTGGGCTGACCCGGCTCCTCGTTAACGAAATAGTTAAGACTGCCGTCCGGCCCCTGGACGGCGGGCACCACGCGCTCGTTCGGACCCACGCGGCCCGAGAACGGCTGGTAGCCGAAACCCGCGGCGCGTTCGAGCGCCTGGCGTGCATCGTCCACGCGAAACGCCGATGCGCACAGCGAGAGCCCATGACGCTGGAAAAAGGCGTCGGCGAACGAGTCGGGTTCGGCGTTCAGCACGATGGCGGCCGAGCCGTGCTGATAGAGCGTCACATCCTTCGAGCGATGCTGGCCCGCGCGGCGGAAATGCAGCGTTTCGAGCCAGTTCGCCACGTGCGCGCGCGCCGTGTCGTCCACGGCGAATTCGAGGAACTGCCACTGCGCGTGCGCGGGCGCGGCGCTCGGATGGTAGAGCGCGCTCGCTTCGACATGCTCCGCTTGCAGCGTCTCGCGCGTGAGCGATTCGAGCAGCAGCAGCGAGCGATGACCGTCGGCGGCCGTGGCGGCGGGCGGCGCACCGCGAAAGCCGTCGTTGAAGATTTCGAGCGAGAGCGGGCCCGTATAGCCGCTTTTCACCACCTGCGCCGTGAAATCCGCAAGCGCGAAGTCGCCCTGGCCCGGGAAGCAACGATAGTGCCGGCTCCATTCGAGCACGTCCATCTGCATTCTCGGCGCATCGGCGATCTGCACGAAGCCGATACGTTCGCCCGGAATCGCGGCGATACCGTCGGGCGTGTCGTCGAGAGAAAGCGTGTGGAAGCTGTCCAGCGCGAGCGTGAGGTTCGCGTGATTCACCGTGTTGACGAGCCGCCACGCGTGGCCATAGGTGCGCACGTGGCGCCCCCACGCGAGCGCTTCATAGCAGATCGTCACGCCCGCCTCACCGGCGGCTTGCGCGAGCGCGCCGAGTTGCTCGGCGGCGAGGCCGTCGTCGCAGATCGTTTCGGGCGAGACGTTGCTGCACACCAGCAAACGATCGGTGCCCAGTTGGTGCATCACGTCGAACTTGCGCTTCACGCGTTCGATGTTGCGTGTGAGGCGTTCGGGCGCGACGCCCTCGAAATCGCGGAACGGCTGGTACAGCACGATATCGAGGCCGAGATCGCCAGCCATGCGGCGCACGTCGGCGGGTGAGCCTTCGAAATAGAGCAGATCGTTTTCGAAGATCTCGACGGCATCGAAACCCGCGGCGCGGATGGCGGCGAGCTTTTCGGCGAGCGTGCCGCTGATCGACACCGTGGCGATCGAGCGGCGCAGCGCGCGAGAGGGGGTGTGGAGCGGCTTGGACATGGGCATGGCGAACGGGCTGACTGCAACTGCGGTGTTGAACAAGGGTCCGGCGCGGCGGCGTGGGGCGGGCGTTTAACTCACTGGCGCACCGCAGGCACACTTGCCGCTGGAGTGTCCGAAGGATACGCCAAACTAACTAGTTAGTACAAATTCTGGCAAACCCCAGGTGACCGCTGGACCGCTTCGCGGCACACTTGCGACCATGCGGTGAAGCATGCGTCGGTTCCTCAGTATGCGCCGCGCCGGTCGTCAAGTTGTTCTGGAGTGTGTGTAATGGGAATGCCTTCGGTACTGGTCCTGAACGGGCCGAACCTGAATCTGCTGGGAACGCGGGAGCCCGCGATCTACGGCGCTGAAACGTTAGATGACGTTGCCAACCTGTGCCGCGACGCGGCGGGGCGTCTTGGGATCGAGATCGATTTTCGCCAGTCGAATGCCGAGCATCAGTTGATCGACTGGATTCATGAAGCGCGTACGCGCGTAGACGGCATTGTGATCAATCCGGCGGCTTATACGCATACGTCGGTGGCGATCGCGGATGCGCTTTCCGCGATCGCCAAGCCCGTGATCGAGGTCCATATTTCGAACGTGCACAAGCGCGAGGCGTTCCGGCACCATTCCTTCGTTTCGCCGATCGCAGAGGCGATCATCGTCGGCTGTGGCACGCAGGGGTATGTGCTCGCGCTGGAGCGCATGGCCGCGCTGCTCGCGAAAAAGGTGGCGAAATGAGCGCGCAGAACTCAGGCAAAACGAACGCGCTGGGCGCGCGTGCAACCGCCCATTCATTTCTCTGCGGGCTGATCGGCTCCGGCATTAGCGGCTCGCTCACGCCCGCAATGCAGGAGCAGGAAGGCCGCGAACTCGGCTTCAACTATGTGTACCGGCGCATCGACCTCGAAGCACTGAAGCTCACGCCCGCCGCGCTCCCCGAGTTGTTGCTCGCCGCCGAGCGCATGGGTTTCGACGGCCTGAACATCACGTATCCGTGCAAGCAGGCCGTGATCGAACTGCTCGACGAACTCTCCGACGACGCCCGCGCGCTTGGCGCTGTGAACACGGTGTTGTTCCGCGACGGCAAGCGCATCGGCCACAACACTGACTGGTCGGGTTTCGCGCGCGCGTTCCAGCGCGGCCTGCCCGATGTCTCGCTCGAAGCGGTGGTGCAACTGGGCGCAGGCGGCGCGGGCGCGGCGGTCGCGCACGCAGCGCTGCAGATGGGCGCTCAGGCGCTCACGCTGTTCGACGTGGATGCATCGCGCGCCGAATCGCTCGCCAGCGAACTGCAGGCGCGCTTCCCGGCGGCCCGCGTAAGCGCGGGCGGCGACTTGCGCGACGTGCTCCAGCATGCCACGGGTCTCATCCACGCCACGCCCACCGGCATGGCGAAGCTGCCCGGCATGCCGTTGCCCGCGGAATATCTGCACGAGCGGCTGTGGGTGGCCGACATCGTCTATTTCCCGATCCGCACGGCGTTGCTCGAAGCGGCTGACGCGCGCGGCTGCCGCACGCTCAGCGGCGGCGGCATGGCGGTGTACCAGGCAGTGGATGCGTTCCGGCTGTTCACGGGCGTCGAGCCCGACGCGGAACGCATGTATGCGCATCTGCAATCCATGCTGGCGGCCAACGCCGGCGCATAACAAACAGTTTGGAGAGAGACATGGCACCACCCGTATCCACGGGGCGCGGCGACGCGCCGGCCCTTTCCGCAGCAACGCCCGCGGAGGGCGCGATGCGCCGCTCGAAGGCGCGCTATCGCATCCTGGGCCTGCTGGCCGTCGGCACGATGATCAATTACCTCGATCGCACCGTGCTCGGCATCGCGGCGCCACAGCTCACGAAGGAGCTGGGCATCAACGCGGCGCTCATGGGCGTCGTGTTCTCGGCGTTCTCCTGGAGCTATGTCGTCGCGCAGATTCCCGGCGGCGTGTTCCTCGACCGCTTCGGCAGCAAGTTCACCTACTGGCTTTCGATGACGCTCTGGTCGATGTGCACGCTCGCACAGGGCTTCATCAGCGGCGTGGGCGCGCTGTTCGCGTGCCGTCTGGGTTTGGGCGCCGCCGAGTCGCCGTGCTTCCCGACCAACAGCCGCGTGGTCGCCACGTGGTTCCCGCAAAGCGAGCGCGCGTTCGCCACCGGCACGTATACAGTGGGCGAGTATGTCGGCCTTGCGTTCTTTAGCCCGTTCCTCTTCGCGCTGATGGGCGCTTACGGCTGGCGCTCGCTGTTCTACGTGGTGGGCGCCGTGGGGATCGCGTTCGGTGCCGTGTGGTGGTTCCTGTATCGCGAGCCGCACGAACACCCCGCAGCCAACCGCGCCGAACTCGATTACATCGAGGCGGGCGGCGGTCTCGCCCGCCACGAGCGCAAGGCCGACGCGCAACCCGCAGGCGAGAAAAAGCAGGGCTTCGACTGGCGCATGGCCGGCCAGCTCGTGCGCCGCCGCCAGCTTGCGGGCATCTGCCTCGGACAGTTCGCGGGCAACTCCACGCTCGTGTTCTTCCTCACGTGGTTCCCGACCTACCTCGCCACCGAACGCCACATGGGCTGGCTCAAGATCGGCTTCTTCGCGATCATGCCGTTCATTGCCGCCTCCATTGGCGTGATGTTCGGCGGCACGTTCTCGGACTGGATGCTGCGCCGCGGCATCTCGGCCAACGTGGCGCGCAAGCTGCCGATCATCGCCGGACTGCTGCTCGCCTCGACCATCATTCTCGCGAACTTCGTGGACAGCAACGTGGCCGTGATCGCGATCCTTTCGGTGGCGTTCTTCGCGCAGGGCATGGCCGCGCTCGGCTGGACGCTCGTTTCGGATATCGCGCCGGCTGGCATGCTCGGACTCACGGGCGGCATCTTCAACCTGGCCGCCAATCTCGCGGGCATCATCACGCCGCTGGTGGTCGGGCTGATCGTCGGCGCAACGGGCTCGTTCGTCTGGGCGCTCGTGTTCATCGGCGTGATCGCGCTGATCGGCGCGGCCTCGTATATCTTCATCGTGGGCGATATCAAGCGCATCGAGTTGTAAGGCGCGCAAGCCGCGTCCGGGCGGCTTCGAGCTGGATTGCGGGGCGCGGCGCCTGAGAAAGGGCCGCGCCCCGCATGCTAGAATCGCCCGCATTCCTTCCCTGCTGCGGGCCACAAAAACATGGCAAGACCGGCGGCTTCGGCCGAACGCAACGATGCTCAATCCGAAAGCCGGCGCAAGTACGATCCCGAGCAGACCAAGCGCAATATCCTCGAAGTCGCGACCGCCGAGTTCTCGGCGATGGGTCTCGCCGGTGCGCGAGTCGACGCGATTGCCGAGCGCACCAACACCACCAAGCGCATGCTGTACTACTACTTCGGCAGCAAGGAAGGGTTGTACGAAGCGGTGCTCGACAAGGTCTACGGCGACATTCGCGCGCTCGAGCTGGACCTGCATATCGACGAACTGGACCCTACCGAAGGCCTGCGGCGGCTTGTCGAATTCACTTTCGACTATCACGACCGCCACCGCGACTTCGTGCGCCTCGTGACGATCGAGAACATTCACGGCGCGAAGTACATCGAGCGCCTGAAGACCTTCCGCAGCCGCAACGCCAGCGCGATCCGCACGATCGAAGACCTGCTCGCGCGCGGCGTGGCAAGCGGTGCGTTCCGCGACGACATCGATCCGATCGACCTGCACTTGCTCATCAGCTCGATGTGCTTTCACCGCGTGGGCAACCGCCACACGTTCGGCGCGGCGTTCGGGCGCGATCCGTCGCATCCGCGCCTGCGCGCGCGCCATCGCGAGATGGTCGTCGACGCCACGCTGCGCTTCGTGAAGAAGTAAGCCGGACCTGGGGACGCGGCCGCCCTGGCCGCTTCGCGCTTGCCCGCCGATGCACGACGCATGGATCAAGCAAGGGTCAAGGCGCGCCCGCATCCCCGTACCGCGCCGCGCAGTGCTGTCAAAACGCTCCGGCGAGCGCTGCAAATTCATCTCCAAAAGCCCGGTGAGCCCCGTCCTGCGTGGCTGTCAGCTAACCTTCCTTATCACAAAAAAGTACGCAAACGCATTACACTACGGCGGTCAAGGCCGCCGCGCGCGGTCTCGCCGTGCGCCGCCGCGCCCCGCCTCGCCGGCAGGGGCGGTGCGCCGGTCCACGCCACCGGAGAGCCCCAAGCGCAATGAGCACCGCCATGCCCCGTTCCGGCCAAGCCGGCCTGCCTCGACAGACTCAAGGTCGTTACACCCTCGGCACGCGCATCGTCCTCAGCTTCGGCTTGCTGTTCGTGCTGATGCTCGCCACGGCCGCCATCTCCTGGGACCGGCTGCGCGCCATCGACAGCGAGGCGATGAGCCTCACGCACGATTCGGTGCCGGGCCTGTTCTACGCGACCTCCATGCGCGCGGCGGCCAATCAGACCTACAGCCTCGTGGAGCGTGCGGCCTTCGTCGACGCCGATGCGGACAGCGTTGCGCGCGATGTCGCCGCGTTGCCCACGGCGATGGCGCAGGTCGAGGAGAATGCGCGGCAATACGAGCGCTCGCTCTTTCGCGCCGACGACCGTGAGCGCTTCCAGCGCTTTCGCGACGCCTACGCGCGCTATCTGCCGATGGCGAAAGCGGTGGCCAGCCAGTTGCCCGCGTCGCGCCCGGCAGCGCAGGCCGCGTTCATGCAGATCGGCCCGGTATGGCAGGAGGTGCTCGCCACGGCCAACGCGCTCGTCGACGAAAACCGTCAGCAGGCCGACGAGTCCGCGCAGACCATTCGCAGTTCGGTCACGGGTACGGAAATCACACTTGCCACGGCACTCGCTGTCGTGCTGCTCGCCGCGCTCGCTACGGGCTACGCGCTGTACCGCGCGATCACCGTGCCGATGGCGCGCCTCGTGGAAGTGCACGACTCCATGCGCACCGGCAACCTCTCGCAGCGTCTCGCGTTGAACCGCGGCGACGAATTCGGCGTGCTGGAAGACGGCTTCAACCGCATGAGCGACGAACTGGCGAGCCTCGTGGCCCAGGCGCAGAAGTCGTCGCTGCAGGTTACGACCTCGGTGGCCGAAGTGGCCGCGACCTCGAAGGAACAGCAGGCCACGGCGAGCGAGACGGCCGCCACCACGACCGAGATCGGCGCCACTTCGCGTGAGATTTTCGCCACGGCGCGCGACCTCGTGCGCACCATGAGCGAGGTGGCGACGGTGGCCGAGCAGTCGGCGGGGCTCGCCAGCACGAGCCAGAGCGGCCTCACGCATATGGAAGACACCATGCGCAGCGTGATGGAAGCGGCGGGCTCGGTGAACGCCAAGCTCGCCATCCTCAACGAAAAGGCCGTGAGCATCAATCAGGTCGTGGCGACGATCACGAAGGTGGCCGACCAGACCAACCTGCTTTCGCTGAACGCGGCGATCGAAGCGGAGAAGGCGGGCGAATACGGGCGCGGCTTTTCGGTGGTCGCCACCGAAATCCGCCGCCTCGCCGACCAGACGGCCGTGGCCACTTACGACATCGAGCAGACCGTGAAGGAGATCCAGTCGGCCGTCTCGGCGGGCGTGATGGGCATGGACAAGTTCGCTGAAGAAGTGCGGCGCGGCATGCACGACGTACAGGCCGTGGGCGCGCAGCTTTCGCAGATCATCGGTGCCGTGCAGACGCTCGCGCCGCGCTTCCAGGTCGTCAACGACGGCATGCAGGCGCAGGCCACGAGCGCCGAGCAGATCACCCAGGCGCTCACGCAGCTTTCCGAAGCGGCCCAGCAGACGGCGGAGTCGCTGCGCCAGTCGTCGCAGGCCATCGACAATCTCACGCTCGTCGCCAACGAACTGCGCACCGGCGTGTCGCGGTTCAGGATCGAGGCGTGACGCGGGAGCCGCGATGCTCTTCCTGGTGTTCGAACTGGACGGCGAGCGCTACGCGCTCGATGCCCGCGAGATCGCGCACGTGCTGCCGCTCGCTCCCGTGCGCGCGTTTCCGGGCACGCCCGCGTATATCGCCGGCGTGATCGACTACGAGGGCGCACCCGTGCCCGTGGTCGATCTGCCGATGCTCGCGCTCGGGCGGCCCGCGCGCGCGCTCATGTCCACGCGGCTCGTGCTCGTGTATGACCGCGAGGACGACGCTGGCGCGGCCGCCTCTCAGGTGCCGCCGCGCCGCCTCGCGCTGCTGCTCGAAAGCGCGACGCGCACGCAGTCGATCGCGCCCGAGCGCTTCGCCGAAGGCGGCATCGCCACGCCCGAAGCGCGGTGGCTTGGGCCCGTGGCGCGCGACGAGCGCGGTTTTGTCCAGTGGGTGAAAGTTGCCCAACTGCTCGACGCGCGCGTGCGTGCGCTGCTCTTTCCCGTCCCGCCTTCGTGGCAAGGCGCGGCATGAGACAGGTCGACCCGCGCTTCGCCGCCTGGTTGCTCGAAGAAACCGGCATCGACGCCGAATCGCTGGGCGCCAACGCGCTCGCGCGCGCGGTGGGCGCACGGGCGGCGGTGACGCTCGAGGTCCAGGCGGATCTGCATCCGGCCGAGACGCGCAGGGAGTGGATGAGCGGCGCCGTGCTGCCTGAATGGGCGCGCGAAGCGTACTGGCAGCGACTCGCGACCACACCGGCCGAGCGCCAGGCGCTGATCGACGCGCTCGTGGTGCCCGAGACCTGGTTTTTTCGCGAGCGCGAGGCCTTCGCCGCGCTCGCGCGCCTCGGTGCGAAGCGGCTGGCCGCGCAGCCGGGCGAAGTGCTGCGCGTGCTGAGCGCGCCGTGCTCGAGCGGCGAGGAGCCTTACTCGGCGGCGATGGCGCTGCTCGACGCGGGGCTCGCGCACGAGCAGTTCGCCATCGACGCGATCGACATCAGTGCGCAGTCCATCGCGGCGGCCGCGCGCGGGGTGTACGGCCGCAATGCGTTTCGCGGCGACGGCCTCGCGTTTCGCGAGCGCTACTTCGAAGCGACGCCCGACGGTTGGCGTATCGCCGCAACAGTGCGGCGCGCCGTGACGTTCGAGCGCGCGAACCTGTTCGAATGGCTCGCCCCGCACCCGGTACGCTACGACTTCATTTTCTGCCGCAACGTGCTGATCTATTTCGACCGCGCCTCGCAGGACCGCGCCATCGACCTGCTGCGCGCGCGCCTCACGGCGGGCGGCATGATCTTCGTGGGACCGGCGGAAACCGGGCTGATGATGCGGCATGAAATGGTGTCCGCCTATATTCCGCTCGCGTTCGGTTTTCGCACGCCCGAACCCGGCGCGACGACGGATCATCATCCGGCGAGCCCGGCGGCAGCGGTGCCGCCCGCGCTCACGCCGCTGCCGGTGATCGCGGCTACGGCAGCGGCGCCCGCATTCGGCAGCGCGCCGGTGTTCACGCCGCTCGACGCGCCCGTGGCCGCAGCGGCACACCGGGCAAGGCCTGCGCCGCCGCGCCACACGCTGCGGCCGTTGCACGGCGCGCCGGCTCCGCGCGCCGCCGCTGTGGTGCGCGCACCGGCTGCGGGCGCAGAGTGTGTGGGCGCCACGCCCGAAGCCGCGCTCGCCGACGCGCGGCGCTTAGCCGATGCCGGTGCGCTCGACGAGGCCGAACGCCTCGCCGCGCAAGCGGCCAAGGCGCTGGCGCAAAATGCGGACACCTGGTACCTGCTCGGCCTGATCGCCGATGCGCAGGGCCGTGCCGCCGAAGCGCTCGCGCACTATCGCAAGGCCATCTATCTGGAGCCTTCGCACTACGAAGCGCTCACGCATCTGGCTGCGCTGCTCGAAGTGCAGGGCGACGGCGAGGGTGCCCGCCGCCTGATGCGCCGCGCGAAGCGCGTGGCGCAGGAGATGGCACAGCGCGGCGCGGCGGATGCAGGAGGTACGCATGCCTGAGCGCGACTTCACGGAGGACCTGGTGCTCGCAGCGCACCCGCTTGACCCGTGCTGGAAAACCATCGGCACGCTCGGCGACAATTCGTGCCCGCGGCTTCAGACGTGTGTGCGCTGCCTGAATTGCCCGGTTTTCGAAGAAGCGGCGGCGCGCATGCTCGACCGGCCCGCGCCGCTTGCGTCATCTGCGCCGGCGCCCGAACGCGTGCAGCAGTCTGCCGGTCCGCAAACGCGCCACGAAGGCTCGCTCGTGTTTCGCGTGGGCGGCGAGTGGCTCGCGCTGCCCGCGACCGCGCTGCGCCATGTGGACGAAGCGCGCGCCATCCACACGTTGCCGCACCGGCGCAGCGCTGCCGTGTTGGGCGTGGTGAACGTGCGCGGCGTGCTCACGCTCGCGGTATCGCTGGCGGCGCTTCTGCGTATCGAAGTTGCGATGCCACAAGCCGCTACGGCAGGTGCGCAACGGCGCGCCGCCACGCCGCGCCTGCTCGTGACCGAATGGGCGGGTGCGACGACGGCGTTTCCCGTCGACGCCGTGGAGGGCGTCACGAGCTTCGGCGCCGATGCGCTGCTGCCCGCGCCCGCCACGCTTGCGCAGTCGGCTGGGCGGCATGTGCGCGGCGTGACGCACTGGCGCGGGCGTTCGGTGGGCGTGCTCGACGCCGACGTGCTATTCGATGCGCTTGCAAGGAGTTTGCGATGAGCGACGACGAACTGAGCCGCCGCTCGCTGCTCGACCTCTTCCAGGAGGAGGCGGCGGCGCAGACGCGCACGCTTTCCGCGGGCCTGCTCGCGCTCGAGTCCGCTCCCGAGGATGCCTCTACGCTCGAAGCGTGCATGCGCGCCACGCACTCGCTCAAGGGCGCGGCGCGCATTGTCGGACTGCCGGAGGCGGTCGAGGTGGCGAGCGCGATGGAGGATTGCTTCGTGGCGGCGCAGCGTGGCGAATTGCGCATCGACGCGGCGCGCATCGACGCGCTGCTCGTTGGCATCGACTTGCTGAGCGCGGCGGGCGACGTTGCGGCGGCGCCGATTACGCACGATGCGGTTGCGGCGTTCGTGGCGCGCCTGCAGGGTGTAGTGCAGCCCGGCGCGGCGAACGCTGACGCCAACGCGAGCGTGCGAGTGCCGGAAGCCGACGACCTCGCTGCGCTTGCGGCATCGCTGCGCCTGCCCGAGCCGGAGCACGAATCCGAACCGGAACCTGAGGCCGTGTTATCCGGCGAAGTCGAATCCGCGCCATTGGCGCGGCCCGCGCAGCCCCGTTCAACCGACGCCGAGCGCATGCTGCGCGTGCGCGCCGGCACGCTCGACCGCTTGCTCGGTTTCGCAGGCGAATCGCTGGTGGAGTCGCGCCGCATGCGGCCGTTCGCCGAAGGTCTCTTGCGCACGCGCCGCGCGCAGGGCGACGTGCTCGCGGCGCTGGGGCAGTTCCAGGAACGCCACGCCGATGCGCTCGACGCCGACGCACGCGCCGCGCTCGCCGGCATACGCGATGCGCTGGCGTCGCTGGATCATCAGCTATCCGAACGATTCGACGACATCGACCGCATTGACCGGCGCGGCACTCAACTCGCGCAGCGCCTCTACGACGAGGCCCTGCAATGCCGCATGCGGCCGTTCGGCGACACGGCGCACACGTATCCGCGCGTGGTGCGCGACCTTGCTCGCTCGCTCGGCAAGCGCGTGCGCTTCGCGATTGTCGGCGAGTCGACGCAAGTGGACCGGGACATCCTCGAAATGCTCGACGCGCCGCTCGGCCACCTGCTGCGCAACGCGCTCGATCACGGTATCGAGGACCCCGAAACAAGGCGGCGCGCCGGCAAGCCCGAAGAGGCAAGTCTCACGCTCGAAGCGCGCCATAGCGCGGGCAAACTGCTGATCGCCGTGGCCGACGACGGCGCGGGTATCGACCTGAACGCGCTGCGCACGAGCATCGTCGCGCGCTTGCTCGCGCAGCCCCAGGCCGTTGCCGCGATGTCCGACGCCGAACTGTTCGACTTCCTGCTGCTGCCGGGCTTCTCGATGCGCGACACCGTGACCGACGTGTCGGGCCGCGGCGTCGGCCTCGACGCCGTGCAGAACTTCGCGAAGGCCGTGCGCGGCACCGTGCGCATCGAGAGCGCGGCGGGGCAGGGCACGCGCTTCGTGCTGCAGTTGCCGCTCACGCTCTCGGTGGTGCGCAGCCTGATCGTCGAGGTCGCGGGCGAAGCCTATGCATTTCCGCTCGCGCACGTGCGCCGCGCGCTCAGCGTGCCGCGCAGCACGATCGAAATGCTCGAAGGGCAGCAGCACATTGCCTTCGAAGGGCGGCCGGTGGGACTCGTCACCGCGCGCCAATTGCTCGGGGCAGGCGCCGAACCCGCGGCCACGGAAGACCTGAACGTGGTGCTGGTGGGCAGCGAGGCGGGCCTCTATGGCGTGGCCGTGGACCGCTTCGCGGGCGAGCGCACGCTCGCCGTGCAGCCGCTCGATGCGCGTCTGGGCAAGGTGCGCAACGTCTCGGCGGCGGCGTTGCTCGACGACGGCGAGGTCGCGCTGATCGTCGACGTGGAGGACATCGTGACGTCGGTTGCGCGACTCGTGCGCGACGGTCAGCTCGCGGGCGTGGCGCGCGGCGCAGCCCTTGACGGTGCGCGCGCACGCAAGCGTATTCTCGTTGTCGAGGACTCCTTGACGGTGCGCGAGCTGGAGCGCAAGCTGCTCGAAAAGCGCGGCTATGACGTGACCGTGGCGGTGGACGGCATGGACGGCTGGAACACCTTGCGCAATGCGCACTTCGACCTGGTGATCACCGACGTCGACATGCCGCGCATGGACGGCATCGAACTCGTCATGATGATCAAGGGCGACGCGATGCATCGCAACGTGCCGGTGATGATCGTCTCGTACAAGGATCGTGAAGACGACAGGCGGCGCGGCCTCGACGCGGGCGCCGACTACTATCTGACCAAGGGCAGCTTCCACGACGAAGCGCTGCTCGACGCCGTAAGCGACCTGATCGGGGAGTCGACAGGATGAAAATCGGTATCGCCAACGACATGCCGCTCGCCGTCGAGGCGCTGCGTCAGGCCATTGCGACGCGGCACGGCCATCGCGTGCTGTGGGTCGCCGCGAACGGCGAGGAAGCCGTGCAGTTCTGCGCGGCGCAAGTGCCCGACGTGATCCTCATGGATCTCGTGATGCCGAAGATCGACGGCGTGGAGGCCACGCGGCAGATCATGGCGCGCTCGCCGTGCCCCATTCTGATCGTGACGAGCAGCGTGGGCGCGAACGCCTGGCGCGTGTACGAGGCGATGGGCGCGGGCGCGCTCGATGCCGTGGACACCCCCACGCTCGCCGGGCCCGACACGCGCCGCACGATGGACCTGTTGCTCGCGAAGATCGAGCAGATCGGGCGCGTATCCGGCGCGCCCGATTTCACCGCGCGCGCGCCGGCCGCAACTGCGCCAGGCATGCCGAAGGCGCCGCTCGTTGCGATCGGCGCCTCGGCGGGCGGACCCAGCGCGCTCGCCGCCGTGCTCGGCGCGCTGCCTGCCGGTTTCGGCGCGGGCATCGTGATCGTGCAGCACGTGGACCAGTCGTTCGCGGCGGGCATGGCCGCCTGGCTCGACGACCAGACACCGCTCACGGTGCGCATTGCGCTCGAAGGCGAGCAGCCCGCGCCCGGATGCGTGCTGCTCGCCGCGACCAACGATCATCTGCGCATGACAGCGAGCGGTAAGCTGGCTTACACTCGCGAGCCGGCCGACACACCGTACCGCCCCTCTGTCGATACCTTCTTTCACAGCCTCGTCGAGTGCTGGACGGGCGAGGCGATCGGCGTGCTGCTCACCGGCATGGGGCGCGACGGCGCCATTGGCCTGAAGGCGATGCGCGCGAAGGGCTGGCACACGATCGCCCAGGACCAGGCGACGAGCGCCGTGTACGGCATGCCGAAGGCGGCGGCGGCGCTTTCCGCCGCGCGCGCGATCCTGCCGCTCGACGCCATTGCCCCCGAGCTTGCGAGCCGGGTGAAATCACCGCATCAATCTGCCGGCTAGACGCCAGCCATCACGAGACGCGACCGACATCATGACCGAGAAGTCCACTCTTCCAATCAGCGCAAACGTTGCCGACAGCACGGGCCTCGAGACGGGCGGCACGGATGCCTCCCTCGACCCCGGCAGCGCCGACGACGCCTCGCTCGCCGTTGCGCTGGACGCCGTGCGCAGCGCGCTGGAGCAAACGCTGCCCGCCGCCGACATGCCGATGATGGTGCTGCTGGTGGACGACCAGGCGATCGTGGCCGAGGCCGTGCGCCGGGCGCTCGCGAGCGAGCGCGAGATCGACTTCCACTATTGCGCGCATCCCGACCAGGCTGTGCGCATGGCCGAGGAAGTGCGCCCGACCGTGATCCTGCAGGACCTCGTGATGCCGGGCACCGACGGGCTCACGCTCGTGCGGGCTTATCGCGCGAACGACGCGACGCGCGACGTGCCGATCATCGTGCTCTCCACCAAGGAAGAGCCCGCCATCAAGAGCGCGGCGTTCGCCTCGGGCGCGAACGATTACCTCGTGAAGCTGCCGGACAGCGTCGAGTTGATCGCCCGCGTGAAATATCATTCGCGATCCTACGTAAACATGCTCCAGCGCGACGAGGCCTATCGCGCGCTGCGCCGCTCGCAGCAGGAACTGCTCCGCGCGAACCTCGAACTGCGCCGCCTCACGCATTCGGATGGCCTCACCGGCCTCTCGAACCGGCGCTATCTGGACGAATTCCTGAGCGCCGAGTGGAAACGCGCAGAGCGCGAGCGCACCGAAGTGTCGCTGCTCATGATCGATGTGGACTACTTCAAGCCGTATAACGACACCTACGGCCACGTGGCGGGCGACAACGTGCTGCGCTCGGTGGCGACGACGATCCGCCGCGAGATCCGGCAGCCGCGCGACCTCGTGGCGCGCTTTGGCGGCGAGGAGTTCGCAGTCGTCCTGCCGGGCACGGGCAGCGCGGGCGCGCGGCTGCTCGCCGAGAAAATGCGCCGCGACGTGGCGGGACTCGCACTGCCGCACGTGGGCTCCGCCGTGAGCGAGCACCTCACGATCAGCATTGGCGTGGCCACGCTCACGCCCGCGCCGGGCCTCGCGGAAACGGCGCTGATCGAGGAGGCCGACGCCGCGCTCTATCGGGCCAAGCGCGACGGGCGCAATCGTGTGGCGTTTTCCACGCAGGTGTCGGGGCGCTCGTAAAGCCTGAAGGTTTACCGCGGCGTCCAGTCGTACATCAGGATTTTCGCGCGCGCGTCGTCCTCCACGAGCACGACGTAATCGCCGTTATCGCGCTGCGCCGCGCTCATGCCCATATAAATGTCCACCCATCCGCTCGTGCTGCCCACGTTGGCGCCTGGCGTCATCGAACCGGCGAGCTGGCCGCTGCGCGCGTCGTACACGTCGATCTTCTGCGTGTAGAGCTCCGCGATGAACACGTAGTTTCCGGCCACGGCAATGCCCACCGTGGTCACCTGCGGACTGCTGCTCGTGTTCCAGGGCAACGACGCCTGCCATGTGAGCGTGGGCGAACCGCTCGACCAGTTGTCGTAACGTGCGAGCACAGGCCCCGCTTCCTTCCAGTGCGACGCGTCCCACGGAATATTCGCCGTGAATCCGGTGATGTACATCGTGTCGGTTTCGGCCACGTAGACAATGCGCGCAATGCGGTTGAACGGCGCCGGCATTGCGAACATCTTCGACGATGCATAGGTGTACTGGGGATTGCCCTGCGCGTCGAGACCTTGCATCGGCATCTCGCGAATGCCCGAAAGCGGCGTGGCGAGCCATACATTGCCGGGTGTGTCCACCCACCAGTAGCCGTTGCCAACGGTTGCGCCCGTGGAGGGGTTCGAAGCGATCTCGCCCGCGTCCACATGGCCGTCGCCGTTCGCGTCGCGCCACATCCATTCGCCGTAGGCCGGTTGACCGGCGGGCCAGGTGCCCGGCATCGGATTCTGGGCGAGCAGGCCCGAGGGAATCGCGACTTCGCCATCGGTCGCGCTCGAGAAGCGGTAGATGTTCAGGTAGTGCGCGTACTGGTCGAGCGTGTAGAGGAAGCGCCGGCCGTTGAAGCGGCGCACCATCGGCGAGCCGCGCACGCCGCGCGTGGAATGGAGCGCGGGATCGTCCGGATACGCGAAGCGGTTGAGCGTGAAGCCCGCATAGGTCCATTGCTTGCCGGGCGCCTGGCGGTAGTCGAGCGTGAAGCGTTTGGAGCCGGTGAAGACGTTCGCGGCGTTGGTGGGGTCGAAGGCGGCGGCATCGACGAAGGTCAGGCCATCGAGGCGCCAGCCCAGCGTGCGTGTGCCCATTGCGTAGCTTTCCAGCACCGCGCCCTGGCCGACGAGCGCGGTGCCGTACGGCCGCGGCCCCTGGCCGTTCTGCGCGACATACAGATTGCCCGCCTGGTCGTAGCCGATGCTGGCGATGCCGTTGAAACGCCAGTCGCCGGGCGTGCCCGCCACGACATGGAAGATGCCCTGGCGCGTGCCCAGCGAGCCGGCTGCCGTCATCTGGCCGTTCGACGCGCGCGCGTAGAGCAGGATCTGCTGCGAGGGGCCGTTGTCGGCAATCGAGAGCTGGCCGGATGGCGCGAAGGCGAGGTCGGTGGGCACAGTGCCGGCGGGCAGCACGGGCGCGTCGTTGAGCGCGGTGCCGTCCTTGCGGTAGTGGCCAATGCTCGGGCCGCTCGCGGCCTGCAAGCCCTGGATCAGCCACAGCGTGCCATCGCTCGCGAGCGCAATGCGCCCCGGCGCGGGCACGGTGAACGAGCGCAGTTGACGCATGGTCTGCGCGTCGTAGACCACGATGCGGTTGTCGGCGGTATCGGCAACGTATAGCTCGGTATCGGTGGCTGCGAGGCCGCGCACGGCGCCGTCGCTGGCGCTCGGCGCGGCGAGCACGCGCAGAAAGCTGTTCTTTGTCGCGTTCGCGCTGTTGCCAATGCCGCTCGCGAACGGCGCGCCTTGCGTCACGTCCGCGCGCAGGCGGCGCGTCACGCCGAACCAGGTCTGGTTGGCGGGCGGATAGTCCGCGCCCACGAGGCCGTTGCTCTCGTTGCTGATCGACATCGCGGCATACACATAGGTGCTGTTCGCCGCGATGGCGTCGCCGCCCGCATTGCCCCAGCCGTGCGTATTGCCGGCCACGGCGAGCTTGTCGCCGCCGCGGTAGACGCCGATCTCGCTGCCGCTTTCGTCCCACGGCGCGTTCGCGTAGACGGTGCCGTCGGGTGCGACGGCAATGGCCTCCACGTCTTGCTGCATCCACTTGCCGTCGCCAAAACCGAAGCTGTTGCCGATCCAGGACGTGGTGTAGTTGAGCGTGCTTTGCGCGATGGCAGGGTGAGTGGCGAGACCTTGCAGCGCGAGCGACAAGGCGATGAGGCGAGCAGCATTTTTCACTTGAATTCCCGTAAATCACGAACCTGCCGCAAGGTGTGCGGCCGTTGGGCGTGATGCTCGCACGCGCTTTTAAGGAAATAATTCAAATATTATTCAATGCGGGTAATGTGGCGTTTTTTTATGCGGATGCGATGCAAGAGCGGCCGCGCAGCGCAAAATCGCTCGAGCGCCGTGCGAACGCAAAAGGGGGAATTTCGCCGCCCGCAGGAATAATCGGCGCCGCCGCGTGTTAGTCCCCGCATCGCCACCCAATCAGCATCGCATCACGATCATGAAGTTCCGCGGGCCGCTCGACGAGCCGCCGATTTCCGAAGCCGATATCCAGGCCTATAGCGACGGCACGCTCGCCGGCGCGCGGGCGGCGCATGTGCGGCGCTACCTTGCGGGCAAGCCCGGCGAATGGCATCGCATCCTGTTCTACCGGCGGCTGAACGCGCAGATTCGCGACGCATACCCGGCGCAGGCCGCGCAGACGGCGCAGCCGCGCACCGCTACGGCCCGAGGCGGGCGGGTGTTGCGCTACGCTATCGCTCTTGCGGCGGCCCTGGCGCTGGCGAGCGCCGCCTTGGCGTGGGTCGCCGTGACTGAGCCGTCGCAGCAAGTTTTGAACAACGCCGCGGTCATGGCGTTGATGGAGGCCGAAAACGGGCAGTCGGAGGCGCTGGAAGCAGGCGCGGCGCGTGCGCCGTTCGATTTCGGCGCGGCAGGCCTGCACTTCCTGGGCGGCGGCGAAGTGCGGGTTGGCCCGTTCGCGAACGCGCAGCGCTATGTCTACGAGAACAGCCAGGGCGAGCGCGTGGTGCTGCTCGCGAGCCGCGCCTGGCTGGCGGGCGCGGCGCCCCAGTGGAGCGCGCACCGCGCGGGTCCGTTGAGGCTGTTGATGTGGCGCGAGCATGGCACGCGCTGGGTGCTCGCGGGCAACGCGCAAACGCGCGGCCTGATGCGCGCGGCGGACCTCGCGACGCTCGCCACGCCGCCGGCGCGCGAGGGCGAAGGATCGTGAAGCCACCCGGCGATGCAAACCGCGCAATGACCCTTGCAGCAATCCAGGATGAAACATGGACATCCGTGACGAGCTGATAGAACACGTGCCGCGCCTGCGACGCTACGCGCGCGCGCTGATCAACAACCGCGAGCTTGCCGACGACCTCGTGCAGGACACGCTGGAGCGCGCGATCGCCCGCACGGAGCTGTTTCGCTCGGGCACCGACCTGCGCGCCTGGCTTTTCACGATCATGCACAACATCTTCGTGAACCAGGTGCGCAAGTCGGCAGCGCGCGGCGCGCATGTTTCCGTCGACGACGAAAGCGTGCCCGAAACCGACTACGCCGTGCCCGCCACGCAGACGGGCGCGCTCGAAGTGCGCGATCTGGATTTCGCGCTGCAGCGCTTGCCGGTGGAGCAGCGCGAAGTGGTGCTTTTGGTAGGACTGGAGGAAATGAGTTACGCCGACGTCGCATTGGCGCTGGACATCCCGATCGGTACGGTCATGTCGCGTCTGTCGAGGGGACGTGAGCGCCTGCGCGCGCTCATGGCCGGTTCCGTCCCGCGTGCGAATCTGAAGGTGGTGCGATGAGCGAACAACAAAATCCAGTCACGCAAGACGAGATCCACGCCTACGTGGACGGCACGCTTTCCGAGGCGCGCCGCGCCGACGTGGAGCGCGAACTCGAGCGCAATCCCGAGCTTGCCGCGCGCGCGAGCGACTTCTTCGCGCTCAACAACCTGCTGCACGAGCGTTACGACCGCGTGCTCAACGAGCCGCTGCCCGCGCGCCTGCGCGTGGCCGCGCCCGAGCCCGAGCCGCAGGTGCAAACGGTGCAAACGGTGCAAAACACGCGGCCGGCGTCGAACTGGCCGCGCTTCGCGGGCCTCGCGGCGACGCTCGTGCTGGGCGTGGCAATCGGCTGGGGCATGCACTACGGCATGAGCGGCACGGGCGCCACAGGCGGACCCGCAGGCGTGGCGGGCGGCGGCGAGCTGCACGCGGTGAGCGCGGACGGCTCCATGCGCTTCGCACGGCAGGCGGCGCTCGCACACGTGGTCTACATGCCGACGGTGGTGCGGCCCGACGCAATGGACGACAGCCAGGAGCAGGACTTCGTGAAGTGGCTCGCCAACCGGCTCGGCACGAATGTGCGCGCGCCGATGCTGTCGAAGAGCGGCTTCGAGCTTTCGGGCGGGCGCTTGTTGCCCGCCGACGACGGCGGCCAGGTCGCGCAGTTCATGTATCACAACGCGCAAGGCGAGCGCGTGACGCTGTGTATCTCGCACCGCAAGACGAGCGCCAACACCACGGCGTTCAAGCTGTATCAGGATGGACCGGTGAACGTGTTCTATTGGGTGGACGGCGACTTCGGGTACGCGCTTTCCGGCGGTATCGACCGCAAGGCGCTTTTGCAGCTCGCGCACGACGTTTATGCGCAGTTGACGCCGAGTTGAGCACCGCCGGGCGCGGGCACGGCGGCTTGTCAGGCCGCCGTGCCGCGCTTGTTTGTTCCAGGCCTGTCAGCTGAACTTCACCTGAACTTCACCTGAGCTTCACCGCAACAAAGCTGCGCGCGTTGTTGCGCTGAATCAGCAGCGACACGCTCTTCGTCGCCTTGGCTTCGAGCGCGGCGGCTTCCTCCTGCGATTCGACTAGCGTGTCGTCGAGCGACAGCACGACGTCGCCAGCCCGCACGCCCGCCGTCGCGGCGGGGCCGGTCGAAGCGTCCACCATCAAACCGAGCGGCAGGCCGGTTGAGCGCTTTTCCTCTTCGCTCAGCGCGTGCGCGACGAGGCCGATGCGGTCCGCGGCGTGCCGCGGGGCCTGCGCGGCGACGGGTTGGGCGAGCGGGGCGCCCGTGTCCGTCATCACCGTCTTCATGGCGTGCACATTGGCCGGCGGCGCCTTGCTTGCCGCATCCCCGGCGGCGGGCGCGACTGGCGCGTCGGTCTTTTCCGCTGCCTGTTCGGCGTCGGCTGCCTGTGCCGCTGCTGCCCCTGTTGCGCCTGCTGCGCCTGCCGCAGCAGCAGGCGCATCCTCCGCCTTGGCCTCGTACGCGGTGTTCGAGAACCCGGCCACCGCCGGGCGCCGGTTGCGGATCACCTTGAGCGCAGCCGGCGTGGCGGGCGGCACCGCTGCGAGCGCGGCGGCGAGCGTCGCGGCCCGGTCGACGGGTTTGGTGCCGACCTGCATGATCACGTCGCCGGCCCGGATACCCGCTTTGCCCATGGGCGAGGCGGGGTCGACGGAATCGACGAGCGCGCCGCCCGCGTGCGGCAAGCCGAGCGCCGCCGCGAGCCCGGGGCTCACGTCTTCGACCTGCATGCCGAACGTGCGGATCGTGCCGCCGTTGCCCGCGTTTGCCCCGTTGGCTCCATTCGCCGCGTTCGCCGCATTGGCGCCGCCGGCGTTCGCCGCCTTGCTCGCCTGCAACTGGGCGCGGAACTGGTTGGCGGCGTCGATCGGAATCGCGAAGGTCAGGCCGCCGTAGCGGCCGGTGTCGGCGTAGATCTGCACGTCGATGCCGATCACCTCGCCCGCGCGATTGAAGATCGGCCCGCCGGAGTTGTCGGGGTTGACCGCCACGTCGGTCTGGAGGAACGGGAACGACTTGCCGTCGGGCAGCGTGCGCGAAGTCGCGCTGAGGATGCCCGTCGTCACGGTGTTCTGGTAACTGTCCGGCGAGCCGATCGAGAGCACCGGCTCACCGGCGTGCACCTTCGCCGTTTCGGCGAGCTTCACGAACGGCAGACCGTGCGCGTCGATCTGCAGCACGGCAACGTCGCTTTGCGGGTCGACGCCGACCACCTCCGCCTTGAACTCGCGCTTGTCCGTGAGCCGCACGGTCACCTGCCCGGCGCTGTCGACGACATGCGCCGTGGTGAGCACGACGCCATCGGGGCTGACGATGAACCCGGAGCCCATGCCTGTCATCACGCGCGGCCCGCTGGCGTCCGCGTCGGACGCCGGCTTCGGCGCGCGCCTGAAGAAGGCGAAGAAAGGATCGTCGGCGTCGATGGCCTCCTGCTCGGGCTGCGCGGACGGGTCGTCGGCGCTGCGCGCGATCACGTGCACGACGGCGGGACCGTAGCGCTCGGCGAGCGAGAAGAAGTCGGGTGTGGCGGCCGCCGGCGCGGACGTCTCGGCGGCGGCCGGCTGCGCGGCTGCCTTGTCGCTGGCGGCCTTGTCGTTAGCCGCCTTGTCGTTTGCGGCCTTGTCGTTTGCGGCCTTATCGGCGGCTGCTTTACTGGCGGGCGGCTTGGTGGAGGCCGCAGGCGGCGTGGCCGCGTTAGCATCAAAACAGAAAGCGCTGGCAAGCGCCAGGGCAAGCGCTGCCGCGGAGCGCGAATTGCGGGCGAAGTTCAGGCGGAGCACAGCACACCTCCCAGTGGTCATCGTGCTGGCGGGCGGCACGCGAACGCGGATAGCAAACGAATGCCGACGCACATAGTGTAGTCACGCCACAAGACAATTGGGGGGCAGGGTTTGTCCTGTAGCGCACGAAAGTCTGCACGACGGCGTGCCGGTGCATGCCCGGCGCATCGAATATGGCGCGTTGCCGACACTGCGGCTGGCCAGGACGCTTGGGGGGGGCGGTAGAGGGCGGCGGCGAAAAAGGCGCGCGCGATGCCCCGCTCGTCCTGAGCGGGGCGTTCGACTGCGGCAGGGGCGACTAGCGGGAGGCGGCAGTCGCTTTCAGCTACCCGAATACAGGTTGCAGAAGCTCACCGGCCCGACGCACGCCGCGTGCGGCGCGCCGGAGTCGCTCGTGCCTTGCATGGGCGCGCCCATGCCGCTGGGTGCCTGTTGTTGCTGTTGTGCCTTCGCATGCGCGACTTGTTGCGCGAATACGGGGCTCACATCGGGATACGAGGTATCGGTCACGAATTGCGAGCCGTTGGCCTGCGCTTCGATCAGCTGTTGGCGCACCTGGGCGCGCGTGAGTCCTTGCGCGGAAGCGGTGGAGACGGCGCCGATGCAAGCAGTCGCGACGAGGAAGGCAAAAAACGGGCGGCGGTTAATCATTTCGAACTCCTGATGAAATTGCGTGGTACTGCGACCGGCTGGAGCACGGTCGCATCAACGGAGACTGCAATGGGTATACCGCGGCGGGTGGGCTGCTATTCCCGTGGAGTTGTAACGGCGGCGTGTTTTTTACGTGAGCTGTACCTGGAGCCAGTGCGGCAGACCCGCACCGGTCAGGCTCACGCCAACGAGCGCAAGCGCGCCGGCCAGGAGAAGAACCAGCGGACTGACGCGCGTTCTGAGCAGCACGCAAAGCGATACGACGGCAATCGCCTTCGCGGGAAGGCCGCCGTTCAGCGATTTGAGCAGCACCCAGCCCGCCGCGAGCATCATGCCGGCCGCGATGGGACGCAGGCCGCGCTCGAGCGCGAGCTGCCACGCCGCGCCCTGATAGCGGCCCCAGATATGCGTGACGCCGTAGATCAGGAAGCCCGTTGGCAGCAGGAGCGCGGCGGTCGCCACGAGCGCACCCCAGAAACCGGCAACCTGCCAGCCGATCAGCGTGACGAGCAGCGAGCCCGGGCCCGGTGCCATGCGTGAAATCGCGAAGTCGGCGGCGAATTGCGAGTGCGTCATCCAGGGATGCACTTGCACGACCTGGCGCTGAATCTCCGCGACGATCGCCTGGCCGCCGCCGATCGTCACGAGCGAAAGTGGCGCGAAAATGGCAGCCAGCTGACCGAGCAGGCGTGCATTCATCGCGCACCCCGGCGGATCGCCACGTATTCGTAGAGCACGCTAACCGTGCCGCCGATGACGACCACCCACACCAGCGACAAACGCAGAATGCCGATTGCAAGAAAAGTCGCCGCCATGAGCAGCAGCGGAAGGATTTGCCGCCGCACGCGTCGCGCGGTCACGACGCCCATCGACAGCGACAATCCTGTGGCCGCAGCCGCGGCGCCGGCAATCAGAATCTGCGTGAGCGGATGGAAGATGAGCGCGCCGACCACGCTGCCAATCACGATGATCAGGCACGCGGGCGGCACGACGATACCGGTGACGGCCACGGCGGCCCCGCGCCAGCCCAGCAGCCGATGCCCGATCCAGATCGCCATGTTCTTGACGTTGATGCCGGGCAGCGCCTGCGAGATGGCGAGCCCGTTGAGGAAGTCCTCTTCGCTGATCCAGTGGCGATCCTGAACGAATTCGCGCAGCAGCCAGCCGCTCAAACCGCCACCAAAGCTCGTCAAGCCAATGCGGCTGAATATCAGAAAGAGTCCGAACAGCGTGGGGCGCGGCGGGGCGTTGGGTGTGGAAGCAGTCACGGGAATGGTGGAATGGGCGGCGCAGCAACGGTCGCCGAAATTATAGCGCCAGCGACACGCGTGACGCGGGAGCGGTTAGCGGCGCGCTGTCACGCAAAATTCAGCGCAAGGTCAGGGCCGCTATGATGGTTGGACTCGCAGCGACACGATCGCTGTGTCGCGCTGTCCGCCGCGTGGCTCCTGGCGTGACGTGAACAAAACGCCTTGTCGCCATTGCTCATGCCCAGGAAAAAGACCAACGTTTGGCTCAAGGGTCTCGAACTGCTCACCCGCATGAGCACAACGCGACCGAAGAAAAAGGCCGCCGCACGTAAAACGGCGCCCGCGAAGGCCGCGAAGCCCACGCACGTCGCGAAGCCGGGAACCAAATCGGCGAAACACACCGGCAACGCGCACGTGGCGCATGCGCAACCGGCGGGCACGGGCGGCAGGTGGTTGCGTTCCTGGCATTCCGCGCCGCCCAGGGCCGGGCATCTCATCAACCATCTCGCGTATGCGCTCTATCTGCCCGCCGGCGTGGCCAGGGCCATGCCGCTCGTGGTCATGCTGCACGGCTGCAAGCAAACGGCGGAATCGTTCGCCGCGGGCACGCGCGTTTGCCGGCTGGCGGATCGGTCAGGCTTTGCCGTGCTGCTTCCCGAGCAGGCGAAAACGGCGCATGCACAGCGCTGCTGGCACTGGCACGGCGATCATGCGCAGTCGGAGGCGCCAGCGGTCGCATCGCTTGTCGACGCGATCGTGCGCGAGCACGGATTCGATCGCGAACGCGTCTACCTGGCGGGCATCTCGGCGGGGGCGGGGCTCGCGTCCGTGCTCGCCATGCGCTATCCGTGGCGTTTCGCAGCCGTTGGCCTGCACTCCGGGCCGGTATTCGGCGCGGCCACCTCCACGATGAGCGCGATGAGCGTCATGCGTCACGCGAGCCGCGAAGAACCGGTGCATCTCGTCGATGCCGCGCTCGACGTCGCCGTGCATCCGGGCATGCCCGCCTTCATCGTGCAAGGCGAACTCGACGCGGTCGTGGCGAGGCGCAACGCGATGCAACTTGGCATGCAGTTCGCGCGAGTCAACCGGCTGCTCGACGCGCAGAGCGAATTGCGCGTTGGCGAAATACGCAGCTATAGCCGCGACGCGGTGGCGTACACCGACTATGTCAAGGCGGGCAGGCTCGTCGTACGGGTATGCGTTGTTCGAGGGCTCGGGCACGCATGGAGCGGCGGCGACCCGAGCGAGCCGTTTCATTCGGATCGAGGCCCCGACGCGATGTCGATGATGTGGCAGTTCTTCCGGCGGCAGCGCCGAAGCGCTGCAGGCGCAATGGCGTGAACGGGGCGTTCAGATCACAAAAAAGCCGTGCGTGCCGTCTTTCCCGAGTTGAGCGACGAGACCATACTCCCATTCCAGGTAGGCGTTCATCGCGTCACGCGCGTTGCCAGGCAGATATTGTTGATACCGCTCGGGCGAGGGGGCGGCGCATGGCGGCTTTATCAGATCATACGTAATCCTTATCATGCGGCGACACGATCTGCCCGCTTGGCAGCGATGCGAATGCACGCAAACGACATCGAGGCCAAACGGTAATCCCGAATCGGCGGCCGCGCTGATTTGCTAACGCCAAAACATTCTTTGGCTGCGCGCGTTTCGCGCACTAGCATGAAGTGCCGCGGACGCTCGTGTCCGCGCCTGCTTTCACGGGAACCTACATGCGATACAAGGGATACAACGTCGAACCGTCCGCGCATGCGCTGCCAAGCGGACTCTATGCGGCGAACCTGACCATCGAGAACAGGTCGCCGGCGCTTGAAACGTCGTTTTCTTTCGAAGCGCTCGATTATTTTTTCGAGCCCGATCACGCCATCGCGTATGCCTCACGCTGGGCGCGCCTGTGGATCGATCAGCGCGGCCTGCGGGCGGCGGGGTGATGCGCCGCGTAGGATCAGAATGCCGGCAGCGCTTGCGTGAGCGTGGAGACGAAGCGCGCCGTGCGCGCATCGCGCGGGCGCGAGAAGAGTTCGCTGGACGGTCCGGCTTCGACGATCGCGCCATCCTTGAGGAAGACCGCGTCGTGCGCGACGGAAGCCGCGAGCCGCAGGTCATGCGTTGCCATCAGCATGGTCGTACCCTCCAGCGCGAGCTGCCTGAGCACCTCCACGACTTCGGCGGAAAGCTCGGGGTCGAGCGCCGAGGTCGGCTCGTCGCATAGCAATACCTGCGGTGAGGGGGCGAGCGCGCGTGCAATGGCCACGCGCTGCTGCTGCCCGCCCGACAGCGTGGACGGCCACGCGTCGGCCTTCTGGGCGATTCCGACCTTCGCGAGGAGCGTGGCCGCGCGCTCGCGGGCGCGATCCTTGTCCCACTTCAGGACCGTCAGCAGTCCTTCCATCACGTTCTCGATGACGCTCAGGTGCGGAAATAGCTGGAAGTTCTGGAATACCATGCCGGTATGTCTACGAACCGACGCGATTTCGCCGTGAGACAGCCGGCGGCGCGGGCCGAACTCCACGCGGGCGTCGCCCACGTTCAACGCGCCCGAGTCGGGGACTTCCAGCAAGTTGATGCAGCGAAGGAGCGTGCTTTTGCCGCTGCCCGAAGGTCCGATCAGCGCGGTGACGCTGCCGGGTTTGAGCGTCAGGTCGATGGCTGCGAGAACCCGATGCTCGCCGAACGACTTGTGGATTTGCTCGATACGGATCATCAGCGCCCCACCGAAAACAAGGCGTGGCGGCCGTAGCGCGCTTCGAGCCGGCCCTGCGCCTGCGAGAGCACGGAACTGAACACCAGGTAGATCAACGCGGCCTCGGTATAGAGAATCAGGGGTTCGTAAGTCACGGCCGCGATGCGTTGGGCGGCCTGGAAGATTTCCGGCACGGTCAGCACCGCCGCGAGCGAGGTGTCCTTCACGAGCGAAATGAACGAGTTCGAGAGGGCGGGCAATGCCACGCGGATCGCCTGCGGGAGGATGGCGCGGCGCAACGCCTGCGCGCGCGTCATGTTCATCGAATAGGCCGCTTCCCACTGCCCGCGCGGAATGGATTCGATCACGCCGCGAATGACTTCCGCGTTATAGGCGCCGACATTGAGCGAAAAGCCGATGATCGCCGCCGTCAACGGATCGAACACGATGCCCACATTGGGCAGTCCGTAGAAAATGACGAACAGCTGCACGAGTAGCGGCGAGCCGCGAAAGAGCCAGATATAGAAGCGCACGGCGGCGACCGCCCAGCGCTGTCCGAACAGGCGTACGAGCGCCGCGCAGAACGCAAGCGCCATGCCGATTGCAAAGGAAGCCAGCGTGAGCGGGACGGTAAACACCAGTCCCGCGTAGAGCAGTGGCCACAACGATTGCGCCATCAGATGCAGCCATGCAGGCATCGTTCAGTCCGCCTTATTGCGAAATGTCTTTGCCGAAGTACTTCCGGGAGATTTTGGCGTAGGTGCCGTCGGCCTTGATGTCCGCGAGCGCCTTGTCGACTGCCGCGACCAGCTCGGGGTTGCCCTTGCGGAGCAGCACGCCGGACTGGTCGCCGGCGGAGGAGGTGTCGGTGGCTGCGATCCTGAGTTTGGCGTCGGGCTTGTGCTTCTGGAAGTCGAGGAACGAAAGCGAGTCGTTTACGGTGGCGTCCACGCGGCCCGAGGTCAGCAGATCGATCGATTCGTTGAAGCCTTGCACCGGCACGACATCGGCGCCGTGCGATGCCGCGAGCTTGCCGAAGTTGCTGGTCAGCGTATTGGCCGACTTCTTGCCTTTGAGGTCGTCGAAGGAGTGGATGTTCGTATTGTCCGAGCGCACGATCAGCACCGCATGCGTCGAGATATACGGCGTCGAAAAATCGTACTTGACCTTGCGCGCGTCCGTGATCGAAACCTCGTTGATCACCGCGTCATAGCGGTTGACGTCGAGGCCGGCGATCAGGCCGTCCCACTTGCCCTCGACGAATTGTGGCTTCACGCCGAGCCGCTGTGCGATGGCCGTTGCAATGTCGACGTCGAAGCCCGTCAGCTTGCCTGTTTCGTCGTGGTAAGTGAACGGTGCGTACGTGCCTTCGGTACCGACGCGAAACACCCCGGACGTCTTGACTTGTGCGAGGTCATCGGCGGCGAGGGCGGGTACGGCGGCAACGGCCGACAGGAGCGCGGCAACGAGAACGGAGCGAATGGCTTTCATGATCGAGAAGGAATAGTTAAAGGTTCAGTAGCGTGGTCATCGAAGAGCGGACCGATTCTACGAGGCGCGCGCGTGGCTGCAAAACAGCCACATTCGCTATGCATATGCTGTAGCGGAATATGACGACGGATGGGCCGCAGCGGCGGATGAAGCGGCAGTGCTGGCGTACGCGATCTGACTATTCGTGCGGCAAGGCGGCGACCGCGTCTTCCGGCGTTTGAACGGTGCCCGTTTCACTGGCGCGCGCCGCGAGTTCGCGCTTCACGCGTTCGATATCGCGAAAGCGCGCCGCGGGATGCTCGTCGGGCAACCGCGCGCCGGCGCCGAACAGCTTTTCGCGCAGCGTGCCCGGCGCGTAGTCGCGTGGGTACACGCCGCGTCGCTGCAACTCGGGTACGAGCAGGTTCACGATGTCCTCGAACGTCTCGTGCGCGACCGCGTAGGCCAGGTTGAAGCCGTCTACGCCCGTGGCCTCGACCCACTCCTGAAGAATGTCGGCCACCGTCGCGGCGGAGCCCACGAACACGGGCCCCATTCCGCCGATGCCGCCCCACCGCGCCAGCGACTCGATCGTCCACGTTTTGTCGCCGCCTGAGAGATGATCGACGGCGGAGTGAATGGCATTCGTCTGCACGCGTTTCACGGTGTCGGTCGGCAGGTACTGGCCGAAGTCAATGCCGGTCCAGCCCGACATGAACACGAGCGAGCCGTCATAGGAGACATGGCGCTGGTACTCCTCGAAGCGCGCCAATGCCTTTGCGTCAGTCTCGTCGACGATCACGGTGACGAGGTTGTAGATCAACAGCTTGTGCGCGTCGCGACCGGCGAGCGCTGCCTGGCGGCGTACATCCGCGACGTAGTCGCGCAGCTGGGCCTGCGAGAGCGCGGCGACGAACACACATTCGGCATGCTGCGCCGCGAACGTCTTGCCTGGACCGGATGCGCCCGCCTGGAACAGCACCGGCGTGCGCTGCGGCGAAGGCTCGCAAAGATGATAGCCTGGCACTTCGAAGTGTTTGCCCTTGTGACCGATCTCGTGCACTTTCTCCGGATGCGTGAACACGCGCCGTTCGCGGTCGCGCACCACGGCGTCATCTTCCCAGCTGCCCTCGAACAGCTTGTAGAGCACTTCTACGTATTCGGTCGCGACTTCGTAGCGGTCGTGGTGGTCGCGCAGGCCGCCTTGCCCGATGTTCTTCGCGCCGCTCTCGAGATACGACGTCACGATGTTCCAGGCGAGGCGCCCTTGCGTGTGGTGATCGGCGGTCGAGAGGCGGCGCGCAAACGTGTACGGGTGCTCGAAGCTCGTGGAGGCGGTGATGCCAATGCCCAGGTGCGACGTGACCATCGCAATGGGCGCGGCAAGCTGCAAGGGATCGTTCACCGGGATCTGGGCCGCCTGATGAAGCGCGTGGTAGTTGCTGCCCTGGTAGACGTCGTAGTAGCCAATCACGTCCGCGATGAAGATCGCGTCGAACACCCCCCGCTCGAGGATCTTCGCGAGATCGGTCCAGTAGGCGAGGTCCTTGTATTGCCAGGAGCGGTCGCGCGGATGCGTCCAGAGGCCCGGCGACTGATGCGCCACGCAGTTCATTTCAAAGGCATTGAAACGGATGGTTTTGCTCATGATGGTCATTGGCTCCCGCGTTTCGGTCCGTTGCCGATTTGCCAGACAAAGGGCGGCTCAGTGCCGTTGATGGTCCAGTCGCCCACGATCTTCGCTTTGTAGACGAGCGGATTGTGCGACGACACGGCGCGTGCATTGCGCCAGTGCCGGTCCAGCGCGTGGTTTGCGCGGATGGCCGAGGCGCCGAGCGCGTCGAACAGATGCGTCGCGGCGCGCAGCGCGAACTCGGAGGCGACGAGCTGGCTCTGCGCCGAGGCGATTTCGGCCTCCACGTTCGCCGCGCGCTCGGCTTCGTCGTCGCCGCCAAAGCGTGCCTCGTACGCGCGCTGCACCGCCTGCGCGGCCTGCAAGGTCACGGCCCGTGCGCCATAGGCCCACGAGGCGATCTCGCCCACCACCTGCTGGATCTGCGCGTCGTCGCTCGCTCGCGCGGCATTGCCGTGGCTGTAGATGCGTTTGCGGCTGCGCACGAGCGCGGCGGCGTCGCGTTGCGCGGCTTGCGCAATGCCCGCGAGCGTGGCGACATGAAACAGCTGATAGAACGCGGTTTGATACTTGAAACGGCGGCCGAAGTCGATGACATGGCGCGCGTGCACCTCGGCGTTCCGGAACACGGTGGTGCCGCTGCCGGTCGTCGTCTGGCCGAAGCCGTCCCAGTCGTCTTCACGAATCACGCCGGGCTGGTGCACATTCACCGCGACGATGACGTCGCTACCGTCGTCGTCACGCTGCGCGAAGACGTCGATCCAGTCAGCGTAGAGGCTGCCGGTGCTGTAGTACTTCGCGCCGTTCAGCACGAACCGGCCATCGCGGCGGCTCACCTTCGTGTTGATCTGGCCGAGCGCCACATCGCCCGCTTCGGTCCACGCATTGCCAACCAGCTGCCCGCCCGCGAAACGATCGAGCCAGGCGCGCTGGTCCTCGTCCGCCGGCGCATTCAACTTGTCTTCGACAAAGGCGAAGTGGCCGCGCAGCGCCTGCGGCAAATTCGAATCGGCCGCCGCCAGTTCGATGATCAGGCGGAACAGTTGCTCGATCGAGGCGCCTGCGCCGCCGTGACGCGCGGGAACGCGTACGGCGCCGAAGCCCGCTTTCTTGAGCAGGGCGACCGCTTCGTGCGGCAGGCTGCGTGTGCGATCGCGCTCGGCGGCATCATCGGCGATTTCCGCGAAGGCGGGGAGGAAACGGGCGGCGAGGGCGTCGTAGTCGGCGCCGCTGGAGAGTGTGTCGTCGGATCGCGATGAACTCATGCTTTCGTTCTCGAATGAGGGGTAACAACACTGCGCGCGGCAAGGGCCGCGTAGCCGTTTGAGGCAGCATGCACGCCCGTTGGCACGGGACGAAGAGGATGAGTATAGGAAGGCGTGTGACGCCACTCCAATAACCGATTGTCGAATCGATATCGGTTTGCCGGATTTGCGTGGAGGCGCGCCGCGCGATGACAGCGATTGCGCTGTCATCGCGGAAGCGCTGCGCAGCAACTGTTATGTAGTTTCCCTTATCAATCGGGGGCGCATGAATATGAGCATCGCTTCGTTTGGCTGACTGCCGCGCCTCGCTAGGATGAGTGCCAATGCCAACCTTCGATGCGCGAACGCGTACGCTGCGATGTCCGCTCCGATTCTGACTGCTCATGCGATCACCAGGCGCTTTGGCGCAACCGTTGCGCTATCGCGGCTCGACTTTTCCATCCGCGCGGGCGAGGTCGTCGCGCTGATGGGCGCGAACGGGGCGGGCAAATCGACGTTCGTGAAGATCCTGAGCGGCGTGAACCTGCCCGACGAAGGCTCGCTCACGCTAGGCGGGAAATCTTACGCGCCCGCTTCACCGCAGGCGGCGAAGCGCCTGGGCGTCGCCACGGTGCATCAGAGCATTGCCGACGCGGTAGTGCCCGCGCTGTCGGTTGCCGACAATCTGTTGCTCGACGCGCTGTGTGACGGCCACGCGCACTGGTGGACGCCGCGGTCCGCGCGCCGGGAACGCGCGCGCGCATTGGCCGCGCGCGTGGCGCTCGAAGCCGATCTCGACGCGCCGCTCGGCTCGCTCTCGCTTGCCGGGCAGCAACGCGTCGTGATCGCACGTGCACTGGCGTCGCGCCCGCGCCTGCTGATCCTCGACGAGCCGACGGCCAGCCTTTCTGCAAGCGAGGCGCAGCGGCTTTACGCGCTCGTCGAAGGCCTGCGGGCCGAGGGCGTAGCCGTGTTGCTCGTCTCGCACCGGCTGGGCGACCTCCGAAGGCTCGCTTCACGCGTTTCGATCCTGCGCGATGGCCGCATTGTCGGTGAGCAGCACGCGCCGGTGGATTACGACGCTGCGCTCGAAGCGATGATCGGCCGGCCGCTGGCGGCGGCGCGAACCTTGCCTCACACGCGGCTGGCCGGTGCGCAATCGGTGCAGCCTGCGCTGCGGTTGCGCGGTCTGCGTCTCGCGCCGGGTTGCGATGCATTCGATCTCGAGGTGGCGCAGGGCGAGATCGTCGCGATTGTCGGCCCGGTCGGGGCGGGCAAGTCGCGGCTCGCGCAGGTGATTTTCGGCGCGCTGCGAGCGGCAGCGGGCCAGATGGAACTCTACGGGCGCCCTTGGGCGCCGCGCACGCCCGCAGAGGCGATTCGCGCAGGCGTATTTCTCGCGGGTGAAGACCGGTGGCGCACATCGCTCTTTCCCGACACGGTGGCGTTCGCATCGATCGCCGGCACGATCAGCTTCCCGTTCTTGTCGCGCTGGCGGCGCGGCGGCGCGTTGCCGCACGAACGCGAGCACGCCGAGGCGCGCACCGCGATCGAGGCGTTCGGCATTCGCTGCTCGGGACCGGACGACCGCGTCTCACGGCTGTCGGGCGGCAACCAGCAGAAGGTGCTGCTTGCGCGCTGGCACGCCGAGCCCGCGAGGCTGCTCCTGCTCGATGAGCCGTTTCAGGGCGTCGATGCGGGAGCTAGAGCCGATATCGCTGCCACATTGCGTCGTCGCGCGGCCGGTCGCGCGACGCTCGTTTTCGTCAGCGACCTCGAAGAGGCGCACGAAGTCGCCGACCGCATCGTCTCGTTCGATCGCGGCGCGATCGATCATCAGGACTCCACAGTCTCCCACCTCGCCCACTGAATCATGAGATCCGTCACGCCGACACTCGCCACCGAAGACTCTCCCGCCCGTCACGAGACTGCACGGCATCGCCGCGGCCTTTTCGTCGCGCTCGAACGCGCCGGGCTGCTGATCGTGCTCGCTGCGCTCGTGGTGATCTTCACGGTACGTGAACCGGCGTTTCTGAATATCGCCAACCTGTTCAGCATCCTGCAGGCCGTATCGATTGTTGCGTTGCTCGGCATCGGTGTGACGATCACGCTCGCCGCTGGCGGCTTCGATCTTTCGGTGGGGAGCGTCGCCGCCTCCGCGCAGATGGCCGCGAGCTACGTGCTCGTGGTGTGGCACGGCAGCACCTGGGAGGCCGTGCTCGCGTGTCTCGCGCTTGGCGTCGCGGCGGGGCTGTTCAACGGCCTGCTCATCACGCGCCTGCATGTGCCGGACCAGCTTGCGACGCTCGGCACGCTCTTCCTGCTCGCCGGGCTGCAACTGATTCCGACGGGCGGCCGTTCTCTGGCCACAGGCACGATCCTGCCGGACGGCACCGAAGCAAGCGGCATGTTTCCGGCTGCGTTTCTCGCGCTCGGACGCGCACGCTTCTTCGAGGTGGTGCCCGTTCCCGTGCTCGTGCTGCTCGTGCTGACCGTGCTCGTTTCGGCTGTCATGGGCTCGACGCGGTGGGGTCGCGTGATCTATGCCATCGGCGGCAACGAGAACGCGGCGCGACTGGCGGGCGCGCCCACGGCCCGTTACCGGATGGGCGCGTATGTCGCTTCGGCGACGATCGCGGCACTCGGCGGACTGCTCATTGCCGCGCGCGTTGGTCGCGGCGACGTGAGCGCTGGGCATTCGTTGCTGCTCGACGCGGTGGCGGCGGCACTCGTGGGCTACGCAGTGTGGGGCGCAAAGCGGCCCAACGTGCCGGGCACGGTCGTCGGCGCCGTGTTCGTTGGCGTGCTGCTCAACGGTCTCACGATGCTCAACGCGCCTTACTACCTCCAGGACTTCATCAAAGGTGCGTTGCTGGTCGTGGCGCTGGCATTTACGTTCAGCGTCGGCCGCAGGACGCAAGGCCGCGACTGACGCCATCCGAAGGCCGGCAGATTTTATTTTCTGGTTTGCGAGTCATACAACCTGATCGAGCGGAGCACAACATGGCAGAGACACTGGCAGACATCGCGGCACAGGGTGCCACACCCGCAACCGAAGCCGCACATGTCATCGCCACGGACAGCGAGGCGATAGCGGTTGCAAAGGAACTGGCCGCACGGCTGGCCGAGGGCGCCGCGCTGCGCGATAGCGAGCGGCGTTTGCCGCATGAAGAAGTCGAGTGGTTTTCGCGCTCGGGCCTGTGGGGCATCACGGTGCCGAAGGCATACGGCGGCGCTGGCGTTTCGTTCGTTACCCTAACGGAAGTGGTCAAGCTCATTGCCGCCGCGGACGCGTCGCTCGGGCAACTGCCGCAGAACCACTTCGGTCTCGTCGACGTGATCGCGCTAACGGGCACCGAGGAGCAAAAGCGTGGCCTGTTCGGCCAGGTGCTCGCCGGCAAGCGCTTCGGCAACGGTTTCTCGGAGAAGGGCACGAAGCATGTGCTCGACCTGAAAACACGGGTGCGCCGTGACGGGGACCACTACGTGGTCGACGGCACCAAGTTCTATTCGACGGGCGCGCTATTTGCCCATTTCGTGCCCGTGCTCGGACTCGACGAGGACCGCAGGGGATGGCTCGCCTATATTCCGCGAGGCACGCAAGGGCTCAGCGTGGTTGACGACTGGTCCGGTTTTGGCCAGCGCACCACCGCGAGCGGCACCGTCACGCTCGAAAGCGTACGCGTGCCGGCCAGTCTCGTGTTGCCCGCGCATCGCGTTTCCGAGCAGCCCACGCTCAATGGTCCGCTCTCGCAGATCATCCAGGCCGCGATCGATGCGGGCATTGCCCGCGCCGCGATCGACGACACGCTCGCGTTCGTGCGTGCGCGCACCCGGCCGTGGGTCGACAGCGGTGTCGAGCGCGCGAGCGACGATCCGCTGACGATCCGTGAGGTCGGGCATCTGCACATCCAGTTGCATGCCGCGGAGGCCTTGCTCGAACGCGCGGCGCGCGTGCTCGACGAACTCGCGGCACAGGGTGCGACGACGGAGGACGACGTGGCGCGCGCCTCGGTCGCCGTGGGAGAGGCGAAGGTGCTGACGACGGAAATCGCCCTGCTAGCAGGGGAGAAGCTGTTCGAACTGGCCGGCACCCAGGCGACGCTCAGTGTCCACAATCTCGACCGTCACTGGCGCAATGCGCGCACCCATACGCTGCATGACCCGGTGCGCTGGAAGTATCACCTCGTCGGGAATTACTACCTCAACGGCGTGAAGCCGGCGCGTCACGCCTGGAATTGATCCAGACACACACACAACGGGAACGTCATGAAGACATTGATTCACCAGCTCATTCGCAACGGCGCATCGCGCCGCCGTTCTTCGGCGCGCCGCGCGCTTGGCGCATTCACGCTGTGCGCTGCGAACCTTGTTGGCTCGCTCGCTGCGCACGCCGAGGCGCTGAAGGGCGCGCCGGCGCCGTTCGACAAAGGCGGCGTCAAGGTCGCTTTGGTCAACTATATTTCCGAGGGCGACTTCTTCCAGGCCTACGAAGCGGGCGCACAGAAGCAGGCGAAGGCGCTCGGCATCGATCTGCGCATTTACGAAGGGCGTCAGGACGCGGCGCAGCAGCGCGATCAGATCCAGCAGGCCATCAATCTCGGCGTGTCCGCCATCATCGTCAATCACGGCTTGCCCGAGTCGTTGGGCGACGTCGTTCAGCAGGCGCTCGACAAGGGCATCAAGGTCATTGCGTTCGACGTCAATCTCGCGAACCCCAAGGTCCCGCAGATCGAGCAGAGCGACGGCGATCTCGCATCGCTGTTGCTTGCGCAGGCCGTGAAGGATAACGGCAAGGCGTTTTCCGCCGGCTACGTCTACGTGGCGGGGTTCGCACCGCTCGATCGCCGCGACGCGGTGTGGCAATCGTTCAAGCGCGAGCATCCGGGGGTTCAGGAAAAAGCGCGCTGGGGCACCGTGGACAATCCGATTGCGCAGTCCGTGGCGAATCAGGCGGCGGCCGCCTATCGCGCCCATCCGGATATCCGCGTGGTGATCGCGCCTTATGACGAGTTCGCGCGCGGCGCCAATCTCGCGGCGAACGAGGCGAATCTCGGCGACAAGCTGCGGATCTACAGTGCGGACATCTCGACCGCCGACATCGAGGCGATTCGCGCGCCCAACAGCGCGTGGGTGGCCACGGCCGCGACGAATCCCGCTGTCGTGGGCGCGGTGTCGGTGCGCGCCGCGGCAATCGCCGTGGCCGGGCAGCCGCTCGCCCATCAGATCGTCGTGAAGCCCACGCTCGTTACGCGCGACGATCTCGTGAAGAACGATATCCGCACGGTCGCCGAACTGGGGACGAAGTTTCCGGCATTCCGCACGAGCAACGCGGCGACCGCTCCGTGGATTCCCGTGGAGCAGTGATTTGCCGCTGACCGGCTGACGGTGTCGCGCCGAAGGTTCGCGATGCACAAGCCGTCTGCGATCACCGCTGAACTGGCGTAATTGCATGTGAAGCGTATGCCCATTTGGATAGCATTTTTAATTGGTTGGACGCGCGCCGCCTTGCCCGCATAGTGAATTCCTGATGTCTAAAGGCGGCAGCTTCTCCCAAAGGGCCTGATGTGCCGCCAACATTACATGGAGGCACTGATGACAGTGGCATTGCAGGAAAAGCCGTTGCACGCGGATCTCGAAGCCGCGCTTGGCGCCGCGCGGGCGGCCGGTTTGCCGTATGCGGGCAGCGTGACTGCGCAGCAGGCGTGGGCGCTCCATCAGGCGGGCGAGGCGGTGCTCGTGGATGTGCGCACCGGCGAGGAGCGCAAGTTCGTCGGCCACGTGCCCGACACCTTGCACGTGGCCTGGGCGACCGGCACGAGCCTGACGCGCAATCCGCGCTTCGTGCGCGAGCTGGAGGCGAAGACCGGCAAGGCCGCCGCGGTCTTGCTGCTGTGCCGCAGCGGCAACCGCTCGGCGCAGGCTGCCGAAGCCGCCGCCAAAGCGGGCTTTGCGCACGTCTTCAACGTAGCCGAAGGCTTCGAAGGCGAACTGGACGATGCGGGGCATCGCGGCTTGCATAACGGCTGGCGTTTTCATGGCCTGCCGTGGGTGCAGGACTAGACAGGGCGAAAGCAGCCCCGGTTGCGCACCCGCTCGCCGGATCATTCATGCGAACAACGAAGAGAGAACTGGCGTGACCGTATTTCATGTGGCTGAAATCGTCGACGCGCTGCAGGGCGTGCGGCAACAATGGCGTGAACTGCAGCGGCGGGCGCTGGAGCCGGGTGGCCGCGACCTGCCGGCGCGCGAGGCGCTGGCCGAAGTCGTCGAGACGCTCAAGGGCGTGCTGTTTCCCATGCGGCTCGGGCCGCCGGACCTGCGCCAGGAGAGCGAAAACTTTTATGTGGGCCACGCGCTCGACGCGGCGCTGCATGCGTTGCTTGCGCAGGCGCGGCTCGAACTGCGCTACAAGGCGCGGCACGCGGAGGCCGCCCCGGACGAGATCGATGCGCGCGCGCTGGCCGCGGTGCGCGCGTTCGCGCAGCGCCTGCCCGCCATCCGCTCGCTGCTCGACACCGACGTGCTCGCCGCCTTCAACGGCGATCCCGCCGCAGGCAGCGTGGACGAAGTGCTGCTCTGCTACCCCGGCGTGCTTGCCATCACGCATCACCGGCTTGCGCATGAGCTGTACCGCCTCGGTTTGCCGCTGCTCGCGCGCATTATCTCGGAGCTCGCACACGCGGCCACGGGCATCGACATCCACCCAGGCGCGCAGATCGGCAGCGCGTTCTTCATCGATCACGGCACGGGTGTGGTGATCGGCGAAACCGCGGTCATCGGCGAGCGTGTGCGTGTCTATCAGGCGGTGACGCTCGGCGCGAAGCGCTTTCCGCGCGATGCGGCCGGCAACCTCGAAAAGGGCTTGGCACGCCATCCCATTGTCGAGGACGACGTCGTCATCTACGCGGGCGCGACGATACTCGGGCGCGTCACCCTCGGGCGCGCCGCGGTGATCGGCGGCAACGTCTGGCTGACCGAAAGCGTGCCGCCAGGTGCGCACGTCACGCAGGCCATCTCGCGCCACGAAACACGCGCGCCGGCGGCGGTCGCAACGGCCGAGGCCGGCGCAGCCGCGCCGGTTGCGCTTGCGGCGGGCGCATCGCGATGAGCGCCATCGTTCATGACTTCGGGGCCTCGGTACGGCGCCTGCGCGAAGCGCATGCGTGGTCGCAGGAGCGGCTCGCCGAGCATGCGGGATTGAACCGGACCTACGTCGGCGAAATCGAGCGTGGCGCGGCCATCGCATCCATCGTCACGGCGGAGAAACTCGCTCGCGCGCTAGGCGTGGATATCGGCGACCTGCTTGCCGGCGGCGCGGTTCATGCCGCTGTGCTGCCGGGCATTCCACTGTCTCCCTGATTGCATGTCTTTTCGGACGGGCACTCGCGCCTGGAATGGCGTCGCATGCTTCGCGCAGCGCCGCGCCATTGCGCTTGATGCCGCCTGTGTCCGCCTGATGTCTATAGCCGGTTGAACCGGAGAATGGCTCTCCTCATAATCGGCCGTCTTCATAAGCAAAGCAGTTTTCGTTATAAGTAACCGGAGCCTTCATTCATGTCCACGACTCTGAGCGGCCAGACCGCGCTTGGCGATAATGCCGCGCGGCAACTGGCGAATGCCACCAAGACCGTCCCGCAGCTTTCCACGATCACGCCGCGCTGGCTCACGCATCTGCTGCAATGGGTGCCTGTCGAAGCCGGCATTTACCGTCTGAATCGCGTTAAGGACCCCGAAGCAGTGCGGGCTGCGTGTACCGCGCGCGAGGACGAAGGCACGCTGCCCACGACTTTTGTGCCGTACGAGGAGCAGCCGCGCGAGTACTTCCTCAACGCGGTGAGCACGGTGCTCGACGTTCACACGCGGATCTCCGATCTCTATAGCAGCCCGCACGACCAGATCAAGGAGCAGCTTCGCCTCACGATCGAGACGATCAAGGAACTGCAGGAAAGCCAGCTCATCAACAATCCCGACTACGGCCTGCTGGCAAATGTGGAGGAAGACCAGCGCATTTTCCCGCTGACTGGCGCGCCGACGCCCGATGACCTCGACGAACTGCTCACGAAAGTGTGGAAGGAACCCGCGTTCTTCCTCACGCATCCGCTGGCGATTGCCGCATTCGGCCGCGAATGCACGCGGCGCGGCGTGCCGCCGCCGACGGTCAGCCTGTTCGGCTCGCAGTTCCTCACGTGGCGCGGCATTCCGCTGATTCCGTCCGACAAGGTGCCGGTCGCCGACGGCAAGACGAAGATCCTGCTGCTGCGTGTGGGCGACAAGCGCCAGGGCGTGGTGGGCCTTTATCAGCCGGGTGTGGCGGGCGAGCAGGGACCCGGGCTTTCGGTGCGCTTCATGGGGATCAACAATCAGGCGATCGCGTCGTACCTGATCTCGCTGTATTGCTCATTGGCCGTCCACTCGCCGGACGCGCTGGCTGTCCTCGATGACGTGGAGATCGGCAAGTACCATGACTATCCAGACACCTACCGCTAATCCCGCGGCATTGCCGCCAGCGGCAGGGCGCGCGCCGCTGCCGGGTGGTCTGCCGGACCCCGCTACGCTCGCGCGGCTCGCCAACGAGTTCTTCAACTCGCTGCCGGGCAGCGCGGGCGCGCCCGAAGTCGCGGCGGGCAGCGGCGCCGTTGGCGGCGTGCCGTCGGCGTTGCCCGCGGCCGCGCCGATACTCGCCTCGGTCAGCAATCCGGCGCCCGCGGGCTCGCCGCTCGCGGGACCGGCCGGCACAGGCACGGGCGTGCCGGGTTTCTCGCCGCCGCAGGGCAAGGTGCCGGGCGCGAACCTCGCGCCTTCCGCACCGACTCACGTGCTCTCGCTCGGCAACCGCGCACCGGCGCTCGCACCGCATGCGGCGGCGGCAAACGGACTGCCGGACAATGCCGTCGCAATCGCGCCCGCGCTGGAGCCACGCGTGGGCGGCGCGCTGCTCGGCGTGCCGCAGGCGTATGCGCCGGAGGAGCCGGTTCCGGTCGCAGTTGCGCCCAGCGAGCGCTCGCCGTTCTATTTCACGCAAGCGGACACGCACGGCTGGCGCCGGGAGGCGCAGGAGATCGAGGTGCCCTCGCGAGGCCTTGCTGCGCCGGAGACATTCGGACTGCCAGGCGAAGACACGCTGCGTGAACTGCTCGCGCTCAATCGACGGGACACCAATGGCCAGGATGGGCCTGCGCGATATTTCCTCGACGCAAGCGAGGGCGTCGCGCCCGGCACACGCACTGGCAGCGCCGCACAGGGCGACCTGCTGCGCGGCGCGCATCCGCCCTTCGACGTCAACGCCGTACGCCGCGACTTCCCGATCCTGCAGGAGCGGGTGAACGGCAAACAGCTGATCTGGTTCGACAACGCCGCCACGACGCACAAGCCTCAGGCCGTGATCGATCGTCTCGCGTACTTCTATGCGCACGAGAACTCGAACATTCACCGCGCCGCGCATGCTCTGGCCGCGCGCGCGACCGACGCCTACGAGCATGCCCGCAAAACGGTGCAGCGCTTCATCAACGCTGCGTCGCCCGAGGAGATCGTGTTCGTGCGAGGCACGACCGAGGCGATCAATCTGATCGCCAAGAGCTGGGGCGTGCAGAACGTCGGCGAGGGCGACGAGATCATCGTCTCGCACCTGGAGCATCACGCGAATATCGTGCCGTGGCAGCAGCTCGCGGCGCTCAAGGGCGCGAAGCTGCGCGTGATTCCCGTCGACGATTCGGGCCAGGTGTTGCTCGACGAGTATCGCAAGCTGCTCAACGACCGCACGAAGATCGTTGCGGTGACGCAGGTCTCGAACGCGCTCGGGACCGTGGTGCCGGTGCGGGAGATCGTGGAACTCGCACATCGCGCGGGCGCGAGAGCGCTCGTCGACGGCGCCCAGTCGATCTCGCACATGCGCGTGGACGTGCAGGCGCTCGACGCCGACTTCTTCGTGTTTTCCGGCCACAAGATTTACGGTCCGACCGGCATTGGCGTCGTGTACGGCAAACACGAGGTGCTTGAAGCCATGCCGCCGTGGCAAGGCGGCGGCAACATGATTCAGGACGTCACGTTCGAAAAGACGGTGTTTCATGGTGCACCCGCGCGCTTCGAAGCGGGCACGGGCAATATCGCGGATGCAGTGGGTCTCGGCGCGGCGCTCGACTACGTGAGCCGTATCGGCATCGAGAATATCGCCCGGTATGAGCACGACTTGCTTGCGTACGCAACGAGCGTGCTCGCGCCGGTGCCGGGCGTGCGTCTCGTCGGTACGGCGCGCGACAAAGCGAGCGTGCTCTCGTTCGTGCTGAAGGGGTATACGACCGAGGAGGTGGGGCAGGCGTTGAGCCGGGAAGGCATTGCCGTACGCGCCGGGCACCACTGTGCGCAGCCGATCTTGCGGCGTTTCGGTCTCGAAGCGAGCGTACGGCCTTCGCTTGCGTTCTACAACACCTGTGACGAGGTCGATGCGCTGGTGTCTGTCGTGCGTGCTCTGGCGCCACGTCAATAACAAAACGCGGGGCGCATGCGCCCCGCGTTTTCTCCTTGTTGCGCGGCTTGACCGGTGCTCGCGCAACCATCGCCTCCATCCCCTTCATCGCCGCGCTATCGAACCGCGAGTCGCGTCACCGCGATATCCATAGGCGCGTTCGCGAGATATCCATCTGCCAATTCGTTATTGGAGCGCCGCTCGCGCGCTTTCTATACTGGGCTTTCCATCAGCACTCGCATGTGGCGAGTGCCAATCTCATCGAGAACACCCCGGAGAAAGCCGCCCATGAGCCTGCGCCCCTTGCACGATCGCGTGATCGTCAAACGACTCGACCAGGAAACCCGCACCGCGTCGGGCATCGTCATTCCCGATAGCGCCGCGGAAAAGCCCGATCAGGGCGAGGTGCTCGCCGTGGGTCCGGGCCGTCGCGACAACGACGGCCGCCGCATTGCGCCGGACCTGAACGTGGGCGACCGCGTGCTGTTCGGCAAGTACGCGGGGCAAACCGTGAAAGTCGATGGGAACGAGCTGCTCGTACTGCGCGAAGAAGACATCGTCGCAGTCGTGAATCAATAACGGAACCTGAGAGACCATCACTATGGCAACCAAAGACATCGTATTCGGCGACCTCGCCCGCACCAAACTCATTGAAGGCGTGAACCTGCTCGCCGACGCCGTAAAGGTCACGCTCGGCCCGAAGGGGCGTAACGTCGTGCTGGAACGCAGCTTCGGCGCACCCGTCGTGACCAAGGACGGCGTGTCGGTCGCGAAGGAAATCGAGCTGGCCGACAAGCTGCAGAACATCGGCGCGCAGATCGTCAAGGAAGTCGCCTCGAAAACCAGCGACGCGGCTGGCGACGGCACCACGACGGCCACGGTGCTGGCTCAAGCCATCGTGCGCGAGGGCCAGAAGTACGTGGCCGCCGGGCTCAACCCGCTCGATTTGAAGCGCGGCATCGACAAGGCCGTGCTGGCGGCCGTGGAGGAGCTGAAGAAGATCAGCAAGCCCACGACCACGAGCAAGGAGATCGCACAGGTCGCGACCATCTCGGCCAATGGCGAGGAGTCGATCGGCCAGCGCATTGCCGAGGCGATCGACCGGGTGGGCAAGGAAGGCGTGATCACGGTGGAAGACGGCAAGTCGCTCGCCGACGAACTCGACGTCGTGGAAGGCCTGCAGTTCGACCGCGGCTATCTCTCGCCGTACTTCATCAACAATCCCGACAAGCAGATCGCGGAACTCGAAAACCCGTTCATTCTGCTGCACGACAAGAAGATCTCGAACATTCGCGACTTGCTGCCGGTGCTCGAACAGGTCGCGAAAGCGGGCCGGCCGCTCTTGCTCATTGCCGAGGACATCGAGGGCGAAGCGCTCGCCACGCTCGTCGTCAACAACATTCGCGGCGTACTCAAGACGGTTGCCGTGAAGGCCCCCGGCTTTGGCGACCGCCGCAAGGCACTGCTCGAAGATATCGCGATTCTCACCGGTGGCCAGGTGATCGCGGAGGAAACGGGCCTCACGCTGGAGAAGGCCACGCTGCAGGAGCTGGGACAGGCCAAGCGCATCGAGGTGGGCAAGGAGAGCACGACCGTGATCGACGGCGCGGGCGAAGCGGCCGGCATCGAAGCGCGCGTGAAGCAGATTCGCGCGCAGATCGAGGAAGCCACGTCCGACTACGATCGCGAGAAGCTCCAGGAGCGCGTGGCGAAGCTCGCGGGCGGCGTGGCGGTGATCAAGGTGGGCGGCGCGACCGAGATCGAAGTGAAGGAAAAGAAGGACCGCGTGGACGACGCGCTGCACGCCACGCGCGCGGCCGTGGAAGAGGGCATCGTGCCGGGCGGCGGCGTCGCGCTGATCCGTGTGCGCCAGGCGATTCTCGACGTGAAGGGCAACAACGCCGACCAGACAGCGGGCGTGAAAATCGTGCTGCGCGCGCTGGAGGAGCCGCTGCGCCAGATCGTCACGAATGCGGGCGAAGAGGCGAGCGTCGTGGCGGCGCGTGTCGCGGAAGGCTCCGGCAACTTCGGCTACGACGCAGCCACAGGCGAATACGGCGACCTCGTCGAGAAGGGCGTGCTCGACCCGACCAAGGTCACGCGCACGGCGCTGCAAAACGCGGCTTCGGTGGCGGGCCTTTTGCTCACGACCGACGCGACCGTGCACGAAGCGCCCAAAGCCGGAGCTGCGACGGCGCCGGCCGGCGGTCCTGGCGGTGCGGACTTGGGTTTCTGAAGCGCGCTGCACGCGCCATGCGCCCGGACCGCTGCACATGGCGGCGGTTCGTGGCGCAGGCGCGTTCAGGCCGAGCGCCAGCGCGCGTCGGCCACGACGAGCTTCTTCGGAATGAGCTTGAGACCGGAGAAGGTGTCGGCGATCTGCTGCTGGTAGGCGAGCGTGGCGGCATCGATGGGCTGCACGCCATATCCCGCACGCTTGAGCGCGACTTCGAGCGTCGGCGCATCGAGCCCCACGAGAGGTGAAAGCTGCGTGGCCACGGCGGGCACATTGTCGCGCGCCCACGTGTCCACCGCGCCGATCTCGTCGAGCAGCGCGTGGATGATCGGCGCGTGCGCATTCGCGAAGCCGCGGCTCGCAATGTAGTACTGCGTATTGCGCACGAGGCTCTCACCGTTTGCGATCGAGCGCGCGTTCGCCTGGCGTTCGATGGCCGCGAGGTACGGGTCCCAGATCACCCATGCATCGACGCTGCGGCTCGTGAATGCGGCGCGCGCATCGGCGGGCGCGAGATAGATTGGCTGAATCTCTTCGTACTTCAGGTTGGCCTTCTCGAGCGCTTTGACGAGCAGATAATGCACGTTCGAGCCCTTGTTCAGCGCCACGCGCTTGCCGCGCAGGTCGGCGCTCGTACGGATCGGCGAGTCCTGGTGCACGACGATAGCCTCGCCCTGCGCAGCGGGCGGTTCGCTCGCGATATAGACAAAGTCCACGCCACCGGCCTGCGCGAAAATGGGCGGCGTTTCCCCAACCGTGCCGACATCCACCGCGCCCGCGGCCAGCCCTTCCAGCAACTGCGGGCCGCCCGGGAACTCCAGCCACTGCACCGAGAATCCGAGCGGCGCCAGCCGCTTTTCGAGGGTGCCGCGTGCCTTTAGCACGACGAAGTTGCCGTACTTCTGAAACCCGATGCGCAGCACCCTGGCGTCTTGTGCGCGCGCCGCGCCGCTTTGCAGCGCCAGCGCGGCCGCGCCCGCAAGGCCCGTTACGCCCGTTACACCGCGCAGGGCGGCGCCGGTCGCGGCGAGCGACGCGAGCTTGATCAGTGCCCGTCGCGGGCGGTTTGCAGCGGGGTCGTCATGCTTGTCGATCGACATGTCTCTTGTGCCTTAATGGAAATACGCTGAAACGGCCGCGCGTGCGCGGCAAAGCGCCTCTCACCTTAGTCCGTTTCGTCGCCGGCACAACCAAGATATTGTCAGATGCTTATCTCTGAGCCGCTCACGATATCTCGATTGCACACATCATTCGTCGGTTTTATTCGTTATCAACGCGCCCCTGCACGACTACGATGCTTGCATGAAAGCCTCAAGAACGAATTGTGAGCAGCTCACGAAGGCGAGTGCGAGATGAACGAAACTGGCATTGCATCCGGCCAGCCGGAACAGAGCGACCTGCCGGCGCTGCGCGGTGAGGACGCCTACTGGCGAATCCGCCGCGATGTGCTGTCGTGCCGCTTCATGCCTGGCGCGACTCTCACGGAAAGCCAGTTGATGGAGCACTACGGGATCGGCAAAAGCACGTGCCGCGTCGCGCTCGTGCGGCTCGTTCACGAAGGGTTCATTCGCGCCATGCCGCGCCAGGGCTACCGCGTCGCGCCGATCACGTTGCGCGACGTCGAAGAGGTCTTCGCCCTGCGCGTGCAACTGGAGCCGCTCGCGGCGCGCCTTGCATGCGGGCGTGTCGACGTCGCGCTGCTGCGCAAGCTGGAAGCGGCTTGCCGCGTGCCTTACCCCGAGCGTGAGCTCTCCGATCAGATCGACGTCTTTCTCGACGCGAACCGCGAGTTCCATCTCGCGATCGCCCAGGCAAGCGGCAACGTACGCCTGCACCACACGCTAGCCAACCTGATGGACGAGATGTCGCGCCTCGTCGCGCTCGGCTTCGGCGTGCAGGGCACCAAGCCGGAAATCCGTCACGACCATAATTCGATGATCGACGCATTCGAGACCAACGACGCACGGCGCGCGGAAACGATCGCCCGCCGGCACATCGAAACGTTCCGCGACATGACGATGGAGAAGGTCTACGCGAGCTTGTCCAGCTCGGGCGCGTCGCTGCCCGTGTATACCGTTGCGGAGTTGAGACGGTGACGACAGCGGCCATTTCGGTGCGGGGCATCGGTAAATATTTCGGATCACTAAGCGTGCTGGACGATATCCGGTTCGACGTCGGGCAGGGCGAGATCGTGGCGCTGCTCGGCGCCTCGGGCTGCGGCAAGAGCACGCTGCTCAATATCGTCGCGGGCCTGGCCGGGGCCGATTCGGGCGAACTGTGGCTGCACGGCGAGCGCGTCGCGCCTGGCAATGGGCGGCAGTCGCTTTCGTACATGTTTCAGGAAGACCGGCTGCTGCCGTGGCGCACGGTGCGAGCCAACGCGGAGTTCGCGCTCGAATCGGCCCGCCCGCGCCTTGCGGCCCGTGAGCGGCGCGAGCGTGCGGCGGCCGTGCTCGACATGGTGGGTCTCGCTGCGTTTGCCGAACACCACCCGCATCAACTATCGGGCGGCATGCGCAGTCGCGTGGCGCTCGCGCGCAGCCTTGTGAGCGAGCCGGGCATCTTGCTGATGGACGAGCCTTTCTCGAAGCTCGACCCGCAAACGCGCGCGCAGATGCACGCCGAGGTGCTGCGGCTGCGCGCGCTGCGCCCGACCACGATCCTCTTCGTCACGCACGACGTGGAGGAGGCCATCGTACTCGCCGACCGCGTGATCGTGCTGGCGCCGCGCCCCGGCCGCGTGCGCGAGATCGTGCCCGTCAATCTGCCGCGCCCGCGAAGCGCGACCGACGCCGAAGTCGCGGAAGCGATCCGCCGTCTTCGCCTGCTGGTATGAGCCTGATGCCATCCACTACTGCACGCCGCCAGGGCCCTTCGATGCCTGCCTTGCTGTCCCGTTCCTTCGTTTCGCTCGCCGCGCAGCGCGTGGCGCTCGTGGCCCTGCTCGTGGGGGTCTGGTGGATGGCGGCGCGGCGCATGCCTGCCTTCGTGATGCCAGGCCCCGGGCAGGTCGCGCACGCGCTCGTTGCGTTGCTGCACTCGCCCTCGTTTTTCCGCGATCTCGGCGCGACGCTCTACCGCGTGCTGGCGGGCTTCGCGCTCGCGGCCGCGGTGGGTGCGCCGCTCGGCGTGGCCCTTGGCGCAAGCCCGCGCGCGGCGCGTTTTTTCGAGCCGTTGCTGGCGATCGTGAACACAGTCTCGTCGGCGATCTGGGCTGTGTTCGCGATCATCTGGTTCGGCATTTCGAACGCAACGACGATATTCGTCGTCTTCATGACCGCCATGCCGCTGGTCCTGACCAACGTATGGCAGGGCGCGCTGACCGTCGACACGCAGCACGTCGAACTCGCGCGAAGCCTGCGTTTTTCGCCCGCGCAGATCATGCGCAAGATCTACTTGCCGACCATCCTGCCGCACTTTTTCGCGGGCGCGCGGCTCGCATTCGGCTTCGGCTGGCGCGTCTCGCTCGTGGCGGAGACGATCGGCGCGTCGGACGGCATCGGCTACAGGCTGCGCCAGGCCGCCGATCTCGTGCAAACGGATCAGGTGTTCGCCTGGACCGTGACGCTCGTCGTGCTGATGCTGCTGCTCGAGGCGGGCGTGCTCAAGCCGATCGAACGCCGCCTCTTTCGCTGGAAGCGCGCGGCCTGAATCCACTGACTACGGGGAATGACACCATGCAAATGACACGACACATCAAGCGGGCAGCCGTTGCGGCGCTGGTCGCCGCCGCTTCGGCTTGCGCCGCGCAAACGGCGCTGGCCGACACCGTTCGGATCGGTTACTGGACGAGTGGCGTGAGCCTTGGCTTTGGGGCGGTGCTCGAGGCGAAGCCCTTCCTGCAGCAGCGCGGGCTCGACGTGCAGTTCGTGCGCTTCGCCGACGTCAATGCGCCGAACCGGGCGCTCGCGGCCGGCGCAATCGACTTCGCCTTCGCCGCGCCGGCTTCCGCCGTGTTCAGCTCCGCTTCGCAGGGCGCGCCGCTGCGCATCGTGCTGGCGACCCAGCCCGCCGACGTCGCTTTCGTTGCGCCCGAAGACTCGCCTATCCGCTCGCTTGCCGAGCTGCGCGGCAAAAAGGTTGGCATGTCGCCGCCGGGAAGTTCGGTCGCTTCGATCGCAACCGCCGTACTGCAAGGCAACTACGGCATTCGCAGCGCCGACTTTTCGATCGTGCCAGGCAACGAAGGGCGCCTCGCCCAGTTTCTCGTGCAGAAGCAGGTCGATGCGGCGGCGGTGCGCACGATCACCGTGGCGCAGTTGAAGGACCTGAAGGTGCGCCAGCTCGGCACGTTCGGCGACGAATGGAAGAAGCTCACGAAAAGCGACGCCGTGCCGTATATCGGCGTGAGCGCGGTGCGCGCGGACTGGCTCGCCCAGCATCCGGCCGACGCGGCGAAGCTGATTGCCGGCTTGCGCGCCGCGCTGCAATGGGGCGCCGCACACCACAGCGACGTTTCGGCGATCCTGCAAAAGAGCGCGAACCTTCCTGCGGCCGACGCCGATGCCTACGCGGCGCGCTGGTCTGAAATCAACCGCGTGAGTTTCGAGCCGGGCGACATCGAGACCTTGCAGCACGAGCACAAGATCTTTGTCGACGGCGGCGTGATTCAAGGCGAATTGCCCGCCGGTCTGTTCGACACCGCGCCTTACATCGCCTCGCGATCCATTCAGTAACCCTCATCTATTTTTTTCGGCATTCATTCGGAGTCCAGATATGGCAGTTTCCCTTCCTTCCACCATGAAGGCGCTCGTGCTGCGCGCGCACGGCGACCTCGACCAGCTCGAGGTCGTGAGCGACAAGCCCGTGCCGCGGGCCGAGCCGGGCGGCGTGGTGATCCGCGTGCGCGCTTCGTCGTTCAACTATCACGACGTTTTCACGGTGAAGGGCATGCCGGGCATCAAGGTGCCGCTGCCGGTCGTGATCGGCCTCGACATGGCGGGTGAGATCGTCGCCGTCGGCGAGGGCGTGGAAGGCTGGAAGATTGGCGAGCGCGTGCTTGTGAACCCGCTCAACCGCGAGAAAGGGCTGATGGGCGAGATGCTCGACGGCGGCATGGCCGAATATTGCGCCGTTTCCGCCGCGCAATTGATCCCGCTGCCCGACGCGGTGAGCTTCGAGGCGGCCTCCGCGCTGCCGGTTGCGTATGGCACGGCGCATCGCATGCTGATCACGCACCAGACCGTGAAGGCCGGCGACCGCGTGCTGATTCTCGGCGCGAGCGGCGGCGTGGGGACGGCTTCGCTGCTGCTCGCGAAGCAACTCGGCGCCGAAGTGATCGCCTGCGCGGGCAGCGACGAAAAGGCCGCGCAACTGAAGGCGCTCGGCGCCGACCACGTCGTCAATTACCGCACGGCCGACTTTTCGAAATGGGCGATCGCGCAGTACGGCAAACCGCAGCGGCGCAGCCAGGAAGGCGGCGTGGACGTGCTCGTGAATTTCACGGGCGGCGAAACCTGGGTGCCTTCGCTCAAGTGCGTCAAGCGCGGCGGAACGGTGCTCGTATGCGGCGCGACGGCGGGTCACGACCCGAAGGAAGACCTGCGCTACATCTGGAGTTTCGAACTGAAGGTGATCGGCTCGAACAGTTTCTACGACGACAACCTGCGTGCGCTGCTCGCTCAGATCGCGCGCGGCGAGCTTACGCCCGCCATCGACCGCGTGCTGCCCCTCGAAGAGGCCGCTCAGGGCTTGCGCCTGATCCGCGACCGCGAGGTGCTGGGCAAGATCGTCGTCACACCGTAATCGGGGCAAGGAGAGAATACGCATGAATCAGGCAGCAAACCCAACGGCATTGCCGACAGCCGAAGACGTAGAGGCGCGTTTGCGCCGTGGTCCTTATCACGAATGGCTCGGGCTGAAGGTCGTCGCGGTTGCCGACGGCGAGATCGAACTCACTGCGGCGTGGCGCGAGGAATGGGTCGTGAACCCCGAGAAGCGCTACACGCATGGCGGCATCCTGGCCGCGCTGGTCGACCTCGCCGCCGACTGGGCGCTCGTTTCGAAAACGGGGCGCGGCGTGCCGACGATCGACCTGCGCGTCGATTACCACCGCGCGGCGCTGCCGGGCAACCTGCGCGTGAAGGGCAAGGTGATCCGCTTCGGCGCGCAGATCGCGACGGCCGAAGCGCAGGTGTTCGACGCGGACGGCAAACTCGTCGCGAGCGGCCGAGGCGCCTATTCCACCGCCGGCGCAGCCGCACCCGCGCCGCAGCCGGCACGCCCGTGATGCTGAGCCTCGATCACCTCGTCATCAACACGCGCTACGACACCGACGCGGCGCAAGCGCTGTTCGGCGCACTGGGCTTTACGCTCACGCCGCGCGGGTTCCACACGCTCGGTTCGATCAATCACGCGATCGTGTTCGAAGGGCACTATCTCGAACTGATCGGCCTGCCCGCCGACGGCTCGGCCACGCGGCCGGAGATCGCCGCAAGCCCGCTTGGCGCGGATGGCCTCGTCTTGCGCAGCGACGATCCACAACGCACCTTCGACGATCTGCGCGCTGCCGGTTTCGACGCAACGCCGCCGCAGCACTTCTCGCGGCCGGTGGCGGGGCTCGGCGATGCGCGCTTCGTGACCGTGCGCCTTGGGTCCGGCCAACTGCCGGGCGGGCGTGTGTACTTCTGCCAGCACCTCACGCCCGAGTTCGTGTTCCGCGAAGCGTGGCGCACTCATGCCAACGGCGCGTATGCGCTCGCGGCGCTGCATCTCGTGGACGCGGAGCGCGAGGACTATGCGCGTCTTGGCGAGCCGGGCCCGGGCTTCGAGCTGGTCTTTCACAGTCGCGCCCGGTTTGACGCGCATTTCGGCGCGCTGGCCGGGCATGTTACGGCGCGCGCGCCGCGCTACGGCGCGGTCACGATTCGGACTCCAAAGTGGCGCGAGATCGGTACGTACGCGCAGCACGCGCAATTGCCGTATGAAGTGGAAGCCACGCGTAGCCTTGTCGCGTTGCCTCGGTTCGATACCTTGCTGGAGTTCGTGCCATGAGCTTGCCGCGCAACCTCGGCGATCTGATCGACCGCAGCGGCGACGCCGCAGCGCTCGCGCTCATCGAACTCGACGACGCGCTGACACCGGTGCGCTACCGTTTCGGGGAACTCGACGCGCTGGCGGACCGCGTCGCGGCAGCGCTCGCCACGCACCACGCACGCGGCGAGCGCATCGCCGTGCTCGCCGCGAACTCGGCGCACTATGTTGCGACGGTGCTGGGCATCATGCGGGCGGGTCTCGTCGCGGTGCCTGTGAATTTCCGCTTCCCTCGCGCGCTCATCGCCGACGTGATAGCGGACAGCGGCGCGCGCCTCGTGTTCTGCGACGCGAAACGCGTGGCGGACTTGCCGCCGGGTCTCGCGGGCGTCGTGTTCGATGCGCGCGTGCCGTTGCTTGCAAGCGAATTGCCCGATCACGTCACACCGTTTTCGGCCTTCGTGGCGAACCTGCGCGCGACGCGTTTCGAGCCAGTCGAGCCGCTGCCGGGCGAAGCCGCGCTCATGCTCTATACGTCGGGCTCGACGGGGCGGCCCAAAGGCGTTGTACTGTCGCACGAGAGCCACCTGTGGGTCGTACACACGCGCCTGCTGTCGCAGCCGCTCGCAGGTGAGCGCGTGCTGATCGCCGCGCCGCTCTTTCACATGAATGCCCTTGCGCTGGCGTTCCTCACATTGGCTGCGCGCGCAACGACCGTGATGTTGCCGCAATTCGAGGCCGGCAACTATATTCGCGCCGTGGCCGCCTGGCGCTGCACGTGGCTCACCGCCGTGCCGCCGATGATCGCCATGATGCTGCAACAGCGCGAACTGCTTGCGCAAAGCGATCTTTCCTCCGTGCGCTACGTGCGGATGGGCTCGGCGCCCGTCAGCGCCACGCTGTTGCAACAGATCCACGCACTGCTGCCGAACGCGCGCGTCATCAACGCGTACGGCACCACGGAGGGCGGCCCGGTCGTATTCGGCCCGCATCCGCAGGGCTTGCCGACGCCGCCGCTTTCGGTCGGCGCCGCGCATGCGCTCGTCAAGCTGCGTCTCGTCGACGAAAACGGCGCACAGGCGGAAGAGGGCGAGTTGCATTTGCGCAGCCCGGCGCTGATGACCGGCTATCACAACCGCCCGGACGTGCGCGCGCCGCTCACACAGGACGGTTACTACCGCACCGGCGACGTCTTCCGCCGCGACGCGCAGGGCTTCTACACGTTCGTCGGCCGCCGCGACGATATGTTCGTCTGCGGCGGCGAGAACATCTATCCGGGCGAAGTCGAGCGCCTGCTCGAACGTCATCCGGATGTCGCGCAGGCGTGCGTCGTGCCGGTGGCCGACGAGATCAAGGGCGCAAAGCCGGTGGCGTTCGTCGTCCTGAAAGCCGGCGCGCAGGCTGACGAAGCCACGCTCAAGCATTACGCGCTGGAGCACGCGCCCGCTTTTCAGCATCCGCGCCGGGTGTGGTTCGTCGACATGCTCCCGATCGCTTCGACAAACAAGATCGACCGCGCCGCACTCAAAGGCGAGGCCGCGCGCCGCGTGGCCGCGACCGCGCCCACCCACGGAGACCACTCATTCCATGAAACCCCGTAACAGACTGGCCGCCTGGCTCGCCGCGGCCAGCGCGCCGCTTTTCGCGCTTGCGGCAAGCGATGCCCATGCGCTCGATGCCGTCACGGTCGGCCTCGCGATTCCGCCCGCCGTGCACGACGGCGCGCCTTATGCCGCCGCCGACAAGCTCGGCCTCTTCAAGAGCGAAGGGCTCGACGTGAAGCTCGTCGTGTTCCAGGGCGCAGGCGCGCTGATTCCGCAGGTGGCGAGCAAGCGCATCACGTTCGGCTACCCGACCTCGGAGCCGCTCCTGTCGAGCTATCTGAACGGCGGCACGCCGCCGCCCGTGCGCTACTTTTACAACGGCGTGCCCGCGAACACGATGGAGTTTGCCGTGCTCGCCTCGTCGCCGGTGAAAAGACTGGCCGATCTGGATGGCAAGAAGATCGGCGTCGGCGCGCTCACGTGGGGCACGATTCCGGGTGGCCGCGCCGCGTTGCGCGAGGCAGGGCTCACGCCTGGCAAGAATGTGGACTACGTGCCCGTGGGCTCGCTCGGCTCCGGGTTTCAGGCACTGAAAACGGGCGCCGTCGACGCGCTCAATTTCAACAGCAGCTGGGACGACATGCTGGAACTTTCGGGCACACCGATCCGCCGCATCCGCTATCCGGCCGTGTTCGACGAAACGGCCGGCAACGGCTTCATTGCCCATCGCGATACGTTTGCCGAGCGGCCGGACCTGATCGTGCGCTTCGGCCGCGCCTATACGGAAGCGCAAATCGTCTGCGATGCGAATCCGGCGTTCTGCGTGAAGGCCTTCTGGGAGGCGCACCCCGAGTCGAAGCCGCCAGGCGACGAAGCGCACAACCTGCGCGTGGCGGAGGAACTGCTCAAGCGGCGTCTCTCCCGCGTGCTGCGAACTGCAGACGGCAAACCGCGCCAGCCCGGCGCATACGACTTGCCCGCCGTGCGCGCGAATCTGGCCGAGATGCAGCGGGTGGGCGAGTTCCCGAAGGGCGACGTTCCGCTCGATCAACTGTTCTCGAACCAGTTCGTGGCCGACTTCAGCCACTTCGACGAGGCCGCGCTGCGCGAACGCGCGCGGCAGCAGCCGTGAGCGCGCGTATCGAGGTGACGCCGCGCGTGGCGCTGATCGATGTCGCGCGGCGCATCGTGCTCAAGGGCTTCGCGCCGCATGCGCAGGTCGAGCTGACCGCGCGGCTCGACATGCCGGACGGTAGCGTGTGGCGCAGCACGAACCGCTTCGCGACCGACGCCGACGGCAACGCCGATCTCGGCGAGGTCGCGCCCACGGCGGGCGACTATGCGCACAGCGGCGTGCAGCCGATGGGCGTGGTCTGGTCGATGCGCTGCGAGAGCGAGCCGACGCGTGCCGAAAGCATCGAGCCGCTGACGGTCGAACTCGTTGCGCGCCAAACGGAAGGGGCGGACACCACAGCCACGGCGCAGTTCGTGCAACAGTACGTGGCCGATGGCGTCGTGCGCCGCGAGATTCGCGAAGCGGGCGTGGTCGGCACGCTGTTCACGCCCGCGACGCCTGGGCCGCATCCAGCCGTGGTCGTGCTCAATGGCTCGGGCGGCGGCATCAACGAGCCGCGCGCGGCGCTTTACGCGGCGCACGGTTACGCGGCGCTCGCGCTCGGCTATTTCAACGCGCCGGGACTGCCGCCCACCATTTCGCACACGCCGCTGGAATACTTCGCGGCGGCGCTCGACTGGCTGCGCGAGAGCGTGCACCCGCAAAACGATTTTGTGGCCGTGGCAGGACAGTCGCGCGGCGGGGAACTCGCGTTGCTGCTCGCGGCGACGTGGCCCGAGCGGGTTTCGGCCGTGATCGGCTATGTGCCGAGCGCCGTGCTGCACGGCACGCTGCGCGCGGGCGCGCCCGGCGAACCGCCGGATTCGGTCGCGTGGACGCTTGGCGGCCGCCCGCTCGCGCATGTGTGGGAGCGCAATACTCACGCCGACTGGACCGCGTTCCGCCACGCGAGTGCGCCGGGCGAACCGGTGCGTCAGGCGCCGGCCTTCGAGTCGGCGCTCGGCGACGCCGAGGCCGTGGCCCGCGCGCGTATTCCCGTCGAGCCCATTGCCGGACCGGTCTTGCTGATTTCAGGCACCGACGACGGCTTCTGGCCATCGTCGCGCTACGCCGCAATGATCGCCGCCGATCTCGCGGCGCGCGGCTTCCCGCACCGCGTCGAACATTTGCGCTACGAGGGCGCGGGCCACTCGATCCTGTTTCCGCATGTGCCGACCACGCAGATCGCGCGCGTGCATCCGGTCGCGCGCGTGCCGATCACGGCAGGCGGCACGGCCGCCGCGAATGCGCGCGCAAACGAGGCTTCGTGGCCGCGCGTGCTGCAGTTCCTCGACGCAGCGAGGCGCGCGCCATGAGCACGAGCGCCTTTCATGCCGAGCGGGTCTCGGTGAGCTACCGCACGCGTACCGGCACGATCGACGCGTTGCTCGACGTGGACCTGCGTATCGAGGCGGGCGAGTTCGTCGCGCTGCTGGGGCCGTCCGGCTGCGGCAAGTCCACCTTGCTCAAGGTGGCGGCGGCGCTGATTGCGCCGACCTCGGGGCGTGCGCGCCTCGGCGGCGCGGCGCTGACGAAGCCGGGCCGCCAGGTCGGCGTAGCGTTCCAGAAGCCGAACCTGCTGCCGTGGCGCAACGTACTCGACAACGTGCTGTTGCCCGCGCGCACGCTCGGCCTGCCGATGGAGCACGCACAGGCGCGCGCACGGGAACTGCTTGAACTCGTGGGACTGGATGCTTTCGCGCGCAACTATCCAGCCGAGCTTTCCGGCGGCATGCAGCAGCGCGTGGGCATTGCGCGCATGCTGCTGCATGACCCCGAACTGCTGCTGATGGACGAGCCCTTCGCCGCCCTCGACGCGCTCACGCGCGAGCGGCTCACGCTCGAACTCCAACGTATCTGGCTCGCGCAGCGCAAGTCGGTGCTGTTCATTACGCACAGCATTCCCGAGGCGGTCTTTCTCGCGGATCGCGTCGTCGTCATGTCGGCGCGGCCGGGCCGCATCGTCGACGAACTGGTGGTGCCGATCGCGCGAGCGCGTGACGCGCACACCCTCAGTTCCGCGGCATTCGTCGATGCGTGCGCGTATTTGCGGAGGCACTTCCAATGAATCAACGAAAGCGCAAAGGCATGCCCGCGGCGCTGTATCCGCTCGCGAGCCTCGCGGCAGCGATCGCCTGCTGGCAGGCCGTGGTCGCATGGTGGTCGATACCGGACTATGTGCTGCCCGCGCCCGCCGAAGTGGGCCGGGCACTCGCGGCGGGCTTCGCCGACGGCACGTTGTGGCCGCATATTGCCGCGACCCTCGGCGAGACGCTGCTTGGCTACGCAATCGGCAGCGTGCTCGCCGTCGCGACCGGTGCCGTGCTCGCGGAGTCGCGTACGTTCGAGCGTTTCGTGTTCCCGCTGCTCGCTGGCCTGCAGGCCATGCCGAAGGTCGCGCTCGGGCCGATCATTCTCGTCTGGTGCGGCTATGGCAGCGCCTCGAAGGTCGTGCTCGTCGTGCTCGTGTGCTTCTTCCCGCTGTTCGTGAACACGGTCAATGGCCTCAAGCGCGCCGACCCGGATCTGCTCGACGCGTGCCGGGCATTCTCGGCCTCGCGTGCGTTTCTGTTCTTGCACGTGAAGTTGCCTTGCGCCGCGCCCGAAATCTTCAGCGGCCTGCAGATCGGCGTGTCGCTGGCGCTGATCGGCGCGGTGGTCGGCGAGTTTCTCTCTTCGCAGCGCGGGCTCGGCTATCTGATCAGTTCGGCCTCGGTCAATATGAGCGTTGCGACGATGTTTGCGGGCGTCGTGCTGCTCGCCGTCATCGGCGTGGGCGGCGCGCAGGCCGTGCGCGCGGTGCAGCGCCGAGTGGTGTTCTGGGAGCGCAGTGACGGCGATACCAGTCGCGTGGGCGGCTGAGGGGGGCGCGTATCGGGTCGCTCAAGCCGTACGCCGCTCATCATCCAGCCAGCTTTCTGAAGATGTCGCCTGCGTTGAACCGGTCAGAAGTGCCCCATTCAAGCGTATGCTTGCCATTAAACGACGGCATTCAACCCCGATGGAGACACGCATGGCGGCACTTCAGATCGACGATGTCCCGGCCGCGATCCGGCAGGCCAAGCGCATGTTGCGCGCGCAACTGCCGAACTATCGCGAAGTGTTCGAGGAGGTCGCGCAGGCCATAGGCGAAGAGGCGCGGAGCATCGCGCGACTGCGCGAGGCGGGCGAGTCCGTGATTCCGGAGATCGCCTTCGCCGACATCGCGGCGCAGCGCGTGAGCGCCGAGACGATCGCGCGCGTGAAAGCGCGCGGCGCCTGCGTGATCCGCCGCGTATTCGAGCCGGAGCAGGCCGCGCGCTGGGATGCCGAAATCGCGGAGTACGTGGCGCGCAACGATCTCGACGCGCTCGCAACCCAACGCGCGGCGCAGCGCAATGCCCTCCCGCCGCAAGCGAGCCGCCCGCTGATCTACGGCTTGTACTGGTCGCGCCCGCAAGTGCAGGCGCGCGAGTCCGCCGAACTCACCGCCGCGCGCGTCTTTCTCAACCGTCTGTGGCGCCACGAGAGCGAAGGGCGCGTGCATTTCGATCCCGATGTCGTGCCCGCCTACGCCGACCGCCTGCGGCGCCGGCCGCCCGGAACGGCGGCGCCCGGCCTCGCCGCGCATTGCGACGGCGGCGCGGTCGAGCGCTGGGTCGACGAGAGCTTCCGCCAGGTGTATCGCCACGTGTTCTCGGGCGACTGGCGGCGCTACGACCCGTTCGACGGCGCTTACCGCACGCACGCGAGCGAGATTCCTTCGCGCATCGCTTCTTCGATGTTCCGCACCTTCCAGGGCTGGACCGCGCTCACGCCGCAGGGCCCCGGCGACGGCACGCTGCAGATCGTGCCGATTGCCAACGCCATGGCGTACGTGCTCCTGCGCGCGCTGCAGGACGACGTGGCCGAAGACGACCTGTGCGGCGCGCAACCGGGCCGCGGGCTGCCGATCAGTTCCGAATGGCACGCGCCGCTCGTCGACGCGCTGACATCGATTCCGCAGATGCAAGCCGGCGACACCGTGTTCTGGCACTGCGACGTGATTCACTCGGTGGAAGACGAGCACCGCGGCACGGGATACAGCAACGTGATGTACATCCCGGCCACGCCGGGTTGCGCGAAGAACGACGCCTATTTGCAGCGCCAGTTGCCGAGCTTCCTCGAAGGCCGCAGCCCGCCCGATTTTCCCCCTGAGCACATCGAAGCCGATCTGGCGGACCGGGCGGGCGTGGCCGATCTCACCGCGCTCGGCCGCACCCAGCTAGGTCTGCCCGGCGCCGCCTAGCACAGGCAGATGACGCGCGCGTGTCGGTGCATCGATTCGCGCGCTTGCCTGCAAAAGCACGCCTATGGCATGCTGTGCGCCGATCAACCGGCCATGACGACCATGGATTTCGCTTCGTCCGTCGCAACGTATGGCGCCGACCTGTCGGGTCTCGTTTGCGGTTTTCGCTTCACGCCCGGGCAACCCGGGCAGTCCGTCACGTGCGACGATGTACTCGACGCGCTGCGGCGCACGCACGAAAGCGGCGAGCCGCAAGCCGCGCACGACGACTCGTTCTACTGGCTGCACTTCAATCTCGCCCACGCCGCGGCACAACCGTGGATGCGCGCGCATCTCGACCTGCCCGACGCCTTCTTCGAAATGCTCGTGGAAGGCTCGCACTCCACGCGCATCGAACACGTGGACAACGGGCTCTTCGCCGTGGTCAACGACGTGATGTTCGATTTCGAACTCACGCCCTCGCAGATCGCGACCCTCTGGTCATACACGCACGAACGCATACTCGTCACGGCGCGGCTGAAGCCGCTGCGCTCCATCGACCGTCTGCGCGGCTACGTGCGCAACGGCGAGACGTTCCGCTCGCCGGCCGAGTTGCTCATCCACTTGATGCGCGATCAGGCCGACCTGATGGTGGAGATCGTGCGCCGCACGAGCGTCGATGTCGATCGCGCCGAGGACCAGTTTCTTGCCTCGCGCCGCTCGGCGAGCCGTCATGAACTCGCGGCCATGCGGCGCATCCTGGTGCGCCTGCAACGGATGCTCGCGCCGGAGCCTGGCTCGATTTTCCGTCTGCTCGCGCGCCCGCCGCGCTGGCTCCAGCTAGCCGACATGCAGGACCTGCGCGAGGCGACCGAGGAGTTTTCGCTCGTGCTGGGCGACATGGCCGGACTGGTGGAGCGCATCAAGCTCCTGCAGGAAGAAATTGCCGCGCGGCTCGAGGAGCAGAACAACCGCACGCTTTTCACGCTCACGCTCGTGACCGTGCTCGCGCTGCCGATCAACATCGTCGCGGGCTTCTTCGGCATGAACGTAGGCGGCATTCCGCTTGCGGAAAACCGCCACGGCTTCTGGCTCATGGTGGTGCTGGTCGCGACCTTCACGGCGCTGCTGGGATGGTGGGTGTTCCGCCGGCGCGCGGACACCTGAGGCACGCGTTGCCTATGAGGCACCGCAGGCTCGCGGGGCCGCCGCCGGGCCCTCACGCGCGCGCTATATACTAGGCGCTCGAATTTCCTGTTTGAGCGCCTGCCATGACCGTTCCCTCGTCGACGCCCGAGGCCGTGCCCCCCGTAAGCGATGCCGCGTATGCCGGGGTGCGGGAGCCGGACGCCGACCCGCGCGAGCCGTTGCGCTCGCACGATCATGCGGTTTTGCCCGGCGCCGGGCACGCAACGGCGGACCCGTTGGTCGATGGCCTGTTGCGCCTCGTCGCGGCGCATTTCGGGGTGGCGGCAGCCTGCGTGGTGCCCGGCGAGGCGCCCGCCGTGCACGGGCGCGGCGCCGGCGTGGACGAGACGGTCTACGAAGCACTGCGCACACTTGCGCATCCGACCAGCGAAAGCGGCGCACGGGAGCCGCTCATCGTGCCCGATATTTCCGCCGACCCCGCCTGGTGCTCTGTGCTTGCGCACGCAAGCAAGCCGCTTCGGTTCGTGGCCGCATGGCCCTTGTACGGCGCGCAGGGCGAGCACGTCGGCAGCCTCTGCCTGATCGACCCCGCCCCGCGTGAGCTGGACGCCGCCGCTCGCGCGAGTCTCGGCGACTTTGCGCGCATGGCGGCCGCGCTGGCCGCGCGGCCGACGCTCGCCACGAGCCGCGATATCGACGTTCCCGCCACAGACGAACCCGCGCTGTATGCCGAACTCGAGGCATTGCGCGAGCAGGAACGCCTGCTCGCGCACGCCATCGACGGCAGCGGCACAGGTATCTGGGACCGCGACGTGGTGACGGGCGAGATCCGCTATTCGGAGGGCTGGAAGGCAATACTCGGCTACGCCGGGCACGAGTTGACGAGTCGTATCGAAGACAGCTATCTGCGGCTGCATCCCGAAGACGCCGAGTACGTGAAGGCCACGATGCAGGCGCACTTCGAAGGCCGCACGCCGACCTATGAGGTCGAGCACCGCATTCGCTGCAAGGACGGCCGCTACAAGTGGATCTGCAGCCGCGGCAAGGTCATGAGCCGCGACGCGAACGGGCGTGCGCTGCGCATGATCGGCACGACCACGGACATCACCTCGATGCGCGAGATGGCCGAGCGTTTGCGCGAGAGCGCGGCGCTCATCACGAACCTCACGAACGAGGTGCCGGGCCTCGTGTTCCAGCGCCGCCAGACGTCCGGCGGCCACGCGTTGTTCTCCTATGCGAGTGCGGGCATCGCGGAAATCTTCGAAGTCACGCCCGCGCAGGCCGCGCACGACACGGCGTGCATCGACGCGCTGATTCATCCCGACGATCTCGACGCATGGCGCGCCTCGTTCGAGCAGTCGGCGGCGAACCTCACGCCGTGGCATCTGGAGTTTCGCGTGCTGCTGCCGCAGCAGGGCTTGCGCTGGCGCCAGGGCGATGCGAGGCCGCAGCGGCTCGCCAACGGCACGACGGTCTGGCATGGCTTCATCACGGAGGCAACCGAGCGCAAGCGTATCGAAGCCGAACTGCAGGAATTCGCGAGCACCGACGGCCTCACGCGTCTGGCCAACCGCCGTCATTTCATGGCCCGCGTCGAGGCGCAGCTTGCGCAGGCGCGGCGCGGCGGCGCCAGTGCGGCCGTGATGATGTGCGACCTCGACCACTTCAAGTCGATCAACGACCGCTGGGGCCACGCGATCGGCGACGACGTGCTGCGCCATTTCGCCGAGATCCTGCGCACGCAGTTGCGCGTGGGCGACCTGGCCGGCCGTATCGGCGGCGAGGAGTTTGCGATCCTGCTCGCGGCCACCGACCTCGAAGGCGCGCATAGCGTCGCGCAGCGCATACAGGAGCGCTTCGCCGCGCAACCGCTCGCGGTGGTGGGCGAGGTCGTGGCGCTTACCGTGAGCATCGGCATCACGCTCATGAACGCCGCCGACATGAGCGCCGAAGCCACGCTCACGCGCAGCGACTTCGCACTCTACCGCGCGAAAAAAGGCGGACGTAACCGCATCGAATGCGCATAACGCGCGGCCACGTTAGCTGACGTTCGCGTGCGCCGGGCACCGCTCACGCGCGCAGCGCGCGCGTTGGTGTATGTTGGCGCCATACCGTAGCCGCCTTCCATGACGGCCCAGGTGCGGAGGACGCTTTGCCCGAAGTCTCGCCCAACCCCGGCGCAGTCCGCGCGCGAGTGTCGCGTTTGCTCGTGCTGCTGCTCGTGGCGCTGATTCCGATCGTGCTGTGTGTGGCGCTCGGGCGCTACGAGGCCGAGCGTATTGCGCGGCGCGAGGCGACGCTCGCTTCCACGTTCATCGTCGGGCAAGTCGTCTCGATCGTCGAGACAGCGCAGAGCGCGGCCCACACGCTCGCGCCGCGCGCGGCCGAGGCATGCGAGACGCTCTCGCCGGACCTCACGCTCAAGGCCGCCGCCGTGCCTTATGTGCGCACACTCAACATCCTGTATGGCGGCCGCTTCACCTGCTCGTCTGCACTCGCGCAACACTCGATTCCCGCCAACGGCGTGCTCAACGGCTATGTGCCGCCCTCGAACGGCGAATGGCTCAGGATCGTCAACGACACGCCGATGGTGCGCAACCGCCCCTCGCTGCTGGTTGGCGTAGCGGGTGAAGCGGGGCGCGCGGTCGTGGCCGTGGTGGATGTGCAGTATCTGCTGGACCTGCTGCATGGCGCCGCGCCGCTCACGGTATTTCGCCAGGCCGAGTTGAGCGTGGGCGAGGGCACCGTGTTGCGCGAAGCCATGGCGCTCGTGAACGTGCGCGGCGCGCCGTTGCTGGCCGACGTGCAAAAGCGCATGTCGGGCACCACGATCGACCTGAAGATCTATGGGCGGCCCGAGCGCATCAACGAAGCGTGGGGCGCTCTGCTGCTGCGCTATCTGCCATGGGCGGCCGCGCTCTCCGCGCTGCTCGTATGGCTCGTGCGGCGTTTGCAGCAAAACGGGCGGTCGCGCCGCGATCAACTGCTGAGGGGCATGCGCGCAAACGAATTCCACGTCGAATACCAGCCGCTCTACGGCGTGGCGACGCAGCGGTGCGAGGGCGTGGAGGCGTTGCTGCGCTGGGTGCGGCCAGGCCAGGGTGCGACGCGCCCGGACGAGTTCATCCAGGCGGCTGAAGAAGAGCACGTGATCGTGCCGCTCACGCAGCATCTGCTGAAGCTCATCGCGCGCGACGTCGCGGCGTGGGACATCGCGCCGGGCTTTCACCTCGGGGTCAATTTCGCGCCCGAGCATTTGTCGGGCGAGCAGCTCGTGAGCGACGTGCGGCGGCTGCGCACGGCCGTGGCGCAGCGCGGCGCGACGATCACGGTGGAAATTACCGAGCGCACCCTGGTGTGCAATACCGAGCAGGCGCGCAACAGCCTGTTGACCTTGCGGCACGAGGGCGTCAACGTCGCCATCGACGACTTTGGCACCGGGTATTGCTCACTCTCGTATCTCGAGAAATTTCCATTCGATATCCTGAAGATCGATCGGGGCTTCGTGCTCACGATCGATCCGGAAGGCCAGAAGGCGGCGGTGCTCGACGCCATCATCGACCTTGCGCATAGCCTGGGGGCGCGGCTCGTGGCGGAAGGCGTGGAAACCCAGGTGCAACGCGACTATCTGTGTGCGCGCGGCGTCACATACATACAGGGATTTTTCTACGCGAAGCCCATGCGCTCGGAGGCGTTCATGCGCTGGTATCGCGCGAACGGGGCGCATATGGCGCCCGATCCGCATATGACGGCGGGTGCGTAGGGCTCAGGCGCGGTGCCCGCAGGCGCATTCCCGCTGGGGTGATTTGCTTAGCGCGAAACATCGGTTCTGGGAGCCCGTGTATGCCGGTAGCATCGACGGTTCGATGGCTGCGCCGTGTGGGTGCATGCCCAAAGCCAACACGGATTAGCCGAACATGACTCGCCCCACGCATCCTGCAACCTGGTCACGCCGCCATTTTCTCGCCACGCTGGGCGCGACGCTCGCCGGCGCGGCGCTGCCCGCCACCGCATTCGCGAAATATCAGCCCGACCAGTTCCGCATCGGCTACCAGAAGGCCGCGAGCACGCTCGTGCTGCTCAAGGCGAACGGCACGCTGGAAACGCGCCTCGCGCCGCTCGGCATCAAGGTGTCATGGACCGAGTTCCCGGCCGGCCCGCAATTGCTCGAAGGCCTGAACGTGGGCGCAATCGACTTTGGTTACGTGGGCGAAGCGCCACCCGTGTTTGCTCAGGCCGCGGGCGCGGATTTCGTCTACACGGCGTACGAACTGCCCACGCCGCACGCAGAGGGCGTGGTCGTGGCAAAGCAGTCGCCGATCCAGGACGTGGCTGGGCTGAAGGGCAAGAAAATCGGCCTGAATCGCGGCTCGGACGTGCATTGGTTTCTCGTCGCGCTGCTGCAAAAGCACGGCCTTTCCATCGCCGACGTGCAACCCGTATTCCTCGCACCCGCCGACGCGCGCGCGGCGCTGCAAAGCGGCGCCATCGACGCCTGGGCGATCTGGGACCCGTTCCTCGCCGCCGTCGAAGCGCAGGATGGCGCGCGCCTCGTCGCCGATGCCAGCGGCGTGGCGAGTCATCACCAGTTCTTCTTGAGCCAGCGCGAATTCGCGCAGAACCGCAAGGACGCCCTCGCGATCGCGCTGGACGAACTCGGCAAGACGGGGCAGTGGGTGCGCGCCAACACGGCGGCGGCCGCCGCGAAGCTCTCGCCGATCCAGGGGCTGGATGCGGCGACGATCCAGACCGGCCTCACGCACTACGCGCATGAGTACCGGCCTATCGACGCCGCCGTGATCGCGCAGCAGCAGAAGATCGCGGACACGTTCTACGAGCTGAAGATCATTCCGCGCCGCGTGGTGACGAAGGACGCCGTGCTCGCGTAACGCCTGCGGGCACGGTCGCCTTCCGGGAGCGCTTGGCGCTAAGTGCTTAGTGCGACGACCAGCCCTTGTAGCTGCCCACGTTGTCGCGCGTGACGAGCTGAGGCGTCATTTCGATCATCGGGTTGGCGGGCTTCTTGCCGTTCATGATGTCGTAGCCCACCTGCACGGCCGTTTGCGCCATCTTGTACGGGTCCTGGCTTGCCGAAGCCTGCACGAGCGTGTCGGTCTTGAGCGCCGTTTCGATATCGGGCGCGCCATCCACCGAGGTGATCACGATGTTGGTGCGGTGCAGTTGCTTCGCGGCGAGGTCGCTGCCAATGGCCTGCGGATCGTTGATGGCGAACACGCCGTCAAGCTTCGGAAAGCGCGTGAGATAGCCCTGCATCACATTCATGCCGCCTTCGCGCGAGCCTTTGGCGTCCTGGTCGTCGGAGAGAATCTTGATGCCCGGCGCCTTGGCGAGCACCTGCTTGCAGCCGTTCACGCGGTCGATCACGGCCGAGACCTGCGGGCCGTTCTGGATGATCACATTACCCTTGCCGTTGAGCTTCTTTTCGAGGTATTCGCACGAAATCGCCCCGGCCTTCACGTTGTCGGTCTGCACGGTCGCGTTGGCGCCCGCGGCGCTCACGTCCACCGCCATCACCACGATGCCGGCCGCCTGGGCCTTCTTCACCGCCGGTTCGATCGCCTTCGGATCGGTCGCGTTCAGCAGGATCATGTCCACGTGCGCCGAAATGAAGTTGTCGATTTGCGTGAACTGCTTGTTGAGGTCGTAGTCGGCGGAAACGGCCGTGACCTTGGCGCTCGGGTTGATCTCCTTGGCCTTCGCCTGCGCACCCTGCACGATCGTCACGAAGTAGGGATTGCCGAGCGAACCCACGGTAATGCCGATCGACTTGAGCTGCTTGTCGGCGGCATGTGCGCCCTGCAGTGCGAAGCCAAATGTGAGGGCGGCAGCGGCGAGAACGGCTTTTTTCTTGAACATGAGGTTGTCTCCTGAGGGGGGCCTGCTTGGGTCCTGTTTGAGTGCTTTCCCGGCGAGCGCAGCAGGACCGCCTGCGCTCGCGCCTGTTTCTGTCCGTTGACGGATTCAGTGGCTCACGTGCGGGCCGAGCCACGCTGGCGGTAGCGGTCCAGCGCCACGGCGCCGACGATCACGAGGCCCTTGATGATGTACTGCCAGATGTCCGAGACGCCGAGCAGCACGAGCCCATTGGTCAGGACTGCGATGATGAGCGCGCCGATCAGCGTGCCGATGATCGAGCCTACGCCGCCCACGAAGCTCGTGCCGCCCAGGATGACCGCGGCGATCGCATCGAGTTCATAGGACTGGCCCAGTTGCAGGCCGTTGGCCGCGTAGAGCCGGGCGGCGGACATCACCGCGCCAAGACCCGCGAGCAGACCCGAGATGGCATAGACGAACATCTCGATGCCCCACACCTTGATGCCGGAGAGGCGCGCCGCTTCCGGGTTGCCGCCCACCGAGTAGATGCGCAGGCCGAGCACCGTACGGCGCAGCACGAACCACGAGCCGGCCACCACCACGAGCGCGATGATCACGAGCCAGGGCACGCCGAGCACCGTGCCGTTGCCGATGAATGCGAACGAGAGCTGCGGGTTGAAGATCGTCGTGTCGTGGCCCATGAGGCGCGCAATGCCGCGCACCGCCGTGAGCGAGCCGAGCGTGACGATGAACGGCGGCAGGCGCAGGAGCGAGATGAGCGCGCCGTTGATGAGGCCGAAGCCGAGCCCCACCGCGAGCGCCATGGGCACGCCGAGCCAGCCCCAGCCCGCGATGTTCGAGCCGATCATCGCGGCCATGGCCGCGGCGGCCAGCACGGAACCCACCGAGAGGTCGATGCCGCCCGTGAGAATCACGAAGGTCATGCCGGCGGCCAGCACGATGTTGATCGACGCCTGCTGCGTGACGATCGAAAGATTCTCCAGCGTGAAGAAGCCATCGGTCAGCACACCGAAGCCGATACACAGCAGCACCAGCACCGGCAGCATGCCAGCCGTGCGCACGAGCGACTTCATGCGCTGGCGGTGGCCGTCGACCGCGACGCTGCGTGCGGGTTGAGCGCCTTGTGCGGGCTGCGTGGGCGAGGCCGCGACACCGTGCCGGGGAAGAATGCTTTTCATGTCGTACTCCTGAGGGACGTTTCTTGCGTATGCGGTGAAGGTCAAGCGGCTTCGCCGAGCGGTTGCTGCGAGCCGGTGGCGAGTTCTATGATCGCTTGCTGGGTGATCGGCTTACCCGTATAGCCGCCAAGCTCCCCGGCGAATTCGCCTTCACGCATGACGAGCACGCGATCGGCCACGCCGATGATCTCGGGCAGTTCGCTCGAAATCACGATGATGCCCACGCCGGTTTTGGCGAGGTCGTTGATGATGCGGTAGATCTCGGACTTCGCGCCAATATCGACGCCGCGCGTGGGCTCGTCGAGAATCAGCACGCGCGGCTTCGTTTCCAGCAGCCGCGACAGCAGCACCTTCTGCTGGTTGCCGCCCGAGAGCGCGCCCACGTTCACGCGCGAGTTCGGCACTCGAATGGAGAGCGAGCGGATGGCTTCCTTCGCGCGCTCGCCGCCGCGCGCGAGGTCGAGCACGCCCATGCGCGCGTCGCGCCCGGCCACGGCCACGTTGATGTTGTCGCGCACGCTCATGTCGAGAAAGAGGCCTTGATGCTTGCGGTCCTCGGTCAGATACACGAGGCCCGCGTTGATCGCATCGCGCGGCGTGTGTACATGGAGCGTCTTGCCGTCGATGGCGATCTCGCCACGCACGCGCGGCTCCGCGCCGAAGATCAGGCGTGCAAGCTCGGTGCGGCCCGCGCCGACGAGGCCGGCAATGCCCAGCACTTCGCCCGCGTGCAGGTCGAGGCTGCAGCCGCGCACGCGCTTGTCGTCGGCCACGTCGCGCACGGTGAGCACGGCCTTGCCCGGATCGTAGGGGGCATGCGCCTTTTTGTAGAAGCCCGAAATATCGCGGCCCACCATCATGCTCACGAGGCTTTCCGCGTTGAGCGCGTCGCGCATGAGCGTGCCCACGTAGGTGCCGTCGCGCAGCACGGACACGCGGTCCGACAGTTCGTAGATCTCAGCCATGCGGTGGCTGATGTAGATGATCGCCAGCCCTTCGTCGCGAAGCTGGTTGATCAGCTTGAAGAGACGTTCCGTTTCGCGCGAGGACAGCGGCGTGGTGGGCTCGTCCATCACGATGATGCGGGCGTCGCTATGCACGGCGCGCGCGATCTCCACGAGCTGGCGCTCGGCGATGGAAAGCGAGCCGACCAGCGTGGTGGGCCCGAAGCTCGCGCCGAGGCGCTTGAGCACGTCTTCGCAACCACGCTCCATGGCGCGGCGGTCGACGGTGCCGAAGCGGCGGCCGCCTTTGCGCAGCTCGCGGCCGGCATGAATGTTCTCCGCGACCGAGAGATTGGGCGCGAGGCTCAGCTCCTGATAGATCACCGCCACGCCCAGTTCGCGCGAGGCGTGCGGCCCATCGATCACGACCGGTTTGCCTTCGATGAGAATCTCGCCGCCGGGATCGGCCTGATAGGCGCCGGAGAGAATCTTCATCAACGTGGACTTGCCTGCGCCGTTCTCGCCCATGAGCGAGTGGACCTCGTCGGGAAAGACGGTGAGGCGCACGTTGTCGAGCGCGCGTACGCCCGGAAACGTTTTGCTGATGCCCCGCATTTCCAGCAGCGGCGGCGTGGACTCAGAGGGCGACATGGCTCTCCTCCTGCGCTTGAGCGTAAGTTTGTGCGCCGGCGCCCATGAGGATGCCCGCGCGCGGCGAAAAGTTGAAAAACATGGGCAGCGTGGCCGCGCCGAGCGCGCCCGCATCGGGTCCGAAGGTGCCGCGCACGAGGGCGGGTGTGCCGCGCGCCTCAGGCGCGGTGGCCGCCACCGCGAGGCGCAGGCGCTGCATGAGCGTGTCGATGAGGCCCGCGTCCACGTCGGCGTCGAGCACTACGGCGGGCACGTCGAGCACGCAGAAGGCGGAACGCAGCGCGGGGGCGAGCGCATCGATGCAGTCGTCGAGCCATTCCTGCACGCCGGGGTGGCCGCGCGCGATGCAGGCTTCGAGATCGGCGCGGCTGTCGATCGTCTCGCCGCAATACTGCAGGTGACGCCGCAGCGCGATGAGCGAAGCGCGCGAAAGCAGGATGTCCCACTGGCCCGCCGGCTTGTGCGCGGAGGGCAGGCGGCTTGGCGGCACGGGCATCACCGCGAAGTCGCCCGCGTTGCCGGTGAGGCCGCGCACGCAGTCGCCGTCGATGGCGATGCCGCCGCCAATCGCCGGGCCGAGGAACAGATAGAGGAAGTCGTCGCGCTGGCGCCCGCAGCCGTAGAAAATCTCGGCGATGGCGGCTGCATTGCCGTCGTTTTCGCTGAACACGGGCAGCGCCGTGGCGCGTGCGAGTTCGCCCGCGAAGTCCACGTCGTTCCACACGCGGAAGGTGTCGGTGGGCAGGCCCAGCTCGCGCAGCCAGCTGCCGAGGTTGTACGGCTGCGCCACGCCAATGCCGGCCAGGCGGCTGCGCTCCTCGGTCGTCAGTAACCCTAATAGTTCGGCGATGTCTCGCTGCACGATTTCTTGCGCGACCGAGGGTTGCGGCAGCAGCATGTCGCGCGAGCGGCGCTCGATCATCTGACCCGCGAAATCGACGAGGACGGTTTCGATGTTGGTCCGGTCGAGCCGCACGCCGATCGCGAACGCGCCACGCGGCGAGAGGCGCAGGAGCGAGGCGGGCTGGCCGCGCTGACCGTCGCGGCGGCCGCTCACCTCGATCAGGCCATTGGCCGTGAGCGACGTGATGATGGTGCCGACCGCCGTGCTCGTGAGATTCGCGAGACGCGCGAGATCGGCCTTCGACGCCTCGCCCGCGCGACGCAGCGCCTGCAGCAGCAGGCGTTCGTTGAAGCGGCGGACGTTGGCGGAATTGCTGCCCTGACCGACATGCGGACTTCTCACTTGTCTCCTCCTGTCGACCCGGAGTTAGTGTTTCAGCACTGACTCCGGTCCCATGCAAAGCTCCCATGCAAAGCTGAAGGGAGTGTCGGCGTTCGGGGTATCCGTCGCCGACTAAATAAATCAAGTTGATTTATTTAATGCCAGAAATCGGGGGCTGTCAGCCTGGGGAAATCCCGTTAAGGGTAATGGGGTGCGATGCGGCGCGCGGGCGCGATGCGCGGCCGTCCGATGCAAAAGCTTAGGAGACTTTGGGAAGGAAGGGGAAGAAGCGGGGAACGAGCAGTTGGCGTGCCCGCGCGCGTTCGTTTAGCTGAGCGGCGCGCGGGCAGCGGTGAGGAGGGACAGGCGCGAGCGCTACGAGGACTGAGCTTCACCCGCATCGCGACAGCCAAACCACCGGCGCAAAGCACGCGGCGCCTTCGTGCTTTCTGCGCTATCGGCCACCTCACGCCACCAGCGCTCGCCGCGATGCGGCTGCGCCAGATCGAACCGTTCGCCCATGCGCGGCGTGGAGAGCGTCACGCCGCGCGCAAGCGCGAGGCCGGTTACGCGCTCGAACGGGTCCTGCCAGCGATGCATCGCCAGATCGAATGTGCCGTTATGAATCGGCACGAGCCAGTCGCCGCGCAAATCCACGTGCGCCTGCACCGTTTCCTCGGGCTGCATGTGGACGTACGGCCAGTGCGGGTCGTACGCCCCCGTCTCGATGAACGTCGCGTCGAACGGGCCTAGCCGCTCCCCAATCGTGCGAAAGCCGTCGAAGTAGCCGGTGTCGCCGCTGAAGAACACGCGCAGGTTGGCGTCGGCGATCACCCATGAAGCCCACAGCGTGCTGTTGCCGTCGAACAGGCTGCGCCCCGAGAAGTGCTGCGCCGGCGTAGCGGTGAATTCAATGCCCTCGACGCTCGCGCCTTGCCACCAGTCGAACTGGCGCACCTTCGCACCGTCGATTCCCCAATCGATGAGCCGGTCGCCCACGCCAAGCGGCGTGAGAAAGACGCCCGTCGTCGCGGCGAGCGCGAGTACGGTTTCGCGGTCGAGGTGGTCGTAGTGGTCGTGCGAGAGGATCACGCCGCGCAACGGCGGCAGGTCGGCCAGCGCGATGGGCGGCGCGTGAAAGCGCTTCGGCCCGAGGTTCTGAAACGGCGAGGCGCGCTCGGCGAACACGGGGTCGGTGAGCCAGTAGTGGCCGCGCAGCTTGAAGAGCAGCGTGGAATGGCCAAGCCGGTAGACGCTGCGGTCGGGCGCGGCGGCGAGTTGCTCGCGCGTGAGCGTGTGCACGGGCAGCGCGCCGGCGGGCATGGTGCCGCCCGGCTTATGAAAGATCATGTTCCACATGATCTTCAGCGTCTTGCCAAGGCCCTCGGCCGGACGCGGACGCACGTTGCGAAAGCGCTCGCCGTCATGTTGCGGCGAAGTGTGCGAGAGCTCGCGGCCGCGTTGTGCGGCACTCAGGCCCAAGGTACGGCTCAGCGATGCGAAAGGCGAGGTCATGGCGGCGGCTGCCTCTGGGAGCGTGAAGTAGACTACACAGTGTAGTTTAAACTGGCGAAAAGTAAACTATGTGGTGTAAGATTTTGAAATGGATTGCACCCCAGCCACCCCTCAGCGCCTGACCGACCGCAAGCGCGCCGCCATTGTCGCGGCGGCCATCGACGAATTCCTGACCTCGGGCTTCGACGCCACGAGCATGGACCGTATTGCCGCGCGCGCGAGCGTCTCGAAGCGCACGGTCTACAACCATTTCCCAAGCAAGGAGGCGCTGTTCGCGTCGATCCTGTGCCAGCTCTGGGACGCGAGCGCGACCGCCGACGCGCCGGCCTATCGCGCGGGCGAGCCGCTGCGCGCGCAGCTCATCGAATTGCTGATGCGCAAGCTGCGGCTCCTGAACGACGAGGCGTTTTTCAAGCTCGCGCGCGTGGCGATCGCCGCGGGCATTCACTCGCCCGAACGCGCGCGCGACATGGTGGCCCGCATTGGCGAGCGCGAAGAGGACCTCACGATCTGGGTGCGCGCCGCCGCCGCCGATGGCCGCCTGAAGGCGGCCGACCCGGCGTTCGCCGCGCAGCAACTGCAAGGCGTCGTGAAGGCATTCGCCTTCTGGCCGCAGGTCGCGATGGGCCAGCCGCCGCTCGACGAGGCGCAGCAGCGCCAGGTTGCCGAATCGTCCGCCGATCTCTTCCTCGCGCGCTACGCGTGAGCGCCTGCAGGCGCGCACGGCCCCGACGCCCGCCGGTTCTTCTGGCATAGACTCTTGCCTTTCAGGATCGCAGGCTGACCGGGAGGACACCTTCATGGCATTCATGCTGCTCATCGCCGAACCGCGAGGCCAGCGCGATACGCGCGGGCAATCCGAAGGCGAGGCGCTCTACGCGCGCATGGTCGCGTTCGCGGATCAACTCGCCGTCGAGGGCAAGCTGATCGACGCGCACGCGCTTACCGCCGACGCGAACGGCGCCCGCGTGCAGGTGCGCGAAGGCCGTACGAGCATCGTCGACGGTCCGTTCGCCGAAGCGAAGGAGATGATCGGCGGCTTTTTTCTCGTCGATTGCGCCACGCGCGACGAGGCGCTCGCCATCGCGCAGCGCTGTCCCGCGGCGCAATGGGCGAGCATTGAAGTGCGTGAAACCGGGCCGTGCTTCCGCTGAAGCGGCGTCTTCCCAGGTAGTTTCCCCAGGCACGTAATAAATTTCGCTGTCCGTGTCGATTTCCGTGGGCGCCGCGCGTCGTGTTCATGAGCGCCCCCACGGGGGCCTTCGACCATTCCCGAACGTCACATTCAGGAGAAGACAATGCGATTCATGATCATGGTGCGCGCCAACGCGTTGACCGAAGCGGGCGAGCCTCCCGACGACGTGGAAATATTCGCCGAGATGGCCCGCTATCACGAAGAACTGGCGAAGGCGGGCGTGCTGCTCGACGCCTCGGGCCTGCAACCAAGCTCTCGCGGCTTTCGCGTGCACTACACGAACGGCAAACCCACGATCGTCGATGGCCCGTTCGCCGAGACGAAGGAGCTGATTGCCGGCTATACGCTGATCCAGGTGCGCTCGCGCGACGAAGCGATCGAATGGGCGCGCCGCTTCCCGTCTCCCTTCGGCCGCGCTGAATGTGAGGTCGAAGTGCGGCAGCTCTACGAACTCGACGAATTTCCGGCGTGCGAGGGCGTGGAGAGTTTTCGCCAGCTGCAGCAACAACGTAAGTCATCCTGAGCATTTTCATCGATCACTGCGAGAACACACTCATGCATAAGCACATCTTCGTCAATCTGGGCGTGCGCGATCTCAAGCGCTCGATGGACTTCTTCGGCCAGCTCGGCTTCACGTTCGACCCGAAATTCACCAACGACCAGGCCGCCTGCATGGTGCTGGGCGAAAACATCTACGCCATGCTGCTCACCACCGGCTTCATGCGCAATTTCACCGACAAGGCGCTCGTCGACGCCCGCGAAAGCACCGAGGTGCTGACGTGCCTCTCGTGCGTGTCGCGTGAGGAAGTGGACACGCTCGTGGACAAGGCGCTTGCGGCGGGCGGCACGTCGAAGCGTCCGCCGATGGAAAACGGCACCGACATGTACGGCCGCAGTTTCGAAGACCCCGACGGCCATATCTGGGAGCTGATGTACATGTCGCCGGCCGCGATTGAAAAGGGCGCGCACGGTTCGTGACCGGGCGAGGCGACAAGCGGGACGCATTCGCCGCCACGCGCCGCGCGGTCGAGGCCGTGTGGCGCATCGAGTCGGCGAAGGTGATCGCCCACGCCGCGCGCATTGTGCGCGACGTGGGCGTGGCCGAGGAAATCGCGCAGGACGCGTTCGTCGCCGCGCTCGAAAGCTGGCCTGCGAGCGGCATTCCCGAGAACCCCGGAGCGTGGCTCATGACCGCCGCGAAACATCGCGCGCTCGACCGGCTGCGTCGCGCGGCTTCGCATGCCCGCGCGCACGAGGCGATGGGCGCGGATCTCGAAGCGCTCGAAGCGCACTTCGCACCCGACTTCGTCGAAGCGCTCGACGCCGCGCGCGAGGACGAAATCGGCGACGATCTGCTGCGGCTCGTGTTCGTGGCGTGCCATCCGGTGCTGCCGAAGGAAGGACGCGCGGCGCTTACGCTGCGCTTGCTCGGCGGCCTCACCACGGCGGAGATCGCGCGCGCGTTTCTCGTGCCGGAGGCGACCGTCGCGCAGCGCATCGTGCGGGCCAAGCGCACGCTCGCGGCCGCGAAGGTCCCGTTCGAAGTGCCGCGGCTTGCCGACCTCGAACCGCGGCTTGCTTCGGTGTTCGAAGTGATTTACCTGATCTTCAACGAAGGCTATGCGGCCACGGCAGGCGCGGACTGGACACGGCCCGCGCTGTGCGAAGAAGCGCTGCGGCTTGGCCGCATGCTGGCGGAACTCGTTCCGCTCGAGGGCGAGGCGCACGGTCTCGTTGCGCTGATGGAACTGCAGGCTTCGCGCTTGCCCGCGCGCGTGGACCGCGCAGGGCGCGCCGTGCTGCTCGCCGATCAGGACCGCGGCCGGTGGGACGCGCTATTGATCCGGCGCGGACTCGCCGCGATTGCGCGCGGTGCGGCTTGCGCGGCTGCGCTGGGCCCCTACGCCCTGCAGGCTGCGCTGGCGGCGTGCCATGCGCGCGCGCCGAGTGCGGCGGCGACCGACTGGGCGCAAATCGTTTCGATCTATGACGCGCTTTTGCAACTCGACGCCTCGCCCGTCGTGCGCCTGAATCGCGCGGTGGCGGTGGGCATGGCGCAAGGGCCGCAGGCGGCGCTCGACCTTGTCGATGCGCTGTGCGCAGAGCCCGCGCTGCGCCACTATCCGTGGCTGCCGGCCACGCGCGGCGACTTGCTCGACAAGCTCGGGCGCCATGCGGAGGCGCGCACGGAATTCGAGCGCGCGGCCGCGCTCACGCAAAACGCGCGCGACCGCGAAGTGCTGCTGGCAAGGGCGCTGGCGTGCGCGCCGCGCATATAGAACACGAGCCGCTGAGCGGCAATTCCCTGCACGTCTGAAATTTCGGGGCACAACGCTTGCTACCTGTGCGCGCGGACCCACTCTCTGCGCGCGGCCGGCCGCGCAAGCTTGCAATGATTTCAAAAACGACGATTCTGGCGGTTTCGTGCTCGGCCTTGCTGGGCACGGCATGTGTGCATCTCGGCCCGACGCGCTTGCGCGCGGATCAGGTCGACTACGCAAGAGCGTTAGGTGATGCAAAAAAGCGCGAAATACTCGCGGCGGTGGTTGGATTGCGTTACGGCGATGCGCCCGCCTTCCTCACGGTGAGTTCGATCATCGCGGCGTATCAATTCGACTCGACGGCGGGCGCGACCGGCAATATCGGCTCGGGCTCGGAACCGAACTATGCGCTGGCGACCGGCAGCGTCTCCTGGTCGAATCGCCCGACCTTCACATTCTCGCCGACCACGGGCGAAGCGTTCGCGTCCGCCTACATCCGTCCGCTTGCGCCGGAACTGATCATGCCGCTCGCCGAAGGCGGCATGCCGGTCGATCTCCTGTTGCGCATCAGCGCGCAATCGATCGGCGGGCTGCAGAACGGTAGCGCGCTGGGTGGAGACGGCAGCGCGGGCTCGGCCGGGTTCTTCCAGTTGCTGCAGGCACTGCGTCGCCTGCAACTGGCCGGCGAGCTGAACGTGGAGTCGCGTAACGAGAACGGCAGGAACAGCGTGTTTCTCGCGCTCGGCGCGACGAACAGCGCGCAGTCGCCGCAGGTTTCGGCGGACCTTGCGCGCGTGCGCGAACTGCTCCATCTCGCGGCCGACACGCGCACCTACGAGATTGTCTACGGCCCCTCGGCGCAGGGCGGCAACCGCATTCCGATGGTCACGCGCTCGGTGCTCGGCATCCTCACGAATATCGGCGCCCAGGTTCAGGTGCCGGACGCCCAGGTGCAGAGCGGCGCGACGAAGCCGACCGTCGGGCTGATCGGGGGCGAAACGCGTCCGATCATCGTCGTGCATCAGGGGCCGAAGGCGCCGGCGGATGCCTATGTGGTGATCGACTACGACGGCACGGCGTACTGGGTCGAGCGCGCCGACTTCGATTCGAAATATGCGTTCACGGTGCTGCAAAACCTCATGGCGCTCGCGGAAGCCGACACGAGCAGCAAGGCGCCGGTCGTGACGATTCCCGCGAACTAGGTCAAGGCCGCCTCGTCATGCGAAGCGCTTGCGCGCGAACATCGCAAGGTCGATGCGGCTTTCGCCTTGCGTAATCCGCTCGGCGAGCGCCTCGCCGATCGCGCTGGCGAACTTGAAGCCGTGCCCGGAAAAGCCGGTTGCGACGTGCACGTGCGGGCAGGTGGGCACCCGGTCGATGATGAAATGCTCGTCCGGCGTCATGTCGTATTCGCATGCGCGGCCCACGCGCAGCTTGCCCGCGCCAGGTAAATAGCGTTCCAGAAAGGCCTGGAGATCGCCGAGATCAGACGGCTGCGCACCGAATGGCGCGAGCGGGGCGTCGGCCGCCACGGGCTCGCCGCCATCGTGCCGGCCCAGTTTCAGGCCGCTGCCGTCGAGATCGGGGAAGCCGTAATAGGCCCCCACTTCAGAGGCGACGGAAAAGCCCGGAAAACGCTCCGGCGCAAAGAGGCCGGGCTCGCCCTCGAACCACGCAAAGCTCTTGCGCACGCGCGTAACCGGAACCTCGAGGCCCAGCGGGGCGAGCAAGCCGCGAGTCGATTTGCCGGCGCATACGATCAGGTCGCGCGCGGTGAACTTCTCGTTCTTGTCGGTCCAGACGTTGACGCTCTCGCGCCCATGGCACTCGATGCGTGCAACACGCGTATTCGTGCCGAGCGTTGCGCCGAGCGCGGTCGCGAGCTGGCGGTAAGCGCTGATCGCGCGCTCGCAATACAGCACGCCCGCGCCGGGTTCGAAGCTCGCGATCTGCTCCGGCCTGAGGCGCCATGCTGGCCAGCGCCGGCTGGCCGTGGCTGCGTCGAGCGTTTCGAGCGCAATGTCGTAGCGGGCCGCGCTCGCCTGCACCTCGCGCAGAAACGCGTCGCCGGGCGAGCCGATATTGACGACGCCCGTGCGCACGAACAGGGCCGTTTGCGCGTGCTGCTCGAGGTCTTCCCAAAGCTGCTGGGCGCGCAAGGCGAGCGGCACGTAGGCGGCGCCTTCGCCGTAGGCGTGGCGGATGAGGCGCGTGGCGCCGTGATGCGCGCCCTGATCGTGAGGCGGATCGCCGGCGTCGAGCAGCAGCACCTTGTTGCCGAGGCGGCTCAGATAGTAGCCGGCGGCCATCCCCATCGAGCCTGCGCCAACGATGATCGTGTCGAAATGTCGATTGCTTACGTTTGTGTCCTGCATGTGTGCCCTGTGCGCGCCAAGGCGCGCGAACGTCTGCGCGCCCGGCCCCGCACATCGGGACCGCGCGCACGTAAAGGGCATTTATTGTCGGCGCTTCGCCCGCACCTGTCGAGCGAGGCCGCGCGCGCCGGATCAGACCCGCTCGTGCGGCGGCAAACTGAGCAGGGCGTCGCGTTCGAGCCGGTCGAGCAGGTCGACGATGCGCTTGCGCTGGGTCGCAACGAGATCGTAGGTTTCGGCCACGGCTCGCAGGCGCTTGCGCCAGTAGGCGTAGTCGAAGCCGCTCACCGCAGCGTCGCCGTGGTGGGTGTAGTACTGGACCATGCGCTCGACGTGGTCGAGTTGCGTGTCTGCCAGCGTTGCGGGCAGTAGCCCCGTGATCTTCGGAGGCACGTGTTTGGCCAGGATGCTCATTTTCTTTTTGGGTTCTCTCAGGTCGCCATGGTGGCTGCACGGCCCGAATCGGTGCGTTCCTGGCATATGAAATGCCGCGCACGGCTTGCCTCTCCCCCGGCAGGCATTGCCATGCGGAACGCAGGAATCCGGTCCATCAGACGGGCCAGCCGCCGCAGGAGCAGGCAGACGTGTCTCGCTGTAGCGCAAATGTAGCGCGCTCGGAGGGGGTTGCTTGACCTTGCGTCTCAATTTTCGGCGCGGTGGCGTTTTCGCCACACCGCATTCAGTCCCGCGCGCGCCGCCTGCGCGGCCCCGTGGACATGCGCGTGACCAGCTCCGGCGGCGGCCCGAGCACCATGGGCGGCTGCTGCTCCGGTTCTGCGATCAGCCGGATCAGGCTGCGGATCGACAGTTCGGCCACGGCCTCGGTCTGGATCGCGACCGTGGTGAGCGCGGGGCGCATCTGATGGGCGAGCTGAATGTCGGTGATGCCGATCACGGACACATCATCGGGCACGGCGCGCCCCATGCTGACGAGCGCCTGAATCGCTCCGATCGCGAGCAGGTCGTTGGTCGCGAAGATCGCGCTCACATTCGGGTGCTGCGCCAGCAATGCGTGGCAGGCCGCATAGCCGGAGTCGATCGAGTCGCGCACCTGCATCTGCGCCACGCTTGCGGGATTCACGCCGCCTTCGCGCAAGGCCGTTCGGAATCCTTCCGAACGCGCGTCCTGCAAGCCGCCGCAGCCGTCGCCGATCAGCATGGCGATATTCCGGTGTCCCAACTCAAGCAGATGCTGCGCGGCGAGCGCACCGGCGCGCGCGAAGTCCACGGCCACGCACGGCAGCACGGGCGGATTTTCGGGGTGCTCCCACATCGCCAGCAGAATAGGGCCGTTGTGCATGGCCGAAATGCACAGCTCGTTCATGGCGATGTCGGTGTTCATCACGAGCACGCCATCCGCGAAGGTGCCCGCAATCTGGTTCAGGTAGGCACGGCCGATTTGCGCGTCGTCGTCGGTGTTGCAGACCATGAGGAAGTGACCCGCCTTGCGCGCGGCGCGCTCGGCCGCGAGCACGAACTCGGGGTAGAACGGGTTGGAGATGTTCGAGAGCATGAGCGCGAGCGTGGAGGAGCGGCCCTGCGCCAGCGCGCGCGCATTGAGGTTGGGGCGGTAGCCAAGTTCGGCGATGGCCTGCAGCACGCGCTCGGCTGTCTCGGGGCGGACTTTCTCCCGGTTGCGCAGCACGTTCGAGACGGTCGCCGCGGTAACGCGAGCGCGGCGCGCGACTTCTGACAAGGTGACCATGGAGGACCTTTCCCACATTCAGGGAAGATGATTCAAATGTTGCAATGCTGCGGCCGGGTTTGCTACTTTTCTCCCACAACATCAACGGAGACAACGAATGCGCGAGTATGCCGGATTCGAATTTAAGCGGTTAAATGCCCGCTGTGCAAGAGTTGCGTGGTGTTTTCAGCATAAAAATTTAAGCGCTTAAATTTCGAGGCGAGAACATGGCGACGATACAGCTCTCGGGCGTCGGCAAACGCTACGGCGATCATCCTCCGGTGGTCCGGCGCGTCGATCTCGACATCGGGCATCACGAGTTTTGTGTGTTCCTTGGGCCTTCCGGCTGCGGCAAGTCCACGCTGCTGCGCATGATCGCGGGCCTCGAGGAACTGAGCGAAGGCGAATTGCGCATCGGTTCGCGCGTGGTGACGGACGTGCCCGCTGCCGAGCGCGGCGTGGCGATGGTGTTTCAGAGCTACGCGCTCTTTCCGCACATGACGGTGTTCGACAACATCGCGTTCGGCCTGAAGATCGCGAAGGTGCAGAAGGCCGAGATCGAGCGCCGCGTGCGCGACGCCGCGCGCAGCCTGCAACTGGAGGCGCTGCTCGACCGGCATCCCAAGGCGCTGTCCGGCGGGCAGCGGCAGCGCGTTGCGATTGGCCGCGCGATCGTGCGCGAGCCCGGCGTGTTCCTGTTCGACGAGCCGCTTTCCAACCTCGATGCCGCATTGCGCAGCCACACGCGTGTGGAGATCGCGCGCCTGCACCAGCGTTTCACAGACGCGAGCGTGGTGTATGTCACGCACGACCAGGTCGAGGCGATGACGCTTGCCGACCGCATCGTGCTGCTGCACGCGGGCGCCGACATGGAGCGCCACGGCAGCGTGGCGCAAAGCGGCGCGCCGCTCGATCTCTATCACCATCCGAAGTCGCGCTTCGTGGCCGGGTTCATCGGCTCGCCGCGCATGAACTTCATCGATGCGACCGTCGAAACGGTGGACGAGGAGGGCGTGCGCATCGCGCTCAACGGCGGAGAGACACTGCTCGCCTGCGTGGACGGCCGCGCATTGCAGCGCGGCCAGCCCGTCACGCTGGGCGTGCGTCCCGAACATCTGCGGCTGACCGGCGACGATCAATCGATTGCGTGCGCAACGGTCCTTGCCGAGCGCCTGGGCGAACATAGCTATCTGCACGCGGATCATGCGGCGGGCACACTGGTCGCCAAAGCGCCGGGCGATTCGCTCATTGGCGTGGGCGAGCGCATCCGCGTACACGTGCCGCCGCAAGCGTGCCATCTGTTCGACGCAGAAGGCGTTGCACTACCCCGGCTTGCGATAGCGCACGCGCCGGCGCTGGCCTGATTTCGTTATACCCCGCCGGCAGAGCGGGTTACCAGGTCTGGCGGCGCGAGTGCCGTCAGTCGACAAAGGCAGTCCAACAGCAAGTTGGATGGATCGACCCAGGAGACAACAGATGTTTTCTAATCGCTTGAAAACGTTCGGTTCGCTGGCCCGCGCCTCGGCGGCCGTTGCGATCGTTGCGGCGACCGCGTTCACGAGCATGGCCGCCAACGCCGGGACGCTAACCGTCAACGTCTCGGCGCGCGCGAACCAGCGCTCGACATGGCAAGACGCCTTCGACAAGTTCCAGAAGGCCAACCCCGACGTGACACTCAAGGTGTCCTATATAACGGAGGAGGCCTACAAGGTCCAGATGGGCGGCTGGCTCGCGACCGATCCGCCCGACGTGGTGTCGTGGCACGACGGCGAGCGCATGGCCTATTACGCCGAGCGCGGCCTGCTGGAAGACCTGTCGCCGGACTGGGCCAAGAACGGCTGGAACGAGCAGTACGCCTCGGTGAAGAGCGCGTCCACGTGGAACGGCAAGCAGTACGCCGCGCCGCTCGGCTATGACGCCTATGGCTTCTTCTACCGCAAGGACCTGTTCGCCAAGGCTGGCATCAAGTCGGAGCCGAAGACCTTCGACGAATTGCTGGAGAGCTGCAAGAAGCTCAACGCCATTGGCGTGCAGCCCATTGCCGTGGCCGCGCGCGATAGCTGGACGCTGGCGGCCTGGTTCGACTATCTGGACCTGCGCATCAACGGCAACGAGTTCCATCAGCAGTTGATGGCCGGTCAGATTCCCTATACCGACCCGCGCGTGAAGAAGGTGTACACCACGTGGAAGACGATGATGGACAACCATTGCTTCATGGAGAACGCGCTTTCATACGACGTGGATTCGATCGCGCCGGTGCTTGTGAACGGCAAGGCGGCGATGATGCTGATGGGCACGTTCTTCTCGGCCAGCTTCCCGGCGAACATGAAGCAGGACGTGGGCTTCTTCCGCTTCCCGATCATCGACGCCAATGTGCCGACGGCCGAAGACGGTCCCGTGAACGTGCTGCTGATTCCTGCGAAGGCTAAAAACAAGGCCGACGCGCGCCGGCTGCTGGCCTTCATGGAAACGCCCGCGATCAACGCCGAACTCGCGCACGGCTGGGGCCAGTTGCCTTCGAACAACAAGGCCGCGGAGCCTGACGATCCCATCTCCAAGGTGGGCTTCCAGACGCTCGCGAGCACGCGCGGCGGCATTGCGCAGTTCTACGACCGCGACATGCAAAAGGAAATGGCCGACGAAGGCATGAAGGCCATGCAGCAGTTCTATAGCGACCCGTCGCAGCTCGACACGCTGCTTGCGCGCCTCGAAACGACGCGCCAGCGCATTTACCACAAGTAAAGCCGTGGTGCGGCCGGCCCCGCTGGCCGCACCTTCTGCAATCTCCGGCGAGACTTCACCATGTCCGATACCCTGGCGCGCCCCATTGGGGCGGCGCGGCCACGTCGCGTCTCTACTGTGCGGCGGCAACAGAATCGCGCCGCGCTGTTCTTCCTGCTGCCGGGCTGCGCGCTCTTTACGCTGTGCGTGATCTACCCGATTTTCAGCAGCATTACGCTGAGCTTCTATAACTGGGACGGCATGACCGCGAAGACGTTTGTCGGCCTTGCCAACTACGTCGAGCTGTTCCAGACCGACACGTTCTATACCGCGCTCAAGAACAACCTGCTGTGGCTCGCGCTGTTCCTGCTCGCGCCGCCGCTCGGTCTCGTGTTCGCGCTGTATCTGAACCAGCACGTGCGCGGCATACGCGCGGTGAAGTCGCTGTTCTTCGCACCGTTCGTCCTCTCGGGCGTAGTGGTGGGCCTCGTGTTCTCGTGGTTCTACGACCCGACCTTCGGTTTCCTGAAGATGATCGTCGGGCACGGCATACCTGTGCTCGGCGACCCGAAGCTCGTGACGTTCGGCATCATCTTCGCCGCGCTGTGGCCGCAAACGCCGTTCTGCATGATTCTGTATCTCACAGGTCTCACGGGCATCAACCCGGAGATCGTGGAAGCCGCGCGCATGGAAGGCGCGAAAGGCTGGCGGCTCTTTTGGCACGTGGTGCTCCCGCAGCTTCGCCCGGCCACCTTCATGGCCATTGTGCTCACGGTGATCGGCGCGCTGCGCAGCTTCGACCTCATCGCGGTGATGAGCGGCGGCGGCCCGTTCGACAGCTCCACCGTGCTCGCGTACTTCATGTACGACCAGGCGATCAAGTATTACCGCGAAGGCTACTCGGCGTCGATTGCCGTCGTGCTGTTCGCCATCATGCTCGTTTATATCGTGTTCCATTTGCGCCGCATGCTGCGCGAAGAACGCTGATTTTCACGGAGTTGCCGCTTATGTATCCGCTTCCCGTCGATCGCTGGAAACCCGCGAATCGCGCGCTCTACAAGATCTCGTTGCCGATTGCGCTCGTGCTCTGGCTGTTGCCCATGCTCGCGGTGCTCGTCACGTCGATCCGCTCTACAGAAGAATTGCAGCAGGGCGACTATTGGGGCTGGCCGAAGCACTTCGCCCTGCTGGAAAACTACGGCGCGGCGCTCACGCAAACGCCCATGCTCCATTACTTCGCGAACAGCGTGCTGATTACGGTGCCTTCGGTGATCGGCGCCATCGCGCTGGCCTCGATGGCGGGCTTCGCGCTCTCCACGTATCGGTTTCGCGGCAACACGGCGGTGTTGTTCGCCTTCGTCGCGGGTAATTTCGTGCCGATCCAGATCCTCATGATTCCGGTGCGCGACATGGCGCTGCGCGTGGGGCTTTACAACACCGTGTGGGCGCTCATCATTTTTCACGTGTCGTTCCAGACCGGATTTTGCACGCTGTTCCTGCGCAATTTCATCAAGCAGTTGCCGTTCGAGTTGATCGAGGCCGCGCGCGTGGAAGGCGCGAGCGAATGGGCGATCTACTGGCGCATCGTCATGCCGCTCGTGCGGCCCGCGCTCGCGGCACTCGGCATTCTCGTGTTCACGTTCGTCTGGAACGACTACTTCTGGGCGCTGTGTCTCACGCAAGGCGACGACGCCGCGCCGATCACAGTGGGCGTGGCCGCGCTCAAGGGGCAGTGGACCACGGCGTGGAATCTCGTGGCGGCGGGCTCGGTGCTCGCGGCGCTGCCTTCGGTGCTGATGTTCTTCGCCATGCAGAAACATTTTGTCGCGGGGCTTACCTTCGGCGCGAGCAAGGGCTGATCGGGACTTGCCGCAGCCGAAGGCCCTTTTTCATCTAATTCGTTATCCCGACGTTATTCCGAGGCGGATTGTCACTCATGCAAATCGGTGTTTGCTACTACCCCGAACAATGGCCGCGCACGATGTGGGCCGACGACGCGCGCCGCATGGCCGAATTCGGCATCACGCACGTGCGCATTGGCGAATTCGCGTGGAGCCGCATGGAACCGCGCGCGGGCGTGTATGAATGGACCTGGCTCGACGACGCGATCGAAACGCTCGCGGCGCGCGGCCTGAAGATCGTGCTTGGCACGCCCACGGCATCGCCGCCGAAGTGGCTCGTCGATGCGACGCCCGACATGCTTCCCGTGCGCGCGGACGGCACGCCATGGAACTACGGCTCGCGCCGCCACTACGACATTGCGAGCGAGCCGTATCGCGCGCATTGCGTGCGCATTACCGAGGCGATGGCGCAGCGCTACGGCGCGCATCCGGCGGTGGTTGCATGGCAGACCGACAACGAGCTGGGCTGCCACGACACCGTGCCGAGCTGGTCGAACGCCGCACAGCGCCGCTTCCAGACGTGGCTCGCAAAGCGCTACGGCACGATCGAATCGCTCAACGAAGCATGGGGCAACGTGTTCTGGAGCATGGAGTACCCGTCGTTCGAAGCGGTGGGGCTGCCGGTACGCACGCCGACCGACGCCAACCCGGCGCACCATCTGGATTTTCGCCGCTACATGTCCGACGAAGTCGCGAGCTTTCATTGCGAGCAGGCGGAGGTGCTGCGCCGCTACGCGCCGAACGCGGATGTACTGCACAACTTCATGGGCTTTTTCACGACCTTCGATCACTACCGGTTTGCTGCGGACAAGGCCATTGACGTGGCGACGTGGGACAGCTATCCAATCGCGCGTACCGAAGTGATCGGGCTGCCGGAAGCGGAGAAGGCCCGCTATGCACGCACCGCGCACCCCGATGTCTCCTCGTTCGACCACGACCGTTACCGCACGATTGGCGGCGGACGCTTCTGGGTGATGGAGCAGCAGGCGGGGCCGGTGAACTGGGCGCCCTGGAATCCGGTGCCGGCGCCTGGCATGGTGCGCCTGTGGGCCTATGAAGCGTTCGCGCACGGCGCCGAACTTGTTTCGTATTTCCGCTGGCGGCAGTGCCCGTATGCGCAGGAACAGATGCATTCGGGCCTCAATCTGCCGAATAACGAGCTGTCTCCGGGCGGCCGCGAGGTGGAGCAGGCCGCGCGCGAGATCGCGGCGAACGATGCGTTGCGCACGCTTGCGCCGGCGGGGCGCGCACAGGTGGCGCTCGTGTTCGACTACGAAACCCAGTGGATGTACGAGATCCAGCGCCACGGCGCGAGCTTCGACTATCAAACGCTCGCGTTCGACTACTACAGCGCGCTGCGCGAACTCGGCCTCGATGTCGAAATCGTCTCGCGGCATGCAGATCTCTCGGCGTACCGGCTCGTGGTGGTGCCGTCGCTGGCGGTGATCGACGACAGCTTCGTCGATCAGATCGAGCGCAGCGACGGCCTCTGGGTGTTCGGGCCGCGCAGCGGTTCGAAGACCGCGCACTTCGCCATTCCCGGCGAATTGCCGCCCGGCGCATTGCAGCGCGTGCTGCCCTTGCAGGTGCTCGAGGCCGAATCGCTGCGGCCAACGCTCGCGCCCGCGCTCACGGTAGGCGGCGTGCAGGGTGCGGCCGTGCATTGGCGGGACCACGTGCGCGCGAACGCAGCTACGCGCATTCAGGCGCAATTCGAAGACGGCTGGCCCGCCTTGCTCTCACATGGGCGCGTGCGTTACGCCGCCGCGTGGTTCACGCGCGAACTGCATCTCGCCATGCTCGACGAAGCTGCGCGCGGCGCGGGCCTCGCAACGCAGCGTTTGCCGGAGGGGATGCGAGTGAGCCGGCGCGGCGGATTATGTTTCGCCTTCAACTTTGGCGAGCAACGGGCGCAGGCTCCGGCCCCCGAAGGGGCACAGTTCGTGCTGGGCGCGCGTGAGCTTGCGCGAGGCGACGTGTGCGCGTGGCGAGAAGGCTAGGCCACGCGAGCGTGTTCCGCGTCGCGCCACGCGCTTCGCGGAACACTGCCGCGCATCAGAACAGATGCCGTATGCCGATGCTTGCGCCCACCGTCGAGCCGGAGACTTCAAAGAGCGCGTTGTTGATCGACAGGCCCGTGTCCATGCGTCCGTGATTGTTCACGTAGCCAAACTGGCCGTAAAGCGTCGTGCGTTTGGAGAGAAAGAACTGCAGGCCGGTCGACGCGAGCAGCGAGTGATTGCTGCCGTCGTTGCCGTCGCGCGTGTACCAGACGCCTGCATCCACGTCGAGGTAGGGCGTGATCATGTAGCTGAACCCGCCGGAGTAGACGCTGTTGTCGAACGACTGCGCAACCTTGTAGAGGGCATACGAAGCGGAGATCGTGAACGAGTTCGGGAAGCGGTAGCTCGCGCCGATCGTGCGGCCCACGAACTCCACGGTGCTCGGCACCGGCGTGGAGGTCGCGCTGCCGCCGGCGTTGCCGCTGTAGAGCGCGCCGGTGAGCGTGAAGCCTGCGATGTGGTAGCGCAGGCTCGCCGAATACTGGCGTCCCGCCTGAAAGTTGCCCGCTGCGCCGCCCATGGCGAACATGCCCATCGCCTGGATGCCGGCGATTTCCGGCGACGTGTAGGTGATCGCGTTGCTGTTGAAGAGGCCGGTCACGTACACGTTGTTCACGTAGCTCACGAGACCGCTGCCGAAGTACGACATGCCGCGCGGGTCTGTCTGGTAAAGCGAGAGGAAGAACGGTGAGTACTGCAAACCGGCCTTGACCGTACCGTAGGGACTTTCCATGCCGACCCACGCCTGACGCCCGAAGAAGTTGCCGTTGGAATTGCTGAACTGGCCGTTCGCGATGCTAATGCCGCTTTCAAGCGCGAACACCGCGCGCATGCCGCCGCCCAGGTCCTCGACGCCGCGCATGCCGAAGTTCGAGCCAGACATGCCGCTGTCCGTGAACGAGAACTGATGACCGGCGTTCTGGCCCGTCAGCATGTTCATCGTGTGGCTCGTGTAGAGAATCGACCCGTCGACGATGCCGTACAGCGTGACGGTGCTCTGCGCGCTCGCGACACCTGCCGCGCCCATCAAACCGGCCGCCGCGAGGCAGCGCACCAGTCGTTTCATGCCGAGGTTGTCGCGTTGTAACATTTCGTCATCCTTAGTGTTATTTATGGATTGAGGTCGATGCTGACACGGTGCTACGGGCGCTTCAGGCAATGCTCCAGGTAAAACCGCACAGAAAATTTCAGGCAACAGGAGGCCGGGGTTCCTGGCGGAACCGCTCGAAATCGGGAAACTGGGAGTACTGCTCGGGGTGCTATTCAGCGTACTGCGCAGCGCACTGCACGCAGTACAGCGCGAAGTGCGGCGCTCTGGCGCGGCGGCCGGGGTCCTGTCGCTCGCGCTGGAGCATCGTGGGCGAGCGCGTGGTCATCGTGGGCTTGCTGCAAGGCATGAGCCGGATTGAATGCGCGTTCACCGATCGTTTCTCCCCAGACGAGAGGTGTGCAACGTGGACGGAATGCAAGGTTCGATGGGGGCTATTTTTGTACGACCGTGCGGAATCTGTCATCCTGGGAGAAACGATCACACTCTGCCCCAAAAACGACGCCCCTTTCCTTGCCTTACCCGGCCGGATTCTCCTCATCCTGAGGCGGCGTGGCTCCGGCGGGCACGCCCAGGATACTGACCTGGAAAACCGGTGTGCCAGCAAGCGATTCGAGGCGTGGGTCTTCGGGGTAGGTCAGTAGCAGCGGAAGGATCACCGAGCCGCCAATCACGGCGCGGCGGCTGTTGTCGGCGGGGCGCAGGCCCCACACGTCCTGATAGACGAGCGGCACCGTCTTGCCGTCGCGCTCCGTGTTGCCGAGATAGAGCATGACGTGGCCGCCAATATAGATGATCGTGCGCATGGGCGCGCCGTGCTGCACGAGCCAGTCGAGGCGTTGCGCGGGCGTGGCGGCCGAAAGATCGGTCATCTCTCCGGCGTTCATCTGCGTGGACGAATGGCGCGGCAGCCACACGCCGAACGCCGCGAAAATGCTCTGCAGTTCGGCCGAGCAGTCGTTGTCGAAGTTCGTGTTGCCCCAGCCGTAGGGGCGGCCAATGAGCGCCTTCATCAACTGCGCGAGATGGCGCGGCGTGGCCGCGAGCGGTGCGGGCACGATGGCGTTGGAATCGAGCGCCGCCGTGCGGATCGCCGCGTGGCCGTTGATGTCGCGCGCCGGCACGAGCACTTCGCCCGGCGTCGCGCCGGAAGCGGGCCGCAGCGGCAGCAGCGTGCCCGCGGGCGCTTCGAAGCGGAACACGCCGCCGTCGTCGCGCAGCGCCGCGGAGGCCACCACCACGACGCCGAGCGAGCGGTGCGCCGCCGCGCGCCACGCCGAAACGAACGCGTTGTCTACGCCCGCCACGCCGTCGCTGCGCACCCAGCCTTGCACGTCCGGCGTCTGCACGTAGCGCCAGGCGCCGTCGGCGCTCGTGCCGAGCACGTAGAGCGGCGTGCCTGGCCGCACGGCGCTCACCTGCAGGTTGTCGAACGGATAGCCTTCGCCCGCAATGCGATGCGAATAGAACGACGGGTCGATGGTGGGCAACTCGCGCACGTACAGCGCGGTCGTGGCGATAGCGCGGCGCGTGGGGTCGAAGCCGCTCGCCTGCTCGAACTGGTTGACGTTGGCGTTGCGCTCGATGGCGTCGATCCACGCCTTCGTGTGCGGCCGGAAATTCATGCCGTAGCCAATGCGCCGGGCTTCCTTGTCCGTGTTGTCGAAGTAGGCGAGGCGGCGCGTTTGCAGGGCGGCGATGTCGCTGCCGCCGTCGCGATACACGCGCTGCTCGACAAACGCGCGATTCCACGGCGAGGGGTCGTTCGGACCCGCACCGAAATAACGCGCGACGAGCGCAGCGAAATGCGCGCGCTGGACGTCTGCGGAAATGAAGGGCTTGTCGTAATCGGCGCTGGCCGGATCGATCCAGCGATCGACGTTCTGGTCGTAATGCTCGATCGGGAAGAGCGTGACCGTGTCGGGCGGGAGCGCCTGCCCGGCCTGATTTTGCGAACCCGGGCCGGTTGCGCACCCCGGCAGCGCGCACGCGGCGGCTATCGCCAGCGCGAGAATGCCCGCACGCGGAGTACGGGCGAAAACGGAAAGGCGAAACGAAGCATCGAGGGTGGAGCGCATGGGCGAGCGGGCGGTTCGACAACCCGTGGATCATACAGGACGCGCCGCGCCCGCCGCCCCCTGCTATCGCCCTCCAATCAAACGATCATTGCTCGATCTGGCGGTTCCAGCGCGAATCCCACTGCGCGCGGTGCTCGTTGATGACGTCCCAGTCCACCACCGTCACCTTCTTCACGAGCTGGTCGAGGTTGCCCAGGCTCTTTTGCATATCGGGCGGCATGGTCGCGTTCTGGTTGGTCGGAATCTGCTTGCCGGCGGCGGCGGCCTTGCTTTGCGCAGGCGCCGAAAGCAGGAACTGCGCGAGCTTTTGCGCGAGTTGCGGGTCCGGATTGTTCTTCACCACGCACAGGTCCACGAGCAGCAGCACGGCGCCTTCCTTCGGGTTGGCGTAGGCCACGGGCAGGCCCTTGTCCTTCAGGTCGCCCACAGCCGTGGGCGTAAGCGGGAAGATGCCGGCTTCGCCGGTCTGGATCATTTCCGAGAGCTTGGCCGAGTTCGGAATGTATTCGACGACGTTCGGGCCCACCGTGCTCCCCCATTTCGTGAAGCCCGGCTCGACGTTGGTTTCGCTGCCGCCCATCAGGCGGTTGATGGCGAGAAAGCCGTGCAGCCCGAACGTGCTGCTCGAAGCCGACTGGAACACCACCTTGCCCTTGTACTTGGGATTGGCGAAGTCGAGCCACGAGGTGGGCGGCGCCCAGCCCTTATCCGCGAACAGCTTCGTGTTGTAGCCAATGCCCGTCATGCCAAGCTGCACGCCCGCGCCCACGTCGCCCTTCATGCGCGCGAACGGATACAGCTCCTTGAGCACGGGCGAGTCGTCGAGCTTCTCGCATACGCCCATGCTCACGGCGCGCGCCATCACGCCGTCGTCGAGAAAGGCGACATGCATCTGCGGGCTGTTGCGGTTGGCCAGAAGCTTCGCGAGCACGTCGGAAGAGGTGCCCGGCACGACCACCACCTTCACGTTGTTGGCCTTTTCGAAGTCGGGCAGGACCTGACTCGTGTAGGCCTTCTCCATCGGGCCGCCGTTCATGCCGATGTAGATCGTCTTCGTTTGCGACCAGGCGCTGGCCGAGAAGCCAACGGCAAAGAGTGCGGCTAGCGAAACCAGTGTGCGTGTGAATTTCATCGTGGGGACTCCTTATTTGATTGGGAGAGCGGCATGAACGGAAGACTGCGTGAAGCGGCCGATAGCGAATGCTTCGATGGGCGTGCTCGTCGCGCCATCGGTCACGAGTTCGGCGAGGACTTCGCCTACGCCCGGCGCCAGCAAAAAGCCGCCGCCGGAAAAGCCGAACGCGTGCAAGAGGCGCGGCGTGGTGTTGCTGAAACCGATGATGGGGTTGCTGTCCGGCGTTTCGCCTTCCACGCCGCTCCACGTGCGAATGAGCAGGGCGTCGCGCAGGCCGGGCAACAGCGCGCAGGCGTCGCGCATGACGGCGCGCGTGGTGGCGGTGGAAGGCTGCGCGTATTCGCCGTCGCCGTGCCCGCGCCCGCCGCCTATCACGCAGTTGCCGCGCTCGACCTGGCGGGCGTAGACGCCGCCGCCATACACGCCGAGGTTGTGCTCGATAAAGCGCGGCAGCGGCTCGGTCACCCACATGTTCGGGTAGATCGGCTTCATCGGCACGGTTTCGCCGAATGCGCCCGCCACCGTATTGGCCCACGCGCCCGACGAGTTGATGAGCCAGTCGGCGCTAATGCGCGCGTCGCCCGCGCGCATCTGGAAGCGCCGGCCGTCGAAGCTCAGGTCGCTGATCGCGGTCTGCTCCTGCACGTGCGCGCCAGCGCGCCGCGCCGCCGCCGCAAAGCCGGGCGAGACGAGACGCGGATTCGCATGGCCGTCGCTCGCGCAGAGCGCGCCGCCGATGGCGGCCTTGCCGAGCCACGGGTAGCGGCGGCGAAACGCGTCGCCGCTCATGACCCGCGACTCCACGCCGAATTCGCGCGCCATGGCTGCCCATGCGTGCAGCGCCTCGAGATCGCTGTCACGGCGCGCGAGGCGCAAATGTCCCGAAACGACGAATTCGCCGTCGATGCCGATCAGTTCGGGCAAGCGGTTCCACACGCGCCGGGCGCGCACCGCGAGCGGCAGTTGCTCGGCGCTGCGGCCGTGCGTGCGCACGCCGCCGTAGTTCACGCCGCTTGCCTGCGCGCCGCAAAAGCGCCGCTCGAACAAGCCGACGCTCACGCCCTTGCGCGCGAGCGCGAGCGCCGCCGATGCGCCGACGAGCCCGCCGCCCGCAATCACAACCTGGAAGTGGCGCGTGTCACTCATCGTGGGCTTCCTCTTCGATGACCTGCACGCCGTCGTCGAACAGCATCGGTGAAATGGGAATTGGCTTGATGGGCGCCTGGCTGCGCAAACGGCCCACTTCGTGCAGCGGCTTGCCGGTTTCGGCGCTCAGGAGCGCCATGGCGGATTCGCCGCACATGCGCCCCTGGCAGCGCCCCATGCCGATGCGCGTGAGCGCCTTCAGGCGATTGACTTCGGTGGCGAGACCGTTGCGGATGCAGCTACGCAGCGTGCCGGCATCGACTTCCTCGCAGCGGCAGACGGTCAGGTCGTCGGGCCAGCTGGCGGCGCAATTGGCCGGAGGCGCGAACGCCTGCTCGATGCCCACGCGAAAGCGCGTAATGCGCTCAAGCCGCTTTTCGAGCGTTGCGGCATCGGGCAAATGTGCGTCATGCTGCGGCGCTTCAATGCCTATGTCTTCGAGCACCGCGAGTGCCGTGCGGCGGCCCGCAAGTTCGGCGGCATCCGCGCCTGCGATACCTGCGCCATCACCAGCGAGATAAACGCCCGGCGCGGAGCTGCGGCCCGCCGCATCGCGTTCGGGCAGCCAGCAGCGGTTGAGGGTGTCGAAGGCGAAGCGGCAGCCCGCGAGATCGGCGAGTTGCGTTTCGGGCCGCAAGCCGTAGCCGAGGCCGACCGCGTCGCAAGCCATGGCCTGCTCTTTCCCGTCGGCCGCGTTCCAGCGGATATATTGCACCGCTTCGTCGCCTTCAATGGCCGCGAGCGAAACGCCGTGCTCCATGCGCACGCCATGCGCCTTGAGCCACGCGACGTAATAAACGCCCTTGGCGAAGGTGCCCGGCTGGTTGAGGAGCTTGGGCGTAGCGGCGGCCTGGCGCGCGAACGGACTCGTGTCGAGCACGGCGGCCACTTGCGCGCCCGCTTTGGCGTATTGGTAGGCAACCAGATAAAGCAGCGGCCCGGTGCCGGCGAATACGGTGCGCCGGCCAATGGCGCAACCCTGCGCCTTCAACGCGACCTGCGCGCCGCCGAGCGTATAAACGCCGGGCAGCGTCCAGCCTGGCAGCGGCACGATGCGGTCGGTCGCGCCGCTCGCGATGATCAGATGCGACCAGGGCACAGTGGCCTCGCGACCCTCGCGCAAGGTATCGAGCCGCCCAGGCTCACACGACCAGGCGAGCGTGTCGGGCCGATACTCGATCTTCGGGAGGAGGTCGGCCATGGCGCGATGAACGGCATCGGCCTTCTTCGCCTCGAAGCCGTAGAGCGCGGCCTTCGTGCGCGAAAAGCCCGCATCGGCAGCGGGCTGGCGATAGATCTGGCCGCCCCAGCGCGCGTTCTCGTCGATCACGGTCGGGCGCAGTCCGGCGGCCACGAGCGTTTGCGCGGCGCGAATGCCAGCGGGTCCCGCACCGACGATGACGATGCGGGGAGGCTTGCGCGTACTCATTGCGCACCTCCTTCGCACACTTCGGTATCCGAACTGATTCGCGTCAATACGCGCATGCCTTCACGCAGCGGCGTGGAGCAGGCGCGCAGGCGCGTGCCGTCCTCGCTGCGTACCCAGCAGTCCTGGCAAGCGCCGATCAGGCAGAAACCCGCGCGCGGTTCTGCGCTGAATTCGCTGCGGCGCACGTGGCGCTGGTGCGTGAGGATCGCGGTGAGCAGCGTATCGCCCGCGAGCGCCTTGACTTCGACGCCGTCTAGAACGAAGGAAACGCTCGCGCGCGCGGTATCGGCAACGCGGACGAACTGGGCAGGGGAAAGCGGCGTGACGGTGCTCATGAAAGATCAGTGGCGCGGCAGCAGGAATCGGAAGAAGCGGGCGGTGTTCAGTGCTGCCCGATCAGAATGCGGTTGAGCCCGTACACACGGTCGAGCAGGAACATCGCGCCGGCCGTGATGAAAATGACGAGCGCGGATACGGAGGCCATCATCGGGTCGATCGACTCGGTCGCATACATGTACATGCGCACGGGCAGCGTGACGGTTTGCGGCGAGGTCACGAAGATAGACATCGTCAGTTCATCGAAGCTGTTGATGAACGCGAGTAGCCAGCCGCCCGTAATGCCGGGCACGATCATCGGCAGCGTGACGCGGCGGAAGGTGGTCCACGCGTTCGCGCCGAGCGAGGCGGCCGCATGCTCGATGCTGCGGTCGAGGCCGCTCACCGAGGCGAGCACGAGCCGCATGACGAACGGCGTGATGATGATCATGTGCGCGAGGATCAGCCACGCGAACGAGCCGGTTGCGCCAATCAGCGCGAAAAAGCGCAGCAGCGCGATGCCCAGCACGAGCCCCGGAATCACGAGCGGCGACAGCAGCAGCGCGTTGAGAAAGCCGCGGCCCGGAAAGCGCGCGCGGCCAATCGCGAGGCCCGCGGGCAGCGCGACGATGAGCGAGAGCGTGGCCGAGGCAAACGCGAGCTTGAGGCTGTTGAAGAACGCGGTGATGAAGTCGGGGTAGTCGAGAATCGCGCGGAACCAGCGCAGCGAGAAGCCGTGCGTGGGGAGCGTCAAGGTTTCGTCGGGCGTGAAGGCCACGAGAATGACGATGACGAGCGGCGCCAGCACGAACAGAATGACGAAGCTGTGGAACGTGAGAGCGAGCGGTCCGTTTTTGCGCATGATGTTTTTTCCTTAGCCCATGCTGCGCGCGTAGCGCCGTTCGAGCACGCGGTAGTAAGTGAGCATCACCACGAGATTGGCGACGAGCAGCAGCACGGCAATGGTCGCGCCGAGCGGCCAGTTCATCGAACTGAGGAACTGGTCGTACACGGCGGTCGCCGCCACTTTCAGACGCCGGCCGCCCAGCAGGCCCGGAATTGCAAAGGCGCTCGCCGAGAGGCCGAACACCATGAGGCTGCCCGAGAGAATGCCGGGCATGAGTTGCGGCAGCACGATGCGGCGCATGGTGGTAAAGGGCGAGGCCATCAGCGAGAGCGCCGCGTTCTCGGTTTGCGGATCGAGCCTTTGCAGCGCGGTCCACACCGGGATCACCATGAACGGCAGCATCACGTGCACGAGCGCGATGACGATGGCGAACGTCGTGTATTCGAGCTTGAAGGGCCCCGCGCCGAACAGGCCGAAGAACTGGTTCACGAGGCCGTTCATGTTGAGCAGCATGCTCCAGCCGAATGCGCGCACCACCACGGAAACCAGCAGCGGGGCGAGGATCACGAGCAGGAACAGCGAGCGCCACGGGTCGCGCATGCGCGAGAGGATGTACGCCTCGGGCGTGCCGATCACGACGCACAGCAGCGTGGTGAGCGCCGCAATGCCAAACGTGCGCAGGAAGATGGTGTGGAAGTACGACGAGCCCAGCACCTCTACGTAGTTGTGCAGATCGAATGCGGCGATCGGGCCGCTCATCGGATCGAAGCGGTAGAACGTGAGCGCGAGGGTCATCGCGAGCGGCACGAGCACGAGCGCGGCGAACAGCAGCATCGCGGGCGCGCTCATGAGCCAGAGCGGCAGGTAGGCCTGCCAGCCCGCGCGCACAGTGGCGCGCGGCGCGCGTTGTGAAGCGTCAAGCGTGCTAGACACGGGCGCTCTCCTTGTGAATGAAGCGGACCGCGTCGCTATGCCAGTCAATGCCCACCTGCTCGCCTTCGGCCAGCGGCTCCTTGCCCTCGTTCTGGCAGCACACCAGCATCTCTCCTGCACGGCTGTCGAGGCGGTAGAGCCACTGGCTGCCGAGGAAGAAGCGGCTCGTCACACGTCCTGCAAGACGGCCCGAGCCGCTTGCGCACAGCTTGAGCTTTTCGGGGCGGATGCACAGCGTGATCGCGTCGCCCACCCCCACCGCGCGGCCGCGCTCGGGCAGTTGCGCAGTCGACCCCGTTTCCGCGAGTTCGTGGCCGAGGTCCACGCGGATCGTGTCGCCCTCGCGCGCGACGATGCGGCCCGCGAGCATGTTGGCCTTGCCGATGAACTGCGAGACGAAATCATTCTCGGGCCGCTCATACGCGCGATAAGGCGTGTCGACCTGGGTGATGCGGCCGCTTTCCATCACGACCACGCGGTCGCTGATGGAGAGCGCCTCCGATTGATCGTGCGTGACCATCAGCGTGGTCGTGCCGATCTTGCGTTGGATGGCACGCAGTTCGAACTGCATGTCTTCGCGCAGCTTGGCGTCGAGATTGGACATCGGTTCGTCGAGCAGCAGCACGGGCGGCGCGATCACAATGGCGCGCGCGATCGCCACGCGCTGGCGCTGGCCGCCCGAAAGCTCGCGCGGAAAGCGATGCGCGTAAGCGTCGAGGCGCACGAGCGCAAGCGCCTCGCGAATGCGATCCTTGCGCTCGGCTTTGTCCACGCCGCGCATTTCGAGGCCGAAGCTCACGTTCTGCTCCACGCTCATATGCGGAAAGAGCGCGTAGCTCTGGAACACGATGCCGAGGCCGCGCTTGTTTGGCGGCATATGCGTGATGTCGCGCCCGTCGAGCGTGATGCGTCCGCGCGTGGTCTCCACGAAGCCGGCGATCATCTGCAGCGTCGTGGTTTTGCCGCAGCCCGAGGGGCCGAGCAGCGAGACGAACTCGCCTTTTTCCACCGACAAATTGACGCCGGTGACCGCCTGCAGGTCGCCGAACGATTTCGACACATCGGTCAGGGTGAGGAACGACATGGTGTGGCCTTCCAGTGCATGGGTTGCGCCGGCACGCGCTGAGTGAACTGCGGTGCCTGACGTTGAGCCGACTGTAGCTAGCCAAATTTTGGGTCGTCAATTTAAAATTCCATCGGGCGATAGAAATATGTCATATATTCCGTTCTATGGAATGTGATTGCTTGCTAATCTGCAGGCGATTTCATTTGATGAACTTCGGGAAATCCCTGAACCGCCCGCCACAGGCGGAGCACTGTACGGCGGCCCAACGGTTCGAGCGGCATGCGCATTCGTACGAGCATTCCGCGGATATTCCGCTGAATGAAATAAATCGAGGTCGATATGACGGCAGTGGAAGAGAAAAGTGGAACGCCAGCCGACGACGCGCGCGGCGCCGGCGTGTTGCAGCGCGCATTCGCGGTGATCCGCGCCCTGGGCGTGAGCCAGGCGGAAGGCAGCCGTGTCACAGCGCTCGCCAAGGCTGTGGGGCTGACGCAGGCCACCGTGCACCGGCTGCTGCAGGGGCTGATCGCCGAAGGGGTGGTCGAGCAGGACGAGGGCACCAAACGCTATCGGCTGAGCGTGGACTTCTTTGCGCTCGCGGCGCAGGCGGGCAATCCGAGCGGCATGCGCACGCTATGCCGGCCCGCGTTGCTGCGTCTGTGCGCAAGCCTTGGCGACACCATTTTTCTGCTCGTGAAGAGCAGCTTCGACGCGGTTTGCCTCGACATGTGCGAAGGGCCGTTTCCGATCCGCTCGTTCACGGGCGATATCGGCGGGCGCGTGGCGCTCGGCGTGGGCCAGGGCAGTCTTGCGATTCTCGCGTTCCAGCCCGAAGCCGAGCGCGAGGAAATCATTCGCTTCAACGTGCCGCGTCTGCGCAGCTACGGCGTGCTGGACGAGGTGTATTTGCGCACGGAGATCGAGCGTGTGCGCAAGCTCGGCTACGCGGGGCGCAATACCGGCGTGCTGGAGGGCATGGCGGGCGTGGCTGTGCCGATTCTGGACCAGAACGGTTGCGCCGTGGGCGCGCTGAGCGTGGGCACGCTGGCTGCGCGCCTCACTGAAGACCGGTTGCCCACGATCGTCGAACTGCTCAAACGGCAGGCCGAGATCATCGGGCCGCAAACGAACCCGTTCGACGTGGCGGTACGCCGTCCCATGCACGGGCTCACGCGAGCCATGACGACGCAGCCGCTCGCTTGAAAGGCGCCGGTCTGGAATACATCAGATAAAATGGAATCCTAACTAAAGTGCCGGGTCGCCGATCGTTATCGTTAGACGTTCTGCGCGTGCGTAAATGGGCGCAAAAAGTCTGCAGATTGACATGATGCTGCAATGCGAAATCGAGCATTATGATCGGAAGAAAATCTTCCAGGGGGATAATCCAACCGCATACGTCTTGGTTTTGGCGTAAACGGGCAGGGTGCTGTTCGTAGACTGGAGGCGATGTACGAATGGCAGTTCGCCGCCATGGAGTGTAGCGCTCCATGGCAGCGCGAGCAGGTGAACCCGGAAACAAAAATAGAAGTGCTCGAAGTGCCGTCTTGCGCATAGTCGCAAGACCCGGGAGAACAAACGCTTGCCGCGGAGCTGTCACATTGCGTACACGCCGTTGCCATGCCGACTAGAGACGGTTGAGGAGCGTGGGCGCCGGGGGGGAGATAAAGCGCGTGTGTCACCCGCGGCGCTTGCAGACAGAATATATCGGTGATTGATGACGACCATAAACGACCGGACGTTGCCCGTTCTCGAGGCACCGGCTGAGACAGTTGTGCCGGTGCCGGTACGCGCGGCGCCTTCGATCTTTCACGAGCGCTGGTGGCTCGATATCGCCACGCAAGGCAGCTGGAAGCTTGCGGTGGTGAAGCAGAACGACGAGGTCGTCGGCGAGATGCCGTACGCGATGCAGCGCACGCGACTATGGCGTGTCTCGCATCTGCCGCCGCTCACGCGCACGCTCGGTCCGGTAATCAAGTCCGTGACCGGCAGCGAGGCTCGCCAGTTGCATCATGAACTCGACGTCACCGGAAAGCTGATCGAGCAGTTGCCCGACTGCGACAGTTTTTTCCAGGTGCTCGACCCGCGCATTGACGACGCACTTGCGTTCGCGCTGCATGGTTTCACGGTGTCGGCGCGCTACACGTTCCGCATCGACCGCAATACCACGGCGGACGAAGCGTGGAAGCGTTTGAACAGCAAGACGCGCAATGTGATCCGCAGCGCCTCGCGTGAGCTGACCGTCGTGCCGGACCTCACGCCCGGCGAGTTCATTGCGTTCTACGAAGCGAATCTCGCGGCGCGCTCGCGTACCAACGCGTACGGGGACGCGGTCATGCGCGAGCTCGTCAACGCGTTCGTCGAACGCAAGGCCGGGATGCTGCTCGGCGCCTATGGGCCGTGCGGTAAGCTCGTGGCGGCGGTCGGCCTCGTTTGGGACCATCAGACGATGTATTACCTGCTCTCGTCGCGCGCGCAGGACGCGCACAGCGGATCCATCAGCCTGCTGCTGTGGAGCGGCATTGGCCGTGCGCTCGAGCGCAAGCTCACGTTCGACTTCGACGGTTTTTCGAGCCCGTCGACATTCAGCTTCCTCAATGGATTTGGTGCGACGCTCACGCAGCGGCTAGGCGTCGAGCGCCACGGCACGGTTTATTTGCTGATGCGCACGCTCAAGCGGAAGTTCGCGCCAGGCCGGGTTTTCGCCCCCAATCTCTGAGCGGCGACGCGCTAAACGAGTTCGTGCTGCGCAGGGTCGCTTGCGCGGCGGGTCGTGACCTCGGCAAGCTCCAGCGCGTTCGATGCGAAGAGCAACGGTGTCCAGCGCCGGATCGTACTTTGCGCGCCGGCGGCAAAGCGCTCGCGCAGCGCGGGCTCGCCGCCCAGTTCGCCGATACGTTGCGCGAGTGTCGAGACATCGCGCGGTTCGACCACGAAGCCGTTCACGCCGTCTATCACCACTTCGCCAGCCACGCCGCAGGTGCGCGTGACGATGGCAGGACACCCGGCCGCGAACGCTTCGTTCACGCACAACCCCCATTGATCGAATTCGCTCGCTAGTACGACGAATTCCGCGAGGGCATAAAGATTCGGCATTTCCTGATTAGCGAGTGAGTTCAGTATCGTCACATGCGGCGTGAGGCCGAGCGACGCGATGCGCGCACGCAGTTGCGCTTCGAGCGGACCCTGACCCACCAGAACGAGGCCGATATTCTCGTTGTATACGCCGGATTTGCGGTAGGCATCGATCAGCACGTCGACATTCTTGCGGGCCACGAAGCGGCTCACGCACAGCACGTAGCGCTGCGGCAGTCCGAAGCGGGCGCGCACGGCTGCCGGGTTGTCGCTCGCGGCCTGCGCGAGATCCGAAAAATAATCGACATCGATCACGTCGAAGCCAATGCGCGAGCGTTCCTTCGGGATGCCAAGCGATTGTGCGTAGCGGCGATGCTTCTCGCCCGCGACGAGTGCGCCGTCGAAGCGGCTCACGATGAAACGCTTGAGCCGCTCCTTGGTGCGCTGACGCAGTCCGTCGTCGGCCTTCGAGTCAGACATGTAGATGAGCTTGAAGCGCCGCGTGAGATGCCTGAGAAAACAGAGCACCGCCGAATAGCCGGTGTTGTAGCCGAGCGTGATGACCACGTCGGGCATGAAATTGCGTACCTTCGCAATGAGACGCGCGGTGTCGCGCGCGCCGAGGCCGTCGCTGTCTGCGCCGTCTTTCACCAATGTTTCCGCCATTCGCGGGCGGTTCGCAAAGAAGGCGGCACGGCGTTCCTGCGGGAAGCCGTAGACGCCGGAGCGCGCAAAGACCTCGAGAAGCGCCACCTGGTGGCCGCGACCGGAGGCTGCGCTAACGAGCGCCTCGTAGCGAGGGACGTGGTAGTCGCCCAGGTTGCCGATGACGAAGAGAATGCGCATGGACAATGACGGCTCACGGTGGCGCTTGGTTGAGCAGGCAACGCACCGCGACGGTGCCCGGCCAGCATGACATCCCGGGCAGTCGTCCCGACCTGCCGGGCAGCGTTCCCTGCGCCACGCCGCTCGCACTTTCGCGGCGGGGACCCGCAGTCACGCCGTTTGATTCATCGTAACCCGATTGTGAGTCGTTTTTACGCAATGTCGGCGATCAGCGAAAACTTGTCCGATATGGCGGAGGCGATGCAAAGCGAATGAAGACCCACCGGACAATTCTTCCAGGGCATGCGAAAGGCGCGCAACCAGAGTGGCACGCAGCTTGCATAGATCAGATCGTATAAGCCCCTCCTCACGAGCGCAGCACGGATCGTGCCTGGGCCGCACGCGAGGCATGTCAACGGCGGTCGTCACAATTTCCGTCGATTGCGGCAGCAGGATGAAAACTGTCACATCGATTCGTCACAATGACGGTTTCGCATGTTTCGATACATCGGAAGAAGGGAAAGCGCTTAAGGTCACCATCAGATTTTCGGCTTAGTATCGTACAGTTGATCTGTGGCATTTATGCCTTCAATTCGATAACAAACATGTGAGCCGGAATGCAAATCGAATGCTTTGCGTAATGCGTTTCGAGGAAATTGTGCGGTGTTCAACACCGGCCAGGCAGGCCGCGAGGCGCACGAGATTGCAAACCGGGTTTCACCACACTGCGCGGACAATCGAGGAA
>NZ_CAJMYW010000006.1:0-448252 GCF_905220165.1 Paraburkholderia sp. J10-1 | reverse complement strand
ATAGGCGTCGCTGTAAGACTCGCCGGCCTGCACGACCTCGACGGTCGCGCCACCGTGGGCGCGCACGGCATCGACCTTCACCTGCGGCGTGGTCACCGGCACGCAGATCACGGCCTTCACACCCAGTTTCGCCGCCGAAAGCGCCACGCCCTGCGCGTGATTGCCCGCCGAGGCGGTAATCACGCCGCGCTCCAGTTGCGCGGGCGAGAGGTGCGCCATCTTGTTGTACGCGCCGCGCAGCTTGAAGGAGAACACTGGCTGGTTGTCCTCGCGCTTGAGGAACACGGCGTTGCGCAGGCGCGCCGAGAGGTTCGGGGCGCGCTCGAGTTCGGTCTCGCGGGCGACGTCGTAGACGCGGGCGGTGAGGATTGTCTTCAGGTAATCGTCGTGGGAGGCCATGCGAGGACGCGCCGGGCGCGGGTTTAGGGCGGGAAAGCGTAAATGATAGCGCCAACGGCTTCCGCTCTGGCGGCGGGGGCGTACCAGCGCGGGCATACCAGCGCGGGCATACCGGCGCGGGCATACCGGCGCGGGCATACCGGCGCGGGCATACCGGCGCGGGCTGGCGGCTGTCACTCGACGCGCCGGCGCGATTCGCCGACCGGCCGGAAGGCAAATCATCGTCAAAGCGCGTGCAATCCAGCGTGAACCACCCGTCAACGCAAGTGAATGTTATGTGTTCACCAAGTTCCCACGCGGCGTCAGCGCGGGCGCGGATCATGCGGTAAAATCTGTTTTCGAAACAAGGATCGGATGATGCACTGGCAACTTCGGACAGCCCATTTGATGCCCGCACGGCGCGTAACCCGCCCGGCGGCGCAGCGGCATGCCCGCCACGCACGATCGTGTCGCTAAATCCGAGCGCCGGGGAACCATCGGCGTGAGCGTTGCCGCCATGTGCCTCCCCACCCCTTTCGTCCGCAGCCAGCCACAGGCGGACACGATTTCAGAATAGCGCCCCACGCGCCCCGTCAGCATCCGTCGCAGCGGCCGCGAGCCGTGCGCGGGGCTGGCCCAAAGAGTCGTCCAACCATGAACGCACCTCAAGTTTTCGATCCTCACGGCGCTGCCACCGCCGTGGCCGCCGACATCGAACCGCGCCTGCGCGAGATTCCCTATAACTACACGTCCTTTTCGGACCGCGAAATCGTCATCCGCCTGCTCGGCGAAGACGCATGGAACGCGCTCGCCGAACTGCGCGCGGAGCGCCGCACCGGCCGCTCGGCGCGCATGCTCTACGAGGTGCTGGGCGATATCTGGGTCGTGCGCCGCAACCCGTATCTGCAGGACGACCTGCTCGACAACCCGAAGCGCCGCGCGCTCCTGATCGAGGCGCTGAACCACCGCCTCGCCGAAATCGAAAAGCGTCGCCGCGCCGATCTGCAGGAGCATGCGGACAAGGAAGGGGTGGAGCGCGCCGCGCGCGTGGAAAAGCTGGTCAGCGCCACGCGCCGCGCCATCGACGCCTTCGCGGGCGAGTTCGAGAAGATGGCCGACTTGCGCCGCCGCGCCGTCAAGGTGCTCGGCAAGCGCACGCAGAAGGACAACATCCGCTTCGACGGCCTCTCGCGCGTCTCGCACGTGACCGACGCGACCGACTGGCGCGTGGAATACCCATTCGTCGTCCTGACGCCCGATACCGAAGCGGAGATCGCCGGGCTCATCAAGGCCTGCTTCGAACTCGGCCTCACGGTGATTCCGCGCGGAGGCGGCACGGGCTACACGGGCGGCGCGGTGCCGCTCACGCCGTTCTCGGCCGTCATCAACACCGAGAAGCTCGAGCAGCTCGGGCCCGTCGAGATGACCGACCTGCCAGGCGTGGACCGCAAGGTCGCGACCATTTTCTCGGGCGCGGGCGTGGTCACGCGCCGTGTGACCGAGGCCGCCGACGCCGCGGGTTTCGTGTTTGCCGTGGACCCGACCTCGCTCGATGCGTCGTGCATCGGCGGCAACGTCGCGATGAACGCGGGCGGCAAGAAGGCCGTGCTGTGGGGCACGGCGCTCGACAATCTCGCCTGGTGGCGCATGGTCGACCCGGAAGGCAACTGGCTCGAAGTCACGCGTCTTGACCACAACATGGGCAAGATCCACGACATCGCCGTGGCGCGCTTCGAGCTGAAGTGGTTCGACGGCGAATACGCGCCGGGCGAAAAGCTCTTGCGCACCGAGTCGCTCGATATCGAGGGCAAGCGCTTCCGCAAGGAAGGCCTCGGCAAGGACGTCACCGATAAATTCCTGGCCGGCCTGCCGGGCGTGCAGAAGGAAGGCTGCGACGGGCTCATCACGTCGGCGCGCTGGGTGCTGCACAAGATGCCGGCGCATACGCGCACGGTGTGCCTCGAGTTCTTTGGTCAGGCGCGCGAGGCGATTCCGAGCATCGTCGAGATCAAGGACTACCTGTTCGAAACGTCGAAGCAGGGCGGTGCGATTCTCGCGGGCCTCGAGCACCTCGACGAGCGCTATCTGCGCGCCGTGGGCTACGCGACCAAGAGCAAGCGCAACGCGTTTCCGAAGATGGTGCTGATCGGCGATATCGTCGGCGACGACGCCGATGCCGTGGCCGCCGCGACCTCGGAAGTCATCCGCATGGCCAACGGCAAGAGCGGCGAAGGCTTCGTCGCGGTGTCCGCCGAGGCGCGCAAGCGCTTCTGGCTCGACCGCAGCCGCACGGCCGCAATTGCCAAGCACACCAACGCGTTCAAGATCAACGAAGACGTCGTGATTCCGCTCAACCGCATGGGCGAGTACACGGACGGCATCGAGCGCATCAACATCGAGCTGTCGATCAAGAACAAGCTGCAGCTGGTCGACGCGCTCGAAGCGTTCTTCAAGGCAGGCAAGCTGCCGCTCGGCAAGACGGACGACGCAAACGAGATTCCCTCCGCGGAACTGCTCGAAGACCGCGTGCAGCAGGCGCTCGACTTGCTCAAGCGCGTGCGCGAGCGCTGGACCTTTGTGGGCGAGAAGCTCGACCTGTCGCTGCGCGAGGCGCAGCACTACCTCGTGCAACTGGGCTATGAGGCGCTGGCGGAAAAGTTCGCCGACCGCGTGGATGCGCAGCCGGACGCCAACGTCTTCCACGTGACCCAGGACCGCACGGTGCGCATCTCGTGGAAGCAGGAGATCCGCGCGGAACTGCGCAAGATCTTCAACGGCGGCGAATTCAAGCCGATCCTCGACGAGACTCAGGCGATCCACAAGAAGGTGCTGCGCGGCCGCGTGTTCGTGGCGCTGCACATGCACGCCGGCGACGGCAACGTGCACACGAACCTGCCGGTCAACTCGGACAACTACGAGATGCTGCAGGACGCGCACCACGCGGTGGCGCGCATCATGAAGCTCGCGCGTTCGCTCGACGGCGTGATTTCGGGCGAGCACGGCATCGGCATCACGAAGCTCGAATTCCTGACCGATGACGAGATCGCCGAGTTCCGCGCCTACAAGCAGCGCGTCGACCCGCAAGGCCGCTTCAACGCGGGCAAGCTGCTCGAAGGCGCCGACCTGCGCAACGCCTACACGCCGTCGTTCGGCCTGATGGGCTATGAGTCGCTCATCATGAAGCAGTCCGACATTGGCGCGATTGCCGATTCGGTGAAGGACTGTCTGCGCTGCGGCAAGTGCAAGCCGGTGTGCGCGACGCACGTGCCGCGCGCGAACCTGCTCTACAGCCCGCGCAACAAGATTCTCGCGACCTCCTTGCTGGTCGAGGCGTTCCTGTACGAAGAGCAGACGCGCCGTGGCGTGTCGATCAAGCACTGGGACGAGTTCAATGACGTGGCCGACCACTGTACGGTCTGCCACAAGTGCGTGACGCCGTGCCCGGTCAAGATCGACTTCGGCGACGTGACGATGAACATGCGCAACCTGCTGCGCAAGATGGGCAAGAAGAAGTTCAACGCGGGCAACGCGGCGGGCATGTTCTTCCTGAACGCCACGAACCCGCAGACCATCAATCTCGCGCGCACTGCGATGATGGGCGTGGGCTACAAGGCGCAGCGCCTCGGCAACGACGTGCTGAAGAAGTTCGTGAAGAAGCAGACGGCACATCCGCCCGCATCCACGGGCAAGCCGGCCGTGGTCGAGCAGGTGATCCACTTCGTCAACAAGAAGATGCCGGGCAACCTGCCGAAGAAGACGGCGCGCGCGCTGCTCGACATCGAAGACAACAAGATCGTGCCGATCATCCGCAACCCGAAGACGACGAGCGTCGATTCGGAAGCGGTGTTCTACTTCCCCGGCTGCGGCTCGGAGCGTCTGTTCTCGCAAGTGGGGCTCGCCACACAAGCCATGCTCTGGGAAGCGGGCGTGCAGACGGTGCTGCCGCCGGGCTACCTGTGCTGCGGTTATCCGCAGCGCGGCTCGGGCCAGTACGACAAGGCCGAGAAGATCGTCACCGACAACCGCGTGCTGTTCCACCGCGTGGCGAATACGCTCAACTACCTCGACATCAAGACGGTGGTGGTGTCGTGCGGCACGTGCTACGACCAGCTGGCCGGTTATGAATTCGACAAGATTTTCCCGGGATGCCGCATCATCGACATCCACGAATTCCTGCTGGAGAAGGGCATCAAGCTCGATGGCGTGTCGGGTACGCGCTACATGTACCACGACCCGTGCCACACGCCGATCAAGACGATCGACCCGGTCAAGCTCGTCAATGAACTGATGGGTTCCGAAAAGGACGGCTACAAGATCGAGAAGAACGATCGCTGCTGCGGCGAATCGGGCACGCTGGCCGTCACGCGCCCGGACATTTCGACTCAGGTGCGTTTCCGCAAGGAAGAGGAAATCCGCAAGGGCGCGGCGAAGCTGCGCGGCATTCCGATCGTGGGCAACGGCGCGAACGGAGTGCAGCCGGCAACGCCGCAGGAAGCGGGCGGGCAGGGTACGACGCAGGACGTCAAGATTCTGACGAGCTGCCCGTCGTGCCTCCAGGGTCTGTCGCGGTACAACGAAGACGCCAACATCGAAGCCGACTACATCGTGGTGGAAATCGCCCGGCACATACTTGGCGAAAACTGGATGGCGGACTACGTTCAGAACGCGAACAATGGCGGAATCGAGCGCGTGCTGGTCTAATGGCAGCGCTCAATTTTCCGTGAACCGGTTCGGGGACGACGATGACATGCGTATTCTGCAGTGAGGAAGGCGGCGATGTGCTGTGGCAGGACGAGCGCATGCGCGTCGTGCTCGCGACTGCCGAGGCCGACTATCCCGGCTTTTGCCGGGTCATCTGGAATGCGCACGTCGCCGAATTCTCGGACCTGGGCGTGGCCGACCGGGAACATCTGATGCGCGCGGTGTACGCCGTCGAGCGTGCGCTGCGCCGCATCATGCAGCCTTCGAAGGTGAATCTGGCGAGCCTCGGCAACCAGGTGCCGCACGTGCACTGGCACGTGATTCCGCGCTTCACAAACGACGCCCATTTCCCCATGTCCGTCTGGTCGCCGCGCCAGCGCACGGTGTCCGAGGCGATGCTGGGCCAGCGCCGCGCACAGGCCACGCTGCTGCGCGACGCGGTGCGCCAGGAAATGGAGCAGGCTTAAGGCCAGACCAGGCCCGGGCCGGGCGGTGGGCGTCCAACAGCAGGAACGATCATGAGTGGACTGAAATCCGATACGCCGGTGCCAACCGGCGTCGTGGTGCACGCGCTCTCGCGCGTGCTGGAACTCCAGTACGCGAACGGCGAGAGCTACCGCGTGCCTTTCGAGCTGATGCGCGTGTTTTCGCCCTCGGCGGAAGTGCGCGGACATGGCCCCGGCCAGGAAACGCTGCAAACAGGCAAGCGCGAGGTGACGATCACGGCGCTCGAAGGGGTCGGCAACTATGCGCTGCAGCCCACGTTTTCCGACGGCCACAACACCGGCATCTATTCGTGGGACCAGCTCTACGAGCTTGCCACGCGCCAGGACGAACTCTGGGCGGAATATTTCGCCAAACTGAAGGCGGCGGGCGTCGAACGTGACGCACCCATGGCGGCGCCCCCTGCCGCGCATGGCCACTGCCACTGACGCTTCCTGTTACGATCCTGCCCCGCCGCTTCTCTGACAGACGCGGCGCAGCACCTCAATAGAACACCCTTCCGCGAAAGGACGAGCGCGATGAGCAAAACCCACTTCGGCTATCAGACAGTCGACGAACAGGACAAGGCGAAGAAGGTGGCCGGCGTGTTTCACTCGGTCGCCTCGAACTACGACCTGATGAACGACCTGATGTCGGGCGGGCTGCACCGCGCGTGGAAGGCGTTCACGATCGCCCAGGCGAACATCCGGCCGGGCGCAAAGGTGCTCGACATTGCGGGCGGCACCGGCGACCTCTCCATGGCGTTCGCGAAGAAAGCCGGCCCGACGGGCGAGGTCTGGCACACCGACATCAACGAGTCGATGCTGCGCGTGGGCCGCGACCGCCTGATCGACAACGGCGTGATCACGCCGGCGCTTTTGTGCGACGCCGAGAAAATTCCCTTTCCGGACAACTACTTCGACGTGGTGACCGTGGCTTTCGGGCTGCGCAACATGACGCACAAGGACGCCGCGCTGGCCGAGATGCGCCGCGTGCTCAAGCCGGGCGGCCGCGTGCTCGTGCTCGAGTTCTCAAAGGTCTGGGAGCCGCTCAAGAAGGCGTACGACGTGTATTCGTTCAAGGTGCTGCCGTGGCTTGGCCGCCGCTTTGCCCAGGACGCGGACAGCTACCAGTACCTCGCGGAATCGATCCGCATGCACCCCGATCAGGAAACACTCAAGACGATGATGGAACAAGTCGGCCTCGACGCCGTCAAATATTACAATTTGTCAGCTGGCGTGGTAGCCTTACACGTCGGCACAAAGTATTAGTGTTTCCAAATCACTGTCTTTAAAGGAATTTCCGTTATGTCTGAGCCCAGAATCGATGCTTCCAAAAAGCTTTCATCATCGTGGGCCAGACGAATCGGTGTTCTGGCCCTCGCCGGCGTGATGATTGCCGGCAGTCTCGCGTCGTTCGACGCCGAGGCTCGCCGCATGGGTGGCGGCCGCAGTTTCGGCAAGCAGTCGTCGGTGGCCTCGCAGCGCAGCACCACGCCGCCGCCCGCCCAGCCCAGCCCCACGAGCCCCACTAATTCCGCGCAGCAGGCCGGGGCCCAGCGCGCACCCGCCACGCCGGCTCCCACGCCCGCGGCCGCGCCGGCGCGCAACCGCTGGCTTGGGCCTATTGCGGGTCTCGCGGCCGGTCTCGGCATCGCCGCGCTGCTTTCGCACTTCGGCCTTGGCGAGGCGTTCGCGGGCATGATGGCCAACATGATCGTGATCGCGATCATCGCCTTTATCGCCGTCTGGCTGATCCGCAAGTTCATGAGCCGACGCCGTGCCGCGGAGCCCGCGTACCAGACCGGTGGCGGGTACGGTTCGTCGGCCAGCCTGAACCAGTCGGGCGGGTATCAGCCGCAGGAGCCGCGCTACAGCGCGCCGCCCACAGGGCAGTACCTCGCGTCTGAGGCCAATCCGGTCAGCACCCCGCACGCCGATACGGCGCCCACCGTCCCGGCTGGCTTCGATACCGAAGCCTTCGTGCGCAACGCGAAGGTTTACTTCGTGCGTCTGCAGGCCGCTTGGGACGCCGGCAACATGGACGACATCCGCGAATTCACGACGCCGGAGATGTTTGCCGAGATCCGCGTCGATCTCGCGGGCCGCGGCGCGCAGCCGAACCAGACCGACGTCGTGCAACTCAACGCGGACTTGCTCGGCGTGGATGAGCGCGACAACGAATACCTTGCGAGCGTGCGTTTCTCCGGCCTGATTCGCGAAACCATGGGGGCGCCCGCCGTGCCGTTTGCGGAGGTGTGGAATCTCTCGAAGTCGCGCACGTCGGGTGAAGGCTGGCTGCTCGCGGGTATCCAGCAGGTCGAAACTCACTGAGTTTGCAAGGACGTAGTGCGCTTCGTGTGCGCTTCGTGATTTGATAAAGATCACGCAGCGCTGCGCCAGCCAGCCGTTGTGCCTCGTTGGCGAGGGCAGGGTGGCGGCGCGATCCGACGGCTCGAACGTTACAATGGGAACCCGCCCGGGCTTGTGCCCGTGCGGGTTTTCTTATTCCATGCCGATGACTCTTGCCGCCAAGCCCTTCGCTGCTGCCGTCAATCACCTGCTCGCCCGTGAAACGTGGGCACGCGAGCGCCTCGCCCCGTATGCGGGCAAGACGGCGCGCCTCACCTGCCCGCCTGTCGTGCTCACGCTGCTCGTGCAGCCGGACGGCTATCTGGGCGCGGTCGAGGATCACGATGCCGGCGATGTCGACGTGACGCTTTCGCTGCCCGCGGGTGCGCTCTCGTCGTTCGTGCAGGGCGGCCAGGCGGCCGTCATGAAGCACGTCAAGATCGAGGGCGATGCCGAGTTCGCGCAGGTCATCGGCAAGCTCGCCGAGCATCTGCGCTGGGAGCCCGAAGAGGACCTCGCGAAGCTGATTGGTGACGCGCCGGCTTCACGCATCGCTACGCTCGCGCGCGCCGCGGGTGAGCAGGCACTGCGCACCGGCCGCAACGTGCTTGGCTCGGTCACGGAATATCTGCTCGACGAAAATCCGCAGCTCGTGCGGCGCGCCGAGCTCGACGGCTTCAACGAAGACCTGTCGCGCGCTCGCGATGCGCTGGCGCGCGTGGAAAAGCGCATCGAGCGAATCGAACAAAAATCACAGGCCGGCGGCGGGAGCGAGAGCGCTGCCCCGCACGGCTCGCGCTAGTCAACAGGCCCCCCAGACATGCGTTTTCTGCGTTTTCTCAAGATTTTCTTCACCGTCATCCGCTTCGGCCTGGACGAGATGATGTTGAGCCGGATTAACGACCGGCGCGTGGCGCTGCTCCTGCGCATCACCACGATCGGCCGTCGTTTCGACGATCCGCCCGGCTTGCGCCTGCGTCTCGCACTCGAAAGCCTCGGCCCGATCTTCGTGAAATTCGGCCAGGTGCTGTCCACGCGCCGCGACCTGCTGCCGCCCGATATCGCCAACGAGCTTGCAAAGCTGCAGGACCAGGTGCCCCCGTTCGATTCGAACGTGGCGATCGGCCTGATCGAGAAGTCGCTGGGTGCGCCCGTCGATGCGATTTTCGACGAGTTCGAACGCGTGCCGGTGGCGAGCGCGTCGATCGCGCAGGTGCACTTCGCCAAGGTGAAGTCCGGCCAGCACGCGGGCAAGCCGGTGGCGGTGAAGGTGCTGCGCCCGAACATGCGTCCGGTGATCGATTCGGACCTCGCGCTCCTGCGCGACATCGCCGTGTGGGCCGAGCGCCTGTGGGCCGACGGCAAGCGCCTGAAGCCGCGCGAAGTGGTGGCCGAATTCGACAAGTACCTGCACGACGAGCTCGACCTCATGCGCGAGGCCGCCAACGGCAGCCAGTTGCGCCGCAATTTCGCGGGCCTCGACTTGCTGCTCGTGCCGGAAATGTACTGGGAATTCAGCACGGCCAATGTGCTCGTGATGGAGCGCATGGTCGGCGTGCCGATCAGCCAGGTGGACAAGCTGCGCGCAGCCGGCGTGGACATTCCGAAGCTCGCGCGCGAGGGCGTGGAGATCTTCTTCACGCAGGTGTTCCGCGACGGCTTCTTTCACGCCGACATGCACCCCGGCAACATCCAGGTGAGCCTCGATCCCACGCATTTCGGCCGCTATATCGCGCTCGATTTCGGCATCGTCGGCGCGCTGTCGGACTTCGACAAGAACTACCTCGCGCAGAACTTTCTCGCGTTCTTCAAGCGCGACTATCACCGCGTGGCGACGCTGCATATCGAGTCGGGGTGGGTGCCGCCCAATACGCGCGTGGAAGAGCTGGAAAGCGCGATTCGCGCCGTGTGCGAACCGTATTTCGACCGGGCGTTGAAGGACATTTCGCTTGGCCAGGTGCTGCTGCGTCTGTTCCAGACCTCGCGGCGTTTCAACGTGGAAATCCAGCCGCAGCTCGTGCTGCTGCAAAAGACCATGCTCAACGTCGAAGGCCTTGGGCGTTCGCTCGATCCCGAACTCGATCTCTGGAAAACGGCGAAGCCTTATCTCGAGCGCTGGATGACCGAGCAGATCGGCTTGCGCGGCTGGTACGAGCGCTTCAAGATCGAAGCGCCGCAATGGAGCAAGACGCTGCCGCAATTGCCGCGTCTTGTGCACCAGGTGCTGCTGCACCGCCAGGAGCCGCACGGTTTCGCCAGCGACGAGACCATCCGCGCGATGCTCGCCGAGCAACGCCGCACGAACCGCCTGCTGCAGGGCCTGCTCGTGTTCGGCGTGGCCGTGGGCGTGGGCATGGTGGCGGCGCGCGTGTGGCTTGCGTTCGCGTACGGCGGCTGACGCACCACGAGAACCAGGAGTGAGACGATGAGCGACCCGACCCTGCCGCCGCAACCTGACGACGTGCCCGAATTCGAAACCCGCGACCCGGCGTCGCCCTCGTTCTGGGACGAGCGCTTCGAGCGCGGTTTCACGCCGTGGGACCAGGCGGGCGTGCAACGCCAGTTCGAAGCCTTCGCCACCGCGCATCCTGATGCCGCGGTGCTGATTCCGGGCTGCGGCAACGCCTGGGAGGCGCGCTGGCTCGCCGAGCGCGGGCGCACGGTGCGCGCCATCGACTTCGCCCCGGCCGCGGTCGCGAGCGCGCGCGCGGCGCTGGGGCAGTACGCCGGCGTCGTCGAGGAGGCGGACTTTTACGCTTATACGCCGCCGTTCACGCCGGCCTGGGTGTTCGAGCGCGCTTTCCTGTGCGCGCTGCCCAAGTCGCTGCGCGCGAGCTACGCCGTGCGCATGGCCCAGCTGTTGCAGCCCGGCGCATTGCTGGCGGGCTACTTCTTCATCGGCGAAACGCCCAAGGGGCCGCCGTTCGCCATCGCGCGCGATGAACTCGACGCCTTGCTCACGCCATACTTCACGCTCGCCGACGATCAGGCAGTGGCCGACTCGCTGCCCGTGTTCGCCGGGCGCGAGCGCTGGCTCGTGTGGCGCCGCAACGACGCCGCGCCGTCGCACGTTTGAGCGGTGTCAGGCGGGCGCGCGACGTGCTCGCCGCCTTGCATTGCCGCGTGCGCTCTTGATGTGCGCGCAAGCTGCCCTCATGTGAACTGAGGCGGCTGCAATCCTTTCGACCCTCCCCGCTGGACACCCAACCCCGGTAAATGCCAGGGGCGGTCCTGGTTTGCGGCTATAATTCAAGGCTTTGCAAGCAATTATCAGATTTTCATCAGGATAGAGATCATGCCGATCTACGCTTATCGCTGCGAGTCGTGCGGCTTCGACAAGGACGTGCTCCAAAAGATGAGCGATGCGCCCCTGACGCAGTGCCCGAGCTGCGGCGCGGACACATTTCGCAAGCAGGTCACCGCGGCGGGCTTCCAGCTGAAGGGTTCGGGCTGGTACGTCACCGATTTCCGCGGCGGTAACGGCGCCAAGAGCGCTGCGGCGACCGGCGCGAAGGAAAACGCGTCGTCGGAAGGCAGCAAGCCGGCCGGCGAGGGCGCCGCAAGTGGTTCCAGCGAAGCGAGCGCAGCCGCGCCCGCTGCGAGCACACAAGCGAGCACCCCGGCGAGCACCCCGGCGAGCACGCCCAGCCCGGCAGCCTCGACCTGAAAACCTGCGGCGCGATTCCTGCATTCCCGGGAATACGCGCCGCGCCGAAGCCGCGCTGGCAGCCCATTAGCCGTGCGCGGCGCGTTTGGCGGTGTACATGACGATCAAGAAAGCGACGTTCAAATCGGTATTCCTGACCGGCCTGCTGGTGCTGGTGCCGTTGGCCATCACGCTATGGGTGCTGAACCTCGTCATCGGCACGATGGATCAGACGCTGCTGCTGCTGCCCGAATCGTGGCGGCCGGAGCGCGTGTTCGGCGTGCGCCTGCCGGGTCTCGGCGCGGTGCTCACGCTCGCGTTCATCTTCGGAGTCGGTCTGCTCACGCACAACTTCATCGGCCAGAAGCTGGTGGAGTGGTGGAACGCGCTGGTGCGCCGCATTCCGATCATCGGACCGCTGTACGGCAGCATCCAGCAGGTTTCCGATACACTGCTTTCGAGCAACGGCAACGCATTTCGCAAGGCGCTCCTGATCGAGTACCCGCGCAAGGGTTCGTGGACGATCGCGTTTCTCACCGGCATTCCCGGCGGCGACGTGGTCAACCACCTGCAGGAAGATCATGTGAGCGTGTATGTCCCGACTACGCCGAATCCCACGTCGGGCTTCTTCCTGATGGTGCCAAAGAGCGAGGTGGTCGAGCTGGACATGACCGTCGACGCCGCGCTCAAGTATATTGTTTCGATGGGCGTGGTCGCGCCGGCAACCTCTCCACGCCGCCCCATCGATCCTCCGCTTTAAATACCGGACGACGCGCTTGCACGCGCCGCTCCCGTTCATTCATGCATAACGAAAGACGAACATCATGTCGATGAGATCTGAATACTGCGGTCTGGTGACCGAACAGCTGCTGGGCCAAACTGTTTCGCTGTGCGGATGGGTGCAGCGCCGCCGCGACCATGGCGGCGTCATCTTCATCGACCTGCGCGACCGCGAGGGCCTCGTTCAGGTCGTCTGCGACCCGGATCGCGCGGAAATGTTCAAGGCCGCCGAAGGCGTGCGCAACGAGTTCTGCGTCCAGATCAAGGGTCTCGTTCGCAATCGTCCGGAAGGCACGGTCAACGCCAACCTCACGAGCGGCAAGATCGAAGTGCTGTGCCATGAACTCGTCGTGCTCAACGCGTCGGTCACGCCGCCGTTCCAGCTCGACGACGACAACCTCTCGGAAACCACGCGCCTCACGCATCGCGTGCTCGACCTGCGCCGTCCGCAAATGCAGCACAACCTGCGTCTGCGCTATCGCGTGACGATGGCCGTGCGCAAGTATCTCGACGCGCTCGGCTTCATCGACATCGAAACGCCGATGCTCACGAAGAGCACGCCGGAAGGCGCACGCGACTACCTCGTGCCGTCGCGCGTGAACGCTGGCCAGTTCTTCGCGCTGCCGCAGTCGCCGCAGCTCTTCAAGCAGCTCCTGATGGTGGCGAACTTCGATCGCTACTACCAGATCGTCAAGTGCTTCCGCGACGAAGACCTGCGCGCTGACCGTCAGCCCGAATTCACGCAGATCGACTGCGAAACGTCGTTCCTCGGCGAGCAGGAAATCCGCGACCTGTTCGAAGACATGGCGCGTCACGTGTTCAAGGAAACGATTGGCGTCGAGCTCGACGCGAAGTTCCCGGTCATGCCGTACTCGGAAGCCATGCGCCGCTTCGGTTCGGACAAGCCGGACCTGCGCGTGAAACTCGAGTTCACCGATCTGACTGACGCCGTGAAGGACGTGGACTTCAAGGTGTTCAGCACGCCGGCCAACAGCAAGGACGGCCGCGTTGCGGCGCTGCGCGTGCCGAAGGGCGGCGAACTCTCGCGCGGCGACATCGACGGCTACACGGAATTCGTACGCATCTACGGCGCGAAGGGCCTCGCCTGGATCAAGGTCAACGAAGTCGCGAAGGGCCGTGACGGTCTGCAAAGCCCGATCGTCAAGAACCTGCACGACGCGTCGATCGCTGCGATCCTCGAGCGCACCGGTGCGCAAGACGGCGACATCATCTTCTTCGCGGCAGATCGCGCGAAGGTGGTGAACGACAGCCTGGGCGCGCTGCGCCTGAAGATCGGCCATTCGGAGTTCGGCAAGACCAACGGCCTGGTCGAGAAGGGCTGGAAGCCGCTGTGGGTGATCGACTTCCCGATGTTCGAGTACGACGAGGAAGAAAACCGCTACGTGGCCGCGCACCACCCGTTCACGAGCCCGAAGGACGAGCACCTGGAATACCTCGAAACGGATCCGGGCCGCTGCCTCGCGAAGGCTTACGACATGGTGCTGAACGGCTGGGAAATCGGCGGCGGCTCGGTGCGTATTTATCAGGAAGACGTGCAGAGCAAGGTGTTCCGCGCGCTCAAGATCAATGCGGAAGAAGCCCGTGCGAAGTTCGGCTTCCTGCTCGACGCGCTCCAGTACGGCGCGCCGCCGCACGGCGGTATCGCATTCGGTCTGGACCGCATCGTCACGATGATGGCCGGCGCCGACTCGATCCGCGACGTGATCGCGTTCCCGAAGACGCAGCGTGCGCAGGATCTGCTCACGCAGGCGCCGAGCCCGGTGGACGAGCGCCAGCTGCGCGAACTGCACATCCGTCTGCGTCAGCCCGAGCAGAAGGCAGCGCAGTAAGCGCTTGATCCCTGCTGCGAAGGCCCTTGGGGCTTTTGCATCGCAACAACAAAAAAGGCGCATCGTGCGCCTTTTTTGCTTTTTGCGTTAAATTACCTTTAGACGCGCCGCAAGCGCGCAGTGCGCGTTCCTCCCCACGCTCCATCGCCATGCAGAAGCCGCCGAAGATTCCGGAATCCGTACTCGTCGTCATCCATACGCCGCAACTGGAGGTCCTGATCATCGAACGCGCCGACCGGCCCGGTTTCTGGCAGTCGGTCACCGGTTCCAAGGACCGGCTCGACGAACCGTTCGCCGAAACCGCGGTGCGGGAGGTGGGCGAAGAGACGGGCATTGCTGTCGGCGCGGCGGGCGTTCCGCACTCGGCGCTGCTCGACTGGCGTCACGAGATCGAGTACGAGATCTATCCTGTCTGGCGCCATCGCTACGCGCCCGGCGTCACGCGCAACACGGAGCACTGGTTCAGCCTGGAAGTGCCCGCGGGCACAGTCGTCACGCTCGCGCCGCGCGAGCATACGGCTTATGTGTGGCTGCCTTACGAGCAGGCGGCGGCGAAGTGTTTCTCGTGGTCGAACCGCGAGGCCATTCTGCAACTGCCCGAGCGGCTAGGCGAAGGTCGCGGGTGAGCCCAACATGAGCGAGACCAGTACCGATCCCGGCATTGAATCGCAGCGCGTGGTGAGGCTGCGCGAGGCGCTGCTTGGCCGGCGCTATCGTTCACGCTATCGCTTCACGAGCGGCAACGACGTGCGCCTGTTTGGCTCGAGCGCCGAACTGTTCGGCGCGATGATCGAACGCATCGACGCCGCCGCGCGCGACGTTGCGCTCGAAACCTACATCTTCTGCGACGACGACATCGGTCGCGCGCTCTCCGACGCGCTCATACGCGCGGCGGCGCGCGGCGTGCGCGTGCGCGTCATCACCGACGGCATTGGCTCGCCGCGCATTGCGCTGTTCGAGACCTGGCCTGGCGCCGGCGTGGAGCATCGCGTCTACAACCCGCATATCTTCGGGCGCTTCGGTTTTTCGCGCACGCACCGCAAGCTTTGTGTGATCGACGACCAGTTCGCGTATTGCGGCGGCATCAACGTGATCGACGACTTCGAGCAGGACGGCCACAAGCTGCCGTATTCGCGCTGGGATTTCGCCGTCGAACTGCACGGCCCCGTGGTCGTGGACGTGCGCCTTGCGATCGAGCAGCAGTGGCGGCGGATCCGGCTCGGGTACCGGCCGCCGCTGCCCCAGCAGGTTTCGCCCGGCGTGCCCGCGAGCGCGGGCTTCATGTCGCCGCATCCCACGGGCCATACGATCGGGCGCCCCACGCAGATCGTCGACGACGCACTGCGCGCGCTCGCGCCCACGGTGGACTCGCCGCGCGCGAAGCGCTTCTTCACGCGGCTGCGCGAGCGTCTGCGCGCGAGCGTGCGCGATCCGCGCACGGCGCAAGTGCCCTGCGTGGCGTTCGTCGCGCGCGACAACGTGGTCAACCGGCGCGCCATCGAAAAGGCTTATCTCGACGCCATCGGCGAGGCGCGCAAGGAAGTGCTGCTCGCCAATCCGTATTTCATGCCGGGCCGGCGGTTGCGGCGCGCGCTGGTGAGCGCCGCGGAACGCGGCGTGGCCGTCAAGCTTTTGGTCGGACGAAAAGAATTCAAGGTGCTCGACTACGGGGTGCCGTTCCTCTATCACCAGTTGCTCAGCGCGGGCGTGCAGATTGCGGAGTACGAGAAAACGATGCTCCACGGCAAAGTGGCCGTCGTCGATTCGAGCTGGGGCACCGTGGGTTCCTCGAATCTCGATGCGCTGAGCCTCGTGCTCAACAACGAGGCCAACGTGCTGCTCGTGCAGCATCCGCAGATCGAACAGCTGCGCGGCGAGATACTCACGGCATTCGGCGATGCCGCGCAGATCGACCGCGCGCGCTACGAGGCGCGGCCGTGGCACGTGCGCGCCGTGAACTGGCTTGCGTGGGCGTTCTATCGTGCCCTCATGAAGCTCATTACGGTGGGCGGCTACGACTAGAACGAGAAAGCCGCCTGCCATACGAATCCGCGCACGTGCAATCGAGAGAATGTCGGCTTGCGCGCGGCGCACGAACCCCCAAAATTAGAGTACCGGTTAGAAATCGGTTTCTAATAAAGTCCTTGTTTCGCGGACGGCTGTCCTCAACAATAGTACGGCCGTTCGATTTAATTCAGGCCTTGATGTAAGCAGTTGACGAGCAATTGACGGCAACATCGCGGCCACATCGTTACGGTAAAGAAAGCTATGCGAAAAGGCGAACAGACACGAGCCGCCATTCTGGATGCAGCACTCGACCTCGCAGGACGCGATGGCCTGGAAGGCCTGACCATCGGCCTGCTCGCCGAGCGCATGCAGATGAGCAAGAGTGGCGTCTTCGCTCACTTCGGGTCTCGGGAAGACCTGCAGGTCGAGGTGGTGCGCGAGTACCACCGTCGATTCGAGGAAGAAGTCTTCTTTCCGAGTTTGCGCGAGCCGCGCGGTTTGCCGCGTCTGCGTGCGATGCTGTCGCGATGGTTCGAGAAGCGCATTCACGAAGTCACGACCGGCTGCATCTACATCAGCGGCGCCGTCGAGTACGACGACCGCGCCGACAGCCAGGTGCGCGAACAGCTCGTGGCGAGCGTGTCGATGTGGCGCGCGGCGCTCCTGAGGGCCATTTCGCAGGCAATTGAAGAAGGCCATTTGCGCAAGGAGACCGATCCCGCGCTGATGCTCTTCGAACTGTATAGCGTGACGCTCGGCCTGCACCATGACGGCCGCTTCCTGCATCTGCCGGACGCGGTCGAGCATACGTGGGCCGCGTTCGAGAAGCTGATTGTTTCGTATCAGAGCGAGACCCAGTAGCGCCCAGACCGCAACACGAAGTCGCGGCGGCGCGCGTGGGACCCGTAGCTCAAATTTTGGAGAGAAGACATGGGACAGTACACCGCGCCGCTGCGCGACATGCAGTTCGTGCTGCACGAACTGCTGAACGTGGAAGGCGAAGTGAAGCAGATGCCGAAGCACGCCGACCTCGACGCCGACACCATCAACCAGGTGCTCGAAGAAGCCGGCAAATTCTGCTCCGAGGTGCTGTTTCCGCTGAACCAGGTCGGCGACCGTGAAGGCTGCACCTACGCCGGCGACGGCGTGGTCACCACGCCCACTGGTTTCAAGGAAGCGTACAAGCAATATGTCGAGGCCGGCTGGCCGGCGCTCGGCTGCGATCCCGATTACGGCGGCCAGGGTCTGCCCGCGTTCGTGAACAACGCGCTCTACGAAATGCTGAACTCGGCGAACCAGGCGTGGACCATGTATCCGGGTCTCTCGCATGGCGCCTACGAGTGTCTGCATGCGCACGGCACGCCCGAACTGCAGAAGGCTTATCTGCCGAAGCTCGTCGAAGGCGTGTGGACCGGCACGATGTGCCTGACCGAGCCGCACTGCGGCACCGACCTCGGCATCCTGCGCACGAAGGCCGAGCCGAACGGCGACGGCTCGTTCGCGATCACCGGCACGAAGATCTTCATCTCGAGCGGTGAGCACGACATGGCCGAGAACATCATCCACCTCGTGCTCGCGCGCCTGCCGGACGCGCCGCCGGGAACCAAGGGCATCTCGCTCTTCGTCGTGCCGAAGTTCATCCCCACGGCCGCGGGCGAAGTCGGTGAGCGCAATGGCATCAAGTGCGGCTCGATCGAGCACAAGATGGGCATTCACGGCAACGCGACCTGCGTGATGAATCTCGACGGCGCGAAGGGCTGGCTCGTTGGCGAGCCGAACAAGGGCTTGAACGCCATGTTCGTGATGATGAACGCCGCGCGCCTGGGCGTGGGCATGCAAGGCCTTGGCCTGACCGAAGTCGCTTACCAGAACTCGCTCACGTACGCGAAAGAGCGCCTGCAGATGCGCGCGCTGACCGGCCCGAAGGCGCCCGAAAAGGCCGCCGACCCGATCATCGTGCATCCGGACGTGCGCCGCATGCTGCTCACGCAAAAGGCCTGGGCCGAAGGCGCGCGCGCGTTCACGTACTGGTCGGCGCTGCAGATCGACAAGGAACTTTCGCACGCTGACGAAACCGAGCGCAAGGAAGCCGCCGATCTCGTCGCGCTGCTCACGCCGATCATCAAGGCCTTCCTCACCGACAACGCGTTCGAGAGCACCAACCTCGGCATGCAAGTCTACGGCGGCCACGGCTTCATCTCGGAGTGGGGCATGGAGCAGTACGTGCGCGACGCGCGTATCAACCAGATCTACGAAGGCACGAACACGATCCAGTCGCTCGACCTGCTCGGCCGCAAGGTGCTCGGCGACATGGGCGCGAAGCTCAAGAAGTTCGGCAAGCTCGTGACGGAGTTCGTCGAGAGCGAAGGTATCAAGCCGGAAATGCAGGAGTTCGTGAACCCACTCGCCGACATCGGCGACAAGGTGCAGAAGCTCACGATGGAAATCGGCATGAAGGCGATGCAGAACCCCGACGAAGTCGGCGCCGCTGCGGTGCCGTACCTGCGTACGGCGGGCCACCTCGTGTTCGCGTACTTCTGGGCGCGCATGGCGCGCATCGCGCTCGACAAGGAAAGCTCGGGCGATCCGTTCTACAAGTCGAAGCTGGCCACGGCGCGTTTCTACTTCGCGAAGCTCCTGCCCGAAACGGCCACCGCGATCCGCCAGGCGCGCGCGGGTTCGAAGACGCTGATGGAAGTCGACGAAGCGTTGTTCTAAAAGCCAACGGGCGCGTGCTTTGCAAAGGCGCGCGCCCGCTCAACACGATGTCCAGAGGCGGCGCCCGCTCGGTTACCCGTTGAGGCACGCCGCCCTCACACCTCAATCCGCTCGACATTGCATACCCGCTGGAGGAACAACGTGAGCAACCTCAATATTCGCAAGGTGGCCGTGCTCGGCGCCGGCGTGATGGGCGCGCAGATCGCCGCGCACCTGATCAACGCCCGCGTGCCCGTGCTGCTGTTCGATTTGCCCGCGAAGGAAGGCCCGAAAAACGCCATCGCGCTCAAGGCAATCGAGACGCTCAAGAAGCTCTCGCCCGCGCCGTTCGGCGTGAAGGACGACGCGCAATACATCACGCCCGCGAACTACGAAGACGACATCGCCAAGCTCGCGGAATGCGACGTGGTGATCGAAGCGATCGCCGAGCGCATGGACTGGAAGCACGACCTCTACAAGAAGGTCGCGCCGCACATCGCTCCGAACGCGATCTTCGCGACCAACACCTCGGGCCTTTCCATCACCGAACTCTCGCATGGCTTCGACGATGCGTTGAAGGCGCGCTTCTGCGGCGTGCACTTCTTCAACCCGCCGCGCTACATGCACCTCGTCGAGCTGATCCCGACCGCGCAGACGAAGCCCGAAATTCTCGACCAGCTCGAATCGTTCCTGACGAGCGTGGTGGGCAAGGGCGTGGTGCGCGCGAAGGACACGCCGAACTTCATCGCGAACCGCGTGGGCGTGTTCTCGATCCTCGCGGTGATCGCCGAGGCGAAGAAGTTCGGACTGCGTTTCGACGAAGTCGATGACCTCACGGGCTCGCGCCTTGGCCGCGCGAAGTCGGCGACGTTCCGCACGGCGGACGTCGTGGGCCTCGACACGATGGCGCACGTCATCAAGACGATGCAGGACAACCTGAAGGACGATCCGTTCTTCCCGGTGTACGAAACGCCGGCGGTGCTCGCGGGGCTCGTAGCGAAGGGCGCGCTCGGCCAGAAAACGGGCGGTGGCTTCTATCGCAAGGAAGGCCGTGCGATCAAGGTGCTCGACGCGAATACGGGCGAGTACGTCGACGGCGGCGGCAAGGCCGACGAGCTGGTGGGCCGTATCCTCAAGCGCCCGCCCGCAGAACGTCTGAAGCTGCTGCGCGAAACGCAGCACCCGCAAGCGCAGTTCCTGTGGTCGATTTTCCGCGACGTGTTCCACTACATCGGCGTGCATCTGCAGTCGATCGCGGACAATGCGCGCGATATCGATCTCGCGATCCGCTGGGGCTTCGGCTGGAACGAAGGCCCGTTCGAGGGCTGGCAGGCCGCAGGCTGGAAGCAGGTGGCCGAATGGGTGAAGGAAGACATCGATGCAGGCAAGGCGCTTTCGAATGCGCCGCTGCCCGCCTGGGTGTTCGAAGGTCCGGTCGCCGCGAACGGCGGCGTGCATGGCGCGGACGGCTCGTGGTCGCCCGCCGAAGCGCGCTTCGTGCCGCGCTCGAATCTGCCGGTGTACGAGCGCCAGGTGTTCCGCGCGGCGCTGTTCGGTGAAACGAATGCACGCGACCCGAAGACCTACGGCAAGACGCTGTTCGAGAACGAAAACCTGCGCGCCTGGGTGGACGACCGCGCGGGCGAGGACGACGTCGTCATCGTCTCGTACAAGAGCAAGATGAACACGATGGGCCCGGGCCTGCTCGACTCGCTCGTGAAGGCCATCGACATTGCCGAAGACGGCTACAAGGGCCTCGTGATCTGGCAACCGACGTCGCTGAAGCTCGGCGCGCCGGGCGGCCCGTTCTCGGCTGGCGCGAACCTCGAAGAGGCGATGCCCGCGTTCATGATGGGCGGTGCGAAAGGCATCGAGCCGTTCGTGAAGAAGTTCCAGGACACGATGCTGCGCGTGAAGTACGCGAACGTGCCGGTCATCACGGCGGTGTCGGGCATCGCGCTCGGCGGCGGCTGCGAAATCATGCTGCAGAGCGCGAAGCGTGTGGCGCACATCGAGAGCTATGTCGGCCTCGTGGAAGTGGGCGTGGGCCTCGTGCCCGCCGGCGGCGGCCTGAAGGAAGCGGCGATTCGCGCCGCAGAAGGCGCGCAGGCGATCGGCGCGGTGCCGAGCGATCTGCTCCGCTTCCTGCAGAAGTCGTTCGAAAACGCCGCGATGGCGAAGGTCTCGGCCTCGGCGCACGAAGCACGCGCAATGGGCTATCTGAAGCCTTCGGACACGATCGTCTTCAACGTGTTCGAACTGCTCGACACGGCGAAGAAGGAAGCGCGCGCGCTGAGCGCGGCGGGCTACCGTGCGCCGCTGCGCGCCACGCAGATTCCGGTGGCGGGCCGCTCGGCGATCTCGACCATCAAGGCGTCGCTCGTGAACATGCGCGACGGCCGCTTCATCAGCGATCACGACTTCCTGATCGCGAGCCGCATCGCGGAAGCGGTGTGCGGCGGCGACGTCGAGGCAGGCAGCCTCGTCGACGAAGAATGGCTGCTCAAGCTCGAGCGCCGCGCCTTCGTCGAACTGCTCGGCACGCAGAAGACGCAGGAACGCATCATGGGCATGCTGCAAACCGGCAAGCCGGTGCGCAACTAAGCGGCACGACGCACACCAGATACTGGAGTAAGAGATGAGCAAACAGTTGCAGGACGCCTACATCGTCGCCGCGAGCCGCACTCCCATTGGCAAGGCGCCGCGCGGCGTGTTCAAGAACACCCGCCCGGACGAGCTGCTCGTTCACGCAATCAAGTCGGCCGTGGCGCAGGTGCCCGGGCTCGACACGAGCGTGATCGAAGACGCGATCGTCGGCTGCGCGATTCCGGAGGCCGAGCAAGGCCTGAACGTGGCGCGTATCGGCGCGCTGCTCGCGGGGCTGCCGCAGAGCGTGGGCGGCGTGACCGTCAACCGCTTCTGCGCGTCGGGTCTCACGGCGCTCGCCATGGCCGCCGACCGCATCCGCGTGGGCGAATCCGACGCGATGATCGCGGGCGGCTGCGAGTCGATGAGCATGGTGCCGATGATGGGCAACAAGCCGTCGCTCTCGCCGCATATCTTCGATCGCAATGAAGACATCGGCATTGCTTACGGCATGGGCCTGACCGCCGAGAAGGTCGCGGAGCGCTGGAAGGTGAGCCGCGAGGCGCAGGACGCGTTCTCGGTCGAATCGCATCGCCGCGCGCTCGCCGCGCAGCAAGCGGGCGAGTTCAAGGACGAGATCGCGCCGTACACGATCGTCGAGCGCTTCCCGGATCTCGCTTCGGGCGAAGTGAAGGTGAAGGAACGTTTGATCGAGCTGGACGAAGGCCCGCGTGGCGACACCACGCTCGAAGGCCTCGCGAAGCTGCGCGCGGTGTTCGCGAACAAGGGCTCGGTCACGGCCGGCAACAGCTCGCAGACGTCGGACGGCGCGGGCGCGCTGATCGTCGTCTCCGAGAAGATCCTCAAGCAGTTCAACCTCACGCCGCTTGCGCGCTTCGTGAGCTTCGCGGTGCGCGGCGTGCCGCCGGAGATCATGGGCATCGGTCCGAAGGAAGCGATTCCGGCGGCGCTGAAGGCCGCGGGCCTGAAGCAGGACGATCTCGACTGGATCGAGCTGAACGAAGCGTTTGCCGCGCAGTCGCTGGCGGTGATCCAGGACCTCGGCCTCGATCCTTCGAAGATCAATCCGCTCGGTGGCGCGATTGCGCTCGGCCACCCGCTCGGCGCGACGGGCGCGATTCGCGCCTCGACGGTCGTGCACGGCCTGCGCCGCCGCAACTACAAGTACGGCATGGTCACGATGTGCGTTGGCACCGGCATGGGCGCGGCGGGCATCATCGAGCGGCTGTAAGCACGACTAGCGCTCAGGCGTTATCGACACGGTTCGCAGACTTCACGGTTTGCGGACCGTTTTTCGTATCAGAGCAGGTGGGACTGGAGTCAGCGTTGAAGCGCCAACTCCGGTCGACAGAGGAGACATTCGTATGAGCAACGAAATTCTCGTAGCACGCGAAAACGGCGTGCTCACGATCACCATCGACCGGCCCGCGCGCAAGAATGCGCTCACGCCCGCGATGTATCAGGCGATGGCCGACGCGCTAACCGGCGCGAACGAGGACGCCTCGGTGCGCGCGGTGCTGATTGGCGGCCACGCCGAGATCTTCACGGCCGGCAACGATATCGAAGACTTCCTGAAGAGCCCGCCCGCCGGCGCCGATTCCCCCGTGATCCGCTTTCTCGACGCCATCTCGACGTTCGAGAAGCCGATCGTCGCGGCGGTGAAAGGGCCGGCGATCGGAGTCGGCACGACGCTGCTGCTGCATTGCGACGTCGTCTACGCGGCCGACAATGCGCGCTTCGCCGTGCCGTTCGCGCAACTGGGGCTGTGCCCCGAGGCGGCTTCGTCGCTCTTGCTGCCGCGTATTGCGGGCTATCAGGGCGCGGCGGAAAAGCTGCTGCTCGGCGAGACCTTCGACGCGGTGGAAGCGCATCGCATGGGGTTCGTGAACCGCGTGCTGCCGGCCGCCGAACTGGATCCGTTCGTCGCCGGGCAACTGGCGAAGCTCGTGGCGCTGCCCGCGTCGTCGCTGCGCGTGACGAAGTCGCTCATGAAGCGCGCGAGCGACCACGAGATCAAGACGCGCATGAGCGAAGAGTTCGTGCACTTCGGCAAGATGCTGCTCGCGCCCGAAGCGCGCGAGGCGTTCACGGCGTTCCTCGAAAAGCGCAAGCCGGATTTCCGGCAGTTCGATTGAGCCGCGAGCGCAAGCTCAGGTTGAATCAGGCCGTTTCGTAATCGACATAGCCGGACTCGCGGCAAAAACTCACGAGCCGCAGTCCGGCACGCTTCGCAATGGCGATCGCAAGCGAAGAAGGCGCCGAGATCGTCGCGACCATCGGAATGCCCACGCGCGCGGCTTTGCGCACCAGTTCGTAGCTTGCACGGCTGGAGAGGAAGACGAAGCCCTGCTGCGTGTCGGCGCGCTCCATCACGAGCTGGCCGATGAGTTTGTCGAGTGCGTTGTGGCGCCCCACGTCCTCGAAGGCGCGCAGGATCGCGCCGTTCTCGTCGCACCACGCGGCCGCGTGCAAGCCGCCGGTGAGCTTCGTGAGCGCCTGGTGCTGCGGCAGTTCGCGTGCGGCGCGCGCGATGGCGTCCGGCGCCAGGCGCGCGGCGAAGCCGGTGTCGGGCACCTGCTCGGGCTCGAGATCGAGCAAGTCGATGCTCTCGATGCCGCACACGCCGCAGCCGCTGCGCCCGGCGAGCGCGCGGCGCTTTTCCTTGAGTTCGACGAATGCCTGCTGCACGACCGTGAGATGAACCTCGGCATGCGGCAAATCCGCCTCGTCGTGCCAGTACACCTCGATGTCCTGAATGTCGGCGTTGCGCCCGACAATGCCTTCTGAGATCGCGAAGCCCACGGCGAACGCTTCGAGGTCGCGCGGCGTGCACATCATGACCGCGTGCGAAATGCCATTGAAGACGAGCGCGACGGGCCATTCCTGGCCAACGTGGTCCTCACGCGTTTCTACCGTGCCGCCACGGTGCCGGTGCACGCGCAACTCGATGGCGCCGGGCTGGCCATCGGATTCCAGGGGATTCGTCGCCGCGATCTGCGAGCGGGTTGGGGTATTCAAGCGCAAAACTCCATCAGTCCTTGTGCGGCGCGGCACCGCAGCGCCGCCAGGGGACAGCGCAGCCGCGCCGCGCGCGGAAGGTTCTAAAATACCTCAAGCGGGCCGCGCGCGCTTGCCTGCGCCTTTGCCCGCCTCGCGAGGATACCGTCATGGCATTGAACGAAGCTCCGCTGCTTTTCCGGTTCGAGGTCGAGTCGTCCGAAAACCTCACCTATATCCCGATGTGCGTGCGCTTCAACCTGGATCGCTTTGGTCTGCGCATCTCTCTCGCGCAATGGCAGTTGCTGCCCTACGAGGACCGCCGGCTGCTGGCATGTTTCCCCGTCGATGAAGACACGCAGATCGAGCCCAATTTCGACCACGCGCTCTTCGAGATGATGCGCACGCATGCGAACGTCGAGCCCGAATGGTTCGCGCCCGAAGAAGCGCCGGCCTGGCGCGACGTGAACACAGTGCCGGGCGGCATTGCGCTTCAGTCCGAGCTTGCCAGCCTGCAAGCACCCGGCCTCGAAGACTGGGCGCAGCTCGACCCGTTCCAGCGCTATGTGCTTGCGAAGCTCGCGCGCAAGCCCGAGAGCAATCACGACTTCGCGCCGGCGATGCGCGAGTTCGGGCTGGCGGTGCCGCGGTGATTTTCCGGCGCTGATTTCCCGCCAATCCTGCCCACCAGCGGGTCAGTGCCGCTTCTTGTTCGCTTCCAGGCGGACAAATAGCCGATCCATACCCGATTCCTGTTAGCCGCGGCCGCCTCGCGCGCGCCGTCGCGCGTCTTTTTCCGCCTCTTTCTCCCCGTTTGCCCTCAAGACAAGGCCGGCCCTGCCGTTATTTCGGGTTGGCGCGTCAGGCGCCGACCGGTCGCGCGCAGTCGTGACCCATCATCCCGCGCTCACGGCGCGGGTGCGAACGACGCTCGGCATTCATGAACCTTCTTTTTTCGAAGCGCCAACTTATCAATCTGGCCGTCGTTGCGGCGGCCGTGGGCGCGAACGCTTTTGTCGCGTGGACGCAGATCGACGGTCAGCGCCAGATCGACCTGCGCGCGAGCCAGGCGGCGACGATCCGTCACGACCTCGACCGCTATCGCGATGCCCTTGGCAGCGGTGTGAGCGCGCTGGGCCGCTTCGCGGTGCAGGGCGAGCCGGAGTCGGCGGCCGCGCACGATGCGCGCGCCGTCATGCTCGACGAAACCGGCCGCGCACTGCGCGCGGAGCTGGCCGGCAATGCCGACCTCGCCGCCCGTTTCGATGCGTTGGCGGCGCAGGCCACTGCCATTGCGGGCGAGATCGACGTGACGCTCGCGCGCGCCGAGCAGCGCGTTGCCGACGAGCGCGGACAGGCTGCGGCGAACGGGACCGCGCCAGCGGCGGCGGCTCCGGCTGACGGCGCGGCCAACCAGGAATTCGGCACGGCAATGCCAGCCGATGCCGCACGTTCGCCCGCAGCGCCATGGGAATCGCGCGAGGCGCCCGCACGCAATGGCGCCGCCGCGAAAGCGGTTCAACCCGCGAACGCCGCAGACGCGCGCATGGCCGGCCATGTCGTGACCGGCACCATCTTGCCGCTGCACGCCGCGGCGGATGTGGCGGCGCGCGCCGTGACGCTCGATACGCTCACCGCGGCGCCGCTCGGCGCGAGCGTCGCGGCAAGCAGCACCCAAAATCCCGTCACAGCGACCGCCGCGCCGCCTGCTGCGGCAACACCTCCAACCGCCGCTGTGCCCACAGCAGTACTCACGGCCAGTGTCGAAGCGCCGTCGCCTGCCACTGCCGCGTGGCTCGCCGGCGAATACATCCGCGTCGACAACCTCGTGGACCAGCTCGACGCCCGGCTCGCGGCGCTGCAACGCGCAGAGGATCTGGCGCTCGCCGCCGCGCTCGCCGACTCGGCGCGCTCGGGCGGCCGCGCCCTGTTGCTGCTGATCGTGACGATGCTCGCGGGTGGGACGCTGCTCATCTACACGTTCGGCGCGCGCGAAAGCGCCGCCCGCGAGAAGCTGCGCGCCGTGAGCGGCATGCGCCTGCGCAGCGAGCGCTTTCAGGGGCTGTTCGACGCGCACCCGGTGCCGATGTACGTGTTCGACCGCGAGACGCTGCGCTTTCTCGCCGTGAATAGCGCCGCGATCCAGCAATACGGCTACAGCGAGGAGGAGTTCCTCGCGATGACGATCCGCGACATCCGTCCCGCCGAGGACGTCTCGCGGCTCGAGCAACATCTCACGCGCTCGGACATGCTCACGCAGAACGTGCGCATGATGGCCGGCATCTGGCACCATCGCCGCCGCGACGGCTCGATCATCAGCGCCGACATCTCGCATCACTCGCTCACCTTCCTCGGCCGCGACGCCGTGTTCGTGCTCGCCGACGACGTCACCGAGCAGATCAAGGCCGAGGCGGAGGCGCAGCGCTCGAACCAGATGCTCGAGTCGGTGATCGACAACATCCCGCAGCGCATCTTCTGGAAGGACGCGCAATCGCGCTATCTCGGCTGCAACATGACGTTCGCGCGCGACGCGGGCCTCGCTTACCCCGAGCAGATCATCGGCAAGTCCGATGAAGACCTGCCGTGGCGCGCCTACGCCGACGACATGCGCGAACAGGATCGCGAGGTGATCGAGTCGGGCCTGCCGCGCATCAACTTCGAGGACGACCACACGATCGACGGCCTGCACCGCACGACGCTCACGAGCAAGCTGCCGCTGCTCGATGGCGACGGCCGCGTGATCGGCGTGCTCGGCTCGTACTCGGACACCACGGAAAGCAAGCGCGCCGACCTCGCGCTGCGCCTGCAAAGCCGTGCGCTCGACGCGTGCGTGAACGCCATTCTCATCACCGCGCCGGGTCCGGGCGGCAGCAATCTGATCGAGTACGCGAATCCTGCGTTTCGCCGCATCACGGGCTTCGATCCGGCCGAGGTGGTTGGCCAGGACTGCCGTTTCCTGCAACGCGACGACCGCGATCAGGACGGCCTCATCGCGGTGCGCAAGGCGCTGCTGTCCAATCGCGAAGTGAGCGCCGTGCTGCGCAACTACCGCAAGGACGGCGCGCTCTTCTGGAACCAGCTGCTGATCGCGCCGGTGCCCGATCTCGATGGCCGCATCACGCATCACATCGGCATCATCAACGACGTGACCGAGCTGATCCGCTATCAGGAGCAGCTCGAATACCAGGCGAACTACGACAGCCTCACGCTGCTGCCCAACCGCAACCTGCTGCGCGACCGGCTTCAGCATGCGCTGCTCGCGGCGCAGCGGCACGACACGGGCGTGGCCGTGGTGTTCATCGACCTCGACGGTTTCAAGAACGTCAACGACAGTCTCGGGCACAGCGTGGGCGACCGTCTGCTCGGGGTGGTGGCCGAGCGGCTTCAGCGTTGCACGCGCACGACCGACACGGTCGCGCGCCACGGCGGCGACGAGTTCGTGATCGTGCTCACCGACACCATCGACGAAAAGTCGCTGATCGGCTGGATGGAGCGCGCGCGCGCGCTGATCTCGGAGCCGGTGTGGATCGACGGCACCGAACTGTACGTAGGCTGCAGCATGGGCGCGAGCGTGTTCCCGCAGGACGGCAACGACGCCGAAACGCTCATGAAGAAGGCCGACGTCGCGATGTACCGCGCGAAGGACATGGGCCGCAACACGTTCCAGTTCTTCCAGCCGGAGATGAACGCGAATGTGGGTGCGCGCCTGAATCTCGAGCGGCGCCTGCGCCGCGCGCTGCGCGACAGCGAATTCCTGCTGCACTACCAGCCGCAGGTGGAGATCGAGGGCGGCCGCGTCGTCGGCATGGAGGCGCTCGTGCGCTGGCGCGACCCGGAGGTTGGACTCGTGTCGCCTGCGCAGTTCATTCCCGTGGCGGAAGAAAGCGGCCTGATCGGCCCGCTCTCCGACTGGGTGCTACGTGAGGCGTGCCGCCAGAACCGGGCGTGGCAACTCGCGGGGTTGCCGCCCGTGCGCGTTTCCGTGAACTTCTCGGCGAAGACGTTCCACCAGCGCGACATTGCGCAGCTCGTGAAGGACGTGCTGCAGGAAACCGGGCTGGAAGCCTGCTGGCTCGAAATCGAGCTGACCGAGAGCACGCTCATGCGCAACGCGGAAGAAGCCGTGTCGATGTTGAACGAGCTGCACGCGCTCGGCATCGGCATTGCCATCGACGACTTCGGCACCGGCTATTCGAGTCTGAGCTACCTGAAGCGGCTGCCGGTGGACCGGCTCAAGATCGACCGCTCGTTCGTGGCCGACATCGGCACGAGCAGCGACGATGAAACGATCACGGCGGCCATCATCGCGCTTGCGCACGAGCTGCAGTTGCAGGTGATCGCGGAAGGGGTGGAGACGTCGGCGCAATTCGCCTTCTTGCGTGATCGCGCGTGCGACGAGCTGCAGGGTTACTTCTTCGCGCCGCCGCTACCCGGCGACGAGGCCGCGGCGCTGTTGCGCGCGAGCGCAACGTACGAGGAAGCGCCGGGGCTGGCGTGGACGGGCTAAGCCCGGCGCAGCGGCCGGGCGCGAGCGTTATTCAATCGGCGGCAGCTGGCGCGGGCGGCGGTCCGTGCCGGTCGCAACATAGGTGAGCGTGGCTTCCGTCACCTTCACGACCTCCTCCTGGAGGCGCATACGCTGCGCGTACACCTCGACCTCGACGGTCACCGAGGTGTTGCCGGTCTTGACGATGTCGGCGTAGAAACTCAGCAGGTCGCCCACGAACACCGGTTGCTTGAACACGAACGAGTTCACCGCGACGGTCGCAACGCGTCCATTGGCGCGGCGGCTCGCCGGAATCGAACCGGCAATGTCGACCTGCGCCATGATCCAGCCGCCGAAGACATCGCCGTGAACGTTGGCGTCCGAGGGTTGCGGCACGACGCGCAGCGCGGGCGATTTTTGGGGGAGCGGGAAGGAGTCGGTCATCGGGCTTCCATGAAAAGGGATCGAACGGCGGACAGCATTGCGGCGCAGGCTGGAGGCAAGCGGGGCGCGCCCGGCGTGGCGTGCTCAGCGGCGCGCGCCGCCTTCTGCGACAATACGTTGATCAGGAATTGTACGGGAAAGCATAAGGTGCGGCGGGCGGGTCGATTAGAGCCTTCCACCTTCGCGAAACCCGTCGCCGATTACCCCACAAGATTCGCCGTGCCGCTTGCGCCGCGCCAGGCTCCGGTTGCTGAACCGGCTTTCGCGCGCCGCATTGCGCACGTTTCTCGCTGCTCGCCCCATGCGCCGCTTTCCCGCTTCCAACGAACCCGCACTGCCCGCCACCGGGCCGCGCAACGACTGGCAGACGATCGTTTCGCTGCTGCCTTACCTCACCGCCTACAAATGGCGCGTGGCGTTCGCGCTCACCTGCCTGATCGGCGCGAAGGTGGCCAACCTCGGCGTGCCGATCGTGATGAAACACATCGTCGACGGTCTCGCTTCCGTGCACCAGCTCACCGCGCTCGGTCGCGCGGAGCACGCGCCAGGCATCGTGCTCGCGGGCGGCGTCGGGTTGCTCGTGGTGGCTTACGCCATCGTGCGCCTCTCGACATCGCTCTTCACCGAGCTGCGCGAAATCCTGTTTTCGAAAGTGACCGAGAGCGCCGTGCGCCAGCTCGCGCTCAAGGTGTTCCGCCATCTGCATGCGCTCTCGCTGCGCTTTCATCTCGAGCGGCAAACCGGCGGCATGTCGCGCGACATCGAGCGCGGCACGCGTGGCATCACGCAGCTCATTTCCTACTCGCTCTACAGCATCCTGCCGACGCTCGTGGAAGTGGGTCTCGTGCTCGGCTTCTTCGTCGTGAAGTACGAGGCTTATTACGCGATCGTCACGCTCATCGCGCTCGTTGCGTACATCGTGTTCACGGTGAAGGTGACTGAGTGGCGCACGCACTATCGCCGCACGATGAACGAGCTCGATTCGCGCGCCAACGCGCGTGCGATCGACTCGCTTATCAACTACGAGACGGTGAAGTACTTCGGCAACGAAGAGTGGGAGACGAAGCGCTACGACGAGAACCTGCATCGCTACCGCAAGGCCGCGATCAAGTCGCAGCACTCGCTTTCCGCGCTCAACTTCGGGCAGCAGGCGATCATCGGCACGGGGCTCGTATTCATTCTCTGGCGCGCCACACAAGGCGTGATGGCGGGGCGGCTCACGCTCGGCGACCTCGTGCTCATCAACACGTTCATGCTGCAGCTCTACATTCCGCTGAATTTTCTCGGCGTGGTGTATCGCGAGCTCAAGCAGAGCCTCACCGACATGGACCGCATGTTCACGCTGCTCACCGTCGAGCGCGAAGTGGCCGACGTGCCCGGCGCACAGGCGCTTGCGGTGCGCGGTGGCGAGGTGCGCTTTTCGCACGTGAACTTCGCGTATGAGGCGTCGCGTCAGATTCTGCACGACCTGAGCTTCACGATTGCGGCGGGCACGACCACGGCCGTGGTTGGGCATAGCGGATCGGGCAAGTCCACGCTCGCGCGGCTCCTGTTCCGCTTCTACGATCTCGACCGCATGAGCAGTGGCGCGATCACCATCGACGGCCAGGATATCCGCGACGTCACGCAGGATTCGCTGCGTGCTTCGATCGGCATCGTGCCGCAGGACACGGTGCTGTTCAACGACTCGATCTACTACAACATCGCCTATGGCCGCCCGACGGCGAGCCGCGAGGAAGTGATCGCAGCGGCGCGCGCGGCGCATATTCACGCGTTCATCGAAAGTCTGCCCAAGGGCTACGACACGCCTGTGGGCGAGCGCGGCCTCAAGCTTTCGGGCGGCGAGAAGCAGCGCGTGGCGATCGCGCGCACGCTGCTCAAGAATCCGCCCATTTTGCTGTTCGACGAGGCGACGTCAGCGCTCGACTCGCGCTCGGAACGGGCCATCCAGCACGAGCTCGACCAGATCGCGCGCGAGCGCACGACGCTCGTCATTGCGCACCGGCTCTCGACCGTCGTGCACGCGCAGCAGATCATCGTGATGGATCACGGGCGCATCGTCGAGCGCGGCACGCATGCGGAACTGCTGCGCGCGGGCGGACACTATGCGCAGATGTGGGCGCTCCAGCAGCAGAAGGCGGGCGATGTGCCGCAGTCAGAAGCTGGGCAAGTGGAGTTGCCGGCGGCGGGCGGAAACTGAAGCGCTCCGCGCGCCGGCGTTTGCAGGTTTTTAGCCGGGTTGCGCGTGAGTCGACGTGCGCAGCGCGGCGTCGAGCGCTTCGAGCTGCGCGGGCGTGCCGACGTTTTCCCAAACGCCTTCGTACAGTTCGCCGCTCACGCGTCCTTGCGCGATGGACTCGCGATAGTACGGCGTAAGCGCGCGCTTCGTGCCCGGCGCGAGATCGCGGAACATACGCGTGTCGTAGAGGCCGATATTGCCGAACGTGTAGCGCGGCGCGCCTTCGAGCACGAGCCGGCCGTCAGCGTTCAGTGCGAAGTCGCCCTTCGGGTGGAACGGCGGGTTCGGCACCATCACGAGATGCATGCCCGGCTGCGCTTGCGCCGCGAGCGCTTGCGCGTGCGGGTTCAGGCGCGAGAAATCGTAGGCGCTGTAGACGTCGCCGCTCACCGCGAGAAACACCTCGGGCGTGCCGTTCGACTCGATCAGCGGCAGCGCCTGTGCAATGCCGCCCGCCGTTTCGAGCGCGTCGTGCTCGGGCGAATAGTGGAGCATCACGCCAAAGCGCGCGCCGTCGCCGAGCGCGGCTTCGATCTGCGCGCCGAGCCAGGCGTGGTTGATGACGATGCGCGTGTAGCCCGCCGCGGCGAGCCGCTCGATCTGCCACACGACCAGCGGTTTGCCGCCCACGGCCAGCAGCGGCTTCGGGCAGGTGTCGGTGAGCGGACGCATGCGCTCGCCGCGTCCGGCGGCGAAGATCATGGCGGTTCGGCCGTGGCGCGCCTTGTCCCGCGTGTGATTCGTTTGGGTCATGACGGCCCGTTTCAGAAGGTGTAGGCGACTTCGACGGCGCTGCCCTGCAGTTCGTCGATGAGCCGTGCGAACGGCACGAGCGGGCGGTAGCGGTGCGCGACCTTGCTCGCGTAGTTGAGAAAGCGCGGCAGGTCTGCCATGTAATGCGGTTTGCTGTCGCGATAGTTGATGCGGCAGAAGAGGCCCAGCACCTTGATGTGGCGCTGCAGCCCCATCCACTCGAGCTGGCGGTAGAACTCGCCGAAGTCGGCGTCGACCGGCAGTCCCGCCTTCTTGGCGCGCTCCCAGTAGTGCGCGAAGCAGTCGAGCTCGAACTCTTCGTCCCAGCTCAGGAACGCGTCGCGCAACAGCGAGACGACGTCGTAGGTGATCGGGCCATACACCGCGTCCTGGAAGTCGAGCACGCCGGGGTTGGGCGTGGCGATCATCAGGTTGCGGGGCATGAAGTCGCGCAGCATGTAGCTTTGCGGCTGTGCGCGGGCGCTTGCCACGAGCAGCGCGAAGGTGCGATCGAGCACGCCGCGCGTGGCTTCGTCCACCTTGCGGCCCAGATGGCGCTCCAGATACCACTCGGGCATCAGCTCCATCTCGCGGCGCATGAAGGATTCGTCGAAGTCCGGCAGTACACCCGGCCGCGAGCTCGACTGCCAGCGGATCAACGCTTCGATGGCGTCGCGCATCAACTCGCGCGAGCGCGTGCCGGGGCCGGCTTCCTGCAGCGCTTTCAGGTAGGGCGCGGTGCCGAGATCGGTCACGAGCATGAAGCCCGCGTCGAAATCGACTTCGAGCACGCGCGGCACGTGCACGCCGGCGGCCTCGAGCATCTGCGCGATCTGGGCGAATTCGCGGCTTTTTTCGGGCGGCGGGGCGTCGACGGCGATCAGCGTCGCACCGTGCGCGCCCGCGCTAGCGAGCCGGAAATAGCGCCGAAAGCTCGCGTCCGCCGAGGCGGGGGCGAGCGTTGCGAGGTCGAGGGCGTACTGCCCGGCGTGGCTGTCGAGCCAGGCGGCGAGCAGGTCGCGGCGAGTGTCGGTCGCGGATGCGGCAGGTGAGTCGGCGGGAGAATGCGCGGCGGAAAAGGTCATGAAAGCCAGAGGCAAAATCAGTGGATCAACGTCTTGCCATATAATACCCCACGACTTTTTTGACGCGACTCGCGCCAAAGCCCGCATGACGGTTCGCTCGCCGCATTCATCGTCGCTCCAGGGTTCGATGAATTGTAATTAATTGTTTGCAGCCCGGCCTCGATCCGGTTTATCGGGAGGCGGGTGCCCAGGCGGGCCACCATCAAGCAGAGGGCAGGCGGCCGGGCCGATTCGCCAAAACCATACATGCCGCCCAGACAGTTTTTCCAGACGATCTCCCCTAGTGACGACGGCGTGCCGGGCAAGCGGCGGCTCATCGCGGCACTCCTGGCCGTACCGGGTCTGGTGCCTGCGCTCGCGCACGCCCAGCTCGCGGGCGCGGCCGCGCAGCCCCAGCAGCTGGACGGCCCGTGGAGCCTGCGGCTCGCGCCGCAACTCGAGGATCACCCCAACGCGACGGGCCAGCACCCGGCAACGTTCGTGCTCGGCGATTCGACGACCGGCACGATCGACACCGACCTCGCAGTGAAGGGCGCCGCAGAACTGCGCCAGGGTACAAACGTGGTGAAGGGCGACGCCCTGCACTACGACCAGGACACCGACATGGCCAATGCGTACGGCAATGTCGTGGTCGTGCAGAACGGCACGACGTTCACGGGGCCCGAGGCGCATTTGAAGGTCGAGGCGAACGAGGGCTTCATGCCCGCGCCGAAGTACCACTTCACGCTCACGGGCGGCTCGGGCAGCGCCGCGCGCGCCGACCTGCTGGACAGTGAGCGCTCGGTGCTCACGACCGGCACCTACACCGCGTGCCACTGCTCGACCAATCCGGCCTGGTACATCAAGGGCAGCGAGTTCGATTTCGACACCGGCAGCGACGAGGGCGTCGCGCACAACGCCGTGCTGTTCTTCCAGGACGTGCCGATCTTCGCGAGCCCGTGGCTGTCGTTCCCGCTTACGGGTGACCGCCGCAGCGGCCTGTTGCCGCCCACGTTCTCGGTCAGCTCGACGAACGGCTACGAAATCTCGCTGCCGTATTATTTCAACATCGCGCCGAACCGCGACTTCACGTTCACGCCGGAAATCATCTCGAAGCGTGGCGTGTTCCTGCAGGGCAACTACCGGTATCTCTCGACGAATTACTCGGGATCGATCACCGGCACCTTCCTGCCGGACGACGCGATCACGAAGACGAACCGCTACGCGCTGTTCATCCAGCACAACCAGAACTTCGGCAACGGGTTCGGCGGGTACGTCTACTACAACAAGGTCTCGGACAACACCTATCCGTCGGACCTGTCGTCGCCGGCCAACCAGTTCCTGAACGGTACGCAGACGCTGTACCAGCAGGAAGCCGGCCTCACGTACAACAACGGACCGTGGTCCGTGCTCGGCCGCTACCAGCACTGGCAGGTGGTCGAGTCGTCGACGCCGCCGTACGGCCGCGAGCCGCAGTTGAACGTGAAGTACGCGAAGTACAACGTTGGCGGCTTCGACTACGGCATGGAAGCCGACTATTCGCGCTTCCGCATCACGGAAGACAACGCGACCGAAGGCGACCGCGTCGTCTTCAATCCGTACCTGTCGTATTCCTTGATGGGGCCGGGTTACTTCGTCACGCCGAAGGTTCAGTGGCACTTCGCGTCGTACAACCTGAGCAACATCGGCCCGGCGGGCACGACCTTCGGTTCGCCCGTCGGCACGCCGAAGAGCTTCACCGAATCGATCCCGACCTTCAGCTTCGACACGGGCCTCGTGTTCGACCGCTCGGTCCACCTGTTCGGCCAGGACTACATCCAGACGCTGGAACCGCGCCTGTACTACGTGTACACGCCGTACCACAACCAGCAGTTCGCGCCCCTTTTCGATACCGCAGAGTCGGACTTCGGCCTCGCGGAAATCTTCACGCCGAACACCTTCGTCGGCAACGACCGGATTGCCGACGCGAACCGCATTACGGCCGCGCTCACCACGCGCTTCATCGACCCGGCTTCGGGCGACGAGCGCGCGCGCTTCGTGATTGCGCAGCAGTACTACTTCCAGGATCAGCGCGTCACGCTCAACTCCGGCGAAAGCACGAGTCAGGCGACGCATTCGGACCTGATTGCGGGTGCTGCGCTGAAAATCGGGGCTGGTTTCGCTTCGGAAACGGCGTTCCAATATAATGCCGACAACAACCAGCTCACGAAGGCGAGCATCGGTTTCGGGTACAGCCCGGGAACGAGCCGCGTGCTGAACGTGGCCTACCGCTACACGCGGGCGAACACCACGCTGGACTTCCAGCCGATCAATCAGGTTCTGATCTCGGCTCAATGGCCGTTCTCGCACCGGGTGTACGCCGTGGGCCGCTTCAACTACGATCTGAACGGCCATCGGATCGTCGACGGCCTGGTCGGCATGCAGTACGACGCCGACTGCTGGGTGCTCGGGATCGGCCTGCAGCGATACGCGAACGGGCTCAATACGTCGGGTACGCCGAATTCGTCAACGCGGTTTCTCGCGCAGCTCACGCTCAAGGGACTCTCGAACGTCGACAACGGACTGGTGGCGGCGTTCAGGACGGCAGTGCCGGGGTACACGCAGCTGCCGGCCCAGTCGCCGCCGGATTCGCGCTTCACTGATTATCAATAACGCGTGATCCGGAGCGCATTGTTTGCACAAGGCGCCTCGGGGCAACGCGGTGTCGGTTGCATAGAGACGGGCGAAGCGTGCCCGCCAACATTGGAGTATCTGTGGGAATCATGAAAAAGCTTCGCCTGGCAGCGTACGCTGCGAGTCTCTTCGCCGTCGCAGGCGTGTTGCCGGCCGCGCCGGCGCAAGCTCAAGGTCTCCCGGCCGGCAACGGCCAGACGGTCGACACGATCGCCGCAGTCGTCAATGACGGCGTGATCACGCAGCGCGAGCTAGACAGCCGCGCCGAACTCATTTCGCATCGCCTTCAGCAGCAAAACGCGCCGGTTCCGCCCGCGGACCAGTTGCGCGCGCAGGTGCTCAACCAGATGGTGCTCGAGCGCATCCAGCTCCAGAAGGCCAAGGAAGACGGCATCACTGTCGACGACGCCTCCGTGCAACGCACGCTCGAGCGCCTCGCTCAGGCCAACGGCATGGATCTCGCCACCTATCGCGCGCGCATCGAGGCGGCCGGCGTGCCCTGGACCACGTTCATGAAGGACGCGCGCACCGAACTCACGCTCTCGAAGCTGCGCGAGAAGGAAGTGGACAGCAAGGTCACGGTGTCCGACGCCGAAGTCGCGAACTACATCGCGAGCCAGCGCGGACCGAACGCAGGCCAGTCGAGCGATCTGCACTTCCAGCACATTTTCATCAAGGCGCCGCTGAACGCCTCGGAAACCGACATCGAAGCCGCGCAGGCGAAGGCCAACGCGCTGCTCAAGGAAGCCCAGTCGGGTAGCAAGTTCGAGAGCCTCGCGAAGTCGAATTCGCAGGCGAGCGACGCAAGCAAGGGCGGCGACATGGGCTTTCTGCAGCAGTCGAAGCTGCCGCCCGAGTTCGTGACGGCCGCTTCCACCCTGCGTCCGGGCGAAGTGAACCCCACGGTGATCCGCACCAACGACGGCTTTGAAATCGTCCGCCTCGTCGAGCGCCGCCAGGGCCAGGGCACCGCCGCCGACGCGCCCAAGCTCGTGCAAACGCAAGTGCGCCACATCCTGCTGCGTGTGGGCGACGGCATGTCCGAACCCCAGGCGCGCCAGAAGCTGCTTGAAATCCGCCAGGAAATCGCGGCGGGCGGCGACTTCGCCAAGTTCGCGCGCACTTACTCGCAGGACGGCTCGGCCTCGCAGGGCGGCGACCTCGGCTGGATCAGCCCTGGCGAAACCGTGCCTGAATTCGAGCGCGCCATGAATACGCTGCAGGACGGCCAGTTGAGCGAGCCGATTCGCACCGAGTACGGCTACCACTTGATCCAGGTGCTGGGCCGCCGCGACGCCGAAGGCTCGATCGCGCAGCAAATGGAACTCGCGCGCCAGGCCATCGGCCAGCGCAAGGCGGAGCAGGCTTACGCCGACTGGCTGCGGCAGCTGCGCGACAGCGCCTACGTCAGCTACAAGATCGCGGGCATGACGCCGCCGCACAACTAAGCAGTCACCCAGGGATCGAGCCATGAACGCCTCCGCATCGTCGTCGCCGGCTCCGCGGAGGGCGGGGCCGATCCGCATCGCCATCACCACGGGTGAACCGGCCGGCGTCGGCCCCGAACTGACCGCCGCCGCGCTGGCGGGCGCCTCGGCCCACTGGCCCGACGCGCAGTTCGTCGTCCTCGGCGACAGCGCGCTGCTCGAAGCACGCGCGAAAGCCGCGAGCGTCGACTGGGCCGCCGTGCTGGCGCACCAGCCTGTGCAGGTCGAGCATATCGCGCTCGCGACGCCAGCCAAGCCCGGCAAGCTCGACGCCGCCAACGGCCGCTATGTTCTCGCGCTGCTCGACCGCGCGATCGACGGCGCACTGGCGGGCGAATTCGACGCGATCGTCACCGCGCCGCTGCAAAAGAGCACCATCAACGACGCCGGTGTGCCCTTTACCGGCCACACCGAATATCTCGCCGAACGCACGCATACGCCGCGCGTGGTCATGATGCTGGCGGGCACCGGCGCGCGCCCGTTGCGCGTGGCGCTCGCCACGACGCATTTGCCGCTCAAGGACGTGTCGGCTGCGCTCACGGTCGAGGGGCTCGTTGAAACACTTGGCATCATCGATCATGACCTGCGTCATCATTTCGGCGTGCCGCTGCCGCGGATTCTGGTGACCGGCCTCAACCCGCATGCGGGCGAGAACGGCTACCTGGGGCGCGAGGAAATTGACACGATCTCGCCGGCGCTGGCCGCCGCCGCTGCGCAAGGTATTGACGCGCGCGGCCCTTACCCCGCCGACACGCTGTTCCAGCCGCGCTACCTGAAGGATGCGGACTGCGTGCTGGCGATGTTCCACGACCAGGGCCTGCCGGTCCTGAAATACGCGACGTTCGGCGAAGGCATCAACGTCACGCTCGGCCTGCCGATCGTGCGCACCTCGGTCGATCATGGCACTGCGCTCGACCTCGCCGGCACTGGCCGCGCGGACGCTGGCAGCCTGATCGCCGCCCTCGACACCGCCGTTTCGATGGCGCGCCACCGGCGCGCTATCTGATTGAATCCAGAGAAGATGTCCAACAGCAGCAGACAGCACCAGGGCCACTTCGCGCGCAAGCGCTTCGGCCAAAACTTCCTCGTCGACACGGGCGTGATCGACTCGATCGTCGACGTCATTCGCCCGCAGCGCGGCGAGCGCATGGTCGAGATCGGGCCCGGTTTGGGTGCGCTCACCGAGCCGCTCATCGAGCGCCTCGCCACGCCTGAATCGCCGCTGCACGCGGTCGAGCTGGACCGCGACCTGATCGCGCGCCTCACGAAGAAGTTCGGCCCGCTGCTCGAACTGCACGCGGGAGACGCGCTCGCGTTCGACTTCGGCTCGCTCGCGGCGCCGGGCGAGAAGCCCTCGCTGCGCATTGTCGGCAATCTGCCGTACAACATTTCGAGCCCACTGCTGTTTCACCTGACCACGTTTGCCGAGCGCGTGATCGACCAGCACTTCATGCTGCAGAACGAAGTGGTCGAGCGCATGGTGGCGGAGCCCGGCAGCAAGGCGTTCGGCCGTCTCACGGTGATGCTCCAGTACCGCTACGTGATCGACAAGCTCATCGACGTGCCGCCCGAATCGTTCCAGCCGCCGCCCAAGGTGGATTCAGCGATCGTGCGCATGATTCCCTACGCCCCGCACGAACTGCCGAAGGTGAACGATGCGCTGCTCGGCGAACTCGTGACGGCCGCCTTCTCGCAGCGCCGCAAGATGCTGCGCAATACGCTCAGCGATTACCGCGAACGCCTCGACTTCGACGCGCTCGGCTTCGATCTGGCGCGCCGCGCCGAGGAAGTGCCCGTTGAGGAGTATGTGAGTCTCGCGCAGGCGCTGGAAGGGGCAGGCGGCGCTTGATGAGCGCGCGATGCGCCGCCTTGCCGGTGCGTTAGCCGTTTTTCAGGCCGCTTCTCAGACCGCTTTTCAGGCCGCTTCGCTGCGCTGCGACTCGTAGGCCTTGAGTTGGCTATAGACGACACGCAGCACCGATAGCTCGTTCGATGCGTGCTGCACCGCGCCGCCGCGCCGGATCAGGTCGCCGAGCACGTGATCGGCCTCGATGCGCGAACCGTTCTGCACGTCGCGCAACATCGAGGCGGTGAGCGCCGAACCCTTGGCGAACAGCATCGAGCGTGAACGTTCGAGGAAGCTGTCGCGTACGGCGTGGCCATGTTCGGCTGCGATCGCGCGGCATTCGGCAAAGAGACGCTCGATGGTCGCGGCGCCGTCGGGCGTGGCGAGAATCACGCCAACGGGCGCACGGAAAAGACACGTGCTGCCCGCGAGCGACGCGAGAAACACCCACTTTTCCCACATTTCCTGAAGGATGTGATCGCTCGCCTTCACGTGGAAGCCGGCATTGCCGAACTGATCCGCTACGGCTTGCACGCGCGGCGAGACGCCGCCGCCGAGCTCGCCGAACGTGATGGCGTGCACATCGTTCAGATGCACGATCTCGCGTTTGTCGTTGAGCGTGGACGCGATCAGGCACACGCCGCCCAACACCCCCTGCGTGCCGAAGCGCGCCTGCAGGACTTCCAGATGGCGCATACCGTTGAGCAGCGGCAGGATCAGCGTGTTCGGCCCGACGGCAGCGGCGAACGAATCGATGGCGTTGTCGAGGTCGTAGGCCTTGCAGCTCAGCAATACGAGATCGAACGATTGGCCACCTTGCGACTCGAGCGCTTCGCGCGTGACGGTCTTGACGTCGCGCAGCGTGAGATCGCCCGCCGGACTGCGGATGACGAGGCCCGCTTCGCGCAGTTGCGCGGCGCGCGCCTCGCGTACCAGAAACGTCACGTCACGCCCCGCAGCCGCGAGCCGGCCGCCAAAATAGCCGCCCGTCGCACCCGCACCCACTACCAGAATTCGCATGTCTACTCCTAGTTGCTTGCGTATAGCGAAATTGCCGGGGGCAATTTCAGGATGGCGTTCATGCTAGAGCAAATCGGCGCATCTTGCCGGGCCCGGCAGGGCTGGCGCGTTTTTGGTACAGTCCGGTTTTTGACGACGGCAAAACGGAGTACACAATGCGCCTGCTGCACACGATGATCCGGGTCGGCGACCTCGATCGCTCGATCAAGTTCTATACCGAACTGCTCGGCATGAAACTGCTGCGCCGCGAAGACTACCCCGATGGCAAGTTCACGCTGGCCTTCGTTGGGTACACGGACGAGCGCGATGGCACGGTGATCGAGCTTACGCATAACTGGGATACGGCTTCCTATGATCTTGGGGCCGGATTTGGCCACCTGGCGGTTGAGGTGGATGATGCCTACGCCGCCTGCGCGAAGATCAAGGAGCAGGGCGGGACGGTGGTGCGTGAAGCGGGTCCGATGAAGCATGGGACCACGGTGATCGCGTTTGTGACCGATCCCGATGGTTACAAGATCGAGTTTATTCAGAGGAAGAAGTAAGGTAGTTTGTAGGGCGGCGTCGGAATTCTCTGGCGTCGCTGCTTAAAGCTCGTTGAGTTTTAAATCGAATTAACAGATGTCCGGCAATTAAAAAGAAAATATCGGATGATTTGTGAGAATTAAATATTTTTCATCTTTATCTCACGTGGGATACACGTGCGACCATTTGTCGATTGCACGAGTCATCATCTTTTTTTGATCGATCTCGCCTGTCGTCGCTGGGATGAAATATATCGATACAAATAATTTGCACTGCAAATTATGCGATATCAAGAACCCTCGTATCGCGCATCCAGTTGCTTTTCTCTAGTGGATTTGAGATTACTGGAATCCACGGTTGTGATCTCTTACGAGTCCATTTCGGACTCATCCTATATACGCAAAAGTAACGACGGTCGAAACTTTCTCCTCTGTCATTAAACAAGAAACGGACTCGACAAGGCGCTCCCATGCGAAAGCTGGTGCATGGGGAATCCCCCTTTAGGCTGGCAGCGCTGGGTGTGTTTATCCGCGCGAGCGTCTTCGAATTCATTGAGCGAGGGAGTGCAGCGTGCAGGGAAGCAACCAATTTTCGCGTCGTCCGTCTCTTATCTCCGGTGGATCCACGACGTGGCTGGACAGTTCACGAATAAACCTGCAGTAGCTGGCGGCGATCGGTGCACGCCAGCGTTGACAAACCACGTCCGAAGTGACGCGGCAATCAATTCATTCGTGGATACCTCAATGCATCTGCCCGCTCAAGGCCATCGCGCCACATCAGGGCGCCGCTCTGGCGCACTCATGCGCTTGCTTGACGTTATTGTGATCACAGTGTGCGCGTCTGCCGCCCTGCGGCTAGAGGCGACACCAGCTCAACCCGGCTATGACAACGCGCTAGTCGCGTTCGCGCTATTGGCGTCGGTATTCCTCTTCCCGCTCTTCGGTCTGTATCAGACCGTTCGCGGCCACATCTTCTGGCGCTGCGTTTGCGCGCCGGTTGCCGCGTTGGTGCTTGCGCTCGTAGTTGCGTTGCTGGTCGCGATCATTCTGCTAGAGCCGTATCGTCCGGCGGGCGACTGGTTCACGCGGTGGATGTGCCTCTCCGGTCTGGGCCTCGTGACTTGCCGGATCATCGGACGCTTCGTAGATCGGCGGCGGGAGGAGCAGGGCGCGCGCACACGCGCTGTCGCGATCGTTGGCAGCGGGGCGCACTGCCGCCACCTGCTGCGCAAGGTCGAAACCACGCCGAACTCAATCTACGCCGTCTCGACCATCTTCGACACCGGCCCGGAAATTGCCGCGGCACCGGGCGTCGTGCCTGCTTTTCGCGACCGGGAAGGTTTTGCCGATTTCGTGCGCCGTTATCACGTCGTTGAGGTCTGGCTTGCGTTGCCGCTCTCGGAAGAGCGCACGATTCTTCAATTCATCGATCTGTTTCGCAACGACCTCGTGAACATCCGGTTTGTTCCAGACGTCAGTGGCCTGGCGCTCTTCGAAGGCGAAATGGTCAACCTCGACGGCACGTCTGCGATCAATCTCGTGGGCTCACCGCTTTCGTCGGACGCCCTCGTTTCGAAGGACATTTTCGATCGCGTGTTTGCGTTGCTGGCCGTAATCGGGCTGGCTCCGATACTCGCGACCATCGCGCTTGCCGTGAAGCTTTCCTCGCCCGGGCCCGTGCTCTTCACGCAACGGCGCAAAGGGGCGAACGGCAAGATCTTCAACATATACAAGTTCCGCAGCATGCGGGCGCATGAAACGGCGCACGGCGTCGTCAAGCAGGCAACGCGTAACGATCCCCGCATTACGCGAGTTGGCGCTTTTCTGCGCCGCACGAGTCTCGACGAGCTGCCGCAATTCTTCAACGTACTGCGCGGCGAAATGTCGGTAGTCGGGCCGCGCCCACACGCCATCGAGCATGACGCGCTCTATCAAAACATCGTGGACGACTACGTTCACCGCTATCGCATCAAGCCGGGAATTACGGGCTGGGCGCAGGTGAACGGCTTTCGTGGCGAGACGGATTCAGTCGAGAAGATGCGGGGCCGCGTCGAACACGATCTCTATTACCTCAGCAACTGGTCCTTCGGGCTCGACATGCGCATCGTGGTCGCAACGATGTTCAAGGGACTGGTACATCGCAACGCGTATTGAATAGCTGGAATGTAGAAGTGGTGAAATCATTGACGAAACCGTTTGAGCGCACCCTGAGCGGGGCGCGGCGCACCGCTCCGCGCCTTGCGAGTGCGACTATGGCTGTTGCACTCTGCGCTGCGCTTGGCGCGTGCGCGGTTGCGCCTGGCATGCGCATGTCCCTGTCGAAGGGAAGCACCCAGACGCAGGCGCCCGCCGGGAACAGTTCCAACGCTGAGAGGTCGACGGCTGGGGGTGCAGCCGCTCCGACGACCGGCACGGCAGCACAGGTCGCCGATGCGACTTCCGCTACGCCTGAAGTGCCTGTTACCGAACTCAGCGTCGAGACAGTGAAGGGCCTTCAGGAAGCGCGCTTGAAGCAGCAGCAACAACAGGTCGAACTGCTATCGGCGGTGCCTCAGCCGTACACGATCGGCGCCGGCGACGTTCTGCAGATTGTTGTATGGGACCACCCGGAACTCGCAGCGGCCGTGGGCGGCACGCAGTCCCAGGCGTCCACGCGGCCGGGCGATCCGTTCTCCGGTTTCGTTGTCGACCAGGCGGGCGACCTGACGTTCCCCTACGCGGGAACGATGCACGTAGCAGGACTACGCACAGAGGAAGTGCAACGACGTCTTTCGGCATCGCTCGCTCGGTATTTTGTCAAGCCGCAGGTCACGGTGCGCATGGCTTCTTACCGCGCGCACGAAGTCTATGTGGACGGCGAAGTGCGCAACCCTGGCGTCGTCGCCGTGAACGATGTGCCCATGTCGCTCTATGAAGCCGTATCGCGAGCGGGCGGCTTTGCCGACACAGCCGATCAAAGTGACCTCGTGCTCGTGCGCGGCGGGCAATCTCACCGCATCAATCTGACGCAAATGGTGGCAAGCGGTCTAAGCCCATCCCGGCTGTATCTGAAACCCGGCGACATGCTGCGCGTTGTCGCACGCGACGAAAACGACGTCTACGTGATGGGCGAAGTCAACAAGCCGATCTCCGCCATCCCGCGCCGTACCGGCCGCATCACATTGGCCGACGCGATCGCGCAGGCGGGCAGCGTCAACTCGTCGACGGCCGATGCCGCTCAAATGTTCGTGATTCGCGGCGCGCTGAATGGTACGCCGGAAGTGTTCCACCTCGACGGACGTTCCCCGGTCGCCATGGTCGTAGCGAAAGAGTTTGATTTGCAACCGAAGGATGTCGTGTATGTCGACGGCAATGGCCTTGTCCGCTTCAACCGCGTACTGACGTTGCTGATTCCCGCCATCAATGCGGGCCTGACTGCGGGGTTGGTGGCGAAATGATCGAGCGTGTTCTGGTTGTCTGCGAAGGCAACATTTGCCGTAGTCCCTTGGCATGCGCCATGTTGGCGCACGCGCTCCCGGGCATCGGCTTTAGTTCGGCCGGGACGCATGCGCTCGTTGGCGAGGGCGCGGATCCGACCATTGCGCAACTGGCACTCGAACGTGGTGTACCGCTCGAGGGACACGTGGCTTCGCCATTGACGGACGAGCGCGTTCGCGGTGCAGACCTGATTCTCACCATGACGAAGTCACAGCGCGAGCAGATCGAGAACGCGTGGCCGTTTGCACGGGGAAAAGTCTTCAGGCTGATAGAGGGCGAGGGCATCGATATCGTCGATCCTTATCGCCGACATCGCGCGACATTCGACCTTGCGGTCGCACAGATCGAACACGGCGTTGCACATTGGCGCGACGTCCTTGCAGCACAGCAGCTTCATTGAATCATGACTCTTCTTAAGAAAAACGCGTCATCTGAAGCCGCAGACGACGAAATCGACCTTTCCGAATTGCTTGCCGTGCTTCGAGAGAACATCTCGTTGATCGGTATTGTTACCGCGATCGTCTTCGTGATCGGTGCGCTTTATGCTTTTCTCGGGACGCCTGTCTATCGCGCAGACGCGATGATTCAGGTGGACGACGATTCGGGCATGGGTTCCATCAACGAGAAGCTGGGCGACCTAGCCTCGCTGTTTCAGTCGAAGGCGACCGCCGACGCCGAGATCGAGTTGATTCGGTCGCGCATGGTCGTTGGGGAGACAGTTGAAAGGCTGCATCTGGATATCCGTGCGGTTCCTCATTACTTTCCCTTGATCGGCGCAGCCATTGCGCGTAGCCGCAACGTGACAGACGGGGGTATCCCCACTGCGGTGCTCGGCCTCGACAGTTTTGCCTGGGGTGGAGAACGAATCGGCGTCACGAAATTCGACGTACCGCAAGCGCTTCACGAGAAAAAATTCAAGCTGACGGCATTGGCCAACGAACGCTACGAATTGCGGGACTCAGATAACAACGTTGTGCTGACGGCGCATGTCGGTGAACTCGCTCATGGCGAGACGCCATATGGCCCAGTCGATTTGAACGTAACCTCGCTGCTCGCGCGCAGTGGAACACGTTTCGATTTGACGCGTTTCTCCACTCAGCTTACCGTCGCCGATCTGCAGAAAGCCCTCGACGTTGCCGAAAAGACGAAACAATCCGGCATTATCGGCGTGAAGCTGGACGGCGACGACGCGCCTCGCATCGTGGCTACGATCAACATGATCGCGAGCCTCTACGTGCAGCGCAACGTAGACCGCAAATCGGCTCAAGCACAACAGATGCTCGATTTCCTTGGCCAGCAGTTGCCTGAACTGCGCGCTGCACTCGATCAGTCTGAGGCTCGCTACAACGCGTTTCGAGAGAAGTCTGGTGCGATTGACCTCGACACACAGGGCAAGTTGCTATTGCAGTCGATCGTCGATTCAAAGACGCGCTTGACTGATCTACAGCAACAGCGCGCCGATCTCATCCAGCACTTTACGGCGTCACACCCTTCAATTGCGGCGGTGGATGCGCGGATTGCAGAACTCGAAAATCAGCAAGATCAGTATGAAAAGCAGGTAACGGCAATGCCAGAGACGCAGCAGCAAATGCTTCGCCTCCTGCGTGACGTGAAGGTCAACACAGACCTGTATATGAAACTGCTGGATAGCACGCAACAGTTACGCGTGTTGAAGGCTGGCCAACTTGGCAACGTGCGGACTGTCGACTACGCCGTTGTCCCCGAAAAACCGGTTCGCCCGTTGAAAATTCTGGTATTGCCGCTTGCGATCGTAGTCGGCTTGCTGCTGGGCTGCGCGATCGCGCTGGGTCGCCGCATGTTCAACCGTGGCCTGGAAAGCCCCGCTGAAATCGAGCACGCGGTAGATATTCCCGTCTACGCGATCATCTCGCACAGCGACAAGGAGCTGGCGCTGCGCCAATCGGTACGCCGCAATCCCACGAGACCCGGTGTTCTTGCCGCTGTATACCCGGATGACGTCGCAGTGGAAGGGCTGCGTAGTTTGCGCACCGCAATGCAATTCGGCGTGCTCAAGCCTGAGAACAACGTCGTCATGATTACCGGTCCGCGACCGGGTGTCGGCAAATCGTTTGTTTCCGTGAACCTCGCCACTGTCCTTGCAGCAGCAGGAAAGCGGATCTTGCTGATCGACGCGGACATGCGGCGTGGTGATGTGCACTCCTATTTTTCGATCAATAGCAAGCCTGGCTTCTCGGAAGTTCTTGTCGGACGTGACCCTAAGGATGTCATTCATCGCGAAGTATTGCCAAATCTCGACGTGATGATGTCCGGTTCGACCCCCGACCGGCCGGCTGAACTACTGGTCCGCGACAGGCTGGCGGTTGTGCTCAAGGCGCTCGCTTCGACCTATGACATGGTGATCGTCGATTCGCCACCCGTGCTGGCAGTCACGGATGCCGTTGTTATTGGCAAACATGCCGGAGCCACGCTGATGGTCGTGCGGCATGGCCGTCACTCTGCCGCGGAACTGCGCGAATGCACACGACAACTCTCGAGCGCGAACGTTGACGTGAACGGTCTGTTGCTCACGGATGTTCCCGGGCGCGGCGCATCTTACGGCGCTTACTCGAACTACAGCAAGAAACCGGACTGAGGCTATCGGCCATTGCGTGCGGCGCGCCATTTGATCAGGACACGGCATCGATGAAAAAAAATGTACTACTAACGTTTGGAACGCGACCGGAGGCGATCAAGATGGCGCCGTTGGTCAAGCGCCTTCAACGCGAGCCCGGCTTTCGATGCCAGGTTTGCGTGACGGGACAGCATCGCGAAATGCTGGATCAGGTACTTACGCTGTTCTCCATTCAGTCTGACTTCGATTTGAACATCATGAAGCGTGGCCAGGATCTGTACGACGTCACGACGGCCATTGTGACGGGCATGCGCGACGTGCTGGCGCAGGCACGACCGGATCTTGTGCTGGTACATGGCGACACGACTACAACAATGGCTGCAACGCTCGCCGCGTTCTACAACCGAACGCCGGTAGCGCACGTCGAAGCGGGATTGCGCACGGGAAATCTGCTCTCGCCGTGGCCGGAAGAGGCTAACCGCAAGTTGACCGGTGCGCTCGCTTCGCTCCATTTCGCGCCTACTGAAAAGGCGCGCGACAACCTCATACGTGAAGGCGTGCAGGCGCAAACAATCGTGGTGACGGGGAATACGGTGATCGACGCTTTGTTGCACGTGCGCGAGCGCCTGGCAACAGATGCGAGATTGCGTGCGGATGCTCAGCGCATGTTGCCGCAGCTTGATTCCTCGCGGCGCCTCGTCCTGGTCACGGGTCACCGCCGTGAAAGTTTCGGCGACGGGTTCGAGCGCATTTGTGCCGCGCTCGCGCAAATTGCGCGTACACGGCCGGACGTTGACGTCGTCTACCCCGTTCATCTGAATCCGAGTGTGCGCGAACCGGTTAATCGCCTGCTTACCGGCATTGCGAACGTGCATCTGATCGAGCCCCTCGACTACCTTCCGTTCGTCAGCCTCATGGACCGCGCGCATCTGATCCTGACCGATTCAGGCGGAATTCAAGAGGAAGCGCCGTCGTTGCGTAAGCCCGTTCTGGTGATGCGCGAAACAACCGAGCGCCAGGAAGCGGTCGATGCAGGTGTGGTCCGGCTCGTCGGTACTGACGTCCGCGCGATTGTAGAGGGCGTGACACACCTACTCGCAGACCACGCTGCGTACGCAGCGATGAGCCGGGGCGATAACCCCTATGGCGACGGGCGAGCGTGCGAGCGCATTGCAGTCACGTTGAACGATGGGTGGGCTGCTGCGGCGCGCGCAGCGTGAAGTTCCTTAGAACCAAATGATGGCTACTATGAATTTTGAAACGATTTCGGTTGTTGGTCTGGGTTATATCGGACTGCCCACGGCTGCGGCGTTCGCCGCTCGCCGCAAGAAGGTCATTGGCGTGGACGTCAACCAGCATGCGGTCGACACGATCAATCGCGGCGCCATTCACATTGTGGAGCCGGAACTCGACATGCTGGTGCACGCGGCGGTGTCGCAGGGCTATCTGCGGGCGACAACGAGTCCGGAACCGGCAGACGCCTTCCTTATTGCCGTGCCAACGCCGTTCTCTGATGGGCACAAGCCGGACCTTTCGTATATCGAAGCGGCCAGCCGTGCAGTTGCGCCGGTATTGAAGAAGGGCGACCTCGTTGTGCTCGAATCGACCTCACCAGTTGGCGCGACCGCAAAGATGGCGGATTGGATGGCCGAGATGCGGCCGGACTTGACCTTCCCGCAACAGATGGGAGATGCGTCTGATGTTCGCATTGCGCATTGCCCTGAGCGCGTGCTCCCGGGACACGTGATTCGGGAACTGGTTGAGAACGACCGGGTAATCGGTGGCATGACGCCGCGCTGCAGCGAGGCGGCGCAGGAACTCTACGAGGTGTTTGTGCGCGGACAATGCATTGTGACCGATGCGCGGACTGCGGAAATGTGCAAGCTCACGGAAAACTCGTTCCGGGACGTGAATATCGCGTTTGCGAACGAACTCTCGCTGATTTGCGATCGGCTGGATATCAATGTGTGGGAGCTTATCAAGCTGGCGAACCGACATCCGCGCGTGAATATTCTGCAACCGGGTCCGGGGGTGGGTGGGCATTGCATTGCTGTTGATCCGTGGTTCATTGTCGACTCTGCTCCCGAGCAGGCGCGACTCATTCGCGCCGCGCGCATAGTGAACGATGACAAACCGCATTGGGTGGTTGAGCGCGTGGAGCGTGCTGCAAAGCGCTTTCGGGAGCCGGTGATCGCGTGTCTGGGGCTCGCGTTCAAGGCGAATATCGACGACCTGCGCGAAAGCCCTTCAGTTGAGATCGCGAAAGAACTTGCCGAGCGGTTCCCTGGGCAAGTCGTCGCCGTGGAGCCGAATATTCGCGCTCTCCCAGCTGAACTCGAAGGTCGCCTTGGGCTTTGCGATTTGCGAAGCGCGATGGCTGAAGCGGACGTGATCGTCATTCTCGTAGATCATGCGCAGTTCAAGCAGTTCGATCCGGTTCGATTGCAGGCGAAGGTGGTGATTGATACACGTGGGGTGCTGGCGCGTGGCTAGGAAGGGTCTTGGGCTGACAGCGGGCTATGCGATGTCGCTTGTTGGTGGCGTGCTTTCGTTGACGATTTACGCGCGGATCCTTGGCCCGCAGACCTATGGCCGCCTCGCGGTCTACCTTGCACTTATTGAGGCATTTCAGGGCGTCTGTTTTCAGTGGCACAGGCTTGCTCTGGTCCGGTACTGGGATGCATCTGGGGAAAGCGAGGCGGATTCGTATCTCGTTACCAGTCACGTGACATGGATAGTTATCGCATTGGTCGGAACGGTCGGTTGGCTCGTTGCATTACTGCTGCTCGATGGATCCCGTGTGGAATGGGCGATGGTCGCCATCGTCGCACTCGCCAAGAGTGCTGCGCTGTATGCGCAGGAGATTGCTCGCGTGTCAGGAGCGGTACTGCGCTACGCCCTGGCCTCATTGCTGCTCACTGTCGGTGCAACGTTAGCGGGGATAGCCGCATGGTCGACCACCCATTCCATGTCCCTGACATTGTGCGCAACCGCCGCGATTTTCGTCCTCCAGACCGCGCTGTGTGCGTATGACCGTATTGCTGCATTCCAGCGTGCCCACTTCGAGATGGCGAAGCTACGAACGATGCTGCGGTATGGCTTGCCGCTCGTACCGGTGTTTCTCGCGACGACAGCGCTTACGCGCATCGACAGGCCGATCCTTTCCGCGTTCAACAATGCGGAGGTTGTTGGCATCTACGCGGCAGCGAGCGGCTTGGTGACCAACGCAATCTCTGCGGCGTGTCTGCTTGTTGTGACACCCGCTTATCCGTGGTTGTTAAGGGAAAGGATGAGCCGCTCCGAATCGGGTCACCGTACATTGCATTCCCAGATAGGTTCGCTGACCCTGGCCGGCATGCTTGCGATCTGCATCACGTTCTTTCTAGCGCGGGACATTGCGCTTCCTCTCCTGCTTGGTCACGCAATAGGAGTCGCAGCTGAGCCTCTGGTTTTCCCGCTTCTTACGATTGCCGTCATCAGTGCATTTCGCATGCATTTCTTCGATCAGGCGTATCACCTGCACGCTCAGACAAGAATATTAATGATGATAAATATATCGACACTCTTCGTGGCGGTGTGCGCGGTTTATATTGGTGCCCGTTTCGGCGGTCTACGCGGGCTGCTAACGGGACTGTTGATTGCCAACGTATTTTCGCTTGGTGTGAGCGCGATGTTTGCTCGGGCATTGGTTGATATGAAGCGAATAATGACCAGCGGGATACTTCTCGTGGGTATCGCAGGCGTCGCTGCATGGTGTGGGAGTGTTTCGAGGTTTGCGTTGACTCATCTACCTCATTCGAACGTCTGGGGCACGTGTATTTCAACTGTTGTTGGCATCGTGCTGTTTGCTGGAATGTATTTTGGTGGAAACATCGGTTCGATTCGTTGCGCTTTGAAGGGGCGGCTGTGATACAGAATAGTGAAGTAATCTTTCATATTCCGCACCTGTCGGGGGGCGGAGCAGAGCGTGTCGCCGTAGAGGTTGCCCGGCATTTTCTGTCGAGAGGCGTCACGGTAGTTTTCTTCATTCACAGTGAGCAACGTGCGTACGCGCTGCCTGATGGAATCAAGACTTTTGTGGCGCGCCACACTGGCCATGTTGGCCGACTTCGGGAATTCAGGGCAATGATCAGCGATAGGAAGCCTGTTGCTGTATTGTCCTTTATGCCTTACGCAAATCTGATCTCGTTGTGTGCGAATGTTGGTCGACGGAGAAAGACGCGCCTGGTTATCAGCGAGCATCTGACCGTAGTGGGCGAGGGCAATACCGGTCTGATGGGTAGATGCAAGCAGGTATTAAGACGTTACCTGTATCAAATGAGTGACGTTATCGTGGCGGTATCCGGTGGCGTCGCCGACGATCTCCGATCCATGCTCGTCGGTCGGGTTAATGAAAAGATCACCGTCATATACAACCCGTGCTTTATTCCCAATGAAATCAGGAATGTGCCCGGAACTTCCGGGACAGGCAAGACGGTTCTGGCTGTCGGCCGTCTATGCCGAGACAAAGGTTTCGACGTCCTGATTCGGGCATTCGCTCAGGTTCGACTGAGCATTGCCGATGTCAGACTGACTATTGCAGGGGAGGGACCGAACAGGCAGGAACTGGAGAGTTTGATTGACGAACTAGGGTTATCGAATTGCGTGAGCCTGCCGGGCTTTACGGATAATATTCACAGCCTCTATCGCGGTGCAGATCTGTTCGTATGCTCTTCCCGACGTGAAGGGTTCGGAAATGTCATTGTCGAGGCAATGTCATTTGGATTACCTGTTGTTGCGACAAGGTGTCCGCACGGTCCAGAAGAGATTCTCACGAATGGTCAGTACGGTCTTCTCGTCGGCGTAGACGATGTGCGAAGCCTTGCGAACGCAATGGTTGAATCGTTGACCTCGGCAGGTGATCCGCAGATGCAAATTGCCCGTGCGCGGGAGTTTTCTTTAGAAGAGATTGGGAACCGTTACCTGGAACAGGTCGGCCTCTCAGTACTGGCCGACGAAAGTAAGCGTGCAAGAGCGGGTAATTTGACATGAAGTTCTCCAGGTCGAGGTGCCTCTCGGGTTTATTCACCTTGGCGGTGACGCTCGCTCTGTTCGTCGGTGGAGCTGCTCTTAACTATCTTGGGCTGAACTATTCTGGTGACGAAAGCGCTTCGGGTATGAAGATTCACCCATACGTAATAGTTACCTTGATCAGCTTGCTTATGCTCAGCGTCTCCATTGAGCAGTCTCATTCGAAGATCTCAGATAGGCGATTTCGCGTTCCGGCCATTTGCTCGATCGTCGTGATTGGTATTCTCATTTTCAGGTCAATGGGAAGCGGGCGACAATCGTTAGGATTTGCTGTCGACACGCTGGTATCAGCTCTCTGGGCCGCAGCGATTGTTCCATTCCTGAAAGAGAAGACGGCAAGGCGAGTCTGGACGTTGGGATTCGTGTTTGTATTCGTGGAATGCACGATGGCAATCATCGAAGTCGTGACTGGAACCGAATTCATTCCGATTGACACATGGTATGGGGGTTACTTCCGCGCGACCGCACTCCATGGGCATCCATTGAATAACGCACTGGTTCTGGTAACGGTGGCAGTTTCGCTTCAGTTGAGCGCGACGAGAAGGACGTCGGTCGCCATTTTTCTTCTGACAATCGGCGCCCTATCGGCGTTTGGCGCAAGAGGCGCACTGGCCGTTTACCTGCTGACAAATGCAATCTGGTTTGCCCGTTTTGGATTGAAATCTGCTGGACGGATGTCGATCGTCCTGCTGGGTATTCCGGTAGTCCTGACAATACTCGGCTGGGTATTGCTCTCCGGGGCACTTGGCGATCGCATCGCGAATGTGGGTGCCTATGACGATAGCTCCGGTGTTCGTCTCCAATCGATCCAGATGCTCCAAGGCCTGAACTGGGGCAATCTGATTGCGGGCACGGACCCCGACCAGGTCCTCAGGATTATGGAGAATGCCAACGTCAGTGTTATCGAGAATTTTCTGGTGGCGTACATCTTCATGTTTGGCCTCGCATGCACGCTACTGCTATTCCTGTGCTTCTGGGTCAGCGCAAAGGGACTGTCACGTCTTTGGGGCCATGGATCGGCCGGGACAGTTTGGGCGATCTTCACAATATTCGCGGCGACTGCCTTGACGAACAACTCCCTGGTGACAAAGACGCCGGCACTATACCTGTGCGTCGTATTTGCGTGGGCAGCAGCATACATCCGAGAGGCACACAAATGTCCAGCGTCAGAGATGAAATCGCCGGTGGAGAGCAGGTATGTCGGCGGATGGCAAAGATGACGAACGAACCTTCGAAGAAGCGCTTAAGAGTGCTCCAGATTGGACCAGACAGGCTGGCACGCGGCGGAATTGCATCATTGCTTCACGCAATGGGTGAGAACGCGGCGTCGTTCGAAAACATGGGTGTTGAGCTCCAGTTCGTAGGTACGACGCGGCCTGGTAGCAGTGGAGTATTTCACAAAGCGACCGCATTCGTGCATGCGGTCTGCCACGTAGTACGGGTGCTTGCGAAATCGGAAGTCGATGTAGTGCATATTCATGCCGCACTCAAGGGATCACTGATCAGAAAAACTATGTTTGCGTGGATCTGCATTCTGTTCAGAGCGCGATACGTTTTTCAGATACACAACGGAGGATTCTTCGATCGCTATCCAGAGATAGCAAGTCCAGGCCGCTTCTTTGTACGCATTGCTTTGCATCGCGCAGAATACGTGATCGTGCTTTCACGTTACATGCGGGAGCTCGCCCTGAAGGTGGGCACAGTATCTGCGGATCGATGTGTAATTATATACAACGGAATCGCGGACCCGGTTCATGGACAGTTGCCGTTAGTGGAAAAGCACGCCGGCGCCACGAAGATTGTTTTTCTCGGTTTGATATCGGAGGCAAAGGGAGTTCCAACGTTGTTAGAGGCCGTTGAAATTCTCGGAGATAGGGTTGGGGAGTTCTCCCTCACCGTCTATGGTACCGGCGACATTCTCGCTTTCGAGAAGGAACTGACGTCGCGTGGATTGAATAAGACCGTCACATACGGCGGCTGGATTGGCGGAAAAGAAAAAATATCGGTGCTTTCGAGTGCTGATATTTTTGTACTGCCGTCAAGAAGTGAAGGATTTTCCGTTGCTGTGCTAGAGGCTATGGCACATGGTCTGCCGATTATATCCACGTCGATACCTGGCGTCGTCGATGCGGTGCGAAATCATATTGAAGCCGTGCTTGTGGCACCCGGCGACGCTGCGGCATTGGCCGTTGCAATAAGAAAACTGCTCAAAGATCCGGATGCTCGAATACGAATGGGTGTTGCTGCGCGTCGCCGCTACCTTGAGTATTTCACCATGGAAAAGATGGCTGCTGAGCTAAGCGAAATTTACGCATTGTGCGTATAGCATAGCTCGGGAGTTCATTTAAGGATTTGATTTCGCCAGCATTGTCCATCTAATTATTGAGAGTAGATGAATGATTAAGAGAATCACCCTGTTTTCGTGCCCGATGGACGCCGCATCAATGGATGACACGGTAGATTGGATTGCAGATCGGACAAATCGTAGGCAGTTCACTCAGCACGTTGTGGTAAATGTCGCGAAACTGGTGAATATGAGAAGTGACGCCAGTCTTTCGGAGTCCGTTCGAAGCTGCGATTTAATAAACATCGACGGCATGGGGGTGGTTTGGGCAGCGCGTCTGTTGGGACACGTTGTCCCGGAGCGGGTGGCTGGCGTTGATCTTTTTGAGCGGCTGGTCGCAATGTCGGCTGAGCGGAGCTTTCCGGTGTTCTTCCTTGGCGGGACGGAGGAAGTGGTTGCGAGGGTATGTGCAAAATTGAAGGCACAGTTTCCAGCGTTGAAGGTAGCGGGTTATCACCATGGCTATTTCTGGGACGACGAACAAAAAATGGTCGAAAGTATTCGCGAGTCGGGCGCGAGGCTGCTCTTCGTCGCAATATCGTCACCCAAGAAGGAAACGTTTATTGAGCGCTGGAAGGAGCAACTTGGTGTCGATTTTGTGATGGGTGTTGGCGGCACGTTTGATGTTATTGCGGGAAAGGTTCGCCGGGCTCCGAAATGGATGCAGATGGCCGGCATGGAATGGCTGTTCAGAGTAATTCAGGAGCCGCGCAGGATGTGGAGACGATATCTGATTACGAACAGTAAATTCGTGTTAATGCTCATCAAAGCACGGATTGCAGCCACACTCGGGTCCACTGTCTAACACAACCATGAGAAAGATACTGACGCGCGTGGGGATGTTTGTTGCTGTCTGCATGAGTACGGCTTGCTCTTCGCAGATCACTGGTGCTGACGGTTACGAAAGCCTGTACGGCAGCACATGGGCGCAAGGCATTGACCCACGCTTAGTTATTCAGGCTCCGCGTGACGCGATTTCGACTGTTGAAAGCCCGGTGTTTCATGAGCGGGTGATGAGGGTCACCATCCATCGATCAGACGATTTTCACAGTGTTGCGAACGGGACGCCGCGTGGAGAACTCGCATTCAACCGGATTTTCCACTTTGAGCCCGATCAGTTGTACCAAATCACCTGGTCAACCGCGCTCCCTCAGAACTACCAATTCGATTCCCAGCAGCCTGAGTTATTCACGCAGATATTGCAAGGACCGGAGGGTGGCATTGGTCCTCCGCCATTTTCTATTCGCTTTGTGAATGGGCGTTACCAGGTGGAAATTCGAAATGCAGCCAAGGCCGCCCCGCGGATATTTGTATTCGGTAATCCGTCGACAGACCGGGGTAAGGCGATACATTGGGTCCTGAACTATCGGCCGGATCATGCAGGCAAGAATGCTCTAACAGATTTGTCGATGAACGGTGTTAGTGTCGTTCACTGCGAAGGGTGTGGGAATGCTTATGCCAACGACCAGGCAGCCTACCTGAAAATGGGAGTTTATAAATGGTGGTGGCAGTCCAGGCCGTCTGACGTTAGCGAACGGACAATTTTTTTTGGAAATGTTGAGGTCAAACGTTTCCTGGCGAGATAGCGCAATTTAGAGAGAAGTGGGATGCTTCTCTCTACGTAGTTTTTACTTCTACATGATCGGTCGCGCCGGTATGCCAACAACCGTTGTTTGCTGTGCAACATCTGCAAGCACGACGGAATTTGCACCAATAACTGCACCTCGACCGATACGGACATCGCCAAGGATACAGGCGCCAGCGCCAATGGTGACGTCGTCTTCGATGACAGGAGCGCCCGGTTTTCCTCTGCCCTTACCACCAATGACGACGTTGGGTGAGATGATGATGTTGGATCCGAGGCGCGCATTCTTATGAACGACGATACCAAGGCCCTGATAACCGAATGTGACGTTCTTTCCGACCTCTACCGAAGGTGGCAACGATACCGAGAAAAGGATGCGGTTCACGATCTTCAGGAGCCACGGCAAAACAGGAATTCGCAACTTAAAAAGTAGATGGGCCAACCGATAAATATAGATCACCGTAACACCAGAGAGGGGGAGGAGAGAGACGTTAACGTCTCACGAGGCGCGGTCGCGATTCAATAATACTGCTCCTAATTTTGCGTTCGGTTACGCGTCGTCAGCCAACGTATCGAGAAAATCACGTTGTTCTGCGTCACATCTCCACCGGATGCTGCTTCAATTGCTTCCTGGCTTCCCGAAACTCCGGAAAAATCGACTCCACCGTCTGCCAGAACCGCGGACTATGATTCATCTCACGCAAATGCGCGAGCTCGTGCGCAACGACATAGTCCACCACCGAAAGCGGAAAATGAATCAACCGCCAGTTCAAGCGAATCCTGCCCTCGCTTGAACAGCTCCCCCACCGTGTGGCAGCCGAAGAAAGCGCATAAGACCGAAACGTAACCCCAAGCCTGTCGGCATAAACAGCAAGCCGCTCACCAAAAATCCTTGTCGCTTCACCCTGAAGCCACCCAGTCACGCGATCCTTGATCTGCTGCGCGTCAGCATGCGGCGGCAACGGCAACGCAAGAACACGAGTCGCTTCATCAAACGCAAGCAAGGAAGCCCCAAGCCTCACCGTAATCGGTTTGCCAAGAAAAGGCAGTTCAGCCCCATCGCGCCATTCCACGCGCGGCAACGCGCGTTGCTCCGTGCGCGTTTGCCACTCCGCGAGCTTCGCAAAAATCCACCGCTGCTTCTCAGCGATAGCGGTCTCAATATCGGCAATCGTGACCCATCTGGGCGCAGTGATGCTAAGCCCCGTTCCATCGATCACAAACCCAATCGATTTACGCGAAGAGCGCTTGAGCCGGTAATGCAGCGTGCGCGCGCCAAGCGCGACAGTACGCAGACGCGTGCCATCGGGCGCGAGCGGTGCCTTGCCGGGCTTTTCAGGCGATAGCAAAGGAGCGGGCTGCGGAGTGAGTGAGGGAGAGGACACATCAGGCGCCACAACAGGCGCCGGTTCAGCGAAGAGCGGCAAGTCGAGCTGCCGGTTGTCGAGTGCCGCGTTTGGGCGCGGCGTGGGGGACTTCTGCATCGTCAGGCCTGGTGCTGATGGGCGTGCGCGGCGTGGGCGTTTGCCGCTTTTCGCGGGGCGCGTGCGTGGAGCTTCTGGCTCAATGTTGCGCGGCGAGTTCAGCCGCGCGCCGAGCAGCGCCAGCACCCGCGCGCCAACCCTGCGTGCAACGCGAGCCAGTACGTCAAGCGCCGACGCCTCAAATCCCCGCTGCTTTCGCCGCTGCGCCATCCGTTTCGCGATACGCCTCAGGATCAATACGTCGCATTTCCGCTTCGATCCACTGTTCCACGCGCGTGTTCACTTCGTCGGGCGTGAGTCCGGTCGTCTCGATCGGCTTGCCGATCGACACCGTGACTATACCCGGATATTTAATGAACGAGTTTCGCGGCCAGACGTGGCCCGCGTTGTGCGCGATCGGCACCACGGGCGCGCCCGTTTCAATGGCAAAGCGAGGGCCGCCGGTCTTGTACTTGCCCTGCTTGCCCACCGGTATGCGCGTGCCTTCAGGGAACATGATCACCCAGGCGCCTTCGGCCATGCGCTGCTTGCCCTGGCGTATCACCGAGGTGAAGGCGTTCTTGCCTTCCTTGCGGTTGATGTGAACCATCTTCAGCATGCCGAGCGCCCAGCCGAAGAACGGCACGAACAGCAGCTCGCGCTTGAACACATAGCACAGCGGTCGCGGCATGAGCGCAGGGAACGCCAGCGTTTCCCATGCGGACTGGTGCTTCGAGAGCAGCACGGCCGGCCCGTTGGGCAGGTTCTCCATGCCTTCGATACGGTAGCGAATGCCATTGAGGTGGCGCGCGACGAACAGCGTGGAGCGGCACCAGCCCACGGCCATCCAGTAGCGTCGCGTCGCGTTCAGGAACGGGAACGCGATAAAGCACGCCGTTGCGTACGGCATCGTGTAGACGATGAAGTAGATGAACAGCAGCAGGGAGCGGAGAAAGCGCATCAGTCGAGCCGGGTTAATGTACGCGGGAACTGTCTGCGCCTTCACGCAGTGGCGTTCGCGAGAAAATCGAGCGCGAAAGCGCGCAGGTCGTCGTGGATCATCGTGCCTTCAGGCAAGCCGCCGGCGGCGAGCGTTTTCTCGCCTTTGCCCGAGCGCACGAGGTGGGTGCGAAAGCCGAGCGCCGCGCCCGCTTGCAGGTCGCGCAGCGAGTCGCCCACCACCGGAGTATCGGCGGGCTCGATCTCGAAGCGCTCTGCGATCATCTTGAGCATGCCCGGCAGCGGCTTGCGGCACTCGCAATGGTCCTGGGCCGTGTGCGGGCAGAAGAACACGGCGTCGATGCGCCCGCCCACGGCCGCGGCCTGGCGGTGCATCTTCGCGTGCATGGCGTTGAGCGCGGCCATGTCGAACAGTCCGCGCCCAATGCCCGACTGGTTCGACGCCACCGCGACGCGATAGCCCGCCTGGTTCAGGCGCGCGATCGCTTCGAGGCTGCCGGGAATCGCGATCCATTCGTCCGGCGACTTGATGAACGCGTCGGAGTCGACGTTGATCACGCCGTCGCGGTCGAGGATCACGAGTTTTCTGGTGGTGCTGTTCGGCATGGCGTCTTGCTCAGTTCCGCTTTTTTCCGCTTATGCAGCGAGTCGCGAGATGTCCGCGACGCTGTTCATCTGGCGATGCAGCGCCTTGAGCAGCGCGAGGCGGTTCGCACGCAGCGCCGGGTCTTCGGCGTTGACCATCACGTCGTTGAAGAACGTGTCCACGGTTTCGCGCAGCGCCGCGAGCGCGGTGAGTGCGCCCGTGTATTCGCGTGCGGCGAGTTGCGTTTCCACGCGCGGCGCGACCTGTTCGAGCTGCGCGTAGAGCGCCTTTTCGGCGGCTTCGACGAAAAGGGCCACTTGCACGCCGGCGTCTTCCGCGCCCTCGGACTTCTTGAGGATGTTGGAGATGCGCTTGTTGGCCGCCGCGAGCGAGGCCGCTTCCGCGAGCGCTGCGAATTCGCGCACCGCGTCCAGACGCGAGACGATGTCGTCAAAGCGCGTGGGGTTCAGTGCGAGCACGGCGTCCACTTCAGTCGCCGCAAAGCCGCGTTCGCGCAGCATGCCGCGCAGGCGGTCCATGCAGAACTCGTAGATGGCCTGGGTCGATTCCGTCACGGCCTCGATGCCGGCGAATTGCGCGTACGTGGCGCGCAGCAGCTCGACCAGGTCGAGCGGCAGTTGCTTCTCGACGAGAATGCGCAGCACGCCCAGCGCGTGGCGGCGCAGCGCGAACGGGTCCTTCTCGCCAGTGGGCGCAAGGCCAATGCCCCAGATGCCGACGAGCGTTTCGAGCTTGTCCGCGAGCGCGACGATCGTGCCCGTGGTGGTAGCGGGCAGGGCGTCGCCCGAGAAGCGCGGCTGGTAGTGCTCGGAGCACGCAATCGCCACTTCTTCGGGTTCGCCGTCGTGGCGCGCGTAGTAGGTGCCCATCGTGCCTTGCAGCTCCGGGAACTCGCCTACCATGTCGGTGAGCAGGTCGGCCTTCGCAAGGCGCGCGCCACGTTTCGCGAGCGCGACGTCGGCGCCGGAAAGTTCAGCGATCTGGCCGGCGATCGCTTCGAGGCGCTCCACGCGCTGCAGCGTCGAGCCGAGCTTGTTGTGATACACCACGTTCGCGAGCAGCGGCACACGGTCGGCCAGCGGCTTCTTCTTGTCCTGCTCGAAGAAGAACTTCGCGTCGGCCAGACGCGGGCGCACCACGCGTTCGTTGCCCTCGACGATCTCGTCGGGCGTTGGCGTCGCGATATTCGAGACGATCAGGAAGCGCGAGCGCAGGCGGCCCTGGTCGTCGGTGAGCGCGAAGTACTTCTGGTTCGTCTGCATCGTGAGGATCAGGCATTCCTGCGGCACTTGCAGGAATTCGTCCTCGAACTTGCATGCATACACAACCGGCCATTCGACGAGCGAATTCACTTCGTCGAGCAGCGACTCGGGCATCACGACCTTGTCGCTGCCGGCCTGTTCGATGAGTTGCGCGCGAATCGACTCGCGGCGGTCGGCGTAGCTCGCGATCACGAAGCCCTTGTGCTGGAGCGTGTGCGCGTACTCGTCGGCGTGCTGAATGGCGATCAGGCCTTCGGAGAGGAAGCGGTGGCCGCGCGTGGTGTCGTCGGCGTCGACGCCGAATGCCGTGACCGGCACGATCTGGTCGCCGTGCAGCACCGTGAGGCGATGCACCGGGCGCACGAACTGCACGTTGCTGCCGTCCGGGCGCTGGTAGGTCATGACCTTCGGGATCGGCAGCTTGCCGAGCGCTTCGTCGAGCACGGCTTGCAGGCCGTCGGCGAGCGTGGCGCCAGGCGCGGAGTAGCGCAGGAAGAACGCTTCGTTCTTGCCGTCGCTTGCGCGTTCAAGGTCGCTAACCGGGAAATCGGGGAAGCCGAGCGCCGCGAGCTTCTTCGCGAGCGGCGCGGTGGGCTGGCCGCTCGCGTCGAGCGCGACCGAAACGGGCAGCACTTTTTCGCGCACCTGCTTTTCGGGCGCGACGCTGCGCACGTTCTTGATCGTGACCGCGAGGCGGCGCGGCGTGGCGTAACGTTCGAACGCGAGATCGCCTTCGATCAGGTCGCGCGCGGCGAGGCGCTGCGCAATGCCTTCGGCGAACGCGTCGCCCAGGCGCGCGAGGGCCTTGGGCGGCAGTTCCTCGGTCAGCAGTTCGACGAGGAGAGTGGCGTGATGAGCTTGCGTCATTGTTCTGGAGATCCGGTCATGCCTCGTCGAACTTGCGTTCGACCTTCAGCGGCGGCGCCCAGGCGGGCATCGCGGCGTCCTGTTCGTCGGTGGTGAGGCCAGGCACGCCGTGCACGGGGTTGCCGAGCATCGGGAAGCCGAGCTTCTCGCGCGACTCGTAGTACGACTGCGCCACGCTGCGCGACAGCGCGCGAATGCGGCCGATGTACGCTGCACGCTCCGTCACGGAGATCGCGCCGCGCGCGTCGAGCAGGTTGAACGTATGGCCGGCCTTGAGCACGAGTTCGTAGGCGGGCAGCGCGAGCTGCAGATCGATCATGCGCTTCGCTTCGCTTTCGTACGCGTTGAAGAACGTGAACAGCAGGTCGACGTTCGCGTGCTCGAAGTTGTAGGTCGATTGCTCGACTTCGTTCTGGTGATAGACGTCGCCATACGTGAGGCGGCGCAGTTCCGGGCCGTTCGGGCCTTGCTCTTCCCACTCGGTCCAGACGAGGTCGTAGACGTTCTCGACCTTCTGCAGATACATGGCGAGACGCTCGAGACCGTAGGTGATTTCGCCGAGCACCGGCTTGCAGTCGATGCCGCCCACCTGCTGGAAGTAGGTGAACTGCGTGACTTCCATGCCGTTGAGCCACACTTCCCAGCCAAGGCCCCAGGCGCCGAGCGTGGGGTTCTCCCAGTCGTCTTCGACGAAGCGCACGTCGTTCTGCTTCAGGTCGAAGCCGAGCGCCTCGAGCGAGCCGAGGTACAGGTCGAGAATGTTCTCCGGCGCGGGCTTGAGCACCACCTGGTACTGGTAGTAGTGCTGCAGGCGGTTCGGGTTCTCGCCGTAGCGGCCGTCCTTCGGGCGGCGCGAGGGCTGCACGTAGGCCGCGCGCCATGGCTCGGGGCCGATTGCGCGCAGGAAGGTGTGGACGTGCGAGGTGCCGGCGCCGACTTCCATGTCGATCGGCTGGAGCAGTGCGCAGCCCTGCTTGTCCCAGTAAGACTGGAGCGTCAGGATGATTTGCTGAAACGTGAGCATGTGTGCCTGCAGTGTCTTTCGGGCTTTCGGGAGCGGAATGCAGCGGGCCCGCCTTAAGCGAGCGCGCCGGCGGGGCGGCGATTCTCCGCCTTGCCCCTTCCCCTTGCGTGGCCCGGGCCGGAGGCGGCCAGGTGCTAAAACGTTGAATTTTACCGGATTGCCGGAGCCTTGAGACCTGGACGGGGTTCCGGCGGCCGGCAGCGGTGTGGTTGCGTCGTTGGCGCGATGTTGCGTGTGCCTTGCGCGCGCCTTATTTTTCGTCCGCCGGCTTGCGCGTCTTCGCGCCCTTGAAGGCCGGTCCGAACGCGAAGCCGAGCGCGAGCAGCAGCAGCGAAATGGCGATCACGGTGTTGTTGCCGCTCGTCACGTAGGGCGTGAAGCCGCTCGTGCCTTCCACCTTCACGTCGAGCGAGCCCGCCGTGAACGTTGGCAGACGCGCGATCACGCGGCCTTTCGCGTCGATGGCGGCGGTCGCGCCCGTGTTGGTCGCGCGCAGCATCGGCCGGCCGGTTTCGAGCGAGCGCATGCGTGCGATCTGCAGATGCTGGTCGAGCGCGATGGTGTCGCCGAACCACGCGAGGTTCGTCGAGTTGATGAGGATGCCCGGCGAGGTGGGGCTCTCGCGCACAATGCGCGCGATTTCCTCGCCGAAGATGTCCTCGTAGCAGATGTTCACGGCCACGAGTTCACCGTGCACGCGGAATGGCGGCTGCACGGGCGCCCCGCGCGCGAAGTCGCCGAGCGGGATGTTCATGAGATTGACGAACCAACGGAAGCCCCAGGGCACGAACTCGCCGAAGGGCACGAGGTGGTGCTTGTCGTAGCGATAAAGGCCGTTCTGGCCCGGCGTGATGCCGAACAGGCTATTGGTGTAGTCGGTCACGCGTCCGTCGGGCGTGATCGTGCCGCCCACCGCGCCGAACAGGATGGCCGTGTTCGTGCCGTCGGCGAAGGCGCGGATATCGCGGCCGAACTTCTGGGGAATCTCCTGCACCAGCACCGGCACGGCGGTTTCGGGCGTGACGACGAGATCGGCGGGCTTTTCGGTAATGAGCTTCTGGAACTCGTTGAGCGCGTCGGTAAAGCCGGCCTCGGAGAACTTCATGTCCTGCTTGACGTTGCCTTGCAAGAGACGCACGTTGAGCGGTGTGCCGGACGGTTGCGTCCACGAGACGAGCGAGAGCAGCAGGCCGGCTGCGATCACGGCCGCAGCGAGCAGCGCCGGCGTCGCGACCGCGCTGCGCGAGGGCGCTGCGGGCTGGCGATTCACGTCGCGCACGCGCAAGACCGCCTGAGCGATGAGCGCCGCGACGAGCGCGAGCACCCAGCCCACGCCATACACGCCGACGATCGGCGCGAAACCGGCGAGCGGGCCGTCCACCTGCGCGTAGCCGCTCGAAAGCCAGGGAAAGCCGGTGAACACGTAGCCGCGCGCCCACTCGCCGAGCGCCCACGCGCTTGCGAACGCGAAAGCGCCGTGCCACGTCGGCGAAAACGGCAACTCGCCGCTGCGTCCATTTTTCGCATGTCCGGCGCAGAACGACCAGATGAGCGCGGCGAGCGCCGGATACACACCGAGATAGAGCGAGAACAGCACGAGCGCCGCGCCCGCGAGCACGGCGGGCATGCCGCCGTAGAAGTGCATGCTCACGTAGAGCCACCACACGCCGCTCACGAAGTTGCCGAAGCCGAATGCCCAGCCGGTGAAGAGCGCGCTCTTCCAGCCGGTCGTGCGCGTGAGCCAGAAGTAGAACAGCGCGAAGATCGCAATGGCGAGCCAGCCGCCGTGCGGCGTGGGCGCGAACGACAGCGTGTTGAGTGCGCCCAGCGCGGCGGCCGCGAGATAGTGCCAGAAGGGCAGCGCGCGGCGCGCGGCGCCGTTGGTGGCGCTGGTGGTTTCCGTCGCGCGCGTCTCGGTGCGCGTGCGGGTATCGATCGGTTCGGCCATGCGGTGCTGTGGAATGCGATGAAATGCGCGATGAAAGGCGCGAGCGCGGATTGCGCGACGAGCGCAACGATAGCACTTTCGTGCGTCGTTCCCGGGAAGCTCTGCTGGGGACGGATCGGGACATCCGCGCGCTCGAAGCAAAAACGCCAGCCCAAAGGCTGGCGTCATCGGCGCATACGAGGCGCGCTCGCGCGAGCTCAGGTGCCCGGCGGCTGCAGCGCGGCTTCGCGCTGTCCTGCCATCGGGTCGCGGCGCACGAGCAGCATGTGGACCTGGCGCGCGTCGGCGCGCAGCACCTCGAAGATCAGGTCGTCGATGCGGACCTTCTCCCCGCGATGCGGCACGTGCCCAAAGTGGTTCGTGACGAACCCGCCGATCGTGTCGACTTCCTCGTCCGAATAATGGGTGCCGAACGCCTCGTTGAACTGTTCGATTTCGGTGAGCGCGCGCACGCGGAAGCGCCCGTCGGGCGAGGCGATGATGTTGCCGCTTTCCTCGTCGAAGTCGTACTCGTCTTCAATGTCGCCGACGATCTGCTCCAGCACGTCCTCGATCGTGATGAGACCGGCCACGCCGCCGTACTCGTCCACGACGATCGCGATGTGGTTGCGGTTCTGGCGAAAGTCGTGCAGCAGCACGTTCAGGCGCTTGGACTCGGGAATAAACACGGCCGGGCGCAGCATCCCGCGCACGTCGAACTCTTCTTCGGCGTAGTAGCGCAGCAGATCTTTCGCGAGCAGCACGCCGATCACGTTGTCGCGATTGCCGTCATACACGGGGTAGCGCGAGTGCGCTTTCTCGAGCACGAACGGAATGAATTCGTCAGGACTGTCGGCGATGTTGATCGCGTCCATCTGGGCGCGCGGGATCATGATGTCGCGCGCGCAAAGCTCGGACACCTGGAACACGCCTTCGATCATCGAAAGCGAATCGGCGTCGATCAGGTTGCGCGCGTGCGCGTCCTGCAGGATTTCGAGAAGCTCGGCGCGCGAGTCGGGCTCGGGCGAGATGAAGTCGGTCAGCCGCTCGAGTAGGGAGCGCTTTTCCTGCGGTTTGTCGGTCTGGCGTCGACTGGGATAGGAGTCGTTCATGGTGGTGCGCCCTTTGCCGCTTGAGGGCAGGGCGCGCTGTTGCGGAGGGTTAAGGATACAACATGCCTGTGGCGCGACCGTGTAATGGCACACACGCGGCACACGTTCGGTACACACCGGCAGATCAATCCTAACGCAGATGCGGTGCGGCCGCCCGCTGAAACAAAAAGACCCGAGCCGTGACGCGAGGCTTACGCGCAGCGCGTGAGCAGCCGCTCCAGCGCGCGGTCGCGCATGCCGCTCTCGCGCAGCGCGTCCACGGTGCGGCGCACGTAATCGAGCGTCGTGCCATAGCGGCCCGACGCGCAGCCGAACACGGTGCGCACCGTCGCTTCGGAAAGCTTGCCGGTGTAGGACGCCACATCGCGCCGCATGACGAAGGCGAGCGCGTCGACGCGGCGGCCGTCGGCGAGCACGCAGGGCAGCCAGGCCGGGCGGTACGAGCCCATCGGCATTTCGCGGCGCCAGAGCGCTTCGAGGTGCGGCATCACGCCTTCGGCGGCGAGACGGAACGCGACGCCCGCGCACGAGCCGCCGCGGTCGAGTGCGAGCACGAGGCCCGGTTGCTCGGGCGTGCCGCGGTTCACGCGCGACCACAGGTAAAGCCCGCGATGGTAGCCGTGCACGCGCGAACGCACGTTCTCGACGGTGGGCAGGCCTGGGTTCCAGATCAGCGAGCCATAGCCGAAGAGCCAGATGTCGCTTGCGCCGTCCCAGCCTTTCGACTTCAGTGTGCACTCGAGCGAGGTGCGCAGCTCGTCTTCGCTCAAAAGTCGTGACTCGCCAAGCGTCGGCGGGTAGCCGGGGCAGGGCACGCTCGCATCGCCCGCCTCGGGCAGGGCTGAGGGTTCGGCGAATTCGGGCGTGCGCTTGTCGTTCATGGCGGGGACTTACTTGTACGGATCAGGAAAGCCTAGCGAACTGAGCACCTCGGTCTCGATGCCTTCCATCTCTTCGGCTTCGGCCTCGTCTTCGTGATCGTAGCCCTGCGCGTGCAGCGCGCCGTGCACGAGCAGGTGTGCGTAGTGCGCGGCGAGCGGCTTGCCCTGCTCGGCGGCTTCCTTCTCCACCACGGGGCAGCACAGGATCAGATCGCCCGTGACCGGATCGTCTTCGCTCTCCGCATACGCGAAGGTGAGCACGTTGGTCGCGTAGTCCTTGCCGCGATACGTGCGGTTGAGCGTGCGGCCTTCCTCGGCGTCGACGAAGCGCACGGCCAGCTCCGCGTCCGCGAAGAGCGCGGCCTTGAGCCACGCCGCCACGGTGGCGCGCGGCAGCGCGGCCTTGTGCTCGGGGAACGCCTTCGCGGCGGGGAACTGTACGGTCAGTTTGAGTTTCGGTGCGCGGGGCATGGGGCTAAAGCAGTGATACGACGCAGGCGGCGGCGTTAGCGCGCGTCGCCCACACCTTCGTCCTTTTTCGAATGCGCGTCATAAGCCTCGACGATACGCGCGACGAGAGGGTGGCGCACGACGTCCGCACTCGTGAAGTGCGTGACGGCGATGCCGCGCACGTCCTTGAGCACATGCTGGGCTTCGATCAGGCCGCTCTTGTGGCCGCGCGGCAAGTCGATCTGCGTGGTGTCGCCGGTCACGACCGCCTTCGAGCCGAAGCCGATACGCGTGAGGAACATCTTCATCTGCTCGGGCGTGGTGTTCTGCGCCTCGTCGAGAATGATGAACGCGTGATTGAGCGTGCGTCCGCGCATGTACGCGAGCGGCGCGATTTCGATCATCTGGCGCTCGAACATTTTCGCGGTCTTGTCGAAGCCGAGCAGATCGTAAAGCGCGTCGTACAACGGGCGCAGATACGGATCGACCTTCTGCGAGAGATCGCCCGGCAGGAAGCCGAGGCGCTCGCCCGCTTCCACGGCCGGACGCGTGAGCACGATGCGCTTGACCTGATCGCGTTCCAGCGCGTCCACGGCGCAGGCCACGGCGAGATAGGTCTTGCCGGTGCCCGCGGGCCCGATGCCGAACGTCACGTCGTGCGAGATGATCTGCTTGAGGTACTCGCGCTGCGCGGGCGTGCGGCCACGCAGGTCGGCGCGGCGCGTGTAGAGCTTCGGGCCCAGTTCTTCGACATCGACGCCTTCGCGCGCGGGCTCGTCGAACGGATGATCCGGGTCGCCGCGAAAACGCGGGTCGATCTCGCTGGCGTCGTTACCACCGCCGTTGACACCACCCGCATGGCCGCGCACGCCGCCGTTGCCATTGCCGCGCGGATCGTTGGCCGAGTTGCCGCCGAAGCTCGCCGGGTGTCGTGCTTCGACGAGCGCGAGCTGAATGTCGTCGACGGAAAGCGGATCGCGCGCCCGGTTGTAGAAGTTTTCGAGCGCCGTGAGCGCCAGCCTGGCGCCGCGCCCGCGAATGCTGATGCGATGGCCGCGCCGTGCGAGCGTTACGTCGAGCGCTTGCTCGATCTGCCGCAGGTTTTCGTCGAGCGGGCCGCAGAGGTTGGCAAGCCGCGCGTTGTCGTCGCGCGGCGCGGTGAATTCCAGATGCTGCTGATTGGGCTTCAAGGTGTCTCTGAACTCCTGAATTCCTGGCTGGGTGCGTCGAGCCGATTAATGCACGATTAATGCGCGAGCGTCGAGGCTTCTTCGTGCGCGAGCACGAGTTCGCCGCGCAGCGAGTGCGGGTACGCGTGGTTGATCTTCACGTCGATCATCTGGCCGATCAGGCGCGCGTGCGAAGCGAGCGGCGCCGGGAAGTTCACCACGCGGTTGTTTTGCGTGCGGCCCGACAGTTCGCTCGGGTCCTTGCGCGAAGGGCCTTCCACGAGAATGCGCTCGACTCGGCCAACCATCGACTGGCTGATGCGCGCGACGTTCTCTTCGATCGTGGCCTGCAGGTGCTGCAGGCGCTTGAGCTTTACCTCGCGCGGCGTGTCGTCTTCGAGATTCGCGGCGGGCGTGCCCGGGCGCGGGCTGTAGATGAACGAGAAGCTCGTGTCGTAGCTCATCTCCTCGACGAGCGCCATCATCTTCTGGAAGTCCTCTTCGGTCTCGCCGGGGAAGCCGACGATGAAGTCCGTGGAGAGCGACAGGTCCGGGCGGATCGCGCGCAGCTTGCGGATGATCGACTTGTACTCGAGCACGGTGTAGCCGCGCTTCATCGCCATGAGCACGCGGTCCGAGCCGTGCTGCACCGGCAGATGCAGGTGGCTCACGAGCTTGGGCACCTTCGCGTAGGTGTCGATCAGGCGCTGCGTGAATTCCTTCGGGTGCGAAGTCGTGTAGCGGATGCGTTCGATGCCCGGGATGTCCGCGACGTATTCGATGAGCGTGGCGAAGTCGGCCACGTCTTGCGCGCCATTGGTCAGCGCACCTCGATACGCGTTCACGTTCTGGCCGAGCAGCGTGACTTCACGCACGCCCTGGTCGGCGAGACCGGCGATTTCGGTGAGCACGTCGTCGAGCGGTCGCGAGACTTCTTCACCGCGCGTGTACGGCACGACGCAGTAGCTGCAGTATTTCGAGCAGCCTTCCATGATCGAGACGAACGCGCTCGGGCCTTCCACACGTGCGGGCGGCAGATGGTCGAACTTCTCGATTTCGGGGAAGGAGATGTCCACCTGCGCGCGGCCCGAGGCGCGGCGCGCGTCGATCATCTGCGGCAGGCGGTGCAGCGTTTGCGGGCCGAACACGAGGTCCACATACGGGGCGCGCGCGACGATCGCCGCGCCTTCCTGGCTCGCCACGCAGCCGCCCACGCCGATCAGCAGGTTCGGGTTCGCTTCCTTCAGCTCGCGCACGCGGCCGAGGTCGGAAAACACCTTCTCCTGCGCCTTTTCGCGCACCGAGCAGGTGTTGAAGAGAATGACGTCCGCGTCTTCGGGGGTGTCGGTCTTCACGAGACCTTCGGCGGCGCCGAGTACGTCGACCATCTTGTCGGAGTCGTACTCGTTCATCTGGCAGCCAAAGGTCTTTACATAAACTTTCTTGGTCATCGGGTTTCGCCGTTCGCAGTGGTTGACCTGGGGGCGTCGTCCGCTTGATGCACGTGCGGGAGGCACGGTCTGCACGTCAGGACTACGGTGTTTTATGGGGCCGAATCGGGATGCGGGGAGACCGGCTACGAGACCGGCGTTGGCACCCTGTTTCTGGCAATGCGCGTTTTGCCATTCTTCGGACGTTCCGCTTTGCTTTTCACTTCATTTTGCCGACGCGCATTGGCCAACGATTGGCCCATGCGGTTGCGGCTGCGGATCGCTTTCTGCGCAATCCACCATTATATCCGTTTGCGCCTTCGGCTTTGCGTCGCAACGGCTGGATCGGTGCAGGGCACCAGCGCCTCCAGTTCGCCCGAAGTCTGCGCGAAACGCTCGGTGAGGAAGTCGAGCAACACCCGCACGCGCGGCGCGAGAAAACGGTTGCGGTGATAGAGCGCGTGCAGCGGTGCGTCGGGGTAGCGCCACTCGGGCATCACCGTCTTGAGCCGCCCGGCGCGCAGGTCGTCGGCGACATCCCAGATCGACTTTACCGCCAGTCCGTAGCCGCACAGCGCCCACTGGCGCGCCACTTCGCCATCGGTGGATTCGAGCGCGCCGTCGAGCGGCACCGTGTAGGTTTGCGTTTCGTCGCCGCGCGTGAAGCGCCATTCGTTCACCGGCCCCGCCGCCGAGCCGATCACGATGCAGTCGAAACGGGCCAGATCGTTCGGCTCACTCGGCTCGCCGCAGCGCGCGAGGTAGGCGGGCGAGGCGCACAGCACGCGGCGGTTCGGCGCGAGCCAGCGCGCGACGAGCGAGCTGTCCTGCGGCGTGCCGAAACGAATCGCGAGGTCGATGTCTTCGAGCACAAGGTTCGAGAGCGAGTCGGTCAGCATCAGCGCGAAACGCACGTCGGGGTACAGGGCGCGGAATTCGTCGAGCCAGGTCATCAGCAGGTTGCGGCCGAAATCCGAAGTCGCCGAAATGCGCACCTTGCCGCGCACCGCGTTCTGGCCCTCCTGCAAGGCCGCCTTGGCGTCGTCGAGCGAGCGCAGCGCGTGCTCGCTGCAGGTGAGGTAGATACGGCCTTCGTCGGTGAGGCGCAGCTGGCGGGTGGTGCGGTCGAACAGCCGCGCATGCAGTTCCGCTTCGAGCCGCGCGAGCCGGGCGCTGGCCGCCGCGGGCGTGAGGCCGAGCTTGCGCCCGGCCGCGGAAAGGCTGCCGAGGCGGGCGGCTTCCACGAAAAGGCGCACATCACCGAGGTTGTCCATCGCGCGATTATTAGAAAGCGATTGAAAATGATTCAAATGCTACGCCAATTATCAAATTTGAGCGTAGCCGCGACAATGCGCGTGTTCTCAGGACAACCGCCCCGGCCCGCACGCCATGCAACTCGATCACGTCACCCTCGTCACGCCCGACCTCGAAGGCACATGCCGCTTCTTTCGCGACATCGTCGGCCTCGACGACGGCCCGCGTCCGCCGTTTCGCGTGAACGGTCACTGGCTCTACGCGAACGGCCGCGCGGTCATCCATCTGGTCGATGCGACCGTGCCCGCGAGCTTGGCCGGCGAGTCGTCTGCGCTCGTGGCGCCGCGCATCGATCACGTGGCGTTTCGTTTGGCGTCCGCTGCTGAGTGGCGCGCGCTCGTCGAGCGGCTTGCCGCGCACCGCGTGCCTTACCAGGTGGCCGAGGTGCCCGCGAGCGCGGAAGTGCAGCTTTTCGTGGCGCTCGCGCCGGGCGTGGTCGTCGAGTTCGTGACGTCGATGCCCGCTGACGCGGTGGTCTAGCCGTTGCCTGATTTGCCCTGAAGCCAATTTGAATTCCGGCTGATTTTTGGAGATTTCGATGCCTATCCCCTTGCTCGCGCTGGCCATCAGCGCCTTTGCCATCGGCACCACCGAGTTCCTCATCATGGGCCTGTTGCCCGACGTCGCGCGCGATCTGCACGTGACGATTCCCGCTGCGGGCCTGCTCGTGACCGGCTATGCACTCGGCGTGGCCGCTGGTGCGCCGCTGCTCGCCGCGCTCACGAGCCGCATGCCTCGCAAGCTCGCGCTGCAACTGCTGATGGGCGTGTTCATCGTCGGCAACGTGATGTGCGCCGTCGCGTCGAACTACTCGCTGCTGATGGTCGCGCGCGTGGTCGCTTCGTTTGCGCACGGCTCGTTCTTCGGCATCGGCGCCGTGGTGGCGGCCTCGCTCGTGCCGCAGGAAAAGCGGGCGAGCGCCATCGCGCTGATGTTCACCGGGCTCACGCTTGCCACCGTGCTGGGCGTGCCGTTCGGCACGGCTATTGGCCAGCAGTTCGGCTGGCGCGTGGCGTTCTGGATCGTGAGCGGCTTTGGCGTGATTTCGCTGATCGGCGTGACCGCCCTGGTTCCCAACCATCACGACAGCGGCCCCGCGGGTCTCGGCCACGAAGTGCGCGTGCTGCGCGACCCGCAGGTGTGGCTCGCGCTCGGCATGACGGTGCTGGGCTTTGGGGGCGTGTTCGTCGTGTTCACCTACATCGCGCCGATTCTCGAACAGGTCGGCGGCTTCTCGCCGCGCGGCGTGACGCTGATGCTCGTGCTGTTCGGCGTGGGGCTCACGCTGGGCAACACGCTCGGCGGCAAGCTAGCGGACCGCGCACTGATGCCTTCGCTCATGGGCATTCTCGTGATGCTCGCCGTGGTCATGGCCATCTTCACGAAGACGAGCCACGCCATGTGGCCTGCCGCGATCACGGTGTTCGTGTGGGGCATCGCTGCGTTCGCGACCGTGCCGCCCTTGCAGATGCGCGTGGTCGCGAAGGCTGCGGCGGCGCCGAATCTCGCTTCTACGCTGAACATCGGTGCGTTCAACGTGGGGAATGCAATGGGTGCGTGGATGGGCGGTCTCGCCATCGCGCACGGCGTGGCGCTCGACTCGCTGCCGTGGGTGGCCGCGGCCGTTTCGGTGGCGGCGCTCGTGCTGACATGGGCGGCGGCGCGGCTCGATACGCGCAACGCGCCGGTGCGCCATGCGAGTGTGCCTCAGCAGCAAAATACGTGAGCGCTCGCGAGGGCAATGCGCAAGGTAATGCGCCTTATGCGCAGGGCGCGAAAGCAATCCCGGATTCGCGCTCTGCAATGCTGATAACAGTGTGAAGATAACTTCGTTGGGCGCGGCAAATCGCGATGCTAGTCTTGCCTCCATTCATGCTCTTGCGCCGCAATGACGCGGCGCGCCTGGAGGCAGCCATGCATTCACCCCTCGCGCTCGTGCGCGAAGCACAGCCCAATATTGCGCACACCGAAGGATCTTACGAGGCGCTCGAGCATCTCGTGGGCGTGAACCTCGCCCGCCTGCGTGCCGAACGCCAGCTATCGCTCGATGCGCTCGCCCGCGCCTCGGGTGTCTCGCGGGCGATGCTCGCGCAGGTCGAGTCGGCGCGCAGCGTGCCGTCGATCAAGGTGCTCTGCAAGGTGGCGGCGGCGCTCAAGGTTTCGGTCTCGGCGTTCCTGCGGCGGCATGCGGTGAACGGCTTCGAGCATTTGCCTGCCGAGCGCGCGTCGCGCGTCGTGTCCGCCGACGGCCGCTATTCGGCGCGCGCGCTCTATCCGGAAGGGGAGCCCGCCGCAGCCGAGTTTCACGAGTTGCGCATTGCGCCGCTGCACACCGAGCCCGGCGTGCGCCGCCCGCCCGGCACGACGGTGAACCTCGTGGTGAGCGAGGGCACGCTCGAAGTGAGCGTGCACGATCGGCGCCAGCTGCTCGCCACCGGCGACGCGATTCTTTTCGACGCCGACCAGCCGCACAGCCTGCGCAACCCGGGCGACACCGAGGCGCGCGTGTTTCGCGTGACGCTCAACGCCGAGACGCCGCCGCGCTGGGACGTGCCCGCCGCGCCGGCTGGCGGCGATGCGGCGTCGCACAAAACGCGTTTCGAGCACATTGTCTAGTCGTGCTTTTTCGCGCTGCACGGTTTTGCAGCCTGTTGTATCCTTTGCCCGCCGGTTAATCCGGTAATCAGTGCGTCTTCAGGGCGGGGCGAAATTCCCCACCGGCGGTATGCCGGCCGCGCCGAAAGGCAACGCCGACGAGCCCGCGAGCGCCTGCGCGAGCTTCATGATGTGATGCGCAGGGTCAGCAGATCTGGTGTGAAGCCAGAGCCGACGGTCATAGTCCGGATGGAAGAAGATGTGCAGATGGTCATGTTTGCCCATCCGCCGCGGTGTTTCGGCCGATGCGCGTGCGTCCCCATTTTTTGGGGCGTGGCGCGTGCCTGCCGAATGACGCGTGCCGGGGATTCCTGTCTGTTTGCAATGCCCTGAAACGTTTTTCGCCTAACTCTCGCGAGGAGCGTTTCACATGTCCAGTACTACTCTCGCTGCATCCCAAGGCGCGCCGCTCGACGCCGCCGCCGATCTCCCGTTCATCGATTCCGAGCCGGTGCCGCCGCGCATTGCCGCCGCGTTGCAAGCCATGCGCGAAGGCCGCCCGGTCGTGCTGCAAGACGACCACGACCGCGAGGACGAAGCCGACCTGATCGTCGCCGCCGAACGCCTGACGCCCGAAACGATGGCGCTTTTCATCCGCGAATGCAGCGGCATTGTGTGCCTGTGCCTCTCCGACGAGAAAGTGCGCGCGCTCGAACTGCCGCCGATGGTGGCCCACAACGAAAGCCGCAACCGCACCGCATTCACGGTCTCGATCGAAGCGCGCGACGGCGTCAGCACGGGCGTTTCGGCCGCCGACCGCGTGACGACGATCCGCGCTGCGATCGCTCCAAACGCGAAGCCTGACGATATCGTGCGTCCCGGCCACGTCTTCCCGCTGCGCGCGCAGCGCGGCGGCGTGCTGGCGCGTCGCGGCCATACCGAAGGCACCGTCGATCTGGCGGTGCTCGCGGGCCTCGCGCCAGCCGGCGTGCTGTGTGAGCTGATGAACCCCGACGGCACGATGGCGCGCGGCAAGCAGGTCGACGACTTCGCGAAGCTGCACAACCTGCCGATGCTCACGATTGCCGAGCTGGTGGCGTTCCGTGAATCGATCGCTGTGGCGCGCGAGCGCTGCGCCGAACCGGCCTAAGGGTCGCTGAAGTAGCGAGATGAGAAACGCGGCGCCGACAGGCGCCGAGTCTCGCTTTCTTTAAGGCTCGTGCGGTCTGCGCACGCGCCGCCTCAAGACTGCACGTCGCCGAATTCGCCGCGCACGCCCGCCTCGACGAGCGCCGGCAATTCTTCCATGTGCGCCATGATGCGCGTGATGCCCATCTCGCGCAGCACGTCGGTGTAGCCCGAAGGAATGTGGCTCGCGCCGACGAACGCGATCGTCTTCATGCCCGCCGCGCGCGCGGCGTTCAAACCCGAAATGCTGTCCTCGACGACGACGCAGCGCGCCGGCTCCACGCCGAGCTGCTTCGCCGCGTGCAGGTACACATCCGGATAAGGCTTGGGCCGCGCGACCTGCTCGGCGCTGAAGATGCGCTCGCCGAAGATCGTGTCGAGCCCGGCGCGCCGCACCGAAGCGTGCACGCGCGTGAGCCGGCTGTTCGACACGACGGCGGCGGGTAGCGTCACCTGGCGCAAGGCGTCGCGCACGCCGTTGATCGGGCACACCGACTCGGCAATGGCCGCTTCGCAGCGATGTTCGATCGTCTCGAGAAAGTCCTCGGGCATCGTGAGGTCGAAGCGGGCGGCCACATCGGCGAGAAAGCGCGAGGTCTGCTGGCCGAAAGCCGCGTTCACGGCGGCGTGAAAATCGATGCCGGGAAAGGTGCTGCTGAGCGTGTCGAAGAGAACGCGGTCGGCAATGACTTCGCTGTCGACGAGCACGCCGTCACAGTCGCAGATGAGATGGTCGATCATGCGTGAAACGAGAGGCCGGGTAACGCGCGGCCGGGGCCGATGCGCGCGCCCGAGCCAGGCAGGCGGGAAGGTGGAAACCCCCAATCATACGTGCTTTTGCTTTTTGGACGCAGCGCACTCGCGGTGCACGGCGCGGTGCGAGAATAGCCGAGTCGGAATGCAGTCGTTCCAACCCGTCGAAAACGATAACGAGGCAATCATGCGTGCAATTGCAATGATCGGTGCGGCCGTGCTGCTCGCGGGGTGCGTGGGCGCGCCGCCGGGCCCGGAAGGCGGCGGGCGCGCACCGTCGCTGGCCGCCTTGCAGCAGATGTGCGGCGGCCAGGCGGTCGATTTCGGCGCGTATGCGCCGGGCGTCTACGCGGCCATGTTCGACGCCTGGGTCGCCAATCGGCGCGGCAGGCTGCCCCAGGACCAGTTTTGCGGCTTCCAGGCTCAACTCGCGCAGCAATACACCACGCTCGGCAAGAGCGGTAACGCTCAGGCGCGGGGCGAGTGGGTGAACTTCCTCAATACCCAGCGCGCGCAGGCGCTGAGCTGGCGCTCGGCGGTCGACCCGACGCTGCGAGCGGGGTAGGCGGATAGCGGTGTGGCAGGGCGCGTGTCTACGCGCGTGCGAGGAAGCACGCGTCGCGCGAAACAGCGCGCGCCGTGCGGGAGGGCGTGCCAGGGCGCAAAAAAATGGTCACGCGGGCATGAAGCGCGCGGGTCCGCGTGACCATGCACTGCAGGCGCGTACGTCTACTGCCGTGCGCCTGCATCGGGGACGTGCCCGACAAGCCGGGCTGGCGGACGATCCATACGTCCGCGCAAATCGATAGAGGGCAATGGAGCCTGTGGCTGGGCGGGCACCGGGCCCGCCGGATCAGGCTACGAACACCGTTTGATGGCGCGCAACGCAGAGTCGCCGATTTCGGTTAGTCGCCATTGCTGAAGGCCGGATGCAAGGCGCTCCAGTTGGACGAGCTGTCGTTCGAGCAAGGCGTCCAGTTCTTCTCGTTCCATGTCGAGCTGGTTGGGGGCGTCCTGTACTAGCAGCAGGGTGGCGAATTCATGCGGACTCAGCATCGTTCTCTCCGTGTTGCCGCATCAGAGGTCGCCGGTTGCAGCCCGCAGGGCGGCGCAGCGACAGGAATGCGGTGGTGTGAGCGAAAGCCTGCGACCGGGGAGAATCGTCTGGCCGGAGGGACCGGCCGCCCGGGCAGCCTGTGCGCGGCCCAAACGGCATCCAGCCCGGGATCTACCTCGGGGAACTGGAGTGTAGTCAACGCCGCTGCGTTGTACAAACCACGCCCCAAAAATATTCCCTTTGACATTCGAACCCGCTTGCAGCGGTGGCACGAGCCGTCCTGATTCGCGAAATCACTTGAAGTTCGTACTGCACCGCGGCACGCCGCGGGCGAATCCGCCTCGATCCGCCATGCATCGCGGGCCGGTATTTCCAGTGGGTATTCCGTTTGCGCCGCGGCCAGTCCCGGTCAGTCGCGGCCGATGCGCGTCACATGACGTAATGAGGAGAAGTCGTCCATTCCCGGAACTGTGAGGGTCGGGCCCGGTCTGTGCTGTGTGACTGCAGCTACGCGAAACTACGGCTAAGATTGAATTAGGGATGGCCGGTAATGTTCGCCGCGCGTGACTGGCGCCGCCCGCCGGGCCTCGGGGCTTCCGGCTTCGCGCTGCGCGTCGTGAGCGAAGATACCGCTTCGGGAGTAGGACACAATGCGTAACGAAAACGAGCCTCGCCATGAGATGCCCTGGCGCATCGAAGACATCGATCTCACACGTATCGACCGTCAACGTGCCGCCGCCAACGAAGACCTGATGCTGCTCCTCGCCGCCTCGTCTTTCATCGAAAGCGGTTCCGACCTTTACACCAGTAACCTGAACGTGTTCTTCAAAGGCGACCCGGAAGTCTCCGAGTGGCTCAACCGCGAATGGGAGCCCGAGGAGCTTCAACATGGGCGTGCGCTCAAGACGTACATCCAGTACGTGTGGCCCGAGTTCGATTGGGACGCGGCGTATGCAACCTTCATCGAAGAGTATTCGAAGACCTGTTCGTTCGAGGAGTTCGAGAAAACGCGCGCGCTCGAAATGGTCGCGCGCTGCGTGGTCGAAACCGGCACCGCCACGCTCTACCGTGCGATTGGCGAGTATTCGGACGAGCCCGTGCTCAAGGAAATCACCGACAACATTCGCAGCGACGAAGTGCGCCACTACAAGCACTTTTTCAGGTATTTCAAGAAGTACAACCAGATAGACGGGCACGGGCGTCTCGCCGTGCTCGGCGCGCTCATGCGCCGCGTGATGGAAATCAGGAACGAGGATTCCGCAATCGCGCTGCGCCACGTGTACGCGGGCCGCTACCCCGACCGCGTGCGCGACGAGGCCTATAGCCGCGAACTCACCGCGCGCGTGAACAAGCTGGTGCGCCACAATCTTTCCGCCGACATGTGCGTGAAGATGCTGCTCAAGCCGCTCAATCTGCCCGCGAAGATCCGGCCGGGCGTGCACTATCCGCTCGCGAAGATCACGGAACACGTCTTCTTCCGCTAAGACGTTCGCACGTGCAAACAAAAAGCCCGCTGCTAGAGCGGGCTTTTTCGTTGCTGGACGCGAAGATCAGCGATCGCGCTGGCCGTTGCCGTCGCGACGCGAATTGCCGCCGGGGCGGCCACCGAGCAGCGCGCCCGGGTTGCCCTGCGGCTTGCGTTGTTGCGGGCGGCCCAGCGCGCTTTCGTGCGAAACGCCGCGCTGGCTTTCGCGACGCGTATGCTCGCCGCGCGCGCCTTGTGCGCCGTGATTCGCGCCTTGCTGTTTCACGGGCTTGGCGGTGCGCACGCCGCCGCCATTCGATGCCGGCTTGGCCGGGCGCTGGCCGTTGTTGCCGCCGCCGTTGGCTGCATGCGCGCGGTTGTTTTCACGGCCACCTTCGCGATTACCTTCACGGCCACCATCGCGACCACCTTCGCGATTACCACCGCGCGGCTCACGCGGCTCGCGCGCCTGCGCGGGCCGTCCGCCGTTCGCGGCATTTGCGCCATTCGACGCACCGCGGCCCTGGCCTTGCCCCTGGCGCGGCGAGCGGCCTTGCGGCTGGCTGCGGCGCTGGATCGGCTCAGGCTTTGCGTTCGGGTCCGGCTCGAAGCCCGGAATGACCTCTTGGGGCACTGCACGCTTGATCAGCTTTTCGATGTCCTTGAGCAACTGATGCTCGTCCACGCACACGAGCGACACGGCTTCGCCCGTCGCGCCCGCGCGGCCCGTGCGGCCGATGCGGTGCACGTAGTCCTCGGGCACGTTCGGCAGATCGTAGTTGACGACGTGCGGAAGCTGGTCGATATCGATGCCGCGCGCGGCGATGTCCGTGGCGACGAGCACCTGGAGCGTGCCGTCCTTGAACTCGCTCAAAGCGCGCGTGCGTGCCGACTGGCTCTTGTTGCCGTGAATCGCGAGCGCGCTGATGCCGTCCTTCGTGAGCTGCTCGGCGAGGCGGTTCGCGCCGTGCTTGGTGCGCGTGAACACGAGCACCTGAAACCAGTTGTGCTGGCGGATCAGGTGGGTGAGCAGGTCGCGCTTGCGGTCGCGGTCGACGGGATAGATCTTCTGCGCCACGGTTTCGGCCGTGGTGTTGCGGCGCGCGACTTCGATGAGCGCGGGCGAGTCGAGCAGGCTGTCGGCGAGCGCCTTGATCTCGTCGGCGAAGGTGGCCGAGAAGAGCAGGTTCTGGCGCTTGGGCGGGAGCTTCGCGAGCACGCGCTTGATGTCGTGGATGAAGCCCATGTCGAGCATGCGGTCGGCTTCGTCGAGCACAAGAATCTCGAGCTGCGAAAGGTCGATCGTCTTTTGCTGCATGTGATCGAGCAGACGCCCCGGCGTCGCGACCACGATATCCACGCCGCGCTTCAGGGCGTCGATTTGCGGATTGATGCCCACGCCGCCGAACATCACCGTGGACTTGAGCTTCAGATACTTGCCGTAGGCGCGCACGCTCTCTTCGACCTGCGCAGCCAGCTCACGCGTGGGCGTAAGGATCAGCGCGCGCACCACGCGCTTTCCGTTCGCAGCCGGCGGCATGTCCGTCAAGCGTTGCAGGATCGGCAGCGTGAAGCCGGCGGTCTTGCCGGTGCCGGTTTGCGCGCCGGCGAGCAGATCGCCGCCGCCGAGCACGGCGGGAATCGCTTGCGCCTGGATCGGCGTGGGCGTGCTGTACCCAAGTTCGTTGACTGCGCGGACCAGCGGTTCGGACAAGCCGAGAGAATCGAAAGACATAAACACCTGTTGTATTGCAGTAGCGCGGGCGTCGCTTCGCGGCCCGAGGGCGCGCTGCGCAGCCAAAGCGGTGTTGCCGGGTTCACATGCGCCAGGCGTTGCCGCTTCTTCGCGTTGTTCGGACGGCGCGCCAGTGCGCGCGCCGCGTTTTTTCTTCATGGAACGGACGGGTCTAAGAAGACACGTCGTCTGGCGTTAAGTTGCATCGTGCGGCCGCGGACACTGCGGCGGCCGTGCGATGCCTTCGCATTGACGCGTCACGCGACGTAGCGCGCGACGCTCACGAATTGACAGACGCTCCCGGCGAGCACGAACAGATGCCAGATTCCATGTCCGTGCCGGATGCGCTCGTCATTGACGAAAAAATAAATGCCGACGCTGTATATGACGCCGCCGGCCAGCAACCACGCCGTGCCCGCGGCCGGCAAAGCCTCGACGAGCGGCCGAACCGCCACCACCGCGAGCCAGCCCATCACCACATAGAGCACCATCGAAAGCACTCTCGTGCGCCGCCCGAGCGTGAGTTCCTGCACGATGCCAAGCGCCGCGAGCCCCCAACTCACGCCGAAGAGCGACCAGCCCCAAGGCCCGCGCAGCGTCACAAGCGTGAACGGAGTATAGCTTCCCGCGATGAGCAGATAGATCGCCGCGTGGTCGCACTTTTGCAGCACCGCCTTCAGACGAATGCCGCGCACGCCGTGATACAGCGTCGAGATCGTGTACAGCGCGCACAACATCGCCCCGTATACCGCAAAGCTCACGACTTTATACGCGTCGTGATCCAGCGCCGCGAGCGTCACGAGCGAGACGAGCCCCGCTACCGACAACATCGCGCCCACGAGGTGAGTAATGCTGTTCAGACGCTCACCGGCGTGCATGACGACCACTCCTTGTTCTTCTTGAGCGCAACGCGCACCGTTGGAACAGGGTTCCACCCCGTACGGCGCCGTGCTCGAGCGCAGCGTTCAAAACCCGGCCTGACGGGCCACGGAACCGTTTTCACCACACGGCCCGGCGCCAAATAGCGAAGGGCGCAGCCCGCGCTTTCGCGGACTGCGCCCTTATCAGGCAACCGCCACTATAACAGTAACCACTTGCGTGGGACCGCCGTAAGGGCTGAAGCCCTTACGGCGGTGGGCTGCTCTGCATGGGACCAGAGTAGGCACTGAAGCGCTAACTCTGGTCGACAGTGCGTCAGTCGAGCGGAGACGACCGCAGGTCGGCAACCTGCTGCGGGGAGACCGGCGTGCCCTTGTTGCCCCAGGACATGCGGATGAAGGTCACCACGGCCGCCACCTCCTGGTTCGAGAGCGACTGCGCGAACGGCGGCATGCCGTACGGGCGCGGGTTGCCCCCCGTGCTCGGCGGATAGCCGCCGTTGAGCACCATGCGGATCGGATTCACGGCCGAATGCATCTGGATCGACTGATTGTTCGCCAGCGGCGGGAAGTTCGGCGGCATGCCGAGACCATTCTCCGCGTGGCACTTTGCACACTGGTCATGGTAGATCTTCTGACCTTGCTGCAAGAGTTCGCCACCGAACGCTTCCGAAGTCTCCATCTGCATCGTTTCGGGCGCTTCCTTCTTCTGCGGGATGGTCTTCAGATACGAGGCCATCGCATGGATATCGTCGTCCGAGAGGTATTGCAGGCTGTTGTGGATCACGTCCGCCATCGGGCCGAACACGGCGCCGCGCTGGGAAACGCCGGTCTTCAGCAGGCTCGCGATGTCCTTGATGTCCCAGTCGCCAAGACCGCCTTCACTGCCCGTGAGCGACGGCGCGTACCAGTTCTGCAGCGGGATCAGGCCGCCCGCGAAGGCCGCCGAATTGACCGGGCCGCCCACCGCGTTGATGGACGTGTGGCACATGCCGCAGTGGCCGAGGCCTTCCACGAGATACGCGCCACGGTTCCATTCGACCGACTTGGTCGGGTCGGGCTTGTATTCGCCTTCGCGGAAGAACAGCGTGCGCCAGCCGATCAGCAGGTTGCGGTTGTTGAACGGGAACTTGAGCTCGTGCGGACGGCTAGGCACGTTGACCGGCGGGACCGAGCGCAGATACGCGAAGATCGCGTCGGCGTCGGCGCGCGTGACTTTGGTGTAGCTCGCGAACGGGAACGCCGGGTAGAGCAGGCTGCCGTCTTTCGAGCGGCCCGTGTGCATGGCGCGATAGAAGTCGTCGGCGCTCCACTTGCCGATGCCGTACTGGTCGTCGGGCGTGATGTTGGGCGTGTAGAGCGTGCCGAAGGGCGTAGCCATCGGCAGGCCGCCCGCGAACATCTGGCCGCCGCGCACGGTGTGGCAGGCGATACAGTCGCCGGCGCGCGCGAGATACTCGCCCTTCTTGATGAGATCGGCCTGATCGACGGGCGTCGCGGCAAGCGCTGCGCCATTTTGCAGATAGTGGGTGCCCGACCAGAGCACGGGCACGAGGGCCGCCGCAGCGGCCACGACGACGGCGGAAAGTGCGAACAGGGACTTGCGGTTCATATTGGCTGTCTCCCCCGGCGCCTTATTGCGGTTCGCTGCCGCAGGCAAGCGGCGTCTTGAGTGAGCCAGCCGGCGCCGGCACGGGGTTCTGCGGCGCGCTCTGCGTCGAGAGCCAGGCCGCGACCGCGTTCACGTCCTCGTCGGTGAGGCGTGTGGCGATCGTATGCATGCAGTCGGGCGCCTTCGCATGCCGCGAGCCCGAGCGCCAGGCGCCGATCTGCGCGCTGATGTAGTCCATATGCAGACCGACCAGACCCGGAATGGCCGGCTCCATGCCGGTGAGCTTTGCGCCGTGGCAGGCCGCGCAGGCGGGCACCTGCTTGGCCGGGTCGCCGTGCAGCACGATCTGCTGGCCGCGCGCGAGCGTGTCGCTGCCGACCGAAGGCTTCGCGGGCGCCGGGTAGGGCGGCCGCTGCTGCGAGAAGAACGTCGCGATCTCGTGCAGGTAGTCGTCGGAGAGATAGGTGACCAGATAATTCATCGGAGGGTACTTGCGGCGACCCTCGCGAAAGTTCATTAGCTGGTTGAACAGGTACTCGGCCGGTTTGCCCGCGAGACGCGGGAAGTAGTCGTTGTCGGTACCCTGCCCGTGCGAGCCGTGGCACGCGGTGCAGCCTTGCACGCGCGAGGCGATCGTGTCGGGGGCGCTGGGCTGCGGGGCCGAGGCCGCCGTCTGGGCATAGGCAGCGCTGAGAACGCTGGTCGACCCGAGCAAAAGTGCTGCTGCCAGAGGCGCGACGAGCGGAATGAGCGGTCGGAAGATACGTCTTGGGGACACGCGTAACTCCATCTTTATCGTGGACCTGACCAGGCTTCGAACGGCCCGGCTTCCAGGCTGCGCGCGATGAAAGCAGAAGACCGGGCGCGCTGCGGCGACGCAGCAGATTCTAGCATCGGGAACTTATAGTGACCATTTGCCGCATGCGCCACAAGAGCCCTCCGACACCTTCGTGGCGACATCGCGACGTGCTTGCGGCCGATCGTCGCGGCGGCGCCGGTTATGATTCTGCACCTGTTCGCCGATCGGTGACACGGGGTTGTCCCGCACCCGCGCCACACTCGCCGAGCCGCTCGCTGCTGGGCTCGTGTACGAGTTCATGCCGGGCGCATGCGGCAGCCACATTCCGTCGCGTGCGCGGACTCGATGCTCGCGCATGGAATCCGCGTTGAACCGGCTTCGAACCGGTGCTAAAGCCGCATTGAACCGATTGGTGCGGCGGCTATCGAACGAGGCACGCTTGCGGGCGTGCGTAGCGTTGCGATGTGCTGCGTCGGTGTCCTGCCGTTGCTGTTTTCATGTTGTTTCCTTGCCACTTGTCTCGATGACTCCAATTGCACTTTCCCTATCGTTGCATCAAGCGTTGCATCAAGCCGACCGATCCACTTCGCGCGAAGTCCGCGCGACCCGCAACACGCGGGAGGGCGAGGTCCGATGAAAGCTGACTGGCTCTGGATCGGGCAGGTCGCCATGGCGGCCATTGTCAACATTGCTTACGCCTTCGCGCTCGGCTCGGCGTTCTACAGCGCGTGGCTCGACAAGGACGGCCGCACGGCCGTCGCGCCCGCGCGCCTTGCATGGCTGCGTGCGCAACGCTCGCTGCGCGCCTCGGCGGTCGTGCTCGTCGCGGCGCTCATCATGTGGATGCTTTACGAAAGCGCGTCGGTCAGCGGCGAGCCGTTGCCGAGCGCGTTCGGCGTGGTCGGCACGGTGCTTTCGCAAACGCATGTCGGCCACGCGTGGTCCGTGGCTTTCGCGGGCGCGCTCGTGCTGCTCGGCTGCGCGTTCGCGGCCTCGAGCGTGGCGCGCGACGGCGTGCTGTGGCTCGCGCTCGTCGCCATCGCCGCGGGGCGCGCGGGGCTCGGGCATGCCGCCGATGCGGGCTTCGCATCGGCGGCGCTCGGCCTTCATACGTTGCATGTGCTGAGCGCCAGCGCGTGGAGCGGCATTGTCATGGCGGGCGGCCTGGCTGTCCTGCCGGCACTCGGCGCGTCGACGGCGCGCGGCGTGCTGATCCGCACAGCAGGCCAGGTCTCGAACGTGGCGTTCTTCGCGGTGGGCTTCGTGATCGCGACGGGCGTATTCAACACCCTGCGCGGCAGCGGCGGCTCGCTCGACGCCATCATGAACAGCGAGTGGGGCCGAGTGCTGCTGCTCAAGACTGCGCTCGTCGTGCTCGCGCTCGCGATGGGCGGCTTCAACCGGCTCGTCGCGATGCCGGAGCTGCGGCGCGCAGCGTCGACAGCGGCGGCGCGACGCTTCGTCAACGTGATCCATCTCGAAGCGATCGTGATGATCGGCGTACTGGTGACTGCCGCCGCACTTGCGCACACCGTGCCGGGCTACGTGTTGCAGGGCTGAAACGTCGCGCATTGGGCTGCGCCGGAGCTTACTCGTAGCCGAGCCGGTGACTAAGGATCGGTGCGAAGAAGAGGGCGATGGCGCAGCCTATGGCGTTGCCTTCGAGGTCCGCGAGCGCGGCCGCAGACGTTGGGTTCGCGATCAGCGCGAACAGTTGCGGCGCGCACCACAGCGCTGCTGCGCCGATCGCGGCGTACTCCACCCAGCCTATGCGCCAGCCGCGCATGAAGGCAATGGCGCCAGCGAGCACGCGCATGAAGCCGAAGGCGACGAGTGAGCCGACGGCGGCCTGTTCGCGAATGAGATAGTCGGGTAGTGACGCGTCCATGGAAACCTTTGCAATACCAAGATTGGGTTGCAAAGGAATCTGCAAGGAGCAGGCCAGCGAGTGGCGTTCGCTGGCGTCGTAAGCACGCGATGATGGCCGCGCCTTGAGCGGCGCGGCTTTCCATGAACTGGCTGTGTGCGCAAACGACATAAGCCGCTCGCGCGATTCACTAGCCTGCGCGCCCAAGCGCGCAAAGCCGCGCGAAATGTTACGCCGCCGAAACGCGCGGCGTTAAGCGCATCACCTTACGTTGCGTGCCGCGCATTTGACGTTCATCCTCGCATCACCATTCGGCGACGCTGCCATCCTCGTGACGCCACACCGGATTGCGCCAGCGGTGACCGGTCTTCGCCATCTCGCGCACCTTCTCCTCGTTCACGTCGATGCCAAGACCCGGGCCTTGCGGAATCGAAACGAAGCCGTCTTCGTACTTGAAGACTTCGGGATTCCTGATGTAGTCGAGCAGGTCGTTGCCCTTGTTGTAGTGAATGCCGAGGCTCTGTTCCTGGATGAACGCGTTGTAGCTCACCGCGTCGATCTGCAGACAGGTGGCGAGCGCGATCGGGCCGAGCGGGCAGTGCAGCGCGAGCGCGACGTCATAGGCTTCGGCCATCGCGGCGATCTTGCGGCATTCGGTAATGCCGCCCGCGTGCGAAGCGTCGGGCTGGATGATGTCGACGTAACCGCCCGCGAGAATGTGCTTGAAATCCCAGCGCGAATAGAGACGCTCGCCCAGCGCGATCGGCGTGCTGGTCTGGTTGACGATGTCGCGCAGCGCCTCGACGTTTTCGGAGAGCACCGGCTCTTCGATGAACATGAGCTTGAACGGATCGAGTTCCTTGGCGAGCACCTTGGCCATGGGCTTGTGCACGCGGCCATGGAAGTCCACGCCAATGCCGACGTTCGGGCCCACGGCCTCGCGCACGGCCGCGACGTTGTTGATGACGCCTTGCACCTTGTCGAACGTGTCGATGATCTGCAGCTCTTCCGAGCCGTTCATCTTCACGGCCTTGAAGCCGCGCTCGACCACGGCGCGCGCGTTGTTGGCGACGTCGCTCGGACGGTCGCCGCCAATCCACGAATACACCTTGATCTTGTCGCGCACCTGGCCGCCGAGCAGCGCGTGAACGGGCACGCCATGATGCTTGCCCTTGATGTCCCAGAGCGCCTGATCGACGCCCGCAATCGCGCTCATCGAGATCGGACCGCCGCGATAGAAGCCCGCGCGATACATCACCTGCCAGTGGTCTTCGATCAACAGCGGGTCTTTGCCGATCAGATAGTCGGCGAGTTCATCGACAGCGGCAGCGACCGTGTGCGCGCGGCCTTCGACGATCGGCTCACCCCAGCCGACGATCCCCTCGTCCGTTTCGATCTTCAGAAAGAGCCAGCGCGGCGGGACGACGAAGGTTTCGAGCTTGGTGATTTTCATGCGGTGTCTCCAGATAGGGCGCACGGCACGGACGGATGCCCGGCGCGTCTCGGAGCACATCCTACTGCAAAATTCGCCTTAAAGTGCTATTAATAGTATTATTTCGCGTCGATTCCCAATATCCAGGAGAGCAGCCATTCAGCGAGATCTGCACGGCACGGTGGCCTTCGAACTCGGCAGCGCGATCCTGCGCGGTGACCACGCGCCCGGCGCGGTCCTGCCGCGCGAGGCTGAGCTCATGGCGCGCTTCGACGTGAGCCGCACGGTGCTGCGCGAGGCGTTGCGCACGCTCACGTCCAAAGGGCTCGTGGAGTCGCGGCCGAAAGTGGGCACGCGCGTGCGAGAGCGCGCCGCATGGAACCTGCTCGATGCCGACGTGCTCGACTGGTACGCGCGCGTGGCGCCGCCGCTCGCGTTCGCGCTCAAGCTCCAGGAAATGCGCGAAATGATCGAGCCATTCGCGGCCGGGCTGGCCGCGAGCGCGCACGATGCCGATGCGCTGGCGTCGATCGCCGCCGCGCACGCGGCCATGGCCGAGGCGCGCAATGTGGACGAATGGGTGCGCGCGGACCTGCGCTTTCACCTTGCGGTGCTGGGGGCGTGCCGCAACGAATTGCTGGTGCCGCTCGGCACGCTGATCGAGCGCACGCTCGAAGGCCAGTTGCGCGTGAATGCGAAGCGCGCCGACGTGTTCAACGCGGCGCTGCCCGACCACACGCTCGTATACGACGCGATCGCGCAGCGCGACGCGCTTGCGGCGAGCCGCGCGATGGCGGCGCTGTTGCGCGTGACGCGCGAGCGTATCGAAGGCTGAGTGGATGCGCCCGCAACGAATTGCAGCAAGGCGCCGCGAATCGAAGATGTGAAACGTTTGCGCTGGCGCAATTAACAACGTTTGCTATGCTTTAGCACGATCCAACGGCGCTTCGGCTTTCAGCGCCGTCAGCAAGTCAAAGGCACGGCTAACGGTCAAGCGATGAAGAACAACGAAGCGAAAGACACGCAACTGGACAACGCAACCCTGCTGGAAATCATCAAGGCGCAGTCGGACATCGCGAAGCTCGGGCTCGATCTCGGCGGCGTGATGGCCTACGTGGCCGAGCGCACCGAGCAGCTCACAGGTGCGCACGGTGCCGTCGTCGAACTCGCCGAAGGCGAGGACATGGTGTACCGCGCGGCTTCGGGCAGCGTCGCGAACCTGCTCGGTTTGCGCCTTGCACGCGAGACGAGCCTGTCGGGCATGTGCGTGCGCGAGGGCGAGATCCTGCGCTGCGACGACGCCGAAACCGACCCGCGCGTGGACCGCGAAGCCTGCCGCCGCGCCGGCCTGCGCTCGATGATCGTCACGCCGCTCAAGCACCTCGAGACGACCGTCGGCGTTTTGAAAGTCACGCATGCGGAAGTGAATGCTTTCAACGACGAGGACATCCGCACGCTCTCGCTGATGTCCGAGCTCATCGCCGCGGCCATGTTCCATGCCGCGCGGCACGAGACGAGCGAGCTTTATTTGCGTGCAACGCACGACGCGCTCACAGGGCTGCCTAATCGCGCGCTCTTCTACGATCGCTTGCGTCAGTCGGTGGATCTCGCCGTGCGTTCGTCGGGCGGACTCGGCGTGCTCAATCTCGACATGGATGGCCTCAAGCCGATCAACGACTGCTACGGCCATCGCGCCGGCGACGCGGCGATCCGGGAGACCGCGACGCGCATCGCTCGCCACAGCCGCCGCGTGGACACGGCCGCGCGCGTGGGCGGCGACGAATTCGCAGTGATCTTGCCCGGCATCGCGGGGCGCGGGGATGCGGAGGCATACAGCCGCCGGCTTGTGGACACGGTGGGCGAGCCATTCGAGTTCGAAGGGAACCGCATCGATCTCGGTGTGAGCGTAGGCGTGGCCATCCTGCCCGAAGACGGCACCGAGATGACGGCGCTGATCGAATACGCCGATCGTTCGATGTACGAAACGAAGCGCGAGCGCAAGCGCGTGCGATGAGCGCCGCAGTGGCGCTCGAAACTCGCTAAGACGATATAGCGGCCGTTAGCGGCAGTTAACGCCCGCCGACAGGCATCCGCGAAAGGCCGAGCACCCCTTGCAGGATGGCCGCGCGCGACTGCCCGAGAATCTGCCCTTGCCAGAGCGGGTCATCGAAGCAGAACGCCGCGCGGATCTGCTCGCGAATGCCTGCGGCTTCCGGCGCGTCCGGATGGCGGCGCACCCACACATCGGCGCGCAACATATGCAGCATCGGCACTAGCGGCACGGTGCCGAACTCGATCGCGATCGCCGTTGTCTGCGCGCGCGGGCAGGTCGTGCGCAGCGTGTCGAGAATCGGGCCTCCCACGTTCGACGCGATCGTCGAGCCGTCGAGCGGGCTTGCCACGTCGGCGCCCCACCAGGCACGCGCACGCTGCAGTTCCGCCACATCGATGCGGCCCACGCAGATCTTCTCGCCATGTCCGGCCGGACCGAGGCCGGTATGAAAGTCGATCCAGCCGATCTGCTCGCACTGGCTCGCGTGTTGCGCGAGCAGCGTCTGCAGCAGGCGGGTGCTCCATACGTGCCGCTCGCCGCCATAGAAAAGGCCGTCGGCATGATGGTACTGGCCGGTTGTCAGCGCGCGTTGATAGGCCGGTTCGCCGTGGCTCGCAATGTAGCTCGCGATTGCCTCGGCGTTGCTGTCCGAAGGCGGCCATTGCGCAGGCACCAGCAGCGTGTGCAGCGCCTCATAATCCTCGTTGTACGGCACCGCACGGGTGAAATCGATGCTGTTGCGATTGAGGTCGACGTTGTCCTCGTTCGTGCGCGAGAGCCACGAGAAGCCGTATGGGTTGATCGCATGCACGACGAGCACCGCCACGCCGAGCGCGTTGAGGCGCGCCTGCAGCGCGGCATCGCCGAGCAAGGCCGTTTGCGCCGCGCTCCCGCAAAACCCTTCGACGCCATGCGTGCCGGACGTCAGCACGAGCAGGCGCTTCGCGTTCGCGGGGCCGAGCCGGACGACGTCGGTTGCGAGCGCCTCGCCTTCGCGTCCCTCCATTTCAGGGATGACGTGGCTCGCGAGCGCCAGGCCGCGTGAGGCGGCGGCGCCCATGAACCGGGCGCGCGCCTCGCTGTAGGTGGTGGAGAACAGGGAAGGCATGAGCGCTTATTTCGTGAGGAAGGCCTCGACGAGGCGCACCCAGTACGTCGATCCCAGCGTGAGCACGTCGTCGTTGAAATCGTAGCTCGTGTTGTGCAGCATGCACGGGCCGAGGCCGTGGCCATGCGCGCGATGGTCGCCGGTGCCATTGCCGATATACGCGTAGCAGCCCGGGCGCTCGAGCAGGAAGAACGAAAAGTCCTCCGCGCCCATGGTCGGGTCGATATTGCGCACCACATGGTTCGCCCCGACGACTTCCTTCATGACGTCGAGCGCGAAGTGCGTCTCGGCCTCGGTGTTGACCGTCGGCGGATAGTTGCGGTGGAACGAAAACTCCACCGTGCAACCGTAAGCGGCCGCCGTCGCCTCCGAGAACTCGCGCATGCGCTTCTCGATCAGATCGAGCACCTCGAGCGAGAACGTGCGCACCGTGCCGGCCAGCGTCGCCGTGTCGGGAATCACGTTGACGGCCTCGCCGGCCTGCATCTGCGTGATCGAGAGCACGGCGGCGTCGATCGGGCGCTTGTTGCGCGTCATGATGCTTTGCAGGCCCGTGCCGATCTGCATGGCGGTCAGCACAGGGTCGATGCCGTCTTGCGGAATGGCGGCGTGCGCGCCCGTTCCCTTCACGACGATGCGAAACTCGTTGCTCGACGCCTGGGTCGCGCCCACGCGTGCGCCGAAGCTGCCTGCAGCGAGGCCCGGCCAGTTGTGCAGGGCGAACACCGCATCGACGGGAAACTTCTCGAAAAGGCCGTCTTCGAGCATGGCCTTCGCGCCGCCGCCGCCTTCCTCGGCGGGCTGGAAAATGAACACCACGGTGCCGTCGAAATGGCGATGCTGCGACAGATGCTGTGCCGCGCCGAGCAGCATCGCGGTGTGGCCGTCGTGCCCGCACGCGTGCATCTTGCCCGCGTGCTTCGATGCGTGCGCGAACGTGTTGAGCTCCTGGATCGGCAGCGCGTCCATGTCGGCGCGCAAGCCGATGGTTTTGGTGCCGGTGCCGTTGCGCAGCACGCCGACGACGCCGGTCTTGCCGAGACCGCGCGTGACCTCGATGCCCCACGATTCGAGCCGTTCGGCGACGAGCGCGGACGTGCGATCTTCTTCGTAGCGCAATTCGGGGTGGGCGTGGATGTCGCGGCGAATGGCTTGCAGTTCGGCTTCGGCTGCGGCGATTTCGGCGATGATGGTCATGAGACTCCCTTCGTTTCGGTGATGATGCGTGCGAGCCGTACGCGGGACGGCTGCGCGATGGATGGTGAATGCGCCGCCTATAGCAAAGGCTGGCGCGAGCGGTCTTTCAGCAAGAGCAGGGTGATGAGGCCGACGGCTGCACCGAAGAGGCCGTAGTAGACGACCGAGAGCTTGTCGCCGGTCCAGCCGATCAGCAGCGTGGCGATCGCGCCGGCGAAGCCGCCGAAGATCATCACCGCAAAGTTGTAGCCGATGGCGAGCGACGTGGCGCGCACGCGCGCCGGAAACAGTTCGCAGACGAAGGCGCAGTACGCGCCCTGAAAGAGGCCGAGCGAAAGCATCAGGCAGCACTGCACGAAGATCAGCACAGGCAGCGTGGGCACGGCGCTCACGAGCCGGAAGAGCGGATACGCGACGATCAGGCTGATCACCGCCGAGGCCACCATCGGCTTCTTGCGGCCAACGGCGTCCGAGATGCGGCCCGAAGCGAGCGTGCCGACGATATACGCAACCGCGGCGCACAGCGAAGCGATCACCGAGCTTTGGAACGACACGCCGAGTGAGCGCGTGGCATAGCTCGGCATGTAGTAGTAGAAGAGGTACGTGCCGATCGTGCCGTATATCGTCAGGCCGAAGCCCGCGAGCACCTGACGCCAGTGCGAAACCATCGATTCGAGAAAAGGCGAGCGTTTCGGGCGCTTATCGTGGCGCGCATCGCTGAAGACAGGCGACTCATCGAGGCGCGAGCGCACGTAAAGGCCCACGGGCACGATAAGCAGGCCGATAGCGAACGGGATGCGCCAGCCAAACGCGCTGATCTGCTCGGCCGTGAGCGTCTGCGTGATGGCGACGCTCACCGCCGCGCCAAGCAGCATGGCGCAGGCCTGCGCGATCATCTGGAAGCTGCCGTACACGCCACGGCGTTCCACAGGCGCGTGCTCGACCAGAAACGCCGTCGCGCTGCCCACTTCGCCGCCCGCCGAAAAGCCCTGCAGAAAGCGCCCGACGAGCATGAGAATCGGCGCCGCGAGGCCGATCTGCGCGTAGGTGGGCGCGAGCGTGATGACGGCCACGCCGAGCGCCATCACGAAGATCGTGATGAGCAGGGCGGCCTTGCGGCCGTGCCGGTCCGCATAGTTGCCGAGCACGATGCCGCCGAGCGGGCGCGTGAGGAAGCCGACGCCGAACGTGGTCCACGTTGCGAGCAGCGCGGCCGTGGGATTCTCGCTCGGGAAGAACTGCTTCGCGATCACCGCTGCGAAGAAGGTGAACACAGTGAAGTCGAACCACTCGAGCGCATTGCCGATGGTTGCGACCGCAATCACACGCAGGTCGATACGGCGCGCCGCGCTTTGGGTGTGTGCCGGCGTGGCTGCACCGGCCGTTTCAATTGAGAACCCCATCCGGACGTCTCCTCCAGTTGTTGGTCTGACTGGCTTTCGTGTGGAATCATTCTGGTTGCGCAGACAATCAAAAAAAAGTGATATTTTCTGAAATGCGACTTCAGAAATTTTGATGAATTGGGGGACATGAACCCGTGAGTACGTTGCGAATGCTGCGCACGTTCGACGCCATCGCCCGATACGGCTCGTTTGCGCTCGCCGCCGAGCACCTGTCGCTGACCCAGTCGGCGATCAGCATGCAGATGCGCTCGCTCGAGGAAACCTTCGGCCAGCAGCTGTTCGACCGGGCAGGGCGCACGGTCGTGCTCAACGCCATGGGCAAGGCGCTGCTGCCGCATGCCCAGGCGATGCTCGCGCAGTACGAGGCGATGCGCATGCTGGCGGCGGGAGTCGAAGCGCAGACGGGGCCGGTCACGATCGGCGCGGTGGAGTCGGCCGTGAGCGCGCTCGCTCAGGCCGTGGCGAAACTGAAGACGGCGCGGCCGAGTCTCGAGATCCGCATCGTGACGGCGAGGTCGATCGAACTCGCCGCGCAACTCGACGCGGGCGAGATCGATTGCGCCGTGCTCGTCGATACGCCGGGGCGGCGCTTGGCGCGTGTCCGCTGGACGCCGCTGTACACCGAGCCTGTTGTCGCGCTGGTGCCTGCGAGCCTGAAATCGGGTTCGGTAGCGCAACTGCTGAGCAACGAACGGTTCCTGCGCTTCGACAGCACGCAGCGAACAGGCATCCTGATCGACCGTGCCTTGCGCAAGCGGCGTTACAAGGTCAACGTGTTTCTCGAACTCAGTTCACTGGAAGGCGTAGCGGCGCTGGTGAGGCAAGGTGTGGGCGTGACTGTCGTGCCGCTCTTGCGCAACGCCAACTGGACGCACGATGAGGCCCTGCGCGTGCTGTCCTTGCCGGGCGAGACGGAATTTCGCAGCGTGGGGATGCTCGAGCGCGCGGAGCACGAGAAGCAGCACATCACGGCGTTGATCGCGCAACAGCTCGTGGCGGCGGTTTGATGGGGGGATTGGTGGGGGATTGGGCGGAGAAAAGAAAAAAGCCGCTGTCCTTGTGGGACAGCGGCTTTCTTTTGCAACTGGTGGCGAATCAGGGATTCGAACCCCGGACCTGCGGATTATGATTCCGTCGCTCTAACCGGCTGAGCTAATTCGCCGAAGAAAAGAATTATCGCTACTCGGCCCGAAGCTGTCAACCCCCTTCGTCATCTTTTTTGCAGAGAAGGCAGTCGCCGGGCGAGAAGCCCCGCCCGGCGGCGTTCACAGCCTCAATCCTGCGCGTAGATATCCGAGTCCTTGGTTTCCTTCACGAACAGCATGCCGATCACGAAGGTGCCCAGCGCGATGATGATCGGATACCAGAGGCCCGAGTAGATATCGCCGCGCGCCGCCACGATCGCGAAGGCGGTCGCCGGCAGGAAGCCGCCGAACCAGCCATTGCCGATGTGATAGGGCAGCGACATCGAGGTGTAGCGGATGCGTGTCGGGAACATCTCCACCAGCATCGCCGCGATCGGCCCGTACACCATGGTCACGAAGATCACGAGGATCGTCAGCATCACCACGGTCATCGGCCAGTTGAGCTGCGCCGGGTCGGCCTTGAGCGGATAGCCCGCCGCTTTCAGCGTGGCCGCGAGCGTCTTCTCGAACAGCGCACCGGCTTCCTTGGCGCCCGGCGCCCGGCCGTCAAACGTGTCGATGGTCGTGTCGCCCACCTTGATCTGCGCGAGCGTGCCAGCCGGAGCGGCCACGTTCTCGTAGTTCAGGCCAGCCTTCGAGAGCGCGCTCTTGGCGATGTCGCACGAGCTCGTGAACTTCGAGGTGCCAACCGGGTTGAACTGGAACGAGCATTCGGCCGGATTCGCGATCACGACGATCGGCGCGCGCTGCGTCGCGGCTTCGAGCGCCGGGTTCGCGTAGTGCGTGATTGCCTTGAAGATCGGGAAGTAGGTGAGCGCCGCGATCAGGCAGCCAGCCATGATGATGGGCTTGCGGCCGATCTTGTCCGAAAGCGCGCCGAAGAACAGGAAGCACGGCGTGCCGATCAGCAGCGCCAGCGCGATCAGGATGTTGGCGCTGGCGCCGTCCACCTTCAGCGTTTGCGTGAGGAAGAAGAGCGCGTAGAACTGGCCCGTGTACCAGACCACGGCCTGGCCAGCCGTGAGGCCGAAGAGGGCGAGCAGCACGACCTTGAGGTTCTTCCACTGGCCGAACGCTTCCTTGATCGGCGCCTTCGAGACCTTGCCTTCCGCCTTGATGCGCTTGAACGCCGGCGATTCGTCGAGTTGCAGACGGATCCACACCGAAACGGCGAGCAGCAGGATCGAGGCGACGAACGGAATGCGCCAGGCCCATGCGGCGAACTGCTCTTCGCCGACGAACGTGCGCACGCCGAGGATCACGAGCAGCGAGAGGAAGAGGCCAAGCGTGGCGGTCGTCTGGATCCACGCGGTGTAGAAACCGCGACGTCCGGGCGGCGAATGTTCAGCGACATACGTCGCGGCGCCGCCGTACTCGCCGCCGAGCGCGAGACCCTGCAGCAGACGCATGGCGATGAAGATCACCGGCGACGCAATGCCGATTGCGGCGTAGCCGGGCAGGAAACCGACCACGAAGGTCGAGAGACCCATGATGACGATCGTGACGAGGAACGTGTGCTTGCGGCCCACGAGGTCGCCGAGGCGCCCGAACACGATCGCGCCGAACGGGCGCACGGCAAAGCCGGCTGCGAAGCCGAGCAGTGTGAAGATGAAGCCGGCCGTGGGATTGACGCCGGAAAAGAAGCTCTTGCTGATGAAGGCCGCGAGCGAGCCGGCCAGGTAGAAGTCGTACCACTCGAACACGGTGCCGAGCGACGACGCGAAGATCACGCGTTTTTCGTCGCGGGTCATCGGCGCGTGCGAGACTTGTCCGCCAACGGTTGCCATAGATGTCTCCAGTATTGATATGCGTGTGGTCCGTCGGGCAGGCGACGCTAAAGACCCGCGGTCCTGCGGAGCATTATTGGAATGGAAACTTACGGGCTTCTGACGCGCGTGTGGGTTTCTGAGGGATGCGTCGGAGTGGGGTCTAATCAGTTATGTTCGGCAAACTATTCGATAAGTTCGCGCATTGATGGTCGAATGTCTTTTAACGCGCGAAATTGAGTTTGCGTATTGCGTATCGGATAAGGGTAAGTCCCATCCCGCTTTTCTGACGTGATCCGTCAGTTTCCGGGTGGTTTTGCCGCTCAAGCGGCGGCGATGCCGCTCAAGCTTTCGCGCGCAGCCGCAGCGTCACGCGCACGAGCGTCCCGGCGAGTCGCGGCGTGTCTTGATAGACGTGATCGTCGATGGCGAGCGTGCCGCCGTGCATCGTGGCGATCTCGCGCACGATCGCGAGCCCGAGACCGCTGCCTTCGCCGTCGCGCCCGAGAATGCGGTAGAAGCGCTCGAACACGCGCTCGCGCTCGGCGGCAGGAATGCCCATACCCGTGTCTTCCACTTCGAGATGGACCACGCCCGCCGCGGGTTCCGGCCGCACGCGCACGGTAATGCGCCCGCCCGCAGGCGTATAGCGGATCGCGTTGTCGATGAGGTTCGAGAGCATCTCGCGCAGCATCACCGGGTTGCCGTCCACTTCGACGCGCGCCACCGCTCCGTCCTCGTCCTGCTCGCTCCCGTACGCCGTTTCGGGGCCTTCGTAGCCGAGGTCCATCTGTTTGGCGAGCGCCGGCTGCACCCAGTCGCGCACGGCGTGGCGCGCCACGTCCGCCACGTCGACCGGCGTGAAGATCTGCCCGGACATGCGGTTTTCCGCGCGCGCGAGCGCGAGCAGCTGCGTGACGAGCCGCGCGGCGTGCTCGGAGCTTGTCGCGATCTGCTCGAGCGAGCGGTGCACTTCGGCAGGCGCGTCCTGGCGCAGCGCGAGTTCGGCCTGGGTGCGCAGGCCCGCGAGCGGCGTCTTCATCTGATGGGCGGCGTCGGCGATAAAGCGCTTTTGCAGCTCCATGTTCTGCTCGAGCCGCGTGAGCAGGTCGTTGAACGAGGTGACGAGCGGCTCGATTTCGGGCGGCGCGCGGCGCGCTTCGAGCGGCGAAAGATCGTCGGGGCGGCGCATGCGGATGTTCGACTGCAGCGCGTGCAACGGCGCGAGGCCCCGCGAGAGACCGAACCACACGAGCAGGATCGCGAGCGGCAGGATTACGAACTGAGGCAGGATCACGCCTTTGATGATGTCGTTGGCCAGTTGGCGGCGCTTGTCGAGCGTTTCTGCGACCTGCACGAGCACCGGTTGACCCGGCCGGTCGCCGGCGCTCAGGTGCGTCGGCTCCACTGTTGTATAGGCGACGCGGATGTCGATGCCACGCAGCGTGTCGTCGCGGAACTCGACGAGACCGGGCGGCGGGCGGTCGTCGTCGTGCGGCAGCGGCATGTCGCGATCGCCGCCAATCAGCTCGCCGCGGCTGCCGAGCACCTGGTAGAACACGCTGTCGACGTTGTCGGCGCGCAGGAAGTCGCGCGTGGAGGCGGGCAGTGTGAGTTCGGCCACGCCGTTGACGGGCTGGATCTGGCGCGCGAGCACATAGGCGTCGGTTTCGAGCGCGCGGTCGAAGGGGCCGTTGGCGATCGACTTCGCCACGAGATACGTGACCGCGATGCTCATCGGCCAGAGCAGCAGCAAGGGCGCGAGCATCCAGTCGAGAATCTCGCCGAAAAGCGAGCGCGGGCGCGCCTCGGCGGCGGCTTCGGCTTCGTCGGGCGGGGCGAACGGGTTGGCGTAGCGGGCGTCGCGCGCGTCGTCGTCGAGGGCGTCGGCCGTGAATGCGGACGCGCCCGATGTGTTTTCGCCGGCTGTGCTCGCGGCGCCCTTGGGCGGCACGGCGCGCGCGATGGGAGGACGCCCGGCCATCTTCGACTCCGCCTATTTGAAATAGTGGCTGGCGGGCATCGCCGGCGTGGCGTCGGGTGTGCCGGTCTCGGCGCGTGTGCCTGGCTGGCTCGCGCCGGCGTGCGTTTCCTTCGCCTCCTTTTCGAGGCAGTAGCCCAGTCCGCGCACCGTCACGATGCGCACGCCGCCGGTTTCCAGCTTCTTGCGCAGCCGGTGCACGTAGACTTCGATGGCGTTGTTGCTGACTTCCTCGCCCCACTCGCACAGGTGATCGACGAGCTGCTCCTTCGAGACGAGCCGCCCGAGCCGCTGCAGCAGCACTTCCAGCACACCGAGTTCGCGCGCCGAAAGATCGAGCACCTGGTCGTTGATGCGCGCAATGCGCCCCACCTGGTCGTACGAGAGCGCGCCATGCCGCACCATGGTCGGGCCGCCGCCCGCGCCGCGCCGCGTGAGCGCACGCACGCGCGCTTCGAGTTCGTTGAGCGCGAAGGGCTTGGCCATGTAGTCGTCGGCGCCGAGGTCGAGGCCTTTCACGCGCTCGTCCACGCTGTCGGCGGCGGTGAGGATCAGCACGGGCAGGTTGGAATTGCGCGCGCGCAAACGGCGCAGCACTTCGAGGCCCGGCATTTTCGGCAGGCCAAGATCGAGGATCAAGAGGTCGAACGACTGCATCGACAGGGCAGTATCGGCATCCACGCCGCTACGCACGTGATCAACGGCATAGCCCGATTGGCGGAGTGATCTCACGAGCCCGTCCGCGAGTATGCTGTCGTCTTCGGCAATGAGGATTCGCATGTTGCGCCAACGTCGCTTTCGAGGCCCTTTGACCTCGTAGCACCGGCGCCGCGCCGCGTCTTTGAAGGCGCGGCCAGGCGACGCGCGGCGGTCTCCCGAAATTCGCGGTTCTGGATCGCCGGAAAGGCTTGCCAAAACCACTGTTTTTTTATACAGTGTCTGCGTTCGTGTGCATTAGCCCGAATGAGGCGTGCGCATGGTCACGAGACGCCGTTCATCATAGCAAAGGACGATTCATGGAAGATAGCAAGAAAGGCTCGGCTGGGCTGACTGCTGAAAAGAGCAAGGCGCTGGCCGCCGCGCTCGCGCAGATCGAAAAGCAGTTCGGCAAGGGGTCGATCATGCGACTCGGCGACGGCGAAGCGGTCGAGGACATCCAGGTAGTCTCCACCGGTTCGCTCGGCCTCGACATCGCGCTTGGCGTGGGCGGTTTGCCGCGCGGCCGCGTGGTCGAGATCTACGGTCCGGAATCGTCGGGCAAGACCACGCTCACGCTGCAGGTGATCGCCGAAATGCAGAAGCTCGGCGGCACGGCGGCGTTCATCGACGCGGAACACGCGCTCGACGTGCAATACGCCGCCAAGCTCGGCGTGAACGTGCCTGAACTGCTCATCTCGCAGCCGGACACGGGCGAGCAGGCGCTCGAAATCACCGACGCGCTGGTGCGCTCGGGCTCGATCGACATGATCGTGATCGACTCGGTCGCGGCGCTCGTGCCGAAGGCCGAAATCGAAGGTGAAATGGGCGACTCGCTGCCGGGTCTGCAGGCGCGTCTGATGTCGCAGGCGCTGCGCAAGCTCACCGGCACGATCAAGAAGACGAACTGCATGGTGATCTTCATTAACCAGATTCGCATGAAGATCGGCGTGATGTTCGGCAACCCGGAAACCACCACGGGCGGCAACGCACTCAAGTTCTACTCGTCGGTGCGTCTGGACATTCGCCGCATTGGCTCGATCAAGAAGAACGACGAAGTCATCGGCAGCGAAACGCGCGTGAAGGTTGTGAAGAACAAGGTCTCGCCGCCGTTCCGCGAAGCCGTGTTCGACATTCTGTACGGCGAAGGCATTTCGCGTCAGGGCGAAATCGTCGACCTCGGCGTGCAGGCCAAGATCGTCGACAAGGCGGGTGCGTGGTACAGCTATAACGGCGAGCGCATTGGCCAGGGCAAGGACAACGCACGCGAATTCCTGCGCGAGAACTCGGACATCGCTCGTGAGATCGAAAACCGCATCCGCGAATCGCTGGGCGTGAGCACGATGCCGGCCGGCGTCGACAATTCCGGCGAAGTCGAAGTCGCTGACGAAGAGTAAATTCTTCAGGCTCTCGTAGATAAGGCAAGCTGATGCGCAAGGGCGGGTCACCTACGTCCTCGCCTTCCGGCGATCAGGCTAACTCGCGGGCGGGTTCGCCTGCTGACCGGGGCGCCGAGCGGCGCCCCGCCGTGAAGCCTGCCGACGCACGCATGAGCCGTTCAAGCCGCGACGCCCAGGCGGGCGATCGCGGCTTTGCGCATTCTGACGCGGCATATTCCGCGCCCGCCGATCTCAGCGACGATGGCGGCGCGGTCTTCGAAGTGCCGTTCGAGGCTTTCTTCGGCGGGACCAATGAGTCGGCGGAAAACGCGTCATCAGAGCCGCTGCCGTTCGAAACATCATTCAAGCGCTCGCGCCGTGGGCCTGGCGAAACCGCTCGCGAATCCAGCGCACCGCAAGCCGATCAATACGAGCGCAGCTCGGTCACCCGTGCCGCACGCGCGAGCGAGCGCGAAAAAGCATCCACGGCAAAGCAGCGGCCCGAGCGCTCCCTCAAGGGTCGCGCGCTCGGCTATCTTTCGCGCCGCGAATACAGCCGCGCCGAACTTTCGCGCAAGCTCGTGCCGTACACCGAAGACGCCGACGCACTCGAAGCGCTGCTCGATTCGCTCGAGCGCGAAGGCTGGCTCTCCGACGCGCGCTTTGCCGAAAGCGTCGTGCACCGGCGTGCGGCGCGCGTGGGGGCAGGGCGTATCGTCAGCGAACTCAAGCGCCACGCCGTGGGCGATGCGCTCATCGAAGAAGTCAGCACGCAACTGCGTGAGACCGAACTCGCGCGCGCCCGCACGGTCTGGCAGAAGAAGTACGGTCAGTTGCCCGAAACGCCCGCCGAACGCGCGCGCCAGGCGCGCTTTCTCGCGGCGCGGGGCTTCTCGATGTCGATCATCGGGAAGATCCTCAAGGGAATCGAGGAAGACTGGTCCGACAATTGAGCCGGCCGTCTCGAAAAATCCGTACAGACATGTCCACGCCAGGCCTGTGTGTTCGCGGCTGTCTCAAATACCCGGTATGTTAAAATCGCGAGGTTTTCCAATCCGGTCTTACCTTTAGCATGCCGCTTTCTCCGCCCGTGCCCCGCCAGTTGCGCCACCAGCGCGCCATTCGGGCGGTTGCCTATGAGCGCGAAGACGGCCTGTGGGACATCGACGCGTGCCTGACCGACCACAAGCCACGCGACGTGCCGCTCGCCGCCGGTGTCCGGCCCAATGGTCTGCCGATCCATGAACTCTGGCTGCGCATTACGATCGATCGCAAGCTCAACGTCGTCGACGCAGAAGCGTCGTCCGACTGGGTGCCTTACGACGGTCAGTGCCAGAACGCTCATCCCGCCTATCGGGCCCTTATCGGGCTCAATCTCCTCCAGAACTTCCGCCGCGAAGCGGGCCGGCTCCTCGCCGGCACGGTTGGCTGCACGCACCTCACAGAAATGTTGGGCGTATTGCCGACCGCAGCGATCCAGGCGTTCGTTGGAGAAGTGTGGGACACATCGAATGGCTCGCCGGGTGAAGCGCCCGGACCGGAACACGGCAAGACCGCCGGAGGCATTGAGGCCGACGGTGAAAAGCCGCCCTTCCAGCTTGGCCGCTGCCATGCGCTGCGGTTCGACGGGGAGGCGGTGAAGCAGTTTTATCCGCGCTGGTATGGCCATGTGCCGCGTTCAATAGAGCGCGGCGCCGAAACCCCCAGCGTGCGCGACAGCCGGAGCCCGGGCCAAGAGGGCAGGGCCGACGCCGTCTCGCATGAATAACAACAGCGGAATCGAAGTTCACTCCAACTCTCAGACTGAAGGAATCACGCATGAAGATTCACGAGTACCAGGGTAAGGAAATCCTGCGGAAATTCGGAGTCGCCGTCCCGCGCGGCATCCCGGTGTTTTCGGTGGATGACGCGGTCAAGGCCGCTGAAGAGCTGGGCGGTCCGGTTTGGGTCGTCAAGGCACAGATCCATGCAGGTGGCCGCGGCAAGGGCGGCGGCGTGAAGGTTGCGAAGTCGCTGGAACAGGTCCGCGAATACGCGAACCAGATCCTCGGCATGCAGCTCGTTACGCACCAGACCGGTCCGGAAGGCCAGAAGGTCAAGCGTCTGCTGATCGAAGAAGGCGCTGACATCAAGCAAGAACTGTATGTCAGCCTTGTCGTCGATCGCGTGTCGCAGAAGATCGTGCTGATGGGTTCGAGCGAAGGCGGCATGGACATCGAAGAAGTCGCCGAAAAGCACCCGGAGCTGATCCACAAGGTCATCGTCGAGCCGTCGACGGGTCTGCTGGACGCCCAGGCTGACGACCTCGCCGCGAAGATCGGCGTGCCGGCTGCTTCGATTCCGCAAGCGCGTGAAGTCCTGAAGGGCCTGTACAAGGCATTCTGGGAAACCGACGCGTCGCTGGCCGAAATCAACCCGCTGAACGTCTCGAGCAACGGCACCGTGACCGCACTCGACGCGAAGTTCAACTTCGACTCGAACGCGCTGGCACGTCACCCGGAAATCGTCGCGTACCGCGATCTGGACGAAGAAGATCCGGCTGAAATCGAAGCGTCGAAGTTCGACCTCGCGTACATCTCGCTCGACGGCAACATCGGCTGTCTCGTGAACGGCGCAGGCCTCGCCATGGCCACGATGGACACCATCAAGCTGTTCGGCGGCGAGCCGGCGAACTTCCTGGACGTGGGCGGTGGCGCCACGACCGAGAAGGTCACCGAAGCGTTCAAGCTCATGCTCAAGAACCCGGACCTGAAGGCGATCCTCGTGAACATCTTCGGCGGCATCATGCGCTGCGACGTGATCGCAGAAGGCGTGATCGCGGGTTCGAAGGCCGTGAACCTGAATGTGCCGCTCGTCGTGCGCATGAAGGGCACGAACGAGGACCTCGGCAAGAAGATGCTGGCCGATTCGGGCCTGCCGATCATCTCGGCAGACAGCATGGAAGAGGCTGCGCAGAAGGTTGTCGCAGCTGCCGAAGGCAAGTAATTTTCACCGGACACGAATGGCGTGATGCCGGCGCGAACACCGCAACGCAAGAAGCGGTCTGGCGCGACGCATAACGCCAAACGAACAGAGGTCAATACATGTCGATTCTGATCAACAAAGACACCAAGGTCATCACGCAGGGCATCACCGGCAAGACCGGTCAGTTCCACACCCGCGCTTGCCGTGAGTACGCGAACGGCCGCGAAGCGTTCGTCGCTGGCGTGAACCCGAAGAAGGCCGGCGAAGATTTCGAAGGCATTCCTATCTACGCGAACGTGCGTGAAGCGAAGGATGCTACCGGCGCGACCGTTTCGGTCATTTATGTGCCGCCGGCAGGCGCTGCCGCTGCGATCTGGGAAGCCGTCGAGGCCGACCTCGATCTCGCGATCTGTATCACGGAAGGCATTCCGGTTCGCGACATGATCGAAGTGAAGGACCGTATGCGCCGCGAAGGCCGCAAGACGCTGCTCCTCGGCCCGAACTGCCCCGGCACGATCACGCCGGACGAGCTGAAGATCGGCATCATGCCGGGTCACATCCACCGCAAGGGCCGCATCGGCGTCGTGTCGCGTTCGGGCACGCTGACGTATGAAGCGGTTGCCCAGCTGACCGCGATCGGCCTCGGCCAATCGTCGGCAGTCGGTATCGGCGGCGACCCGATCAACGGTCTGAAGCACATCGACGTCATGAAGATGTTCAACGACGATCCGGATACGGACGCCGTGATCATGATCGGCGAAATCGGCGGTCCGGACGAAGCCAATGCCGCCGAGTGGATCAAGGACAACATGAAGAAGCCGGTGGTTGGCTTCATCGCGGGCGTCACGGCGCCTCCGGGCAAGCGCATGGGCCACGCCGGCGCGCTGATCTCGGGCGGTGCGGACACGGCCGACGCGAAGCTGGAAATCATGGACGCGTGCGGCATCAAGGTCACGCGCAATCCGTCGGAAATGGGTCGTCTGCTGAAGGCGATGCTGTAAATTCGAAATACACTGGCGCTTGTGCATCATGCATGCGCGGGCGGCCAGCGTTTTTTGATATGCTTGCGGAATCCTTTCACGAGGTTTCCGAACAAAAAGCGAGGGAGCCAGTCATGGCCTCCTCGCTTTTTTATTTGGCTCGATATCTGAGCCCATCCTGAATTCCGGCTGAGTTTTCGTTTCCATGCTCGAGTTTTTCGCGACGCTCCACTGGGGCGCTGTCATCCAGATCATCGTCATCGACATCCTGCTCGGTGGTGACAACGCCGTGGTGATCGCGCTCGCCTGCCGCGACCTGCCTGCGCAGCAGCGCATGCGCGGCATTCTGTGGGGCACCGCCGGTGCGATCGCGCTGCGCGTGGTGCTGATCGCCTTCGCCGTCGTGCTGCTCAACGTGCCGTTCCTCAAGTTCACGGGCGGCCTGCTGCTGCTGTGGATTGGTGTGCGGCTGCTCGCGCCCAGTCATCTCGAGCACGCCAACGTGAAGCCCGCCGACAAGCTGGTGGGCGCGATCAAGACGATCATCGTCGCCGACGCGGTGATGAGCCTCGACAACGTGGTCGCGATTGCGGGCGCCGCCGAATCCGCCGATCCGCAACACCGCATTGCGCTCGTGATCTTCGGGCTGATGGTGAGCATTCCGCTCATCGTGTGGGGCAGCCAGCTTGTGCTCAAGCTGCTCGACCGCTACCCGGTGATCATCACGCTCGGCGCGGCGCTGCTCGGCTGGATCGCGGGCGGCCTCATCATCAACGATCCCGCCGGCGACCGCTGGCCGCTGCTCGATACGCCCGCGGCCGAGTACGGCATGTGCGTGGCCGGGGCGGTGTTCGTCGTTGCGCTCGGGACCTGGCTCAGGCGCCGCAACGCGCGGCGGGCCGCGGCGCAAGGGCCGCAATCCCACTGAGCACTGAACGCGCATGGCTGTGCCATTGCGCCTAGGCCATCTGGCCGACTGATGGGCAAACCGGGCCGCCGATACGATCAAGACGCCTGTTCACGACTGTGAGCAGGCGTTTCTTGTTTCAGGAGCCCTGACGATGACCGTATCTGCATTTCCCTTGAGCCCGCCGCCGGGCAACCACTGCGCGTGTTTCGCCCGTCTCTCGCGCCTCGCAAGCCTTGCCTCCCGCTGGACCGCACGCGGCTTCACGCTGATCGAACTGATGATCGTGCTCGCGATCGTCGGCGTGATCGCCGCTTACGCCATTCCCGCCTACCAGGACTACCTCGCCCGCAGCCGCGTAGGGGAGGGTCTCTCGCTCGCGGCTTCCGCGCGGCTTGCCGTGGCGGAGAACGCCGCGAGCGGCAACGCGTTCGGCGCGGGCTACACGGTGCCGCCCGCCACGCGCAACGTCGAGTCGCTGCATATCGACGATACGACCGGTCAGATCACCGTCGCCTTCACCTCGCGCGTGGCGCCCGAGGGCAGCAATACGATCGTGCTCGTGCCTTCGGTGCCGGACAACGCCGATGCGCCCACCGCGCGCGTCGCGCTCGCGCAGGGCAGCGTGCAGGGCGGCACGCTCACGTGGGAGTGCTTCGCAGCGGGCAAGACGGCTTCCTCGCTCGGCGCACCCGGAGCGGGCCCGTCGCCGGCGGACGCCGCAACGCTGGCGGGCAATCTTGCACCGCCGGAGTGCCGCGCGTAGGGGTTGCGCGTGGGTGCGGGTGCGGTCGAACCGGCTGCACCCGCACAGCGGGGGAAAAGTTTTGTATAGTGCCCGGTTGCTGAACGGCCCCGCCCAACCATGCCTTCCAATTTTGCGCGTTACCTTACGTTCGTCTTGCTGGCCCTCGCGTTGACGCTGCCTTATGCGGTCGTCAACCACACCTATCCGATTCCCACGTTCTATGCGGAATTCGTTGCACTGACACTTTATGTGCTGATGGGTGCTGCCACGTTGTTGCTCGTTCGCCCGGCGCGCTCGGGCGAGGGCTTCGCGTCGCCCACGGTCGCGCTCGTGCCGCTTTTATTCGGCCTGCTGCTGGTCGTGCAGACGTTCGCGTTGCCGCTCGCCGAGCCCTCGATGAACTGGCTCGGCGCGGGCTACCTGCTCGCCGCCGTGCTGGCGACGCACGCGGGCTACACCATCACGCGCGCGCGCCTCATGCAGTCGGCGCTCGTGTGGGGGGCGTTCGCGCTCCAGATCGGCGGCCTTTTCGCCGTATTCACCCAGGTGATCCAGCTCTTTCACCTGGAAACGAAGGTCACGCCGCTCGTGGTTGCGTACAACATAACGGTGGATCGCCGGCCGTTCGGCAACATGGCACAGGCCAATCACCTGGCCACGTATATCGCCTTTGCGATGGCCGGTGCGATGTACCTTGCGCTCACGCGGCGTCTGAACATTCTGCTCTGGGGCGTGCTGACCGCGATCTATTCCGGTGGCCTCGCGCTCACGGTGTCGCGCGGGCCGTGGCTGCAGATGGGCGTGATTTTCGTCGCGGGCCTGTGGATCGCGTTCGCGGGCTGCCGTACCGAAGCAGGCGAGGGGCGCAGCTTCGGTGCGCAAGGCCAGGCGTCGGCGGGTTCGGGCCACAAGCCCGGTGGCGTGCGCGCCTGGATCATTCCGGTCGTGCTCGTGCTGATCTTTTTCGGCATGAATGCGTTCGTGCGCTGGGCCAACGTCCACTACGGCCTGGACCTTGCACAGTCGGCCGCCGAGCGCATGAAGGACGCGAGCCAGATCGCGCCGCGCCTCGCGCTGTGGCGCTACGGCTGGACGATGTTCAAGTCGCATCCGGTGCTGGGCGTCGGCTGGGGCGATTTTCCGATGCATCAGTTCGAGCTGGTCCGCTCGCTTGGCGGCGTCGAGATCGCCAATAACGCGCACGATATCTTCCTCGACCTGCTCGCGAAGACCGGCATCGTCGGCCTTGCCATCGTCGTGATCGGGCTCGTCGCGTGGTTCGTGCGTGGGCTGCGCGCGCCGCACACCGCCGAGCGCGTATTCGGCTTCATGCTGATCGGCGTGCTCGTCATGCATGCGCTCGTCGAGTATCCGCAGCAGTACATGTTCTTCCTGCTGCCGGCGATGTTCGTTTTCGGCCTGTTGGAGACCAAGCCGCTGCGTATTCTGCCGTCGCGCGTCTCGCTCGGCGTGTATGCGGTGATCGTGTTCGGCGGCGTCGCGGCGCTGTACCCGGTGCTGCGCGACTACAACCGCGCCGAGGTGCTCTATTACGGGCAGCATCCGGCACGCGACTACGGCGACGACCCTTCGCGCCTGTTCGGCGCCTGGGGCGACTACGGCATGGCGACGCTGTTGCCGATGAATGCCGCGAGCCTTTCGAGCAAGCTTTACGCGCACCAGCGCGCCATCGCGCTGCTGCCCGGAGAAACGGTGCTGCGCCGCTACGCCGTTTTGCAGGCGCTGGATGGCGATACGGCGGGCGCATTCGATACGGTGGAGCGCCTGCGCATTTTCGCGATGGAACTGCACGACTGGCCGACCCAGCTCGCTTCGCTCTATGGCTTGCTCGACGAGCAGCCCACGCTTGCGGACTTCAAGGCGCAACTCGTGAAGAAATATGGGACGCCAGCGAAGTCGGTCGAAGAAGACGACGAGGACGATTCGGACGACTAAGCCTCAAGGCGCGCGCATGAAGCGGCGGCTTGTCGCCGCGTTCTGCGCCGCGCCTTTGGCAATCAAAGCTCGGAGTATTTCGCGGCGCTGCCTTTCGCCTTTTCCACGGGGTAGCGCTGCGCGTTCAGCTTGAGCTTTTCGGCTGCCGCATCGACCAGATCGATCCCCGCGGTATGCGCGACCAGCAGAAGGTAGATGAACACATCCGCGCATTCGTGCTTGAGGTGCGTGAGTTGCGCGGGATCGGCGAGCAGGGCGTCGATCTGCGCGTCGGTCTTCCACTGCACCGTCTCTAGCAGCTCGCCCGCCTCGATGCTCGTGGAGACGATCAGGTTGCGCAACGTGTGAAACTGTTGCCAGTCGCGCTCGTCGCGGAACGCCAGAACCTGCGCGCGTAGTTCGTCGAGAGTCATGATCTCAGCGCTCCGCCACCCAGTCCCCCGACTTCCCGCCGTGCTTCTCCAGCACGCGCACATCGGTGATCGTCATGCCGCGGTCCACCGCCTTGCACATGTCGTAGACGGTCAGCAGGCCGACCTGCACGGCAGTCAGCGCTTCCATCTCCACGCCCGTGCGGCCGAGCGTTTCCACCTGCGCCGTGCAGTGGACGCCGGGCAGCGCTTCGTCGAGCACGAAGTCCACCTTCACGCGCGTGATCGCGAGCGGGTGGCACAGCGGAATCAGATCCGAGGTGCGCTTTGCCCCCTGGATCGCGGCGATGCGCGCAACGCCGATCACGTCGCCTTTTTTCGCGTGGCCGTCGCGGATCAGCGCGAAGGTTGCCGGCAACATGCGGATCGTGCCGCTCGCGAGCGCAATGCGCTTCGTCTCTGCCTTGCCGCCAACGTCGACCATGTGGGCGTCGCCGGCTGCGTCAAAATGCGTGAGTTCAGGCATGGTGGGTTCTTCCTTGAGGGGTACCTATCTTAACAGTGCGTTAAGCAGCGCTTTCTGCGCGTCTTACCTGGTCGCAAGGGTTGTAAGCAGGGCTACAATTGGCCGGTTAGCACACGCGAGCGCAGGGGCGGTCCGCACCGGGCGCGCCGCCGTGCCGGTGTTCCGCCTTCCCCGATCCTGTCATCAATGCGTCTGAAACGGCTGCTTGCTGCATGGTTGTGCGCGTCGCTCGCGGCTTCCCCGCAAGCGTACGCGCAGGCGTCGAATGCCGCCGTGCTCAATCTCGGCGCGGCTTCGCCAGCGGCCACGAAGCCTGCCGCGAAGCCCGCACCGGCCTCCTCCGGCCCCGCGCCGAATGCGCCCAGTACGGCGCCCGCACTCGTCAGCGGCCCATTCGACGACACGGCAGACGCCGTCATTCCCGCCTCGATCGCGCAAGGCGTGTTCGGCACCTATGGCGGGGCGCAGAGCCGCTTGGCGGCACCGGGCCAATCCGCCGCATCTTCCGCGAGCGGCAACGCCAGCGTGCGCGCTCCCGCCTGGGTGCCGCAACTGCCCGACCTCGGCGACGGCTCGGGCGGCGCGCTCACGCCGCAGGCCGAGCGCCGCATCGGCGAGCGCGTCATGCGTGAGATTCGCCGCGACCCCGACTACATCGGCGACTGGCTCGTGCGCGACTACCTCAATTCGGTCGCCGCGCGCCTCGAGGCGGCCGCGAGCGCGCAGTTCATCGGCGGTTACCGGCCCGACTTCGATCTGTTCGCGATCCGCGACGGCCAGATCAATGCGTTCTCGCTGCCGGGCGGCTTCATCGGTGTGAACTCGGGGCTCATCGTCGTGACGCAAACTGAATCCGAGCTGGCTTCGGTGCTCGGTCACGAGATGGGCCACGTTTTGCAGCGGCACATCGCACGCATGCTTTCGCAGAGCGAGCGCTCCGGGCTCGCGGCGCTGGCGGGCGTGCTGTTCGGCATTCTCGCCGGCGTGCTCGCGCATAGCGGCGACCTCGGCGCCGGGATCGCCCTCGGCAGCCAGGCCTATGCCGTGGACAGCCAGTTGCGTTTCTCGCGCGCCGCGGAGCACGAGGCCGACCGCGTGGGCTTCCAGCTGCTCACGGGCGCGGGCTACGACCCGTGGGGCATGGTGGCGTTTTTCGAGCGGCTCGAACGCGATTCGATGGAAGACACCGGCGTGCCCGCCTATGCGCGCACGCACCCGCTCACTGGCGAGCGCATCGCCGACATGCAGGACCGCGCGCGCCGCGCCGCCTACCGGCAGCCGCGCCAGGCACCCGAGTACGGTTTCGTGCGCGCGCGTGTGCGCGTGCTGCAGGACCGTACGCGCAACGAGTACATCGATGAGGTTTCGCGTCTGCGCTCGGAAATCGAGGACCGCACGGCGCTCAACGTCGCTGCGAACTGGTACGGCATTGCCTACGCGCTAATGCTGCTCGAGCGCTACGACGACGCCACGGCGTCGCTCGCGAAATCGCGGGCGGCGTTCGCGCAGTTCGAGGCCGCGGACGGCAGTAAAACACGCAACTCGCCGAGTCTCGACGTGCTCGCCGTCGATATCGCGCGCCGCTCGGGCCACGCCGACGACGCCGTGCGGCTAGGCGAGGCCGCGCACAAGGCGTGGCCGGACTCCCACGCGGCCACCGACACACTGCTGCAGGCGCAAATCGCGGCGCGCCGCTTCAAGGAGGCGCAAGCGCTCGCGCGCAGCCAGACCGAGGCCGAACCGCAGCAAGACGCATGGTGGCTGTATCTGGCGCAAGCGAGCGCAGGACTCGGCGACGCGCTCACGCAGCATCGCGCGATGGCGGAGAAGCTCGCGCTAGACGGCGCGTGGCCCTCGGCCATCCGTCAGCTCAAGGAGGCGCGCGACATGAAATCGGTCGGCTACTACGATCTGTCGACCATCGAAGCGCGCCTGCACGACTTCGAGGCGCGCTACAAGCAGGAGCGCCAGGACGAGAAGGATGAGGGCCGCGGCTGAGCCGGCGCTCAGTCTTTGGATGCAGGCCGCGTGCCGCTGCGCTCCGTGGCCTGCGCTTCGCGCTCCGCGCGTGCCGGGCTCGTCACGAAGGCAAAGCGCGCGCTCACGTCGGCACGCCTGATCGGCTGCAGCGGCAGCGCGGCGCCGGCGCGCCAGTGGAAGGTGCCGCTGTGGGCGTCGTCAGCGAGCGTGGCGTGGTCGGTGAAGAGGTCGAGGTCGTGATCGTGCAGCAGCGCCGCGCGCGGCGGCGTGCTCGCATCGGCAAAGATCACGCTGCCCGCTTCGTCGAGGTAGGCGGCCACGGGCTCGAACGCTTGACCGCCCTGATCGGTGAGCGTCAGCGCGCCGTCGCTGCCGTCGTGACCCGCGGCGAGGCGCACGATCCACGGCGTGTATTCGAGTTCGACATACACGCGCTGCGGCCCGTTCTGGAAGTACCACTGGCCCTGTTCGTCGCGCTCGTAATTGCGGTTGATGAAGCCGAGCAGCGCTTCGTGGCGGATCGCCGTGCCGGGGGCATGCTGCGCCTGGGCGGCCTCGTCGCGCATGCGCCAGTTGCCGCGTGCGTCGAGCAGCAGCCAGCCCGTGCAATGCGGGACGTTGGGCCAGCGCGCGAGCGCCTGTTTGACGATGTCATCCATGAGAAACGAAAGGCGAGAGATAAGAGAACACGCGCTGTGCGAGCCAGTCGCTGCGGCCCGGGAACGGTCCCGTCATGAAGCCGACGTGGCCGCCGTGCGCGGGCTGATCGAGCTCGACGGCGGCGCTCACCTCGTGGCGCGCGGGCAGCACCCGGCCCGGCAGGAAGGGATCGTTGCGCGCGTTCAGCACGAGCGTGGGGACGACGATCTCGCCGAGCTTCGGGCGGATCGTCGCCTGGGTGTAATAGTCGTGGGTGTCGCGAAAACCGTGCAGCGGCGCGGTCACGACATTGTCGAATTCGTACATCGTGCGGCTCGCGAGCACGGCTTGTGCGTCGAAGAGACCGGGGTACTGCTCGAGTTTCTGGAGCGCCTTGACCTTCAACGTCTTCAGGAAGCTGCGCGTATAGATCATGCCGAAGCCCTGCGTCAGCATCTCGCTGCCCGCATGCACGTCGAGCGGCGTGGAGATCGCGGCGGCGGCCGAGACGATCGCGGCGTCCTGGCGGCGCTGCGCGAGCCAGTGCAGCAGCACGTTGCCGCCGAGCGACACGCCCGCGACGACGAGCGGCCCGGCGTGGCGGGCGGCGAAGCGGCGCAGGACCCAGTCGACTTCGGCGGAATCGGCGAGATGGTAGAAGCGCGGCAGCAGGTTCAACGGGCCGCTGCAACTGCGAAAGTGGGGGATCGCCGCGTGCCAGCCGCGCGCGTGCGCCGCCGCGGCGAGCGCGCGCGCGTAGTGCGAGCTCGAGCCGCCTTCCAGGCCGTGGAACAACACGAATAGCGGCGCGCCGTGTGAATCCGCGCCCGTGCTCCTGCCGTCCAGCCAGTCCACTTCGATGAAGTCGCCATCTGGCGTGTCCCATCGCTCGCGCCGGTAGGCGGGCGCGGGCAGGCGCGAGAAAAGCGCCGGCACGATGGTCTGGATGTGCGCGCCGGGCAGCCAGAACGGCGCGCGGTAGTCGGTATCGTCGCTGGCGCCGAGCAGGGCAGCCTGGGCCTCGAGCGCGGCGGCGACGCGGGCCGCCTTGCTGGGCTTGCTGGTGTCGTCGGTCGTACTCATGACTGCCCCCTGCTTTACGCCTTTATTTCAGTGCAGCGCGCCCTGGCCGTGGCGCAATTTGGCCGAGAACTGGGTGGCTGCGTCGTCGGGCATGCGGCTCGCATGAATGTGTGCGATACGCCACTCGCCGCGCTCGTGAACCATCACATAGGTCGTGAAGACCATGGTGGGAATCGCGCTGGGGTCGACCGGACGATGCGCTTCCACAATCGCGTAGACCACGGTGCCGAGGCTGTCGTACACGCGGATATCGAGCGGCTCGATCGACACCGGCGCCGCTTCGAGCTGCGCGGCGAGACCCGCGCGGATGCTCGACAGGCCGTGCAGATGCGCGCCTTCCGCGGTGATGCAGCTCACGAATTCTTCATCGATCCACAGACCCATCAAGCTGTCGATGTTGACTTCCGCGACGGCCTGGTAGTACGCGTTGAGGGTGTCCGCGGCGGCTTCGAAGATGTGGGCAAAACGTGGCATGGCTCGTTGGTCTTGTGCGCCCGGTGTTGCACTTGGCGTGTACCTGGCGCGGGTTGGCGGATGAACGGTTGCGTCGCTTCGCGTCTGGCGCTGCGTTGCGCGCGTGTTGCCGCGAGCATGCCGCTTTCGCGAGACAGGTCTGTGACGTGCTCCGATGCGGCGCTTCGGTCTCTCCCGCGCCTCGATGCCTCTATTGGGCGCGCGCAACGCGCGTGGCGTCCGTTGCGTGGCGCACATCCATTTGCGTGCGCTTCGTTTTCAGCGTGGCGGGCGGCACACAGCCGCCCAGCGCTGGCTGGCGATGTTTCCGGCTGTCCTATCGCTGCCCGAGCAGCATGCCGCGCAGGTCGCCGAAAACTTGCTCCGGGCTCAGTTCGCGCAGGCAGTTCAGATGCCCGAGCGGACACTCTCGCGCAAAGCAGGGACTGCATTCGAGATGAAGCCATTGTACCTTTGCAAGCTCGGACAAGGGCGGGGTGTGGCGCGGATCCGTCGACCCGTACAGCGCGACGAGCGGGCGGCGCAGCGCGGCAGCCACGTGCATCAGGCCCGAATCGTTGGTCACCACGGCGTTCGCGCGCGAGATCAGCGCGCACGCTTCGCCGAGCGCGGTCTGCCCGCACAGGTTGCGCACGTTCGGCGCGCGATCGGCAATGGCCTGGGCGAGCGGGGCGTCCTTCGGCGAGCCGAGCGCGATGATCTGCGTGTACGGGAACGACTGGCCCACCATCTTCGCGAGCGCCGCGAAATGCTCGGGCGGCCAGCGCTTGGCGGGGCCGTACTCGGCGCCGGGGCAGAACACGAGCAGCGGCACGCGCGTATCGAGATTGAAGCGCGCCGACACGCGCGACGCCTCATTCGGGTCCGACTCGAGGCGCGGCATCGGCAGGTCGTCGGGCACGGTCGCGCCGGGCGCGTAGGCGAGCGCGGCATAGTGCCTGACCATGGGCGGGCGCTCGTCCTTCGGCGGATTCGCATGGCGCACGTTCAAGAGGCCGTAGCGATTCTCGCCCGTATAGCCAATGCGCAGCCCGATATTGGCGAGCCACGGGATCAGCGCGGACTTGAGCGAATTGGGCAGCACGTAGGCGGCGTCGTAGCGCTCGGCGCGCAAATCGCCCGCCAGTTGCCAGCGGCGCAGCAGTTGCAGCTTGCCATGGCCGAGGTCGGTGGCGTAGACGTCGCGGATCTCGGGCATGCGCTCGAGCACGGGCGCAACCCAGGTTGGCGCGAGCGCATCGATCTGAATGCGCGGGTGCAGTTTCACGAGCCGCGAAAAAAGCGGCTGCGCCATCAGTGCGTCACCGATCCAGTTCGGTGCGATTACCAGCGCGCGGCGCATCGGGAGTCAGGGTCCGGAGAGGGTAGAGGTTGCACGCAGCTTGACCGTTTTGGGAAATCGGGGCGAGCGCGTGAAACGCGGTTAATTCAACGAAGCGGTTAGCGTGACGTCCCGCCGGCATGCCGGCGGGCGTTAGCGCAAGTGCAGCCTGGTGCTTCGTGGCGATGTGCGTAAAGCCCGCAGCGCGCCGCCGTTTTCATGGCGGCGCGCGACGGGCAGGGAAGCACGGGGAATGCCGCAGGAGTGAAGTGTCTTCACCCGGCGGCCATGCCCGCACGAACGAAACCGGCGCGAGCGCGGCTTCGCGCCATTCGGCGCGAGCCTCGCGACGCGTCAGTGGCCGTGGACGACCTCGCCCGCGCGCAGCTTGTAACGCGTGCTGCAGTACGGGCACTTCGCTTCGCCGTGCGTCACGTCGAGGAACACGCGCGGGTGGTTGCTCCAGCGCGGCATCGACGGATTCGGACAGTAAGCGGGCAGATCCTTGGCCGAAAGTTCGACCAGCGGCATTTCCTTGATTTCGCTCATGAGGACAATTCTCTGTGTAGCTGTGGGGGCCGGGCGTTGGCTCGCCCGGACCTTTCTTTCTTAGACCTTCGCGAGCCAGTGCGCGTACTTCTCGTTCTTGCCCGACACGACGTCGAAGAAGCCCGATTGCAGCTTCTCCGTGACCGGGCCGCGCGAGCCGCTGCCGATGGTGCGGTTGTCGAGTTCGCGGATCGGCGTGACTTCGGCGGCGGTGCCGGTGAAGAACGCTTCGTCGCAGGTGTAGACCTCGTCGCGCGTGATGCGCTTTTCGATCACCTGAATGCCCATGTCGCGCGCGAGCGTGATGACCGTGTCGCGCGTGATGCCGTCGAGGCACGACGAGAGGTCCGGCGTGTACAGCTTGCCGTTGTTGACGAGGAAGAAGTTCTCGCCCGAGCCTTCCGACACATAGCCGTCCACGTCGAGCAGCAGCGCTTCGTCGTAGCCGTCGGCGGTGGCTTCCTGGTTGGCGAGGATCGAGTTCACGTACCAGCCCGAAGCCTTGGCGCGCACCATCGACACGTTCACGTGATGGCGCGTGAACGACGAGGTCTTCACGCGGATGCCCTTGGCGAGGCCGTCTTCGCCGAGATACGCGCCCCACGGCCACGCGGCGATCGCCACGTGAATGGTGTTGCCCTTGGCCGAAACGCCGAGCTTCTCCGAACCGACCCAGATGATCGGGCGGATGTAGCACGATTCGAGCTTGTTCGCGCGCACGACTTCGAGCTGCGCGTCGGCGAGCGTCTTCGCGTCGAACGGCACGTCCATCTGGAAAATCTTGGCCGAGTTGAGCAGACGCTTGGTGTGCTCGGCGAGGCGGAAGACGGCGGTGCTGCCGCCGGCGGTCTTGTAGGCGCGTACGCCTTCGAAAACACCCATGCCGTAGTGCAGCGTGTGGGTCAGCACGTGAATGTTGGCGTCGCGCCAATCAATCAGCTTGCCGTCCATCCAGATCTTGCCGTCGCGGTCGGCCATTGACATACGATTCTCCAGACAAGTGCAGTAAATATCGGGCTGATACAGCGTGCTTCGCCGCGCGCCGCGTGGCTGCGGTTGGCAAAGACGAATATTTTAGCGTCATTTGATGCCTGCCAGCGCGCCCGCGGGCGTACGGGGCGGGGTTTTCAAGCGATTTTAGGGTCGCTTCACGGTGCTTTTGGCTAATTTTTTTCGGCCTGCGTGCATGCTGCGTCGCAGCAAATCCCGCGAAAGCCCGCCTGGCGAGCAGCGTCTGCCCAAATACGGGAGATTCGCCTGGACACGTCTCAGATCGTCCTGGCTATCAGCTAAAATACCGATCTCGCAATTCGATGCCGGCTCGTGCCAGCGACGAGCAGCGACCCGGAGCAGCGACCCGAGACAGCGTCAGACCGGATCCCGCGCCGTGCCGTCGAGCACGTCTTGCCGCGCCAGAAGCAGGCCCGCGGCGCCGCATCGCCTTGCCACCGCCTTCCCACCATCAAGATGACATGCCCATGAACAAGGTTCTGCGTCTTTCCGATCTGATCTCCGAAGGCAAATTGAAGGGCAAGCGCGTATTCATCCGCGCCGACCTGAACGTGCCGCAGGACGACAACGGCAACATCACCGAAGACACCCGCGTGCGCGCTTCCGTGCCGGCCATCAAGGCCGCACTCGACGCCGGTGCGGCCGTCATGGTCACCTCGCACCTGGGCCGCCCGACCGAAGGCGAGTTCAAGCCCGAAGACTCCCTCGCGCCGGTCGCGAAGCGCCTCGCAGAACTGCTTGGCCGCGACGTGCCGCTGGTTGCGAACTGGGTGGAAAACGGCGTGAACGTCGAGCCGGGCAACGTGGTTCTGCTCGAAAACTGCCGCGTCAACAAGGGCGAGAAGAAGAACTCCGACGAGCTTTCGCAAAAGATGGCGAAGCTCTGCGATATTTACGTGAACGACGCGTTCGGCACCGCCCACCGCGCCGAAGCCACGACTTACGGCATCGCGAAGTACGCGCCCACGGCCTGCGCGGGCCCGCTGCTCGCAGCGGAACTCGACGCGCTCGGCAAGGCGCTTGGCGCGCCCAAGCGCCCGCTCGTCGCGATCGTGGCGGGCTCCAAGGTCTCGACCAAGCTCACCATTCTCAAGTCGCTCGCCGAGAAGGTCGACCAGCTGATCGTGGGCGGCGGCATCGCCAACACGTTCATGCTGGCGGCGGGCCTGAAGATCGGCAAGTCGCTCGCCGAAGTGGATCTCGTCGACGACGCGAAGGCCATCATCGAAGCGGCGCGTGCGCGCGGCGCCTCGGTGCCGATCCCGACCGACGTCGTGACCGCCAAGGAATTCTCGCCGACGGCCAAGGCCGAGACGAAGGACGTGGCTGACGTGGCCGACGACGACATGATCCTCGACATCGGCCCGGTCACCGCCAACGCGCTCGCCGCGCAGCTCGCGCAGGCCGGCACGATCGTGTGGAACGGCCCGGTCGGCGTGTTCGAGTTCGACCAGTTCGGCAACGGCACGAAGACGCTCGCGGACGCCATCGCCAACTCGGGCGCGTTCTCGATCGCAGGCGGCGGCGACACGCTCGCGGCCATCGCGAAGTACAACATTGCCGACAAGGTCAGCTATATCTCCACCGGCGGCGGCGCCTTCCTCGAGTTCCTCGAAGGCAAGAAGCTCCCGGCGGTCGAAGTGCTCGAAACGCGGGCGGCTGGTTAAGTGGCGCCGCGAGTCCCGGCGAAGTCGGCGAAAGCCGCCGCCATGAGCAAACTTCCTCGTGCAGGCGCACAGAAGTCGCGCAGCGCAGCCGGGGCCGCAGCAAAACAAACGGGGCGCGCAGCGCCCCATGCAGAGACAGAGACGGCGCGGGCGCACGCGTCGCCCGCCGCCGCTGCCGCTGCTGAAACGGACTGTGCGGCGACGCAGTCGACCGCTGAATCGACAGCCGCACAGAATCCGACCGGGCGCACAGCCACGCCCGAACCGAATACGACTACGCATGTAGCAAGCGCCGCAGGGGCTCGTGTGAGCCCCGCAGCGCCCTCCAAGAAAGCGACGCCGGGCTCACCCGGTGCGCGTTCCGGCGCGTCCGCACCCGCGGCGCAACCGGCCAGCACTTCTCGCAGCAACGGTTTTCCCAGCGATCCTATCCAGACGAGGAGACTCATGCATCGCGCCACCAAGATTGTCGCCACCATCGGTCCGGCTTCCAGCACGCCGGACATCCTGCTGAAAATGATCCGCGCGGGACTGGACGTGGTGCGCCTCAACTTCTCGCACGGCACCGCCGACGACCATCGTCAGCGTGCTGAAATGGTGCGGGACTGCGCCCGCCAGGCTGGCCGCGAAGTTGCGATCATGGCGGACCTGCAAGGCCCGAAGATTCGCGTCGGCAAATTCGAGAACGGCAAGACGACGCTCGAGCCGGGCCAGCCGTTCATCCTCGACGCCGAATGCGAACTCGGCAACGACGAGCGCGTCGGTCTCGACTACAAGGACCTGCCGCGCGACCTGAAGCCGGGCGACATCCTGCTGCTCAACGACGGCCTCATCGTGCTCGACGTTGCGCGCGTGATCGGCAGCGAGATCCACACCATCGTGCGTGTGGGCGGCGACCTGTCGAACAACAAGGGCATCAACCGCCAGGGTGGCGGCCTCACGGCGCCCGCGCTCACCGCGAAGGACATGGAAGACATCCGCACGGCCATGTCGCTCGGCGCGGACTTCGTCGCCGTGTCGTTCCCGAAGAACGCCACCGACATGGAAATGGCGCGCCAGCTCGCGAACATCGCGGGCGCGCCGTACGGCATCAAGCCGAAGATGATCGCGAAGATCGAGCGCGCCGAAGCCATTCCGGCGCTGCAGGAAATTCTCGATTCGTCGGACGGCATCATGGTCGCCCGCGGCGACCTGGCCGTGGAAGTGGGCAATGCCGCCGTGCCGGCGCTGCAAAAACGCATGATCCGCATGGCGCGCGACTCGAACAAGCTCGTCATCACGGCCACGCAGATGATGGAGTCGATGATCCACGCGCCGGTGCCCACGCGCGCCGAAGTCTCGGACGTCGCCAACGCCGTGCTCGACGGCACGGACGCGGTGATGCTCTCGGCCGAATCGGCGGCGGGCAAGTACCCGGTGCAAACCATCGAGGCCATGGCCGCGATCTGTCTGGAAGCCGAAAAGTCGGAGCAATCTGAACTGGACAAGGACTTCCTCGACCGCACCTTCACGCGTATCGACCAGTCGATCGCCATGGGCGCGCTGTTCACGGCCTACCACCTGGGCGCAAAGGCGATCGTCGCGCTCACGGAATCGGGTTCGACCGCGCTGTGGATGTCGCGTCACTGGACCCATGTGCCGATCTTCGCGCTCACGCCGCGTGCGGGCAGCGAGCGCGCCATGTCGCTCTACCGCAATGTCACGCCGCTGCATCTGGATACCAGCAGCGACCGCGATACCGCGCTCCAGCAAGCCATCGAAGTGGTGGTGAGCAAGGGCTACGCAGCGCGCGGCGATATGGTCGTGCTGACGGTGGGCGAGCCGATGGGGCAGCCGGGCGGCACGAACACGCTGAAGATCGTGCGCGTGGGAGATGTGCTGTAACTGCGGTGCTGTAACTGCGGTGCTGTAATCTCGCGGCGATTTTTTTCGCTTTATTTTCGAGACTTCCGAAAATAAATCACGTTAGCGCCGACTGGTATCACATTGGTATCAGATCGGCGCTAGATCGGTGCCATTTAGACGTCTTTTCCCCGCAATTGCAGCCTGTACGCCGTAGAAACGGCGCGCGGGCTGTCAACTCTTTTTGCACCTTCTCGCGGTTTTGACGCTCCGATACGCCATTTTCATGCCAGTTACGTGCCTGGCGCCGGGAACGCACCCGCTTCGCGATAAAATCACGCCATCGAGCCCGCGGCAGGTCACGCGGGCGGCGGCTGCCAGGCCGCCCTCGACCGGCTGCGCAAGACAGTCGGCGGCAGAAGAATTCGTTTCAAATCAAAGGAGTAGCAACAATGCCTCTCGTATCAATGCGTCAACTGCTCGACCACGCGGCTGAACACGGTTATGGCCTGCCGGCGTTCAACGTGAATAACCTGGAACAGGTCCAGGCGATCATGGAAGCGGCGAACCAGGTGGGCTCGCCGGTGATCATGCAGGCATCGGCCGGCGCGCGTAAGTACGCGGGTGAGCCCTTCCTGCGCCACCTGATCGAAGCTGCAGTCGAGTCGTATCCGCATATTCCGGTCGTGATGCACCAGGACCACGGCCAGTCGCCGGCGGTTTGCATGGCCGCGATCCGCAGCGGTTTCACGAGCGTGATGATGGACGGCTCGCTCGAAGCCGACGGCAAGACGGTCGCATCGTACGAGTACAACGTCGATGTCTCGCGCAAGGTCGTGGAAATGGCGCACTCGATCGGCGTGACGGTCGAAGCCGAACTGGGCGTGCTCGGTTCGCTGGAAACGATGAAGGGCGACAAGGAAGACGGTCACGGCGCCGAAGGCACCATGACGCGCGAGCAGCTCCTGACCGATCCGGAGCAGGCTGCCGACTTCGTGAAGCTGACCCAGTGCGATGCACTGGCCATCGCGATCGGCACCTCGCACGGCGCGTACAAGTTCTCCAAGAAGCCCACGGGTGACATTCTGTCGATCCAGCGCATCAAGGAAATCCACGCGCGCATTCCGAACACGCACCTCGTGATGCACGGTTCGTCGTCGGTGCCGCAGGAACTGCTGGCCGAGATCCGCGAATTCGGCGGCGACATGAAGGAAACGTACGGCGTGCCGGTGGAAGAGATCCAGGAAGGCATCCGTCACGGCGTGCGCAAGATCAACATCGACACCGACCTGCGTCTGGCGATCACGGGCGCGATCCGTCGCTATATGTATCAAAACCCGTCGAAGTTCGACCCGCGCGACTACCTGAAGCCGGCTCGCGAAGCCGCGAAGAAGGTGTGCGTGGATCGCTTCCTCGCGTTCGGCTGCGAAGGCCAGGCTGGCAAGATCAAGCCGGTCTCGCTCGACAAGATCGCCGAAAAGTACAAGTCGGGCGAACTCGCGCAGATCGTTCGCTAAGCGAGCTTCTGTGACAGGCGCACCGGCCGGGTCCGGCGGGGCGCCTGGGCGGCCCCGCCTGGGTGGCCCCGCCTGAAGTTGTACAAAACATCGCCGTTTCCGCCTGTTTTGGGGGAACGGCGATGGGCTTTTCCGGGAAATTTGCCGGTTTTTGGTTTACCCTCGCAATACCTTCGGTTTTACGCTGTCCTGGCGCGGTTGCAACCGCGATTCCGGACCGAACCCGCCTTCCGTTTCGATTGTCCTTTTAGCGAATCACGACGATGTCTACCCTTTACGAATCCACGCTCCGCTCGCTGCCGCTTCTCGGCCGCGGCAAGGTCCGCGACAACTATGCCGTGGGCAACGACAAGCTGCTGATCGTCACCACCGACCGTCTGTCGGCGTTCGACGTCATCATGGGCGAGCCGATTCCGCGCAAGGGCGAGGTGCTCAACCAGATGGCCGATTTCTGGTTCGAGAAGCTCAAGCACGTCGTGCCGAACCACCTCACGGGCGTCGTGCCTGAAACCGTTGTGGCCGCCGACGAAGTCGAGCAGGTCAAGGGCCGCGCCGTCGTGGTGAAGCGCCTCGAGCCGATCCTCGTCGAAGCCGTGGTGCGCGGTTATCTGGCCGGCAGCGGCTGGAAGGACTATCAGGCAACGGGCGCCGTGTGTGGCGTGGAACTGCCGCCGGGCCTGCAGAACGCGCAGAAGCTGCCCGAGCCGATTTTCACGCCGGCAGCGAAGGCCGAAATGGGCCACCACGACGAGAACATCACGTACGAAGAAATGGAGCGCCGCATCGGCACCGAGCTGTCGCGCACCATCAAGGAAATTTCGATCAAGCTGTACAAGGAAGCGGCCGACTACGCGGCCACGCGCGGCATCATCATCGCCGACACGAAGTTCGAATTCGGTCTCGACAACCACGGCCAGCTGTATCTGATGGACGAGGCGCTCACCGCCGACTCGTCGCGTTTCTGGCCGGCCGACCAATACCAGGTGGGCTCGAACCCGCCGTCGTTCGACAAGCAGTTCGTGCGCGACTGGCTCGAAACCCAGGACTGGAAGAAGGAGCCGCCGGCGCCGAAGCTGCCCGACGAAGTGATTGAAAAAACGTCGGCGAAGTATCAGGAGGCGCTCGAGCGTCTTACGGGTCAAAAGCTCGCCTAAGCGAGTGCGCGAAAAGTAAATAGAGGGAAGAAGGAAGCACAATGAGCGAAGTTCAGACGGCTCACCAGCACGCGGCGCCGCTCGTCGGCGTGTTGATGGGCTCCAGCTCCGACTGGGACACGATGAAGCACGCGGTCGCGATCCTGCAGGAGTTCGGCGTCGCGTACGAGGCCAAGGTGGTCTCGGCGCACCGCATGCCCGACGAGATGTTCGAGTACGCGGAAAAAGCGCGCGAGCGCGGCCTGCGCGCGATTATCGCGGGCGCTGGCGGCGCGGCGCATCTGCCGGGCATGCTGGCGGCCAAGACCACGGTGCCCGTGCTCGGCGTGCCGGCGGTCAGCAAGTACCTGAAGGGCGTGGATTCGCTCCATTCGATCGTGCAGATGCCCAAGGGCGTGCCGGTTGCGACCTTCGCCATCGGCGAGGCGGGCGCGGCCAATGCGGCGCTCTTTGCCGTCTCGATCCTGAGCGTCACGAACGCCGAATATGCGAACAAGCTCGCGGCGTTCCGCGTGCGCCAGAACGAAGCGGCGCACGCCATGGTGCTGCCCCCGCTTTGATCGTTCCGCTTTGATCGCCCCACGCGCCGCGGCCACCCCGCGGCCGACCACGAAGATGACTCCTGACAACTCTCCGGTTTCACCGATCCTGCCCGGCGCCTGGCTGGGCATGGTGGGTGGCGGCCAGCTCGGCCGCATGTTCTGCTTTGCCGCACAGGCGATGGGCTACCGCGTCGCCGTGCTCGATCCCGACGCGACGAGCCCCGCGGGCACCGTGGCCGACCGCCACATCTGCGCCGCCTACGACGACGAAGCCGCGCTCACCGAACTCGCGCGCCTGTGCGCGGCCGTCTCGACCGAGTTCGAGAACGTGCCCGCGGCGAGCCTCGACGCGCTCGCGAAGTCGACCTTCGTGAGCCCGGCTGGGCGCTGCGTTGCCGTGGCGCAGGACCGCATCGCCGAGAAGCGCTTTATCGCGGCGGCCGGCGTGCCGGTCGCGCCGCACGTGGTGATCGAGTCGTCGCAGGCGCTTGCCGGCATCGACGATGCGGCGCTCGCCGCCGTGCTGCCGGGCATTCTCAAGACCGCGCGCATGGGCTACGACGGCAAAGGCCAGATTCGCGTGGGCAACGCCGAGGAAGTGCGCGAGGCGCATGCGTCGCTCGGCGGCGTGCCGTGCGTGCTGGAAAAGCGCCTGCCGCTGAAGTTCGAGGTGAGCGCACTGATCGCACGCGGCACGAACGGCGCGGCCGTGGTGTATCCGCTCGCGCAGAACACGCACCGCAACGGCGTGCTCTCGCACACCATCGTGCCCGCACCGGACGCGAGCCCGGCGCTCGTGCAGCAGGCCCAGCAGGCCGCGATCCAGATCGCGGCGAAGCTCGGCTATGTCGGGGTGCTGTGCGTGGAGTTCTTCATCCTCGAAGACGGCTCGCTCGTCGCCAACGAAATGGCGCCGCGCCCGCACAACTCCGGCCACTACACGACCGATGCGTGCGCCACGAGCCAGTTCGAGCAGCAGGTGCGCGCCATGACGGCCATGCCGCTCGGCGACACGCGCCAGCACTCGCCGGCCGTGATGCTCAACATTCTCGGCGACGTGTGGTTCCCCTGCGCCGTGGGTGAGGCGAAGCCGCAGAAGGGCGCCGCGCCCGTCACGCCGCCGTGGGACCAGGTGGCCGCGATGCCGGCCGCGCGCCTGCATCTGTACGGTAAGGAAGAAGCGCGCGCGGGCCGCAAGATGGGCCACGTGAACTTCACCGCGCCGACGCTCGACGAAGCGCGTGCGGCCGCACGCGACTGCGCGCGCCTGCTGCACATCGCCACGAGCTGAGGTTGGGCCCGAAGTTGAGAAATGCCATGTCTGACCAGCAGAACGGGCCGCACGAAGGCACGCCGAATTTGACCGACGCCGATATCGAAGCGGCCGCCGCGCTGCTCGACGCGGGCGAACTGGTCGCGTTCCCGACGGAGACCGTCTACGGCCTGGGCGGCGACGCGTCGAACCCTGAAGCCGTCGCGCGTATCTACGCAGCCAAGGGCCGGCCGGCGAACCATCCGGTTATCGTGCATCTGCCGCCCGGCGGCGATCCGACGTACTGGGCGGCGCAGTGGCCCGAGGCGGCGCAAAAGCTCGTCGATGCCTTCTGGCCCGGCCCGCTTACGCTGATCGTCAAACGCCACGAGCGCATTCCCGACGCCGTGAGCGGCGGCCAGGACTCGGTTGGGCTGCGCTGCCCGTCGCATCCGGTTGCGCAGCAGCTGCTGGCGGCGTTTTCTGCGCGCCGCGGGGGCCATGGCGGCGTGGCGGCGCCTTCGGCGAACCGCTTCGGCCACGTGAGTCCGACTACCGCGCAGCACGTGCGCGACGAATTTGGCGCGGCCGTGCATGTGCTCGATGGCGGCGCGTGCGACGTGGGAATCGAATCGACGATTCTCGATCTCTCGCGCGGCTTTCCCGCGTTGCTGCGGCCCGGCCACGTGACGCCGCACGATATCGCGCGCGTGCTGGGCGAGGCGCCGCGCTTGCCCGACGGTTCAGACGTCACGGCGCCGCGCGCCTCGGGCACGCTCAAGGCGCATTACGCGCCGCGCACGCCGCTCGCATTGCTGCCGTTCGAGGCGTTGGAGCCGTTGCTCGCAGCCGCGCGCGATGCTGGCGAAACGGTGGCGCTGGTGGCGCGCGCCTCGCGCGCGGGTGCATGGGCGCAAGCGCCAGGCGTGCATTTCGTCGCCGCGCCGGAAGAGCCGCAGGAATATGCGCGCGAGCTGTATGGCTTGCTGCGTGCACTCGATCGCGCGAATGTCTCGCGCATTCTCATCGAAAAGCTGCCCGAGACGATCGAGTGGATCGCCGTCAATGACCGGTTGGGGCGGGCGGCGGCGGCGTTCGAGGCGCGGCAGTAGGGCTCAGCACGTTTGCCCGCGTTCAATGAGAAACACCCCACGAACCTGACGGTCCGTGGGGTGTTTTTTCTGGCACCGGAAGATCCGGTGCGCGAGGCTCAAACGAGGTTGATCACGGCGCCTTGCCGATGCCCGCAGCAGCCAGCTGCGTTTCGGCGAACGTCGCGAATTGCTGGTGCAGTGCCGTGGTCGGGTGCACGAGATCCGCGAACATGTAGGTCGTAGGCGCGTTGGCCGTCGTCAGCGTTTGCGGCGAGCAGAACAGCGAGCTGCCGAAGCTCTGACCGTATGCCTGCGCGTAGGCGTTGATGGTGGCTTGCGGCGTCGTGGCCGGGTTCAGCCCGAGCGTTGCCTGCGGGTTGGCGAGCGCATAGTTGGTCGCGCTGGTCGCCATGGCCGTAAGGTTGCAGGCCGTGTCCGTATTCGTCACGGTGAAGCCGAGGCTTGCCGCGTTCTGGACCGACTGGTCGAGCCACGAGAACGTATCGACCAGCACGACCTTCTTCGCCTGCACGTCGGCCGCGGTCGCCTGAATCAGCGTCAGGTTGTACATCGCCGAAATGAGCGAGAGCGCCTGGTCAGCCGAGCTTGCGGAGCCGGGCGTTGCGCCGATGGCCGCATCGGCCTTCAGCGCGGCAGGCGTCTTGCCGATGTCGGGTACCAGGGCGACAGCGATCTTCGGATTGCCGGGAACGATTTCCGCATGGACGATGCCACCCAATGTGGCCGCTGCTGTCAGGACCGGGATGATGGACGAGAAGGCGGACTGATTTGCCTTCACGAGCCCAAGCGCGACGTACGCGGGTACGAGCGCCGTAGCCTGAGCCTGCGTGAAGCCTTCGCTCATCAGGGCCGTGACAGCGGCAGTCTGGTTCGCAGCGACAGTGGCCGTGAAATTGTTCGCAACGAGTGCGGCGCCGAACAAGGCCAGGTTCGTCTGGCCGCCGCCAGTCGGCACGTCCAGCAGGTTCAGGATTTCATTCGCGCCGCCTTCCACGAGCACGAGTTGACCCGCGTTGAAGCTGCCGTGCTGCGCCAGATACTGCTGAACTTGCCAATCGACCGGTTGCTCGCTCGCAGCGGCGATCACGGCGCTGGTATTCGCCACGCCGCCGCCCGTCACCAGCGCGCCGCCTTGCGCGTAGTCGAGCCCGCCCGTTGCCGTGAGCGGCAGACCGAAGCCGCCTTCAAAGGCCGGCGAAAGCGTGTTGCCGAAGTACTCGGACACATGCTGTGCCCAGACTTCGCCCGGGTTGGTCGTGAAGCGGCCGCCGCCGAAGCCCGGCAGAATCTGCTCCGAATACGTGCCTGCGTCGGTCAAGCTCGTGCCGAACGCCACCACCTGCAAGTTGACGCCCGACGGCGGCGGCGTGCTCGCGTTGTTGTTGCCCCCTCCGCTGCTGCCACCGCAGGCGGCGAGCAGCGCAAAGGCTGCGCTCGCAACAGCGATCTGGGTGGCGCGCAACAGCGTACGGTGTCTCGGTCCTTGATGCTTCATATTCACTTCATCTCCTCTGTGTGTGGCCTTTGATGCCATGCCTGCCTACTCATGCAACGGGGGCTCGCGGCACGTGCACCCGTTGTCGATGTTGTTTTCGTTAGTCGGCCTTGCATGCACCCCCTGCATGCTGCTTCCAGGTGAGGGCCAAGGCCGACAGACTACGCAATCTCTCAGCTACTGCGCGACCCGAACTCACCCTCGGTGTTGTTTTCCGGCACGCCGCGCGGTGTTCCCGCCGTCGCCGATATTGCCGATATGACGGTTGCAAGACGCAGCGCGTCGTGGCGCTCGCACCAATCCGGCGGCGCGAACAGGGCGGCTGCGCGCGAACGCCAGTCGGGCATGCGCGCGAAGTCCCGCGCCATCGCGAGCCATTCGTGAAACGTCGCCTTGAGCGGATTGCATGATGCGAGCGGCTTGACGATGCCGTAGTCGGGCGCGTCGTGGGCGTCTTCCTCGACATAGCTGCCGAACATGCGGTCCCAGATCGCGAGCACGCCGGCGTAATTGCGATCGATATAGCGTGCATTGCGCGCGTGGTGAACGCGATGCATCGACGGCGTGTTGAACACGTATTCGAGCCAGCCGAGCTTGCCGGGCTGACCTATCGCTTGCGTGTGCACGAAGAACTGGAACGCGAGATTGACGAGCACGATCGCGACGATCTGCTCCGGTGTGAAGCCGAGCATGGCGAGCGGAATCCAGAACACCCACATGCCCGCAACGGGATACATGAGGCTCTGGCGAAACGCCGTCGACAGGTTCAGGCGTTCCGACGAATGGTGGACGACGTGCGCGGCCCAGAGCCAGCGCACGCGATGGCTCGCGCGGTGAAAGACGTAGTAGAGCAGGTCCTGCGCGACAAAGAGCGCGAACCATGCGACGAGGCCGGGCTGCCACGAAACGAGCCGGAAGTGCCGGTAAACATAGGCATAGACGGGGATCGCAACGAGCCACGCCAGTTTGTCGGCGCCCTGATGCATGAGCGCGAGCGCGGCGTTGCACAGCGTATCGGGCCACGCGTAGCGGGCGCTGTCGGGGGTGTCGTTCGATGCAGCACGGGGCCGCGTGCGGGAGAGGTACCACGCTTCCCAGCCGATGCAGGCGAGAAACACGGGAGCGAGGGCGAGCAACAGCCATTGCGCGTCGAACTGCACGAACGTCGTCCTCCTTGTCCCGTGGGCGGCGCTGGCTGGCAGCGCGGCGGTTGTAGTCTCGTGTCTTTTCGGCCGCGTTGATGCGCGTTCTTGTGCGTGCGCGGCTCGATTGCCGTACGCGTGTGACAGATTTTTGTGACGCGCCTTCGGCCTTTGCCCGTCAGGGTACACGCCTCGCGCCCAGGACGGGCGGCGCTTTGCTAGAGGAAAACTTCGAGCCCGGCGCAGGGCGTCGGGCTCGAACAAGGTACGCGGGGACAGGTCCGCGGCGTGCGCTCAGCGTGCACTCAGTGGCCACGCCGTGCGCAAATTGCGTGCGCTGAGCGCCGCATCAATGCGCGCCGCGCCGACCGGCCGGAGCCTTGTGCGACGCTTTCGCGACCTTCGACGCCTTCGCCGCGCGCTTGGGATGCGGCTCGACGTACACGGGCTTCTCTTCGGGCATGCCCTTGTAGACCCACTCGAGCAGCGCATCGTGCGCGGCGCGTGCGGCCTCGGCGCGCGGATCGTTGATGAGGCTCACCACGATCCAGCTCTCGCCATTTTCGGCCGCCACGTAACCGGCGATCGCGCGCACGTCGCGCAGGGTGCCCGTCTTGATATGCGCGTTGCCTTCCACGCCCGCGTTGGTGAGGCGGTTGCGCATCGTGCCGTCCACGCCGACGATCGGCAGCGAGTCGATGAACACCTGCGCAACGGGGCTCGCGTTGGCGTTCTGCAGCAGATTCGCGAGCGAGAGCGCGCTGATGTGCTCTTCGCGCGAGAGGCCGCAGCCATTGTCGAGCACGAGTTCGGGCATGTTCAGGCCGCTGCGCCGCAAGAACCCGTTGACGGCCGTGGCAGCCTTGGCCGTGGTTGAAGGCGGTTTGGCAGCAACCGCGCCGAGCGTGAGGAACAGATTGCGCGCCATCACGTTGTTGCTGAACTTGTTGATGTCGTGCACGACGTCCGCGAGCGGCGGGCTCTGGTGCACGGCGAGCAGACGCGCGCGTGGCGGCACGACGCCTTCGCGCACCGTGCCGGCGGGCGTGGCGAACAGGCTGCCGCCCGCTTGCTGTCCGATTTGCTGCCCGGTTTGTTGTGCGGATTGTTGCGCGGTTTGTTGCCAGAGCGCGAGGAACCCGTCGGCGAAGAACGTGCTGTGGTCCACGGGCGCGGCCATGTTGAGCGTGCGTTCGCCGCAGCGCATGGCGTAGCTGCCGGCGAAGCTCGCGGTGACGACGCCATTGCCGCCGGGCGAAACCTGCGGGCTCGGCAGCATGCCGCCGCACGCGCCGGCGCGCCCGCGGATCTGGTTGTCGATCTGCCACTGCGCAACGGGCGGCACCACGTCGATCGATACGCCTTCGCGCGAGGGCGAGAACGTGAACGAGACCGCCTTGAATGCGTACATCAGTGGATCGGGGCCGACGTTGTAGGGCGCGCTATCGTCGCCGTCGAACGAGGGCAGGTCGCGCGTGGACGGATCGAACTCGCTCTTGTCGAGCACGAGCGCGCCGTCGATGCGCGCGACACCCGCCGCGCGAATCTTCTGCACGAGGTCGATCAGCTCTTCGGGCACGAGCTTCGGGTCTCCGGTGCCCTTGATATAGAGATTGCCGTGCAGCGTGCCGCTCGCATCGATTTCGCCGTCGGTGTAGGCGCTCGTTTTCCAGCGATAGTCGGGACCGAGCATCGCGAGGCCGCTCCACGTCGTGACGAGCTTCATCGTCGAGGCGGGCATCATGGGCTGGCCGGCGTTCACGGCGACGCTGGGCTGGCGGTCGCCAACCTTTTCGATCACCACGCTCACCGACGAGAGCGGCACGTGCGCGCGCTCGAGGCCCGCCATCACGGTGGGCGGCAGCACGGTGGTCACGTTGACCGTGGGCACGCGCGCGCCTTCGGGCTGCGCGTACGCGGCGGGCGCGGCGGCGAAGCTCGCGGCGAGCGTGGCGCAGGCCAATGCGAGGGCGAGCGGTTTAGGCTGGCGCGGTGTGGCGGCGGCGAAATGCGTGCGGTCGGTGCGCGAGGCAGGCAGTCGGAACAACGAGCGTAGGCGGGACAGCGAAGCGGGCAGCATGAAAAGCGTTCGGGCGAGTGCGGGGGCAGTGCATGGGCCGGGCGTGGCGCACGGAAAGCGGGGACTCGCCGGTGCTGCGCGCGGGCGCGAAAATTAGGGCAGCGTGTGATTCGTGGTGCATGCGCGATGCGCTAGCGTGAGCGTTGCACGAAGCCAGCTCGCGCGCATCGCGGCCGAATCACGAGTGAAGCGCCGCAAAAGCGCACATTGTAAAGACCTCGCGCCGCGTGCGCGCATTGCAGGCGAGAAAACGTCGCACATTGCGTGGCGTGGTTCAAACACCGCCCGCGACGCGCGCCAATGCATCGCGACCGGCTACGCGCCGCAGCGGCGCCGCGCTCCTGTTCAGGCGCTAGAATGCACGCATCTGTCATCCATTCACGCTGCGCGACGCGCCGTCGCCGTGCGGCCAACATTACGATGCGCATACTGCTAGTCGAAGATGACCGCATGATCGCCGAAGGCGTGCGCAAGGCGCTGCGCGGCGAAGGCTTTGCGGTCGACTGGGTCGAGGACGGCGACGCCGCCCTCTCGGCCGCGAGCGCGGATTCCTACGATCTCATGCTGCTCGATCTCGGATTGCCCCGCCGTGACGGCCTCGACGTGCTGCGCACACTGCGCGCGCGCGGCGCGGCGCTGCCCGTGCTGATCCTCACCGCGCGCGACGCTGTCGCCGATCGCGTGAAGGGGCTCGACGCCGGCGCGGACGACTACCTCATCAAGCCGTTCGACCTCGACGAACTGGGCGCGCGCATGCGCGCGCTGATCCGCCGCCAGTCGGGCCGCAGCGACTCGACCATCCGCCACGGCTCGATCACGCTCGATCCGGCCTCGCACCAGGTCACGCAGGACGGCTCGCCCGTTGCGCTCTCGGCGCGCGAATTCGCGCTGCTCGAAGCGCTGCTCGCGCGCCCGGGCGCGGTGCTCTCGAAAACCCAGCTCGAGGAGAAGATGTACGGCTGGGGCGAGGAGATCGGCAGCAATACCGTCGAGGTTTATATCCACGCGCTGCGCAAGAAGCTCGGGGCCGATCTGATCCGCAACGTGCGCGGCCTCGGCTACATGATCGCCAAAGACGCATGACGCGCGCAGGAGACCCACTTAGCCGATGAGTTCCATCCGACGACAACTGCTGTTCTGGCTGCTCGCGATCGTTGTCGCGGGCGTGGGGCTCGCGGGCTGGCTGATCTATCGCCAGGCGCTCGCCGAGGCCAACGAGCTGTTCGACTACCAGCTGCAGGAAATCGCCGAGGCGCTGCCCTCCGAGCCATTCAACGAGATCCTCAGTTCGCGCGATACCGGCGACGAAGGCATCGTGCTGCAGATCTGGAATCGCAATGGCGTGCTCATGTACTACTCGCATCCGCGCGCGCCGCTCGCGCCGCGCGCGGAACTCGGCTTTTCGACGGAGCGCACCGATCGTGGCGACTGGCGCGTGTACGGCGCCATCGTCGGCGACAATGTCGTGCAGCTCGCGCAGCCCGTTTCCGTGCGCAACCGGCTCGCCGCGAACGTCGCGTTGCGCACGCTCTGGCCGCTCATCGTGGTGCTGCCGTTTCTCGGCGCCGCCGTCTGGATCGTGGTGGGGCGCGGGCTCAGGCCGCTCTCGCGCGTTGCGCTCGCGCTCGACACGCGCCACCCCGAAGCGCTCGACCCGCTGCCCGAAGAGCGTTTGCCGCGCGAAGTCACGCCGCTCGTGCATGCGTTGAACGCGTTGCTCGAGCGCCTCGCGCAGGCCATCGACACGCAAAAGGCCTTCGTTGCCGATGCCGCGCACGAATTGCGCACGCCGCTCGCGGCCGTGCAGATCCAGGCGCAACTCGTTGCGCGCGCAAAGGACGATGAAACGCGCCGCGAAGCGCTCTCCGACCTGCAAGCGGGTGTGACGCGCGCCACGCGTCTTGCCGAGCAACTGCTCGCGCTTGCGCGTTCCGAACCCGACGGTCATGCGCGCGCACGGAGCGTCGACCTGCATGCACTGCTCGATGATTGCGTGCTCAACTATGCGCCGCTTGCGCAGCAGCGCGGCGTCGATCTCGGCATCGAGGAAAGTGTGGCGGCGAGCGTGCATGGCGACGCCGATGCACTGCGCGTGATGCTCAACAACCTGCTCGACAACGCCACCAAATACACGCCTGCTGGCGGCCGCGTGGACGTGAGCCTCGCCGTCGTGGACGGTCATGCGCGCGTGCGCATCGCGGACAGCGGACCGGGCATCCCCGAGGACGAACGCGCGCGCGTGTTCGATCGCTTTTATCGCGTGGGCGCGGGCGTGAACCGCGCGCGCACCGATATCGCCGGCACGGGCCTCGGGCTCGCTATCGTGCGGCGCATCGCGGATCAGCACGACGCGACCATCACGCTCGGCGATTCGCCCGCCGGCGGCCTGCTCGTGGACGTGCGGTTCTGAGCTTTCGTTACCCGCAAATGCCCGCCACGCGGGCGTTTGCGCGATTATTGCGATTTCTGCGTACTTAAGACTCCTTTAAGAGACACGGCTTACTCTTCGTACGTCGTGATGAGTACCCCGCGCAAGGAGTCCGCAATGAATACAAAAGTTCTTTCCCGCAGTGCCGTGGCAGCCGCCGTGGTCGTCGCGTTGTCGGCGGGCTACGTAGCAGGGCACCGTGATCTGCCTGCCCCGCAGGTGATTTCGCAGGCGCAGGCCGCGGCGATGATGCCCGCCGAAGCGGCCGCCAAGACCGGCGTTCCCGACTTCTCGGGTCTCGTGGAAACCTACGGGCCCGCAGTGGTCAACATCAGCGCGAAGCACGTCGTGAAGCAAACGGCGCTGCGCAGTGGCGGCAGCGGCCCGCAGCAACTGCCGATCGATCCGAGCGATCCGTTCTACCAGTTCTTCAAGCACTTCTACGGCGGTGCGCCCGGCATGGGCGGCGGCGACAACGGCCCGCAGGCGGACCAGCCGAGTGCGAGCCTCGGCTCGGGCTTCATCGTCAGCGCCGACGGCTACATTCTCACGAACGCGCACGTCGTGGACGGCGCCAACGTCGTGACCGTGAAGCTCACCGACAAGCGCGAATACAAGGCGAAGGTCGTGGGCGCGGACAAGCAGTCGGACGTCGCCGTGCTCAAGATCGACGCCAAGGATCTGCCGACCGTGAAGATCGGCGACCCGCGCCAGAGCAAGGTTGGCCAGTGGGTGGTGGCGATCGGCTCGCCGTATGGCTTCGACAACACCGTGACCTCGGGCATCATCAGCGCGAAGTCGCGCTCGCTGCCTGACGAGAACTACACGCCGTTCATCCAGACCGATGTTCCGGTCAACCCCGGCAATTCGGGTGGCCCGCTGTTTAATCTGCAGGGCGAAGTAATCGGCATCAACTCGATGATCTACTCGCAGACGGGCGGTTTCCAGGGCCTTTCGTTCGCAATCCCAATCAACGAGGCGATCAAGGTCAAGGACGAACTCGTCAAGACCGGCCACGTGAGCCGTGGGCGTCTCGGTGTAGCGGTGCAGTCGATGAACCAGACGCTTGCCAACTCGTTCGGCATGGACAAGCCGCGCGGCGCGCTGGTCAGTTCGGTCGACGCGAGCGGTCCGGCTGCGAAGGCGGGCCTGAAGCCCGGCGACGTGATCTTGTCCGTGAACGGCCAGTCAGTGGACGATTCGTCGGATCTGCCGGCGCTCATCGCGGGCATGAAGCCGGGCACGAAGGCCGATGTGCAGGTGTGGCGCGACAAGAGCACGAAGGACCTCACGGCGACCATCGGCGCGCTGGGCGACGCGAAGGTCGCGTCGAACGACGCACCGCAAGCGCAGATGCAGGGACGCCTCGGCGTCGCGGTGCGCCCGCTCACGCCGGAAGAGAAGAGCAACGGCTCGCTCGATCACGGCCTGCTCGTCGAGCAGTCGGGCGGCGCCGCCGAAAACGCGGGCGTGCAGCCCGGCGACGTGATTCTCGCCGTGAATGGCCGCCCGGTGACGAGCGCCGATCAACTCAAGCAAATGGTTTCGAAAGCTGGCAACAGCATTGCACTCCTGATCCAGCGAGACGACGCACAGATTTTCGTGCCCGTCGATCTCGGCTGATCCCTGCTGCCGCGAATCCGGCTCCGTGCGCCGGATTCGCGGCGAGAGCAGGTTTCATGACGTTGTTCCCGCGCTGCCGCCGTTGGCCTTTGGCCACGGCGGCAGCGGCGTTTTTGGGCGCCCAGAAAACGCCTGCGCCCGCCGCCGGGTATGCATCGGGCATGCGCCTTGCGCAAGCGTTACATCGGACAACCTGAAAGGAGCGATCGATGAAGCGTTTCCACAACTCGCGCCCCGTCCATGCCACCGCTTACGCGACGATCCTCGCGGCCACCCTGGCGTTTGGCTACGCGGGCGGCGCGGCGGCCCAGCAAGCCGAGGCGTCGGGCACGGTCGGCGGCACGACCACCGACAACACGAGCGCCGGCAACACCAACGGCGGCGGCATGCCGCAAGTCCAGCAGCAGGGCGACGTATCGTACGTCTCCGGCGGCGTGGGCCTCGACGAATCGAAGGCGCTGCTTGGCGCCGAGCGCCAATGGCCGCTTGCGTTGCGCTTCACCCAGCGCAGCGGCGAGTATGTCGCGGACGTGCGTGTGCAGATCACCGATTCGCATGGCGCGAGCGTCCTCGATACGACTTCACGCGGGCCTTATATGCTCGTCAGGGTGCGTCCGGGGCGCTACAGCGTGCATGTGAGCCATGCGGGCGTCGACAAGACGAGCGCCGTGACGGTGGGCTCGAACGGCAGCGCGCGGGCGGCTTTCATCTGGTAAGCCGGGCACGGTACAGGCGCGCGTTGGGGCGCTGCCGCACGCGCGCCGCACATAAGATTCACGCAGCCTCGCCGAGTTTGGCCGATAATGAAGCCGAGGCGGGGCGCCACGCAGGCGCCGCCTACCAACAGGGGAGCCGAACATGGCGGTCGAACCGGATGCGGCCCATCGCATCGACCTAGTCGCGAACCGTCACCGCGTGCGCGTGATTCATGGCGGCATCACCATTGCCGACACGTTGCACGCCATCACCCTTTGCGAAACCGGCTACCCCGACGTCTACTACTTTCCGCGCGCCGATGTGAACATGGCGCGACTCGAACGCTCCGGACACACCTCGCATTGCCCGTTCAAGGGCGAGGCGACGTATTTCCATTTGCGTACCGAAGACGGGTGCGTCGAAGAGGCGGCCTGGAGCTACGAAGCGCCGCTGGACGACGCGCGCGGCATCAAGGGCTATCTGGCGTTTTACGCGACTCGCGTGGACCGGATCGACCAGACCTCTTGACCTGGCCCGGTAGCTTGCAAAGGGGGAGCCGCCATGGAACTGAAAGATGCGCTGAGAATTCCGCTCGAACCCGACGCCGTCTGGGCGGCGTTGCAGGACGTGGCGCTCGTGCGCGCGAGCATGGAGCATTGCGAGTCCTTCCGGCGGCTCGGCCCCGGCGAATATGCAATCACGCTCACGGTGCCGCTCGGGCCGCTGCGCGCACGTTACGAAGTGCGTGCTCACATTGCCAATGACACGGCGCAAGTGCCGCTCACGCCTCGGCGCGTGCTGAGTTTTCGGGCCCGCGCGGACGGGATCGGCTCGCTGCGCGGACAGATCGACGTCGCACTGCGCCCGGAAGAGCGCGCCACGGCGAAGGAGCCGGGTACGGGCAAGGACGTGAGCACACGGATCGACTATTCGGTGTGGGCCACGCTCACGGGGCCGCTTTCCGAGCTGCCGCCGCGGCAGATCGAAAACGCCCTGCACGAACTCGCCGACGACTTCTTCACGGAGTTCTGCGCCGTGGTCGCGGCCAAGCACGGCCGGGCGCCCAACCGCGTGGCGGGCGAGCAGCCGCGCCGGCAACACGTGTTCCTGCGGCCGATCAACCTCGCGGGGCTCGCGAGGCGCGCGCATATCCTGCCTCAGCACCATGCGGGCGGGACGCTCTCGGGGCGTGCGGCAAGCACGCTCCATCATGAGCCGCCGCCGCATGCCATGCCGTACTGGGCGTGGGCAGCGATGATCTTTTTCGTCGCGTTGCTGCTTTATGCGGCGCGCTGGTTTACCGCGACCTGAAGCTGGCGGCGGGCGGCGCGCCCGAGTTGCACCCCCATTGCGCCGCCCGTCGAATCGCTCAATCCCCCCGAAACTCCCGCCGCCACGCCGACGGCGAAATCCTGAACGCCTCCACGAAATGCTGCCGCAGCGACGCGGCCGAGCCGAAGCCCGCGCGCTGGGCGATCGCGTCGATCGGATGATCGGTGCTTTCGAGCAATTGCTGCGCGCGTGCGAGGCGCTCGCCGAGCAGCCAGGCGCTCACTGTCGACCCCGTCGTCAAGCGGAACTGGCGCGTGAAGGTGCGCCGGCTCATCAGCGCGCGCTGCGCGAGCGAGTCAAGTGTGTGGGGCGCGTCGAGGTGGGCGCGAATCCAGTCGAGCAGGCCCGGCAGGCGGTCGCCGCGCCCGGCCGCCGCGAGTGGCTGCTGCACGTACTGCGCCTGGTTGCCTTGGCGATGCGGCGGCACGACGAGCCGGCGGGCCACATAGTTCGCGGCGTTCGAGCCGCACAGGCGCCGCATGAGATGCAGGCAGCAGTCGAGTCCCGCCGCCGTGCCCGCCGAGGTGAGCAGGTCGCCGTCGTCGATATAAAGCACGCCGGGATCGAAGCGCACGGCCGGAAACCGTTGCGCGAAATCGTCGGCGGCGGCCCAGTGTGTGGTGCCTGGCCGGTCGTCCAGCAGGCCCGCATGCGCGAGCACATAAGCGCCGAGGCAAAGTCCGACGAGGATCGCGCCGCTCGCGTGCGCTTCGCGCAGCGCCTCGCAAAGCGCGGCGCTCGGCGCTTCGTGGGTGTCGCGCCAGCTCGGCACGACGATCACGTCCGCGCCGCGCAGCCCCTCGAGCCCCTGCGGCGCGCCGATCGTGAAGCCCGCCGTGGTCGTGAGCGTGCCGGGCTCCGCCGCGCAAACGGCAAGTTCGAACGGCGGCACGCCGCCTTCGCTGCGGTCCTCGCCGAACACGACGCAAGGCACGGAAAGATGAAACGGGCTGATGCGGTCGAAGGCGATCACGGCGACGCGCAGCGGGGCGGGCGAAGGAGTCTGACGAGCAGCAGTGGCCATGGCGAGCCCCGAAGGTGAATGGCCCGATTCTAGCGAAAGTTGTCATTCGGGCCACTGTCGCGTGAGCGGGCTCAGCGCCACAATCGCGCCATCGACTTTGCGTCTTCGGACCGGTCGGTTCCTTTCAATCTCAGGAGGCATGGCCATGTCCGCGAATCCGCGCCGGGCGCTCGTCGTCATCGACGTGCAGAACGAATATGTCAGCGGCGATCTGCCGATCGAATTTCCCCCCGTCGAGACGTCGCTCGCCAATATCGGCCGCGCGATGGACGCCGCGCGCGCGGCAGGCGTGCCCATCGTGGTGGTGCAGAATCTCGCTCCGGCGGACTCGCCGCTCTTCGCGCGCGGCAGCGTGGGCGCCGATCTGCATCCGGTCGTGGCTTCGCGCGAGCGCGATCACCACGTCGAAAAATCGTTGCCGAGCGCCTTCGCAGGCACCGATCTGAAAGTGTGGCTCGCTGAACGTGGCATCGACACGCTCACGGTGGCCGGCTACATGACGCACAACTGCGACGCCTCGACGGTGTTCGAGGCGACCCACGCGGGTCTCGCCGTGGAATTTCTCGCCGATGCGACGGGTTCGGTGCCGTATGCGAACGAGGCGGGAACGGTTAGCGCCGAGGACATTCACCGCGCGTTCAGCGTGGTGATGCACACGCGCTTCGCGGCGGTCGTGACCACGGATGCCTGGCTTGCCGCCGTCAAGGCAGGCGTGCCGCTCGCGCGCGACAACATCTACGCATCGAATCAGCGGGCCCGCGCGAATCGCGTGCCGGCCTGAGCGGGCAAGAAAAAGGCGGCCTCGTCAGCGGGCCGCCTTGATCGATCCGGGCGCTGCGCGCGCAGGGGGATTCAGGTGTTCGATTCGCTCGCGCCCGTGCGCAGCGACTGGCTGTAGCGCAGCGCGTCGAGCATCGCGTCGACGTGCAGTTCGGCGTTGCTCGCCACGTCGAACACGTCCGGCAGGATCGCCATGTCGCGCAGCGCGCCGCCAATGAACGAATGGAGCACGCGCGAGGCGCGCTTGGGGTCGAGGTCGGCGGGCAACTGGCCCTTCGATATTGCATTGCGCAACCCTTGCTCGATGCTCGCGAGACCCTCGCGCATGTCGGTCTGATGGCGCGCCATCACCGGCCCCATCTCCTCGACGAACTCGCACTTCAGGAACAGGATCTCGAACACGCGGCGGCGGCGCACGTCGGTTGCCGTGTTGCGCAGACACAAAATGCAAAGATCGCGCATGCGGCCGAGCGGGTCGGGCTCGCCGGGGTCCGTCGACGCCACCTTCAGTTCGTCGAGCGGCAGGACCACGCGGTCGAACATGGCCGTAAACAGGTCGCCCTTGTTCTCGAAATGCCAGTAGATCGCGCCGCGCGTCACGCCCGCGGTCTGGGCGATGTCGGCGAGCGATGTGCGCGACACGCCCTTCTCGTAAAAGACGTGTTCGGCGGCGTCGAGGATCCGGTTGCGCGTCTCCAGCGCTTCCTCTTTCGTTCGGCGGACCATGTTTTGAAGTCGGTGTGTTGCTGAGGGTTACGGGTGAACAAATGTATTTGGGGTGCGAACCGTAATGTATTGATTTGTAATATGGATCTGATGCGCGGATCGCACCTGCAGCGCCGTCCAACGGTTATGTAACGTCCTTTTACATTCATTCGCGAATGTATCTATAATAGCACCCCACCACCTGGGTGCCTCAAGTGGTGATGTCCGGTTAATATCCGTCACTGGCCAAGTGGTCGTAGAAACCCCAATGCGCGACGCCCCGTGGGTGGCGCGCAGCAGTATCGCCCGGACGGATGTGCAGACCGGAACGCGCCTTTCTAAAAGAAGTACCGGGTTTATCCGTCAGGTATTTGCCAGATGCTGGCGTGCGTGGTCGTCCTCCTCGTTGCAGGACGCCGCACGCTTTTATTGTCAGTTATAGACAGAGGTCGCTCCATGCGCGTCGAACGGGTTCCATTCCGCCTAATCAGTGTCGCGACGGCTGCCATCGTGCTCGCAGCCTGCGGGCAAAAGCAGTCGGCGCCGCCGCCGCAAACCCCCGAAGTGGGTGTCATTACCGTCCAGCCGACCGCCGTGCCGGTCGTCTCCGAGCTTCCCGGCCGCACCAGTGCCTTCCTCGTCGCGCAAGTGCGCGCACGGGTCGACGGCATCGTGCTGCGCCGCGAGTTCACCGAAGGCGCGATCGTGAAGGCCGGCCAGCGGCTCTACAAGATCGACCCCGCGCCGTATATCGCTGCGCTGAACACCGCCAAGGCCACGCTCGCGAAGGCCCAGGCCAACCTCGTCACGCAGAACGCACTGGTTGCGCGCTACAAGGTGTTGGTGCAGGCCAACGCCGTGAGCAAGCAGGACTACGACAACGCCGTTTCCGCGCAGGGCCAGGCGGCAGCGGACGTCGCCTCCGGCAAGGCTGCCGTCGATACGGCGCAGATCAACCTGGGCTATACCGACGTCGTTTCGCCGGTCACGGGCCAGGTCGGCATCTCGCAGGTCACGCCGGGCGCCTACGTGCAGGCGAGCGCCGCGACGCTCATGTCGACGGTTCAGCAACTCGACCCGATGTACGTCGACGTTACGCAATCGAGTCTCGACGGCCTGAAGCTGCGCCGCGCGATTCAGGAAGGGCGCCTCGCGACCAATGGCCCGAACGCCGCGAAGGTGTCGCTCGTGCTCGAAGACGGCCGCGTGTACGCACAGAAGGGCAAGCTCCAGTTCAGCGACGTCACGGTCGACCAGACCACCGGCTCGGTGACGGTTCGCGCGCTGTTCCCGAACGCCGACCGCGTGCTGTTGCCGGGCATGTTCGTGCGGGCGCGCATCGAAGAAGGCATCAACAACAATGCGTTCCTCGTGCCGCAGGTTGGTGTGCAGCACGACCAGAAGGGCCAGGCGTCGGTGCTCGTCGTCGACCAGGACAACAAGGTCGTGCCGCATCCGATCGTTACGTCGGGCGCGCAGGGCCAGGACTGGGTCGTGGAGAGCGGCCTGCAGGCCGGTGACCGCGTGATCGTGCAAGGCACCGACAAGGTCAAGCCGGGTGCGCAGGTCAAGCCGGTCGCGGCGCAACTGCCGCCGCCGCCGCCGCCGGGCGCGCCTTCGGCCGACATGGCAACTGCCTCGGGCAATGCGAACGCTGCCAGCGCCGCGTCCGGGCCCGCAGCGGGTGCAAGCGGTGCCTCGGCTGCGCCTGCCGCCTCCGCAGCGCAATAACCGGGAGCCTGCTTCATGGCAAAGTTCTTTATTGATCGCCCAATTTTTGCATGGGTGATCGCCATCATCCTGATGCTGGCGGGCGTGGCCTCGGTGTTCACGCTGCCGGTCGCGCAGTATCCGACCATCGCGCCGCCTTCCATCCAGATCAGTGCGAACTATCCGGGTGCGTCGGCCAAGACGGTGGAAAACACGGTCACGCAGGTGATCGAGCAGCAGATGAGCGGTCTCGACCACCTGCTGTACATCTCGTCGACTTCCGATGACTCGGGCACGGCCACCATCACGCTGACCTTCGCCGCGGGCACCAATCCGGACATCGCGCAGGTGCAGGTGCAGAACAAGCTGCAGCTCGCCACGCCGATTCTGCCGCAGGTGGTGCAGCAGCTCGGTATCAGCGTGACGAAGTCGAGCAGCAGCTTCCTGCTCGTGCTCGCGTTCGTGTCCGAAGACGGCAGCATGACCAAGTACGACCTCGCGAACTACGTGGCGTCGAACGTGAAGGACCCGATCAGCCGTATCGACGGCGTGGGTACGGTCACGCTGTTCGGCTCGCAGTACGCGATGCGCGTATGGCTCGATCCACACAAGCTAACGAACTTCCAGCTCACGCCAAGCGACGTCACAGCCGCGATTACGGCGCAGAACGTGCAGATCGCGGGCGGTCAGCTGGGCGGCACGCCGGCGGTGGCGGGGCAGTCGTTCCAGGCGACCATCACCGAATCGACGCTGCTGCAAACGCCTGAGCAGTTCGGCAACATCCTGCTGAAGGTGAATCAGGACGGCTCGCAGGTGCGCCTGAAGGACGTGGCGCGTATTGGTCTCGGCGGCGAAAACTACAACTTCGACACGAAGTACAACGGTTCGCCGACGGCCGGTCTGGGTATTCAGCTCGCGACGGGCGCCAACGCGCTGCAGACCGCGAAGCTCGTGCGCCAGAAGATCGACGACCTCTCGAAGTACTTCCCGCACGGTCTCGTCGTGAAGTACCCGTACGACACGACGCCGTTCGTGCGCCTGTCGATCGAGGAAGTGATCAAGACGCTGCTGGAAGGCATCGTGCTGGTGTTCCTCGTGATGTACCTGTTCCTGCAGAACCTGCGCGCGACGCTCATTCCGACGATCGCGGTGCCGGTGGTGCTGCTGGGTACGTTCGCGATCATGGCGGCGGTGGGCTTCTCCATCAACACGCTGTCGATGTTCGGTCTCGTGCTCGCCATCGGCCTGCTGGTGGACGACGCGATCGTGGTCGTGGAGAACGTCGAGCGGGTGATGGTGGAAGAGGGCTTGGGTCCAAAGGAGGCCACCCGCAAGGCCATGGGCCAGATCACCGGCGCGCTGGTGGGCGTGGCGCTCGTGCTCTCCGCGGTGTTCGTGCCGGTGGCGTTCTCGGGCGGCTCGGTCGGCGCCATCTACCGGCAGTTCTCGCTCACGATCGTGGCGGCCATGGTGCTGTCCGTGCTCGTCGCGCTGATTCTGACGCCGGCGCTGTGCGCGACCATCCTCAAGCCGATCCCGAAGGGCCATCACGAAGAGAAGAAGGGCTTCTTCGGCTGGTTCAACCGCACGTTCGAGACGAGCCGCGACAAGTATCACTCGGGCGTTCACCACGTGATCAAGCGCTCGGGCCGCTGGCTCATCATCTATCTCGCGGTGATCGTCGCGGTTGGCATGCTGTTCGTGCGCCTGCCGAAGTCGTTCCTGCCCGATGAAGACCAGGGCACGATGTTCGTGATCGTGCAGACGCCGGTGGGCTCGACCCAGGAAACGACGGCGCGCACGCTCGCCAACATCCAGAACTGGCTGCTCAAGGACGAAGGCAGCATCGTCGAGTCGGTGTTCACGGTGAACGGCTTCAGCTTCGCGGGCCGTGGCCAGAACTCGGGTCTCGTGTTCGTGCGCTTGAAGGACTACAAGCAGCGTCAGCACGCGGACCAGAAGGTCCAGGCGCTGGTGCGGCGCATGTTCATGCACTACGCGGGCTACAAGGACGCGACGGTGTTCCCGGTGAATCCGCCTTCGATTCCTGAACTCGGCACCGCGTCGGGCTTCGACTTCGAACTGCAGGATCGCGCGGGTCTCGGTCACGAGAAGCTGATGGAAGCGCGCAACATGCTGCTCGGCATGGCGGCGAAGGATCCGACGCTCGCACTCGTGCGCCCGAACGGCCTGAACGACACACCGCAGTTCACGATCGACATCGACCGTGAAAAGGCCGAGGCGCTTGGTGTGACGGCGGCTGCAGTTGACCAGACCTTCTCGATCGCGTGGGCGTCGTCCTACGTGAACAACTTCCTCGATACGGACGGCCGTATCAAGAAGGTGTACGTGATGGCCGATGCACCGTTCCGCATGACGCCGGAAGATTTGAACAACTGGTACGTGCGCAACAGTGCGGGCGGGATGGCGCCGCTGGGCTCGGTCGCGAGCGGGCGCTGGACTTTCGGTTCGCCGAAGCTCGAGCGCTACAACGGTATCTCGGCCGTGGAAATCCAGGGTCAGGCGGGGCAGGGCAAGTCGACCGGCCAGGCCATGACGGCCATGGAGCAGATCGCGGCGAAGCTGCCCGCGGGTATCGGCTACGAATGGACGGGTCTGTCGTATCAGGAACGCCAGTCGGGTTCGCAGGCGCCGATTCTGTACGGCATCTCGATCCTCGTCGTGTTCCTGTGTCTCGCGGCGCTGTATGAAAGCTGGTCGATTCCGTTCGCGGTCATCATGGTGGTGCCGCTCGGCGTGCTCGGCGCGCTGCTGGCGGTGACCTTGCGCGGCCTCGAGAACGACGTGTTCTTCCAGGTGGGTCTGTTGACCACCGTGGGTCTTTCGGCGAAGAACGCGATTCTGATCGTGGAGTTCGCGCGAGACCTGCAGGCCGAAGGGAAGATGGGACCGGTCGAGGCAGCGCTCGAAGCTTCGCGACTGCGTCTGCGGCCGATTCTGATGACGTCGTTGGCGTTCATTCTCGGCGTGCTGCCGCTCGCGATCAGTAACGGCGCGGGTTCGGCTTCGCAGCACGCGATCGGCACGGGCGTGATCGGCGGCATGCTCACGGCCACGTTCCTCGCGATCTTCATGATCCCGATGTTCTTCGTCGTGATTCGTGCGAAGTTCGCGGGCGAGAAGGAAGACGCGGACGTCGCGCTCCAGCACTACGAAGAGCACCACGCGCACGACCATGACAACGACAACGGCGGCAACGCCGGCGGTCAGGGCGGCACGGGCGGCAGCGCAGGTGGCGCAGGTGGCACTGGCGGCAGCAACGGCGACGGCCCGGGCAAGGAAGGACATTGAGATGCATAAACTATCCGTAATTGCAGCGGGCGCCGCAGCGTTGGCCGCTGCGCTCCTGGCAGGTTGCACGATGGAGCCGCACTACAACCGGCCCGAAGCGCCGGTGTCGCAAAGCTTCCCGCAGGGCGGCGTCTACGCGACGCAGCCGGTCGCCGCGGGCGCGAACGGTCAGGCCGCCCCGAGCGCGAAGGGCGCTGCGGCAACCGACATCGGCTGGCGCGAGTTCTTCGTCGATCCGCGACTGCAGCAGCTCGTCGCGATCGCGCTGAAGAACAACCGCGACCTGCGCGTCTCGGTGCTCAACGTCGAGGCGTCGCGCGCGCAGTATCAGATCGCGCGCGCCGAACTGTTCCCCGCGATCAACGGTACGGCGACGGACACGCGCACGCGTGTGCCGCGTGATCTGCAGACCACGGCGAACAACCCGTACAGCGTCTACAACGTGGGTGTGCAGGCGTCGTGGGAAATCGACTTCTGGGGGCGCATCCGCAGCCTGAAGGACCAGGCGTTGGCGCAGTACCTCTCGACGGCGTATGCGCGCAAGGCAGCCGAGATCACGCTGGTTTCGGAAGTCGCGGACCAGTACCTGACCATGCTCTCCGACGACGACCTGCTGAAGGTCACGCAGGAAACGCTCAAGACGGCGCAGGACTCGTACAACATCGCGAAGGCGCAGTTCGATACGGGCACGGGCACCGAGCTGGATTTGCGTCAGGCGCAAACGGTGGTCGAGAACGCGCAGGCCAACATGCAGGCGCAACTGCGGGCTCGTGCCCAGGCCGAGAACGCGCTCGTGCTGCTGATTGGCGAGCCGCTGCCGGCGGATCTGCCGCAAGGCCTGCCGCTCGACGGCCAGGCCCTGCTCAACGACATTCCGGCAGGACTGCCGTCGGACCTGCTCACGCGGCGTCCGGACATCATGCAGGCCGAGGAAACGCTGCTCGCAGCAAACGCCAACATTGGCGCGGCGCGTGCGGCGTTCTTCCCGAAGATCTCGCTCACGGCGGCATTCGGCACCGAAAGCCTGTCGCTCGGCGGGCTCTTCAAGGCGGGCACGGCGGCGTGGAGTTTCGTGCCGCAGGTCACGCTGCCGATCTTCGAAGGCGGCTCGAACATCGCGAATCTGCAACTCGCGAATGTCGAGAAGCGCATTGAGATCGCCAGCTACGAGAAGTCGATCCAGTCGGCGTTCCGCGAAGTGGCCGACGGTCTGGCTGCGCGCGGCACGTACGACGAGCAGATCGCGGCGCTCGAGCGCAGCACCTTCGCGAACCAGCGCTCGCTCGATCTTTCGGAACTGCGCTACAGGAACGGCGTGGACAGCTATCTGCCGGTGCTCGCCGCGCAGACGAGCCTCTACACCGCGCAGCAGTCGCTCGTCACGGCGCGCCTCGCGCGGCTGACCAACCTCGTCGATCTGTATCGCGCGTTGGGTGGCGGCTGGATCGAGCACGCGGGCGAGACGCCGCGTGAGCCCGATGCGCCGGTCGACTATGGTGCGGCCAGCGCGCCGGTGGCGGCTTCGGCTGCGACGGCGGGGTAAGCGGCATCATCGCTTACGCAGCAGGAAGCAAGAACGCCACGGGAGACCGTGGCGTTTTTTTGTGCGCGATTTTTTGTGCGCGTTAGAAAGGCAAAAGCGGCAAAAAAAAGGCGCCATGGTTGCCCATGGCGCCGAACCAGCAAAAGACCCCTCCCGCATGTGTGTGTAGGTGAACACCTGCGAGCGGGGTACCTCTCGCGTCAACTCAATACGTTCAATTCGATTCGATCAGCTCAATGCGCGGCCGAGCGCGGCATTTCGTGGCCCGCGTCCGGAGCTTGTTCAGCGTCGGGATGGCGTTCGAGATCGTGGCCGGCGCGGCGGATGGCGCGCTCGGCGGCCTTCTCGCTCTTTGCGCCATTGAAGATCAGGTTCAGCACGACCGCCGAAACCGAGGCGAGCAGGATGCCGCTATGGAGCAGCGGCGAAAACGCGGGCGGCAGCTTGGAGAAAAAGTGCGGCGACACCACCGGCACGAGACCGAAGCCCACGCTCACGGCGACGATGAAGAGGTTGTGCTGGTTCTTCACGAAGTCCACCCGCGAGAGCACCTTGATGCCGTTCGCCGCCACCATGCCGAACATCACGATGCCCGCGCCGCCCAGCACGAAGGCGGGCACCGAGGCGACCATCTGCGCCATCTTCGGAAAGAGGCCGAGCAGCACGAGAATTACGCCGCCCATCGCGCACACATAGCGGCTCTTCACGCCCGTCACGCCGATGAGGCCGACGTTCTGCGAGAACGACGTGTGCGGGAACGAGTTGAAAATGCCGCCGATCATCGTGCCGAGGCCGTCCACGCGCAGACCGCGCACGAGCGTGGCCTGATCGACGGGGCGCTCGACCATGTCGCCCACGGCGAGGAACATGCCCGTCGATTCGATGAAGGTCACGAACATCACGATCACCATCGTCGCGATCGGCAGGATGTGGAACTTCGGCATGCCGAAGTGGAACGGCATGACGATGCCGACCCACGGCGCGCTCGCCATGCCTTCCAGATTCACGCGGCCAAGCGCAAGCGCGATGGCAAAGCCCGCGACAATGCCGAGCAGCACCGAGATATTGGCGACGAAGCCGCGCCCGAACTTGTTGATGAGCAGGATCAGCATCAGCACGAGCAGCGAGAGGCCGAGGTAGATGGGGTTGCCGTAATCGGGATTGCCCACGCCGCCGGCGGCCCAGTTGATGCCCACTTCCATGAGCGAGAGGCCGATCACCGCGATCACGGTGCCCACCACCACGGGCGGGAAGAAGCGCAGCAGCTTGCCGATCATTGGCGCGATCACGATGCCGATCGCACCCGCCGCGATGGTCGAGCCGAAGATGTCGAGCAGACCGAGCGACGGATTGGTGCCGATGGCGATCATCGGGCCGACCGAGGCGAACGTGCAGCCCATGATCACGGGCAGGCGAATGCCGAAGATCCACAGGCCGAGCGTCTGGATCAGCGTGGCGATGCCGCAGGCGAACAGGTCGGCGCTGATGAGGAAGGCGACCTGATCCTTCGGCAACCCGATCGCGCCGCCGACGATGAGCGGCACGGCGACCGCGCCTGCGTACATCACGAGCACGTGCTGAATGCCGAGTGTCAGCAACTGGCTGAACGGCAGGCGCTCGTCGCAGGGGTGCACCTGCTTCTGGCCAGATCGCTTGGCGGCCTGGTCCTCAATGCCCTTGGCTTGCATGTCGTCTGTCTCCGTCTCTTCGTTTAGGGATATGGCCTCCAAGGTATGCGGTAAGAAAATATGCAACAAGACCGCTGGGGACTATTCCGTGCTTTCCGGGCACGATATGCACCCGTCGAGATGGACAGGCGACATAAGGGTGGGATCAGCGTGCGCGGGGCGTGTGAGGCGGTTTCGTGACGGCTTCACCGGGCCACGTTTTGGACCGCGCGCGTGACGGCGCAAGGCGGGAACGCCCCTGTTTGCGGCGGTTGAGCGCTCTCGCGCGATGGGAGACGCGGCGCGGGCGTGGCGGCACGGCGGACCTAACGAACGTGTACCGCAGTATCGAGGGCAGACCGGCCATGCCGCGCGGGTCATGTCACATATGGCCGCGCCGTTATGATCTCTATTCCGAATGCCGGATGTGAGCCATTTTGCATCGCGCGCGCACCCACCGGGTTAACCCGAGAATGGGCGTTTTTCGCGTCGAAATCGGCGGTGTTGCGCGCGGGTTCGAGGCACGTTTGAAAGTCCTGCTTAACGCACGTTTCGCACCGTGCATCTCGCCGCGCATCGCGCCGGTATGATGGCCTTTCCTTCCCCGCACAATCTCGCGCACCGTTTCCCATGAGCCCATCGCAAACGCGTTTTCTCGGCATCGACCTCGGCACCGGTTCACTCAAGCTAGGCATCATCGATGGCGATGGCGTCGAGCGCGCCGCCGCGAGCGTGCCCTACGCGCTCGATACGCCGCAACCCGGCTGGGCCGAGATCGCCGTGGATCGCTGGTGGGACGCGCTCGTCACGGCCTGCGCGCGACTGCCCGAAAGCGAGCGCGCGGCGGTGCGAGCCATCGGGTTTTCCGGGCAAATGCACGGCGTCGTACTCACCGATGAAGCGGGCCGCGCGCTGCGCCCCGCAATGCTCTGGCCCGACACGCGCGCACATGCGCTGCTCGATGCATGGCCGGACGAAGCCGAGCATCCGCAGCCCAACCCCGTTGCGCCCGGCATGGCGGGGCCGCTGCTGCGCTGGGTTCTGCAGCACGAGCCGCAAGTCGCACAAGCCGCACGCTGGGCGCTGCAGCCGAAAGACTGGCTGCGCATGGCGCTCGGTGGCGCGCTCAACGCCGATCCCTCGGACGCATGCGCGACGGCGCTCGCCGCACCCGACGGTGCGTGGGATTTCGCGCTGATCGAGCGGCTGGGATTGCCGGCGCGGTGGTTCGCACCGTTGGCCGCATCGCATGAAGCGAGCGGCGCGCTCAGCGCGGCCGCTGCGCAAGCGCTCGGTTTGCCAGCAGGCATCGTGCTCGCGACGGGGGCAGGCGACACGCCGTGCGCCGCGTTCGGCAGCGGTCTGGCCGACGAAGGCGACGCGCTCCTCACCACGGGCACCGGCGGCCAGATCGTCGTGACCGCGCGCAGCGAGCCGCCCGCGCGGCGCGGGCTGCATCGCTACCGCTCGGCCACGGGCGGCTGGTACACCATGGCCGCGATGCAGAACGTGGGCGTGGCGCTCGAAGCGGCGCGCGGCTGGCTGGCCTACGACTGGGCTTCGGCCTACGCGGACGCGTTCGCCGTGCTGCCTTCGGAGACGCTGGCATTCCTGCCTTATTTGAGCGGGGAGCGCTCACCGTGGCTCGACCCCACGGCGCGCGGCGGCTGGCTCGGCGCTGCCCTTGGCGACTCGCGCGGCACGCTCATGCGCGCGGCGTTCGAGGGTGTGGCATTCGCATTGCGCGCGGGGCTAGACGCCGTGCGCAGCACGCGCGACGTTGCGGACACCGTTGCCAACGAACGCAGTGTGCCGGCGCTCAAACTCGCGGGCGGCGGCTCCGTGGACGCGCGCTGGCGGCAGTTGCTCGCCGACACGCTCGACGCGGACCTCTACGCGATCGACTGCCCGAACGCCGCGGCGCGCGGCGCGGCGATGCTGGGCGGCCTCGCCTGCGGGCACTGGCGCATGAGCGACCTCGCGGCGCTTGCCCCGGCGGCGACTCAGGTGGCGTCGCCGCGCGAGGACGCCGCGCTCGCGCAGCGCTATGCGCGCTTCATCGATCTGTATGGCCGCGTTCGAACCTGGTTTCCCCCGGCATCGTGATGAGGCGTAAATGCAAAAAAGGCGTTGCACCCGCGAGGGGCAACGCCTTGCTCATTACGCGCGTAACGTCCTAGCGACGCCCGATCAGACTCGCGCCGTAGACGAGCGCGGCGAGCGCGGTGATCCAGAAGCTGGTGGGCCAGTCGGTATAAAACGCGAGCGTGACGCCGAGCCACGCTTGCACGAGCGCGAGCAGCGCGGCCAGAACGAGTCCGGTGGAAAGGCGCGTGGTGAGATTCTGCGCGGCGGCGGCCGGACCGACCATCAGCGTAAAGACGAGCAGCACGCCGACGATCTGCGTGCACGCGGCCACCGCGAGCGCGGCGATGGCGAGGAACAGCATCGAAACCGCGCGCAGCGACACGCCCTTTGCTTCGGCGAGTTCGGGCTGCAGCGAGGCGAACAGCAGTGGCCGCATGATGGCGGCCAGTGCCGCCAGGCTCGCCACGGCGAGGGCGGCAAGCACGCCGAGCGTTTCGCGGTTCACGCCCAGCACGTTGCCGAACAGGAGCGCCGTGACCTGCGTGGCATACGACGTGAAGAAGTGCAGAAACAGCAGGCCGAAACCGAGTGCGAGCGAAAGAATCACGCCGATCGCCACGTCGCGGCCCGCGAGCTTTTCGCCGAGCGCCCCCATCGAAACGCCCGCGGCGAGCGTGAAGCCCACCATGCCCCACATCGGCGAAACGCCCAGCAGTACGGCGCCCGTGGCACCCGTGAAGCCCACGTGCGAAAGCGCGTGGCCCGCGAAGGTCTGGCCGCGCATCACGAGGAAATAGCCCACCACGCCCGCGAGCACCGCCACGATGCCCGACGCCGCGAAGGCGTTCACCATGAAATCGTATTCAAGCATCGTGCGTGTGGCCGTGTGTGTTGTCGTTGTTGTCGCCGTGACCATGGCCGTGCGCGTGGCCGTGGCCGCCGTGGTCATGGCCATGGTCGTGCTCATGTTCGTGGTCGTGCTTTTCGACTTCCACGTCGCCCGACATCACGAAGATGCGGCCCTTCATGCGCATCACTTCGATAGGCGAGCCGTAAAGGCGCGAGAGCACGGGCGCGGTGATGACTTCGTCCACGCTGCCGAGCGCGGCCACGCCGTTGCCGAGATAGAGCACGCGATCGAGCGCGTTGAGCAACGGATTGAGTTCGTGCGCGGAGAACAGCACCGCAATGCCAAGCTCGCGCTGCACGCGGCGCACGAGTTCGACCACGCCGCGCTGATGATTCGGGTCGAGGCTGATGAGCGGCTCGTCGAGCAGCAGCAGCTTCGGGTCGCCGAGCAGGCATTGCGCGAGCAGCAGGCGCTGGCGCTCGCCGCCCGAGAGCTCCGAAAGCGGGCGATCCGCAAGCGCACTCGCACCCACGAGATCGAGCACGCGCGCGACGTCGGCGCGCGTGGCGGCGTCGGCGCGCGGCAGGCCCCAGCGGTGGCCGTCGGCGGCCATCGCCACGAAGTCGCGGCCGCGCACGCGGCGGCTTGCGAGCGCCGTGCGCGTTTGCGGCATGTAGCCGATCTTCGCGTTGCCGCGCGCGACCGGCTCGCCCAGCACGCGAATCGCGCCGTGCGAGGCCGGCACGAGGCCGAGGATGGCGCGCATGAGCGTGGTCTTGCCCGCGCCGTTCGGCCCGAGCACGCCGATGAATTCGCCCTGGTTCACTGCAAAGTTCGCATCGCGCAGGATCGTGCGCTCGCCGAGCGAGAGCGTCACGCCCGCGAGCGTGAGCACAGGCGTGGGCGCGCGATGCGCATGGTGTTGTGAAGCGATATCGGTGGGCGAAGGGCCGGCCCCGGTCATGACATCTGTCCTTGCTGAATACGGTTAGTGTTGCCCTGCGGTTCCCGCTGCAAGCGCCTTGTCGAGCGAGTCGAGCTGCACGAGCATCCATTGCTGGAAGCTCACGCCGGCCGGCTGTGTCTCGGTCACGCTCACGGACGGCACGTTCGACTGCTTCGCCAGCGCCAGCATGCGCCGCGTGAGGGCCTCGGTCGCCTGGCTGTTGTAGATCAGCACACGCACGCGGCGCTCGCGCAGGTCGCGCTCGAATGCCGCGATGTCCGACGCGCTTGCCTCGGTGTCGTTCATCGTCGCGAGCTGAAAGCGCAGGTTGCGCATGTCGAGGCCGACCGCATCCGACATATAGCCGAATACCGGCTCCGTGGCCGTGACGGGCTGCCCCTGGTAGCGCGCGCGCAGCGCCGCGACCTTGGCGTCGACCGGTTGCAGCGAGGCGAGGAACGTTGCCAGGTTGGCATCGTACACGCTCTTGTGCGCGGGGTCCGCGGCGCCGAGCGCGGCGCTCACGGCGCGCGCCACGGCAGGCATGGTCTTCGGGTCATACCAGAGGTGCGGATTGTCGCCCGCTTTCTTGCCGACGAGGTCCGCCGCAATGATCGTCGTGCGGCTGTTCGCGCTTTTCCCGCTGCTTGTTGCGCCGAGCAGCTTGGTCATCCACGGGTCGTAGTCCGCGCCGTTATAGACGACCACGCGCGCGTTCTGGAGCGCGCGGGCGGTCTTCGGGCTCGCTTCGAAGAGATGCGGGTCCTGGTCGGGGTTGCTCAGGATGCTCGTCACGTCCACGTAATTGCCGCCGATCTGCTTGACGACGTCGCCGTAGAAGTTTTCCGCTGCAACGACGGGAAGGGCGGCACTGGCCGCCTGCGCCGCCATGGCTGCAGTCGCGCCGCCGAACGCCGTCCCCAGCGCGAGAGCGAGCCTGGCCGCGAAACGCGCGAGCGCGAAGCCCCGGCGCGCGCCGGCCGTAGCCGCGCGGGGCGGGCAGTTCGCGTGGGTGAACGTGATCATGGTTCTATCCTTGTTGATAAGGGAGCCTGAAAGCGGGCGCGTCGGTGTCGCGAAGGCGAGATGATATAACGTATCACTTCGATTGGCGAGTTAGCTCGCCATCCGGGCAGGGGGCCGGATCCGCGGGCCACAGCCAGCCAAGGCTTGCGCGCCGCACCATCGAAATCTCGGCCAATCGCGTTGGTTCGCCTTGACAGTCTCCGACTCGTATCCGATCATTCGATCAACGACAGAGCAAATGCTCACATGTCGGGCGATCGCTCAGATGCTCCCCGGAGCACCAGCCGGGCGCGCCCCACACGGACGAAAATTGGAGACAACCTGTGGCACACACCGCGACGCGAGCGGCAGGACGTTTGCAGGACAAGGTAGCCGTGCTGACCGGCGCGGCGAGCGGTATTGGCGAGGCGGTCGCGCAGCGCTATCTGGACGAAGGCGCGCGCTGCGTGCTCGTCGACGTGAAGCCGGCCGATGCCGTCGCGCCGTCGCTCGCCGCCGCGTACCCCGAGCGCGTGCTCGCGATCTCCGCAGACGTCACGCGCCGAGAGGACATCGAGCGCATCGTGCTTAGATCGGTCGAGCGCTTCGGCCGCATCGACATTCTTTTCAACAACGCGGCGCTCTTCGACATGCGCCCGCTCCTCGACGAATCCTGGGACGTGTATGACCGCCTCTTCGCGGTGAACGTGAAGGGCATGTTCTTCCTCATGCAGGCCGTGGCGCGCCATATGGTCGAGCAGGGGCAGGGCGGCAAGATCATCAACATGTCTTCGCAGGCGGGCCGCCGCGGCGAGGCACTCGTTTCGCACTACTGCGCAACCAAGGCCGCCGTGCTGAGCTACACGCAGTCGGCGGCGCTCGCGCTGGCGCCGCATCGCATCAACGTGAACGGCATCGCACCGGGCGTGGTCGACACGCCGATGTGGGAGCAGGTCGACGCGCTCTTTGCGCGTTACGAGCATCGCCCGCTCGGCGAGAAGAAGCGACTGGTGGGTGAGGCCGTGCCGCTCGGGCGCATGGGCCTGCCCGAGGATCTCACAGGAGCCGCGCTCTTTCTCGCTTCCGCCGACGCCGATTACATCACCGCGCAGACCCTGAACGTCGACGGCGGCAACTGGATGAGCTGATATTTCCCGCAACCCTCGCCCGCAACCCTTGCACAACGCATCACGACAGCAGCACGGCTGCAGCAAGACATAACGCAACGAACAAGGAGACAACGTCATGAAGCCAGCAATGAAGACCGCCGCGAAGTGCATAAGTCGCGCGGTGAGTGCGGGTGCACTCGTCGCCGCAGCCAGCGCCGCCCACGCGCAAACCGTTACGATCGCCATGTTGAACAATCCGGACATGATCGAGCTGAAGAAGCTCTCGCCGGCCTTCGAGAAGGCCAATCCGGGCATCAAGCTGAACTGGGTGATCCTCGAAGAAAACGTGCTGCGCCAGCGCGCGACCACCGACATCACGACCAACAGCGGCCAGTTCGACGTGATGATGATCGGCACGTACGAGGCGCCGCAATGGGGCAAGCGCGGCTGGATCGTGCCGATGACGAACCTGCCCGCGAGCTACGATCTCGACGACGTGGTGAAGACCGCGCGCGACGGTCTCTCGTACAACGGCACGCTCTATGCGCTGCCGTTTTACGTCGAAAGCTCGATGACGTATTACCGCAAGGACCTGTTCGACAAGAAGGGCCTCAAGATGCCCGAGCAGCCGACCTATGACCAGATCCGCGACTTCGCCGACAAGCTGACCGACAAATCGGCCGGCCAGTACGGCATCTGCCTGCGCGGCAAGGCCGGCTGGGGCGAGAACATGGCGTACGTGACGACGGTCGCGAACACCTTCGGCGGCCGCTGGTTCGACGAGAAGTGGCAAGCGCAGCTCACGTCGCCCGAGTGGAAGAAAGCGGTGAACTTCTATGTCGATATGCTGAAGAAGGATGGCCCTCCGGGAGCGAGCTCGAACGGCTTCAACGAAAACCTCACGCTGATGTCATCGGGCAAGTGCGCGATGTGGATCGACGCCACGGTGGCCGCGGGCATTCTCTACAACAAGCAGCAGTCGCAGGTGGCCGACAAGATCGGCTTCGCGGCCGCGCCGACCGAAGTCACGCCCAATGGCGCGCACTGGCTGTGGTCGTGGGCGCTCGCCGTGCCGAAGTCGTCGAAGTCGCAGGACGCCGCGAAGAAGTTCATCGAATGGGCGACCTCGAAAGAGTATGTCCAGATGGTCGCGCAGGACGAGGGCTGGGCTTCGGTGCCGTCGGGTACGCGGATTTCGACGTATCAGAATCCCGAGTACAAGAAGGCCGCGCCGTTCTCCGACTTCGTGCTGAAGGCGATCCAGACCGCCGATCCGACCCATCCGACCGCTAAGCCGGTGCCGTACACGGGTATCCAGTTCGTTGGGATTCCTGAGTTCCAGTCGTTCGGTACGGTCGTGGGCCAAAGCGTTGCGGGCGCCGTGGCAGGGCAGATGAGCGTCGATCAGGCGCTCACGGCGGGTAACGCCGCTGCCAACCGCGCCGTGGCGCAAGCCGGGTATCAGAAGTAAAGGCGAAAAATGAGGCTGCGATGTTCGAGCAGCCAGCGTAGTCACGCGAGCGCGCGCCGGGCCGCCCGGCGCGGCGCGCGCCCTCGCGAAGCCGATGCAGCGCCTGCACCCTGAGCAGGCGCGCAACCGAGAAGGGTGGTCCTCATGCGTCATCTCCATCTCCCCATGCCTATATTCAATCGAGCGCGCACGCCACAGAAACCGCAGCAGGTCGAATCGCGCCGCACGGCGTCGCGCTGGCTCGTGTCGCCGTCCGTCGCGGTGCTGCTGCTGTGGATGACGATCCCGCTCGCGATGACGATCTGGTATTCGTTCACGCGATACAACCTGCTGAATCCGGACCTCAAGGGTTTCGCGGGCTTCGACAACTACCGGTTCCTCGCTACCGACCCCTCGTTCGTGCCGTCGATCGTGCACACCATCGAGCTGATCGTGGCGGTGCTCGTGATCACCGTGGTCGGCGGCGTGCTGATGGCAGTGCTGTTCGACCGCAAGTTCGTGGGCCAGGGCGTGGCGCGCCTCTTCGCCATCGCGCCGTTCTTCGTAATGCCCACGGTGAGCGCGCTGATCTGGAAGAACATGATCCTGCATCCGGTGTATGGCCTCGTGGCCATCGCGATGCGCTCGATGGGCATGACGCCGATCGACTGGTTCGCCGTGTATCCGCTCACCGCGGTCATCATGATCGTGGCCTGGCAATGGCTGCCGTTCGCGTTCCTCATTCTCTTCACGGCGATCCAGTCGCTCGACCAGGAGCAGAAGGAAGCCGCGAAGATCGACGGCGCGGGGCCCATCGCCTTGTTCTTCTACATCACGCTGCCGCACCTGCGGCGCGCGATTGCCGTTGTCGTGATGATGGAATCCATCTTCCTGCTCTCGATCTTCGCCGAGATCTACACGACCACGGGCGGCGGTCCCGGCAACGCGACCACGAACCTCACCTACCTGATCTACTCGTTGGGCCTGCAGCAGTTCGACGTGGGTATCGCTTCGGCTGGCGGCATTCTCGCTGTCGTGCTGGCGAACATCGTGTCGTTCTTCCTCGTGCGCATGCTCGCGCGCAACCTCAAAGGGGAGTACGAAAAATGAGCCAGATTACTGCTACGCCTGCTCGATCGCCCGATGCGGTCAACCATTCGTCGCCGCTGCAGTTCCTTGGTCGCGTGGTCCCGGGGCTGCTCGCCTGGCTGATCGCGATTGCGCTGTTCTTCCCGATCTTCTGGATGACGATCACGGCATTCAAGACCGAGCAGCAGGCCTATATTCCGACGATCTTCTTCCTGCCGACGCTCGACAGCTTCCGCGAGGTGTTCGCGCGCAGCAACTACTTCGCGTTCGCCTGGAATTCGGTGCTGATCTCGGCGGGCGTGACGGTCGTCTGCCTGATCTTCGCCGTGCCCGCGGCCTACGCGATGGCGTTCTTCCCGAACCAGCGCACGCAGAAGATCCTGTTGTGGATGCTCTCCACGAAGATGATGCCTTCGGTGGGCGTGCTCGTGCCGATCTATCTGCTGTGGAAGAACACGGGGCTGCTCGACACGGTGAGCGGGCTCATCATCGTCTATACGCTCATCAACCTGCCTATCGCGGTGTGGATGGCGTACACGTACTTCAACGAGATTCCACGCGACATTCTCGAAGCGGGGCGTATGGACGGCGCGGCCACCTGGCAGGAGATCGTCTATCTGCTCATGCCGATGGCGGTGCCGGGCCTCGCCTCCACCGCACTGCTGCTGATCATTCTTTCGTGGAACGAAGCATTCTGGAGCATCAACCTCTCCAGCTCGAACGCCGCGCCGCTTACCGTGTTCATCGCTTCGTATTCGAGTCCTGAGGGGCTCTTCTGGGCGAAGCTTTCCGCGGCGTCGCTGCTGGCGGTCGCGCCGGTGCTGATCGTCGGCTGGCTTTCGCAGAAGCAGCTGGTACGCGGCCTTACGTTCGGTGCAGTCAAGTAAATGGACCACGCGATGCCCATTCAAGCCCTCATCTGCGACTGCGACGGCGTGCTGATCGACAGCGAAGCCGTGGCGGCCAGCGTGCTGGTGCGCGAACTCGAAGCGCGCTGGCCCGGTGTGGACGCGGCGCCGGTCGTGATGCCGCTGCTTGGCCAGCGCATCGAGCGCGTGCTGGGCGGCGCGGGCGAGGCACTCGGGCGCAGCCTGAGCGCAGCGGACGTCGATGCGATCCGCGCGGTCGCAGAAGCCCAAGCGCGTGAGGCGCCGCTTTTCCCGGGCGTCGTCGCCGCGCTGGAAGCCGTGACGCTCACCAAGGCCTGCGCGAGCAACAGCTACACGGCGGTGGTGCGCGAAGTGCTGGCGCGCAACGGACTCGAACGCTTCTTTGGCGCGCGCGTGTACTGCGCGGATATCGTCGCCAAACCGAAGCCCGCGCCCGATGTCTACCTCGCGGCGGCGCAGGGCATGGACGTCGCGCCCGCCGCGTGCCTTGTGGTCGAGGACAGCGTGACGGGTGTGAGCTCGGCGCGCGCGGCCGGCATGACCGTGCTCGGCTTCGTGGGCGGAACGCACGTGGGCGGCGACGCGCACGCGCACGAGTTGCGCGAAGCGGGTGCAATCGAAATTTTCGACGACATGACGACGCTGCCTGCGCGGGTGGCGCAATGGATGAACAGGGCGCATACGCGTTCGAACTGAATCAGGCAGAAACGGAGACATATCATGGCAAGCGTGATCCTCAGAGACGTACTGAAGCTCTACGACGACAACGAAGTCCTGCGTGACGTGAACCTCGACATCGGCGACGGTGAGTTCGTCGTGTTCGTTGGCCCGAGCGGCTGCGGCAAGACCACGCTCATGCGCATGATCGCTGGGCTTGAGGACATCAGCGGCGGCGACCTGATGATCGACGGCACGCGCATGAACGACGTGCCTCCGGCCAAGCGCGGCATTGCAATGGTGTTCCAGTCGTACGCGCTCTATCCGCACATGACGCTCTACGACAACATGGCGTTTGGCCTGAAGCTCGCGGGCGCGAAGAAGCCCGAGATCGACGCGGCCGTGAAGAACGCCGCGAAGATCCTGCATATCGACCACTTGCTCGACCGCAAGCCCAAGCAGCTTTCGGGCGGCCAGCGCCAGCGCGTGGCGATCGGGCGCGCGATCACGCGCAAGCCCAAGGTGTTCCTGTTCGACGAGCCGCTCTCGAACCTCGATGCCGCGCTGCGCGTGAAGATGCGCCTCGAATTCGCGCGTCTGCACGATGAACTGAAGACCACAATGATCTACGTGACACACGATCAGGTCGAAGCGATGACGCTCGCCGACAAGATCGTCGTGCTCTCCGCGGGCAACGTCGAACAGGTCGGCAGTCCGAACCGTCTGTATCACGCGCCGGCGAACCGCTTCGTGGCGGGTTTCATCGGCTCGCCGAAGATGAACTTCCTCGACGGCACGGTGCAGAGAGTCGAGAGCGACGGCATTGTCGTGCGCTACGAGACGGGCGATACGCAGAAGGTGGCCGTGGAGCCCGGCACGGCGCGCGAAGGCGACAAGGTGACGGTGGGCATCCGTCCCGAGCATCTGCACATCATGACGGGCGGAGAAGGCGTGAGCGCGAAGGCGATGACGGTCGAATCGCTTGGCGACGCGGCCTATCTCTACGCCGAATGCCCGGTTGCACCCGACGGCCTGATCGCGCGCATTCCGCCGCTGGAGCGGCACGAGCGCGGCGAGGCGTTCAAGGTCGGCTCGACGCCCGATCATTGCCATCTCTTCAATGCGGATGGTCTCGCGTTCGAGCGTCGTTTCGCGCAGCAACTGGCTGCGTGATTTCACTGGCTTGCTGGACGCACCGCCTCGAAGCGTGAGGCGGTGTTTGTGTGGCGAGGTACCTGAGGTTGCCTTTGTTAGCCCGCTTCGCGCGGGCTTCTTTTTTTGTTCGGTGCAGGGTTTAGCGTTCGATCGCCGCGCGCGCGCACAGCTCGTCGGTGACGAGCCCGGAGAGCCAGCCGCCGTTGAGCGCCGCGATCACGGCTTCGCGCTTGCGCGCGCCGCCTGCAAAACCGATGGTCGGGCGGCGCGGCGGCGAATCGAGGTACACGCTCGTCACGCGGCGGCCCGTGGGGGAATCGACACGCTTGCCGGCTGCGTCGATCGGCAGGCCGAGCATTTCGGCCACAGCGCCCTGGCCCATCAATTCGCGCACTTCGTCGGAGGTGATGAAGCCGTCCTCATGCAGCGGGCAATGCTCGCCGATGTTGCCAATGCCGACGAATGCGACATCGGCCTCGCCCGAAAGCGATTCGACGATGCGATAGAGCCGGTGATTGCACCACTGCGCGCGCTCGGCCTCGTTATCGGCGATGAGCGGTGCGGGCAGCAGGAAGTGCTTGCCGCCGGTTTTCTCGGAGATATGCAGCGCGACGTCGTAGCGGTTCGACGAGCCGTCCTGGGCGATCGCGCCCACCATCGAAACGAGCCGATGCTGCGGCCGCTCCAGTTGCGCGATCTGATCGACGGCCGCCTTGAGGGTACGTCCGCTGCTCACCGCCACCACCATCGGCCGTTCTTCGGTGAGGTAGCGCTCCATCACTTGTGCGCCCGCTACCGCGAGCTTGCGGTCGATTTCCTCGGGTGTGTCGTTGTCCACGGGCACCACTTCGCAGACCGAAAGGCCGTAGCGCTTCGAAAGCGCGTCGGCGAGGGCGAGGCAATCGGCGAGACGGTGATCGACGCGCACGCGAATAAGGTTCTTCTCGACCGCGAACGCGACAAGGCGCTGCGCGACGGGGCGCGACACCTGCAGCTTCTCGGCGATTTCGTTCTGGGTGTTGCCGGCCACGTAGTAGAGCCAGGCGGCGCGGGTCGCGAGATCGAGTTTTTCGGTGGACTTGGGCACGGTGGTGGTCGGAGCGGGATCGGGGCCGAAGTTTACTGCACGAATTTGCGCAACTTACGCGAGGCGTTCGCGCGAGGGCTCGAAAAGCGGGCGCACGTGGCGGTACAGCGCGCGGTAGGCGGTCAGCCGCTCGCGCAGCGCCGCGTGGCGCGAGGCGTTCGGCGTGTACTCGGCCACCACGGGCGGCTTCGTCAGCACCTCGCGCGTGTCGCCGCCCGCCGCGAGCCAGCCAAGGCGCGCCGCGCCGAGCGCCGCGCCCGTTTCGCCGCCGCCGTGCTGGCGCGTGGGGGTGTTGAATGCGTCCGCAACCAGTTGCGCCCAGTAGCCGCTGCGCGCGCCGCCGCCCAGCATCGACAGCGCGCCCACTTCGGTGCCGGCGGCCGCGAGCGCGTCGAGGCCGTCGGTGAGCGCGAGCGTCACGCCTTCGAGCACGGCGTAGCCGAGCAGCGCGCGGTCGGTCGCGTGCGTCATGCCGAAGAACACGCCCTGCGCGTACGGGTCGTTGTGCGGCGTGCGCTCGCCCGAGAGATAGGGCAGGAAAAGCGGGGCTTCGGCGAGCGTTTGCACGCCCAGCTGTTCGACTTCGGCGAGCAGCGTGGGCTCGTTCGTGCCCGTGAGCTTGCAGACCCAGCGCAGGCAGCTCGCCGCCGAAAGCACGACGCTCATCTGGTGCCAGCGGTCCGGAATCGCGTGGCAGAACGCATGCACGGCGGAAGCGGGGTTGGGCCGGAAGCGGTCGCCCACCACGCAGAGCACGCCCGAGGTGCCGAGCGAGACGAAGCCGTCGCCGGGCTGCGTCGCGCCGATGCCGATGGCGCTCGTCGCGTTGTCGCCGCCGCCCGCGGCGACGACCACGTCCTCGCGCAGGCCGAATTCGCGCGCGAGCGCGGGCAGCAGCGTGCCGGAAGGCGCGCTGCCTTCGGCGAGCGCGGGCATTTGTGCGCGCGTCATGTTGCAGGCGTCGAGCAGCGCGTCGGACCAGTCGCGTTTGGCCACGTCGAGCCAGAGCGTGCCGGCGGCGTCCGATGGATCGGAGACCTTGCCGCCCGTGAGTTGCAGGCGCAAATAGTCCTTTGGCAGCAGCACGCAGGCCGTTGCGCGAAAGATCTGCGGCTCATGGCGCGCGACCCACAGCAGCTTGGGCGCCGTGAAGCCCGGCATGGCGAGATTGCCCGCGATGCGATGCAGTTGCGGCGCGCGGGCGGTGAGCTCGGCGCATTCGTCCACCGCGCGCATGTCGTTCCAGAGGATCGCGGGGCGCAAGACGTTGTCTTGCGCGTCGAGCAGCACGGCGCCGTGCATCTGTCCGGAAAGGCCGATGCCGCGCACCTGCGCGAATTCATGCGGATGCGCCTCGCGCAGCGCGGCGAGCGCGCGGCGCGTGCCGTCCCACCAGTCGGCGGGATTCTGCTCGGACCAGCGCGGGTGCGGGCGCGAGACGACGAAGGGCGTGCCGGCAGTGCCGATCACGCGGCCGTCGGGCGCGAGCAGCAGGACTTTCACTTCGGAGGTGCCGAGGTCGATGCCGAGATACATAGGCGCGCGGAAGTCGTAATGAGAGTTGCGCTACTTTAGCCGCGCGCCGTGCGCGACGCCATGCGCGCCGACCCGGAGGGCGCGCGCGGCGCGGGTGTGACGGATCAAGCCGCGGTGTGGCTTCACACGCTGCAGCCGCGTGAGGCGAGCCACGCGTCGACGCGCGTGAGCGCGCCGCGCACGGCGACGCCCAGCGTCGGGTTGCCGGCTAGGCCGCCCCAGAGCAGCTTGTCGCCGAGAAACGTCGAGACAGGGTCGCCGCTGTCGAACATGCGGTGCACGGCCGCCTGGTCCATCACGCCATCCTGGTAGGTGTAGGGCAGCATGCCCTTGTGCCAGCGCGCGAGAAAGCGCAGGAAGAGCGCGGGCAGCATGGCCGTGGCGGCAGGCGTCGCGCCGCTGGCGATGCGTTGCGCGAGCGTGGGCGCGATGAAGCCGGGGATCTTCGAGTAGCCGTCGGCGGCCACGCGCTGGTTCGTGTCCTGGATATACGGGTTGCTGAAGCGTTCGAGCACGACGTCGCGATACTTCGCGAGATCGAGCGGGCTGGGCGTGAGGCAGGGAATCACGTCCTCGCTCACATACTCGCGCGCGAAGGTGCGGATGTCGGCGTCGTGGGTGCCTTCGTGGATGAAGTCGAGCCCAACGAGCGTGCCCGCCCACGCGATGCAGCTGTGCGTGGCGTTGAGGATGCGGATCTTCGCTTCCTCATAGGGCATCACCGATTCGACCATCTCCGCGCCTGCGCGCTCCCAGGCGGGCCGCCCGGCGCAGAAGTGATCCTCGATCACCCATTGAATGAACGCCTCGCCCATCACGGGACAGGCGTCGTCCACGCCAGTCGCCGCCTTCACGCGCTCGCGCACGTCGGGCGTGGGGCGTGGCGTGATGCGATCGACCATGGAGTCGGGGCAGGCCGTGTTCGCGTCGAACCAGGCGCGCAGATCCGTTGCGCCGCGCAGCGCGAGGAACTCGCGCATGCCCGCGTGAAAGCGCTTGCCGTTGCTGCGCAGGTTGTCGCAGGTCTGCAGTGTGACGGGGCCGCCCTCGCGTGCCATGCGCGCTTCGAGGATCGCGGCGAGGGCACCGTAAATGGTCGTGCGGCCGCCATTGAGGTCGGCAGCGAGGTCCGGGTTCGCGGTGTCGAGCCGGTCATGTTCGTCGAGGTAATAGCCGCCTTCGGTCACCGTGAACGCGATGATCTTGCAGTTCGGGTCGGCGCCCGCGTCGATCAGGCTCGCGAGATCGGCAGACCATGGCAGCACGCGCGTGATCGAGCGGATCGTTTCGTAGGCGCGCTCGCCCTGCGGCGTGACCGTTTCGAGCGTGTAGGCGCCGTTCTGCGCGGCCAGCGCGTCCATCACGGCGTTCATGTCGGAGCGGATGTTGCCGACAGTGAGCGACCAGGCGGCCTCGTCGGGCTTGCGCGTGAGGTTCACGCGATGCAGGTACCACGCCTGATGCGCCCGGTGAAACGACCCGGCGCCGATGTGCAGGATCACGTTCGCATTGCTGCGTTCGGTGTTCATTCGGTGTCTCCTTACTCAAAGCGGCCTGACGGCTCGAGCCTGAGCAATTGCTCTAGTGGTGAACGAATGATCGTATCCGGTCGATCGAAAGTCAAGCGGGCGAGGGCGGTTTTCGGTGGCGCGCTGCGGCGGCGGAGGACGCGCGCGCGGTCGTCGAACGCGCGTCGAGTGAACGTGGGTGGGGATGTTGTGGCGCACAAGGCGCCCGGGAATCGATGGCGGGAAAATGGGCCGGCGGTCTCAGCCGACAATCCGCTCCACCGCCGCGACGGCCTGTGCGGTCGCGTCTTGCGCGCAGCAATCCACGACGATGCGCTCCGGCATCGCGCGCAGCCACGTGAGCTGGCGCTTGCAGAGCTGGCGCGTGGCGAATACGCCCTTGTCGCGCATGGTGTCGTAGTCCGCGTCGCCGTCGAGGTATTCCCACACCTGGCGGTAGCCCACGCAGCGCATGGACGGCAGGCTGGGATTCAGGTCGCCGCGTGCGCGCAGCGCCCTCACCTCGTCGATGAGGCCGCCCGCGAGCATCGCATCGAAACGCGCTTCGATGCGCGCGTGCAGCACGCCGCGATCGGACGGTTCGAGCGCAACCGGCACGAAGCGATAGCGCGCGGCTTCATCCTCGCGCGTGGACGGCGTGGCGAGCAGCACCGACATCGGCTGCCCGCTCAGCATGAAAATTTCGAGCGCGCGCTGTATGCGCTGCGAGTCGTTCGGGGCCAGGCGCGCCGCGGTGGCCGGATCGACCTGAGCGAGACGGGCATGCATGGCGGGCCAGCCGTCGCGTGCGGCTTCGGCGTCGAGTTGCGCGCGCACGGCGGGATCGGCCGAGGGCAGGTCGTTCAGGCCTTGCGTGAGCGCCTTGTAATACAGCATCGTGCCGCCCACGAGCAGCGGCACGTTCCCGCGCGCAACGATTTCGCCCGTCACGCGCAGTGCGTCGGCGCGAAAGTCGGCGGCGGAATACGCATCCAGCGGATCGACGATATCGATCAGATGATGCACGGCGGCCGCCCGCTCCTCGGCGGTCGGCTTCGCGGTGCCGATGTCCATCTCGCGGTACACGAGCGCGGAATCGACGCTGACGATCTCCACCGTGCGCCCGCGCGCCGCCAACTGCGCGGCGTACGCAAGCGCGGCCGCCGTCTTGCCCGAGGCCGTGGGACCGAGCAGGCAAGCGACGGGCAACGCTTCAGCGGCTGGTTTCGTGGACTGCGTCATTGACCGCGCATGAAGAGCCGATCGAGATCGGCGAGCGTGAGCTGGTACCAGGTCGGCCGGCCGTGGTTGCACTGGTCGGCGCGCTCGGTCGTTTCCATCTGGCGCAGCAGCGCGTTCATCTCGTCGAGCGTGAGCCGCCGGTTCGCGCGCACCGCGTGATGGCAGGCGAGCGTGCCGAGCATCTCGTGCTGGCGCTCGGTGAGCACGCGCGAGCCGCCGTACTCGTGCAGATCGGCGAGCACGGCGCGCGCGAGCGCCTGGAGATCGGCGTCCTTGAGGAGTGCGGGCACCGCGCGGATCGCGATCGACGTGGGCGAAAGCACGGCGAGGTCGAAGCCCAGCGCCTCGAGCGTCGCCTTTTCTTCCTCGACAGTGCCCGTTTCGACGGGATCGGCCGTCATCGAGATCGGGATCAGCAAGGGCTGCACGGCGAGCGAGCGCTCGGCAAGGGCCTGCTTGAACTGCTCGTAAAGAATGCGCTCGTGTGCGGCGTGCATGTCGACGATCACGAGGCCGCGCGCGTTTTGCGCGAGCACGTAAATACCGTGCACCTGGCCGAGCGCGAAGCCGAGCGGATGGTCCTCGCCCGCTTCGAACGCGGCGTGCGGTGCGCCGGCGGCGAAGGCGTCGGCTGCGCCGTCTTGCGCCTGCGGCACGGTCGAGCCCTGCGCCGTGCCCGCGCCGACGTCCTTGCGGCCGAACAACGCGTCATACAGCGCGAGCGGCTGCGCGACCGGCAGGCTGCCTTGCGTCATGCGCGACTGGCGCAGCCAGGTGTTGCCGCTGCTCGCGTTGGCGCCGCCTGCGTTTGAAGCCCCAAAGCCGGAAGCGCGCGAGAGCGGGCTACCCGCGCCGCCGCCGAAGCTGCTCGCCACGCTTGCGGTGCCGAACTTGCCGTCCGTGCCGAAGCCGCCCGTAGCACCTGGCGCTGCGCCTGCGCGCGGGGAATCGGACGCGCCCGAAGCCAGCCCGACCGAGGCGCCCAGCACCCCGGCGCCCGGCAACGCGCGCGGCTCGATGAGCGCGGCCGCGTGGCCGCCCGAGGTCGTTTCGGGCGAGGCGCCCGCGTGGCGCGCAAGCGCGCGCTGCACGGCGTGGAACACGAACTGGTGAATCGAGCGCGAATCGCGAAAACGCACCTCGATCTTCGAGGGATGCACGTTCACGTCGACGGCTTCGGGCGGCAGGTCGAGGAACAGCACGTACGACGGATAGCGCTCGCCGTGCAGCACGTCCTCGTAGGCCGCGCGCACGGCGTGCGTGAGCAGCTTGTCGCGCACGAAGCGGCCGTTCACAAAGAAGTACTGCTGGTCGGCGCGGTTGCGGCTCGCCGTGGGCAGGCCCGCGCAGCCGTACACGGCGAGCGGCCCGGCGCGCTCGTCGAGCGGCAGGTGCGCCGTGGCAAAGACTTCGCCGAGAATCTTCGAAACGCGCGTGGCGGGATCGCTCGCGTTCCAGTGCTCGACCGCGCGGCCATTGTGCAGCACCGAGATCGCGACGTCCGGGCGCGCGAGCGCGCTGCGGCGGATCATCTCGAGGCAATGGCCCAGTTCGGTCTGCTCGCTCTTCAGGAACTTGCGGCGCGCGGGCGTATTGAAGTACAGCTCGCGCACCTCGATGGTCGTGCCCTGACCGCCCGCAGCCGGCGAGATCGCGCCCGTGTGGCCCTCGATCTTCACGGCGTGCGGCGCGTCGGCGCTGCGGCTCGTAATCGACATTTCGGCCACCGAGGCGATCGACGCCAGCGCTTCGCCGCGAAACCCGAGCGTCGCGACGCTTTCCAGTTCGGCGAGCGAGCGGATCTTGCTCGTGGCATGGCGCATGAGCGCGAGCGGCAACTCGGCTTCGGGAATGCCGCAGCCGTCGTCGGCGATGGAGATGCGCTTCACACCGCCTTCGTCGAGCAGGATGCGCAGGGTGCTCGCCCCGGCGTCGAGCGCGTTTTCCAGCAGTTCCTTGACGACGGAGGCGGGCCGCTCGACCACTTCGCCCGCGGCGATCTGGCTGATGAGCTGATCGGGCAGCGCCTGGATCGCGCGCGCGGGCTGCGCGGCGCGCGACGCGACGGCGGCGTCGGTCGTGCTGGCAGCGTGGGCGGCGTTGGCGGAATCCGGCGCGGCGCCGGTGGGTTCGGAATTCGAAGACATGCGCGCAATTATAGCGAGTCGGCGCGGCGCCACCTGGCGCGCATCTGCACCCCTAAAAACCGCCATCTAGCAGCGCTTTGTGCGCGAAATCACCGAAATTGGCGGGAATTTTTCGTGACAGCCAGGCACTTTCGGTATCATGGCGCGGTCAATTTTGCTTCTCGCGCAACACAGGGCGAACGCGCTTTTTCAGGCGCGCGGCCCACGATCAATAAGGGACACTTTTGGATACGCTTCTGCAGTTCGTCAATCTTGTCTTGCACATCGACAAGTTTCTCGGTGTCTTCATCCAGCAATACGGCGGCTGGGTCTACGCGGTGCTGTTCCTGATCGTGTTCTGCGAAACCGGGCTCGTGGTGCTGCCGTTCCTGCCAGGCGACTCGCTGCTCTTCATCGGCGGCGCGTTTGCCGCTACGCACGAGATGAATCTCGGCCTGCTGATCGTGCTGCTGCTCGTGGCGGCGGTCCTTGGCAATACGGTCAACTATCTGATCGGGCGCGCCATCGGGCCGAAGGTGTTCAATACGCACATTCCCGTGCTCGAACGCTTCCTCGATCGCGCCGCACTGCAGAAAACGCACGAATTCTACGAGCGCCACGGCGGCAAGACGATCGTGCTCGCGCGTTTCATTCCTGTCGTGCGTACCTTCGCGCCGTTCGTGGCGGGCGTGTCGCAAATGAGCATGCGACGGTTTCAGTTCTTCACGATCACGGGTGCGCTGTTCTGGGTGTTGCTGCTCGTGCTGCTCGGCTACTTCTTCGGCAACATTCCGTTCATTCGCCAGTATCTGAACGTGATCGTGCTCGTCGGCATTGGCGCTGCGATCGTGCCGATCCTGCTTGGCGGCCTGTGGAAGATGCTGCGCAAGAACTCGCGCGGCGGCGCCGTGCGCAAGCCCAACGGCGGTTGAGCGCCAGGCGCCACCAGGCTGCAACGCAATAAAAAACGGCATCGCCTGCGAAGGCGATGCCGTTTTGCTTTGGCGGGCGCGTCGAATGTGGTGGGCTAGGTGCCCACGCGGCGAATGATCGAAGGCGTTTCGGGGGTGGGGTAGCCCGCGTCCTTGAAGGTCTCGACGATCGCGCGGTTGGTGTCGAAGTAGACCTGCCAGTAGGTGTCGTTGTTCGTGTAGGGCCGCACGGCCAGCAGCGGCCCTTCGGGCGTGAACGAGAGAATCTCGACATCGGGCGCCGGTTCCTGCGCAACGTTCGGAATTTTCGCGATGGCGGCGCGCAGGCGGTTCGCGGCGTCGACGGGATCGACACCGTTGGCGATCTTCGCGGTCAGCTCGACGCGGCGCAAGGGCGTCGCGCTGTAGTTCGAGATGGTGTCCGAGAAGATCTTGTTGTTGCCGACGATGTTGACCACGTTGTCCGGCGAGATGATGGTCGTGCCGAAAATGCCGAGTTCCTTCACGGTGCCCGTCACGCCGCCGGCCGTCACGAAGTCGCCCACCTTGAACGGCCGCAGCACCTGCATGAACACGCCCGCCGCGAAATGCGCGAGCAGGCCGCCCCACGCCGTGCCGATGGCGAGGCCAAGACCGGCGAGGAGCGCCGCGAACGAGGTGGTCTGCACGCCGAACACCTGGAGGATCGCGAGGACCAGCAGCAGGTTCAGGACGGCGGCGAGGATTGAACTGAGGTAATGCGCGAGCGTGGGATCGACGCGCTCGTTGCGCGCGAGCACCTTGCGCAGCAAACCGGCGACGAGGTTGATGGCCCAGCGCCCGATGATCCACAGGGCGATCGCCGCGACGACCTTGGTCCCGAAGTCGATGCCCCGGGTCATGATGAATACGCGGATGGTTTCGAGATCCAAAATGCCCTCGCTTGTGCCGTGGAATTGCCGTTGATCGAGCCGGAAAAGACGTGCAACCGACAGTGGCGGGGAGCGCGGCGCGTGCCGTGGCTGGCGCCGTCTGTCCCTCGGAGCATTTATAGGCGAACTGAAAAAAGCGCGCATCCAACGTGCCCAGCGGCTTGAAGGGTTGACCCCGCGCACGCAGCGCGAAGCGCGCGTTCAATCGATGCGGCGTGCATGGCCGTTCGGCTGTATCGTTGCGCGATCGACACCGACACTGACCCGCACCAAAAAGGAGGCCCGCCATGAACCTTCAGAACACCGATCTCCATCTCATCACCGTAAAGCTCGACGAGCTTCGCCCCACGCAGATCACGGTGGGCTTTCGGGAGGTGAACGCCAAACGCGCGCACTGGCAGGCGCTCGACAAGAAAGGCCGCGCGGCGGCCATCGACTCGCACTGGTTTCCCGCCGTGCTCGGGCCGAAGTCGCGCTACTACGTGGTCGATCACCACCACCTTGGCCGCGCGTGGCTCGAAGAGTCGGTGGAGAGCGTGCGGGTGACGGTGCTTAAGGATCTCTCGTGGCTCGAGCCCACCATCTTCTGGCGCATGATGGAGCACAACCAATGGGTGCATCCGTTCAATGCCTCGGGCGAGCGCTGCGAATTCGAACAGTTGCCCAAGCAGCTCCTGGGTCTCGCGGACGATCCGTATCGCAGCCTCGCGGGCGAGTTGCGCACGTCGGGCGGCTACGCGAAGGACACGACACCGTTCAGCGAATTCCTGTGGGCCGACTATCTGCGCCGTAAGGTATCCGAAACGCGCTTGCGCAAAGACTTCGACGCGGCGCTCGCCGACGCGCTTTCGCACGCGCACGATCCCGAAGCGCGTTACTTGCCGGGCTGGTCGGGGGTGGTGCCTGCCGCGGCGGCTGGCGTGCCGGCGGGGGCGACTGGGAAGGCGCCCAAGGTGGCGAAGGCGGATAGGGCCGCAAAGGTCAAGAAGAGCTGAAGCGGGCGGCGCGCCTTACATCGGCAGCGTCGATTTGCTGTAGGGAGACGTTTCGATTGCGTGCGCGCCGGCTGGTCCGCTGTGCGCCTGGCGTGCGTCCTGCCGGCGCGCATGCCGCGCGAGCAGCAGTGCCATCAACGCGGCGAGCGCGTAGGCGAAGGCGCGCTCGGGGTAGGTCTCGCTCGGGTTGTGCGCTTGCCACGGCCCACCGGCACTGGCGAACACGAGGAAGGTGACCGCCGTGTCGAACGCGAGTGCAATCGCCATCAAGCCGACGAAGATGCGCGTGCCATTGAGCGTGAGATCGGGCCGCGCGCAGACAACGAGCCAGCAACCCACGCGCACGGCGAAGAGCAAGGCGAGATTCCAGAGCAGAAAGCAGATGAAGTTGACCATGATGCGAAGTGATCGGGCGCGTGACGCAAAGCTCGCGCTGGGTGTTCGGGGCGTGCGGCGGTGCGCATGCCCACGCTCCCGGTGAGCGGTGGCGCGATCCTGGCATGGAGGTCCATCTCGATAAATGCGGGCAGACGAAGGTCGATGGCGCGAAGTCAGCGCCCGTCGTCGCGCGAGCCCGGCGCGATGCGGCTCGCGAGGGTTTGTGAAGCATTGTCAGGCGTGCGCGCGGTTGCGTTCTTGCAACTCGCAGGCGCATCGCTGAGGCGCCGTTGGGCCGACGATGGCCCGAAGTTGGCCCTCGGTTGGCTCGCGGTTGGCCCGCAGTGAGCTTTCAGCGCGCGTCGGGAAGTGCCGCTTGCGGCGGCGTGCCTTGGGTGAGGTAGTGGCAGAGCCATTCGCTGGCGGGGCCGCGTGCGGCGTCGGTGCGATGGATCAGCGAGATGTTGTAGCTCACCGAGCGCCGGTCCGCGAGCGCGACGCGCACGAGCCGCCCGGCTTCGAGGTCGGCTTCCACCAAATGCTTCGGCATCGACCCCCAGCCGAGGCCCGCGAGCAGCAGCCGGTGCTTGGCGCCGAGGTCGCCGAGCTTCCATGCGCGATTGCTGTACACGCCAAAGTTCTGGCCTTCGGTGAGGCGGCTTCGGTCGGTGAGGACCAGCTGCGTGTGCTCGCGCGCATCCGAAATACGCACGGGATGCTCCGCCTTGGCGAGCGGATGGCAGGGGGCGGCCACGAGCACGAGTTCCACGGTGCCGATGGACTGCGCCTCGATCACATGCGGCCAGTTGTGGTTCGGCCCGCTGATGCCGACCGCGCAATCGCCGTCGAGCACGAGCTTGAGCACGCCGCCAAGCGCCTCCATGGTGAGATTCAGTGCGACGGTGGGAAACGTGAACGCGAACGCCTGCAGCGCTTCGACGAGCCGCTGCGACGGAAACATCACGTCGACGGCCAGCGAAACCTCGCCTTCCAGTCCCCTCTGCAGGCCGGCCGCCTTGGCGTTAAGCTGACCCATGAGCAGATCGAGACGGCGCGCGTCGGCGAGGATCGCGCGGCCCGCGGCCGTGAGTTCCGGCTTGCGCTTGCCGCGCTCGAACAGTGCGACGCCCAGCAGCGCCTCGAGATTGGCGATCGTATAGCTGACCACCGACTGGGCGCGGTCGAGCTGGCGCGCCGCCGCCGAGAAGCTGCCGGTTTCGGCGACGGCGATCAGCGCGCGAAGCTGCTCGAGACTAGGGGAGCGGTCCGAGGTGCGGTCCACGAGATACGGTCCTTTTCGATCTATCGAAAAAGTGGATGATAACCATCCATTTTAGACGATTGTTTGAATAGGTTTGGCCGGGTAAAGTGCACACCTCGAATATTGGAGTCGTATGCCGATGAACCCTTCCGTCAAGCCCGCCGGCCGCTATAGCGGCTTTGCCATGCTGCTGCACTGGCTGATCGCTGCGCTGATCGTCTGGGGCTTTGCGCTCGGCTGGGTCATGACCGACATTCCCGGCATCACGCCCACCAAGCTGCGCTACTTCTCGTGGCACAAGTGGATTGGCGTGACCGTGCTCGCACTTGTGCTCGTGCGCATTCTCTGGCGCGTCACGCATGCCGCCCCCGCGCTGCCCGGCTCCATGCATGGCTGGGAAAGGCTCGCCGCGCATCTCGGCCACACCGCGCTCTACGTGCTGATGGTCGCGATCCCGGTGACGGGGTACCTGTATAGCTCGGCGGCAGGCATTCAGGTCGTGTACCTCGGCATCTGGCCGCTGCCCGTGCTGATCGACCCCGACACCGCGCTCAAGGGTGTGCTGCGCATCGTGCATATCGCGCTGAACTACACCTTGCTCACCGTGGTCGTGCTGCATGTGCTCGCCGTGATCAAGCACCAGTTGATCGACCGCCAGAACATCCTCTCGCGCATGCTGCCGTTCGGCACGCCGCGCGACTGACCTTGCGGCGCGTGCGCGCCGAATCCATTTTCCGATGCCTCCCACCTTGGACCGACAGCCCATGATCCAACGTCTTGCCCATACCGCTTCCGTCGTCGCGCTCGGCGCGGCGCTCGCCGCCGGCGCGACTTTCGCCACGACTTTCGCCACCAGCGCCAACGCCGCGGCCGAAGCCGCTAAGAACTCCGTCACCGCCGTGTTCAAGCAGATGAACGTGCCGGTCGAAGGTCGCTTCAATCACTTCACCGCCGACGTGCGCTTCGATCCGGCGAACGTCGCGGCATCGAGCGCGAAGCTCGACGTCGAAGTGTCGAGCTTCGACATTGGCGCGCCGGAATACAACAAGGAAGTCGCCGGCGACGAGTGGTTCGACGCCTCGCACTTCCCGCACGCGACCTTCGTCTCCACGCAAATCAAGCCGGGCGCGAACGGCGCGTTCACGGTGGCCGGCAAGCTGACCATCAAGGGCAAGACGACCGACGTCGTCGTGCCGGTGCAATACCGCAAGGACGGCGCCAACCAGGTGTTCGACGGCGCGCTGCCCATCAAGCGCCTCGCGTACGGCATCGGCTCGGGCGAGTGGAAGGACACCTCGATCGTCGCCGACGACGTGCAGATCAAGTTTCACATCGTGTCCGCCGCGCACTGACGCGCGAGCGGCATCATTTTTTCATCCAGTTTCTCTCGCACCAGGAATCGATTCATGAAGACCACGATTTTCGCCGCGGCCGTTGCCGCCTCGCTCGCCGCTTTCGTCGCCACGCCCGCGCTCGCGGCCACGACGACCTACAACATCGACCCGATGCACACGTATCCGAGCTTCGAAGCCGATCACTTCGGCGGCGTCTCGGTGTGGCGCGGCAAGTTCACGAAGAGCGCGGGCACGGTCACGATCGACCGTGCGGCGAAGACGGGCACGGTGGACGTGACGATCGACGCATCGTCGATCGATACGGGCAACTCGCAGCTCGACAAGCATGTGAGCTCGGCCGAATTCCTCGACACCGCCAAGTACCCGACGGCCACCTACAAGGGCACGTCGATCCGCTTCGACGGCGACAAGCCCGTGGAAGTGATCGGCACGTTCACGCTGCACGGCGTGACGAAGCCGCTGAACCTGAAGATCGACTCGTTCAAGTGCTTCCAGAACCCGATGCTCAAGCGTGAAGTGTGCGGCGCAGACGCATCGGCGCAATTCGACCGCGCGGATTACGGCGTGAACTGGGGCCAGTCGTATGGCTTCAAGACGGCAACGACGCTGCAGATCCAGGTGGAAGGCGTCAAGGCAGACTGAGTTGGCGCGCGGCATGGGCCGCGCCTCGCTCGATGCGAAAAAGCCCGTGCGTTGTTGGCGCACGGGCTTTTTTGTTGCATGCAGCGATAAGGATGACGAAGTATCGTCAGTGAATGGGCGACGTTGCATGCGTGCTGCGCGGCGACAGTGCGATATCGACGACGTGCGAATGCCAGATACCGCAGGTGGCCTTCACGGGGACCCAGGCGTACTTGCCGCGTACCTTGGCGAAGGCGTGCAGGTGGATCAACGTGTCGACGGATGTGACAGGCGTGAGCGCATCGCTTGCGGCGGGCGCGGGCGTGACATTGCCGGGCGCGGGCTGCTCGATCTTCGCCGAGAGCGCGCGGCGGTCGGGCACGAGCAGCGAATCGTAGCGCTGCGCTTTGCGCACCCACTGATCGAGCGCGGAGACGCAATTGACGACGGCGTCCGGCACGCGAATGCGGCGCAGGTATTCGTAGTCTTCGGGTTGCGGTTGGACTTGCGCATGAACGCGCAGACTGAGCCAGAAAAGCGCGAGCAGGGCGCAGGCAAGGGTCGTGAACTTCATGAGGACGTGGCCTGTGCAGCAGGGGATGGGACGGCGAGGGAGGGGGGAGTATACATGCTGGGCCGGTGGCCGCGCGCTGAGGCTCTCAAGGCCAGTTGCCTGCGAATTGCCATGCGCTGCAAAGCAAAAAGCCCAGTCCGGAGACTGGGCTTTTCGTTTGATTCTTTGGTAGGCCGTACGGGATTCGAACCTGTGACCAACGGATTAAAAGCCAAACCAAGCAGCTTGTACGTTATCGCTAATCACTTGAATTTACAAGAGATTTTATGACTGGCGATCACTGGGCATCATAAGATCTCACTCCCCGATTCCGGCAAAATTCCGGCAGAGGAATAGCGTCCCTTGGATCCCAGCAGTTGCTGGAGAGTATTCAACTGTTCGATCAGATCTTCGGGCCAAACCGTCGGAATGATCGGCAGGGTACCGGCCGGGGCATCACAGATTGCTCGAAAGTCCTCCGAAAGCCTTTCGCGACTTCGCTGCCAGCCCTCGGGAGAAGTTCTTTTGCGCTCGTCCTGAATGCGTCGTTGCCAAGTCAATAGCCAATTCCTTTGCGCATCAATGTCGAACCCTTTGGCAGAGCTGAGTTGACCAGCCCGAACCAGCGAGGGCCACATTTCGGCATGCGAGATCAGGTCGCGCAGATAGGTGCTCTCGAGTTGGGGGTAGTAAAGCTCTATGTGATTTGACCTGATTCCGCGCATCTTCACCTTGCCTGGTTCGCCGAAGGGCTGAAAATCCCGCGGAGGCGCGCCTACCCATAACGGATCTGTATCAGCGTCGGCAAGCTCGGAGAAATTCCAGATAACGACTGTCTCACGTGGTCGCCCGACAATGTCTGCAACCCTGTTTTCTAAGGCCTGGATTCGTTCCGCGAGCATTCCACGGGACTGAGGGTGGTCCGGTGCACGCAGGTACTTCTTATATGCATCGGAAGAGAAGCACAAACCACTGCCTTGCGATACGAGCTCGCTGTGCAGCCTCTTGTGAGTCCATCCGGTTCTTGCTCTGGCCTCGCGCAGCAACATTGCTGTAAAGCGCACCAGCTCGGTGCGGAGGGCTTGCTCACGATCGTTTACCAAACTGTCCCCTAGCGCGTGCATTTCCCTAATTCTAAATTCACTGCAAATCAATCTCAATGATTGGAGGTTTGCATGAAACCGCCGGAAATGGACTTTAGGGTGCAGTTTGGAAAAATGCCGGGGAACGCCGTAATCAGTAGGACCGAGCTTGCGCAGTTGCTTTGTACGACCCCGGGGTCCATCTCTCAGCTGGCGTACAGGGGGCTGCTGCCAAAGAGAGCATTTCCGAATCTGCGGCGGGCGTGCTGGTTTGTCAGCGACGTCCGCGACTGGCTGGCTGTGCAGGCTTCGCGTGCCGGGCAGAACATGCCAGTGGCCACGTCCGCTGATGAGGCCGGAGGAGCGGAGCGTCGCCGCATTGGCCGCCCTCGTGTTCAAGCCTGATGGTCCCGGAGACATCAGTATGAGCACAAATCTGGCGTCGCTGGTTCCCGATGGAATCGCTGGGGATTCCAAGGTTGAGGCTGATCTGTGGTGGCTGCGAATCATGCGCGAGCTAGTCGCAAATGGCACATGGAAAGAAATGAAGCCGTACGCCGCAGCAATCTATGTTGTGGTGAAAGCTTACGCCAATGGGAAAACCGGTGAGTGCAGCCTGAGCCAAGAGAAACTGGCTGACTTATCCGGCATGTCGCTTGCGCAAGGAAAAAGAGCGCTCACCAAGCTGGTTGAACTGGGTTTGCTCAAAGTCAGGAATGTCGGCCGTTACCGGCGATACGTGGTCGTTGAGCGTGTGTCATTGCGGGGGGCGGATGGTGTCGTTGCTACCGCGACGTGGCCATACATCCCGACTATCGCTGAGGCCGCAATCCGTGAAGTCAAGCGACTCGTGGAGGCAGAGAGTTTCCAGGGGGCCGGTACGTTCGTGAAGATCGAGCAGCTACAGGTGGTTATTGGTAACAACAACATTGTGGCTGGAGGCCACATTATGCTCAGCACCACGGAGCAGGGTAGTCAAGCATCTGCAGCTCTGGTCGAATTTGTTCACAGCTCCAAGGGAGCTAGATAATACACAGCTCCTGCTGAGCTATATGGCGATTTGATATGGCTCAGATTGAGCTAGATCGAGCCGCCGAACCCGGGGCATACAGCTCCAATGTAGCTACCAAAGAGAAGTTAGATATTTATAGAGATTCGGTCGCCGTTGGGCGAGCCGGATCGTCCGCTCTGCGGGCGGCCGGCGCTCTCACCAGGTCTACGGCTCGGGTGCCTCTGCTTGTACTCATCGAATGACCGGCACAGTTCGACCCACTTCAGCAGTTAGCGCGTTTCGCCGGCAACGCCGTTTGCAAATGCGTAGCGCCATTCGACACCATTCGCGAGTTCCGCGATCAGCATCCCTGCCGCGGTGTGCCCGACCACGCGTTGGCGCTGTTCGGCCACGATGGAGGCGGCCAGCTTAGGGTCATTCCGTGCGATCAGGTGGCAGAGCGCACGGAATCCACTAGCGGGCGAAGTGCATGCGGCGCGCATAGCACATGATGAATCCAGTCATTCACGCATCCCGGTGTTGCTGGCATCGCCGGGTCCTCCGCGTGCAGTTCCCGCCCCCACACTATGACGCGCGTTCTCGTGCGTTCGGTCATCATAGCCAACGGCTAGTAGGCAGGGTCGACGAGCTACATACAATATTTGGAGCATTCCTGAACAAGGCGAGGGCCATAATGATAAAACCCTTCAACTTGAAAGCACTCGTGGTCGGCGCGTTGCTGGCGATTGCTGCCGTAGGCACGCACGCACAATCCGTCGTCGTGCAGTACGGAAACCTTGTCTACCAGAACGCCTCAGGCGCAACCGAAACGCTCACGGAGACGGGTGCCGACGGGAATCCGGTGATCTCCCCGGATGGAAATCTGATCGTCTTCACGCGACTTCGCCTGGGTGAGCAGGAGAACTCGGCGGATGCGGGGAGCGGACCGCTGCGCGACGTGTATGTGATGCGCCTCTCGGATCATGCGGTGACGAGGATCGTTTCCGCGGCGCACGCGTCTAAGCCGGAGGACGAACTTTCTGGCATCAACTCGTTGGCGTTTTCGCCCGACGGCTCGATGGTCTACTTCAACACCGCTGCGTGGGCAACATCCGAGGCTATCCATGCCGTTCCGGTCCAGGGCGGTCGCGAGCGGTATGTAACGAACGGCAATGGCTTCGCGGTTGTGAAGCACGGCAAATATGCGGGCTACCTAGTGACGCGACAGCACCGATATATGGAAGGCCATGGATCATGGAATCCATACGTACTGGTGAGCCCAGAAGGCAAGGAAATCAAGGTGCTGGGGGAGTTCGGCGACGACGAGCCGCGCGCGGAGACGGCCGCACTTCAGAGCGTGGAGGGTAAGGCTGCGCCTCGTCCAGCAGCGGCGGCGGTCAATGCTGCTGGGTCAGGCTATTTGGACAAGGTGCGCCGACGCGTGCGCCCGAACATCACTTGGTCCGGCGAGATGTCGGGCCTTGAAACGGAGATCGCGGTGCGATGCTCGCCGACCGGCACGCTGCTTTCGGCGACGATTTCGCGCAGCAGTGGCAACTCGTCGTGGGACGACGCTGCGTTGCGCGCGGTCCAGCGCTCGGATCCGATGCCGGTCGACACCGACGGCAAGGCGCCTTCGAGCTTCAAGGTTGTCTTGCGCCCGGCGCGCTAACGGCGACCACGAAGCGCTGTTAGGTTGAGGAAAGCCAGCCGTTGGATGGCCGGATATTCGTTGCGGATTGCGTGGGCTTCGCGTGCTTGGTCACCTTGGGCAATGTTCAACGGCGGGCGCATCTCGACCCAACATAGATAGTCCGTTCCCGGCATAACGAATTCAAGCACTACTAGGTCTGCCTCTGGAGCTTAAATCTGATGCCTATATCGCTGATGGGAACTGTCCACGCCGAAAGTGGACGCGCCAACGTAGCAGAATTGCTGACGATCCTTGAACGCCTTCAGCCGGACGTCATCTTTGCTGAAATTCCCACTGCCAATCTTGCTGACTATCTCGACGGCTCTCACGGCAATCTCGAGTCCGCTGCCGTTGCCCTCTATCGCACGCGCCGTTCAGTCAACGTTGTGCCGGTGGACTTGAACAAACCAGGCGATGAGTTCTTCAGCAAATCTGAGGAGATGTTCAAAAAGGTCGAAAGGACGAGCCCTGAATATCGCCGTCTGATGGACCAGAACAGCCTCGACACGCGAGATCACGGTTTTCCATACCTCAACAGCGATCGCTGCGCCCAAGCATGGGCAGCCATCTACGATGAGGTGCGTGCAACCGTCGAATGGATCGGCGACGACGGATTGCGACAGATCTACGCTCTATGGAGCGAGACAAATGACCGTCGCGAGACGGGAATGCTAGAGAACATCAATGGCTATTGCATCCGCGGCGCGCTCTCTCATGGAGTGCTTCTGCTTGGCGCTGGACACAGGAAAGCCATGGTGGAGAAGGTGCAGGAGCAACGAGGCGTCGGTGCACCAGGAGTCTCATGGAAGCTTGAAAGTTCTCTGGATTAGGCGATGCGAGGAAATGTCCGCTTCTGGGCGGTAACCGGTCCGACGATGAGTCGACGGAGTGCCCGGTCGGCAGTGGTGGCGGTACCGACGAATACACTGTTGCTGTCGGCGGCGTGGTGGTCGGTGGTCAATGGCGTCGCGCTACGATAGCCACCATGCGGAAGTTCCGCTATCGTGTCAACTCGCTTTTCTTGTAATGAAGCGTCAATGCATCTTTGCTGGGGCGGTTCTTGAGATCGGAAGGAAGGCGCAGCTTCTTTCCATGCAGTGCATCATATTCGGTCGAGCGCAATGCTTCCGCGACCACCACAATTTCGGCGCTCGGTTCGATAGCCAACAGTCCCAGATCGAAGAGAGTGTGCAAGTCTGTGCGTAGTAGAAGGCCGTTGCTGACATGGTTGGTTTCTGGTCCTTTGTAGGGAACAATGTGCGCCGCCTCCAAGACTTCCGGCACATCACAGCCGCTGATCGCACAACGATTGCCATATGCTCGCAGCAGATTGCTTCTGAATGCTGGCTGGCCTTGTCGTCGAACGATAGCCGCCAAGGTCTTCCTTCGCGCATCCTCGACACTGTGCGGATCGAATGCACCTTCTGCTTGCGCCTCGTCTTGTGCATCGTGCACTTCGACACTTATTGTCTCGTTGTGCTTCTCGCTGCTTAGTCTTTCAATTCGAAACCCCATCGCTTCAAGCTTTCTCTCAACGGTCTTCTCTCCACCGGAAAATTCCTGCGGAGTCAACGGCCCGAGGTCGGGGAATTGATAGCCGTGAGCCCTTCCGATGATGGCCTTGGAGTCGTATCGCTTGCCATCGACGACGAGAAAGTAGCCTGTGGCCTTGCCAAAGCCATATTTCTTGAGGAATTCGTCTCGACCAATACGGTCGTACTCCCGTACCGCCTCTAGCACAGCAGCGCGGTTATTCACATCAGCGAACGCCATTTTGCTCCCCTTGATGACGACGTTATCCCATTAGGATAGCCCAGAGGGTCGGTCAGTTTTTCGTTGAGTCGCCGGGAATCGTTTGGACGCCCGACACTACCGGGCTGACGCCATGCACAATTTTCTGTCTGTCGGTTCGAACCGGGCATGGTGTCATCGAATCTGCCCTGTGTGGTTTCGGTTCCGAAAGCGTAATCTTCCGGCCCTAACCGAACCGGATCATGCAAACTACTCAATCAGAGATGGGCGTCGCTACCGAGCCAGACTGGCTAGCCGCGTCTTCGGCAGGTTGCGACAACTGAAAATCCTCCCATCGGTCGGACAGTGCGGCCAGATCGGGACCAGATGTGCCATTTAGGAAAAGGGGCTTGCCGTCAAATTCCTCGTAGCCCGCTGCTAGCACGTCGGCATGCAACTTGACGGTCAGGTTCGAGGGATCGATAGCCAGTAGGTCGAGATCGAACAGGGTGTGCAGGTCACTTCTCAGTAGCAGTCCGTTGTGCGCTCCGTTGTCATTCGTCTCGGCATACGGCCGAATGTGAGCGGCTTCTACCAGCCCCGGGAAAGCGCAACGGCTTATCTGACAGGCGGCGCCGTATCGGGCAATAAGCCGATTTCGAAACTTCACCTGTCCGCGTCTCTGATTCACTTCCCGAAGTACCCGTCTCCGCGCTTCGATGACCGAGTGCGGTGGATCATCGTCCGCAGCATTGCCCACGGTATCAATGTCGATGCCGGTGACGAACTTTTTCACCAACGCGTTGCAATCGGGATCATCTCGTAGCCACGGTTCTATCCGTGCCAAGTCGATTTCTTTGATCGACATCTGGTCGTTGGGTCGAACTACCGCGGCAGCCAACCGGTCCAGCGTCAGACCGGATGGTGCGGGCCGGAACGTCTCACCGTAATGCGCAGCGAATGTTTCGACTGTCACTTTTTCACGCGCCGGTTCCACGAATTCGTGCCGGTTCCGGCAGATCCACGGCGGTTCGATTGTCGTCCGGCGCTTGATGTCGCTGACGGCACAGATTGGACAACGCTGCCGCTCCTTCTCACCCTTTCCCAGTTCAATGTCGGTGATCTGCGCAACGCCAAGCACCCCCGACGATGACCGAATGACGATCACGTCTTTTTTTGCGACTTGCTGATGGTTTGCGACGAAGCTGTCGTATCGATACACCTGCGACGGATCGTCTTGGTAGCCGGAGTTGCCCCCGTATTGTCGGGCGCCATCAACGGCGAGTAGGGACCATGCGCGTGGATTACTCATTGATTTTATCTTCATTGTTCGCGGAATGATGGCGCACTCGTGGTAGCGCTCGACTTACCGTTCGTCTTCGTCAGACTGAGGTAGCGGGCATTCCACCGAGATCAGCCGCTTCCTCGCAACCGCAAGCTGTTCCTCCGTGAACAGATCGCGCCATGGCGTCTGAAGAACGAGATATTCAACGCTCAGGCGGAGATTCTCTCGGCCTCGGAGAAAAAGCTCAGTGAAACCCTCTGACGGCTTGTTCGTCGCGAGCAGCCGATTAGCCGTTTCCTTCCCGCCGTGTTCGTTCACCATCCGCAGGAAGTAGGCTGCGCGGTATGGTGGCTTCAGCTTTAGGGCCGCGTCGTAAATGCCGCGCATCGCTTGGTCGAATTGTTCGAGGGTCCGGTCGGTCATGGTCTCTCCCGCTGTTGATGGTCAGTACGATCTTATCGCGACAGGCATGCAACGACATGGCAAATCAAGTTGCTGCTGCAATGCGGAAAATCGATGTTCCGGGGAGTGCCTTCCGGGTGGTGGTGTAAGCGAACCTGTGCGGTTCCGCTTCGGAGAGCGCAATCTTTCGGCCTTGTCCGTCGTGGGAACGTACAAATCCAGTCCGATTTCAATGCGTTCGGTGCGGACGAATCCGGCGACATCATGTCCGAAATCGTTAAGGATTATTCGATGCCTACCATTGGCCGCAGGAATGTGAATGCCTCCGCGCGTGTCGGCAGGCGTCGAATAACCCTAAACGAGTGCCGCCGGATGCGATTGGCATGCGCGACCGGACGGCATTCCTGGCTGTGAGCGGCAGCACGCGACCCGTTCCCGACCCTCAGTTGGCTTCTATAAACGTCATCACCCAGCTACAAAGCGGCCGTTCCGCCTCACGCCGCCCGATCATGCTCACGAAGGACGATCCACAGGCGTTATATCAACAGTGCGGACCAGTCGATTGCGACTCGCACAACGAGGATGACAAAAAGCCAATAAGACTGCCAGTGCAATTGAGCAGCGCTACAATGAAAAGCGGCCAGATGATCGCATTGACGGGGTGTCCCTGCCCCACGCGTCGACGGAGGTACTCATGCCTGACGAGCCGAACCCGGCACCGAAACGCAGCTATCAGATGGGCGATGTTGGCGCCGGCGCCCGCGTCGCGCAGGGCGAGAACATCTCCTGGGTGGAGGGAGTCGCTCGCCTGCCGGAAGGCGAGACGCTCACCCGGCAATTCGCCTCACTGCTAGAGCGGATCGACACGGACACGTCGCTCGATGAGGACACGCGCGCGCTTGCCAAGGACAAGACGGCTGCGGTTGCGGAAGGCCTTGCCAAGGCTAAGGAATCACCCAGCGTGCTCCGTCGCGCGCTGATCGACGCCAGGTCGTGGTTCGGCAGCACCGCGTCCTGGGTTGGCAATGCGCTCGGCGACATCCTCAAAAGCGAGGCGGCGCAGAAGACCATCGGCACGGTGTCCGAGGCGGCCACCAAGGCGGCCATAGAATCGTTTGTGAAATAGCGCCATGCCCTCTGAGCTGCGGCAATACCGGATCGGCGACGTTGGCGACAGTTCGTACGTGCTCCAAGGCGAGAATCTTTCTGTTTTCGGATTCAGCGCGGCACAGGTCGCTCGGCTCATCGAGGCGGAACGCGATGGCCTTGTCCAGCAATATACGCCGCAACTTAAGGAATTAGCCGAACAACTGGGGTTGACCCGCGAGGCGGTGCGCGTGACGCTGCGCATCGCCGGGCACGGCGATGTCCCGCCGGAGCGCTGGTCAGATACGCTGATCGCCATCGCGACGCAGTATTGCGCCATGCATCAGGCGCTGACCGGCAGTGACAACTGTGACGATGGGGAGACCGCGGAACTCCGACGGCGGGCGGTGGCTGCTCTGGATGCAGGTGCGTTCGACGATGCGACACGCGTCCTCAACGACATTCGTGCGCGAAAGAGCGCGGTCACCGAGCAGAAGCGTAGCAGGGCGAAAGAAGCCCAGGATGAGTGGTTCTCCGGACTAAAGTCAGAGGCCGAAACCTGTGCCCTACTTGGCCGGGCCGCCTTGGGGCAACGCAACGTCGCCGACGCTCAAGCGCAGTTCGAGGAGGGCTTGCGCGTGCTTGCGCCCCTTGATGATCCCGAGCCGCGCTGGTCATACGCGTTGGACGCCGCAACAGCACTATGCAACTTCGGCCGTCGTGCCGGGCGCAACGATGCACTTGTCGCCGCGATTGCGAGCTGCCGCCGCGCGCTCGCCGACGCGTCGCGCGAGCGCGTCCCGCTTAACTGGGCGATGACGCAGGACAGCCTCGGCAACTCGCTTTCGCGCTTGGGCGAGCGTGAGAGCGGTACGGCCCTGCTTGAAGAAGCGGTGGTGGCATACCGTGCGGCGCTCGGCGAACGCACGCGCGAGCGCGTCCCGCTGGACTGGGCGACGACGCAGAACAACCTCGGCACTGCGCTCGTGCGCCTGGGCGAGCGCGAGAGCGGCACGGCCCGGCTGGAAGAAGCGGTGGCGGCGTACCGCGCGGCGCTCGGAGAACGCACGCGCGAGCGCGTCCCGCTGGACTGGGCGATGACGCAGAACAACCTCGGCGGTGCGCTCTCGATGCTGGGCCAGCGCGAGAGCGGCACGTCCCGGCTGAAAGAAGCGGTTGCGGCGTACCGCGCGGCGCTGTGTGAACACACGCACGTACGCGTTCCGCTGGAATGGGCGAGAGCGCAGAACAACCTCGGCGGTGCGCTCTTGCGCCTGGGCCAGCGCGAGAGCGGCACGGCCAGGCTGGAAGAAGCGGTGGCGGCGTTCCGCGCGGCGCTGGGCGAACGCACGCGCGAGCGCGTTCCGCTGGAGTGGGCGATGACGCAGAACAACCTCGCGCTCTCGCTCACCACACTGGGCCAGCGCGAGAGCGGCACGGCCCGGCTGGAAGAAGCGGTGGCGGCGTACCGCGCGGCGCTGGGCGAACATACGCGCGAGCGCGTTCCGCTGGAATGGGCGAGGGCGCAGAACAACCTCGGCGGTGCGCTCTTGCGCCTGGGCGAGCGCGAGAGCGGCACGTTCCGGCTGGAAGAAGCGGTGGCGGCGCATCGTGCGGCGCTCGGCGAACGCACGCGCGAGCGCGTCCCGCTGGACTGGGCGATGACGCAGGGCAGTCTCGGCAGCGCGCTCTTGCGCCTGGGCGAGCGCGAGAGCAGCACGGCCCGGCTGGAAGAAGCGGTGGCGGCGTTCCGCGCGGCGCTCGGCGAACATACGCGCGAGCGCGTCCCGCTGGACTGGGCGATGACGCAGGACAGTCTCGGCAGCGCGCTCTTGCGCCTGGGCGAGCGCGAGAGCAGCACGGCCCGGCTGGAAGAAGCGGTGGCGGCGTACCGCGCGGCACTCGGCGAACGCACGCGCGAGCGCGTCCCGCTGGACTGGGCGACGACGCAGAACAACCTCGGCGGTGCGCTCTTGCGCCTGGGCCAGCGCGAGAGCGGCACGGTCCGGCTGGAAGAAGCGGTGGCGGCGTACCGCGCGGCACTCGGCGAACGCACGCGGGAGCGCGTCCCGCTGGACTGGGCGGCGACGCAGAGCAACCTCGCGCTCTCGCTCACCACACTGGGCCAGCGCGAGAGCGGCACGGCCCGGCTGGAAGAAGCGGTGGCGGCGTATCGCGCGGCGCTCGGCGAACGCACGCGGGAGCGCGTCCCGCTGGACTGGGCGGCGACGCAGAGCAACCTCGGCGGTGCGCTCTTGCGCCTCGGCGAGCGCGAGAGCGGAACGGCCCGGCTGGAAGAAGCGGTGGCGGCGTTCCGCGCGGCGCTCGGCGAACGCACGCGCGAGCGCGTCCCGCTCAACTGGGCGACGACGCAGGACAGTCTCGGCAGCGCGCTCTTGCGCCTGGGCGAGCGCGAGAGCAGCACGGCCCGGCTGGAAGAAGCGGTGGCGGCGTTCCGCGCGGCGCTCGGCGAACGCACGCGCGAGCGCGTCCCACTGGACTGGGCGACGACGCAGAGCAACCTCGGCGGTGCGCTCACGATGCTGGGCGAGCGCGAGAGCGGCACGGCCCGGCTGGAAGAAGCGGTGTCGGCGTTCCGCGCGGCGCTCAGCGAACGCACGCGCGAGCGCGTCCCGCTGGACTGGGCGACGACGCAGAGCAACCTCGGCCACGCACTTTCGAGACTGGGCGAGCGCGAGAGTGGCACGACCCGCCTTGAGGAAGCAGTGAAAGCTTTCGAAATGGCCCGCAGCGAATATCACCGGGCGGACATTACAAAGTTTGACGCTTGCTTGGACGATGCACTTCGGTCGATCTCGCAATTGCTCGACGAACGCGGGCGACGGCATGACCACAAGGTCAGCACCGTAATTGCGCATTGCTTGTCCCAATTGTTTCGCATACGGGGAAAAAATCTGTAGCTAGAGGCTACGTTCACCTGGACTGATGGGAGATTCGCGCAGCCACGCGCTCTCAGGCTATGAACGGACCTTCGACTCTGGCGCGACTGTCTTGACACCCCACTATTCGACGTCGGCTGTGTGCCGGACTCCGGTCCTTCAATATCGCTGGTCAATTGTCCCATGATGGCCAATTGTGTTGAAAAACTCTGTTCTCTGCGGAGCAGGACCGGCTCGCGAAAAATCGGGCCTCTCAGATCGCCTCACAAACCGCTCGTGAGCATCGGTTAGTGGTAAGAGGACCCCTCAAAACCGGACTGAACACTTGCTCGATGAGTTTTTCAACACAATCGACCGAACTGAGTCAGCCGATCTGACGCTGCCTGTTTGATCTAGTCCAACCTTTTATAGATGATGGAATAGGTGGTGTCGGCAAGCTGGGGGTTGCCTGTAACCGACCGACATCGGCACCTAGGAGCACGACGGTCGCAAATGACGGAGCGCACCGGGCCCCAATCAGTTCGCATCACCCCGTCCCGGGCCCATCAGCCTCGACCTGCTGGAGTTGAACCGATGTCGTTTCCAGCACCCGCTCCCGGCGTATCCACAGTCGCTCCTGCCGAATACGCTCCGCGAGTTCTGGATTGCTGACGCGGAAACCATGCTCCGCGGCCAGCCTGACGCACATGGTTTTGTATTCGTCATTGCCGATCACCCGAAAGCTGCCCCACTTCTGAGCGGCCAACTGCAAGGCGGCAAGCAGGCTATCGTAGTCACGCCAATCGTGGATGTCGATCTCTCGCCCCTTGTCCACAAACGCAGCGCGTCCAGCCAGTTCGCCCGTGCCAATCCGGATGTAGTGCACCTGCTGACCGTGCACTTCCGGCACATAGGCACGAATGTCGCGCGGCGTCGGCGACTCGGACTCGTCGCCCTCAATCCGCGGTATCTTGCCTGCGGACTGCCATCGTTGGTTCACGGAATCTCTAAGACCGTACTGCGTTTGCCATACGGCCAGATCCGGAAAAGGTCGATACTGATCACGTAATCGCTGACGCTCCCGTTTGTGACGCTCCTTCAGGGCAGCTTTCTCCGCCGCCTGTTCAGCGGCAAGCATGCTTTGCGCGGCGTTTCGAAGCGCGCCCCAGCCTTTCCAGTCTCCCTTCAGAGTCGCTTCCCTCCGCACTTTCTGACGCCCGGCCAATTGCATACGCTCGGCGTCCTGACGCTGTTTCTGCAGAGCCATGGCGGCCACCCTGGCAGCATGATGGGCTTTCCGGTCCGCGATGTAGCGCTCCCAACCCGGCTCGTCCGCCGTGACCGGCAGTGGTACTCGCGCGGCGATCTGCTGAAGTTCGGAGGAGGGCTCGTAGGCACCGAGCCGCTTTTGCAATTGGATGAGACTCGCACTACGGTCAGCGCGGCTGGCCTTCACCCCGATGTCACCGACGAAGAGGGTAGCGCCGCTTCCGGTTTTCTCGTATCTCATGCCCAAATCGGCCAACTGCTGGTGCAGATCCTGCCAGCCGGTCGCGCGACGGATAATGGGCGCCGCCTCCTCGATCGCAATGCGCTCGGCCGACTTTTCGCCGGTTCGATGCTCCATGCCGCAACTCAGTTGGTCTGGTTGTTGTCGCCGGTCCGAGTCTGGGCGTGTCCGCCGGACCCCTTCGGCAAGCACCTGATACCGCCCGTTGTGCTCACGGCGCCAGCCCTGTCGATTTTCAATGATGGCGACCGCCTCATGCACGGCCTCAATGTCAAACCCGCGATTGGGTTTTATGACCTTCAGATGGTCCGGGTGCACCCGGTTGACCACCAGATGCAGGTGGATATTGTCGGTGTCGGTATGAAGCGCGTAGATGACCTGATGGCCCTTCAGCCCAAGTTTGTCCATGAAAAGGCCGACGGCCTCCTCCACCTGCTCCGGGCTGGGATGTTCGCCTTCCTGCCAGCTCAGCACATAGTGGCTGATGGTGTCCGCGCTCCGCACGGCCTCCTGCGACAACGCCAGCATCTCAGCTGTCTGGCTCTCAGGAGCATCCGTCAGGAACCCGCGTGCACCAGCGTAGCTACATTTTTCGCTTCCACCTTTGGTCTCCGGGCAGCGCACATAGGCGACAAGCGTGTAGATACGGGTGGCTTTGGAGGCAGATTTCCGCGGATTCTTAACCTTTTTGCCGATCACAGCTCAATCTCTCGATGTAGGCCGTCACGGCGCGGAGCGCTCCTGCTGTTGCCTGACTGTGAGCACCACCGCTCTCGTTATGAATGTGTTTCAGCTGACCTCCAAGCCGACGCAACTCCTTGATCGTCACGACGTCCGCGTTGGCAATAATTGGCCGGCCAAAATAACGTCGTCGCACCAGCGCCGACATACTGATTCCCGCAAAGTCGGCATCTTCCTGCAGCCTGACTTTCTCGGACACAGTCAGACGAACATTGATAACCGCATCCAGCGGCTCCACAGCTGATTTCTGAAATGGCATTTTTTCTCCAGTTGGACATGCGACAGATGTTCATGGAAATCAGGAAAGCATCGGCACGGAGCAACCCGGGGCACGCTAAGCCCCCGGCAGGATGGGATGAGCCAGATTGTGAGAAGCGCAGCGCCGAACGGGCCGGCGTCCCTTGACTCCACATGCGGCAGCATGTGTGTGACAAGGGCCATCCTGTATTAAAAAGAATATCGTTGATTCGATTGCTTGTCGGTAACTTTAAATTATGAGTAATATTTTCTATCGAATCTCAATGTTCCGTATCGTTGCGCAATATTGCCGTTTAATTCGCAATGTTTCGTAGTGAAGTCTCCCGTGAGACTTCAGCGTCCCAAACGGTCTGCACGACGTCGAATAGGAGCCGTCGAAAAGAATGGTCCGCAAAGGCCTGCTGCTATTCCCGCCCGCCGTGGACAACCCCGCTATCCACACCACACGGGTGTGGATAGCCGCTGTCGCGGTGCCGGGGTATGCCCACCGCTCCCCGGCCTTGCCTTCGGCCTGACGCGGCCCCTGCGGACCTTGCCTGTTTGAGAGAGACAACCTTATTTCCCATTGCGGCTGAAGCCGACGGCCACAGTGCCTGATGCGGAGTAGGGCAAAGGTATCCTTTATAGTTTCCCCGTATGAGCTGCAACCATCGTGAACGCTCCCGCGAGGAAACCAACGCACTGCGCCGGGCCTTCTATGAACGGCTCGACCTGGGCGAACTCACGCTGCAGGATGCCGCGAGGCCGATGCGCGGGATGTCGGCATGACACAGGCCGCGTTTGCTGCGCATCGGGGCGTGAGCGTGCGGACCATTCAGGATCTGGAACGGGGTGGCGACGCCTCGATCGAATCGCTTAACCGCATCGTGAGCCGCTTCGGGCTGGAGGCTCGGCCCGTGCCAGGCGGCATGCCTGCGCTCGCCCGCAGCCCGCGTGAGGCGGCGCCGGCATCGCATGTTCCCAGCCCGATACCGGGCCTGCGAAACCGGCGCGCAGAAGACTGCACGTGCCCGATACGGACCTTCGTGAGCCTGTCCAGCGGTACGCGCTCAATACCCATGGCCGGGACTTCGTGGTGGGTGACGTTCACGGCTGCTTTTCAATGCTTGACGCCGAGCTCGCCGCTCGCGGGTTCGATCTTGCACGCGATCGCCTCTTTAGTGTAGGAGACCTGATTGATCGTGGCGCGGAGTCTCCCGCCGTACTCGATGCCGTTCGGCATCACGACATCAGGGCGGTGCGTGGCAACCATGAGCAGGGCATCCTCGAATGGGCGCTGCGTGAAGACATCGACCCGGTGCACATTCAGGCCATGGGCAACCATCCCGACCAGGCGCTCGCGGAGTGGGCCTTTGCCGATGGCCGCACAAGCGAACTGGTGTACAACGGCGGCGAGTGGTTCGTTGAGCTGTATTGCGCCGAAGACAGCGCGGTGAGGGCCCGCGAAATCGTGAGCTACTTCTCCGCGCTGCCCTACGCGATCGAGGTCGAAACCCTGCACGGCCTGATCGGCATCGTGCACGCCGAAGTGCCCGGCGCGCAGTGGCCGGACGTGACGCGTACCCAGCAGGCGCATCGATCCAGCGCGGTACGCGAGACCGTGCTGTGGGATCGCAGCCGCTGGACGGGCGCTCACGTACCCGAACGCATCGAGGGGATCCGTGCCGTGATCGTCGGGCATACCCCGCATCGCGAGATCCGCCGGCATGGCAATGTGATCAACATCGACACGGGCGCGGTGTACCGCTACCTCGGCAACCGGCTCACGGTGCTCGATCTGGCCGACATTGCGCAATGGCTCGGCTGACCAGTCCTGCAGGGCAGCGCTACCTCCGCCCCACAATCCGGTCGACAACCGCCTGCTGACGCTTGGTGGGCCTGTCGGTCAGGCAGGGCTCGGCATCGAGTTCGCACTCGAAGCACTGCCAGACCGAGCCGGGTATCACGCCTGACCCGTTCGGTGAAAGAAACACACGGATCTGGTTCGCGCGCGAGATCGTGGCGCGCATCCGGTGGATTTCCCAGAGCAGTGCGAGCACGACCGGCTCGGGGTGCTCGTCCCAGATCTGCGCCAGACGCTCGGCGGTAAGGGGTGGGCGATGTGGCATGGAAACCGGAAATACTGTATAAAAACACAGTATAACGAAGCCACAGCTTACCCCCGTGCGGATCTTTGCCGGGGATGCCTCCCGGGTGATTTCCTCTCCGATGCACACGGGTAACGGCTCCCGGGAATTCTCACCTCACACAAAAGGCTGGACATTTGGAAAACTGGCGGCCAGAATGTCCGTCAAAATACCCAGCGAGAACAAGCAATATGACAACGGCGGATTCGCACGACCTGCTCACGCAGGCGCTGAAGCTCTATACACAAGGCGAAATTGCCGAACGGATCGGAAAAAACGTACGGACCATCCGCCGCTGGGAAGCGGACAAGGCGCGCTGTCCCGTCATCGCAGAAGCCGCCTTGCGCGAGATGCTGGACGCGAAGACGCGGAAGGCCGATCTGGCGCGCGAGCCCGAATTCCGGTTCATCGACCTGTTCGCAGGCATCGGTGGTATCCGGCGGGGTTTCGAGGCGTTCGGTGGTCAATGCGTCTTCACCAGCGAGTGGAACGAGTTCTCGAAAAAGACGTACCAGCATAACTATGGCGATAGCGACGACCGCCACCAGTTCATCGGCGACATCGTGTCCTTTTCCGAGCGCGCCGTCCCGGCGCACGATGTGCTGCTTGCCGGTTTTCCCTGCCAGCCGTTCAGCATTGCTGGCGTCAGCAAGAAGAACTCGCTCGGCCGTCCGCACGGCTTCGAATGTACGACGCAGGGCACCCTGTTTTATGACGTTGCACGCATCATCGAGGCGAAGCGTCCCGCAGCGTTCCTGCTGGAGAACGTGAAGAACCTCGTTTCGCATGATCGGGGCAACACCTTCAAGACGATCCTGACGGTGCTGCGCGACGAACTGAAGTACGACGTCAAGTTCAAGGTCATCGACGGGCAGCATTTCACGCCGCAGCATCGTGAGCGCATCGTGATCGTTGGCTTCCGGGAGAAAACGGATTTCAGTTTTGATGATCTCCGGCTTCCGGCTGAAGGGCCGCGCCTCGGGAAGATCCTGCACAAGACTGATGGGTCCGAACCTGTCCTTGAGCACGACGGCGACCGTTTTTTCGATCACGAGACGGGCAAGGTACAGTCCAAATACACCCTTACCCCCAAGCTGTGGGCGTATCTGCAGGCCTACGCCGAAAAGCATCGCGCAGCGGGAAATGGCTTCGGCTTCGGACTGGTGACGCCGGACAGTGTCACCCGCACCTTGTCCGCCCGCTACTACAAGGATGGTTCGGAGATCCTGCTTTCACAGGGCAAGGGAAAGCGTCCACGGCGCCTCACCCCGCGTGAGTGCGCGCGACTGATGGGATTTCCGGACGACTTCGAGATCCCGGTGAGCGACACGCAGGCCTATCGTCAGTTTGGCAACAGCGTCGTGGTTCCCGTGATGCAGGAAGTGGCCCGCGCCATGACGCCGTTTGTGAAAGAGCTCCTTGAGCAGGAGCGCAACGGGGCACAGCAAAGGCTTCCGCTGCGGGTCGAGTGATCGACGTCGTTGACAGCGCGACCCGCAGCCGGATGATGTCCGGCATCCGGGCGCGCAACACACGGCCCGAGCTGCTGATACGCAGCCTGTTGCATCGGCGTGGTTACCGGTTCCGCGTGCATGTCGCGGACCTGCCAGGCAAACCTGATATCGTGTTGCCGCGCTTTCGTGCGGTCGTTTTCGTACATGGCTGTTTCTGGCACGGGCACGACTGCGCGCTGTTCAAGTGGCCGGGAACACGTGCGGAATTCTGGCGGGAAAAGATCGGGCGCAATCGCGGCCGCGATCAGGAGGTGCGCGAAGCACTGCTCGCGAGCGGGTGGCGGGTGGCGGTGGTGTGGGAATGCGCGATCAGGGGCAAAGCCAGAGAGCCAGCCGCAGTCGCCGACGCGCTTGTCGCGTGGCTGGAATCTGATTCGAACAAATGGGAGACCAGGGCGTGAAGCGCGGGTATCTGTCCGAATACTTCGAGGGGGTCGCGGCAAAGCGGTTACGCGCCGTCGAGGCAGACGTCATCCACTCGAACCAGCATGAATTCAATGGCGTGGAAGCGCTGAGGGGGATCCTTGGCGAACCGGATGGCAAGGTCCGCTACGACGCCAAGCTGCTTTACCTGTCGGATCAGGACGACGATCCGATCATGGAAGATGCGGTATTCACGTGGTACGACGCGCGACAGCGAGCCCGCGAACAGCGCAACGTGCAGCGCTGGGAGTATCGCCTCTACTTTCCGACGACCAATGTTTCCTTGAATGCGGCGGTCGATGATCTGCTTGTCATCGCCAAACGTCGGGACGGCGGGTTGCTCGTCATCATTGCGGAGAACGGGTCCAGCATCGCACGGCAGATCGAATGGCTTTTTGGATTTGACGATCTCGCCCATCCCGGGTTTTCCGTCAAGGCCGAGCTGGAGACGGAACAGGACCGCATCGAGTTCGCGTCGCGGTTCATCCTGGAGAGCATCGGCATTGCGGTCGAGGCGTCGGAGGAAACGTACCTCGAAAAAATGCTCGACCGCTTCGAAGGCAAGTTTCCGACGACCCGCATTTTTTCCGAATACGCCCGATCCACGTTACCGGACCTCAGTGCCCGCGATGATCCCGATGCAGTGCTCATGGCATGGATGGAGCGCGAAGAAATTCTGTTCCGTACGCTGGAGCGCTACCTGATCGCCGACCGCCTTTCGGCCGGATTCGCGGCAGACGCGCAGAAAAAGGTGGATGTAGACGGATTCCTCGCGTTTTCCCTCTCGGTGCAGAATCGACGCAAGAGCCGGGTAGGCCTGGCGCTCGAAAACCATCTTGAGGTGCTGTTCGCCGCCAACGATATCCGGTATGCCCGCACTGCCGCTACCGAAAACAAGTCAAAGCCCGATTTCCTGTTTCCCGGCAGCAAGGAATATCACGACGCGGCTTTTGATCCTGTGCGCCTGACCATGCTTGGCGTGAAATCAACGTGCAAGGACCGCTGGCGTCAGGTATTGGCCGAAGCGGACCGGATTCCCGAGAAGCATCTGCTCACGCTGGAAACGGCCATCTCCCTGACGCAAACAAACGAGATGCGCGCCAAGCATCTGCAACTGGTCCTGCCCACGAAGCTGCATGAGAGTTATACCCAGGAGCAGCGGGGATGGCTTAAAAGCGTTGCCGAGTTCATGGCAACGGTTCAGGCCAAACAATCTGCCCAATGATGCGATCTTGAGGGGCACACGCGGGCGCGTTTCGCGCGTGCTCGCTTGCGGCGCCTTGCGGCTCTGTTCTATAATTCGCCCAGCCGTTCACTCGGCAAGCAGGACAGGAAGTTCGATCAAAAAGTTGTTGTTGCGGCAACGGCCAGGCAGGTTCAGGCCAGCACCGCACACAATGAGTCGTTTGCGACCAGCAGGTCCGGTCAAGAACGCACTCAGCAAAAGTCGTTCGCGGCAGGCAGTTTTCGGTCCGCGACGAACTATCAAACGTCGTTTCCGGCCGGCAGTTTCGGCTCAAGGGACGATATCAATGTAGCTCATGACCGGCAGGTTGCGGTCCGGGCGATCAAGACTGCTGCAGTCGAGAAGGTTTCGACCCAGCCAGGTCACATAAAACGTTACCAGCATAGAAGGCACCTCGGCTTCGCGACAGGTCTCAGTCGTGCGTCCCGCTGTGGCAGGGCCCTGGTGTTCGTCGTACCGCAGTACCGCAGTACCGATTTACAGCTGTACCGGCAACCTGGCTCGTCCAGTTGCCTGTATTACCCGTCTTCACACTGACCGGGCGTTTCTGCCCGGGGGCGCAGTGAGGGAGCGGAGCGCATTCCAGCGAGAGCCCGGCAAGCCCTGCCGGGGGCAGCCTCGCGCGTTCCGTTTCCAAGGTCGGCTGTGTTTGCGTCATCTCAAAACCGGAGAGACCACATGGTCGGAAGTTCGCACCCGCATCAGAGCAAGCGGCCTCACCAGGGGCCGGGCACGTCGGCTGTCTTTGCGCTCACCACGATTGCCCAGACAGCGCATCCGTCGCAGGCGGTCCTGGCGCTCATCGTCGTGGCGATTGTCACGGTGGGGGTTTTCGCGCAACGGCGCTAGACACCCACTGTCACACCGCAGGCGAAGTCGTTCGCGCGGGCCCTCTGTGTGGGGCCCGCGTGCTGCTGCTCGCCTTCAGAGTTCATCGGGCCGGCGGTTACGGCCCGCACAGCCTCCGTGCGCATCCAGTTATGCACGGACCTTGCGCCCGGGCGTCTTCACGATCGCGGCCGGGTGGTCCACGCCGGCGACCTCCGCTGCATCGGCCAGTGCGTTGCGCCGCTTCATGTGTTCTTTCTGGTCTGGCCGCGTCCAGGCCGGAGCCTTCGGTGCGCGCGTGTCCCACTCCGCGATCGCGAAACGGCCAGTCGTCACGCCGAGCTCGCGCACGACCTTGAGCGCGGCGCCCGGATCACGGAAGGGGCGACGCTCGCGGCCATTCGACGTCACGAGCTCGGCGATCCCCGCCTCACGGGTTTCGAGCTCGACATAGAAAGCGCCTTTCTCGGCACGCAGGATCGCCGAGAACACGCCGCCCGCCTCGACGGCGGCGCGGGCCTGTGCGACATCAAAGGAAACACGTGGCATGGCTGATCACTTGATGAGGATTCCGTAACAAATACTCAACCGTTCACCGGCCGGGGCGTTTGCGTGCCAGCTGCGCGTCCTGCACGGCCTTGAAATGCCCGTTGGTCGCGTCCGACAGCGCATTGATCCCGTCGGACAGGGGGGAGTACGCGCAGGCGAGGCCCATGCGGTACAGCAGGTTGATCATGGCGATCGACTGGTGGTGATGGACGAACGCCATGCGGTAGTCCTGCTCGGGATCGTCGCTCTCGTGGGCGGCCTGCTGCAGGTGCCAGTCGATTTCCTTCTCCACGAGCTCGCGCAGCTGCGGGTAGGTGAGGGCGTGGCCGGGGGAAGGCGTCGGGTCGGACATGGGGTCTCCGGGGGTGGGGAAATTCTCACGAAATATTGTATTCGGTTCCACGCAATTTGGTATTGCGTTGTTTTCAGGGGTAAGATGCATTATCAGTTCGCAGTGAAAGCCTTGCCAGGCAAGGGTTTGCGGCCGGTATTTGACATAACACCTGTTGTCAGTCGGTCTGTCCCTCGCCTCGCCCGCGCCGTCTGCACCGGGCACGACGTACCAGGGTAAACCCCTAGTCGATTTCGACCGGATTTTCGCTTCGCACGCTGCGCGCAACCATAAATAAACATACCCCTCACCCTTCCCCGTTTTCGGGTCGGGCCGCGATTCACGCTGAGGGCGTCACTCTATAGGAGAACAAAATGAAAACGAAACAAGCTCATCACGCTATCACCTCACCCCTGACAGGCACCATCGTGCGCTTCGATCCGAACGGCCTGCCGTTCATCAGCAACGAGAACGCCGTGTGCCTGTTGTGGACGCCGCGCGTCTGCTACGTGCGCCTGCGCTGAGCATGACAGGCTGAGCCAGCTGGCCCGATCGGGCCAGCGCCGGCACCGCGACCCGGTGCCGGTCATCTTCTGGCAAGTGCCTGATTTCATGCGCTACAAAAGTTTTGTAGCCGCACAACACCGGCCCGGTGCCGGCAACATGGACACGATACGATAGGGTGTGGCTCACCCGGTGAGCCACCCACGCTGCGATACTGCCGGACATCATGACGGTTGACGGAGGACAGCATGCAGCGCAGCCAGGCATACCGCGACGGCTATCGCGGCTATTACGACGGCGAAGCCCAGCAGGACAATCCCCATGCCGAGTTCACGCCCGGCTGGTCCGACTGGAACAGCGGCTGGCGTGAGGCCTCGGCAGACCACGAGGACAGCAAGGCCCGCGAACGCTGGCCGGATGATGACGCGTAACGCCACGTTCTCCACGTCCGGAGTACGCCCCAAGGAGCCCCACGCCATGAGCCCGGAACTGACCACGCAGCTGTACGAGCGCTACCCGCTGATCCTTGCGCGCCGCCCGCGCCTGGGCTGCGGGGATGGCTGGTTCGACCTGCTCGACACGCTGTGCTGGAGCCTGCAGAACGAGACCACGCACAACGGCGGCCCGCAGGTCATCGCCAGCGAGATCAGGGAAAAAATCGGCGGCCTGCGCTTTGGCGCGGGTCCCGCCAACGAGTACCAGCGCGGCATGATCCAGATGGCCGAAGCCACCAGCAGCCGGATCTGCGAGGTATGCGGCGACCGGGGAAAGACCATCGGGCCGGAGTGGTTCCGGACCCGCTGCGAAGCTCACGCGCACAGCGAGATTCACCATGACCACGCGTCACCCGGGCTTTCATAGGCCCGTCCCCGCGCGAAGCCCTGATCATTGTTTTAGCCCGCCATGCTGCTCTTTCTCGACACGGAATACACCGGCCTCGGCCAGTCGCACCCGAAACTCATCAGCCTCGCGCTCGTGGCCGAAGACGGCGCGCGCGAGTTCTATGTCGAGCTGGCCGATACCTGGACACCCGCCGACTGCACCCCGTTCGTGCAGCGCGAAGTGCTGCCGCTGCTCACCGGGCCGCGCCTGCAGCGCGCAGAGGCCTGCGCAGCGCTGCGCGAATGGTTCAGCCACGCACCGCGCGCCGTGCAGGCCGCCTGCGATTCGGAAACCGACTGGCGTTTCCTGCTCGATCTGCTCGGCCAGCCGCTGCCGGCGAACCTGGCCGCACAGTACTGCGATCTGCGCCCGCTGGTCGACACCACGGTCTACGATCGCACGGTGGCCGCGTACTACGGGACGCACGCCCGCGAGCACCATGCCCTCGCCGACGCGCAGGCTTACCGGCACGGCTGGCTCGCCTGGATGGATGCCCGCAAGGCTGCCACGGCGAACGCAAAACCGTAAATCATTGATTTTTCGGACTGATATAGTATGGCAAGATGCCTCCGCTGCGGATCGCTTCGCGGAACCTGACCATTCGCAGTACAGAATAAACCCCACGCATCATGAGCCGAAGCCGACGCAAAACTCCGATCTTCGGGCACACCACACACGAGAGCGAGCGCGACGACAAGAAGCGCTGGCATCAACGCTGGCGAGCCCGTGAACGTGCCACCCTGGCGAGCGCGGCGCCCGAGGCGCTGGCCGATCATGTGACGCTGCTACTTAATGAAGCGGGTAACGTCTGGAGCATGAGCAAGGACGGTAAGACCTGGTGGCCGCCCGGCAGCCAGGTGCTGACGGCGGAGCGGATCGCCCGCGAACTGGGCCGCACTCCGCGCGAACGGGCTGCGCTGAAAAAGCGCCTGCTGCGTAGGTGGATGACGAAGTAACGGACGTTGCACCTGCTGGGCACGCGCCACACATGCACGTGCGATCTCCGTTCCGGCAGGTGCCGGATGTCACGCGTCGGGATAGTATGGAAGGCCAGGGGCGCGGCCCGTATCGGGCCACCCTCGCGGCTGCGTGTGATGGGGGCAATGATGGACAGGCTGACTGATCTGCGTGATGAACTGATGCGCGACGACGCGTTTCGCAAAAGCTATGAAGCACGCACAAGGCTGGTTGAGTACGGACACAGGGTTCGCCATGTACGTGAAATGAGGCAGCTGACTCGGGCACAACTGGCCGCGCAGCTGAACATGACCGAATCCGGGATCACCCGTCTCGAAAATGGCGAGGGTGTTGACGGACCGACCGCCGGGATGAGACAGGCGCTGGCCCAAGTGCTGGGCACGCCGGATCTGAACGACACACCATAGGGAATGCTCACCATGCAAGCTGCACCGACTGCACGCCAGTGGGACCAGGCGCGCCTTCGCATCAAGAACGTGATCGAGGGGCCCAATACCGACATCGACCGCATGATCGCGGCCGTGCTGGAAACCGGAGCGCTCACACCCGCGCTGAAAACGGAATTTCCGCTGCTCGCGCGCAACGAACTGGCCCAGCGCGTGGAGGCCGCGGTGCGCGCGGCCATTCCATTGCAGGCACATCACTGAGCGTTAGGCACCGGGAGAGCGCCCCGTGCCGGTCGAAGCGATGAACGAGGCCATTGCAGCGGCCACCGTTGCGGGCGCACTACCCGCTCGCGCGGGATGTGAAATTCTGAAAAAACATCCTTTCCAATCAGGGACTTCGAAGTTTGAATTCCCGGGATCGGACCGTCGATCACGCGGCCTCTTTCGCGGCCGCGATGGCGTGAGCGGCAGGATTACAAAAAAAAAGAGCCTTCAAAACATGGGCTTAATAGTTTTAAGTCACACGATCATGCGCGTTTTCGTCGACTGCGAGTTCACTGATTTCATTGAGTGCGAGCTCATCAGTCTCGCGCTCGTGGCCGATGACGGCCGCGAGTTCTACGGCGAGCGCTCGGACTGTTGCGCGGCGACAATCATTTTGGCCGACCGGCCAAGCTGCTTGACGCTATCTAATTGGTCTCACGACTAGCTACATCCGGGGATGTACGGCGTCAACTATAGGTGCTTGCGGTCACCCTAGTTGACGTCGTTCAGACAGGTTCGCTATCCAAGTTTCACGAGCAGGTCGGCGGGGTTCAGGTGGGTGTAACGCTTGAGCATTTGCATGGACCGGTGGCCGGTGACGCTGGCGACTTCGAGCGGGTGTAACCCCTTCTCGAAGAGCCGGCTCGCAGCTTCATGACGCAAGTCGTGCCAGCGTAGGTTGGGGAAACCGTTGTCGCTTTTCACAACACGCTTCCAGACCAGCAGGACGGCATTGCATGTTGTGCCGAAAACTGGACCGGTCAGCTCGCCTAGATCGACGTTCACTGGGCCGAATCGGCACAGTTCGGGATTGGTAAGCCTGTCACGTTGCCAGAGGGCAGTAAGGGCGCGCAGCACGTCCACTGCGCGACGAGTTAGCGGTAGCCGAGCTGGCACGCCCTTGTTTTCGGCGCCACGCGCCTCGGGCGGGAATTCGATCATGCGAGCCGGAAGCTTGATCCATTCCCAGCGCAGGATGAATAGCGTGCCTTGGCGCAGACTCGTTTCGATCGCCAGTTCGAACGCAGGGGCGGCCCATGGGTTCAGACTGGCCGCAAGCCGTGAACGGAGGGCCTCGAATTCGCCAGGGAGAAGGCGGCGATCCCGTGCGCGGCTGCCAGATGGCTTTCGAATGTTCTTCAGGGGATTCATGAGCGTCTCAAATCCCCATTCCTTTCGCGCAATCTCGAACAGGTGGCTGATGATTTGGAGTTCGAGGCGGATCGTGTTTTCGGCTCGGCCGGCTGCCCGGCGGGCGTCCCGATATTTCGCGAAGTCAGTGCCACGCAGCACGGCCAGCGGTCGCCACGCTAGGTCGTTTTTCTTCCAGCGCGCGATGCGGGTTCGTTCTTGGCCGGGGTAGCGTTTGGTCGGCACGATCTCCCGGGCGTATCTGTCGAGTGCATCGCCCAGTGTCGTGCGCTCGGCTTCGGAGCGGTCGACAAAGATGCCGATGGAGATTTCGGCCTCGATTCGCTGGGCCCACTCCCGGGCTTGCTGCTTGGTGTCGAACGTGCGGTAGATCGGTTTGTGTCCGCGCTTGCGGACTTCGGCGCGCCAGTAGGCGCCACGCTGGCTGATGTATGCCATTCTGGAGACTCCATGCGAAAGATTGGTTTCGCTTGGTCTGGATTCTCCGCTCCGGCAAATTTCCGGCAAAGGGGACAGTTAACGCACTGACCGCCCAGGTTCGAGACGAAAAAAAAGCACCCCGATTACTCGGAAGTGCTTGATTTTCCTTTCTAACCTGCCCGAAAGGGGAGGTGGTAGGCCGTACGGGATTCGAACCTGTGACCAACGGATTAAAAGTCCGCTGCTCTACCAGCTGAGCTAACGACCCAAAAGAGAAGCGGGATTATAGCGGCGTATGGTCGATGCGTCAACTACTGCGCCACGAAACCAAAGGAAAGTGCAAAGGAAAAGGCCCGGAGCACGCCGTGCCCCGGGCCTTCCTTGTACGCGAGAGGCGCATTTCGCGGCATCGGCAATACGCCAGTGCCACATCACGCCAAAACCAGCCAGCAGCGCTTATTTGAGCTGTGAAAGCTTGCTCTGCGCCGTCTGGGCGACATCCGAGTTGCCGTATTGCGAAACGACCTGCTCGAGCGTGCGCTTGGCTGCAGCCTTTTGCCCCTGCTCGATCTGATTGTTCGCAATGGCCAGCAGCGCCTCCGGCGCGCGCGGATGCTGCGGGTACTTGCTGACGACGTTCTGCCACGTCGCGGTCGACCCCTTGTAGTCCCTCAGCGCATAGAGCGCGTTGCCGAGCCAGTACTGCGCGGTCGGCTGGTAAGGACTCTGCGGGAACTTCGCGATGAAGCTGCGAAACGATGCTGCCGCGTTCTTGAAGTCGCCGTTGCGGAACTGCTGCGAAGCGGCGTTGAACGCTTCCATTTCACCCGGCTGAACCGTGCCTTGCACGCCGTCTACGGTCTCCTGCTGCGGCTCGAACTTCTTGAGTCGCGTGTCGAGATCCGTGTAGTAGTCCTTCTGTTGCTTCTGCAGGGTTGCCAACTGGTTCGCCATGTCCTCGTTCTGTCCGCGCAACGTGGCGACCTGCTGGTTGAGCTGGTCGAGTCGGTTGGACTGGTCGAGGATCGTGCGTTGAGCGGCGGACAGCTGGTTGGACAAGCTGTCCGTTTTCGCGCGCAGGTCGAGAATCGCCTGGCGCGCCTGATCGTCATCGAAGATACCCGCGTGAGCCGGCAGCGCCGCAAAGGCGACGCCAGCCACGCAGGCGGCTGCGGCTACGCGCAGCGGGGAGAAACGGTGCGACATACGCCCCTTCATCCAATGCTCAATTACTGTTGATACACGAGGTCAGCACGGCGGTTTTGCGCCCACGATGCTTCGTCGTGGCCCGTTGCGACCGGCTTTTCCTTACCGAGGCTGACAGCTTCCATTTGCGAATCGGGCACGCCCATCAGCGAGAGGGCGCGACGGACTGCTTCAGCACGCTTTTGACCCAGCGCCAGGTTGTATTCGCTCGTGCCGCGCTCGTCGGTGTTGCCCTGGATCAGGACGTGACGTTCCGGGTGCGTCTTGAGGTACTGTGCGTGAGCTTGCAGCAGCGACTGGTAGTCGTCCTTGACGGCGTAGCTGTCGAAATCGAAGTACACGCTGCGCTTGGCGAGCGGGCTGTTCGGGTTGTTCAGCTCATCGACGTTCACCTGGGCGACCGCGTTCGGGTTCGGCTGGGTGTTCATCGCGCCTGCGTTCGGGTTCGTTTCCTTGACACCCGACTTACACGCTGCCAGGGCACCGATCATCAAAACGGCCAAGGCCAGGCGTACTTTCTTCGACATCATTTTTGCTCTCCTGAAGTGTTATTGCATAAAAGGACCCCAGGACGGCTCGCGTACGCTGCCGCCCTGAACGGACAGGATTTGCCGCGTACGACCGTCGGTCGATACAGCAGCCAGCACGCCACGGCCGTTCACCTGTGTGGCGTAAAGAATGTACTGACCGTTCGCCGCGAAGCTGGGCGATTCGTCATGTGTCGTGTCAGTGAGCGCCGTGGCGACACCGGACTGCAGATCTTGAATGTACAGCTTAAATCCGCCACCCGTGCGTGAGATGTACGCCAGTTGCTTGCCGTCCGGGCTGACCTTCGGGCTCGTATTGTAGTTGCCGGTGAACGTCACACGCTGTGCCGCTCCGGTGCTTTCGCCCTGGGCCGGCATCCTGTAAATCTGAGGCTGGCCGCCGCGGTCGCTCGTGAAATAAATCGAGCGTCCGTCAGGAGAGAAGTTGGGTTCGGTGTCGATCGTCGTGCCTTGCGTGAGGCGGTGCAGGCCGGAGCCGTCGGCATTGACGGCGAAGATCTGCGTGTTGCCCGTGCGCGACAGTGCTACCGCGAGCGTGCGGCCATCGGGAGACCATGCCGGCGCCGAATTGTTGCCCTTCTGGTCCGAAATGATTACGCGGCGACCCGTAGGCAGGTCATGCACGTAGACGATCGGCTTCTTCTTTTCGAAAGAGACGTAAGCGACCTTGGTGCCGTCGGGCGACCAGGCCGGCGAGATGATCGGCTCGGGGCTCGAGAGCGCGATGTGCGCGTCTTGTCCATCGGAGTCCGAAACCTGCAGTTGGAAGCGGCCGCCCGTTTTGATGACGTACGAAAGACGCGTGGCGAACACGCCGCGGTCGCCGAGCAGCTTTTGATAGATGTAGTCCGAAACCTTGTGCGCGCTCATGCGCAGGCCGCTTGCGGGGCTCGTGAGCACGAGGCCGCCGAGGCTTTCGCCCTTCACGGTGTCGTAGAGCTTGAAGCGAACTTCGTACTGGCCGTTGGCGAGCTTGTTCACGCTGCCCGCCACGAACGCATTGGCGCCCTTGGCCTTCCAGCTGCCGAGGTCGACGGAGTCGTTTTCCGAAATCGGCGCGCTGCCGGCGTCGATGTTGGTGAATTTCCCGCTGCGTTGCAGGTCGGCGCGCACGATGGCCGCGACCTGTTCGGGCGAATTCGCTTCACCGGCAAAATTAGCCGTGGCGATCGGGAACTGGGTGGAGCCCACGCCGGTGACGAGGACGTTGAGTTGTGCGTTCGCCGCGCCGCCCGCCGTGATCAGGCAGGACGCGACGAGGGTCCGCAGGCCAAGCTTCGTCATCAATGTCATGCTGTGATATTTCCTGAAAAAAGCAATTTTGTCATACCGCGCAACAGCAGACTGACCCGAGATTGTTCGAATCGTTCCTTGTTCCGCTGCTTGTTCTGCTGTTGCGCGCCGGCTTTCCTCAACCTTTCTGTGATTTGCGCTCGCTGTTAGCCCGCCGGGCGCAAGGTGATCTTGAAGCTCGAAGGCGCCTTGCCGTCGGTATCGACAGGCATCGGATCCGAGCGCTGGACCGCTCGCAACGCGGCGGCATCCCACGACTGGTTGCCGCTGCTGCGCGTGATCGTAGCGCCAAGCAGCGTACCGCTCGGCGCGCATCGCACCGCGATCTCAGTTTCGAGGCCTGACGTTTCGCCTGACCAGACGATGTTCGGCCGAACGGCGCGGCGCACCTTGTCTGCATAGCCTGGCGACGTCGCATTACCGCCCGAACCGCTGCCGGTGCCGCTCTTCGCGAGACCATTGCCGCTCGTGCCTTCGCCGCCGCCCATCGAGCCTTGCATCTGTGCGATGCGGGCGCGGCGGTCCGCGTCAAGCTTCTTCGCGTTGGCATCGGCTTGAGCCTTCGCCTTGGCCGCCTTCTCGGCGTCGGCCTTCTTCTGTGCGTCGAGCTTCGCCTGCTTCTGCTGCTCTTCTTCCTGCTGCTGCTTCTTCAGCGCGTCCTGCTGCTGTTGCTGCTGCTTTTGCTTCTCTGCCGCGGCCTGTTGCTGTTCCTGCTGCTGCTTGAGCTTCTGCGCCTTTTGCTGCGCGGCGAGCTGCGCAGCCTGCTGGGCCGCGAGCTGCTGCTGGCGTTTCGCGTCGGCTTCCTGCTGCGCTTTCAGACGCTGCTGCTCGGCCAGTTGCGCCTCGCGCTGCGCTTCCTGCTGCTTACGCTTTTGCTGTTGCAGCGCGATGTCGGCGTCCTCGGTTTGCGGCGGCGGCGGGGCAGGGGCGACCGGCGCGGGCGGCGGCAGCGGCTTCGGCGCCGACAGGTCCGGCACTTCGGTCCACAGTTCCGCCTCTTCACCCGCCGGCGTGCTGTTCTGCCAGTGGATGCCGTGATAGAGGAACAGACCGAGCAGCGCGTGCATGATCACCGCGAGGGCGATAGCACGTCCCGTGCCACGCTCGCGCGGAGGCTGCAGCGGATACGAATCTTTCTTCCGGGTCATTGCGATTTGACGAGCAGTCCGACACGTTTGACGCCGTGCGACTTCAGGTCGGACATCACGTTCATCACCGTCTCGTATTTGACGGACTTGTCGGCGGCGATCACGACGGGCTGGTCGGGATGGCTCTGCTCGCGATCGGCGACGAAGCCGTTGAGATCGGCGCGCGTCATGGTTTCCTGCTGCGTGGCGCCGGAGTCATCCTTGTAGCGTACGCTCAGATTGCCGTCGGGGCGAATGTTGACCACGACGGGCGGCACCTGCTGCTGCTGCGACGCGCCGCCGACGGTCGGCAGATTGACGATGGACGGCGCCACGAGCGGCGCGGTCACCATGAAGATCACGAGCAACACCAGCATCACGTCGATGTACGGCACGACGTTGATGTCGGCCATCGCACGGCGCGAGCGGCTGCCTCGCATGCTCGAACGGACTGAGCCTCCCATCTTCGACTCCTTGCTTCGTGACGATTAGTGGGCCTGACGCTGCAGGATGTTCGAAAACTCTTCGATGAAGGTTTCGAAGCGGATCGCCAGACGGTCGATGTCGTGTGCGTAGCTGTTGTACGCGACCACCGCCGGAATGGCGGCGAACAGACCGATCGCGGTCGCCGTCAGCGCTTCGGCAATGCCGGGCGCCACGTTCGCGAGCGTGGCCTGCTGCACGTTGGCGAGGCCGCGGAACGCGTTCATGATCCCCCAGACCGTGCCGAAAAGACCGATGTACGGACTGACCGAGCCGACCGAGGCGAGGAACGAGAGATTCGCCTCGAGCGCGTCCATCTCGCGCTGGAAGGCGGCGCGCATCGCGCGGCGGGCGCCGTCGAGCACGAGGCTCGGATCATTCAGGCGCTTTTCTTTCGCCTTCAGAAATTCGCGCATGCCCGACTCGAAGATACGCTCGAGCGCGCCGATCGTGTGGCGGTTGTTGGCTGCGCTCTGATAGAGCGCCTGCAGGTCGCCGCCTGACCAGAAGTCGCGCTCGAAGCGCTCTGTCTGGGAGCGCGCCCGGCGGATCGCAAACCACTTGCGGAAGATGAAGGTCCAGGAAATCAGCGACATGAGCAGAAGAAGCCCCATCACCGCCTGTGCCAGTATGCTCGCATTAAGAACGAGAGAAATGATCGACAGATCTTGTGTAGTGTTCATATAGGTTCGTTGTGACGTCCCGAAAGGGGCGAGCGGCTGCAAGACAACGCAAGGCTTCCTGTAGGCGGTTGGGAAGCTCTCGCGCCGTCGCGGCCGAACCCTGCTTGGTCCTGCATTGACCGGCGCGAGTTCACTGGCGTCGTATCAACGGTAATTACTGCACTGCCGTTGACACGGCGTACAGGTCTTTCTGTGGCCCACGTAGCAAGGCTTCATGAACGGGGGCCGGAATGGGCGCGGGGCGCATGGCTGTGCTGTCGACGCAGGCGACACGAATGGTGCCCGTGGCGAGCAGCGTGTTCTCGCGCCACGCTTCCTGCATGAAGTCGACCGAGGCGCGGCCAAGCTTCTCGACGCGGCTGACGGTGGTCACGACGTCGTCGAGGCGCGCGGGTGAACGGTAGTCGAGCGCAGTGCTGCGCACGACGAAGAGCACGCCCGTTTCCTCGGCGAGCCGACGCTGATCGACGCCGCACGCGCGCAGCCATTCGGTGCGCGCGCGTTCGAAGAACTTCAGATAATTCGCGTAAAACACGATGCCACCGGCGTCGGTGTCCTCGTAATAGACGCGTATCGGCCACGTAAAACCGCGCCCGGCCGGTGACGATGCGGCGTCCGGCTTGCTGGTCGAATTTTCCATGCCGCGCATTCTACCGGAACGCGCGGCCCCAACGTCTTTCGTACGACTGACGTAAGTATAAAATTTGTAAGGTAATTTTAGCCGCGATGGATGCTGAGGCCGGCGAATGTCTGGGCAACGGGCATCAATTCGATCGTGTTGATGTTCACGTGCGCTGGGCGTGTGGCGATCCAGTAGATCGAGTCGGCGATGTCCTCGGCCGTGAGCGGTTGCACGTCCTTGTAGACGTTGGCCGCCTTGGTGTCGTCGCCGCGAAAGCGCACGTTCGAGAACTCGGTGCCGCCGCACAGGCCCGGCTCGATGTCGGTCACGCGCAGCGCGGTGCCCGCGAGGTCCGCGCGCAGGTTCAGGCTGAACTGGCGCACGAAGGCCTTGGTCGCGCCGTAGACGTTGCCGCCCGCATACGGCCAGCGGCCCGCCACGGAACCGAGGTTGAAGATGTGGCCGCGGTTGCGCGCGATCATGCCGGGCAGAAACGCGTGGGTGACCTGCACGAGGCCCGTGCAGTTGGTGTCGATCATGGTTTCCCACTCGTCGAGGTCGGCCTTCTGCGCCGGTTCTACGCCGAGCGCGAGGCCGGCGTTGTTGACCAGCACGTCGACGCCGGCGAACTCGGGCGGCAGCGCGGCGGGCGCGGCTTCGACCGCGGCGCGGTCGCGTACGTCGAGCTCGATGGGCAGAAGGGCGTCGCCGAGTTCGGCGGCGAGCGCGTCGAGACGGTCCTTGCGGCGGGCCGTGGCGACGACGCGATGTCCGCCCGTGACAAAGGCCCGCGCAATGGCGGCGCCGAATCCTGCGGATGCGCCGGTGACGAAAACGATCATGGTGGCTCCCTGGTCGGTAGAAGGCGAGGAAAGCGGAAAGCCTACTTCCAATGCCGCGTTGCGGCAAGGAAGGGACAGAACGCGCGAGGGCCGCATCGCCGGTACCACCGGCCGTCGCGCCAGCAGGCGCGGGGCGCCCGGCCGCATGGGGCGCGGGCGGTTGCCTATTCCCTGCCGTTCCAATACACTAACGCGCTCAATCCCTGCGTGACTGGCGATAGGGTTCCAAAATAGCGGCGATGGCGGTAGCAATCTGCCCGCAATGAGGGACTCAAGGTGGAACGACCCACCGTGAAGCGCAGGGTGCCGTTTTGCCGTTCGCCTGGGCAGCCTGATTTCGCGCGCTTTCGTTAGCGCTGCGGGGCCTTTACCGGCCGTGGCTGTCCAGCCTCGCGTGTGCGGCACCTCCTTCCGCCACGTCAAGGCTGGCCTCTTCGCCAGCAGCGCCGCGTACCCGCTACGCGTTCCGCGCGAGACCCGGTCAACCTGAACACACTTAACGGAATCCGTATGTTTGACAGAGCCGAAAGCACCATCGCCAACGTCGATCCCGAACTCTTCAAGGCGATCGAACTCGAAAACCGCCGCCAGGAAGAGCACATCGAGCTCATCGCGTCGGAAAACTACACCTCGCCCGCAGTCATGGCCGCGCAGGGTTCGCAGCTCACCAACAAGTACGCCGAAGGCTACCCCGGTAAGCGCTATTACGGCGGCTGCGAATACGTGGATATCGTCGAGCAGCTCGCGATCGACCGCGTGAAGCAGCTGTTCGGCGCCGAAGCCGCGAACGTTCAGCCGAACTCGGGCTCGCAGGCCAACCAGGGCGTGTTCTTCGCCGTGCTCAAGCCGGGCGACACGATCATGGGCATGAGCCTCGCCGAAGGCGGCCACCTCACGCACGGCATGGCGCTGAACATGAGCGGCAAGTGGTTCAATGTCGTGAGCTACGGCCTCGACGCCAAGGAAGACATCGACTACGAAGCGCTCGAAAAGCGCGCGCACGAAACGAAGCCGAAGCTGATCATCGCTGGCGCTTCGGCGTTCGCGCTGCGTATCGACTTCGAGCGCATCGCCAAGGTCGCCAAGGCGGTTGGCGCGTACTTCATGGTCGACATGGCGCACTACGCGGGCCTGATCGCCGCGGGCGTCTACCCGAACCCGGTGCCGCACGCCGACTTCGTCACCACGACCACGCACAAGAGCCTGCGCGGCCCGCGCGGCGGCGTGATCCTGATGAAGGCGGAGTTCGAGAAGCAGATCAACTCGGCCATCTTCCCGGGCATTCAGGGCGGTCCGCTCATGCACGTCATCGCCGGTAAGGCCGTGGCGTTCAAGGAAGCGCTCTCGCCGGAATTCAAGACCTACCAGCAGCAAGTGGTCGAGAACGCTCGCGTGCTGGCGGAAACGCTGGTCAAGCGCGGTCTGCGCATCGTTTCGGGCCGCACGGAAAGCCACGTGATGCTGGTGGACCTGCGCGCGAAGAACATTACCGGCAAGGCAGCTGAAGCCGTGCTTGGCAGCGCGCACATCACGGTGAACAAGAACGCAATTCCGAACGATCCGGAAAAGCCGTTTGTGACGAGCGGCATCCGCCTCGGTTCGCCGGCCATGACAACGCGCGGCTTCGGCGTAAAGGAAGCCGAGCAGGTGGGCAACCTGATTGCCGACGTGCTCGACAATCCGGAAGACGCCGCCACGATCGAGCGCGTGAAGGCGCAGGTCGCTGAGCTGACGAAGCGCTTCCCGGTCTACCGCTAAGCCACGCGATAGGCCATGCGCTGCCCCTTTTGCCGGCACGAAGACACGCAGGTCGTCGACTCGCGCGTGTCCGAAGACGGCGCCGCGATCCGGCGCCGCCGCCGCTGCCCGGCCTGCGACAAGCGTTTCACGACGTACGAGCGGGTCGAGCTGGCGATGCCGTCTATCGTCAAGAAGGATGGCAGCCGCACGGAATTCGACCGCCGCAAGATCATGGCGAGCATGCAACTGGCGCTGCGCAAGCGCCCGGTTGCGGCCGATGCGATCGACGCGGCGGTTGCCCGTATCGAATATCAATTGCTCGGCAGCGGCGAGCGCGAAGTGCGCAGCGAGCGCCTTGGCGAGCTCGTGATGGGCGAATTGCGCGAGCTCGACAAGGTCGCGTTTGTCCGGTTTGCTTCGGTGTACCGACGCTTCGAAGACGTCTCCGAATTCGAAGACGTGATCGAGGAATTCCGCCGTGCGGGTGCTGCCAACAACCCCACGAAAAAGCGCTGAGCGCATTCGCATTTTTCTTCCCTCCCGCTTTGCCGCTGTCGTAACGCTTGCATTCTCGCGAGCCGACGCTGCGCGCACCAGCTAGCCGTTCGGCTAATTGTTTCGTTTCCCGTTCGTCCGTAGATTGGTGGCAATCCGCTCAAACTAAGGATTGCTGATGAAGCACGGAGGATTCACACTCGTCGAGACGATGGTCGTCATCGTCTTGCTGGCGATCTGCGCAACGCTTTCCACGCCTGTTTTCACCGCGTGGCGCGTGCGCGACCAGGTCGACGCACGCGCCAACGCCATGCTCGGCACGCTTGCCTACGCGCGCAACGAGGCGATACGGCGCAAGGCGCGCATTACCGTTTGCCGCGTCGATACTGCGCGCAATTGCCTGGCGGCGGCTAAGGCGTGTCCGTCCGGTAGCGCCGACTGGTCATGCGGTTGGGCCGTCATGATCGAGCGCGCGGGCGCGTATATCCCTTTGCGCATCCAGCCGGCGCTCGACTCGATCACCGTGGCTTCGGGGCTCACCGCCATCACGTTTTCGCCGCCGGCGGGGCAAACCATTGGTAGCTTGCGCAACTTCGAGTTCGCCCCGCGGACCACATCGGCTGCGCAGCGCGGCGCGAGCTGGCGGCGCTGCATACGCATCGCGGCGGGCGGCCGGGCACGAGTGAGCGACGGCGCATGCACGGGTGCGTCGTGAGCCGGGCCAGTGAGCGTGGCGTGCGCGGATCGACGCTGCTCGAAGTTGCCATTGCGCTCGGCGTCATGGCGATGTGCGGGCTCGGCCTGATGAGCACGCAGCTCGGGGTGGCCCGGCATGCGCAGCTGGCAGCGGCGCGCGAACGCGCGGTGTTTACCGCTGACGCCATTGCCGAAGCCGCACGCGTGGCAGGCGCATCTGGCTCCCCGATCGATCGATGGAAGGCGCTGACGGCGAGCGTTGTGCCGGAAGGGCAGCTGACCACGTCGAGTGCGGGCGGAGACGCATCGATCGCGTCTGTGAGTTGGGCGGCGACACCGTTCGGCGCAGCGTCAGGTTCGGCTGCGGCCTCGCGGGTCGCGCCATGTCTCGATGCAACGGCGCCCGCAGGGCGCGCCTGCGTCGCCTTGGCATTTCTGCGATGAGTAAGCGTCTCGCGTATGCACGCCGGCATGCTGGCCACACACTGCTCGAACTGACGATTGCCGTGGCGCTCGGTCTCGTGGTGACGCTGGGTGCGCTCTCGGCCTACCGCACGCAGCGCCAGGCCTACGCGCTGGCGAGCGATGCCGTGCGTATCCACGAGGCCGGCATGAACGCATTGATGTTGATCGGCGAGCAGATCCAGATGGCCGGCTTTACCGCAGCCGATGCGCGCTCGCCGCTTGCCGGTCCTGCAATTTTCGGCTGCGCTGCCGGGCGACCGAGCGGTGCCGACGCCGCGCTTGCCTGCGAGTCGCTGTCGAGCCGCTCCGATGGGCTGGCGGTGCGCTACCTAGGCGACGGAGTCTCGACGTGGCCCGCCGCGAACGGCCAGGTCACCGACTGCCTCGGGCAGGCGGTGGGCGCAGCGGGCGTCGAAATCGTGAACCGCTATCACGCCAAGGTGAGCGGCTCGACCGGCGAGACCGAGCTTTATTGCGAGGGCTCCGGCAAGGTCGGCACGGCGCAGCCGCTTGTCGAGGGCGTCGAGCGGTTGCGCTTGCGCTACTGGACGGCGGCCGCGGCGCAGGCGGTCGAAGCTTCGGCGCTCACGCGCGACCAATGGGCTGCGGTCGTCGCGGTCGATCTCTGCGTGCTGGTGCGCGGGGCGCTCCTTTCCCGGCGCGTGCGCTATGTCGATTGCGATGGCGTGCAGGCAGTCGGCGCCGATGGGCGAGCGCGACAAACGTTCTGGCGGCACGTCGTGCTGCGCAACGTTCTGCCGGCGGCGTCATGAGCACGCGCCTTTGTGTGACGCATCGCCCATGCGCCGCTCGTCGCGGCGTCGCGCTGCCGGTCGTGCTGCTCATTGTCGCGATGATGCTCGTGACTTCGGCGGCATGGTTCGAGGCAGCGTTGTTCGCGCGGCGCAACGCAGATGCTGTAGCCGATCATCTGCAGTCCTTCCATGCCGCTGACGCCGCGCTCGTGTTGTGCTCGCGTGCGCTGGCGAATGGCTCGCTCGCCGCGCCTGCGGCCGCCACGCAGCCCGGCGAGCCGCAAGCCTGGCGAAAGCAGGACAGCTTCGAGCGGCTGGCCATTGCGCCCGTTGCCGCCTGGCCCGGGTCCGGGCGCGCGCCGCAATGCTTCGTCGAAGCCTGGCGCATCGAGAGCCGCCCGCTGGCGCGCGCGTATCTCGTCACGGCGCGAGGGTTTGGCGCATCGGAAGACACACAAAGCTGGCTGCAGAACCAGCTGACCATCGAAGCCGAGGGCGATGAGACGCGCGTCGAGCATCACTGGCGTCACGTCGTCGCGAGGCCGTTTTGACAAGTCAAGCGGGAGGGAAGGTGAAGAGCAACCGCTTCAGCGCGTTCACACTGCTGGAGCTGCTCATCGCGCTGGCGGTGGCCGCAATCGTCGCGGCCTTCGCGCTGCCGGGATGGAGCGCGCAGATCGCGCGGGGACATCGCATCGACGCTGTCGCCGCGCTCTATCGGGCGGCGCAGTTCGTCGATACGCAGAGCGCGTCGATGGCGTCGTTGCCCGCGGGATTCGACCAGGCGCCGCCGACGGGTACGCCCATCTACCGCTTGCGCGTGTTGCCCGCAGACGAGTCCAACGGCGGCTACGCCATCGCGGCCGATCCTGTGGAAACCGGCCCGATGCGCGGCGACGCTTGCGGCGCGTTCGTACTCGACGCAACCGGCGCGCGTAGCAACCACGCTGCAGGCGGCGGCGCTGTCGCGGCGGCTATCCAAACGTGCTGGCGGGACAGGTGAAGGCCTGGGAACTGCGCAACGCCCGGCAGTCAGCCGGTGAGATCGTCTTCGTCGGACCTGGAGCGGGCGGGCGGGTTCGAAGAGGTGTCGCGCTGGCGCCGCACCTGCTGCCACACGCGGTACGCCTCCCAGGCCGTAAAGGCGAGGCCGCCCCACTTGATGACGGGGCGCGCCGCCGAAACGATGCTTGTGCGCAGCGGTTTCGCCACAATGAGCGAGACGAGCGAGCTGACCAGCGGATATTCCTTGAGCAGGCTGCCGAGGCCGGAAGCCACGCCGCCGCCGGAGCCGCCGCCGGAGCCGGAGCGACCGAAGCCGGGCACCACGAAGCGCAGCCAGCTGAAATTCGTGACTGTCGCGCGGATGTCGACGAGCGCTTCAGCCATTTCGGCGCGCTCGACGCTAGCTCGCACGAGCAGCAGTTCCTTGCGCAGCGCGCGCAGTTGTGGCGTCGAGAGGTCGTGTGCACGACCGCCGCGAGGGCGAAAAGCGGTGTCCGGTCGGGGTTGGTTCATGGCGTCGGCTCGCGGCTAGGGGTTGCGCAGGGCATCTCGGTCTTTCTCGAATTCTTCGAGCGTCGCCTGGAACACGAGTGGCGCGGTGTGCAGGCCGCGTCGCGCCTTCAGGCCGCAGAAAATCGCCGCGACCGCATAGAGGATCGTGAGACCGGCGAGCGCCTCCCAGCGGTACGTGTCCCAGAAGGCGATCGCAACGAGCGCCGTGAGCGCGATTAGCGCAAGCATCGCGAACATCATTCCCGCGAGGCCGAGGAAGAGCACGCCGATGAGGCGGTCTTTCTCCTCGGCGAGTTCGATGCCGATCAGTTCTAGCCGCGTCTGTAGCATCGCGGACGCGGAGCCGAGCAGTCGGCGCAACGGCCCGTGTTCGTGTCGCTGCGAGTGGGTGTCTGTCGTCATGGCGATGGCAGGTGGCGCAGGCGTGTGCCCGAGCAATGCGCAGGAAAAAGCGCAAAAAGAAACAGCGGGCGGAATCGCTCGGCAAAACCAATGGGCGCGGCGGGGCGCGCCCGAGAAAAGCCGTCAGGCAAGCGCCGCCAGCGGGCTGTACGACCGCGCCGAACGAGCGGCCCTGAGACCGCCCGCGTGGCGAAGGATGCGCCGCTTTACTTGCGGTTGATCAGCAGACCGACCAGCACGCCCACGCCGGCGGCGATGCCGATCGACGCCCACGGATGCTCGTGGACGTAATCGTCGGTTGCGCGCGCCGCTTTCTTGCCTTTCTCGACCACGACCACCTGGACGTCGGCGGCCTTCTCCTTCGCCTGCTTCAGACGCGAGAGTGCCGTTTCGCGCAATTCCGAAGCGCGCTCGCCCGTAGCGCTCGCAGCCTGCTTGAGCAGGTCCTCTGCATCCGCGAGGACGGTTTTGATATCGGACATCAGCCTCTCCTTGTTGACTTCTGACATTGACTGGCTCCCATCGTGTCACATCACGCGTGAATCGTAACAAAGATACGGGCGCTGGCAAGCGTGACGCGCCGCCACGACCCTGAATTCGCACGATCCGTTCCCGCGAACGCGTGTGGAACGGGTTGTGGATGGCGCGCGCGAAAGCAGCGCGCGGTGAGAGTCATGGATCTGATCCGGCACCTAAAGTTTCCCTCAACTCGCTCAAAATTACAAAAACTCATACCGGTGTGAGCCGATGTTCGTTCGCGGGGCACGATCAGGGCCTGTATGCTTGGGTGTTGTAAACGTCTACCGGATCAACGCGCCGCGTGCGCCGTGTCGATCAAACTCCGTTCATCTCGTTCAAAGGAACCGCACCATGAGTCTACGTCTTGGCGATATCGCACCCGACTTCGAGCAGGATTCGAGCGTTGGCCGCATCAAGTTTCACGAGTGGCTCGGCAATAGCTGGGGCGTGCTGTTTTCGCACCCGGCCGACTTCACGCCGGTCTGCACGACCGAACTTGGCCTGACCGCGAAGCTCAAGGACGAATTCGAGAGGCGCAACGTGAAGACGATTGCACTTTCGGTCGATAGCGCCCAGTCGCACAACGAATGGATCAAGGACATCAACGAGACGCAGGCGGCGAGTGTCGGTTTCCCGATTCTCGCGGACGGCGACCGCAAGGTGTCCACGCTGTACGACATGATCCATCCGAACGCGAACGAGACGTTCACGGTTCGCTCGCTCTTCGTGATCGACCCGAACAAGAAGGTGCGCCTCATCATCACCTATCCGGCGAGTACGGGTCGCAACTTCGACGAAGTGCTGCGCGTGATCGACTCGCTGCAGCTCACCGACCACTATCAGGTCGCGACGCCCGGCAACTGGAAGCAGGGCGACGACGTCGTGATCGTCCCGTCGCTGAAGGACGAAGAGGTCATCAAGCAGAAGTTCCCGAAGGGCTACAAGGCGCTGCGTCCGTATCTGCGCTTGACGCCGCAGCCGAACAAGTAAGCCGTTCGGCTAACGCCAAAACAAAAGCGCCGCACGAAACCCATCGTGCGGCGCTTTTTTATGAGCAGATGATGCCGAGCGGGGCGGCGATCAGAAGAACGCCTGGATACCCGTCTGTGCGCGGCCGAGGATCAGCGCGTGAATGTCGTGCGTGCCTTCGTACGTGTTCACCACTTCGAGGTTCACGAGGTGGCGCGCCACGCCGAATTCGTCGGAGATGCCGTTGCCGCCCAGCATGTCGCGGGCGAGACGCGCGATATCGAGCGACTTGCCGCACGAATTGCGCTTCATGATCGACGTGATCTCGACAGCGGCCGTGCCTTCGTCCTTCATGCGGCCGAGACGCAGGCAGCCCTGCAGGCCGAGCGTGATTTCCGTTTGCATGTCGGCGAGCTTCTTCTGGATCAGCTGGTTTGCCGCGAGCGGGCGGCCGAACTGTTTGCGGTCGAGCACATATTGGCGCGCCGTGTGCCAGCACGACTCCGCTGCGCCGAGCGCGCCCCAGGCGATGCCGTAGCGCGCCGAATTCAGGCAGGTGAACGGACCGCGCAGGCCCTTCACACCCGGCATGATGTTTTCTTCCGGCACGAACACTTCGTCGAGCACGATTTCGCCGGTGATCGAGGCGCGCAGGCCGACCTTGCCGTGGATGGCGGGCGCCGAGAGACCCTTCCAGCCTTTCTCGAGGATGAAGCCGCGAATGTCGTCCTTGCCGTCTTCCTCGAGCTTCGCCCAGACGACGAAGACGTCGGCGATCGGCGAGTTCGTGATCCACATCTTCGCGCCCGAGAGCGAGTAGCCGCCGTTCACTTTCTTCGCGCGCGTGACCATGCTGCCCGGGTCCGAGCCGTGGTTCGGCTCCGTAAGACCGAAGCAGCCGATCCACTCGCCGCTGGCGAGCTTGGGCAGGTACTTCTGCTTTTGCGCTTCCGAGCCGAATTCGAAGATCGGCACCATCACGAGCGACGACTGCACCGACATCATCGAGCGATAGCCCGAGTCGACGCGCTCCACTTCGCGCGCAATCAGGCCATAGCTCACGTAGTTCAGGCCCGGGCCGCCGTATTGCTCGGGAATCGTCGGGCCGAGCAGGCCGACTTCGCCCATCTCGCGGAAGATCGAGGCGTCCGTCTTCTCGTGGCGGAACGCTTCCAGCACGCGCGGCGCAAGCTTGTCCTGGGCGTACGCGGCGGCGGCGTCGCGCACCATGCGCTCCTCTTCGGTGAGCTGCTGGTCGAGCAGAAGCGGGTCTTCCCAATGGAACTGGGCGTGTGCGGCCATGGTGTCTCTCCTTTCCTCAAATCCTTTAGATGGGCGAATTTGCGCTTGACTCTGGTTCCGCTATGCGGAACAATGTTTTGCAAATTAACTTTAGTGTAGCACCAGGGCGCCCATGTCTGCATCCGGAATGACTACGACTTCCTCTTTTTCTTCTTCGCTGGCTGAGGGTCCGATCGACGAGCGCAAGTTCGTCGTGGCGCTCGCCCGCGGGCTCGACCTGCTGCGGGCGTTCCGCCCAGGCGAGACGCTGCTCGGCAATCGCGACTTCGTTGAGCGCACGGGCTTGCCGAAGGCAACCGTGAACCGGCTCGCGTACACGCTCACCGTGCTCGGTTATCTGCGTTTTGACGAATCGCTCGGCAAATATGCGCTCGACGCCGGGGTGCTGTCACTCGGCTTTGCGCTGCTGTCCGGCACGGACACGCTCGAACTCGCCCGCCCGCATATGCGCGCGTTCGCGCGCGAGGTGGGCGCCGCGGTGTCGCTCGGTTGTCGCGACGGTCTGGACGTGATCTATCTGGATACCATCCGCAGCGAGACGGCGCTCACGCTGGGCCTCGCCTCAGGCTCGCGGCTGTCGATGCTCACGAGTTCGATGGGCCGCGCGTATCTGGCCGTGCAGCCTATCGATGTGCGCATGGCGCTGTTCGCGGAACTGGAGAAGGCGGCGGGCGCTGAAGGACCGGCGCTGGTCGAGGCCGCAAAGCGCGAGATCGAAGTGTTTGGCAAGGAAGGGTGCTGCTATTCGTTTCGCGATTGGCACGAAGACGTCAACGCCGTGGCGGTGCCGTTTCGCGAGCCGCGCGAGCGCCGCTGGCTCGTGCTCAGCTGCAGCGGGCCGGCTTCGTCGATGGGGCCCGACGTGTTTCGCGAGCGTGTGGCACCGCTCCTGAAGTCGCTGGCGCGGCGGCTTGGCGAAACGGTCTGACGCGCGAGCCGCGCGCAGCGGGCACAAAAAAGCCGACCTGCGGGTCGGCTTTTTCATGGCGACGTGCGGCGAGATTCAGTGGTTCAAGCGGCCGAGCAGCAGGAACTCCATCAGCGCCTTCTGCACGTGCAGGCGGTTTTCCGCTTCGTCCCAAACCACGCTCTGCGGGCCGTCGATCACCTCGGCGCTCACTTCCTCGCCGCGATGCGCGGGCAAGCAGTGCATGAAGAGCGCGTCGGCGTTGGCGCGAGCCATCATCGGCGCGTCCACGCACCAGTCGGCGAACGCTTGCTTGCGTGCTTCGTTTTCGGCCTCGAAGCCCATGCTCGTCCAGACGTCGGTCGTCACGAGGTCGGCGCCGTCGCAGGCGTCGTGCGGGTCTTCGAACACTTCGTAGAACGGCTTGCTTTCCGGTGCGACCAGCGCCGGATCGAGCGGATAGCCCGGCGGCGTGGAAATCCGCAGCTTGAAGCCGAGGATCTGCGCGGCTTCGATCCACGTGTAGAGCATGTTGTTGGCGTCGCCGACCCACGCCACGGTCTTGCCGCGGATCGGGCCGCGATGCTCGTAGTACGTGAAGATGTCGGCCAGCACCTGGCAGGGGTGGTACTCGTTCGTCAGACCGTTGATGACCGGCACGCGCGAGCTTTCGGCAAAGCGCTGGAGGATGTCCTGGCCGAACGTGCGGATCATGATGATGTCGACCATGCGCGAGATGACCTGCGCCGAATCTTCGATCGGCTCGCCGCGGCCGAGCTGCGTATCGCGCGTGTTCATGAACACGGCGTGGCCGCCCAGCTGGAAGATACCCGCTTCGAACGAGAGGCGCGTGCGCGTGGAGCTCTTCTCGAAGATCATCGCCAGCGTGCGGTCGTGCAGCGGGTGATAGGTCTCGTAGTTCTTGAACTTGCGCTTCAGGATGCGCGCGCGCTCCAGCACATATTCATATTCGTCAAGGGAGAAATCCTTGAACTGCAGGTAATGGCGTATGGTCCGGGAGGTCATGAAACAAAAACGGCGCCCGATCCGGCCTCGAACTGCAGGATTGGGCCGGCGACGCCGCTGCGGTTGGTGGTAAGTCAAAGCAGCATAAAGGATTTTGCGCATTTTGACGAGTTGCCCAAAAATTAGGCAGGGTGCCCTGACGTGGGGAGGGTGGCGCTTTCGGGGTAGCTTTCGCGGCGGTTTCGCGAGCATCGAGAGGGCCCGGATTTAGCCTTTCAAGTGCCTTGTGTGCACTGCGTCAAAACGGTCGGTGCGCTATAATCCCAGAGATTTCTTAGGCACGACAAACGGGCCCTGGACGTGTGGTGGCAACACCTGCGGCAAGGTGGCGACACCTCGCGGCAACGGCAGGCAAGCCCGCGGGAGCGGCCTGTGCGCTGACTGGCAGTGCGCCGCGAAATCGTCCCGTCGATCCCGTTGCGAGACCTGCTTGTGACGTTTGGCGGCGGCGATTTTCGAGACTGAACGCCAGGCGGGGTGCGCGGCAGCCGTTTCCTATCCATCGGACTGTCCATGCGCGTGGCGGCGGGCGATCCCCGCAGCCGGCGTTGCGCGGTACCAGCGAGGTACCAGCGCAGGCGCAGCGCTCGTGCCGCCGTTACATGCTGCAAACGCACCCAGCAGCTACACACACAGGTACTCCTGCATGGCCGACGAAGCTCCAACCGAATACTTCATTCAAGGCATCACCAGCGCGGGGAAGAAGTTTCGTCCGAGCGACTGGTCGGAGCGCCTCGCCGGGGTCATGTCGAGCTTCGGTCCGAAAGCGTCGGCCAATGCGCGCGGCCCGAACGCCTATCTGCGCTACTCGCTCTATGTGCGCCCGACAATGATCGGCGACCTCAAAGTCGTCGTGCTGGACTCGCGTTTGAAGGACGTCGAGCCGATGGCCTTCAATTTCGTCATGAACTTCGCGAAGGACAACGACCTCGTCGTGACCGAGGCGTGCGAACTGCCGCACGATCACGCCACGCAGCAAGCCACGGTGCGCTAACGGCGCAGCCGCGGCAACGAATGGACCCGCTTCGGCGGGTTTTTTTGTGCCGGCGGTGTTGCCCGTCGTGTGCCGGGCAGAAACAAAAAAACCCGCCGAAGCGGGTTTTTTGTCGTGCAGCTCGAAGAGAGCGCTGCCAGCGTGGCCGGCAGTTCGAATCTCTTACTGAGCGGCTTGCATGGCCTTGACGGCAGCAGCCAGGCGGCTCTTATGGCGAGCGGCCTTGTTCTTGTGAACGATCTTCTTGTCGGCGATGATGTCGAGCGTCTTGCCCGATGCCTTCAGAACTTCAGCAGCCTTTGCCTGGTCGCCGGCGTCGATTGCCTTGCGAACAGCCTTGATGGCGGTGCGGAACTTCGAGCGCAGTGCCGAGTTGTGCGAGTTTGCCTTAGCGGCCTGACGGGCGCGCTTGCGTGCTTGTGCGGAGTTTGCCATTGCGATTCCTTGTGATTGCGGAGCGTGGGCTTGGCCAGCGCTCTTTGCCTGGATTTGAACCTTCGGCAGCGCTGCCGGGGAGTTCAAAACGGTATTTGCCAGTTGAGTGTTTGTTCAACTGACCGCGCCTTTTGTGCCAGAGCAGCTTCCTGCCCCCTTTCCAAGACGCGCTTCGGGTCCTCTGGGAGAACTCGAATCTGCGATTATAGCAACAGACTCGTAAGCGTGGCAATCCACGACAATTGCGGCCTTTCGGCCAGGACAAGCGCCACAGGAGGTGAACGCCTTTAACGCGACGCGGTCACAATCAGCGCGCTTTGTCTTTGCCTACCTTTTATCGGTGCGTTTGCCTGCGCCATTGCGTGGGTTTTTGCGTCGACCGTTGCGCCGCGCATCCGCGATTGAGCGGAAGGCGCCCGTATAATAGCCGCCCCATGAATCTATTCCGAGCCCTGCTGACAGTCAGCGGCTTCACGCTGCTGTCGCGCGTGACCGGTCTGGCCCGAGAAACGCTGATTGCGCGCGCGTTTGGCGCGAGCCAGTACACCGACGCCTTCTACGTCGCGTTTCGCATTCCCAACCTGCTGCGCCGCATCTCGGCGGAAGGCGCCTTTTCGCAGGCGTTCGTGCCGATTCTCGCGGAATTCAAGAACCAGAAGGGCCACGACGCCACGCGCGCACTCGTCGACGCCACGTCGACGGTGCTCGCCTGGGCGCTCGCGATCCTCTCGCTGCTGGGCATTTTCGGCGCGTCGTTCGTCGTGATCGTGGTCGCTTCGGGCTTGAAGAGCGACGGCCAAGCTTTTCCGCTCGCCGTCACGATGACGCGCATCATGTTCCCCTATATCGTGTTCATCTCGCTGACGTCGCTCGCGTCCGGCGTGCTGAACACGTACAAGCAGTTCTCGCTGCCCGCGTTCGCGCCGGTGCTGCTCAACGTCTCGTTCATTACGGCGGCCGTGGCGTTCGCGCCGCACATGAAGCAGCCCGTCTACGCGCTCGCGTGGGCCGTGATCGTGGGCGGCGTGCTGCAGTTCCTCGTGCAATTGCCGGGCTTGAAGCGCATCGACATGATGCCGCGCATCGGCCTGAATCCGCTCAAGGCGCTCGCGCACCGGGGCGTGAAGCGCGTGCTCGCGAAGATGGTGCCCGCCATGTTCGCCGTCTCGGTCGCGCAGATCAGCCTCATCATCAACACCAATATCGCCTCGCGTCTCGGCCCCGGCGCGGTGTCGTGGATCAACTACGCCGACCGTCTGATGGAGTTCCCCACGGCGCTGCTCGGCGTGGCGCTCGGCACGATCCTGCTGCCGAGCCTCTCGAAAGCGCACGTCGATGCCGATCCGCACGAGTACTCGGCGCTGCTCGACTGGGGCCTGCGCGTCACGTTCCTGCTTGCCGCGCCTTCGGCCGTCGCGCTTTTTTTCTTCGCCGAGCCGCTCACGGCCACGCTGTTCCACTACGGCAAGTTCGACGCCACTTCCGTCATCATGACGGGCCGCGCGCTCGCGGCGTACGGTGTGGGGCTGGTCGGCCTCATTCTCATCAAGATCCTCGCGCCCGGCTTCTACGCGCGCCAGGACATCAAAACGCCGGTCAAGATCGGTGTGGGCGTGCTCATCGCCACGCAGATCAGCAACTACGTCTTCGTGCCGATCTTCTCGCACGCGGGCCTGACGCTCTCGGTCGGCCTTGGCGCCTGCATGAACGCGCTGCTGCTTTTCATCGGGCTGCGCCGCCGCGGCATCTACATGCCGTCCTCGGGCTGGACGACGTTCTTCGTGCAATTGTTCGGGGCATGCCTCGTGCTGGCAGGGGCGATGCACTGGTGCGCCATCAGCTACGACTGGATCGCGCTGCGGCATGAACCGCTTGCGCGCATCGCCTTGCTCGGTGCGTGCCTCGTCCTGTTCGCGGCGCTATATTTCGGTATGCTTTGGCTCATGGGCTTCAAATACGCGTACTTCAAGAGGCGGGCGAAGTGACCACGATGACTACGCGGGTTCTGGATTATTTCAGCGCGCTCGTTGCCGACGACGAGAGCCTGCCGCTCACCGAGGCGGCGCTGGCAATCGCGCAGGACGCGTATCCCGATCTCGATCTGCAAGGCACGCTCGCCGAGATCGACGAACTCGCGTTGCGGGTGCGACGCCGCATGCACGAAGGGGCGGACGTGCGTCAGCGAGTCGCCGTGCTGAACCGCTGCTTTTTCCGCGAGCTGGGCTTCGCGGCCAACCTCAACGACTTTCTCGACCCCGAAAACAGCCACCTGAACGTCGTGCTCAAGCGCCGTCGCGGCATCCCCATTTCGCTGGCGGTGCTGTATCTGGAAATGGCGACCCAGCTCGGACTGCCGGTGAAGGGCGTGTCGTTTCCGGGGCATTTTCTGCTGCGCGTCGCGCTGCCCGAAGGCGACGAGATGCTCGATCCCACCACGGGCCGCACGCTCACCGAGTCCGACATGGTGGAGATGCTCGAACCGTTCGTGGCCAACGCGGGCGACTCCGTGGCGCGTGCGCTGCGCATGTTGCTCGAACCGGCCACGCGCCGCGAGATCGTCGCGCGTATGCTGCGCAACCTGAAGTCGGTGTATCTGCAGACCGAACGCTGGCAGCGCCTGCTGGCCATCCAGCAGCGGCTCGTGATTCTGCTGCCGGAGAACATCGAGGAAGTGCGCGACCGCGGGTTCGCTTATGCGCGGCTCGACTATCTGCGGCCTGCGCTCGAAGACCTCGAACACTACCTTGACGAGCGCCCCGACGCGGAAGACGCGACCGTGGTCGAGTCGCAGTTGCATGAGCTGCGCCAACGCACGCTCGACAACGACTGAAGCGCCTCGTTGAAAAGCGCAGACAAAAAAGCCCGCGACGAATCTCGCGGGCTTTTTTTATCGCGCGGGTGAGGGCGCGCCGTTACTTCGGCTGCATGCGGATCGCGCCGTCCAGACGGATCACTTCGCCATTGAGCATCGGATTCTCGACGATCTGCTTGACGAGCATCGCGTATTCATCCGGCTTGCCGAGGCGCGGGGGGAACGGAACCATCGCGCCGAGCGCATCCTGTACCTCCTTGGGCATGCCGAGCAGCATTGGCGTTTCGAAGATGCCGGGCGCGATCGTCATCACGCGGATGCCGCTGCGCGAAAGGTCGCGCGCGATCGGCAGCGTCATGGCGACGACGCCGCCTTTTGATGCCGCGTAGGCCGCCTGGCCGATCTGGCCGTCATACGCGGCCACCGAAGCCGTGTTGACGATCACGCCGCGCTCGCCGCCTTCGCCCGCCGCCGTCTGGGCGATCGCGGCGGCCGCGAGGCGGATCATGTTGAAGGTGCCGATCAGATTGACCGAGATGGTCTTCGAGAACGTGTCGAGCGGATGCGGGCCGTCCTTGCCCACGGTCTTGACGGCGGGCGCGATGCCCGCGCAGTTCACGAGGCCGCGCAGCGTGCCGAGCGCGGTTGCCGCGGCCACGGCACGCGCGCCGTCGTCTTCGCTCGCGACGTTGCATTTCACGAAAGCACCGCCCAGTTCCTTCGCGAGCGCGTTGCCTGCGTCCTCGTTGAGGTCGGCGATGACGACCTTGCCGCCTTCGGCCGCGATCAGACGCGCGCTGGCCGCGCCGAGCCCCGACGCGCCGCCGGTGATGAGAAATACGTTGCCGCGGATCTGCATGTTTCGTCTCCTGTCATTGGGCTATGCCTCACGTAGAGCGGAAGCCCTCGCAAGGCTATGCAAAACAAAGCGGGCCGGCTGGCGTCGCGTCCCGAGTCATCTCAGGAGTGCGGCGCCAGCCGGCCCGCAGGCAAACCAGCATGAAAGCCGAAAAAAACCGGCTTCGAATCGTGCGTTTAACGGGGCGGCGAAGCGCTTACTTGAGCGCTTCGAATGCGCGTTCGCGAATCTCGTCGACGCTGCCGAGGCCCGAGATGGCGCGATACTGCGGCGCCTTCAGGCCGTTTTCCTCACCGCGCTTGGCCCAGTCGCTGTAGTAGGCGATGAGCGGCTTGGTCTGGGCGACGTACACGTCCAGGCGCTTGCGCACCGTTTCTTCCTTGTCGTCGTCGCGCTGGACGAGCGGTTCGCCCGTCACGTCGTCCGTCATCTCGACCTTGGGCGGATTGAACTTGACGTGATACGTGCGGCCCGAACCCGGGTGCATGCGGCGGCCGCTCATGCGCGTGATGATCTCGTCGAACGGCACGTCGATCTCGAGCACGTAGTCGATCGCGACGCCTGCCTGCTTCATCGCTTCCGCTTGCGGCAGCGTGCGCGGGAAGCCGTCGAACAGGTAGCCGTTCTTGCAGTCGGGCTCCTGAAGGCGTTCCTTCACGAGATTGATGATGAGTTCGTCGGTGACGAGCTCGCCGGCGTCCATGAATCGCTTCGCTTCGAGGCCAAGCGGCGTGCCAGCCTTGACGGCCGCGCGCAGCATGTCGCCCGTCGAGATTTGCGGAATGCCGAACTTTTCCTTGATGAAGCTTGCCTGGGTTCCCTTGCCCGCGCCCGGGGCGCCCAACAGGATCAAACGCATGTGAACAATCTCCGATCTGTGTGAATTCTTGCGGCGCGGCGGCTGCACCACGTGGGGTGGGACAGCGTCGTTAGCGTCGTGCGTCTCCTCGCCCGTTCGCTCACGGCCGTCGAGGCAGTGCTGGCGGGGGCGACGGCCCGTCCCGCGCGGCTTTCGCCCGGTGTCTACGACGTGCTCTGGACACGGGGCGGCGCTGCAAGACGGTGCCGAAAAGCGGGGAAACCCCGACGCACAAAGGCTTTAGACGGCTCGCGCAAACAATTGATTATGCCATGGGATTTTTGCCCCACGGACGGAATTAAGGCCGGTATAACGCCTGCACGCGGGCGAGGTCGGCGGGCGTGTCGACGCCCGGCGAGGGTGCTTCGGCCGTCACGAGCACCGCGATGCGCTCGCCGTGCCACATCGCGCGCAGCTGCTCGAGCGCCTCGACCTGCTCGATCGGCGAATGCGCGAGCGAGGGGTAGCTGCGCAGGAATTTCGCGCGGTACGCGTACAGGCCGATGTGCCGATAAACGGTCGCGGGAGCCGGTGGGGCGGGCATTGCGCCGAGATCGAGGCGCGCCGGCGACCAGTGCGGCTGCCAGGCGTCGCGGGCCCAGGGAATGGGCGCGCGCGAGAAGTAGAGCGCCACACCGCGCGCGTCCAGTACGACCTTCACGACGTTCGGGCTGAAGATCTCCTCGGGCGCCGTGATGGGATGCGCTGCGGTCGCGATGGCGCATTCGGGGTGCGCAGCAAGGTGCGACGCAACGTCGCACACGAGCGCAGGGTCGATCAGCGGCTCGTCGCCCTGGACGTTGACCACGATCGTGTCGTCGCTCCAGCCGTAGTGTTCCGCGACCTCGGCGAGGCGGTCGGTGCCCGACGGGTGGTCGGCGCGCGTGAGCACAGCTTCGAAACCGTGCTCGCGTGCGGCGTCGAGCACGCTCTGGGCGTCCGAGGCGATCAGCACCTTCTGGGCGCCCGAGTCGCGCGCGCGCTCGGCCACACGCACCACCATCGGCTTGCCGCCGATGTCGGCGAGCGGTTTGTTGGGCAGCCGCGTGGACGCGAGGCGCGCCGGGACGACGGCGATGAAGGGTTGCACGGGAGCGGTCATGGCCAGTTGGGGCAAGGACAGGAAACGGGATTGGGATAACCGGTTCTGGAAACCGTCTCTGGAGACGACAGCGCGCCGGGTGCGGCGCGCGTGACCTGGCTTCCAGCCGGGAATGCGAAATGAACGAAATGAGCGGGGTGAGTGAGCACGGCCGCCTGGCGGCGCGCGACGCGCCGCCCGCGCGCCTTACGCGGCGCCCGGCCCGTGCGGGTCGACCGGCGTGCCTTCGACGGTTTGACGTGCTTCGTCGACGAGCATGACCGGGATGCCGTCGCGGATCGGGTAGGCGAGCTTGTCGGCATTGCAGATCAGCTCCTGCGCGGCGCGGTCATAGCTGAGCGGGCCCTTGCAGATCGGGCAGACCAGGATTTCAAGCAGACGAGCGTCCACGGAGTTTCTCCACAACCAGGGTAATGAGGCGATGATCGAGCGCGGCTTCGACGGGGACGACCCAGATGCGCGCGTCGTTCCAGGCCCCCAATTTTACTGCATCCTTTTCGGTGACCAGGATCGCGTCGGCGGCGACGTCGGCGAACGGGTTGGTTGCGTACGCGTAGTGGTCGGGCAGCGGCAGGGTTTGCGGCGCCAGGCCGGCCGCGCGCAGCGTCGCAAAAAAGCGCTCCGGCGAACCGATGCCTGCCGCCGCCACGATGCGCAGCGCGGGCTGCGACGCTTTCCCGTCCGGCGTCAGCCGGGCGCCTTGCCCCGGCGCGTCCGCGCCAGCGGCAAATTGCGCGAGCGGACGACGCAGCGCCGGATTGGCGAGATGCCAGGCGTCGCCGGGTTCGAGTTTGAGCGCGAACGTATTGGGCCAGGGCGGCAGCGTGCGCTCGAACGGATTGTTGATCAGCGTGGCGTCGCGGCTGCGCGAAAGCGGCTCGCGCAGCGGGCCCGCGGGCAGCAGAAAGCCATTGCCGCCCAGGCGATGGTCGAACACCACGATCTCGACGTCGCGCACGAGGCGGTAGTGCTGGAGGCCGTCGTCGCTCACGATCACGTCGACGTCGCTGTGTGCGCCGCACAGCGCCGTGGCCGCCGCGACGCGGTCGGGCGAGACCCACACGGGCACACCCGTGCGGCGCGCGATCAGCAAGGGCTCGTCGCCGCAAAGGCGCGCAGGCGTGTCCGCCGTGACGGGTGTCGGGCGTGCGATTTTCGCGCCGTATCCGCGCGAGACCACGCCGGGCGAGAAGCCCGCTGCGCGCAGCGCCTCGACGAGTGCGATCACCGTGGGCGTCTTGCCCGTGCCGCCCACGGTCACGTTACCGACCACGACCACCGGCACGCCCACGCGCACGCGCTTGAGCCAGCCCGCCGCGAAGGCGGCGCGGCGCGCGCCGCTCACGGCGGCGAACACGGCGGCGAGCGGCATAAGCGCCCAGGCGAGCGCGCCGCGGCGTTGCCAGGCGTGCGCAAACTGCGCTTCGGCGCGCGCCTTCAGACGGGAGACAGGGCCGCTCATCGGCAATTTGCGCGCGAAGCGCCGCACGCGGCATGCGGGGAGCAGTCAGGCAGGGCGGGCATCGGGTCGGTTCTCCGGTTCGAGGTGAGCGACAAACAAGACGGCAGACGATTGACCTGCGTAGGCGAGCGCCCGGCGCTTCGCGCGGCGCGGCGCAGGCGGTCGTGAACCCGGCACTCTAGCGCGGGTAGGCGCCACGCGGCAAGTTGGCTGGCGCACGTAATTGTCGGTTGCGTGCAAGGTGTGTGAAACGCCCGAAAAATCGCCGCCTGTGGATAACTTTGTGGAGAAGTCGGTCCCGGGAAGGCTGAAAGGCCCATTCTTCGGCCTCTCCATCGGCATGTAAGGATGTTATAGGGATAAAAAACGTATAGAAATCAATGGGATGGGATATTTTTGCGGCGTTTGCGGGCCGGGCGCGGTCATCTTGCCGCATGACAGCGTCGATGTGGACACTTCACGGGGCTTGCGAGCCGGTTCTCATTCGTGCTGGACTGCCGCCCCCCGAACGGTCTATCGTCTGTCCGGCCGACGTTTCTCCACATCCTTTCGCATGCTATCCGACCGATTCTCCGCTTCTTCCGCGCCCTCGGGCGACGTCGTCGTGCCGGTTTCGGCGCTCAACCGGGCGATTGCCTCGATGCTCGAGCGCACGTTCCCGCTTGCCTGGATTTCCGGCGAAGTGTCGAACTTTACGCGCGCTGCGAGCGGCCACTGGTACTTCTCGATCAAGGACGCGCAGGCGCAGATTCGCTGCGTGATGTTCCGCGGCCGCGCGCAGTACGCGGAATTCACGCCGCGCGAAGGCGACCGCATCGAAGTGCGCGCACTCGTCACGATGTACGAGCCGCGCGGTGAACTCCAGCTGAATGTCGAGGCCGTGCGGCGCACCGGTCAGGGCCGGCTCTACGAAGCCTTTCTGCGACTGAAGGCGCAACTCGAGGCCGAAGGGCTCTTCGACCCCGAGCGCAAACGCGCGCTGCCCTCGCATCCGCGCGCCATCGGCGTGATTACGTCGATGCAGGCCGCCGCGTTGCGCGACGTGCTCACCACGCTGTGCCGGCGTGCGCCGCACGTGCCGGTGATCGTCTATCCCGCGCCGGTGCAGGGCGCGGGCTCGGCCGAAAAGCTTACGACAATGCTGGAGACAGCGAACGCGCGCAACGAAGTGGACGTGCTCGTGCTGTGCCGCGGCGGCGGCTCGATCGAGGACCTGTGGTCATTCAACGACGAAGCGCTGGCCCGCGCGATCGCGGCCAGCGCCATTCCCGTGGTGAGCGGCGTAGGGCACGAAACCGATTCCACGATTGCCGATTTTGCCGCCGACATGCGCGCGCCGACCCCCACTGGCGCGGCTGAACTCGTCAGCCCGCAGCGCACGCTGCTGCTGCGCGACCTCGACCAGCGCCATGCCGCGCTCGCGCGCGATTTCGGCCGCCTGCTCGAGCGGCGCTCGCAGCAACTCGACTGGCTGGCGCGCCGGCTCGTTTCTCCCGTCGAGCGCCTTGCGCAGCAGCGCACGCATTTGCGCCAATTGACGATACGGCTCGCCTCGGCGGGCTCCCGCGCCACCGCCGAGGCCCGTGCGCGCCTGAACGTCATGCAGATGCGCTGGCAGCGCGCGCGGCCCGACGCCGCCGCGCAGCGCGCTCAACTGGAGTCGCTTGGCCGGCGTCTGGACGCCGCCTTCGCGCGCACGCGCGAGCGCGAAGCGGCGCGCGTATCGGAACTCACGGCGCGGCTCGAAGTGCTGAGTCCGCAGCGCACGTTCGAGCGCGGCTATGCAGCGCTGCTCGACGCGCAAAGCGGCGCGGCTGTGCGCTCGCCCGCCACGCTAAAGCCTGGCAAGCGGCTTACGGTGCACCTCGCGCAAGGCAGCGCCGACGTTGCGCTCGCCGATGTCCAGCCGCGCCTCGCTGACGGTTTCTGAGCCGGGCTCGCTGTTTGCTGCGCAAGGAAGAACCGGCGCGATCGCCTGCTCCACGACGAAAAATCGTGGCGGCGAGCGATTGTGGCAGTCTCGTTGCAGGAAGTTTGCATGGCGATTGCGCGAAGATTGCAACGCGATTGCAGCCGTCTTGTTTGCGCCCGAAACCGGCTTGGATCGCATGGCTTCGCAAAGTGCTGTTCGAGCGTCATTGCGTCGAGCATCACGTGCTGTGCAATCGGTGCAGCACGGCACCCATGAAGCGGGGAATCGGCACAAAACCGCTTAGCGGTTCATGCGCGAAAGCCCCGCGCAAACGATATCCGGCATAAAGGCCGCGCGTTTGCGGGGTTATTCCAACTCGCCTACAATCGAGTGCTCCATGCCGGCGAATTTGCAGAACTTCACGCAGAACTCCCCATAACACGACGAAGGAACCGCATCATGTCATTTACGCTCCCGCCGCTGCCGTTCGCGAAGAACGCCCTCGCTCCGCACATGTCGGAAGAGACGCTCGAGTTCCACTACGGCAAGCACCACCAGGCTTACGTCACGAATCTGAACAATCTGATCCCGGGCACCGAGTTCGAAAACCTGTCGCTCGAAGAGATCGTCAAGAAGTCGTCGGGTGGCGTGTTCAACAACTCGGCGCAGATCTGGAATCACACGTTCTTCTGGAACAGCCTCTCGCCGCAGGGCGGCGGCGCACCGTCGGGCGCGCTCGGCGACGCGATCAACGCGAAGTGGGGCTCCTACGACGCGTTCAAGGAAGCCTTCACGAAGGCTGCAGTGGGCAACTTCGGTTCGGGCTGGACGTGGCTCGTGAAGAAGGCCGACGGCTCGCTCGACATCGTGTCGACCAGCAACGCCGCCACGCCGCTCACGACCGACGCCAAGGCGCTCCTCACGATCGACGTGTGGGAACATGCTTACTACATCGATTACCGCAACGCACGTCCGAAGTTCGTCGAAGCGTTCTGGAACATCGTGAACTGGAACTTCGCAGCGCAAAACTTCGCGTGAATTTCGCGTAATACGAAGTCCTGTTCGATGTGCCGCAATGGCTGCGGCACATGCAAAAAGCCCTCGATGCGAATCGAGGGCTTTTTTGTTTTGCGCGAAGTGATTTACGCAAAAGCGGCGATGGTTTCCTGCGTCGAGCGCACGTGACCCATGTGCGGGAACAGCTTGTTGAACGAGAAGTGATGCATCTCTTCGTTCAGGCCCGAAGTGGCGTCTTCGACGAACACGAGCTTGAAGCCGAGATCGAACGCCGCGCGCGCGGTGGATTCGACGCCGAAGTTCGTGGCGATCCCGCCGATGACGATGGTGTCGATGCCGCGGCGGCGCAACTGCTGCTCGAGATTGGTGCCGTAGAACGCGCCCCATTGGCGCTTGGCGACGATCACGTCGCCGGCTTGCGCGCCGATCTCGGGCACGAGTTCGGAGGCCTCGGCCGGTGCGGGCGGCGTGTCGGGCGTGCGCCCGGGCGCGTCGGCGGGCAGCGCGAGCAGCTCGTTCAGGAGCACGTGGACCCAGACGACGGTGCCGCCCTTGGCGCGCAGGGCGTCGGCGAGCGGCTTGGCCTTGGCCACGACCTGTGCGCCGCTATAGGGCGCGACCTGGCGGCCGACGATACCGTGCTGGAGGTCGATCATCACGAGCGCCGTGGTGCGCGCGTTCAGTGAAAGTGCTTGCGTCATGGTTCACCTATATGTGAGGATGGCTTCACATAATCATACACGAATGTGAAGGAGGCTTCAGATATGGCGGCAGACCCGCTCGCGCGCAAGGAGGCGCAAAAGGAAGACGCACGCGAAAACGCACGGCGCGTGCCGCGTCAGGAACGCGCGGCGCGCACCGTAGACACGCTGCTCGAAGCCGCGGGCGAAGCCTTTGCCGAGCGCGGCTTCGAAGCGGCGACGATGACGCAGATCGCCCAGCAGGCGGGCGTTTCGGTGGGCGCGGCGTACCAGTACTTCCCGAACAAGGAGGCGCTGGCGCTGGCGCTGCGCAAACGCTACGGCGACGAAATGGACGCGCGCTGGAGTGCGCTCATCGCGGCGCACGACGATGCGGGCAAGCTGCCGCTTGCGCAACTGGTCGAGCGCCTGTTCGACCTGATGGTCGATCTGATGCACGACTATCCCGCGTATTTGCCCCTGCTTTCCGTGCCGCTCGGCTTCAAGCGCGATGCGGCCGTGCGCAATCTGCTGCGCCAGCGTTTCACGGCGCTCTTCCTGCGTTATCAGCCGGTGCTTTCGTCCGACGAGGCCTATCGCGTGGCCGAAGTCATGCTGCAGGTCATCAAGAGCCTCAACCCGCTCTACGCCGCGGCGAAACCGAAAGAACGCAAGCTGCTGGTCGCCGAGTACAAGGGCGTGCTGGCGGCGTGGCTCGCCGTGCGGCTCGCGTGAGAGCGCGAGCCGCCTGCGCCCACACCGCTCCCTAGCGCAGTAGCGGCTCTTCGCGCGACGTCAGCACACGGTCGATCAGGCCATATTCCGCGGCCGCCTGCGCCGACATGAAATTGTCGCGATCGCTGTCGTGGGCGATCTGCTCGATACCGCGTCCGGTGCGCTCGGCGAGCATCGCGTTCAGGCGCTCGCGCAGGTAAAGGATCTCGCGTGCCTGCAACTCGACATCGGCAGCGGTGCCCTGGCCGCCTCCCGAAGGCTGATGGATCATGATGCGCGCATTGGGTAGTGCGAAGCGTTTTCCGTGTGCGCCCGCTGCGAGCAGGAACGACCCCATGCTGGCCGCGAAACCCGTGCACAGCGTCGAGACATCGGGCTTGATGAACTGCATCGTGTCGTAGATCGCGAGTCCGTCGTACACCGAACCGCCCGGCGAGTTGATATAGAGGCTGATGTCCTTGTCCGCGTTTTCCGCTTCGAGAAAGAGCAGTTGCGCGACCACGAGGCTCGCGCTTTGCTCGGTCACCGGCCCAACGAGGAACACGATGCGCTCGCGCAAGAGGCGAGAGTAGATGTCGTAGGCACGCTCGCCGCGCCCCGACGTTTCGATCACGGTCGGGACGAGATTGAGCGCGCTTGGCGGCATTGCTGCATGATTCAGTGCAAAGGATGGCATGAATGGCCTCGCGTTTTTCCGTTGACGGCTGTTGGCGTTGGCGGCGCGATCGCGCCGCAGCTGCCATGACGCCCGGCGAAGCCGTCGCGTGACGAGAATATTTTTGCGTGGGGCTGTCACGCCGGCCTTGCGCCGAACGTCATGAGGGGAACGGGCGGGATCGGGCACGCATGGCGAAGGAGCGAAGCGAATGACGCAGGCGATCGACACAATCGAAGGAACAAGTCTGGAGGGCGCTGGGCGCAATGAGGCTGCGACCCCAGCGGGCGAGGCAGCCGGGCCCCGCGAACAAGCGTGGACTGACGCGCGCCGCGCCGCCGCCTTCGGCGAGGCGCGCGGGCGGCTCATTGCGCTGGCAATGCGCGTGCTGGGCAGCCGCGCGGAGGCCGAGGACGTCGTGCAGGACGCATGGTTCCGCTGGCGCGACGCCGACGCGCAAGCGTTGCGCGCGCCGCAGGCGTGGCTCGCCACGGTGACGGTGCGCCTCGCGATCGACCGGCTGCGGCGCTTGCGCCGGGAGAATGCGGGCGAACACGAAGCTGCATGGCTCGACGACGCGGCGCCCTCGGCAGAAGAGGCGGGATTGCGCGCGCGGCGGTTTTCGGACGCGCTGCTGCTCCTGCTCGAAAGGCTGGGACCGCTCGAACAGGCGGTGTTCGTGTTGCGCGAGGCCTTCGACTGCGACTACGCGCAGATCGGCGCGCTCACCGGCTGCACGAACGAACATTGCCGGCAGATCGTGCGGCGCGCCCGTGTGCGGCTCGCGCGCGAGGCCGCGCCGCAAGCGGCTCCTGCCGACAAAGTGCAGCACGCGCGCACGGCTGAGCGATTGCGCGACGTGCTGCATGCGCAGGATCGCGTGGGATTGATGGACTTGCTGGGCGTGACGGCAACGGCGCTGGTCGCGTCGAGCGTGGCCGGAGCCGCTCATCGTCACGGCACGCAGGTGGCGCCGCCCGCGCACATCCTGCGCACCGAGGCGCTCGTGTTGGACGGCGAGCCGGGCGTGGCGCTCGTCGCGCAGGACGGTGCGCTCGCGGCGTGGCTGCATGTGCGCGACGACCGCTACGGGTTGCCCGAGCCCGTCGTTTGTGTCGCGGCAATGGAAGAGGGGAGCGCGCTCCAGGCGGCCAACCGGGCTTTTGGCGGCGATGCCGTGCGCAAGCTGCTCGCCCGGCTCGCCTCGAGCGACGGCGCGGCGTGCGTGTCTACGCTCCGTGTCACCGCGCAAGCGTTCACCACGCACGACTGCGCGACGCTGCTCGCGCAGCCTCTCGTCGTGGCCTGAACCCAGGCGTGAACGCTAGTCAGCCGCGCTAGCCGCGCAAGGCGGCGTCCCAGTTGATGTCGACGCACAGCACCTGCACGCCGTGTTCCGTCTGCACGGCGACCGACGCCGTGACGCACAGGTGCGCCTCGTTGATCGACAGATAAGGGGGTGTGAACTGCACGCGGCCCGGCGCCTTCATCGCACCGATGAAGTAGGGCCGCCGCTCCCAGCTCGCGCCTTCCGAATGCAGCAGCGGCCGGAAGCGCTTGGCGCGTTGCGACGTGCGGCCGTCGGGCAGCACGTTGTCGCCGATCTGGCGGCCCGACGCGTCGAGCAGGAAGCAGCGCGCCGTGTCGTCGAGGCCGAGCAGCGGCAGCGTCGCGTCGCTCATGTTCACGCCCGCGGCAAGCTGTTTCGCCGCCGCTTCGATGGCGCTCACATACGGCGCGAGACGCGCGGACTGCGAACGCTCGCGCGCGGCCACGCGCTCGCGCAGGCGCGCCGATAGATCGTCCATGAGCTGCGCGGCCTTGGCCGGCGGCACCGGCTCGACGTCGGGCCGCGCGAAATACGCGCCCTGCACGAAGTCGGCGTTGCTCTCCAGCGCGATCAGCGCGTCGCGCTCGGTCGAAAGGCCGCCCACGAGCACGAGCTGACCCGACTCGTGCAGCATCGAGACAAGCCCCGGCAGCACGCGCTCGATATGCGCATGGCGGCTCGCTTGGGCGAGCAGGCTGCGGTCGAGCGTGACGATGTCGGGCCGCAGCTGCCACACACGGTCGATGTTCGAATGCTTCGCGCCAAAGCCGTCCAGCGCGATCACGAAGCCCGCCTTGCGCAATCCGTCGATGATTTCCGCGAAGCGCGAATTCTCGCCGCCTGCCTGCTCCGACACTTCGAGCACCACGCGCTGCGGCTGCAGGCCGAGCGCCTTGAGGCCGGCGAGCAGGGCGTCGCCGTAGCTCGTGTCCATCAGCGCGGCCGGATGCAGGCTCAGAAAGAGCCATTCGTCATGCGAATCGAACGCATTGAAGTTGCCCAGATGCAGCGATTCCGCGAGGCGCCCCAGTTCGAGCAGGTCGCCGCGGCGCGCCGCCTGCGTGAACACTTCCTGCGACGGCGCCTGCTGACCCTGCTCGTCATGCGCGCGCAGCGACGCGTGATAGCCGATCGCGCGCCGGTGCGCGACCGAAAACACGGGCTGGAACACGCTGAAGACGGTGTAGCCGCCGTACAGCACGGTGCGGCGGGCGCCTTCTTCGCCGGCAATGGGGCGAGACTGGAAGCCGGGGGGATCGATGTCGATCATGCTGGTCATTTCGTTTCGATGGCACGCGGGACGGACGGGCGGGACGCGTGAGCGTCAAGTTTACAGGATAGGACAGCAAAAAGTATGCAAGTCCCAAGTCCCGCGGCCATTGGCCTGTGTGTTGGCGCACGCGCTATTTCGGGACGGTGCCCGCGATGTTCCTGTGTTGGTGCCTGAACGCCGCGCGAACGCCGGCGACGCACGGCCGCGAGGCGCGCCGCACCTTTGCGGTGCGCGCGCCGCCGCCCGGCGATCCAACTGCAACGACCGCTGCAGCGGCCGCGGCGTATCAGGCCCGCTCGGACGGATCGGTCTTTTTCGCAGTGCGCCGCAGGTCCGACGAGAGCTGCGCGAAGATCCACGACGACCCTGCCGTGATGATGCCCACGCAAATGAACGTCGCGTGGAAGGCCGGAATTACGTTCTCGCCTGTCTTGTGGCCCATGATGCCCGTGAAGGTCGTAAGCAACGCGCCCGCGACGGTGACGCCCAGGCTCATCGAGAGCATCTGCACGAGCGAGAAGAGGCTGTTGCCGCTGCTCGCGCCGCCCGTGCCCAGGTCTTTGAGCGTGAGTGTGTTCATCGCTGTGAACTGCATCGAGTTCACGCCGCCGAAAATCGCCAGTTGCGCGATGCGCATCCACAGCGGCTCGTTAGGCGTGGAAAGCGCGAAGCTCGCCATCATGAGGCCCACGAGCACGGTGTTCGAGACCAGCACGCTGCGGTAGCCGTAACGCATGATGAGGTATGTCACGAGGCGCTTGGAGAACATGCCCGCCGCGGCGGTGGGCAGCATCATGAGGCCGGCCTCGAATGCCGTGTAGCCGAGCGCCACCTGCAGGAGCAGCGGAATCAGATACGGCATCGCGCCGCTGCCGATGCGCGCGAACAGATTGCCGAGCAGGCCCACGCTGAAGGTGTGGATCTTGAAGAGATCGAGCGAAAAGATCGGCTGCGGCGTGCGTACCGCGTGCAGACCGTAGGCCACGAACGCGGCGAGCGAGAGGATGAACAGCACGAGCACGGTGGCGTGCTGGATGCCGAACTCGCTGCGCCCGTCGAGCGCGAAGGAAATCGCGAGCATGCCGATGACGAGCAGCAGGTAGCCCGGCAGGTCGAAGCGCGGCGTGTCGGGGTTGCGGCTGTCGGGCATGAAGATGAAGGTGGCCACGCACCCCACCACGCCCACCGGCACGTTGATGAGAAAGATCCAGTGCCACGAGGCGATCTGCACGAGCCAGCCGCCGAGCGTCGGACCGATGAGCGGGCCGATCAGCCCCGGAATCGCCACGAACGAGAGCGCAGGCAGATAGCGCTCGGCGGGAAACGTGCGCAGCACGGCAAGCCGGCCGACCGGCAGCAGCATCGCGCCGCCCACGCCCTGAGCGACGCGCGAGACCACGAGCTGGTTCAGCGTATGCGCGCTCGCGCACAGGAGCGAGCCGACCGCGAATACGAAAATCGCGCCGAGAAACACACGCCGGGTGCCGAGTTTGTCCGCGAGCCAGCCCGATACGGGAATCATCACCGCCATGGTGAGCGAATACGCGATCACGACTGATTGCATGCGCAACGGTAATTCGCCCAGACTCTTCGCCATCGCCGGCAAGGCCGTGTTGACGATGGTCGAATCGAGGGTCTGCATGAAGAAGCCGGTGGCGACGAGCCACAGCATCACGGACAACGAGCGGGGCGACGGGGCGGTGCTGGATGCAGCAGTGGATTCGGACATGGGCGAGGAGTGGGGCGCGCAGGCAAGCGCCATTGTAGGGAAAACGGCGTGCGCGCGCAGACCGCAGGGCCCGCTGCCACGCATTTGCCAAGCCTGCGCGCTTATCCGGGCAGACGCGGCGCCGCCGCGAAGAACGCCTGCGCGCGCGGGTCGAGCGTGAGCGCCACGTTGATGCGAATCCACGGGCTCGCCTCGCCATGCGGGCGGAAGTGGCTGCCCGGCGAGACCGCAACGCCGAGCGGCTCGCCGCAGGCCGCGAGCCGCGCCGAATCCTCCACGTGCGGTACGCGCGCCCAGACGAACTTGCCGCCCGTTTGCGCGTAGCCGCGTGCCGCGGGCGACGCTGCCGCGCCGCCGAACAGCTCCCACCCATGCGCTTCGAGCGTGCGCGTGGCCGACCCCTGCGCCTCGGCGATGCGCCGGCGCAGCCGTTCGAGGTATTTGCGGTACGCACCGCGCTCGAGCAGCGTGGCGGCCACGGCCTGCGTGAAGCGCGAGCCGCTGATGGTGGTCAGCGCCTTGATGGCCGCGAGGTCGCGCACGATCGCTGCGTTGGCCACCACGTAGCCCACGCGCAGCGCCGAGGAGAGCGTTTTTGAGAGCCCGCCCACGTACACGACGTGTTCGAACTGGTCGAGCGCGGCGAGGCGGTCGGTGGGATCGGCCTGGAAATCGGCGTAGATGTCGTCCTCGACGATCGTGAAGCGGTGCTCGCGCGCGAGCTGCAGCAAGCGGAACGCCACCGGCGGCGAGATCGTCGAGCCGGTCGGGTTGTGGAAGACCGTGTTGACGAAGAAAGCGCGCGGGCGGTGCTCCGCGAGCATCGCGTGCAAATGGTCGATGTCGGGCCCGCTCGCCGTGCGGCGGATACCCACGAGGCGCACGCCGTGCAGTTTCAGCAGACCGTACAGGTTGTAGTAGCCGGGGTCTTCGACGAAAACCGTGTCGCCGGGCTTGAGCATGTAGCGCATGAGCAGGTCGAGGCCCTCGCTCGCGCCTTCGGTGACGAGGATCTGCTGCGTCTCGGCCACGATGCCGAGCGGCGCGAGCCGGTTGCGCAGATGCTCGCGCAGCGTGGCGTCGCCGGTTGGCGTGCCGTAGTCGACGAGGCTGGAGGGATCGCTGCGCGACACATGGCGGATCGCCTGGCCAAGCGCGTCGATGTCGCGCCAGGCCTGCGGGATCGAGCCGCTGTCGAGCTGGAGCGATTCGTCCGCGCGTTCGAGCTGGCTGAGCAGATGGCCCGACTCGTCGGCGGCGTTCGTGAGGTCGCAGGTGCCCATGCCGGCGAGTCCCGCGCGCGCGTGCTCGCTCACGTAGAAGCCCGAGCCGTGGCGCGAGTCGAGATAGCCGAGCGAGACCAGCCGGTCATAGGCCTCGATCACGGGAAAGCGGCTGATGGCGTAGTCGGCGGCGAACTGGCGGATGGACGGCAGGCGCGAGCCCGGGTGCGCCGCGCGCGAGCGAATCCACGTCTGTACGCCGGTGACGATCTGTTCGGTGAGCGGCACATCGCTCGCGCGGTCGAGTTCGAGTTTCATCTGGGTCTCGGAGGGTACGTGACTGTTCGGTTTTTTCACTGCACAGTTCCAGATGAACTGTTCGGAAGTGTGCATGGGATCGTGCGTCACTGACCGCAATAATGCTCCTACCGGGAAGGCGCTTCAAGTCCTGATCAGCAAGCCTTCCGGAGGCCGCCCGAGGGTGATCGGCGGCCAGTCTGCAAGGAGCACGGCAATGCGCGAAATCCGAATCTTCGAACTGGAACACGGCGAGCCCGTCGAAACCTGGCGGCTCGCAGAGGCTATGCAATTGCATGTGAGCGAAGGCGAAATCTGGCTCACGATCGCCGGCGACGCCGGCGACTACTGGCTGCGCGCCGGCGAATCGATTGGGCTTGCGGCGGGCGTGCGCGTTCACGTGAGCGCAGGCCGCGAGGGCGCGCGTTTCGTGCTGGCGCTGGGCGGCGCAACCGCCGAAGCGCCGGCGCGGACGTTCGCACCCGTCGACATGGAGCGCGTACGCGCGGCGGGCGCGAGCAGTGTTGCGGCGCGCATCGGCGAGGCGTTGCGCGACTGGGCGCAGCGCGGGCAGTGGGGTGTGCGGGCGGCGGGTTGAGCGTGTTGCTCGTTGCTTTTCGCTCCGGTTACGCGATGTGCCTGCCAACGTGCCGCACATCGCCGGCCATTTCCCCCACATAACGGGCGCGCGGGCGGATCAACCGGCCATCGGCGGTCTGTTCGAGCGCATGCGCAATCCAGCCCGTCACGCGGCCGGCGGCGAACAGCGTGAACGCCGCGCCGCGCGGCAGTCCCAGCACGCGTTCGATCGCCGCGAGCGCGTAGTCGAGCGTCGGGCGCGCGCCGCTCGTCTCGGCCACGGCCTGGGCGAGCGCGTCGACTTCGTCCATGGGCGAGCGCGCCGGCGCACGCTGTGCGAGCAGGTCCAGCAACAGGCGCGCGCGTGGGTCGCCATCGGGATAGAGCGGGTGGCCAAAGCCGGACAGCGGCACCGCCGCGCCGAGGTCGTCGGGCGCGAGGCGGTCGGCCAGATAGCGATGCAGGTCGTCGGCGCGTGCAGCTTCGTCGAAGAGCGCGGCCACGCGCGTGGTCTCGCCGCCGTGGCGCGGCCCGGCCAGGGCGGCCAGGCCGCCCGTTGCCGCGCCGAACAGATGCGTGCCGGTCGAGGTGATACAGCGCACCGTGAACGTCGAGGCATTCAGTTCGTGGTCCGCGCACAGCACGAGCGCCGCGCGCAGCAGGTCGGATTGCGCGCGCGAACGCACGCCCCACGCTTCGCCTAGCTGGCGGTGCAGTGGCTCGTTCGACGGCGCGGCGGAAACGAGCGCCGCCGCGAGCAGACGCATGAGCATCGCGCCGGTGTCGATTTGCGCGTCGCGGCCCTGCGCCCAGATGCGCGGCATTTGCGCGGCGGCGGCCGGCAACAGCACGAGCGCACGTTCGAGCGGCGTGTGCCCACTCCAGATCTTCAGCCATGCCGACCATTGCGCGGCCGCGATGGGCGCCTCGGGCGCCTGCAGCACGCGGCGCGGCGCGCATTGCCAGAGCAGCGCCGCGACGTCTTCGAGCGAAGCCTCGCGCGCGAGCGCGATGGCGTCCTGGCCGCGATAAAAGAGCTTGCCGTCGGCGATCAGCGTGATCGACGACTCGAGCACGGGCACGCCCCAGTCGAGCACTTTCTGTGCGACCTTGCCTGCGCGCTTGCCGTCGGCCTTGCGGCGCGCGAGGCGCCGCACCTCGGCGGCGTCGTAGCGGTTGTGGCGGCCATTGGGCGAGGGCGCTGAGGCGATGAGCCCGCGGCTCACATAGGCGTAGAGCGTGGCCCGGCTGATGCCGAGTTCGGCGGCGGCTTCTTCCGCGGTCATATAGCTCGACATGGTGGCTCGCCTCCTGGAACCGGAGAAATCAATCTATGTTGATCATGATAATCAAGATTGATCCAGGATTCGAGCGGCGCGACGATTCGTGACATCAATTCAGCCCGTTTTCTCCACGCTCTCCTAGCAAAAGGACTCCACACCATGACGCCACGCGACGCGCTCGAACACCTCTGGATGCTGGCGGGCTGCGACCCGTCCGCGCTCGGCTGGCTCGATATGGAAGGCGGCGATCCGGGCCTGCCGTCGATCTTTCGCGTGGGCACGCTCGCGGCGGCCAGCATTGGCGCGGCGGGGCTCGCGGCGGCGCAGCTGCACACGTTGCGCACGGGCCGGCAGCAGCGTGTGGCGATCGACGTGCGCCGGGCGCTTGCCGCGTTTCGCAGCGAACGTTATTTGAGCGTGGACGGCAAGCCGCCCACGGAACTGCGTCATCCCGTGACCGGCCACTTCCCGACCGGCGACGGCCGCTGGATCCAGTTGCACGCGAACTTTCCGCATCACCTTGCGGGCATCCTGCGCGTGCTCCAATGCGCGGACGACCGCGACGCCGTGGCGCGAGCGATCCTCGGCTGGGAAGGCGCGGCGCTCGACGACGCGCTCGCGCAAGCGGGGCTGTGCGCCGCGCTCGTGCGTGCGCCGCGCGAATGGGCCGCGCATGAGCAGGCGAAGGCGGTGGCGAGCCTGCCGCTCTTCGAGATCGAACGTATTGGCGACGCACCCGCCGAGTCGCCGCAAGCGGGCGCCGGTGCGCGTCCTCTGAAAGGCGTGCGCGTGCTCGACCTCACGCGCATCATCGCGGGGCCGGTTGCGGGGCGCACGCTCGGTCAACACGGCGCGGACGTGCTGCTCATCAACGGTCCGCATTTGCCGAACATCGCGCCGCTCGTAATCGATAACGGCCGCAGCAAGCGCTCGGCCACGCTCGACCTGCGCGATGAAGCCGCGTGCGAGCAATTGCGCACACTTGTGCGCGACGCCGATGTGTTCGTTCAAGGCTACCGGCCGGGCGCGCTCGCCGCGCGCGGCTTCGCACCCGAAGCGCTCGCGCAGTTGCGGCCCGGCATCGTGTGCGTGTCGATCAGTGCGTATGGGCATCGCGGACCGTGGCGCGAGCGGCGCGGTTTCGACAGCCTCGTGCAGTCGGCGAGCGGCATTGTGTGGGCCGAGAGCGCCGCCGCGGCGAAACATGGCGATGGCGGCCGCGAAACCGCGCAGCCATTCGCCAAGGCCCGTCCGCTGCCGTGTCAGGCGCTCGATCACGCCACTGGGTATCTCGCGGCATTCGGCGCGATGGTCGCGCTCGCGCGGCGCGCACGTGAAGGCGGCAGCTGGCACGTGCGCCTTTCGCTCGCGCAAACGGGTCGCTGGCTGCAGACGATGGGCACGCTCGAAGACGGCCAACGCGTGCCCGACGTGGGCGTCGCCGATCTCGCCGATTGTCTGGAGGAAATGGAGTCGCCGTTCGGACGCGTGCGCGCGGTGGCGCCCGCCGAACGGCTCGAACTCACACCCGCGTTTCACGCGCGGCCACCGGTGCCGATCGGCAGCGATGCGCCGGTGTGGAGCGCGCGGTAGAACGAACAGGCGCAAACAGGCGCGATCACGCGCCTGCGCGCGTTTTAGCAAGCTACTTGCGCAATTCCGCGACGAAATCGTAGTAGTCGTTGCGGCAGTACGTATCGGTGAGTTCGATGGCGCGCTGATCGGCGGTGTAGCCCACGCGCGTGATGAGCAGCAGCGCCTCGTTGGGCGCGATGCTCATCTGCCGTGCGATTTCCTCACTCGCGTTCACGGCGCGAAAGTGTTGCAGCGCGCGCACGATCGACAGTCCGCGCTGTTCGAGAAAGCTATAGAGCGAGTCGCCGATCGCGTTCGGGTCGGGAATCAGCGCAGCGGGGAAGGTGGAGTTCTCGACGGCCATGACGATGCCGTCGGCCAGACGCAGGCGCTTCAGGCGCGTGACGGCGGCTGCCGGCGAAAGGCCGAGCTGGATCACCTCGTCGCGGCTCGCGGGCTGGATTTCACGCGAGAGCCAGCGCGAGCTGGGCGTGAAGCCGCGTTGGCGCAGCATCTCGCTGAAGCTCGTGAGGCGCGAGAGCGGGTCTTCAATACGCGGCGTGATGAAGCTGCCCGCGCCTTGCGTGCGGCGAATCAGGCCCTGCTCGACGAGCAGCGCGATCGCCTTGCGCGCCGTGATGCGCGAAACGCCGAGAGACTCCGCGAGTACGCGTTCCGAAGGCAGGGCTTCGCCCGCGTTCCAGCGATTGTCGTGAATCGCGACGCTCAGCTTGCGTGCGAGCTGCAGATAGAGCGGCGTGTCGTTGTCCGGGTCCGGGCGCAGGTCGCGCCAGCGGTCTTCCGTGGGTGCGTTCATGGGAGGCGTGCATGAAAGGCGAACGGCAATTTTATGTCATCGGCGTGCGATCACGGAAATGAACGGCTTGCGAGAGTGCGTATGACCGCATTGCGCGCGAGGCGATACACTGGCCGTTCGTTGCCAGTCAGCGCCGTTGCAGCGCGCAAAGGGAGATCATGACGACCGATATCGCTAGCGTCGCATTGCCGGACGGCGAACGCATTCCGAAGCTCGGGCAGGGCACGTGGGAAATGGGCGAGCGCAGCGCGCATCGCGCGGCGGAAATCGCCGCGTTGCGCGAGGGCGTGGCGCTCGGCATGACGCTCATCGACACCGCCGAGATGTACGGCGACGGCGCGACCGAGCGCCTCGTCGGCGAGGCCTTGCAGGGTTTGCGCGACGAAGTGTTTCTCGTGAGCAAGGTGTATCCGCACAACGCGAGCCGCAACGGCGTGGTGCGCGCGTGCGAGTCGAGCCTGAAACGCCTCGGCACGGACCGGCTCGATCTTTATTTGCTGCACTGGCGTGGCGGCGTGCCGCTCGAAGAGACGGTCGAAGGGTTCGAAGCGCTTGTGCGCGCGGGCAAGATCCGCCACTGGGGCGTGAGCAACTTCGACACCGACGACATGGAGGAACTGTTCGCCACACCCGGCGGCGACGCGTGCGCGACCAACCAGATCCTCTACAACATCGCGCGGCGCGGCGCCGAATTCGACCTGCTGCCGTGGAGCGCCGCGCATCGCATGCCGGTGATGGCGTATAGCCCCGTCGATCACGCGCGCCTGCCCAGGCGCTCGCCGCTCGACGACATCGCTCATGCGCACGGTGTCTCGGTGTATCGCGTGGCGATGGCGTGGGTCCTGGGTCAAAGCGGGGTCTGTGCGATTCCGAAGGCAGGACGCGTGGAGCACGTGCGCGACAACCGCGCGGCGCTCGATCTCGTGCTCGGCGCAGAAGAGCACGCGGCGCTCGACGCCTATTTCAAGCCGCCGCGCAGCAAGCGTCCGTTGGAGATGCTGTAACGAGCGATTGAGGTACGCGCTTCTCGCGCGCTGTCATCGCCGGCGCCTGCGTATCGCGAGCAGACAGCCCGCATGGCCGCGTGGGAACGCCACACGTGTCGCGCATCCGGCGACCGGCCCACGGCGGCGGTGCCCGGCCGGGGGACCGGGACGCCGCCGCCGACGCCAGGACTGGCGCGCCTGGCCATCGCGCCAGATCGGGGTGGCAGCAGCGGTTTGCCTGCACCGCCGTACAGGCTCAATGACCGCTGCCATGGCCGCCACCGTGTCCGCCGCCGTACCCGCCGCCCGGGCCGCCCGACGGTCCACCCTTGCCGAATCCACCTCCGAAACCACCGCCGAAGCCGCCGAAACCCCCGCCAAAGCCGCCGCCGAATCCGCCCGATGGGCCGCTCGCCGATCCGCCGTGGCTGCCACAGCCACACCCGCCTGAACTGCCGCCGCCGTTGTTGCCTCCACCGTTGTTGCCACCACCGTTGTTGCCGCCACCGTTGTTGCCACCACCGTTGTTGCCACCACCGTTGTTGCCACCACCGTTGTTGCCACCACCGCCTTTCCCGCCGCCGGAGTTGCTGGAACCGCCTCCCGAACCGCTCGGTCCCGTCCCTCCTACGCCAGAACTGCCGCTGCGGCCAAGCCCTCCCGTGCTGGCCGTAGCGGCGCCCGCGCCGCCGCCGCTGCTTCCGTTGCTGCCGCTCGACGACCCCGAGCCGCCGTGGCCGCCGCCGTTGCCTCGAAAACACGCGCTGCCTGTCGTACGGCTAATGCAATCGTTCGGCGCGAACACGGTAGAAACGTCGCTCGCCAGGATGGTTGAATCGGAGTCCGAATCAGTTTTCGATAAGGTGCCTGCAGCAGGCGACTCCTCAGCAACCGGCGCGCTGAAGGCCCCGAAGCCTTCTGCCCCGCTCGCGGGCATGGGTGCGTCCGCGAGCAGGATCACCGGATTGATGGTGTCGCCTGCGGCGCGGGCGGTGACCGCGGTGAACAGAACACCCGCGCCCACCGCACACATTCCCGCTCCCCGACTTATCCAGTAGTAGTACTGATGATTATTCGTCTTGTTCATCTTGTTCTCCCCGCGAGGCGGCAGTGGTGATGCCCTGCCTTCCCTCATGCCCCCGTGCAGGCTGCACGCCTTGTGCGCGTGCGCCGACTCCATCAGGCTCGCAATCCGCTTTGCGCCGGCGTGGATAATGTTTCGATCCGGCTCGCGCGGTACTCGCCAAACAAAAGGCACCCGGTCAGGTCGCGCGCAGGATGACCGGTTTGTGCAGGACTACTTGTGGATTGTCGGGGCCCATGGTGTGGGACGGCAGATTACAAGCGCGTCGAGCGGCCGGTCATCCGTTCGCCCGGTGCGACACCCCGCGTGTGTCGGGGCGGATTGCACTGGATTGCAGCGGCCGGATGCCTGGTGCCGATGTAGCCAGTTTTGTGCCATCGGCCGGGGAGGGGCGTGCAGGGTGGACTTAACAATTGATGTGTCACCCGCGTGGCAGAAAAAACGCGGAAAACGTTACGGGGATGAAACGCGCGCGCCGAATGGCGCGATTTGCGTTGCGAAAGCGGACAGCGCAACGAACCGGGCGCGCGATACGAGCGCTATCGCACGTTCAGGTTGCCGCTTGTATGGACGGGGTGGCGCGCTGTTGCGCACGCAATTCGTCTACGGGAATGTGGCAAAGAATGCGATGATCGCTGCCCGCATCGGCGAGCGGCGGCGGCGCTTCATCGCAAATGGCGCCGACTTTGCGCGGGCAGTGCGCGCTGAAAATGCAGCCGCGCCCTGTGGCCTGCGTGCCGTTTGCCGAAGCCACGCCCAGCGCGCGCGCGGCCAGCAGCGTTTCTGTATACGGATGCCACGGGCCGTCGAACACCGCGCCAGCGAGACCGCTTTCGACGATGCGGCCCGCGTAGAGCACGACGATGCGATCGGCGAGATAGCGCACGACATCGAGGTCGTGCGAGATGAACAGGTAGCTCACGCCGCGTTCGCGCTGCAGGCGTGCAAGCAGGTTGAGAATCGCGGCCTGCACGGAGACGTCGAGCGCCGAAGTGGGCTCGTCGCAGATCACGATGCGCGGCTCGCCCGCAAACGCCTGGGCAATCGCCACGCGCTGCTTGAGGCCGCCCGACAGTTGCCGCGCGCGCGCCACGAGATAGCGCGCCGGCACGCGCACGGCTTCGAGCAGCCCCGCGATGCGCGATTCGTCTGAGGCTTGGTGGTCTGCCGCCGTGTCCTCACGCGGCCGGGAAAGCGCACGCTCGATCAGCCGTTTCACCGGCAGCGCACGATTGAGCGAGGCGTCCGGATGCTGGAACACGACGCGCAGCGCCGCACGTTCGTCGGCGCGACGGCGCGCGACTTGAGCGTGCAGGCGTTTGCCGTCGAGTTCAACGGCGCCGCCCGCGTCGGGCGCGTGCAGGCCGAGCAGCATGCGCGCGAGTGTCGTCTTGCCGCTGCCCGATTCGCCTACAAGGCCGAGCGTCTCGCCCGCATGCAGCTCGATCGACACGCCGTCGAGCGCACGCACGGCTTGCGCGCCGTGTCCGAAGGTGCGCGAGACGTCGAGCGCCCGCAGTACGACGCGCGGTTCGGTATCGGCGTTCGTTGGGCTATGGCTCGATGGCAGCGAGCCCTCGCCGCCGCCGATCAAATTGCCGAACGGCAATTCGATCGCGCGCTCGTGGTAGTGGCAGCGCGACATCTGCTCACCGTGCGGCGACGTCATGCGATGCGGCGGCGGCGCTTCCACGTGGCAACGCGTGTCGGCGAGGCGGCAGCGCGGGGCATAGATGCAGCCGGGCGCGCTCGCGCCGGGCGCCGGCAACTCGCCCGGTATCGTGTCGAGCGCGCCTGCGTGCTTGTTGCGCCCATGCGCCGGCAGGCAGCGCAGCAGGCCCACCGTGTACGGATGCCGCGCGCGCTCGAACACGTCGCGCGTGATGCCTTCCTCGACCAGCCGCCCCGCGTAGAGCACGCCCACGCGTTCGCACATGCGCCCGATCACCGCGAGGTCGTGGCTGATGAGCAGCACCGCCATCCCCAGCTCCGCGCGCAGCTTGGCGATGAGGTCGAGCACCTCGGCCTCGACGGTGGCGTCGAGGCCCGTGGTCGGTTCGTCGAGGATCAGGAGCGCGGGGTTCGACGCGAGCGCCATCGCAATCACCACGCGTTGCTGCATGCCGCCCGATAGCTGATGCGGATAGCTCGCCAGCACGCGGCCCGGATCGGCGATGCGCACGCGTTCGAGCATCGCATGCGAGCGCGAACGGGCCACGCTCGCGTCGGCGCCCGCGGCTTCGAACGCTTCGTTCAACTGGCGGGCGATCGTGAGCGTGGGATTGAGCGCACTGGCGGGGTCCTGATAGACCATCGACACGGCGTTGGCGCGCAGCGTGCGCAGACCGTCGGCGTCGAGCGCGAGCACGTCGTCGCCCGCAATCGCGATGCGCCCCGCTTTCACGCGGCCGTTGCGCGGGAGATAGCGCAGTGCGGCGAGCGCAACCGTCGACTTGCCGCAGCCCGATTCGCCCACGAGCCCGTACGCTTCGCCGCGCCGGATGCACAGCGAGACGTCGGTGAGCACGTCGCGCTCGCGCCCGCGCACGCGGTAAGCGACGGTGAGGCCGACGAGCGCAAGCGCGTCGTCGTCGCGCGGCGCGCTAAAGGTGGCGAGAGCAGGGCGTGAAGAGGCGGGGCGGTTCACGATTGAAGCACCTCGCGCAGGCTGTCGGCAATGAGGTTCACGGCCACCACGAGCGAGGCGATGGCGAGCGCGTCGAATGCCACGGTCCACCAGGCGCCGCCCGCGAGCAGCGTGTACGACTCGGCGAGCGCGAGCCCCCAGTCGGCGGAAGGCGGCTGGATGCCGAAGCCGAGGAACGAGAGCGTCGCCACCGCGAAGATCGCATAGCCGAGGCGCACCGTCGCTTCGACGACGATGGGCGGCCAGACGTTCGGCAGGATCTCGCTGAACATCACGTCGAGCGCGTTCGCGCCGCGCAAACGCGCCGCCGCCACGTAGTCGAGATGGCGCTCGGCGAGCACGGCCGCGCGCACTGTGCGTGCGATGAGCGGCGCAAACGTAATGCCGATCACGAGCACCACGGCGAGATTCGAGGCGCCCACGGCCGCGAGCACGAGCAGCGCGACGATCACGAGCGGCAGCGCGAGTACCGCGTCGAGCGTGCGCGCGACGAGGGTGCCGAATGCGCCTTCGAAATAGCCCGTCACCAGGCCGAGCGCTGCGCCTGCGAGCGTGCCGACGAGCGTGGCGAGCGGCGCGATCGTGAGGATGTCGCGCGCGCCCACGATCACACGCGAGCAGATGTCGCGGCCAAGCTGATCGGTGCCGCACCAGTGCGTGTGGTCGGGCGGCAGGAGCGAGCTGAGCGGGTCGGACGCGTAGGCGTCGTGCGGCGCGAACCACGGGCCCGCGAGTGCGCAGACGATCCACCACACGAGGATCAACGCACCCGCGACGAACGAGGGCGAGCGCAGCAGCAGATGCAGCGTGTCGCGCAAACGCGTGTCGGCAAGCGCTTCTTCGCCGGGCTCGCCGGGCGGCTGCGCATCGGACGGCTTGCCGCCTGAGGAAATTGATTCGGATGCCATATCGTCTATGCGCCTCCCGGCGTGCGCAGGCGCGGGTCAAGGAGCGCGTGCAGCGCATCGGCGGCGAGATTGGCGAGGGTGTAGACCGCGCCCACCGCGAGCACGCCCGCTTCGAGCAACGGGAAGTCCTTGGTTTTCGCAGCGTTGAAGATGAGCGAACCTACACCCGGATAGCGGAACAACGATTCGACCACGACGAGCCCGCCGATCAAATAACCGAGCTGCGTGGCCGCCACGGTCACGCTGGGCAAGAGCGCATTGCGCAGGACGTGTCGCACGATCACGACGTGGCTCGGCAGCCCTTTGAGAATCGCGGTGCGCGTGTAGTCGGCATCGAGCGCCGTGATCGTGCCTGCGCGCGCAATGCGCGCGAGATAGCCGAAGAACACCAGCACGAGAGGCAGCACGGGCAGCACGAGGTGACGCAATTGTTCGAGCGCGCCCGCGCCGCTGGGCGCGGTGGCTTCGATAGGCAGCCAGCGCAGCCACACGCCGAAAATGAGGATCAGCACGATCGACGAGACGAACTCCGGCACGGCGCTCGCGCATAGGCCGCCGGTGCTGATCGCGCGGTCGATCAGGCGGCCTTCGTGGAGCGCCGCCCACACGCCGCCCGCAATGCCGAGCGGCACCACGACCACGAACGCGAGCAGGCCGAGCTTCGCCGACTGCAGGAGCGCGTCGCCCACGAACGGCGCCACGGGTTCTTTGTAGCTCCACGACATGCCGAAGTCGCCGCGCAGCGCATGCGTGATCCACGAGGCGTACTGATCGAGCACGGGCCGGTCGGCGCCCAGTTCATGATTGAGCGCGGCCACGGCGCGCGCGTCGGCGAGCGGCCCGAGCACGGCGCGGCCGATGTCGCCTGGCAGCAGCTGGCCGCCCGCGAACACGAGCACCGAAAGCAGCCAGAGCGTGTAGATCGCCCACGCGGCGCGCCTGCCAAGAAAGCGCGCGACGCCCGCACGCGGGGCGAATGCGCGCGCGGCGCCGGTCGGCTTCGACATGGGCGGGAGCGGAGTAGCCATCGGACCTCCGTTGCGGGTGCGCCAGCCTCGCTTGCCGGCTCAGGCGGCGAGCGTCGCGCGGTCGAAGTAGAGCTGGGCGAGCGCCGTGAAGCGCACGCCGGAAAGCACGGCGCGCTGCGCGATCAACTGGTCGTAGAAGTACGGGATGATCACGGGCGTCTCGTCGAGCAACAGCGTCTGGATCTGCCGCGCCACCTGCTTCTGGGCCGCCACGTCGAGCGTTGCTGCGAACTGCGCGACCAGCTTGTCGTACTCGGCGTTGCGAAAGTGCGCAGCATTCCACGTGCCGCCCGAGGTGAGCGGCGCGTTGAGAAACACGTTCGGCACGCCCCGATGCCCGTAGTCGGTTATACCGAGCGGCGAGTCGAGCCAGTCCGATTTGCCGAACGTGCCCGCGCCGTAGTACTGCGACTGGCTCTCCACCTTGAGCGTGATACGAATGCTGACCGCCTTCGCCGCGTTCTGCACGACCACGGCGAGGTCCGGTATCTCCATGTACTTTTCGGTGGTGAGCGTCACGTCGAAGCCGTTGGCCACGCCCGCCTGCGCGAGCAACTGGCGGGCCTTCGCGACATCGATCTTGCGCTGGAGCACGTCGGTTGCCGTAGAAGGAAAGATGGGCGCGAACGGACTGTCGTTGCCCACCTCGGCGCGGCCCTTGAAGAGTCCGCGCACGAGCACGTCGCGATCGAGCGCCAGCGCAAGCGCCTGGCGCACCCGCTTGTCCTTGAACGTGGGCGAGTCGTTGCGCATGTGGATCTGGCGATGCGCGCTCGAGCGCACGCCGATCACCTTGAAGTCGGGATTGTTCAGGATGCCGATGCCGCCCTGCACGGTGAACGTGCCCATCACGTCGGCCTGGTGACCTTGCAGCGCGAGCAACTGCGCCTGCTCGTCGGCGTAGAACGCGAATTCCACGCGCGCGGGCAGCGCCTTGTCGCCCCAGTAGTCGGGATTGCGCACGAAGCTCGCGCCGCGCCGCGCTTCGAACTTGCCGAGCTTGAATGGCCCCGTGCCGATGAAGCTCTTTTCGTAATTGCCCGCATAGTTGGCGGGCAGCATCACGGCGTTGTAGTTGTCCGAAGAAACGTAGTAGGCGAAGTTGCCATTGGGCGCGTCGAGATGGAACTCGACCGTGTGGTCGTCGATGGCCTTCGTTCCGCCTTTTGAAAGCACGCCCTTGAGCACCGAGAGCGCCGCCGAGCCGGTTGCCGGATCGGCGAGACGATCGAAGGTCGCCACCACGTCTTTCGCGCCGAACGGCTGGCCGTCGTGGAATTTCACGTTGGGGCGCAGCTTGAACGTCCAGACGTCTGCTTTCGCGTTGGCTTGCCACGAGAGCGCGAGGGCGGGTTGCAGATGGCCTTGCGCGTCGTCGTTGGCGAGGAATTCACCGGTCTGGTTCAAGAGACACAGCGCGCCCGCATCGGTCACGGTGAGCGGATCGACAGCGCCCGCAGGCATGAGGTGGGCCACGCGGATCGTTTGCTCGCCGGGCTTGCCCGCGCCTTGGGCGTGCGCGCTGCGTGGCACGCCGAGCCCCGCAAAAGCGGGCAGCGCCGTGAGGCCGACCGCGCTCGCATAGCGCAGCAGCTCGCGGCGCGTAAGGCGCCCGGCGACGAATTCGTCGAGAGCATGGTTGCCATGGTCGCCGGCCTGAGGGCGCAGCGCTTCGAGGCGGCAGAGGAGCGGACGGCGGGACTGCGGTCGTTTCATCGGTGCGGGTTTCCGTGCGATTCCGTTCAGGGGACGCGCGAGGCCCGGGGGCGTGCGCGACGGCGGCATGCGGTACGGCAGACGACGAAGGGGTGCAGCTAAGGCAGCGAATTGAAACTGAGCGAAACGATTGATGAGTCTATTGCGCGCAATAGCTGGGGCTAGTTTACGCGCTTTCGGCAATCGAGGCGAAGGGTAGGGGTTTCGCGGGGTTGCGCGCCGAGCGAGAAACAGCGCGTGCGTTTTAGCGGACCGCAGCGGGACGGCGCCAGCGATGGAAGAGCACCGAGCCGATCCAGCACGCGATGAACGCCGCGACGATGCCGTAGCCCAGCTCGCCGAAGCGCGCGTTCAGGCCGGCGATGAGCGTCCACGCGCCGCCGCTGGCGCCGAGCTTGTCGGCGATGAGTCCGAGCGCTTCCACGCCGCCGATCACGATCGCCACGAGCGCGGAGACGAATGTGATGCTCGCGTTGTAGTAGAGCTTGCGCCTCGGGTCGTCCATGGCCCAGCCGTAGGCGTGGACCATCAGCACGTTGTCGGTGGAGTCGACGAGCGTCATGCCCGCGGTGAAAAGCGCGGGGAACACGAGAATCGAATACATCGGCAAGCCCTTGCCCGCTTCGGCAGCGGCGATGGCGAGCAGGCCGATTTCGGTGGCCGTGTCGAAGCCGAGGCCGAACAGCACACCCACGGGATACAGGTGCCAGCTCTTCGTGACGAGTGCGAAGAGCGGACGCAGTGCGCGCGAAAAGAGGCCGGCGGGAGCGGGCGCGGCGGCGGCCGCGAGCGTCGCGTCGTCGCCCTGTTGCGCGCGGCGGTAGCGCATCCATACGTCGCGCAGGATCACGAGGTTCACGCCCGCGAGCACGAGCAGGAATGTCGACGAAACGAGCGTGCCGATCGTCGAGCCGATCTCGTGGAACCGCTCGAAGCGGCCATGCAGCGAGAGCGCCGTGAGCGCGATGCCGAGCGTGGCGGCGATCACGACCGTGGAGTGGCCGAGCGAGAACGCGAGTCCCACCCCGAGCGGGCGCTCGCCTCGCTGCATGAGCTTGCGCGTGACGGCGTCGATGGCGGCGATATGGTCGGCGTCCACCGCGTGGCGCAGGCCGAAGCCGTAGGCGAGCAACGCCGTGCCGAGCAGCAGCGGGTAGTGGCGAAACGCGATCAGCGCCCACGCCCACGCGCCGAGATTGGCGGCGATGAGCGCGGCATAAAGCGCAATCAGGCGAGGGCGTAGCGAGGCGGTGGGTGTCGTCATCGCGTAAGTAGGGGCGCTTGCGGCCGGGCGTTCAATGGTCGTGCGGATGGCGGTGGATCGGATCGACCCAGTACACGGTTTCAGGAGCTTCTACAGCATCGATGTTCAGGTTCACCACCACGGCCTCGTTGTCGCTGCGCACGAGCACGCATTCGAGCGGATCGTCGGTGCTCGCGTTGATCTCCTGGTGCGGCACGTAGGGCGGCACGAAGATGAAGTCGCCTGGGCCCGCCTCCGCCGTGAACTCCAGATGCTCGCCCCAGCGCATGCGCGCGTGACCGCGCACGACGTAGATCACGCTTTCCAGCGCGCCGTGATGATGCGCGCCCGTCTTCGCGTTCGGATGGATCGTCACCGTGCCCGCCCAGATCTTTTGCGCGCCCACGCGCGCCGCGTTGATCGCGGCAGCGCGGTTCATGCCGGGCGTTTGTGCGGTGTTCGTGTCGAGCTGATCGCCGCGTATCACCTTGACGCCGTTTTCGCGCCAGTCGACCGGTGCGTTGTCGTGAGGGTGGTCATGAGGATGCTCATGGTCGGGGTCGTGACTCATCGTCGTGTCTCCTTGACTGTGTGCGTCGCAGCGTTATCGCCGCATTGTGGCACGGTCAAAATTGCGCCGTGCGCATGTAAAAAAGCCCGTCCGCAAGGGGACGGGCTTTCGTGTGCGCGGCAACGCCTGCACGTTGCCGGCGCTTTGCCTACGTTACGCCTTCTTCGCGTTGATGACCGCTTCGGCCACGTTCTGCGGTGTTTCCGCGTAGTGCTTGAACTCCATCGTGTACGTGGCGCGGCCTTGTGTGAGCGAGCGCAGCGACGTGGAGTAGCCGAACATCTCCGAGAGCGGCACTTCGGCGCGCACGATCTTGCCGCCTCCGCCCGCGATGTCCTCCATGCCCTGCACGATGCCGCGGCGGCTGGAGAGATCGCCCATCACGTTGCCCATGAAGTCCTCGGGCGTTTCCACTTCCACGGCCATCATCGGTTCGAGCAGAACGGGCTTGGCCTTGCGCATCGCTTCCTTGAAGGCCATCGAACCGGCCATGCGGAAGGCGTTTTCGTTCGAGTCCACGTCGTGGTACGAGCCGAACGTGAGCGTGACCTTCGTGTCGACCACGGGGTAGCCCGCGAGCACGCCGGCCTTCAGCGTCTCCTGAATGCCCTTGTCGACAGCCGGGATGAACTCGCGCGGAATCACGCCGCCCTTGATGGCGTCGACGAACTCGTAGCCCTTGCCCGGCGGCTGCGGTTCGAGCGTGATGACGGCGTGGCCATACTGGCCGCGCCCGCCCGACTGCTTCACGAACTTGCCTTCCACATCTTCGACCTTGTTCTTCACGGTCTCGCGATACGCGACCTGCGGTTTGCCGACCGTCGCCTCCACGCCGAACTCGCGTTTCATGCGGTCGACGAGAATTTCCAGGTGCAGCTCGCCCATGCCCGAGATGATGGTCTGGCCCGACTCTTCGTCGGTTTGCACGCGGAACGACGGGTCTTCCTGCGCAAGACGGTTGAGCGCGATGCCCATCTTTTCCTGGTCGGCCTTGGTCTTCGGCTCGACGGCCTGCGAGATCACGGGCTCGGGGAAGATCATCCGTTCGAGCACGATGGCATGCGCCGGGTCGCAGAGCGTGTCGCCCGTCGTCGCTTCTTTCAGGCCCACTGCGGCCGCGATGTCGCCCGCGCGCACTTCCTTGATTTCCTTGCGCTCGTTCGCGTGCATCTGCAGGATGCGGCCGAGGCGCTCCTTCTTGTCCTTGGTCGCGTTGAGCACCGTGTCGCCCGAATTCACCACGCCCGAATAGACGCGGAAGAAGATCAGTTGCCCGACGAACGGGTCGGTCATGATCTTGAAGGCGAGCGCGGAGAACGGCTCGTCGTCGCTCGGGTGGCGCTCGATTTCCTTGTCGTGGAGGTCGTGGCCGAGAATCGCGGGCACGTCCACCGGCGAGGGCAGATAGTCGATCACGGCGTCGAGCATGGCCTGCACGCCCTTGTTCTTGAACGCGCTGCCACAAAGCATCGGCACGATCTCATTGGCGATCGTGCGTTTGCGCAGGCCGCCCTTGATTTCCTCTTCGGTCAGGCTCTCGTGGTCGTGAAGATACTTTTCGAGCAGTGTTTCGTCGGCTTCGGCGGCGGCCTCGACCATCTTCTCGCGCCATTCATGCGCAAGCTCGACGAGATTCGCGGGGATGTCCTCATACTCGAACTTCACGCCCTGGCTCTCGTCGTCCCACACGATCGCCTTCATCTTCACGAGGTCGACCACGCCCTGGAAGTGATCTTCCGCGCCCACCGGAATCTGGATAGGCACGGCCACGCCTTTGAGGCGCTCGCCGATTTGCCGCTGCACGCGGAAAAAGTCCGCGCCCACGCGGTCCATCTTGTTGACGAACGCAATGCGCGGGACCTTGTACTTGTTCGCCTGGCGCCACACGGTCTCCGACTGCGGCTGCACGCCGCCCACGGAGTCGTACACCATGCACGCGCCGTCGAGTACGCGCATGGAGCGCTCCACTTCGATCGTGAAGTCCACGTGCCCCGGCGTGTCGATGATGTTGATGCGGTGTTCGGGGTAGTTGCCGGCCATGCCTTTCCAGAACGCGGTGGTCGCGGCCGAGGTGATCGTGATGCCGCGCTCCTGTTCCTGCTCCATCCAGTCCATGGTCGCCGCGCCGTCGTGAACCTCGCCGAGCTTGTGATTCACGCCGGTGTAGAAAAGGATGCGCTCGGTCGTCGTGGTTTTGCCGGCGTCGATGTGAGCGCTGATCCCGATGTTGCGATAGCGCTCGATGGGGGTCTTGCGAGGCACGGTGATCTCCTTGGAATGACGCGCCATGGAAGCTGCCGGGCGGCACGCGGCGCGGCCAGCGCGCGGCCCGATGCGCCGCACGGCGCGCGCGGTCTTGGCACGCGCGATGCGGGGGGATTAATAGGATAGCGCTTGCGCGCCGGTTTTGCAGGGCGCATGTCGCAGCGCGGGAAGGAGGGCGCAGCGTGGCGCCGCCGAGCGCTCCCGCGCCCGGCGGGGCGCCGCGCGTGCGGGCGCCGGCGTGGCGCTTATGGGTGCCATGCGTGAAGCGCAACGCGGGCGCAAAAAAACCGGCGCCGCGTGCGTGCGGGGCCGGCTTGTGCTTTTCGCGCTGCGCGCGTTGGGCAACCGCTTACTGCAGCGGCGGCAGTCCCTGAATCACCATACCAGGCTTGATGCCCTTGGCCGTGAACCAGCCCTTGGGCATTTCGAGCGCGAAGGTGCCGTTATTGCGCGGGCAGTGGTTGTTGGTCGTTTCGGCCTGCATCTCGTCGATGTCGGTGATCGTGCCGTCGGCGCGAATGAAGGCGATCGACAACGGGATCAGCGTGTTCTTCATCCAGAAGCAGTGCACGGCGTTTTCGCCGAACACGAACAGCATGCCTTCATTGGGCCCGAGCTGCGAGCGGTACATGAGGCCTTGTTCGCGGTCCGCGTCGTTGGCGGCGACCGCGGCGTCGATCACGAACATGCCTGCCGTGAGCTTCACGCGCGGAAATTCGCTGGGCTGCTTGGCCCCCGGCGGCATCTGCTGCGCCAGCGCGATATTCGACGTCGCCGCCGCGGTGAACGTGAGCGCCGCGAAAGCGGCGAATGGCAATGCGACGACAAGCGCGCAGCGCACGAAGAACGAGCGCAGGGAAAATCGCACGAGAGACTCCTTGCTGTAGGTTAATCCGCGCATGTTACGCGACCAGGTCAGAACGGGTCAAAATGCGCGGCGCGGTTCACGTCGTCTTTCGTGTCATCGACGTGATGCGGTGAGCGCGCATGTCAAAAAAGCCTGTAAATCATGCAGCCAAACAAAAAGGCAGAACGCCTTGCGGCGCTCTGCCTTTCGTCGCGCTGAAGAGCGGCAGCGAATGCCGTTCCTCGGTGCGTCTTACAGCAAGCTTACTCCGAAGCTGCCGAAGCGGCTTCAGCCTTCGCTGCCTTCTTGTGCGACGACTTCTTGTGCGACTTCTTGTGTGCCGACTTGTGAGCAGCCGAAGCAGCAGCAGCCGGAGCAGCCGAAGCAGCTTCCGGAGCCGAAGCTTGTGCGAATGCAGCCGATGCGAAGAGGCCAGCGACCAGAGCAGCGATCAGTTTGTTCATGTTGTGAATCCTCAAGCTTGAGTTAATTAACCAAATGACCCGGTTTTTGGAGTCAGGTCGGTAAACGTGCCATCCACCTTTCGGTTGACAGTCGCTTTCGACAAATTCGCGTGAATTTGATTTCTGCTTCTGCCAGCGGTCAGGACCGTGCATTGCTGCGAGGACCCGGAAGGCTGAATGCCGGACAGCTTCTGGCGGCATCTGCGTCGAATAACGCACGGTCTCGCGAGACGGTTGACGCAAACTTGTTATTTGCTTCGTAACGAGACGCAACAGAAAGGTGGGGGACGTGTCGCGTGATTCGAAAAAAATCGGTCAAAAAGTGAAAAGTGCTTGCGCAACAATCACTTGTGTTTACGAGACACGTTTTGCCAGGGCGCATTGGTGGGCACGTCGATGCTTTCGCCGGGCGCGAGACCAAGCGAAAAAATATCGAGAGCACCAATCGCGACGCGTACGAGCCGCAACGTTGGATAGCCGACTGCCGCGGTCATGCGTCGCACCTGCCTGTTCTTGCCTTCGCTGATCGCAATCTCCACCCACGTGGTGGGTATTGACGCGCGATAACGAATCGGCGGATTGCGCGGCCACAAATGCTCTGGCGTAGCAATGATTCTTGTTCGACACGGTTGTGTCACGAAGTCGCCGAGATCGACGCCGCGCTCGAGCGCGGCAAGCGCAGCCGCGTCGGGCTCGCCTTCCACTTGCGCCCAATAGCGCTTCACGAGTTTGCGTTTCGGTTCGGCAATGCGCGCCTGCAATGCGCCGTCGTCGGTGAGGAGCAGGAGACCTTCGCTATCGGAGTCAAGCCGGCCTGCCGGATAGACGCCCGGCACCTTCACCCAGTCCGCGAGTGACTGGCGTGTTTCGTGCGGCGAAAACTGACAGATCGTGCCGAACGGTTTATTGAGGGCGATCAAACGCATGACGGAGGCGACGGGTACGGATGGAGGACTGGTTAGCGCCGTGATCTTAATGCATATTGCGCATCGCCGATTTTTATCTCTTATATAAGACATAAGACATGGGTGCGCCTCGCGCTGGCGTCCGTGTGAAGTGTGCGGCACGCTGGCGCGAGGCGTGGGCTAGAATAGCCGCCAGACCCTCACGCCGACGGGCCGCTCGCGCCGCGTGGCAAGCCGCTCGTTAAGCCGCTTGCTCCGCTCGGTTGCGCGCAGTGCGCCGCGTGTTCCTGGACAGTCTTGCTGCGAATATTGACCGCGTGTCGAGCGCGCCGGTCGTCGAGAAGCCGCATCGGCGAGATACCTCTCTTGCCGGGCGAAACGGCTTCGCCGCCGCCGCGAGGCGCCGGGCGCCGCGTCAAACCCGCTACAACAGCCTTGCCCTTACTGGAGTCGATCATGCCGTATCAGCACATCCTGGTTCCGACCGGCGGTGAAAAGATCACCGTCAATCCGGACTTCTCGCTCAACGTCTCGGATCAGCCAATCATTCCGTACATCGAAGGCGATGGCACGGGCGTGGACATCACGCCGGTCATGCTGAAGGTGGTCGACGCAGCGGTTGAAAAGGCCTACGGCGGCAAGCGCAAGATTCACTGGATGGAAATTTACGCGGGCGAGAAAGCGACGCGGGTGTACGGTCCCGACGTGTGGCTGCCCGAAGAAACGCTCGAAGTGGTGAAGGATTACGTGGTGTCGATCAAGGGGCCGCTCACGACGCCTGTTGGCGGCGGCATCCGGTCGCTGAACGTCGCGCTGCGTCAGCAACTCGATTTGTACGTGTGCCTGCGCCCGGTGCAGTACTTCAAGGGCGTGCCTTCGCCGGTGCGCGCGCCGGAGAAGGTCAACATGGTCATTTTCCGCGAGAACTCGGAGGATATTTATGCGGGCATCGAATGGCCCGCCGAATCCGAAGGCGCGAAGAAGCTCATCAAGTTCCTGCGCGAAGAGATGGGCGTGGCGAAGATCCGCTTTCCGGACAGCTCGGGCGTGGGCGTGAAGCCGGTGTCGCGTGAGGGCACGGAGCGTCTCGTGCGCAAGGCGATCCAGTATGCGATCGACAACGAGCGCCGTTCCGTTACGCTCGTGCACAAGGGCAACATCATGAAGTTCACCGAAGGCGCGTTCCGCGACTACGGTTATGCGCTCGCGCAGAAGGAGTTCGCGGCGGAACTGATCGATGGCGGCCCGTGGATGAAGATCAAGAATCCGAAGACGGGTGGCGATATCGTGATCAAGGACGTGATCGCCGATGCCTTCCTCCAGCAGATCCTGCTGCGCCCGGCCGAATACGACGTGATCGCCACGCTGAACCTGAATGGCGACTACATTTCCGACGCGCTGGCGGCGCAAGTGGGCGGCATCGGTATCGCACCGGGTGCGAATCTTTCGGACTCCGTTGCGATGTTCGAAGCCACTCACGGTACGGCGCCGAAATATGCGGGCAAGGACTATGTGAATCCGGGCTCCGAGATTCTCTCGGCGGAAATGATGCTGCGCCATCTCGGCTGGGTTGAAGCGGCGAATCTCATCATTGCGTCGATGGAGAAGTCGATTCTGCAGAAGCGCGTGACTTACGACTTCGCACGGCTGATGGAAGGGGCGACCCAAGTGTCGTGCTCGGGCTTCGGGCAGGTGATGATCGAGAATATGTAAGAGAATTTGCTAGATTCAAGCAGGACGGAATGCAAAAACCCCGGCGGACCTCTGGTTCGCCCGGGGTTTTTCTATTTGCGCCTCACTCCGTGAGCTTCGTAATCTTCTGCCCTTGCACGCCGAGCCCGGCCATCAGCCCGGTCTGGCCGAAGACGAACGCATACACATCCGAACGCACCGTGGTGGTCGAAAAGTCTTTGGCCATGCCCGTATCGGCGAGCACGACGCTCGGGCCCGCGCCGACCGACCAGCCGTCGCTGCTATCGAGATATTGCTTCGCGCCAGGCGTCATGAGAAACATCGCCTCCGAGAAGTTTTGCGCTCCGGCCTGCAATCCATAGGAGAGGGCGCTGACGTTGTAATAGCCGAGCACTCTGCCATCCTTCGAAAACAGCACACCATCGCCGCCCGCGCCGCCAACCAGGAAGCCTGCTTTAAGAATTCCCGGGAAAATAAGAATACCGAATGAATTGTCGGCCAACGACTTCGCGTGCGGTGTGCTGGCATACAGGCTGTTCATGGCCTGGCGTGCATCGTGAACGAGTTGCGTGCGCGAGTCAGCGCTACTTGATGAACTTGCCGAGGTCATGGGGTTAGGCATGGAGCAAGCCGCGACGAGCAGCGTGGCGAGAACAGCGGCAATGCGCAGGATTTTTCGTGACATGGTGGATCTTCCCAGTGTTATCTGTGCGGCACCGGCCCGCGTCGTGCGTGCGGGCAGGGCTTGAGCGATCCTGGCGGCCTTTCATGCCGTTGTCTTTGTCCTGGACACGGTGCGCGGCACGCTGTCGCGTGCGTCGCGATGTCTGCTGTGCGATATGATGATGCGTATCAACCTGGTTAGTCCTTCGCCCAAGTCGCATGCGTTTTTTGTGCCGCCTCTTTCTTGCTTGCCTGTTCGCGCTTTTTGCCGTGCGCGGCGCGACGGCTTGCGAGCATTCGCAGCGAATCGGGCTGGCGGCGCACAGCATGGCGGTGGCCGCCGCTCATTGCGGCACGGCGAAATCCGGCGACATGCCGAACACGAGCGGCCACGGCTCGCACGGCGCGTGCGGCACGAGTTGCTGTGTCGTGGGCTGCGGCGTGCATTGCGGCGCGCCGACCGTTGCGTTGGCATTGGGTATGCAAGCGCCCGATGGCGCCGCGCTCAATGTTCTTCCCGCCCCGCTGCGTGCCGGGATTACCCACGCTCCTCCATTACCTCCTCCGATCGTCTGAGTCGTTCGAAGTGCTTCGCATGCGCGAAGCGAACGGCCGCACGCGCGGCGTGCCTGCTATTGCGCGCCACGTGCTCTGGCATGAACGAGGTATGAGGAATTCATCGATGAAACGACGAGCATTTATTTCCGGCGCGTTGAGCGCCGCCACCGCGACCCTGTTCGCGCGCCGCGTATTCGCGCTAGGTGCGGACGATGGCATGCACGCGATGCACGGCATGTCGGATATGCCATCGATGTCGGGCGCCATGATGCAGGCGCAAACGCCGCTAGCCGCTGCCGATGCGTTGCCCGCCGGCGCGCCGCTTGCCGCGCTGCGCACGCTTGCCAATCAGAGCCGCGAGCCGGGCCAGTTTCGCGCGACGCTGATCGCGCAGCCGGCTGCACGTGCGCTGCTGCCCGGAAAACCGCAAACGGTCTTCTGGCAATACGACGCGCTCGGCGCGGGAGCCGCGACGGAAAACGACGGGCCCGTCATCGGTCCGTTGATCGACGTGCGCGAGGGCGATACCGTCGAAATCACTTTCGTGAACCGGCTGCCGCAGCCTTCGACAATCCACTGGCACGGCCTGCCCGTGCCGCCCGATCAGGACGGCAATCCGTCGAAACCTGTCGCGCCGGGCGAGCAGCACGTTTATCGCTTCACGCTGCCGCAGGGCAGTGCGGGCACCTACTGGTATCACCCGCATCCCCATATGCTGAGTTCGGAGCAGGTGTTCCGCGGGCTGGCAGGCCCGTTCATCGTGCGCGCCGCGGGCGATCCGCTCGCAGCGTCGTGGCCTGAGCGGCATCTGTTCGTTTCCGACCTGAAGCTCGCGGCAGACGGCACGATTCCCGCGAACAGCATGATGGACTGGATGAACGGCCGCGAAGGCCAGTACGTGCTCGTGAACGGGGCGCGCGAGCCGCACATCGAGGTCGTGCGCGACGAGCGCTGGCGCGTCTGGAATGGCTGTAACGCGCGCTATCTGCAACTCGCCTTCGATGACGGCCGCGCTTTCGCGCAGGTGGGCACGGACGGCGGGCTGCTGGGCGCGCCGCGCGAGGGCGTCACCGCGCTTTTGCTGGCACCGGGCGAGCGCGCGGAGCTGATCGTGCGCGTGGGGCAGGGCGCCTCGCGTGCGTGGCTGATCGCCGCGCAATACGATCGCCACAAGATGGCGATGACACACGGCAGTTTGCCTGCGGGGCCATCGCTGATCCTGGCGAACGTTGGCTTCACACCGGCAGGCGCAACAGCGCAACCGGCGTTGCCGGATCGACTGCGCAAGCTTGCGCCGCTCGTTTCATCAGGTCCGCTAACGATTCCGAAAAAAAGCGTGGTGTTCAGCGAAGCCATGGACATGAAAGCGATGCACGCACCGGGTGCGTCCGCGCAGGCGATGCCGCGCGGCATGCAGTTCATGGTGAACGGAGCGGTCTTCGATCCGGCGCGCGTGACGTTGGCGAGCCGGCGCGGCGAAGTCGAGCACTGGGCGATCGCAAACGGCACGGACATGGATCATCCGTTTCATCTGCACGGGACGCAATTTCAGGTGATGGCGCGCGAGCGTGGCGGCGTGCGCAAGGAAGAGGAACTGCTGGCGTGGCGCGACACGGTGAACGTGCGGCCGGGCGAAACGGTGCACATCGCAACCGTCCAGCACGAGGCGGGCGACCGCATGTTTCATTGCCACATCCTCGAGCACGAGGATCTCGGCATGATGGGCACGTTACGCGTGAGCTAACACTCAAACGTTAAAAAACGATGACGCCAAAAAGAAACCCGGCCGAAGCCGGGTTTCCAAGGTACGGGTACCGAACAGATCAGGCGGCTGCCTGAATGTTCGATGCCTGTTTACCCTTCGGGCCTTGCACGACCTCGAAGCTCACCTTCTGACCTTCTTTGAGGGTCTTGAAGCCATTCATTTGAATAGCCGAAAAGTGAGCGAACAGGTCCTCGCCGCCTTCATCCGGCGTGATGAACCCGAAACCCTTCGCGTCGTTGAACCACTTGACCGTACCGGTTGCCATACCAACTTCCCCTGTAACTCATGTCACTACCACGAGCAGTTCGAAAAGCTAAACGATCGCGGTGCGATCGCCCCCTCCTCACAAGCTCACCAACGGCATTTTTTCGAATTTAAGGCGGTTGAAAAAAGTGCCAGCTTGATTGTTGAGGGTCTTTATTCTGCTGTCAAGAATATTTTGAGACGCTGTTTGACGCGTTGTAAAGAGCGCATTTCCAGGGTTTTTCCTGCTTTTCGCCGACGCTGGGCGCCGGTGCACAAAGTGGTGTGCATGAGCCATCTTGAAAAAGCACGCAAGCGACGCATATGCGATGCACCGCACCATGGAATCTGACACTGAGCGTGCGGGCGCCTACAGTCGCTTCCCACGACAACGTCAAGGTTGTGCGATACTCGATTCAACGGTGGCGTGAAAGCTGCTCAGTGCAGGATTGTGTACCGGCCCCGCAGCCGGTCCAAGGGATCGGGGCCGGGCCAGGGTGCATGAATTGCTTGCAGCGGGTCGCAGGTCGGGAGCGCCGGGTTCACCGGCCGGCCGGTCAGGTTACGGCAGGATTGCGGGCCTGTCCGAGTTGTTTAGAATGGGTGTATGGCGATTATCCCGGACAAGCAGGATTCAACCGTACTGGAGCGGCAGGAGCAAAAGGTCAAACCGCCCTCCATGTACAAGGTCGTGCTAATGAATGACGACTACACGCCGATGGAATTCGTCGTGATGGTCGTGCAGGAATATTTCAATAAGGACCGCGAGACCGCAACGCAGATCATGTTGAAGGTGCATCGCGAGGGCAGGGGCGTTTGTGGGGTCTATACGCGAGACATCGCGTCGACCAAAGTTGAGCAAGTCGTTACCCATGCACGGCAGGCCGGGCATCCGCTGCAGTGTGTGATGGAGGAAGCATGATTGCCCAGGAACTGGAAGTCAGCCTGCACATGGCGTTCATGGAAGCACGTCAGGCACGGCACGAGTTCATAACGGTCGAGCATCTGCTGCTGGCGCTGTTGGACAACCCAACAGCGGCGGAAGTGTTGCGTGCGTGTGCCGCCAATATCGAAGACCTGCGACAGAACCTGCGCAACTTCATTCACGACAATACGCCTACGGTTCCCGGCACGGATGACGTCGATACGCAGCCGACGCTCGGGTTCCAGCGCGTGATCCAGCGCGCGATCATGCACGTCCAGTCCACTTCCAACGGCAAGAAGGAAGTGACGGGCGCGAATGTGCTGGTCGCCATCTTCGGCGAGAAGGATTCGCACGCGGTGTACTACCTGCAGCAGCAGGGCGTCACGCGTCTGGACGTCGTGAATTTCATTTCGCACGGTATCGCGAAGACGGGCAGCGGCGAAGCAGCCAAGGCCAGCGACGCGAACGCCGAAGCCGAAGACGCCGCCGGCCAGAAGGAAACCCCGCTCGCCCAGTTCACGCAGAACCTGAACCAGATGGCGAAGGACGGCCGGATCGATCCGCTCATTGGTCGCGAACTGGAAGTGGAGCGCGTGGTGCAGGTGCTGTGCCGCCGCCGCAAGAACAATCCGCTGCTCGTGGGCGAGGCCGGTGTCGGCAAGACCGCGATCGCGGAAGGGCTCGCCTGGCGCATCACGCGCGGCGAAGTGCCGGACATTCTCGCAGACGCCCAAGTCTACTCGCTCGATATGGGTGCACTGCTTGCGGGCACGAAGTATCGCGGCGACTTCGAGCAGCGCCTCAAAACGGTGCTCAAGGAACTGAAAGAACGTCCGCACGCCATTCTGTTCATCGACGAAATTCATACGCTGATCGGTGCAGGCGCCGCGTCGGGTGGCACGCTCGATGCGTCGAACCTGCTCAAGCCGGCGCTCTCGTCGGGCACGCTCAAGTGCATTGGCGCGACGACGTTCACGGAATACCGCGGCATCTTCGAGAAGGACGCGGCGCTGTCGCGGCGCTTCCAGAAGGTCGACGTGGTCGAGCCGACTGTCGAGCAGACCGTGGCGATCCTGCGTGGCCTGAAGTCGCGCTTCGAAGAGCACCACGGCGTGAAGTATTCGTCGGGCGCCCTGAACGCGGCCGCTGAACTGTCGGCACGCTTCATCACCGACCGTCACTTGCCCGACAAGGCAATCGACGTGATCGACGAAGCGGGCGCGGCCCAGCGCATCCTGCCGAAGTCGAAGCAGAAGAAGACCATCGGCAAGAGCGAGATCGAAGAGATCATCTCGAAGATCGCGCGCGTGCCGGCGCAAAGCGTCTCGCAAGACGATCGCAGCAAGCTGCAAACGCTCGACCGCGACCTGAAGGCCGTGGTGTTCGGCCAGGATCCGGCTATCGATGCGCTTTCGGCTTCGATCAAGATGGCGCGCGCGGGTCTCGGCAAGACGGACAAGCCAATCGGCTCGTTCCTGTTCTCGGGCCCGACCGGCGTCGGCAAGACCGAAGTGGCGCGCCAGCTCGCGTTCACGCTCGGTATCGAGCTGATCCGCTTCGACATGTCCGAGTACATGGAGCGCCATGCGGTGAGCCGTTTGATCGGCGCGCCGCCGGGCTACGTCGGGTTCGACCAGGGTGGTCTGCTGACCGAAGCCGTCACGAAGAAGCCGCACTGCGTGCTGCTGCTCGACGAAATCGAGAAGGCGCACCCGGACATCTTCAACGTGCTGCTGCAGGTCATGGACCATGGCACGCTGACCGACAACAACGGCCGCAAGGCGGATTTCCGCAACGTCATCATCATCATGACGACGAACGCGGGCGCCGAGGCGATGAACAAGTCGACGATCGGCTTCACGACCCGGCGCGAGCAGGGCGACGAGCTGGCCGATATCAAGCGCCTGTTCACGCCGGAGTTCCGCAACCGGCTCGATCAGACGATCAGCTTCCGTGCGCTCGATGAGGAAATCATCATGCGCGTGGTCGACAAGTTCCTCATGCAACTGGAAGACCAACTGCACGAGAAGAAGGTCGACGCGGTCTTCACCGACGCACTGCGCAAGCATCTGGCAAAGCATGGCTTCGACCCGCTCATGGGCGCGCGGCCGATGCAGCGCCTGATCCAGGACACGATCCGCCGTGCGCTCGCCGACGAACTGCTGTTCGGCAAGCTCATGAACGGCGGCCGCGTGACCGTGGACGTCGATGCGGACGACAAGGTCCAGCTCACGTTCGACGAGCAGCCGGCGCCGCGCAATCCGGAAGCGGTGGAAGTGGAGTAAGCGGCAGCGCGAAAGCGCGCACAGAGCCTTCAGGCAAGACGGCGCAGTCCGAAAGGACTGCGCCGTTTTTTCTTTTGGGCTGGCTGGCCGGTTCAGGTGTTGCGCCATGCCGTGCAAGTGGCCGAGCCGTCAGCCGGTAAAATACGCATTTGTCCCGCCGTCGGCGTTTTCTTGATGCGCAGCGCTTCAGTAGCGCTTCGCGCGAAGCAGGGGTGTAACAGTGGTACCACGTAAATCGGGCGCGTTCGAAGCCATCGTCGAGCGCGAACAAGGGCTGCGCCAGGGCCTGTCCGCCGGGCAGATGACGATGATCGCCATTGGCGGCGCAGTCGGCACCGGGCTCTTTCTCGGCAGCGGCTTTGCGATCTCTTTCGCCGGTCCGGGCGTGCTCATTTCCTACGCGATCGGCGCGCTGATCGCCTTGCTGTTGATGGGCGCACTGGCCGAAATGACCGTTGCGCATCCTGTGGCGGGCTCGTTCGGCGCGTATGCCGAGCACTACATCGGGCCGCTCGCCGGCTTCGTCGTGCGTTACGCGTACTGGTCGGCCTATGTGCTGGCTGTCGGCACCGAGGTCGCGGCGATCGCCGTCTACATGAAGTTCTGGTTTCCCCACGTGCCGGGGCTTTACTGGATCATCGGATTCTCAGCAGCGCTGATCGTTGTGAACGCAATGAGTGTGCGCGCTTATGGCACCATCGAATACCTTTTTTCGAGCCTCAAGATCGCGGCCATCGTGGCGTTCATCGTGCTGGGCGCCTGGTTCGTTTGGCGGGCACCAGCCGGCTCGGGCGTGGGCTTAGCGAACTACACGTCGCACGGCGGATTGCTGCCGCATGGATGGTGGGGCGTGTGGGTGGGCACGATCGTCTCGCTCTTCAGCTACCTCGGGGTGGAGACGATCGCCGTGGCGGCTGCCGAGGCGCAGGACCCGCAGCGCGCCGTCACGCGTGCGTTTCGCGCGACCGTGCTGCGGCTCGTGCTGTTCTATCTGCTCACGCTCGCGCTCATGCTCGCCATCGTGCCGTGGACTCAGGCGGGCGGCAACGAGAGCCCGTTCGTGAAGGTGATGGCCGCGACCGGCGTGCCTTATGCAGCGGGCGCGATCAACTTCATCGTGCTCGTGGCGGCGCTCTCCGCCATGAACAGCCAGCTTTACATCACCACGCGCATGATGTTCAGCCTTTCGCGCGCGGGCTATGCGCCCGCGGCGTTCGGGAGGCTCACGCGCCACGGCGTGCCGACCGCTGCGCTTTCGCTGTCCACTATCGGCATCGCGGTGGCGGCCGTGCTCAACGCACTCTGGCCGCAGGCGGCGTTCACGCTGATGATGTCGATCGCCATGTTCGGCGCGATGTTCACGTGGTTCATGATCTTCGTCACGCAGATCTTTTTCCGCATGCGCCAGGCGCGCGAAGGCGCTGCGCCGCTGGCGTTCCGCATGTGGGGTTTCCCGTTCACGAGCGTGCTGGGCGCGCTGTTGATGCTCGGCATTCTGGCTGGCACGGCCTTTACGCGCGAATTCCGCATGACGCTGGTCTACGGCCTCGCGTTTCTCGCGGTGCTCGTGGTGGTCTATGCGCTCTGGTATCGCCGGCGTCCGGGCGCCGCGCAGCGAACCGAAGCCTCCGTCTAAACGAAAAAAAGCACGCCTTGGCGTGCTTTTTTGTTGTCAGCGCAACCGCTAGGGTTAGTGCTTACCCGTGCTGCCGAAGCCGCCCGCGCCGCGCTCGCTCGCCTCGAAGTCGTCGACGATGTTGAACTGCGCCTGCACGACCGGCACGATCACGAGCTGCGCGAGGCGCTCCAGCGGGTTGAGCGTGAAGGTGGTGTGGCCGCGGTTCCAGGTCGAAATCATCAGTTCGCCCTGGTAGTCCGAGTCGATCAGGCCGACCAGGTTGCCGAGCACGATGCCGTGCTTGTGACCAAGGCCCGAGCGCGGCAGGATCAGTGCCGCGTAGCCGGGGTCGGCCACGTGGATGGCGAGACCCGTCGGCACGAGCTTCGTTTCGCCCGGTTCGAGCGTGATCGGCGCGTCGAGGCACGCGCGCAGGTCGAGGCCGGCGCTGCCCGGCGTGGCGTAGTGGGGCAGCTGGTCGCGCATGCGCTCGTTCAGGATCTTGATGTCGATTTTCATGAAGTCAGGGTGATGGGGCGGTGGTGGTTCGCTCAGGCGCGAGGCAGCTGGAACGCCTCGGCGAGCAGTTCATAGGAGCGCAGACGAGCCTTGTAGCTGCCCGCAACGGTCAGCACGATCAGTTCGTCGGCGCGAAAGTTGTCCTTGATCGCAAGAAGGCGCTCCGTGACGCTCTCCGGCGTGCCGATCACGCTGCGCGGCTTCTCACGGTCGATCACGATCTGCTCGCGCTCGCCGTATTCCTGCGCGCGCCCTTGCTCGAGGCTCGGAATTGGCGCGTTCAGCCCGTAGGCCATCTGCACGCGGCGCAGGTCGACGGCCTTTTCGAGGTCGGCGGCTTCGGCTTCGGTGTCGGCGCAGATCGCGAACACGGCGCACGCGAGATACGGCTTCGCCTCGTGGCCCGGCTTGAAGCGGTCGAGATACGCCTCTGCCACGAGGTGCCCGAAGTGCGCGTTGATGAAGTGCGCGAACGAGAAGCGCAGCCCGAGCTGCGCGGCAAGAATGCCGCCGAAGTCGCTCGAACCGAGCACCCAGAGCTGCGGGCGCGTGTCGATTTGCGGCTGAAGCACCACGCCGTGCGCGAGGTGGTCGGCTGGGAGGTTGCCGTCCATCAGGCCGACGAGATCCTGCACTTGCTGCGTGAACTGGTCGCCGCGGTTGTAGGCGCCCGCAGCCACAGCCTGCGCGGTGCGCATGTCGCCGCCCGGCGCGCGACCGACGCCGAGATCGACGCGTCCCGGAAAGAGCGCCTCGAGCATCATGAACTGCTCGGCGACCTTGAACGGGCTGTAATAGGGCAGCATGATCCCGCCCGAGCCGATGCGGATGCGCTTCGTCACACTGCCAAGGCGCGCGAGCATGACTTCGGGGCTGGGGTTGCACACGCCCAGCAGGCCGTGGTGTTCGGCGCACCAGTAGCGCGTGTAGCCGAGGTCGTCGGCAAGCTGCGCGAGTTCGATGGTAGCGGCGATGGCATCCGCCGCGCTGTGCCCGGCGATGACGGGCGACTGGTCGAGTACGGAAAGCAGTGTCATGGCAGTACTGCTCCTTGCCTGTGTTCGCGGCGCCGCGCGCCGGCACACGGGTGCGCCGGCGCGTGCGTCACGAGATGATGCTCTGGTCGGGCAGACGCCGCGCGATCTCGGCGACGATCGTCTGCGCGAGCGCCTGCTTGGCCGCGCGCGGCAGCGGCGTGCGGCCGGCCGCCTCGAACAGCACGACTTCATTGTCGTCCTGGCCGAAGGTGAGCGGGCCGAGATTGCCGATCAGGAGCGGCACTTTCTTGCGTGCGCGTTTTTCTTCGCCGTGCACGTCGAGATTGCCGCTTTCGGCGGCGAAGCCCACGCAGTACGGCGGATTCGGCAGGGCCGCGACCGAGGCGAGGATGTCCGGGTTCTCGACGAACGTGAACGTCGGCATGCGGTGCTCGGCCGTTTTCTTGATCTTGTGCTCGGCGACATGGTCGACGCGCCAGTCGGCCACAGCCGCCACGCCGATGAAGACATCGGCGTCGGTGGCGGCGCGCATGACCGCGTCGTACATCTGCCGGGCGGTCTGAACGTCTTCGCGATACACGCCCCACGGCGTTTGCAGCGCGACCGGGCCCGCGACCAGATGCACCTCGGCGCCCGCCTGCTGCGCGGCGCGCGCGAGCGCGAAGCCCATTTTGCCGCTCGAACGGTTGGTGATGCCGCGCACGGGATCGAGCGGCTCGAAGGTCGGGCCGGCGGTGATCAGGAGCTTGCGGCCCGCGAGCACCTTCGGCGCGAAGAAGGAGACGATCGCCTCGTACACGGCTTCGGGTTCGAGCATGCGCCCGTCGCCGATCTCGCCGCACGCCTGCGGGCCGGAATCGGGGCCGAGCGTTTCGATGCCGTCCGCGCGCAGCTGCGCGACGTTGCGCTGCGTTGCCGGGTTTTGCCACATCTGCCGGTTCATCGCGGGTACGACGAGCAGCGGGCAGTCGCGCGCCACGCACAGCGTGGAGAGCAGGTCGTCGGCGAAACCGTGCGCGAGTTTGGCGAGGAAGTCGGTGGAGGCAGGCGCGATGACGATGGCGTCGGCCTCGCGTGAGAGGTCGATGTGCGCCATGTTGTTCGGCACGCGCGCATCCCACTGGCTCGTGTAGACGGGGCGGCCCGAGAGCGCCTGCATCGTGACCGGCGTAATGAACTGCGTGGCCGCCTCGGTCATCACGACCTGCACGGTCGCGCCTGCCTTGGTCAGGAGGCGCGTGAGCTCGGCGATCTTGTAGCAGGCAATGCCGCCCGTCATGCCGAGCACGAGGTGGCGGCCGGCCAGTTCGCCTGGGTTTGCAGCGGACGTGTTCAAGTCACAGCTCCTTTAACCGTGCAGCGGGCACGCTCAGCGCGCGCCGCGCACGCGCCGCAGTTCGTCGAACACCAGCAGCGCCGCGCCGATGCAGATCGCGCTGTCGGCCAGGTTGAATGCCGGCCAGTGCCAGCCGCCCACGTGGAAGTCGAGAAAGTCGATCACGTGGCCGTAGAGCAGGCGGTCGATCACGTTGCCGAGCGCGCCGCCCATGATGAGCGCGAGCGCGGTGCAGAAGAGCTTCTGCGTGGCGTGGCGCTTGAGCAGATAGCAGATCACGAGCGCCGCCACCACGCCGAGCGCCGTGAACGCCCAGCGCTGCCAGCCGCCCGCCGCCGACAGGAAGCTGAACGCCGCGCCCTTGTTGTAGACCAGCACGAGGTTGAAGAACGGCGTGATCACGCGGCCTTCGCCGTAGCTGAACACCTTGTTGATGGCGATTTTCGTGAGCTGGTCGGCGAGGATCACGATGACCGCGATGCCCAGCCACGGCGCGAGCGTGCCGCTTGCGCCGTTCGACCGGGTTTGCTTCGGCAGCGTTTTTGCCATTATGCCGCGCTCCGTTTTTCACCGTCGCCGAACAGATTCACGACGCAGCGGCCGCACAGGCCCGGATGCTCCGCGTTCGCGCCGACGTCCTCGCGGTAGTGCCAGCAGCGCTCGCACTTGAGGTACTTCGAGGTGACCACTTCGACGCCTTCCTCCGCTTCGCTTTCCACCTTCACGACTTCCGCCGCCGAGGTGATGAGCACGAACTTGAGGTCGTCGCCGAGCGAGGTGAGGGCGTCGTAACGCGCGCCGCTTGCGAGAATGCGCACTTCGGCTTGCAGCGACGAGCCGATCTGGTTCGCCACACGCGCCTCTTCGAGCGCCTTCGTCACGTTGCCGCGCACTTCGCGCAGCAGCGTCCACTTGGCGATCAGCTCCGGCGCGCCTTCGACGTCCGGGAAGGCGTGGAAGGTTTCGGTGAAGATGGTTTCGCTTTGCGGCTGGAACACCTTCCACGCTTCTTCGGCCGTGAACGAAAGGAACGGAGCGAGGATGCGCAACAGGCTATGCGTGATGTGGTGCAGCGCCGTTTGTGCGCCGCGGCGGGCCTTCGAGTCCGCCGCGCTCGTGTAGAGGCGGTCCTTCAGCACGTCGAGATAGAAGCCGCCCAGGTCTTCCGAGCAGAACGTCTGCAGCTTGGCCACGACCGGGTGGAACTCATAGCGGTCGAAGTGCGAGAGCACGTCGTTTTGCAGCGTGTGCGTGAGCGCGACGGCATAACGGTCGATCTCGAGCCATTCGCTCGCGGGCAGCGCGTGCTTCTCGAAGTCGAAGTCCGACAGGTTCGAGAGCAGGAAGCGCAGCGTGTTGCGGATACGGCGATAGCCTTCCGTCACGCGCTTCAGGATCTCTTCCGAGATGGCAAGCTCCCCCGAATAGTCGGTCGAGGCGATCCACAGACGGATGATTTCCGCGCCCAGGCGGTTCGCCACTTCATGCGGATCGACGCCGTTGCCGAGCGACTTCGACATCTTGCGGCCTTCGCCGTCCACGGTGAAGCCGTGCGTGAGCAGCGCGTTGTAGGGCGGGCGGCCGTCGAGCATCGAAGCCGTGAGCAGCGACGAGTGGAACCAGCCGCGGTGCTGGTCCGAGCCTTCCAGGTACAGGTCGGCCGGGAACTGCAGCTCGTCCTTGTGCGAGCCGCGCAGCACGTGCCAGTGCGTCGTGCCCGAGTCGAACCACACGTCGAGCGTGTCGCGGTTCTTCTCGTACAGGTTCGCGTCGTCGCCGATCAGTTCGCGCGGGTCGAGCGTTTGCCACGCTTCGATGCCCGCCTTTTCCACGCGCTGCGCGACCTGTTCGAGCAGCTCCAGCGTGCGCGGATGCAGTTCGCCAGTTTCCTTGTGCACGAAGAACGCCATAGGCACGCCCCATTGGCGCTGGCGCGAGAGCGTCCAGTCCGGGCGGTTGGCGATCATCGAATACAGGCGCTGCTTGCCCCACGACGGGTAGAACGCCGTCGCCTCGATGCCTTCGAGCGCGGTTTCACGCAGCGTCTTGCCGCCGTCCTTGGGCGTGACGTCCATGCCTGCGAACCACTGCGACGTGGCGCGGTAGATGATGGGCGTCTTGTGGCGCCAGCAGTGCATGTAGCTGTGCAGGTACTTTTCGCTGCGCAGGAGCGTGCCGGCGGCGTCGAGCGCGTCGACGATCTTCGGGTTCGCCGCCCAGATCGAGAGGCCGCCGAAGAGCGGCAGCGACTCGATATAGCGGCCGTCGCCCATCACCGGGCTGATGATGTCCGAGTCGGCCATGTTGTGCGCCTTGCACGACACGAAGTCTTCCACGCCATAGGCGGGCGCCGAGTGCACGATGCCCGTGCCGGTATCGGTCGTCACATAGTCGCCGAGATAGATCGGCGAGGTGCGCTTGTAGCCCGGGTGCGCCGAGGCGAGCGGGTGGTTGAAGCGCAGCAGCGAGAGCTTTTCGCCCTTCGTCGTGGCGACGATCTTGCCCTCGAGGCCGAATTCCTTCATGCACGCTTCCACGCGCTCGACCGCGAGGATCAGCAGGCCGCGCTGCGTGTCGACGAGCGCGTAGTCGATTTCCGGATGCACGTTCAGCGCCTGGTTCGACGGGATCGTCCAGGGCGTGGTGGTCCAGATCACGATGCCGCCTTCTTCGCGCGGCAGGGCGGCGAGGCCGAACGCGGCCGCCGTTTCAGCCGGCTGCGCGAACGTGAACAGCACGTCGATGGTCGGGTCGGTCTTGTCCTTGTACTCGACTTCCGCTTCGGCAAGCGCCGAGCCACAGTCGAAGCACCAGTTCACGGGCTTCAGGCCCCGGAACACGTAGCCCTTCTCGATGATCTTCGCGAGTGCGCGGATCTCGCCGGCCTCGTTCGCGAAGTTCATGGTCTTGTACGGATTGTTCCAGTCGCCGAGCACGCCCAGGCGCTTGAAGCCCTTCTTCTGCGTCTCGATCTGGCCGGCCGCGTATTCGCGCGCCTTCTGCATCACTTCCTGGGCGGGCAGCGACTTGCCGAACTGCTTTTCGATCTGGATTTCGATCGGCATGCCGTGGCAGTCCCAGCCCGGCACATAGACCGCGTCAAAGCCCGCGAGGTTGCGCGCCTTGACGATCATGTCCTTGAGGATCTTGTTCACCGCGTGGCCGAGGTGGATGTCGCCGTTCGCGTACGGGGGACCGTCGTGCAGGATGAACTTCTTGCGGCCCTTCGAGGCCGCGCGGATCTTCTCGTAGACCTGGTTCTCCTCCCACTCCTTGACCCATTGCGGCTCGCGCTTGGGCAGATCGCCGCGCATCGGGAACGGGGTGTCGAGCAGATTGACGGGGTACTTCGATTCGGACTTCTGCGGCTTGCCGGAGGATGCTTTCTTGTCGCTCATGGTGAGATCACGTGGAATTCGGGGGATGCATGGCGTCAGCGTTGCGGCCGATGCCGCGCAACCGTCGCCTCGGGCGCTGCATGCCGTGCGTTCCGCACGCGGCGCCTGGGGGCGGGGCAGCCCGCGCATGCGGGCCGCAGGTCACCTAATTCGGTCGGTGGCCGAGGTGGCGAAGCCGGTGGAGGCGCCGCCGGCCACGCTGGCGCCCGCGGCGGCGAACCACGCGCGGGTGTTCGCCACGTCGCGGGCGATCGCGGCGGTGAGCGTTTCGAGGTCGGGAAACTTCTCCTCGTCGCGCAGTTTCTTGAGAAACTCGACGCGCACGAGCTTGCCGTAGGCGTCGCCGTGCCAATCGAGCAGATGCACTTCGAGCAGCACGCGGCCCGAGTCGTCCACGGTCGGGCGCAGGCCGAGGCTCGCGACGCCGGGCAGCGGGTGGTCGGCGATGCCATGCACCATCACGACGAAAATGCCCTTGAGCGCCGGCCGCTTGTGGCCGATCAGCAGGTTCATCGTGGGGAAGCCGAGGTCGCGGCCGAGCTTCAGGCCATGCGTGACGTGCGCGCTGATGTGATAGCCGCGGCCAAGCGAGGCGCGCGCGGCGTCGAGGTCGCCCGCGTGCAGTTGCGCGCGCACGGCGGAGCTGGAAATGCGCACGCCCGACGGGTCGGCCACGGTCGCCATCTGTTCGACTTCGAAGCCGTACTGCGCGCCCGCGGCCTGCAGCGAGGCGAAGTCGCCCGCGCGCTTCGCGCCATAGCGGAAGTCGTCGCCGATCATCATCCAGCGCGCGTGCAGGCCGCCCACGATGATGCGCTCGACGAACGCCTCGGGCGACTGGCTCGCGAACGTGTGGTTGAAATGCTCGACCACGACGCGGTCCACGCCGTTTTCGCGCAGCGCCTCGAGCTTGTCGCGCAGCATGGCGATGCGCGGCGGGGCGCTGGCCGGGTTGAAGAACTCTCGCGGATGCGGCTCGAAGGTCATCACGCAGACGGGCAGGCCGCGCGCGTCGGCCGCCGCGCGCACGCGCGCGAGCAATGCCTGATGCCCGCGGTGGACACCGTCGAAATTGCCGATGGTCAGCGCGCAGGGCGCGCGGCTTTCGGCATTGGGAAGACCGCGGAAGACTCTCACGATAGCGGAACCTGGTGGAACCTCAAAAAGCGCGCTGGCGCAGCGCGCGTGCTAAGGACCTTCTGACTTGGCCATTCGCGGCCCAAAGACCGCGACGAAACAGAAGATTATAAACGCACGAGGCGACGATCGCCGCCGCACGAGCGTCGAGCAGGCCCCCCGATGATAAAATCCGCGGATGAAAAATCTCGTCATCCTGATTTCGGGGCGGGGCAGCAACATGGAAGCCATCGTGCGCGCTTGCGCGCAGGAGGCTTGGGGCGCGCGCATCGCCGCCGTGATTGCCAACCGTCCTGACGCCGCGGGCCTCGCGTTCGCGGCTTCAAACGGCATTGCCACGGCGGTCGTCGATCACCGCCAGTTTCCCGATCGCGCCAGCTTCGATACGGCGCTCGCTCAAGTTATCGACGGCTATGCGCCGGACCTCGTCGTGCTGGCGGGTTTCATGCGTGTGCTGACCGAATCGTTTGTCGGCCATTATGCGGGTCGGATGCTCAATATCCATCCCTCGCTGCTGCCGATGTTTCCGGGCCTGAAGACGCACCAGCAGGCGCTCGACGCGGGCTGCCGCGTGCACGGCGCGACGGTGCATTTCGTGACGCCCACGCTGGATCATGGCCCGATCGTCGCGCAGTCGGTGGTGCCGGTGCGCGCGGGCGACGACGCCGCGGCGCTCTCCGCGCGCGTGCTCAAGACCGAACATGTAATGTATCCGCGCGCAGTGCGCTGGTTCGTCGAAGGGCGCCTCGCGCTCGACGGCGAACGCGTGACGCTCACGCCGGCCGAGCCACAGTGGCTCTTCTTTGACGACTCGCAAGCCGCCGGGGAGGGCGCATGAGACTGCATGGTTTTCTGATTGGACAGACTGAAACGTTGCTCGCCGACGTCCTCAAATTCACGGGCCCGGCCGACGCGGTGACGAGCCGTTTCTTCCGCGAGCATCCGAAGCTCGGCCACGCCGAGCGCGGCGTGATCGCCGAAGCCGTGTTCGCCGTGCTGCGCCGGCGCATGGAGTTCGCGCACCTGGCCGAAAGCGGCTCGGGCAGCCCGACGCGCCGCCTCACGCTGCTTGGCCTCATGGCGACGGCGGGCCGCTCGGCGATCCGTCCGTTCGTTTCCGACGCCGAGGCCAGCTGGCTCGAGCATGTTTCGAAGATCGACCCGGCGAGCCTGCCGCAGCGCGTGCAGCTGAATCTGCCGGAGTGGATCATGAAGGCGCTGGAAACGCGCTTCGAGCCGGCCGAACTCGCACAACTGGCCGCCGCGCTGAATTACCCGGCGCCGCTCGATCTGCGCGCCAATCCCATTAAGGCGAACCGCGAGGAACTGATCCGTGCGCTGTCCGCTTCGGGCATCGAAGGCGGCGAAACGCCGTTCGCGCCGTTCGGCGTACGTGTGACGGGCAAGCCCGCGCTCTCGAAACTCGACGCGTTCAAGGACGGCTGGTTCGAGGTGCAGGACGAAGGCAGCCAGCTGCTGTGCACGCTGCTCGCGCCGCGCCGCGGCGAGATGGTCGTGGACTTCTGCGCGGGCGCGGGCGGCAAGACGCTGGCGCTCGGCGCGATGATGCGCTCGACGGGCCGGCTCTACGCCTTCGACGTGTCCGACCGGCGCCTTGCCAAGCTCAAGCCGCGTCTCGCGCGCAGCGGCCTGTCGAACGTCAATCCGGTGCTGATCGACAGCGAGCACGACGCCAAGATCAAGCGACTGATCGGCAAGATTGACCGCGTGCTCGTGGACGCGCCGTGCTCGGGCCTCGGCACGCTGCGCCGCAACCCCGACCTCAAGTGGCGCCAGTCGCCCGAGTCGATTGCCGAGCTTGCGCCCAAGCAACTGTCGATTCTCACGAGTGCCGCGCGCCTGCTCAAGCGCGGCGGCCGTCTCGTCTACGCGACCTGCAGCATTCTCGACGCCGAGAACGAAGCGGTCGTGAAGCAGTTCCTCGAGGCGCACCCCGACTACGTGCTGGTGAGCGCGCGCGACGTGCTGGCCGAGCAGCGTGTGGGCCTCGACACGGGCGACTACCTCTCGCTGTGGCCGCACCGCCACGCCACCGACGGTTTCTTTGCCGCCGTGCTGGAACGGCGCGGCGATGCGAAGCCGAAGACGAAGGCGGCCGGCGCGCAGACCACGCCTGAAGAAGCCGCGGCGGTGCAGGAAACGTCCGACGCAATCGCGAAGGCGCAGGAAAGCGAAGCCGCCGAGCCGGACGCCGCGCTGGAGTAAGCGCTCGGCAGGCAGCCGCGATGCGGGACCGTCCGGCCTACACAGGCCGGGCGGTCCGAGATAGCGGGTACGCGAGGTCGTGCCGCGTCACGGCTGACCCCTCGTTGCGTATTGGCGACACCGTCAGGCAGGCGGTATTCAGGTTGGGATGTGGATGTGGCATCGAGACCTGATTCCCGACGACCATCGCATCCCATTGAATTTTCGCGCGACGCCACCCAACTTGAGCCAGAATTCTGGTTAGAAGGCGCGGAACATGGGATCGCGATACCGCTGCTCAACGCGAGGTGCGGATTGCAGTGAAAGATTAGATGGGGACAGATACTTCGGAAAGGGCCGGTTGGGGTGCGGCAAAGCGCCTCAAAACGTCCTTCAGACGTTGACGCCGTAACCATTAAAGAAAAAAATCTTCCTTTGTTACAAACACTTGGAACGGTTCTAGTAGAATGCCGTCCAACGCATCTAGTCGCTTTCACTTTCTTGACACCGGCGCCGGGCTGAAAGGCCGACGCGCTTCGCTTCACAGGTAAATGCCTTGTTGAACTCCCTGCTTGATTTCCTCGCCCACGGCGTGCTCCATTTCTCGTGGTGGCAGATCGTGCTGTTCGCGGCGGTGGTCACCCATATCACGATTATCGGCGTGACGGTGTACCTGCACCGCTGCCAGGCGCACCGCGCGCTGGACCTGCACCCCATTGCGAGCCACTTCTTCCGTTTCTGGCTGTGGATGACCACGGGCATGCTCACGGGCCAGTGGGCGGCGATTCACCGCAAGCACCACGCCAAGTGCGAAACGGAAGAAGATCCGCACAGCCCGCAAACGCGCGGCATCTGGAAGGTGCTGCTCGAGGGCGCCGAACTCTATCGCGCCGAAGCGAAGAACGAAGAAACGCTGCGCCGCTTCAGCCACGGCACGCCCAACGACTGGATGGAGCGCAACGTCTATACGCGCTACCCCATTCTCGGCGTGAGCATCATGATGGTGATCGACGTCGCGCTGTTCGGCGCGGTCGGCCTGACCGTGTGGGCCGTGCAAATGGCGTGGATCCCGTTCTGGGCCGCTGGCGTCGTGAATGGCCTCGGTCACTTCTGGGGCTACCGCAACTTCAATTCGTCCGACGCAAGCACGAACCTTCTTCCGTTCGGCATCATCATCGGCGGCGAGGAACTGCACAACAACCACCACACGTTCGCGACTTCCGCGAAGCTCTCGAACAAGTGGTACGAGTTCGACATCGGCTGGATGTACATCCGCATGATGCAAGCGGTGGGTCTTGCCAAGGTGAAGAAGGTCGCGCCCACGCCGCGCCTGACCAAGGGCAAGCTGGTGCCGGATCACGAAACGCTGCAGGCCGTGCTGTCCAATCGCTACGAAGTGATGGCGCGTTACGGCAAGGCCGTGAAGCAGGCGTACCGCCAGGAACTCGCGCACCTCAAGGAAGTGGGCGAGCGCGAGAAGTACAAGGTCATGCGTGGTGCACGCAAGTGGTTCGACAAGGAAGAAGCCAGCCTGAACGAGCCGCAGAAGCGCCAGCTTCCGCAAATTTTCGCGAACAGCCAGAAGCTGCGCACGTACATCGAACTGCGCAACGAACTGGCCGCAATCTGGGAACGTTCGAGCGCCTCGCGCGAACAACTGCTCACGCAGCTCCAGGATTGGTGCCATCGCGCTGAACAAAGCGGTATCAAGGCGCTGCAGGAATTCGCGTCGCGTCTGCGCCGTTACGCCTGATTGGCCTCATCGTCCGGAGGGGATTTTGGCCCCTCAGTAGGGCGTAAGAAAATCCTTTAGAATGACGAGACGTCACAAAACCCCGCGCTGGCGGGGTTTTTCTTTTTGGGCCGCAAAAAAGCCGGAGTCCCCACAATGGCTTCAATGGCGCGGCGATCGGTAGGGGCAGGAGATCATGAGTCAGGCAATCAGGAAGGTCGAATACGACCGGCCGCAGGGTGCCGTCTGCAGCGTTGGACAGGCTTGGGCGCGCGTGCCCGACGCACCGTCCACGGCAGAGCGCGTTGCATTGAAGGAGCGGATTCGCGCGTTGCTCAAGCGCGAGAAGGCGGTGCTCGTCGCGCACTATTATGTGGACCCCGAATTGCAGGAGCTCGCCGACGAAACGGGCGGCTGCGTGGCCGATTCGCTCGAGATGGCGCGCTTCGGCCGCGACCACGAGGCACAGACGCTCGTCGTGGCGGGCGTGCGCTTCATGGGTGAGACGGCGAAGATTCTGAGTCCGAACAAGCGCATTCTCATGCCCGATCTCGATGCGACCTGTTCGCTCGATCTCGGCTGCCCGATCGACGAATTCTCCGCGTTTTGCGATGAGCATCCGGACCGTACCGTCGTCGTTTATGCGAACACGAGTGCGGCTGTGAAGGCGCGTGCGGACTGGATGGTCACGTCGTCCATCGGCCTCGAGATCGTCGCCGACCTGCACGCCAAGGGCGAAAAAATTCTGTGGGCGCCGGACCGCCACCTGGGCAGCTACATCCAGAAGAAGACCGGCGCGGACATGTTGCTGTGGCAGGGCTCGTGCCTCGTGCACGACGAGTTCAAGGGCATCGAGCTCGATCTGCTGCGCGCGGAATACCCGGACGCAAAGATTCTCGTCCACCCCGAATCGCCGGAAGGGGTCGTTGCGCTTGCGGATGTGGTCGGCTCGACCACGCAGCTGATCGACGCCGCCGTGAAGCTCGACGCGCAGCGCTTCATCGTCGCGACCGATTTAGGCATCCTGCACAAGATGCGTCTCGCGGCGCCGGGCAAGACCTTCATCGAAGCGCCCACGGCCGGCAACAGCGCCACCTGCAAGAGCTGCGCGCATTGCCCGTGGATGGCCATGAACGGCCTCGCGAATCTCGCCGACGTGCTCGAGCGCGGCCACAACGAGATTCACGTCGACACCGCGATCGGTGAACGCGCGCGTCTGCCGATCGACCGCATGCTGGCGTTCGCGGCGGAGCACAAGCGCCGCGTGCAGGCGAGCGGCGACCTTGCGCGCGACACCGCGTTGTTCTCGCAAGTGGGGGCGGCGTAAATGGGTGCACTCGAATTGCTCGCAGTCGATGCCGTTTCGCCCGTGCTCGATGAAGTGCGCGCGCAGTACGGCGCAGCGTTCGACGCCGCGATCGTGCGCAATGTGGCCGACGCGCTAGAGGAAGACGTAGGCCCTGGCGACCAGACCGGCCGCCTCGTGCCCGCCGACGAAATGCGCGACGCACGCATCATCGTGCGCGAAGAGGCCGTGCTGTGCGGCGTGCTCTGGTTCGACGGCGTAGTGAAGCAGGTCGATCCGCGCATCGAGGTGCGCTGGCATTATCGCGAAGGCGACCGCATGGCCGCCGACACGACCGTTTGCTCGCTGCGCGGTCCGGCGCGCTCGCTGCTCACGGCCGAGCGCAACGCGATGAACTTCCTGCAACTTCTTTCGGGCGTGGCGAGCGTGACGCGCCGCTATGTCGACATGATCGCGCATACGAGCACGCGTATTCTGGACACGCGCAAGACGCTGCCCGGCCTGCGCCTCGCGCAGAAGTACGCAGTGCGCGTGGGCGGCGGCGCAAACCAGCGCCTCGCGCTTTACGACGGCATCCTGATCAAGGAAAACCACATCGCGGCAGCGGGCGGCGTGGACGCGGCAATGGACGCTGCGCTCGCGCTCGATGCGGGCGTGCCGATCCAGATCGAAGTCGAGACGCTCGAACAGCTCGAAACGGCGCTCGCGCACGGCGCCAAATCGGTCCTGCTCGACAACTTCTCGTTCGACATGATGCGCGACGCGGTGAAGCTCACGGCGGGGCGCGCAGTGCTCGAAGTCTCGGGCGGCGTGAACTTCGACACGGTGCGCACGATCGCGGAAACGGGCGTGGACCGGGTGTCGATCGGCGCTTTGACGAAAGATGTGCGCGCGACGGACTTTTCGATGCGCATTGTCTGAATCGGCAAATGCGTTGAGCTGAACCGAAACGAAAAGGCCGCCTCGCGATGAGGCGGCCTTTGTTTTTGCGGCGCGCTTGCTACGTAGGTCTTAAGAAACCGTGCGATTGCGTACGCGCTCCGGTGCGAGCACGGTCGGCAGCGCCTTGGGCAGCGAGTTCTGCCAGTCGCGGCTGTAGTGCAGGCCGCGGCTCTCGCGGCGCGAGCGCGCACTTTCCACGATCAGCGAAGCGACTTCGACGAGGTTGCGCAATTCGAGCAGGTCGCGCGTGACGCGGAAATTCGCGTAGTACTCGAGAATTTCATCGCGCAGCAGGGCGATGCGATGCTGTGCGCGCTCGAGCCGCTTGTCGGTGCGCACGATGCCGACGTAATTCCACATCAGCCGGCGCAGCTCGTCCCAGTTGTGGGCAACGACGACTTCTTCGTCGGAATCGGAAACGCGGCTTTCGTCCCAGTCGGGCAGCGGTGCATGCGCGCCAGCGCTGAAGCCTTCTTCCTCAATCGCCTCGGCCGCCGAGCGGCCGATCACGAGGCACTCCAGCAGCGAATTGCTCGCGAGCCGGTTCGCGCCGTGCAGGCCGGTGTACGAGGTCTCGCCCACGGCGTACAGGCCCGCGAGATCGGTGCGCCCGGCCAGATCGGTGACGACGCCGCCACAGGTGTAGTGCGCGGCGGGCACGACCGGAATCGGCTCCTTCGTGATGTCGATGCCGAACTCGCGGCAGCGCGCGAGGATGGTCGGGAAGTGCTCTTCAAGAAACGCCGGCGGCTGATGGCTGATGTCGAGATGCACGCAGTCGATGCCGTGCTTCTTGATCTCGAAGTCGATCGCGCGGGCGACGATGTCGCGCGGCGCCAGTTCGGCACGCTCGTCGTGCTCGGGCATGAAGCGCGTGCCGTCGGGCAGGCGCAGCACGCCGCCTTCGCCGCGCACGGCTTCCGAAATCAGGAACGACTTGGCATGCGGATGGAAAAGGCAAGTGGGGTGGAACTGGATGAACTCCATGTTCGCCACGCGGCAGCCCGCGCGCCATGCCATGGCGATGCCGTCGCCGGTGGCCGTGTCGGGGTTCGTCGTGTAGAGGTAGACCTTGCCCGCGCCGCCCGTGGCGAGCACCGTGTGCGGCGCCTGGATCGTCACCGTGCGGTCGTTCTTCAGATCGAGCGCATACAGTCCGTGGCAGCGACGGCCCGGCAGTCCCAGACGGTCGGACGTGATGACGTCGATTGCCTGATGGTCTTCGAGGATCGTGATGTTCGGGTGCGAGCGGGCGCGCTCGAGCAGCGTTTGCACGACCGCGTGGCCGGTGGCGTCGGCAGCGTGGATGATGCGGCGATGGCTGTGGCCACCTTCGCGCGTGAGGTGAAAGCCGAGTTCGGCGGCGGCGTCCTTCGTGAACGGCACGTCCTGGGCGATCAGCCATTCGATCGCCTCGCGGCCATGCTCGACGATGTAGCGCGTGGCCGCCTCGTCGCACAAGCCACCGCCGGCGACGAGCGTATCGTCCACGTGGTTCTCCACGCTGTCGGCCGAGTCGAGCACGGCGGCAATGCCGCCTTGCGCGCGGTCGCTCGCGCCTTCGGTCATCGCGCGCTTGGCGATGATGACCACACGACGCGAGTCGGCGAGATTCAGCGCGACGCTCAGTCCTGCGAGGCCGCTGCCGACGATCGCTACATCGAAATTCATGATCCTGCTTCTCCGTCTCTCTTGTTCTACGCATTCCGGCCGGCGCATTTGCCGCGGTCCTGCGCCGTCGCGGACGTATGACACGCGTGTGGCAGCCGGTATAAAGCGGGAAGCATACTCCGAGAGACGAGCGAAGGGGTAGCGGCAGTTTGGGCGCTGCAGTTAAAACACCTTTGCACGGCGCGAACCTAGGCGCGGTGGTGTCCAGGACCGGCGCGCAAAAAGAAAAACCCCGCTAAAAAGCGGGGTTTTTCTGTCTTCGTCAGGCTCGAAACCGATCAATTACTTGATCTTGGTTTCCTTGTACTCGACGTGCTTGCGAACAACCGGGTCGAACTTCTTGATCGACATTTTTTCCGGCATGTTGCGCTTGTTCTTCGTGGTCGTGTAGAAGTGACCCGTGCCTGCGGTCGACTCGAGCTTGATCTTGTCGCGAATACCCTTGGCCATGATTTACTCCTTACAGTTCGCCGCGTGCGCGCAGGTCTGCGAGCACGGAATCGATGCCGTTCTTGTCGATCAGGCGCAGGCCTGCGTTCGAGATGCGCAGACGCACCCAACGGTTTTCGCTTTCAACCCAGAAACGGCGGTTTTGCAGATTCGGGAGGAAACGGCGCTTGGTTTTGTTGTTAGCGTGGGAAACGTTGTTGCCGCTCATCGGCGCTTTCCCAGTGACTTGGCATACACGTGCCATGAGACACTCCTACGGAAATTCTGAGTTCGAGAGCCGCTTAAGTTTCCCAGGCGAGAAATGGCCGGAATAAGAGCGCGCTCACGTATGGATGAGAGACAACCTCGAACCCAGGCCGTATTTCCCCTGGAAGACCTCGATGGGCTTCGGAACAGGGTTGGAAATAGGCAAACCGTGAGTCTAGCAGAAAAATGCCAGGAAAATCAAACACGATTTGCGGATATCGTTGTGCGCTGCCGCGGTTGCTCGCAGTTTCCTGCAGCTGTCCGCGGGTGCCACCACGCGTGCGCGGCCGCCTCAGCTCCAGCCCTGGCGCGCGAAGGAAAACGTCTCGCGCGTGCCAATGACCAGGTGATCGATGAGTTGAACCTCCACGAGCGCCAGCGTTTCGCGCAACACCCGCGTGAGGCGCCGGTCGCTCGCGCTCGGCTGCACCGCGCCCGAAGGGTGATTATGGGCGACGATGAGGCTCGCGGCATTAAGGGTTAGCGCACGCCGCACGATTTCACGAGGATACACCGCCATGCGCGTGAGCGAGCCGCGCGAGCTTTCCTCCGAGCGGATCAGCCGATGGCGCGCATCCAGAAAGAGGCAGACGAACACCTCGTGCGGCCGCCCGCCGATCAAGAGACGCAAATAGTCCTCGACCGCGCCCGGAGAGTCGACGAGCGGCTTGTCGTCGAGCGCTTCGGCGAGCGCGCGCCGCGCAAGTTCGGTCACCGCCTGCAGCATCGAGGCTTTCGCGGGCCCGATGCCGCGCAAGGCCAGGAATTCTTCGCGCTGCGCGTCGAGCATGGCGCGCAGCGATCCGAATTGGGCCAGCAGCGTGCGGGCCACTTCGAAGACATCGTGGCCCGGCAAGCCGGAGCCGAGCAGGATTGCTAGCAGTTCCGCGTCCGATAGCGCGGCCGCGCCCGCCGTGCGCAGCCGCTCGCGTGGCATGTCGCGGCGTCGTGCCGCAGCCCCGCTGTTGCGAACCGGCACCGCAGGCGTAGCCGGCGCGGGAAGGGCGGCGTCGCCTGGGCCGCGCTCCGCGCAACCCAGGCCGTGCGGGCGGCCGGCGAAGGTGCCGGCAATCGTGCTGGGCGCCGTGTCTGGCAGGCAGGCAAGTTCGGTCATGGCAATCTCCACAGACAAATAAGGAGCGCGCGGCGTACGCGAGCGCGGGTGGTGGCAGCGCACAATCGTGCCGCGACCGCCCCGGCCAAGTGGCTTACAATAGATGTTTTCCGGCCGCCCAAGGCAAGCCGGACCGGCGCCTTGCGGCGCGCACGCGCGAAGCGCGCGTTCCGACGAAAAGAGTTACGCATGAGCATCATCGACATCTCCGAAGTGAAACCCGGTTCCCACGTGACGCTGCATTACCGGCTTTCGCTCGCCGATGGCACCGAAATCGTCAATACCTTTGTCGACCGTCCCGCCACTCTGCTGATGGGAGCTGGCCAGCTCGCGCCGCCGCTGGAAGATATTTTGCAGGGCCTGAAGGTGGGGCACCACTCGACCTTTCAGCTAGAACCGGGCGTCGCTTTCGGCCAGCGCAACCCCGACCTGATCCAGCGCGTCTCGCTCAAGACCCTGCGCGAGAACGGCATGATCGGCGAGGAGTTCAGCCCGGGCGACCTGATCGAGTTCAATGCGCCCAACGGCGGCCGCTACGCGGGGGTGCTCAAGGAAGTGAACGAGACCTCCGCGCTGTTCGATTTCAACCATCCGCTCGCTGGCCAGGCGGTTGCGTTCGAAGTGCAAATCATCGGAATCCTTTAAAGCCCATGACCAACACGGACACGTCCCTCATCGCAGACCTGACGGAAGCGGAAATCCTGCTCGCCCAGCCGCGTGGCTTCTGCGCCGGCGTCGATCGGGCCATCGAGATCGTCGAACGCGCGATCCAGCTTCACGGCGCACCGATCTACGTGCGTCACGAAATCGTCCACAACGCGTATGTCGTCGAAGACCTGCGCAAGAAGGGCGCGATCTTCATCGAGCAGCTCGATGAGGTCCCGTCCGGCAACACGGTGATCTTCAGTGCGCACGGCGTCTCCAAGTCGGTGCGTGCCGATGCCGAGGCGCGCGGACTGCGCGTGTATGACGCGACCTGCCCGCTCGTCACGAAGGTGCACGTGGAAGTCGCGAAGATGCGCGACGAAGGGCTCGACATCGTCATGATCGGGCACAAGGGCCATCCAGAAGTGGAGGGCACGATGGGGCAGGTGGCCGAGGGGATGTACCTCGTCGAAGACATTGCCGACGTCGAGGCGCTCAAGCTGCGCGATCCGCAGCGCGTGGCGTTCGTCACCCAAACCACGCTGTCGGTGGACGACGCCGCGGAAATCATCGCCGCGCTCAAGACGCGCTTTCCGGCGATTCGCGAGCCGAAGAAGCAGGACATCTGCTACGCCACGCAGAATCGCCAGGACGCCGTCAAGTTCATGGCGCCGCAGTGCGATGTCGTGATCGTGGTGGGGAGCCCGAACAGCTCCAATTCGAACCGGCTGCGCGAAGTGGCCGAGAAGCGCGGCATTCCCGCCTATATGGTGGATGCCCCCGAGCAGATCGACCCCCAGTGGCTCGTCGGCAAACGCCGGATCGGTCTGACGGCTGGAGCGTCGGCTCCCGAGGCGCTCGCGCAGGAAATCATTCGCCGTCTGCACGAACTTGGTGCGCGCAACGTGCGTGCACTCGAAGGCATCGAGGAGAACATTGCGTTCCCCTTGCCGCGTGGACTCGGCCAGCCGGCCTGAAGCTTCCCGCTCCCTGCAAAAACGCGCCCATCCGGCGCGTTTTTTTATGCCCGCGACGGACGCAGGGCGTCATTAATAAGGGTCATATTGCCAGAAAAGCGAGGTTAACCTCACATTGGCCGGGTGTTCTTATTAGTGTTTTCGCTAGAGTGGGGCATCGAATTGCGTGGTATGACCCCAGATGTATGAGGTAATTGACACGCTTTCGACACGCATGCACCGCGTCGGGGCAGCATTTTTATGCTCTCCCTTAAATACCGTTCATTTGAACCAATGCCCGCCTGACAAGGCATTGCGGCCATTATTCGCAACACATGATGCGAAACCCGCGGATTTTTGGTGCAACTGGTGCACGAAAATGCGGCGCAACCTACGGTGCAACCCGATACAGGCTGTTATCTAAAAATATGGTTGCAATGCAGGAAAACCCTGCCGGTTCAACAATATTGCCCGTCGCATAATTGGCGTTACAATGCGCGCGTTCTGAAGGCTGGACATCGTTGAGAAGGCCATCAGGCAAGCATTTCGGAAGGCGCAGGAGACCTGATTAATGCAATTCAAGTCTGCTTTTTCCGCGTCATCGATTAATGCGGTTGCGCTACGCAACACGTGGCACAGCCGCAATGTCGAGACGGGTATGAGCGCAACATCGATCATTCCTGGCATGCAGATTGCTTTTGCATGCTCCGGCGTTGTCATGCCGGTTCGCCGCCTGGATGCGATGGATCTCGCAGGTGAGATCCTGAAGCGCGTGGGCGGCCGGGGAGAGGGAGTCATGACGTTTGACGCATTCGCGTTTGCGGGCCGCGAGGCTCGCCGTGAATACGCCAACGTGAATATGACGCGTAGTTGATTGAACCCGACGGCACCGAACCATCCGACGGTGCCGTTTTTGCATCCGCTTTTGGCGAGCCTGCCGCTGCAACACAGCGGCAACGCGAACCAGGGCGGCCAACCGTTACCGGTTTTTACTTCAATACCCGAAAGTGTCGTTGTGGTTCCGTAAAACATCGCCCACCGGCCGATGACGAGCGCGAATCCGGTTGCACGGGCTAAGGAGCATTAAATGGATATTTTCATCCAGCAGATCCTGAATGGGCTGGTGCTTGGCAGCATTTACGCCATCATCGCTCTGGGCTACACCATGGTGTACGGGATTCTGGGCATCATTAACTTCGCGCACGGCGACGTGCTCATGGTGGGCGCCATGGTCGCGCTCTCCGCGATCAATGTGCTCCACAATCACTTCCCGGGCCTCGGGAACATCCCCACGCTGTGCATCGCCCTGGCCGTCGCCGCGGTCGTGTGTGCGGGCGTCGGGTACACGATCGAAAAGGTCGCGTACCGGCCGCTGCGCCGGGCGCCGCGCCTCGCACCGCTGATCACCGCGATCGGTGTGTCGATCCTGCTGCAGACGCTCGCCATGATCATCTGGGGCCGTAACCCGCTCGCGTTCCCCCAGCTCATCTCGACCGACCCGATCAACGTCATCAAGCCGACTGAAACCGGCGTGGGCGCCGTGATCTCGATGACGGAAATCGTCATCATCGTGGTCGCGTTCCTCGTGATGGCGGGTCTGTTGCTCCTCGTGCACAAGACCAAGCTCGGCCGCGCCATGCGCGCGATCGCCGAGAACCCGAACAATGCCTCGCTGATGGGCGTGAACCCGAACTTCGTGATCTCGGCCACGTTCATGATCGGCTCGGCGCTCGCGGCCCTCGCCGGCGTGATGATCGCCTCGGAATACGGCAACGCGCACTTCTACATGGGTTTTATCCCCGGCATGAAGGCCTTCACGGCGGCTGTGCTGGGCGGTATCGGCAACCTCGGCGGCGCGATGGTCGGCGGCGTGGTGCTCGGTCTGATCGAGCAGCTCGGCGCAGGCTACATCGGCAACCTGACCGGCGGGGTGTTCGGCAGTAACTATCAGGATGTCTTCGCATTCATCGTGCTGATCGTCGTGCTCGTGTTCCGTCCGTCGGGGCTGCTGGGCGAACGTGTCGCGGACCGCGCATAAGAGGGAGTAGCACAACATGACTTCAATTCAACCGATCGAGCCGTCGACGACGCTCATCCCCGAAAAGAACACGACGAAGACCCTCGCGGTGGGTATCGTGACGGCCATCGTCGTGGCCGCGCTGCCCTTCGTGGTCGGCGCCACGGGTGGCAACTACTGGGTGCGCGTGCTCGACTTCGCGATGCTGTACGTGATGCTCGCGCTGGGCCTGAACGTGGTGGTGGGCTTCGCCGGCCTGCTGGACCTGGGCTATATCGCGTTCTACGCGGTGGGCGCCTACACGGCCGCGCTGCTGACTTCACCGCACCTCGCGAATCAGTTCGCCTGGATCGCGAACATGTTCCCGGGCGGGATGCATACGCCGTACTGGATCGTGATTCCGTGCGCGATGGCGCTCGCCGCGCTCTTCGGCGTGCTGCTCGGCGCGCCGACACTGCGTCTGCGTGGCGACTACCTCGCCATCGTGACCCTGGGCTTCGGGGAAATCGTTCGTATCTTCATGAACAACCTCGACCGTCCGGTGAACATCACCAACGGGCCGCAGGGTATCACTGGCGTCGCGCCGCTGCAGGTCATGGGCTTCAACCTCGCGCAGCCGCATGAGATCCTCGGCTTCACCTTCACGTCGGTGTACATGTACTACTACGTGTTCGTGATCTGTGCGCTGCTCGTGATCTGGGTGTGTACGCGTCTGCAGCACTCGCGTATCGGCCGTGCATGGGCCGCGATCCGCGAAGACGAAATCGCCGCCAAGGCCATGGGCATCAACACCCGTAACGTCAAGCTGCTCGCGTTCGCGATGGGCGCGTCGTTCGGCGGTCTTTCGGGCGCGATGTTCGGTGCGTTCCAGGGCTTCGTGTCGCCGGAATCGTTCACGTTCTGGGAATCGGTCGTCGTGCTCGCCTGCGTGGTGCTGGGCGGCATGGGCCACATCCCAGGCGTGATTCTCGGCGCCGTGCTGCTCGCCATTTTCCCCGAGTTCCTGCGCTCGACCATGGGCCCGCTCCAGCACATGCTGTTCGGCCACGAAATCGTCGATACGGAAGTCATCCGCCAGTTGCTCTACGGCCTCGCCATGGTCGTCATCATGCTGTATCGCTCGGAAGGCCTGTGGCCCGCGGCGAAGCACGAGGACAAGATCGCCAAGATCGCCAAGCGCGCCAGCAAGAAGCCGATTCGCGCATAACGGGGAGAACAGACTATGAGCAACAAATCCATCCGCCTGTCCGTGAAGGGCGTGAACAAGCGCTTCGGCGGCCTGCAGGCGCTGTCCGACGTCGGCCTGCAGATCGAGGAAGGCACGATCTACGGCCTGATCGGTCCGAACGGCGCCGGCAAGACCACGTTCTTCAACGTGATCACCGGTCTCTACACGCCTGATTCGGGCGAGTTCAAGCTCGACGGCACGGCTTATACGCCGACCGCCGTCTATCAGGTGGCGCAGGCCGGCATCGCGCGTACGTTCCAGAACATTCGCCTGTTCGGCGGCATGACCGCGCTCGAAAACGTGATGGTCGGCCGCCACGTGCGGACGAAGCACGGGCTGCTCGGCGCGGTGTTCCAGACGCCGTCGGAGCGTCAGGAAGAGCGCGAGATCAAGGAACGCGCGATCGAACTGCTCGAATACGTGGGCATCGCGCAGTACGCCGACTACACGTCGCGCAATCTCTCGTACGGCCACCAGCGCCGTCTGGAAATCGCGCGCGCGCTCGCGACCGATCCGAAGCTGCTCGCGCTCGACGAGCCGGCGGCCGGCATGAACGCGACCGAGAAGGTCGAACTCACGCGCCTGCTCGACAAGATCCGCGCCGATGGCAAGACCATCCTGCTGATCGAGCACGACGTGAAACTGGTGATGGGCCTGTGCAACCGGATGACAGTGCTCGACTATGGCAAGGTGATCTCCGAAGGGCTGCCGCAAGACGTGCAGAAGGACCCGAAGGTGATCGAGGCATATCTGGGTGCGGGGGTTCACTGATGTCGACATCGGTTCTGAAAATCAAGGGTCTGCAGGTCAACTACGGCGGGATCCAGGCGGTCAAGGGCGTGGACATGGAAGTTCGCCAGGGCGAACTCGTCACGCTGATCGGCGCGAACGGCGCGGGCAAGACCACGACCATGAAGGCGATCACGGGCCTGAAGCCGTACTCGGCGGGCGACATCGAGTACATGGGCCAGTCGATCAAGGGCGTGCCGGCGTACGAGCTGCTCAAGCGCGGCCTCGCGATGGTGCCGGAAGGCCGCGGCATCTTCGCGCGCATGTCGATTCTCGAAAACATGCAGATGGGCGCGTACCTGCGCAGCGACAACGACGGCATCCAGAAGGACGTCGATCGTATGTTCGGCTTCTTCCCGCGCCTGAAGGAACGCGCCACGCAGCTCGCGGGCACGCTCTCGGGCGGCGAGCAGCAGATGCTGGCCATGGCGCGCGCGATCATCAGCAAGCCGAAGCTTCTGTTGCTCGATGAGCCGTCGATGGGTCTCTCGCCGATCATGGTCGAGAAGATCTTCGAGGTGGTGCGCACGATCTCGTCGGAAGGCATCACGGTGCTGCTCGTCGAGCAGAACGCGCGCCTCGCGCTGCAGGCGGCGAACCGCGGTTACGTGATGGACTCGGGCCTCGTGACGATGGAAGGCGAAGCCAAGCAGATGCTCGACGATCCGAAGGTGCGCGCCGCGTACCTGGGCGAGTAAGCTGCACGGCGTTGCGGTCCTCGCGGCCACATAAAACAAAAGCCGCATGGGTGGGTCACCCATGCGGCTTTTTTCATGCCATCGACGAATCAGGCTCAGGCGAGCGCTTCGGACTCCTGCACGGCAAGCCGCTTGCCGAGACTCACTACGGCGTCGGCGCGATAGCCGAGCCGCTCGTAGAACGCGAGCACCTCGGCCTTGTCGGTGAGCACCTGAAGGTTGAGTTTCAGGCAGCCCATCGCGGCGAGCGCATCTTCCGCGTGACGCACGAGCCGCGTGCCGAGACCGTGACGCCGCGCTTCGGGCGCGACGGCGACCGAATAGAGCCAGCCGCGATGCCCGTCGTAACCGGCCATCGCCGTGCCGACGAGTGCGCCGTCAACGTCGCCGTCGCTGCGAATCGCGACGAAGAAAAGCTCCGGCTGCGTGCCGAGCTTGTTCGCGATCGACAGCCGCGGATTGCGGTGCGGCCGGCTCGTGTCGTTGTACTCGGGAAACGCCTGCAGCCAAAGCGCGATCACCGCTTCCGTATCGGCTTCGCTGAACACGCGGATCGTGATGGACATCGCCCGTGCTCCGTCCGATTACAGCGAGTCGAGAATCGTGCGCAGCATCGCCATCATCTGGTCGATTTCCTGCGTCGTCACGTTCAGCGCCGGCATGAAGCGCAGCAGGTTCGGACGCGCGGCGTTGAGCAGCAGGCCATCGGGTTGCATGAGGCGCGCCTTCTCGACAATCTCCGGGCCGATGTCCTTGCCGAGCAGCAGCGCGCGCAGCAAGCCTTCGCCGCGCTCGCCCTGGAAGCCGCGTTCGGCCGAAAGTTCGAGCAGCTTTTCACGCAGATATTCGCCGCGCGCGCGCACGCCTTCGAGGAAGCCGGGCGCAACCAGTTGCGAGATCACCGAATAGCCCACGGCCGTCATCAGCGGGTTGCCGTTGTACGTGCCGCCCTGGTCGCCCGCTTCGAACACGGCGATTTCCTTCTTCGAGAGCAGCGCCGCGAGCGGCACGCCGCCGCCGATGCCCTTGCCGAGCGTCATGATGTCCGGCTCGATGCCCGAAAGTTCGTAGGCGAAGAGGGTGCCGGCACGACCGCAGCCGCTTTGCACTTCGTCGACGATCAGCAGGATGCCGTGCTTTTTCGTGAGCGCGCGCAGTTGCTGCATGAATTCGCGCGTGGCGGGAATGACGCCGCCTTCGCCCTGGATCGGCTCGAGCATCACGGCGACGGTCTTCGCGTTGATGAGCTTTTCAACCGAGGCGATATCGTTCAGGTCCGCCTTCGGGAAGCCCGGCACTTGCGGCGCGTAGATCGTGTCCCAGCCCGGCTTGCCGCTCGCCGACATCGTCGCGATCGTGCGGCCGTGGAAGCTGTGGTCGAACGTGATGATCTCGTAGGCGCCGTCGCGATGCTTCTTGCCCCACTTGCGCGCAAGCTTGATCGCGCCTTCGTTGGCTTCGGCGCCGCTGTTGGCGAAGAACACCTTGTCGAAGCAGCTGTGCTCGGTGAGCAGGCCCGCGAGCTTCGCCATCGGCTCGTTGTAGAAGGCTGGCGACGGGTTGATGAGCAGGCGCGACTGCTTTTCCAGCGCCTCGATCATGCCTTCGTTGCAGTGCCCGAGGCTGTTGACGGCCCAGCCCTGGATGAAGTCCAGGTATCGCTTGCCTTCGTTGTCGTAGAGCCACGACCCCTTGCCATGCGTGAAAACGATTTCGGGCCGGTTGGTGATGTACATCAGCGACTCGATCGGGTACTCGGAATAATTCATGGCAACGGGCTCCGCGTTGGGGCTGCTAAAGGGTTGAGAACGGGGTTGCAAACGGGGTTGCAAACGATACGGCGGAAAAACAAAAAGCCACGGACTGGCCGTGGCTTTCGTGATTCGAACTTGCTGTGCGTTGCGAAGTGCAACGCGCGTCCGCGAGTAGCCAGGCCCTAAAGATGGGGCGAGCGGCGACGTCGGAGGGCGGACAGGATGCAGTTCATGGGCGCAAGAATACGACAAGCCGAACGGCGATGTAAACCGTCAATGTGCCGATTTTGTCCAATCGGCCGAAGAATTTTTCGTGACGGCCAGCTTTGCCGGTCGATACGGGTCATTGCATTGTGCACGCAACGACCCGCCCCAACAACGCTCAGACGGCGTTCGCGAGGTCTGCGGCGCTCGTGAACGAGTCCGCGTAGAACTCGTCTTCGGGCAGACCGTGATGTTGCGTAAAGTCGCGCTGCGCCGACTCGACCATCACCGGTGCGCCGCACGCATAGACCTGATAGCCCGAAAGGTCCGGCAGATCCTCGATCACGGCGCGGTGCACGAAGCCCGTGCGGCCGGTCCAGTTGTCGTCGGCGGCGGGCTCGGAGAGCACCGGCACGAAGCGGAAGTTCGGGATGTCCTTCGCCCATTGACCGGCGAGATCCATCAGGTACAGGTCCTTCTTCTGGCGCGCGCCCCAGTAGAGCGTCATCGGGCGGTTCAGGTTCTTGTGGACCGCGTGCTCGACAATCGCCTTGAGCGGCGCGAAGCCGGTGCCCGAAGCGAGCAGCACGATGGGCTTGTCGGACTCCTCGCGCAGGAAGAAGGTGCCGAGCGGTGCTTCGAAGCGCAGGATGTCGCGCTCCTTCATCTGCGAGAAAACGTGGTCGGTGAACTTGCCGCCGGGCATGTGGCGGATGTGCAGCTCGATCGGGCCTTCCTCGTGCGGCGCGCTCGCCATGGAGTAGCTGCGGCGCGTGCCGTCCTTGAGGATGAATTCGAGGTACTGGCCGGCGAGATACTGCAGACGCTCGTTGGCGGGCAGCTGCAGCTTGAGGACGACTACGTCGTCGGCCTTGCGTTCGATGGCGGCGATGCGGGTAGGCAGCTTGCGCACCTGCACGTCGCCCACGCCCGCCACTTCGCGGATATCGATTTCGAGGTCGGTTTGCGCCGTCGCACAGCAGAAGAGGGCCATGCCGCGCGTCCTTTCGTCATTGGACAGCGCCGAAGCCGCGTGAGCGCGCTGCTCCACTTCGCCGTGGCAGACCGTGCCCTTGCACGAGCCGCACGCGCCGTTCTTGCAGCCATACGGCAGGCCGATGCCCTGGCGCAGGGCCGCGTTGAGAATGGGTTCGTCGGGCTCGACCTGGAATTGCCGGCCGCTTTGCTTGAGCGTTACGTTGAAAGCCATATTCAGGGAAGCGTAAGTCTGTATCCGAGGGTTGATTCCGGGTGCGGGCCAGTTCCGGACTTTTCCGGCTAGTGTCCGCGTTTGCTTGCCGGCCTTCGCCGCGAGGCCCGGGCCGCTAAAATGGTTCCACCATGATTGCCACACGAACCTTGCGCCGTGCGCGCATCCTGATTGTCGGTTGCGGCGACGTCGGCCTGCGCTGCGTCACCCAGTTGCGCGAGCGGCCAGACCGCGCGCGCGTTTTTGCGCTCACGCGCCGATCCGAGCGCGCAGACGCGGTACGGGCCGCGGGCGCAACGCCGGTGCGCGGCGACCTCGATTTCCGCACGAGCCTCACGCGGATCGCGGGCCTGGCTGGCACCGTCCTGCACCTGGCGCCGCCGCAAAAAACCGGCGACGACGACCTGCGCACGCGCCGCCTGCTCGCAGCACTCGCGGCGCGCCGCCGTGCGAGGGCGCGGCCTGTGCTGGCGGGTGTGGCGCCGCGCGCATTGCGGCCCCCATTACGTGCTCTCGTGGGCCGCATGCGCCGCAGCGCTTTCGACCCTGCCACAGGCGCGGGAGCATCCGTTATTGTACCCGAGCGCATCCGGCGGTTTTCTCGTCCCCGGCGCCAGCGCCTCGAACGCACGAAGCTCGTATACGCAAGCACGACGGGCGTGTACGGCGATTGCGGTGGCGCGCGCATCGACGAAACTCGCACGGTGCAGCCAGCTAACGCCCGCGCCAAACGCCGGGTATCGGCCGAACGGCAACTGCGGCGCGCAACGGCGCGCGGCGGTGCGCTGAGCGCCACGATCGCGCGCATTCCCGGCATTTACGCAGCGAACCGCCTCCCGCTCGCACGCCTCGCGAAGCGCACGCCGGCGCTCGTCGCGAGCGACGACGTCTATACGAGCCACATCCACGCGGACGATCTTGCGGCGATTCTCCTGCGCCTCGCGACACATGGCCGCCCGGGGCGCACGATCCACGCGACGGACGACAGCGAACTGAAGATGGGCGAGTATTTCGACCGCGTAGCCGATGCCTTCGGCCTTGCGCGCGCACCACGCGTGAGTCGCGCGCAGGCCGAGCGCGAACTCGAGCCCGTCTTGCTGTCGTTCATGCGCGAGTCGCGCCGGCTCGCCAATACGCGTCTGAAGCGCGAACTGGGCGTGCGTTTGCGTTATCCGGATGTCGATGCTTTCTTGCGCACGCTGCCGCCGCACCCGTGACTTCGGGCGGGCGGCGCGGCGCAAAGCGTGCCGTTCACGTGATGGCCGGCAGCGCTTCGAGCAGGAGGAAGCACATTAGCGCTCCGATGAGCGCCCCGATGAGGTTCGGATGGTACTGATGTCGCATATGCATCGACGCGAGCAGGCCCCCAATCAGAACCGCCCCAAGCGCCATGAAGGCCATCAACACGAGTGAGATTTCGAATGAGCCGTTGATGATCATGATGCCCCTCCTTGCAACTTGTAATCGTTCTACAAACGAGTATAGGGCGGAAGCTCGGCAAGGACATGCTGCGGCGCGGCGATAACGGTGCCAGTGTGCAAGCATCGGTGCGTCAGCACACTGAGCGGCGGGCGTTCGCGCCGCCCGGTGGTGGTTTACCCCTTGTTGCGCAACGCGTCGAGCGCGTCGTCGTCGAGCCATTGCCAGGCGCCGGGAGCCAGTCCGGCGGGCAGGGAAAAGCCGCCGATGCGCTCGCGGTGCAACGCCTCGACGCGGTTGCCGGCCGCCGCCACCATCCGTTTGACCTGGTGATATTTGCCTTCGAGCACGGTTAGCTCCAGCTCGTGGTCCGCCCGTGCGCTGGCCGCGACGGCGGCGCTCGGCTGGCGCTCGCCGTGCAGCAGCACGCCTTCGCGCAGGGCGTGCAGCTGGGTTTCGTCGAGCGGGTGGCGTGTCGTCGCCACGTAGAGCTTCGGCACCTTGCGCTTGGGTGACGTGAAGGCGTGCACGAACTGGCCATCGTCGGAAAGCAGCAGGAGGCCGGTCGTATCTTGATCGAGGCGGCCGACGCATTGCACGTTGCGCTCGGCGAACTGTGGCGGCAGCAGATGAAACACGCTCAGGTGATGCTGCGGATCGCGCGAGCACTCATAGCCCGCGGGCTTGTTGAGCGCGATGTACGCGCGCTCGTGAAACGGCCACGGCGTGCCGTCCACGCTGAAGACGAGGCCCGCCGTGTCGAACGTGGCGAGCGGGTTGGTGCACGGCTCGCCCGCGACGGCGACCCGCGCGTCGGCGATGAGCGTGCGGCATTGGCGGCGTGAGCCGAAACCTTGGGTGAAGAGAATGCTTTCGAGATTCATGACGGACGGCGAACAGCGTAGAGCGGGGTATTTTATCCGTCGCGACGTGCAGCGCGCCCCCGCGCGATCCAGGCACGCCCTGCCAATTTGCCGCGCACGGCTTGACCACGTATTTCGGGCGGATGGCGTAACGTAGCGCGAGGTATTGGCAGGCCCGGCCCGGTTGCCGGGCCTGGACGCCTACGTATTTGACCCCCCAAGTATCTTCTCGTGCAGCGCCCGGCCTTGGTGCGCGCGCTGCGCGTTACGGCTCACGTGGAGAACACCATGGCGAAGACGATAGCGGATCATCTGGCAAAAACGCTCGAGGCGGTTGGCGTCGAGCGCATCTGGGGCGTGACGGGCGACAGCCTGAACGGGTTGTCGGCGAGTCTGCGCAAGCTAGGCACGATCCGCTGGATGCATACGCGGCACGAAGAAGTCGCTGCTTTCGCGGCGGGCGCCGAGGCCGCGGCAACCGGCCGGCTCGCCGTGTGCGCGGGCAGTTGCGGGCCCGGCAACCTGCATCTCATCAACGGTCTTTATGACTGCCATCGCAACCGTTCGCCGGTGCTCGCGATTGCGGCGCACATTCCGTCGACGGAAATCGGCCTCGGCTATTTCCAGGAAACGCACCCGACCGAACTCTTCCGCGAGTGCAGCCATTACGTGGAACTCGTGACGAACGCATCGCAGTTCCCGCGCGTGCTCGACACCGCGCTGCGCACGGCGATCGACCAGAAGGGCGTCGCCGTGATCGTGCTGCCCGGCGACGTGGCGCTTCTGGATGCGTCCGACGAGGAGCCGGCTTGGGCCCAGGCGGCGCGTCCGGCGACCTTGCCTTCGTCGGCGGATATCGACCGGCTCGCCGAATTGCTCAATCGCTCCGAAGCGGTGACGCTGCTATGCGGAAGCGGCTGCAAGGGATCACACGACGAAGTGGTGGCCTTCGCAGACGCGCTCGGCGCACCGACGGTGCATGCGCTGCGCGGCAAGCAGTATGTCGAATGGGATAACCCATACGATGTGGGGATGACCGGGCTGATCGGCTTCAGCTCGGGCTACCACGCGATGATGTCGTGCGACACGCTCGTTATGCTCGGCACCGACTTCCCGTATCGCAACTTCTATCCGCAGCACGCGAACATCGTGCAGATCGACCGCGACGCGGCCGCGCTCGGCAAGCGCGCGCCGCTCACACTCGGACTCGTCGGCGACGTGCGCGAAACGCTGCGCGCGCTCACGCCGAAGCTCACGCGCAAGACCGACCGTCGCTTTATCGATCGCGCGCGCGAGCACTACGCGAGCGCGCGCAAGGGGCTCGACGAACTCGCGCGCCCGGCTGCCGCGGGCAAGCCGCTGCATCCGCAGTACGTGGTGTCGCGGCTCGATGCGCTCGCCGAGGACGATGCGATCTTCGCGGTCGACGTGGGCACGCCCACGCTCTGGGCCGCGCGCTACCTGACGATGAACGGCCGGCGCCGTCTGCATGGCTCGTTCAATCACGGCTCGATGGCGAACGCCATGCCGCAGGCGCTCGGCGCGCAGGCGGCGCACGCCGGACGCCAGGTGGTCTCGCTCTCCGGCGACGGCGGTCTTTCGATGCTGCTCGGCGACATTCTCACGGCGCGCCAGCTCGATTTGCCGATCAAGATCGTTATCCTGAATAATGGCTCGCTCGGTTTCGTCGCCATGGAGATGAAGGCTGGCGGCTACGTGGAGACGGGCACCGATCTGGTCGCGACCAACTTTGCGGATATTGCGAAAGGCGCGGGGCTCTTCAGTGTGCGCGTGGAGACGTCCGAAGCGCTCGATGAGGCGTTGCGCGCGGCCTTCTCGCACGCAGGACCGGCGCTCGTCGACGTGGTGACGACGAAGCATGAACTGGCCATGCCGCCGAAGCTGCAGTGGGCGCAGGCGAAGGGGTTCAGTCTCTACATGCTGCGCGCGGTGCTGAGCGGGCGCGGAGACGAGGTGGTGGAGCTGGCGCAGACGAATTTGCGCTGAGGCTCGTGCGGCAGACCTGCGTCAGTCAGTGATCGAGACGCAGGTGCTGTCCTCGGGGTGGGTGATAAATTCATCGACCCGGCCAGCGCGCACGTCGAGCAGCAACCGGTCCAGCACTTCGAGCCTGGCGGATCGGTCGTTGCCCGATTTGATCAGCGTCGCTGCGGTGCGTCCAGAGACGGACTCGTGGGCCTCGATGAGGATGCGTATGGCTTCCTCTCGTGTCATGAAAATGCGGTCCATCGTGCTCTCCCGGCGTGCTATCTCAATAACACCGATAACGATAGCAGCGGGGTGCGGCGAGACACGCGGCATCTGCGAGACGCTTGATCTTCGTCCAATAACAGGCGTGTCGTATTCGAGCGGGCAAGAAAAAACCCGCGAAGCCGTGAGCTTTCGCGGGTTTCTGGATTCCGGCGGCAAGTGCTGAAACCTGCCGGAAAGTATTCTGGTGCCTCGGGCCGGAATCGAACCGGCACTCCTTTCGGAACCGGATTTTGAGTCCGGCGCGTCTACCAATTTCACCACCGAGGCGTGTGCTTGCGTGCTGCGAGCAACCGAGCGCACACGTGCATGCGCTCGAAGTAGCCTTAGATTATGACGCAAATTGTCCGCCCGGGCAACTACACGGCGGCCGCAAGCCCTCAAATCGTCCGCGAGAACCGTTCGGGCTGTTGTGCGCCAAGATAGCGGTCGAACACCATCGCAATATTGCGCACGAGCATGCGCCCAGCGGGCAGTACCTCGAGCCGGTTGGCGCTGCGCGCGACGAGACCGTCGCGCTCGAACTCGCGCAGCCGTTCGAGCTCGGTCGCAAAGGTCGCCGGAAACCGTACACCGTAGGCAGCCTCGAACTCGTCGTAACGCAGTTCGAGATTGCACATGAGTTCCGTAATGATGTCGCGGCGCAGACGGTCGTCGGCAGTGAGGCGCACGCCTTTCGCGGTCGCGAGCTTGCCCGCGTCGATGGCCGCGCCGTAGCCGATCAGGTCCTTCGCGTTCTGCGCGTAGACGTCGCCAACCTTGCCGATCGCCGAAGCGCCAAAGCCGATCAGGTCGCAGTCGGCGCGCGTGCTGTAACCCTGGAAATTGCGATGCAGCGTGCGTTGCGCCTGGGCGCGCGCGAGCTCGTCGGTGGGCAGCGCAAAATGATCCATGCCGATGTAGACGTAGCCTGCCTCGGTGAGCTGCTCGATCACGAGCCTCAACAACGCCATGCGCTCGGCGGGCGAGGGCAAGGTGGCTTCATCCATCTGACGCTGCATCTTGAACAAATGCGGCATGTGCGCGTAGCCGAACACCGAGATGCGATCGGGCGCGAGCAGCAGCATCGTCTCGAGCGTGCGGCCGAATGTTTTGACGTTCTGGTGCGGCAGGCCGTAGATCAGATCGACGCTGATCGATTCGAACCCGTTCGCGCGCGCGGCGTTCATGACGTCGACCGTCAGCTCGAGCGGCTGGATGCGGTTGACCGCCTTCTGCACAACCGGATCGAAGTCCTGAACACCGAGGCTCAGCCGGTTGAAGCCGAGCGAACGCAGATGCGCTACGGTCTGCGCCGTGGCTTCGCGTGGGTCGATCTCGATCGAGTATTCGCCCGCGTCGTCGGGCTGCAGTGCGAAGTGCTCGCGCGTGGCGGCCATGAGCGCGCTCATTTCGTCCAGCGAGAGGAAGGTGGGCGTGCCGCCGCCCCAATGCAGCTGCGAAACCGGGCGCTTCGTGTCGAAGAGGGCGGCCAGCAGCTCCAGCTCGCGGATCATCTGCGCGAGATACGGTTTCGCGCGGCCGCGGTTCTTCGTGATGACCTTGTTGCAACCGCAATAGAAGCAGACGGTGTCGCAAAACGGGACGTGGAAGTACAGCGAGAGGTCGGTATCGCTTGCGCCCGGATCGGCAGCCGCACGGCGGTAGTCGGCGGGATCGAAGTCGTCGCGGAACTGCAGGGCGGTGGGGTAGGACGTGTAGCGCGGGCCGTTGGCGCCGTATTTGGCAAGCAGGTCGGGGCGAAAGAGCAGGTCTGCGTCGCTCATGCAAAGCTCACTTGGAAGGGCGGCGCACGGGTGGGCAGCGTCCGGCGCCGCGGAACGCCGCGCACAGGTGGCCTGTCCTTTGTCCTACAGCGCCAGATTGACAAAGTGTACGAGCGGGTAGGAAGAAGCGATTGTGTAAAAAGGTCGCATGCGGGCGATGGCACAATGCGTCTGGTCCGTCGCGGCATGGTGTCGTAGTCTCCAGCGCCTCGGAAACAATTTGTCAGAGTTCCAGGAAGCCGAAGTGAGTACCGTTTTTTCCGCTGATGTCTCAGTGCATGCATGCCGCCCCGGTTGCGGCGCGTGCTGCATCGCGCCGTCCATTACGAGCCCGATTCCAGGCATGCCCGCAGGCAAGCCGGCCGGCGTGCGCTGCGTTCAACTCGGCGACGACCTGCGCTGCATGATCTTCGGCTCGCCATTGCGCCCGGCATGCTGCTCGGGCCTGCAGCCGCAGCCCGAGATGTGCGGAGCATCGCGCGAGGAGGCCATCGTCTGGCTCACGCGTCTCGAGGCGCAAACCCAACCGCAATCGCAGACGCCGGCCACGCGCTGAACCGGCGCAAACTGCGGCGGCCAGCCGTGATGCGCCAGAATGACGGCGCATCAAACCCGGCCAAACAAGGAGATTTCGCATGGTCCACACCGCAACGCGCGTTTCCCGGCGCGCCTTCCTGTTCACAGCCTGCGCTGCGGCGGGAACGGCGATGTCGCTCGGCGCGTGTGCGACGGGGATTTTCCCGTTCATTCCCGATCACTACACGTTTTCGCAACAGCAGGTGCAGGACGCGGTGCAGCGCAAGTTTCCTTATCACCGCTCGATGCAGCAGATTTTCGATGTCTCGCTCACGAACCCCGTGGTCACGCTGCAGCCCGATCGCAACCGCGTGGCCGTACGGCTCGATGCGCACCTCGAAAGCCCGTTGATGCAGCAGCCCGTGAGCGGCGCGTTCACGGTGTCGAGCGAACTCGCCTACGACAGCGCGAGCCGCGCCGTGGTGCTGCGCTCGCCTTCGGTCGATGGCGTCGACATGACAGGCAACGCCGCCGCCTACGCGTCGCAGGTGAGCGCGGTCGCCGCGCTCGTCGCCACGCAGTTGCTCAACAACTATCCGGTCTACACGTTCAAGCCAGACCAGCTCCAGTTTGCCGGCGTCAACTACGAACCCGGTACAATCACCATCCTTACAAACGGCATACGCGTGCAGATCGTCGAGAAGTAAGCAGACGGAACACGGGCACACGCGGCCGTCGTCGGTCGCGTGGCGCGGCGTGCGCCGTCCCGACGCTCAAAAAGAGGGATAAAAGGGATGGACTGGATTTTGACCTGCAAGGCGTTGATTCTTGGCATCGTCGAGGGGCTGACGGAATTTCTGCCCGTTTCGAGTACCGGGCATCTTATTGTCGTCGGCAGCTTGCTCAACTTCGAAGGCGACTATGCGAAGACCTTCTACGTGGTGATCCAGTTCGGCGCGATCCTCGCCGTGTGCTGGGAGTTCCGGCGCAAGATCGGCGAGGTTGTCGTAGGGCTGCCTTCGCGGCCCGATGCGCGGCGCTTCACGCTCAACGTGATCGTCGCCACCATTCCGGCAGTCGTGCTCGGTCTGATGTTCGAGAAGGCGATCAAGTCGGTTCTCTTTGCGCCGGTGCCGGTCGCGTTCGCGCTCGTGGGCGGCGGCCTTGTCATCCTGTGGGTCGAAAATCGCCTGCGCGGTCCGAAGGGACTGCCGGTCGCGGCGCAACACAGCGCGCGCGTGAACTCGATTGACGAGATCACGCCGCTCGACGCGTTCAAGGTGGGTTGCGCGCAATGTTTCGCGCTGATTCCGGGCATGTCGCGCTCGGGCTCGACCATCATCGGCGCGATGCTGTTCGGCCTCGAGCGGCGCGTTGCGACCGAGTTCTCGTTCTTCCTTGCGATTCCCGTGATCTTCGGCGCAACCGTGTATGAGCTATACAAGAGCTGGCACGAGCTTTCCGCGGACTGGCTCGGGCTCTTCGGCGTTGGCTTCGTCGCCGCATTCGTGAGTGCGTTCGCATGTGTGCGCTGGCTGCTGCGCTTCGTCGCGTCGCACGACTTCACCGCTTTCGCCTGGTACCGCATCGCTTTCGGTCTTGTGATCCTGCTGTTCGGCTATGGCGGCGGCCTCGGCTGGGACGACTAAAAACACAACGGGCGCCGCGTGATATCGCGGCGCCCGTCGTTTTACTGCAGGGTTCCTGGTTTCAGTCCGCGCGGCGGCGGAACACGAGATCCCACACGCCGTGGCCGAGCCGCAGACCGCGGCGTTCGAACTTCGTCACCGGTCGGTAGTCGGGGCGCGGCGCGTAGTCGGCGGCCGTGTTCTCGAGAGCGGGTTCCGCGCTGAGTACTTCGAGCATCTGCTCGGCGTAGTTCTGCCAGTCGGTTGCGCAATGCAGGTACGCACCCGGCTTCATGCGCGAGACGAGGTGCGCGACGAACTTCGGCTGAATCAGGCGGCGCTTGTGGTGGCGCGCCTTGTGCCACGGATCGGGGAAGAAGATGTGCACGCCGTCGAGGCTCGCCGGCGCGATCATGTGCTCGAGCACTTCCACGGCGTCGTGCTGGATGATGCGGATGTTCTCCAGATTCTGCTCGCCGATCAGCTTCAGCAACGCTCCCACGCCAGGTTCATGGACTTCGACGCCGAGGAAGTCGTCCTCCGGGCGCAATGCGGCGATTTCCGCCGTGCTCGCGCCCATCCCGAAGCCGATCTCCAGGATGCGCGGCGCGTGCCGCTCGAACACGGCGTCCCAGTCGGCGGCTTCCGGCGCGTAGGGCACGACGAAGCGCGGGCCGAGTTCGTCCATCGCACGACGCTGGCCGGTCGAGACGCGGCCGGCGCGAGTCACGAAGCTGCGGATGCGGCGGTGGTGCAGCGCGTCGCCGGCGGGCGACCCGGATTGCTCGTTCGTGTCGGAGGCGGCGTCTTGTGCGTCTGACGGTGTGCTGTCGGCACGGGCGGCGTCGTTGGGTTCGTGATTCATCTTCGCGGGTGGGTGTGAGAGCGGCGGATCTCGCGGCTGTCGATAATCGGGGCAGGCTTGGTGCTGGCCATTTCGCGGGCTATTCAGGGCAGCATATTGCCCGGCGCGAGGCGCTACGGTGTGGCCTGATGCCTTGTGGGCCGCTTTTGCGTTCGCCGGAACCGGCGGCGGCCATCGGCCCGGCGGGGCGGGCGCGGCGCACTTGAAGCGCAGCGGCTCCAAAGCCGTCGCGCATTATATCAGCGCGCTCGCACGGGTCCGGCGGCTGGCGGGCGGCGGCGGGGTGGCTGCTCCTCGCAGCGGCACCTCAAGCGGCCGAAACGACGACCCGCATGCGCGTGGGTTCGTTCAGCTCGAACGCATTCACACGCCCGGCGCGCACGTCGAACAGGAGGCGCATGAGGTCGGCGGCGGTGGCGCGCAGGCGCTCGGCTTCGGCTAATGGGCGTTCGTCGGCGTCGGCGAGAAGGGATTGGCGCGAGCGCACGATCAGGGCGATCGCGCTCGGCCGGGACATGAAAAATTGATCCATCGGAGGGCTGATGCGCCATAGGGCGCGCAGCGAGTCGTTATGCGGCAGTCGAGCGAAATGCGTGGCGGCTGACCTGCTCGCGGCGCGTGCGGGAGGACCCGAGGAGCGCCAAAGTGCATAGTGCAACGGAGGAATTCAGGTCGTGCCCGGCATGTGCCGGTCGGGCGGGCAAGGCGTCCCGGGAGGGGCGCAGTTCGAAAGCCCTGGCCTCGAAGAGAGGTCGGCAAGCCGACGTGGAGCGGGCGATGGGAATCGAACCCACGTCATCAGCTTGGGAAGCTGAGGTAATGGCCATTATACGACGCCCGCAGAGCGCGCCATTTTACGCGGTTTTGGCCGCTTTGCGCAACGCTGCGGTCAAACGACGCGGCGCGCTGGGCGCGCCGCCGGTGCACTGGCGTGTGCGTGGATACGTCCCCGGACGCCGCTCAGATACCAAACAGCGTGAGCGAAACAGCTGCGCGCGTGACCACCATCAGCAGCACCTGCACGATCACGAAGAGCAGAATCGGCGAGAGGTCGAGGCCGCCCAGGTTCGGCAGGATACGGCGCAGCGGGTTGAGGAACGGCGCCGTCAGCTGGAACAGCACCGGCATCGCCGCCGAGCGCGGATTGAGCCACGAGAGCAGCGCCATCAGGATCGTCAGCCAGATCAGCAGGTTCAGCGCCCACTTCACCAGCGTGAGCACGGCAACGATGAGAAGCGTCGGCAACAGAGCTAGCGGGTCCACGCCCGCGATCCAGACCATGAGCAGCACGTAGGCAATGGCCGAGATCAGCGCGGCGACCACGCTTGCCCAGTCGATGCCGCGCACGCCGGGGATCACGTGCCGCAGCGGCAGCACCAGCCAGTTGGTGACCTGCTGGATCGCGTGGGTCACGGGGTTGTACGGCGGCACACGCACGTACTGGAGCCAGGCGCGCAGCAGCAGGGCGGCGCCGAACAGCGTGAAGACCGTATTGAGCAGAAAGCGGGCGATATCGCCGAACATCGGTGTTGTTTCCTTCTTGTGTTGGGTGGCGGCGCACCTGGCGTGTGGCGGCCGATGAAAGGTCCAGTCGAAGTCCGCTCGTCCCAGCAGGCCGAGCGGAGCACGTCAGACGGACACCTTGACCTCGCTGATCAGAATGGTGCCATTTCCGCCGTCGGTGTAGTTGGGAATGTCGTCGAGGAGGGTGTCGGCATTCGGCTGAAATGCCGCGTAGAACGCGTCCATCGTCTCGAACAGAAAGTGTCCAGCCGCGACGTACGGCGGCGGCGTGCCCGGCGGCCCCGCATTGATGCCGATGTCGACCGACCAGCCCTTGAGCGATTCGCCAAAGAGCTTCGCCGCGAGCGGCATGTGGTGCGTGCAGTAGTACCCGGTGTCGAAACGCCCGTTCTCGCGATACGGATAGAGGATGCTGACCTTGATCATTGTGCGTTCTCGTCGGTGAGTCCCAAAGGCGCGCGTTGCGTGCGGTTGCGATGCGCGCGCCGTCGCCACATTACCACGGCTCACGCCTCGCCAGTATGGGCGAACGATGCAGCCGCACGGGTTTGGCACGCAGCTGCCGGTGCGGTTTCCGGCGTGCGCGCCGCACAGAATGGCTGCACTCGCAGCAGGCTTTTCTGCGAACAGATACAGTGTTTCCGACAGACCACGTCAGACAAGGGCCTTACGACCCGAGTGTTGCGCCGCAGCCGCGCGGTGCGAGAAATGTTCGCTTTCGTACCGAGCACGTGCCGACCGAGCGACTACAAATGACACTGACGGGCGCGACGTCACTACTGGTCGCTTCACGCGGCACGGTTTCTGCTGATGGCTGGCGGGCGCGCCTGTGCGCAGCACCCGAGCCCAGCACGGGGAAGCCGCAACGAACAGTGCGCGGCGCGTATACGGCGCCCGTGAGGCTATCTCGCAACACTGCCATTGTTGTCGCGGAATCTAAGCACAATACTTTTTATCGTTTCGGTTTCGTTGTTGCAGTCGTGCAATTGGGTTTGTTCCTGTCGGTAGTCCGATTCGGGGAGTCCACCATGAGCATCTTCGCTTACCGAAAGCATCTGCGGTTTCTCACGCCATTTCAGCGTCGCCGCTGGTGGGATCAGAAGAAGCGCCTGACGCCGCGCGTTCGCATCAGCGGCGCCTATGTGCCGCCGAACGTCACGCGCGAGTTCACCTACGTGAAGGTCGGATAGCGGAGAGTGTGTTGCAGTGCGGCGGCGATGTGCGCGCCGCCGGCAAGTCGGACGAGATGCCCGGTTCCAGGACCGGGCATCGTCGTTTACAGTCTCGCCGCGCGCAGGCGGCTGCAGTTCGAAGGTCGGCAGCCCAACCAATTTGTAATCAAACATTACCGGGAGACTCGCCTCCCGACGCCCTCTCGCAGGTAACAATGACAGCGCCCTCGTTTTTGTAACGAATGGCGTCGTGATCGGGCGCATGTGCGGCGATTTTTCGCGGCAGCCGCGCCCACTGGGCTTGACGCGCGATTAAGCGCCCCCCAAGTAGCATTGCAATTCGAAACAAATGGCTACCAATGCCGGCCGCCGTTTTCGATACATTGAATGCGTGGGCAGTGCCCGTAATATGCGCGTCGCCGCTGGCGGCCGCCAGGAGAAGAGAAGTGAAAAAGACCGTATCGTTCATCGTTGCCGCCGCGCTGGGTGTGGGGTTCGTCAGCGCGGCCCAGGCGCACGTCTCGGTGGGTATCGGCATTGGCATTCCGGTGGCCCCGGTTTATCCCGTCTATGCTGCGCCGGTCTACGCACCGCCGCCCCCGCCCGTGGTCTATGCGCCGCCGCCGGTGGTGTACGCTCCGCCGCCTGCTGTCGTCGTGGGCGGCTACTACGGCCGTCCGTACTGGCATCACGGCTACTACCGCGGCGGCGGCTATTACGGCCATGGGTACTACGGCCACGGCGGCTACTACCGTCGTTGAGCGTGACGGGCGGGGCACGCCGCCCGGCCGCAAGTTTGACGAACAGCGCAACGCCGGCTCACGCCGCGTTGCGCTGTTTGTTTTTTGGCGTTCGCGTTCGCCGCCTGCACGGCGCGCGTGACGCGGATTACGTCGCGCCCGCGCCCTGCAGGATCAGGTCGCGATAGCCGTGCACGATCACGCTGTACGAGAAGTACGCGAACAGCAGCGCCGAAAGCACGTGACAGGCGCGCAGCAGGCCGGTGCCGGCCCGTTTGCGGCCGTGACTGGCCAGTCCGCAAAGGAACAAGGTCCAGCCGAGCCCGCCCGCAAAAAAGCCCAGCAGAAAGAGTGAGGCAGCGCCGGCGCTCGTCGCCCCCGACTTGGCGATAAGGGCGCCGCCGACAGCGGCAAACCAGAGAATGGCGCTCGGCGACGACAGTGCGAGCAGCACGCCGCGCCCGAAGCTGCGCCATGGGTTGGGCAGCGGCGCGGCGTTGTCGGGTTCGCCTTCCACGGGCGGCGCCGACGCCGGATTGAGCGCCTCGCGCGCCATCTTCCACGTGAGCATGAGCAGCAGGGCGGCGCCGCCGATCCACACGATCCAGCGCACGGCCGAAAACTGCAGCAGCGCGGCCATGCCCGCAAGCGCGAGCGCGGCATAGATGAGGTCGCCGAGACACGAGCCGAGCCCCAGCCAGAAGCCCGAACGGAAGCCGTGCGTGAGCGTGAGCGAGATGATGGCGACGTTGACGAGACCGATGTCGAGGCAAAGCGAAAGCGACAGAAAAAAGCCGTCGGAAAGCAGGGAAACGTGAGACATGAAAACGATTTCTTGTTGGTATGGGACTGCGTGCCGCACCCGCCCGCATCGGAGGCAAGCGGGCGTCGCGGCTCAAACGTGCTTCAAACGCCGATGCACAGATACTTCAGCTCGACATATTCGTCGATGCCGTACTTCGACCCCTCGCGCCCGAGGCCCGACTGCTTCACGCCGCCAAACGGCGCGACCTCGTTCGAAATAAGTCCGGTGTTGATCCCGACCATGCCGTACTCGAGCGCTTCTGCCACGCGCCAGACGCGGCCGATGTCGCGGCTATAGAAGTAGGAGGCGAGGCCGAATTCGGTGTCGTTGGCGAGGCCGATGACTTCGGCTTCGTCGCTGAAGCGGAAGACCGCCGCAACCGGGCCGAAGGTTTCCTCGCGCGCGATCAGCATGTCGCGCGTGACGTCGGCAAGCACGGTGGGCTCGACATAGCGCCCCGAGCTGACCTTGCCGCCCGCCACGAGCCTCGCGCCCTGGGCGGTTGCGTCGCTGATGTGCTGCACGACCTTGGCGACGGCCGCGTCGTCGATCAGCGGCCCCTGGTTCACGCCATTCTCGAAGCCGTTGCCCACCGTGATCTTGCGTGAGGCGGCGGCGAGCTTCTCGACGAAGGCGTCGTACACCTTGTCGTGCACATAGAAGCGGTTCGTGCAGACACAGGTCTGGCCCGCGTTGCGGTACTTCGAGATCATTGCGCCTTCCACGGCGGCGTCGAGATCGGCGTCGTCGAACACGATGAAGGGGGCGTGGCCGCCCAGCTCGAGGGCGATTTTCTTGACCGTCGGCGCGCACTGTTCCATGAGGATGCGGCCCACCGGCGTCGATCCGGTGAACGAGAGATGGCGCACGATATCGCTTTCGCACAGCGCTTTGCCGATCTCGATGGAGTTCGCCGAGTCGGCGGTGACCACGTTGAACACGCCCTTGGGCACCCCCGCGCGCTGCGCCAGTTCGGCGAGCGCGAGTGCGCAAAGCGGCGTCTGCTCAGCGGGCTTCACGACGATCGTGCAGCCCGCGGCGACGGCTGGCGCGACCTTGCGCGTGATCATCGCGATCGGGAAATTCCACGGGGTGATCGAGGCGCACACGCCGATCGGCTGCTTGAGCACGACGAGCTTGCGGTCGCTGGCGGGGCTCGCGAGCACGTCGCCGTTCACGCGCTTGGCCTCTTCGGCAAACCACTCCAGGAACGACGCGCCGTAGATCACTTCGCCGCGCGCTTCGGCGAGCGGCTTGCCTTGCTCGGCGGTCATGATCGCGGCGAGGTCGTCGGCGTGCTCGATCACGAGGTCGAACCAGCGCCGCAGCACGGCCGCACGCTCCTTGCCGGTCTTCGCGCGCCATGCCGGCAGTGCGGCATTCGCGGCCGCGATGGCGCGATGCGCCTCATCGGCGCCAAAGTCGGGCAGGCTCGCAATTTCGCTGTTGTCGGCGGGGTCGAGCACGGCGAACGTGGCCGCTCCGCCACTCCACTCGCCGTCGATGTACGCGCGGGTCTTGAAGAGGGCGGGATCGTTCAGTTGCGTCAGGCGCTCCGATGCGGACAAGCTCATCTTCGAGTCTCCTCAGGTTCACTGGCGCCGCGGCTCATGCCATGCACGAGGCGCGACGCGGTAAGCGCGGCGTCGCGAAAAAGGCGTCGCGGATCAATCGGCCGGCGTGGCGCTCGAGGCTTCACGCCTGGCAATCAACGCCCGGTAACGCCGGGTCGCGAGGCGCGGCGCGCTAGCTGCGGCCAAGGCCGAGCTCGTCGTAGAGACGGTCGACGCGCGTCTTCACGGCCGCATCCATCTCGATGGCGCGGCCCCATTCCCGGTCCGTTTCTCCGGGCCACTTGTTGGTGGCGTCCAGCCCCATCTTCGAGCCGAGACCGGCCACTGGAGAAGCGAAGTCGAGATAGTCGATCGGCGTGTTCTCGACGAGGACCGTGTCGCGCGCCGGATCGATGCGCGTGGTGATCGCCCAGATCACTTCCTTCCAGTCGCGGATGTCCACGTCATCGTCGACTACGACGATGAACTTTGTATACATGAACTGGCGCAGGAAGCTCCATACCCCGAACATCACGCGCTTGGCGTGCCCGGGGTAGCTCTTCTTTATCTGCACGATCGCCATGCGGTAGCTGCACCCCTCAGGCGGCAGATAGAAGTCGGTGATCTCGGGAAACTGCTTCTGCAAGAGCGGCACGAACACTTCGTTGAGCGCCACGCCGAGCACGGCGGGCTCGTCGGGCGGCTTGCCCGTGTACGTCGAATGGTAGATCGCATCGCGGCGCATGGTGATGCGCTCGACCGTGAAGACGGGGAACCACTCCTGTTCGTTGTAGTAGCCCGTGTGGTCGCCGTAAGGGCCTTCGAGCGCGTGCTCGTACGAGGCGCTCGCGCCTTTGGCGGGGCGCGGCGGCGCGCCAGCCGGTGCGGGGCCGGGCTCGCCCGCCTGCGGGTAGATGAAGCCCTCGAGCACGATCTCGGCGCGCGCGGGCACCTGGAGCGTGTCGACGCCGGGCGTCAGGCACTTCGCAAGCTCGGTGCGGGCGCCACGCAACAGGCCCGCGAACTGGTACTCGGACAGCGTGTCGGGCACCGGCGTGACGGCGCCGAGGATCGTGGCGGGGTCGGCGCCGAGCACGACCGCCACCGGATACGGCTTGCCAGGGTTCTTCAGCGCGAACTCGCGGAAGTCGAGCGCGCCGCCGCGATGCGCGAGCCAGCGCATGATGAGCTTGTTGCGGCCAACGAGCTGCTGGCGGTAGATGCCGAGATTCTGGCGCGTCTTGTTGGGACCGCGCGTGACAGTCAGGCCCCACGTGACGAGCGGGCCAGCGTCGCCGGGCCAGCAGGTCTGGATCGGCAGCTTCGCGAGATCGACGTCGTCGCCTTCCCAGACAATCTCCTGGCAGGGCGGTGCGCTCACGGTCTTCGGCGCCATGTCCCAGACAGCCTTGGCGAGCGTGAGGAGCTTGCCAGCGTCCTTCAGTCCGCGCGGCGGCTCGGGCTCCTTGAGCGCCGAGAGCAGGCGTCCCACGTCGCGCAGCGACTCCAGCGCGGCGCCGTCGCCGCCGCTCTCCGGCGCGTCGATGCCCATGCCGAGTGCGACGCGCCGGGGTGTGCCGAACAGATTGCCGAGCACCGGGAACGCGTGCGTCGAACGGTTCTCAAAGAGTAGGGCCGGGCCGCCGGCGCGCAGGACGCGGTCGCACAGCTCGGTCATTTCCAGCACCGGAGAGACAGCTTGCGGAACGCGGCGCAATTCGCCGAGCGTCTCCAGGCGACCAACGAAGTCGCGCAGGTCTTTGTATTTCATTGGGGGCCAGTCTTGGACAACTCAGTGGGCAACTCGCTGGGCAACCCGGCAGGCGCGGCTCGCGCAGCCAGTACAGGGGCTGGATCGGACAGCTGCACGGCGGTTGCAGGATTGCTGCGGTTCACGGCCGGCGCTTGAAGCCGGGCGAAACGCGGCGTAACGATTGTCGATTTTACCTGTGTTGGTTGGCGCACGCTGATAGCCAATCCGCATAACAAGCCGCAGACCCCCTTGGCGCGCGGTTTCCGACCGATTGAACGGTGTTCATCATTACAATTAGTTATAGATTTGACAATCTATAGTATTGACGATCTATAACAGGCTGCTAGAATCCGTCCACACTGGTTGCAGGGTTTGAAATTTTTAACCACCTTCCCGGCCCTTCAGACGCAACGCGTCGCCGTTTTGCCGAACCCCTGCACGGCTTGCATACGGTCTAGATTGGTTGTTCTTGTCAGCGCCCCTTTGCGCTGGCTTTTCGCGTGAGAACTCCCGGCGCGCGCACATTGCGTGCCTGGTTGTCCAGGAGGAGTTCCACTCACGGCGACTTGCCGTTTTCCCGACACCGCTGCCGCACCAGCCAGGGCGCGCGGTGTCTTGATCCTGTGATTGGCCGTCTGCCTTGTGCCGACTCCTTTGCCGGATCATGCAACATGGGGAGATCTGTAGATGAATACCTGGTTATCGTGGTGGCGCGCCGACGAGCGTGTAGCTCTGGGTCTGCGTGCGCTGCTGCGTCGTGGCACGCGTCTTAGCCATCACCTGTTCAGCATTGTTGGCGGCTGTGCCGTTCTGTTCGCGCTTGCCGTCTGGCTGCTGCCCACGTGGCGCGGCACGCTGGCCGCTCGCGTGATGCCCTTCGTTTCCGCGGCGGTGCAGGCCGGTCCGGCGCGCCTGTTGCAAGGCAACCCGCTGCCCTCGTTCGCGCCCCGCGGCGCCGCGATCAACGACGACAACGCCGACGGCGCGATGCTGCCCACGGCGCTTGCGCCCGCCAACGGTGCCGCCGGCCCTGTTGGCGCTACGGGCGTTGCGCCCGCGGGCTCCAACGGCCCGGTCGCGAAGGTTGCGACCGCCGTGTCGAACGGCGGCATCGCCACACTCGACGCCGTGGCGCTCAACGGCCTCGATCCGCGTGCTCTGCCGAGCAATGTCGGTTCGCTCGCGCGCATGATTCCGCCCCAGCGCATCACGCCCGACGCACGCGACGACCGCGTACTCGTCTCGGCGCGCGAACAGGCGCTCGTCGCTACCTATCTGGCGCGCCGCTACCGCGTAGCGCAGGAACCGGTTGGCGAACTCGTAAAGGCGGCGTTCGACACCGGCCGTGAAGTGGGGCTTGATCCGCTGCTGCTGCTCGCCGTGATGGCGATCGAATCGGGCTTTAACCCCTACGCCGAAAGCGGTGTGGGTGCGCAGGGCCTCATGCAGGTCATGTCGAAGGTGCACTCGGACAAGTTCCAGTATTTCGGCGGCCAAAGGGCGGCGCTCGATCCGCTCGCGAACATCAAGGTCGGTGCGCTGGTGCTCAAGGATTGCATCGCGCGCGGCGGTTCGCTGCCGGGCGGCCTGCGCCTCTACGTTGGTTCGAGTTCACCCGACGACGGCGGCTACGGCGCCAAGGTAATGGCCGAGCGCGGGCGTCTGCGCGACGTCGCACGCGGCCGCAACGTGCCGATCAACGCGCCGCAGGCGCCCGTCACCAGCACGGCCAGCACGCCTGCGCCGCAGAAGGTGGCGAGCATCAACGGCGAGAAGCGCGTGCACGTGACGCTCGACAACGCCCACGCGATGGTCGAGAAGTCGTCGGCGAACAGCGGTTCCGAGCAGGACGACGCCAGCACGAGCACGACGGCTCAGAAACACGGTTCGTCGGAACTGGGTGCCTGAGTACCGGGCTGAAAGATCAGACGTAACAAAAAAGGCACCCTCGGGTGCCTTTTTCTTTTTCTGTTTGCCGACCCGCGCGGATCAGCGGCCGAAGAACGTATGCAGCCGGCCGACCGCTTCTTCCAGACGTTCGTACGCCGTGGCATACGAGAGCCGTACATATTGGCGCGGCGCGGCGACGCCAAAGTCCATGCCGGGCACCATCACCGTGCCCGCGTCATGCAGCATCGCGCGGGTGAGCGCGTCGCTGTCGCCGGCAGCGAGGTGCGTGACATTCGAGCAGTCTGCGTAGACGTAGAATGCGCCGTCGGGTACCACGGGCACCGTGAAGCCGAGCGACTCGAGCGCCGGTACGATGAAGTCTCGGCGGCGCTTGAATTCCAGCCGGCGCGCTTCGTAGATCTTGAGCGTGTCCGCCTCGAAGCAGGCAAGCGCGGCATGCTGTGCGAGCGCCGACGCGCAGATGAACAGGTTCTGCGCAAGCTTCTCGAATGCGCCCACCAGCGAGGGCGGCACCACGAGCCAGCCCAGGCGCCAGCCGGTCATGTTGAAGTACTTCGAGAAGCTGTTGACGGTCACCACGTCGTCGCCGAATGAAAGCGCGGAGACGGGCGGCGCGTCGTACGAAAGCCCCTGATAGATCTCGTCGACGATCGTGAAGCCGCCGCGCGCGCGTACGGTTTGCACGATGCGCTTGAGTTCGTCGGGTTCGATCGACGTGCCGGTGGGGTTCGACGGCGAGGCGAGCAGCACGCCGCGCGTGCGCGGCGACCACAGGCGCTCGACATCGGCGGCGGTGAGCTGGTAGCGCGCCTCGGGACCGCTTGGCACCAGCACCGGCTTGCCTTCCGCGGCGGCCACGAAATGCCGGTTGCACGGATAGCAGGGGTCGGGCATCAGCACTTCGTCGTCGCGGTCGACGAGCGCCGTGCATGCGAGCAGGAGCGCCGCCGAGGCGCCCGCCGTCACGACGATGCGCGCGGGGTCGACCGTAAGGCCGTAGGCGTGCTGGTAGTGCGCGGCGATCGCCTCGCGCAGCGCGTGGATACCGAGTGCGCTCGTGTATTGGGTGACGCCGCGGCGCAATGCGGCTGCGGCGGCCTCGACGACGGGCTCGGGCGCCGTGAAGTCCGGCTCGCCGATGCCCATGTGGATGATGTCGCGTCCGGCGCGCTCGAGCTTCGCGGCTTCCTTCGCCAGTTCCATGACGTAGAAAGGCTGGATCTCGTCGACGCGCGCGGCTAGCCGCAGCAGCGGTTCGGCAACGATGTTCATGCGGGTCTTTCCAGTACTGACAGATCACGCGGCGCGCGGGGCAGGGCGCTCAGGCGCACCGCTTGCCCCGGCGGCTCGCGTTCTTACGACTTGCGGGCGTTTTGTGCTTCGGTGGCGCGCAGTTGCGCCGCGAGCTTGTCGAGCACGCCGTTCACGTACTTGTAGCCGTCCGAGCCGCCAAAGGTCTTCGTGAGCTCGACCGCCTCGTTGATCACGACGCGATACGGAATGTCGACGTGATGCTTGAACTCGTAGGTCGCGACGAGCAGCACGGCGCGTTCGACGGGCGAAAGCTGCTCGATCGGACGGTCGAGGCACGGCGTGATGGAGGCGGACAGTTCGTCCGACTCGCGGATGACGCCGTGCAGGATCGCGTCCAGATGCTCGTGATCGGCCTTGTCGTACCCCTGCGAACCGCGCAGTTGCGCGTCGATCTCGCCGGCGGGCACACCCGACAGCAGCCACTGATACAACCCCTGCGTGGCCAGTTCGCGGGAGCGGCGGCGCGCGCTCTTCATTGCTGTTCCTCTTCGTCTTCCTCGTCTTCTTCTTCGTCGTCGCCGCCGTCAAGCTGCTCCAACGCCACCGTCAGGTTCGCCATTTCAACGGCGACACGCGCGGCGTCACGACCCTTTTCGGTCATGCGGGCCACGGCCTGCTCGTCGTTTTCGGTGGTGAGCACGGCGTTCGCGATAGGTACGTTGAAGTCGAGCGAGACGCGCGAGATGCCCGAGCCGCTTTCGTTCGAGACGAGTTCGAAGTGGTACGTCTCGCCGCGCACGACCGCGCCGAGCGCGATGAGGGCGTCGAACTGGCCGCTTTCGGCGAGCTTTTGCAGCGCGAGCGGGATTTCGAGTGCGCCCGGCACGGTGACGAGCAGCACGTCTTCGCCCGTCACGCCGAGGCGCTCGAGCTCTTCGATGCAGGCGTCGGCAAGGCCGTTGCAGACGGGTTCGTTAAAGCGCGACTGGACGATGCCGATGCGCAGTCCGTCGCCGTCGAGGTTCGGTTGGTATTGTCCGATTTCCATGTGGTGTCCGTAAGTTCGGTTGAGCGTGGTGACGCGTGAAATGAGCGCGATGCGACTTCAGGCGCGCGACGAGGCAGGGTCAGCGGCTTCCGGCGGGCAGGGCGCTTCTGCATTGCCGCCGGGCATCGGCACGAAGCCGGTGACTTCGAGGCCGTAGCCCGACATGCTGCCGAGGCGGCGCGGCTTCGAGAGCACCTGCATGCGGCCCACGCCGAGTTCGCGAAGGATCTGCGCGCCGATGCCGTAGGTCTTGAAGTCCACGGGCCGGCGCGCGAGCGCCTCCGCGCGCTCTTTCTGGTCGAACGCCTTGAAGACGTCGATCAGGTGTTCCTTGGGTTCGCCGCAGTTGAGCATGACGATCACGCCCACGTCGCGCGAGGCGATCTCGCGCATGGCGGCGTCGAGCGTCCAGGAGTGCGTGGACGAGCCCGTTTCGAGCAGGTCCAGCACCGAGAGCGGCTCGTGCACGCGCACGGGCGTATCGATGCCGGGCTTGGGCGTGCCGCGCACGAGCGCAATGTGCGGCGTGCGCGTGGGGTGATCGACGTACATGATCGCGCGGAACGGGCCGTGCGCCGTTTGCATGGTGCGTTCGGCCACGCGCTCGACGATCGATTCGGTGCGGCTGCGATAGTGGATCAGGTCGGCGATGGTGCCGACCTTCAGGCCGTGCTCCTGTGCGAACTCCATGAGGTCGGGCAGGCGCGCCATCGTGCCGTCGTCCTTGATGACCTCGCAGATCACGGAGGCAGGCGTCAGGCCCGCGAGCGCCGTGAAGTCGCAGCCCGCTTCGGTGTGGCCCGCGCGCACGAGCACGCCGCCCGGCTGCGCCATGATCGGGAACACGTGGCCGGGCTGCACGATGTGCTCGGCGCGCGCGTCGTGCGCAACGGCGGCCTGGATCGTGCGGGCGCGGTCGGCGGCGGAAATGCCGGTCGTGACGCCTTCCGCGGCTTCGATGCTGACCGTGAACGCCGTGCCGTACTGCGTGCCGTTGCGGTAGGTCATGAGCGGCAGGTTGAGCAGCTTGCAGCGCTCCTGGGTGAGCGTGAGGCAGATCAGCCCGCGGCCGTACTTCGCCATGAAGTTGATGGCTTCAGGCGTGACGAACTCCGCAGCGATGACGAGGTCGCCCTCGTTTTCCCGGTCTTCTTCGTCGACGAGGATGACCATCTTGCCGGCTTTGAGCTCGGCGATGATCTCAGGGGTGGAGGCGAGCGTCATGTTGGGATTCTGGCTGCGATTCTGGCTGGAAAGGCCACATTTTACGCCACGCGGGCGGGCGCGTCGCCCAGAACGCGGGACAGCGCCACGCCTTTTGCCTGGTGGCCCTGTGTTCCGGCGTGTCTGCGCGGCGGCGGGCGGGCTTCCGTGTTGGCCGAACGGCCGACTGGTGCGCGAATCGCACTTATTTCATATTGGTAACGCTTGACGTTATTAACGAGGGGCGTTACTATTCATGCCGATTACTTCCTTTGCCTGCCGCGACACCGCGGCGCTTTTCGCCGGGCGACGCGTCGCCCGCTTCGTTGCCATTGAAACGGTCGCGATGCGCAAGCTGCAGCAGATCCACGCGGCCGCCACGCTCGCGTTCCTGAGGGCGCCGCCGGGTAACCGGCTGGAGAGTCTCTCCGCGGAGCTGGAAGGCTGGTACAGCATCCGCATCAACGGGCAGTGGCGCATCTGCTTTCATTTCGCGGGCGGCGAGGCATCGGATGTACGCATCGTGGACTATCACTGAGGAGCAAAACCATGGCACGTGAAGTACCGCTTGCCACACCGGGCGAGATTCTGAACGAAGAGTGGCTCAAGCCGATGGGCATCAGCCAGTACGCGCTGGCCAAGGCGATCGGCGTGCCGCCGCGCCGCATCAACGAGATCGTGCTCGGCAAGCGCGCCATCACGGCGGACACCGCAGTGCGCCTTGCGGTGTATTTCGGCACCGACGCGCGCAGCTGGATGGAATTGCAGGCGCACTACGACACGGAAATCGCGAGCGAAGCGCTGGCCGAGGTGCTCGCGCGCATCACGCCGCACGCGCGCGCCGTTCCCGCCTGAGCTGGTTTGCGGCGGGAGGGCGGCGGCGTCAGCGCAGGATCACGTCGTCGGCGAGCCCTTTTGTCAGTTCCAGCGCCTGGCGCTCGAACAGGCGCCGGTACAGGCCGTTCTCGCGGCGCACGAGCGCGTCGTGCGTGCCTTCCTCCGCTACGCGTCCGCGCTCGAGCACCAGCAGCCGGTCGAGCGCGCGCACGGTCGAAAGCCGGTGTGCGACAACCACGGTCGTGCGGCCCTCCATGAGTCGCTCCATGGCTTGCTGGATCAGCACTTCGCTTTCGCTGTCGAGACTCGAGGTCGCTTCGTCGAAGATCAGGATCGGTGCATTTGCGAGAAACGCGCGCGCGATCGCCACGCGCTGGCGCTCGCCGCCCGAGAGCTTCACGCCGCGTTCGCCCACGAGCGTGTCGTAGCCATGCGGCAGCGCCACGATGAAGTCGTGGGCGCTAGCAAGCTTCGCCGCGCGCTCGATTTCGGCGTGCGTGGCGCCTGGCCGGGCGTAAGCGATGTTCTCGGCAAGCGAGCGGTGGAACAGCACCGGCTCCTGCTGCACGATGGCGATCTGCGAGCGCAGCGACGCCTGCTGTACGCGCGCGATGTCCTGGCCGTCGATCGTGATGCGCCCTCCGGAAACGTCGTAAAGGCGCTGGATCAGCTTGATGAGCGTGGTCTTGCCGGAGCCCGAATGACCGACGAGGCCCACACGCTCGCCCGGTGCGATGCGTAGCGTGAGGTTCTCGTAAAGCGCCCTCGCGTCCGCGTTCGCGCCATAGCGGAACGTCATGTTCTCGAAGCGGATATCACCTTGATCTACGACGATCGGCGGCGCATCGGGCAGGTCTTCGATGCCGAGCGGCGCCGCGTCGAGCGAGACGAGCTCTTCCATGTCGTTGACCGAGCGCTGCAGGTTGCGCACGTGCATACCCACATCGCGCAGATAACCCTTGAGCAGGAAGAACAGCGTGAGCGCGAACGTAATGTCGCCCACGCTCGCGAGACCGCGTGCCCAAAGCAGCAGCGCTGCGCCGAGGATGGCCGCCTGCATGCCAACGAGCAGCGCGCCCTGCACGCCGCCATTGAGCGTGCCGCGCCGCCACGTGCGCCGCGTGCGGCTGCTCCACTTCGATACGACGCGCGCGAGCCGCGCTTCCTCGCGCGTTTCCGCGCCGAAGGCTTTCACGACGGCGTTGCACGAAATGGCGTCGGCGAGTGCGCCGCCCATCTTCGTGTCCCACTGGTTCGCGAGCCGAGCCGAGGGCGCAACGTAAAAGAGCGACAGCGAGACCGTGATCGCCAGATACGCCGCGGAGCCAAGGCCGACCACGAGGCCCATCACATGCCACTGCACCGCGAGCAGGATGGTCGAGCCGACCAGCATGACGAGCGACGGGAAGAGGGCAACGAGCAGCGTGTCGTTGAGCAGGTCGAGCGCCCACATGCCGCGCGTGACCTTGCGCACCGTGGAACCCGCGAAGCTGTTCGCGTGCCAGTCCGTCGAGAAGCGCTGCACGCGGTGAAAGGCCTGCGTGGCGATCTCGCTCATCATGCGCAGCGTCAGCGTGATGATGTTGCGGTACGCGGCCTGCCGCATGATCGTGCCGGCGAGCCCGAGCGCCGTGAGCGCCCAGAACGCGACGACCGCCGCATGCCATGCGGCGGCGCTGCTCGCGGCGCCGTCGTGGGTGAGGGCGTCGACGAGCTGGCCTGCGTAGTGCGGCGTAAGCACGTCCGCGAGCGCGCCGAGCAGCGAGGCGAGCGCCACGGCCGTCACGCGCGCAGGCTGGCGCGCCCAGTGCCGGAAGGTGAAGCCGAGGACCTTGCGGAACGTTTGTCCGCCCGATTCGGGTTTGTTATTTAGCTCTGTCATGGACAGCATGCTCCGGACGTGGCGCCCGAAGACTCTCCTGAAGGAAGCGTGAAGCGTTAAGACGGAAAACGGGACCAGCGCGCCCTGGCATGCGTTGCCGGACGGCCTGACCACGAATTCTCGGAAATACACGGCGCGGCGTTTGAAAACAGGCCGCGCGGGACGCGCTATGGCTGCGCTGGAAGCGGGAAGGTTGCGTGGCGAGACGCGACTTGCAACATCACCCGGACCATCGGCATGGCGGCGCTCGTTTCAATCGTTGCCAACTGTGCCTCCTTGTTCGATTCGGGTGACGGGAACGCGGCACGCCGTGCGGCGAGCGCGTAGGGAAAGGCTAGATTCTATCAGCGCCCCGGCGCGCGTGCTTGCGCGCGTCCGGGGCATGCATTGCGCTGGCTCAGCCGTTTTCAGTCTTGTGCGGCCGAACCGGCTGCCTTGTCGGCCGAGAGCATGCGCTCCACATACCGCGCAATCAGATCGATCTCGAGATTCACCTTCGTGCCAGCCTGAAGATGCTTGAGCGTGGTCACATCCACAGTGTGGGGGATCAGGTTGATCGAGAATTCGCAGCCGTCGGCGCGATCGTCGACCGAGTTGACCGTGAGGCTCACGCCGTTCACGGTGATCGAGCCCTTGTAGGCAAGATAGCGGCCGATTTCCGCCGGCGCGAGAATGCGCAGCTCGTGCGACTCGCCCACGGGCGCAAAGCGCGTGACGGTGCCAAGACCGTCCACGTGACCCGAGACGATGTGGCCGCCCAGACGGTCGTTTGCGCGCAGCGCCTTTTCGAGGTTCACTTCGCCGGCTGCCGCGAGGCCCACCGTGCGGTTCAGGCTTTCGCGCGACACATCGACGTCGAAGCTCGTTGCCGACTTCTCGATCACGGTCATGCACGCGCCCTGGATCGCGATGCTGTCGCCGAGCTGCACGTCGTCGAGGCCGAGGTCGCCCGCGTTGACGGTCAGGCGCACACCGGCGTCGGCTTCGGTGCCGAGCGGTTTGATCGATTCGATGCGGCCCACTGCCGCGACGATTCCGGTAAACATCGTGCTGTTCCTTGTATTCAGTGCATCAGTGAGGGTCAGGCGTCTTGCGTCGTGACGACGCGCGCAAGAATGCGCAGGTCGTTGCCGAGACGATCGACGGAATGAAATGCGAGGCGCGTGCGCTCGTCGAGCGTTGCGGGCGCGGCGATGTCGATCATGCCGAGCGAGTTCGTGCCGAGCAGCGACGGCGCCACGTACACGAGCAACTCATCCACGCAGCCTTCGCGCAGGAGCGACCCGTTGAGCTTGTAGCCGGCTTCCACGTGCAGCTCGTTCACGCCGCGCGCGGCGAGTTCCGAGAGCATGGCCGGCAGATCGACCTTGCCTTGATCGTTGCCAAGCGCAACGATTTCGGCGCCGCGCACGCGCAGCGCTTCGGCGCGTTCTTCGTTGCTCGCATCGAGCGCCGCGCAGAACACGAGTGTCGGCGCGCCCACGAAAATTTGCGCGAGCGGCGAGACGTCGAGCCGGCTGTCGATCAGCACGCGCTTGGGCTGGCGTGGCGTGTCGACGGCGCGCACGGTCATGCGCGGATCGTCTTCCTTCACCGTGCCGATACCCGTGAGAATGGCCGAGGCACGCGCACGCCAGGCGTGGCCGTCGGCGCGCGCGGCTTCGCCCGTGATCCATTGGCTTTCGCCCGAGGGCAGGCCGGTGCGGCCGTCGAGCGATGCGGCCACCTTCATGCGTACCCATGGGCGCTTGCGCGTCATGCGCGAAACGAAGCCGATGTTCAGCTCGCGCGCCTCGTTGGCGAGCAGCCCGCAGCGCACGTCGATACCCGCGTCGCGCAGGATCGACAGGCCGCGGCCCGACACGAGCGGGTTCGGGTCTTCCATCGCAGCGATGACGCGCCCGACCTTCGCCTCGATCAACGCGTTCGCACAGGGCGGCGTGCGGCCGAAGTGGCTGCACGGCTCGAGCGTCACATAGGCGGTCGCGCCGCGCAGGTCGTGGCCGCGCGCGCGGGCGTCCTTCATCGCCTGGATTTCGGCGTGATCCTGTCCTGCCGGCTGCGTGAAGCCCTCGCCAATCACCACGCCGTCTTTCACCAGCACGCAGCCCACGCGCGGGTTCGGGTCGGTCGTGTACAGGCCGCGCTGCGCGAGCGCGAGTGCACGCTCCATGTGGACGAAATCGGATTGCGAAAACATCGTCAGGCTTTCTCTCGGGCGGCGGTCAGGTGGTGGGCCGGCGGGCGCGTGGCGCGCCGGCTGTCGATAGCGTGAGGCCTTACTGCGTCACGTTTTCAGCCGCGGCTTCCGCTTCAAACGCGCTGCGCGCCGCGGCGATCGTCTCGTCGAGGATCGCATCGTCGTGAGCGCTCGAGACGAAGCCGGCCTCGTAGGCCGACGGCGCGAAGTAGACGCCCGCGTCCAGCATGCGGTGGAAGAAGCGGTTGAAGCGCGCGATGTCGCTCTTCGTGACTTCGGCGAAGCTGCCTGGCACCTTGTCCGCGAAATAGAGGCCGAACATGCCGCCCACCGAATCCGCCACGAACGGCACCTTCGCTTCGCCCGCGGCTGCCGTAAGCCCCTTCGCGAGACGTTCGGTCTTCGCCGTGAGCTGCTCGTAGAAGCCGGGCGCCTGGATGAGCTGCAGCGTTTTCAGACCCGCCGCGACCGCGATCGGGTTGCCCGAGAGCGTGCCCGCCTGGTACACCGTGCCGTTGGGCGCGAGGTGATCCATGATCTCGCGACGGCCGCCGAACGCGGCCGCCGGCATACCGCCGCCGATCACCTTGCCGAGGCACACCAGATCCGCTTCGACGCCGTAGAGCGCCTGCGCGCCACGCAGGCCGACGCGGAAACCGCACATCACTTCGTCGAAAATCAGCACGCTGCCGTGCTTCGCCGTGAGGCTGCGCAGCGTGTGGATGAATTCGGGCGTGGCCTTCACGAGATTCATGTTGCCGGCGACCGGCTCGATGATCACGGCGGCGATCTCGTCGCCGAACGCCTTGAACGCTTCTTCGAGCGCCGCGACGTTGTTGTATTCGAGCACCGTGGTGTGCTTCGCGATGTCCACGGGTACGCCGGCCGAAGTCGGGTTGCCGAACGTGAGCAGGCCCGAGCCCGCCTTCACGAGCAGGCTGTCGGCGTGGCCGTGGTAGCAGCCTTCGAACTTCACGATGCGATCGCGCTTCGTGAAGCCGCGCGCAAGACGCAGCGCGCTCATGGTCGCCTCGGTGCCGCTCGACACCATGCGCACTTGCTCCATCGACGGGACGATCTTGCAGATTTCCTCGGCGATCTCGATCTCGGCCTCGGTGGGCGCGCCAAACGAGAAGCCGTTCGCGAGCACGCGCTGCACGGCTTCGAGCACTTCCGGATGGACGTGGCCGACGATCATCGGGCCCCACGAGCCGATGTAGTCGATATAGCGCTTGCCTTCGGCGTCCCAGAAGTACGGCCCCTGCGCGCGCTCGATGAAGCGCGGCGTGCCGCCGACCGAGCGGAACGCGCGCACGGGCGAGTTCACGCCGCCCGGAATGGTGCGCTGGGCGCGTTCGAAGAGGGCTTCGTTGCGGTTCTGCGTGCTGGACTGGGTGCTGGACATGAGTGCTGGACCTGCGAAAGTGGTGTGGCGCGCGACCCTGACGAATGGGGCCGGCGTACGGACCCATGCGGCGCCGCATGGGCGCGGGCGATGGGGCTGTTCTCTCGAAATTGTACCGGAGTCGCGCGGATCGGGCCGGAGCCCCGGGTTGGCTCGGGGCACCTCCGGGCGGCCGGATTCAGCGCGTTGGCTGCCTGCGTTTGCGCGCTGGCGGCACGAGGTGCGGCGCCGTGTCGCGCGCTTCGACTTTGGCGGCTGCGCGTTTGCGGGCGGGCCGAATTGCACCCGGTGCGGGTGCATCGTTCGCCGCCGATGCCGCGTGCGCGTCGTGCCACGCCTGCATGGCCGCGAGCGCCGGCACCGGCATCGGCCGCCGCCCGGTCAACTCCGCCCAGCGCTTTTCCAGCGCGCCTTCGGCAACCGGCTTGATGACCGTGCCCGAACTCTGTGCGTCCCAGGTTTGGACTGAAAACGGATGCGCGCGTAAATCGTCGCGTGCGATGACGACTTCCTCGCCCGCGTCGACGACCCAGTCGTAGACGAAGTCGATGCACAGCCTGTAGCCGCGCTTGTACGCGGCGTCCGGCACCTCGTAGGGCGCGCGCGTGACGTAGCCGGAACCGAAGAGCCCGCGCGGCTCGGCGGCCACGCGGTGCAGGAACACCCGGTCGCCCGGCAGGATGCCGCGCGCGAAGCCGCATCCCCAGGTGTCGGCGACGGCTTCTCCGGCGCGCACGCGGCGCGCGAAGTCGGGCAGTTCGGGCCAGGGCCACTTCTTGGGGCTCCAGATGAGCAGGAAGGCGGTCATGTCGGCGACGTGGCAAGTTGAGCGAAAGCGGGCAGCTTAGCGCAAAGCCGCGGCGAAGCCGCATGCGGGGCGGCGAAGGGCGGATAAGGGGTGTCAGGTACAATTCGACGGCACCGCGTTGCCGTTTTGTCCGCTTGCGCAGCGACGGATGAAGCGGCCCATGACATCGAGACCGCGCGAGCCGCGCGCGCTCCGCCGCCCTACACACCATGTCCCATTCCCCGCGCCGCCGGCCCGATGGCCGGCTGATCCTGTTGCTGGGCGCACTCGCCGCCTGTGGCCCGCTCGCCACCGACATGTATCTGCCAAGCCTGCCTGCCATCGCGCAGTCGTTCGGCGTGAGTGCTGCCGCCGCGGCCTCGACGCTCACGAGCTTCATGGCCGGCTTCTCGATCGGCATGCTGCTCTACGGCCCGGTTTCCGACGCCTATGGGCGCCGCCCCGTCCTGCTCGGCGGCATCGCGCTCTTCACGCTGGCGAGCATTGCCTGCTGGCTCTCGTTCTCGGTAGGCGAACTCGTGGTCGTGCGTTTTCTGCAGGCGCTCGGCGCGGGCGCGGCCTCGGTGCTGTCGCGGGCTATCGCGCGCGACGCCCACGAGCCTTCCGACGCCGCCAAAGTCCTCTCGATGGTCGCGATCGTCACGGCGATCGGGCCGCTGCTCGCGCCGCTCATCGGTGGACAGTTGCTTTTGATCGGCGGCTGGCGCGTGGTGTTCGTCGTGCTCACGCTCTTCGGCCTTGCGTGCGCCGTGGCGGCCTACCTGCGCGTGCCTGAAACCTGGCCGCCGGAAAAGCGCGAAAGCGCAGCCGTGCTGCGCTCGTTCGCAGCTTACGGACGCTTGCTGCGCGATCCGCTTGTCTGGGGGCACATGCTCTGCGGCGGCATGGCGTTCGCCTCGATGTTCACCTATATCTCCGCCACGCCGTTCGTCTATATCGAGTACTTCCACGTTTCGCCGCAGCACTACGGGTTCTTCTTCGGCGCGAACGTGTTCGGCATCATGCTCGGCAACTTCCTCAACACGCGTTTCATCGGGCGTCTCGGCACGCTGCGCATGGTGTCGATGGCGTCAGGCGTGAGCATCGTTGCGTCGCTGTTCGTCGCGCTCATGTGCGTAACCGGCTGGGGCGGCCTGTGGTCGATCGTGTTCGGCCTCTTCTTCGTGGTGAGCGTGGTGGGGCTGCTCGGCGCGAACTGCGCGACCGATCTCATGTATCGCTATCCGAAGAACGCGGGCGCGGCAGCGGCGGTATTCGGCGCGACGCAGCTTGCTCTCGGCGCGCTCGCAAGCGCCGTGGTGGGCTGGTTCCCGGGTATCTCGCCGTTCGGCATGGGCGTGACGATCGGTGTGTGCGGCTTGATGACGTGGGTGGGGCGCGCGCTCGTCGTGAAGTGGCACGGCACGCCGGCGCCGGATACGGTGCAAACGGCCGCGCCGTGAGGGCGAAGTCGCGCAAAACGAAAATGGGACGCCGAGGCGTCCCATTTTTTATCGCTTGATTAAGCGGACTTCAGTCGCGCGCGGTAGGCGAGGCGCCATGGCTCAGCCAGTCGAGCACGGCCGAGGCGTCGTCGTCGGCATGCTCGCGTGCCTTTTCGACGGCGTTGCCGAGATCCGCATCGGGCGAAGCGCGGCGAATCGCGACGCCCACCGCGAGGATGTCGATCATCAGCAAATGCAGAATGCGCGAGATCATCGAAAGCTGCGACTCGCGCATCTCGATGTGATCGGTTTCGAGCGCCACGGTCGCGCGCTTGGCGAGCGGCGTGTTGCTCGACGTGATGGCGATCACCTTCGCACCGGCCTGCATCGCGACGTCGAGCACGCGCAGCAGTTCCGGCGCGCGGCCCGATTTCGACACGGCCACGATCACGTCGCCCTTGCCGAGCAGCGCGGCGGAAGCGGCCTGCATGTACAGGTCGCCATAGGCGATGGTCGGGATACCGAAGCGGAAGAACTTGTAGTGCGCGTCCTGCGCGACGATGTGCGAGTTGCCGAGACCATAGAACTCGATGCGGCGCGCGCCGTTGAGCAGCGTGATCGCGTTCTCGACCTGCTCGAAGTTCAGGTGTTCGCGCAGTTGCAGGATGGCCGAGACGGTGTTGTCGAGCACCTTGGCGCCGAAGTCGGTCGCGGTGTCGCCCAGATGCACCTGGCTGTGGCTCACCGGAATCGTGCCGGTCAGGCCCGTGGCGAGCTTGAGCTTGAAGTCCGAGAGGCCCTGGCAGCCCAGCGAGCGGCAGAAGCGGATGACCGTGGGCTGGCTCACGTCGGCCTTGCGCGCAATATCGACGATCGGATCGTTGATGATCGAGCGCGGATGGTTGAGCGCGAGGTCGGCCACACGGCGCTCGGCGGGCGTGAGCGCGTCGCGCATCTGGCGAATGCGTTCGAACACGGCCGACGATCCGCCGCCCGCGCGATTCGAAAGCTGCTCCGCGAGAATGGCCGACACGCCGAGGAACGCCGGATACTCCGCCGTGATGACGTAGGTGGGCACGTTCGCGAGATAGGTGTCGAAGCGGCCTTTCGACTCGAAGCGCTGACGGAACGACGAGCGCGTGAACAGATCGCCCAGGCGCGGCACCACGCCGCCGCCGATATAGATGCCGCCGAGCGAACCGAGCGTCATCGCGATGTTGCCCGCGAAGCTGCCGAGAATGCCGCAGAAGCATTCGACGGTCTCGAGCGCGAGCGCTTCGCCTTCGTGTGCGCGCTTCACGACTTCGGCCGGGTTGAGGTCCGCGGACACCTTCTTCTTGTCGCGTGCGGCGAGCGCGCGATAGATGAGCTCGACGCCGGGCCCCGCGCATACGCGCTCGAACGACACATGCGGCCACTTCTTGCGTGCGAACTGCAGCACGATGTCTTCGCGCTCGTCCTGCGGCGAAAAGCTGGCGTGGCCGCCTTCGCTGCCGAGCGCGATCCAGCGGTCGTCGGCGGGAATGAGACCCGAGACGCCCAGACCCGTGCCCGGACCGAGCAGGCCGATCACGCTGTTCTGGCGGCGCTGGCCGCCGCCCACCTGCACGCGCTGCGAGTCGGTCAAGCCGGGCAGCGCCATGGCGAGCGCGGTGAAATCGTTGACGACCAGCAGCGTGTCGAAGCCGAGCGCGCGGCGCGTGGCTTCGATCGAGAAGGTCCAGTCGTGATTGGTCATGCGCACCTGGTCGCCGTCGACCGGATTCGCAATGGCGATGGCCGCATGATTCACGCGGCCGATCTTGTTGTCCTTCAGGTATTGCTGGATCACTTCCGCAACGCCCGGATACTGCGCGCACGGATACACGCGCACCTGGCCGATCTCGCCAGGACCCGTTTCCAGCGCGAAGCGCGCGTTGGTTCCGCCGATGTCGGCGAGCAGCCTCGGACCGTCGGCGTGCTGGCCTGCGCCAGGGGCGTTTTTATTAGGCGCACCAGTAGACATCGAGTCTCACTCCCTTGTCGTTCGCCAGCTTCGAGATGGCGTTGTTTTGTTCGGCCGCGGCGGCCTGTTGCAGCACTTCGAGCTTGCGCTGTCCCGCGATCAGCAGGAACAGCCGGTCGACCTGGCGCAGCGCCTGCATCGACCACGAAACGCGCGCGTGCGGCGCGGCCTGCGGATGCACGGCCACGAATGGGCGCGCCGTGGTGATCGCCTCGTGCCATTCGGGGGCGTCGGCGAAAATCGAGGCCGTGTGGCCATCCTCGCCCATGCCGAGCACGGCGACGTTCGGAAGCTTGCGGGCCGGGTCGGCGTTGAGCGCGGCGACGTGCGCGTCGAGATCCTGCGCCACATCGACGAGCGGCAGGAAGCGCGCGTTGGCCGCTTCGTGCGTGAGCAGCGTCTCGCGCGCGAGGCGCGCGTTGCTCGCGGAGTCGGTGTCGCTCACCCAGCGGTCGTCGACGAGCGTGACGTCGATGTGTGCCCAGTCGAAGCGGTGCGTCGACAGGGTCTCGAGGAAGGGGCGCGGGCTCGTGCCGCCGGAGACGGCAAGCGTTGCACGGCGCACGGCAGTACCGGGCGCCGCTTGCTGAGCGGCGAGCGACGCATGTAGCGCGTCGCCCACGGCTCGCGCCAGCGCGTCGGATTGGACGCGCGGGTCGTCGAATACGTGAAGCTCGATCACTTCTCCTCCATGCTGCTTTTTTGTAGGTCTACAGGGTCGTTCATCTGTCCGGTCCGACTTCGCGCTCGCGGTGCGCGAAGCCATGCAATGCCATCAGTTCTCTTCTTCGAGCCAGCAGGTGCCGTGCTGCGCGAGCATCGCGCTTGCCGCCGCCGGCCCCCACGTGCCGGCCGCGTACGGCTTGGGCGCACGCGGCGAAGCCGCCCACTCGTTCAGGATCGGCTCGACCCACGTCCACGCCGCTTCCTGCTCGTCGCGGCGCACAAAGAGGGCGAGGCGGCCGTTGATCACGTCGAGCAGCAGGCGCTGGTAAGCCTCCATCTGCCCTTCGCGGAAGAACTGGTCGAACGCGAGATCCAGATGCACGCTCGCGAGATTCATGCCTTCGCCGGGCTGCTTCGCGAGGCAGTAGAGGCGGATGTTCTCGTTCGGCTGCAGGCGGATCACGAGGCGGTTCGCACCGGGACGCAGCGCCGGCGCGCCGAGCGCCGAATGCGGCACCGGGCGGAAGTTCACGACGATCTCGGCCACGCGGTCGGCAAGACGCTTGCCGGTGCGCAGGAAGAAGGGCACGCCCGCCCAGCGCCAGTTCTCGATCTCCACCTTCAGCGCCACGAAGGTCTCGGTGTGGCTTTCGGGCTTCACGCCATGCTCGGTCGCATAGCCCGGCACCGCCTGGCCGCGGATCACGCCCGCGTGATATTGCCCACGCACCGCAACCTTGCTGATGTCGAGCGGGTTGATCGGCTTGAGTGCACGCAGCACGCGCAGCTTCTCGTCACGCACCGAATCCGAATCCATCGAATGCGGCGGTTCCATGGCGACGATCGAGAGCAGCTGCAACAGGTGATTTTGCACCATGTCGCGCAGCGCGCCAGTGTTGTCATAAAAATCGCCGCGCGCTTCCACGCCCAGTTCTTCGGCAATCGTGATCTGGATGCTCTCGACCCACTCGCGGCGCCACAGCGGCTCGAAGAGCGCGTTGCCGAAGCGCAGCGCGAGCAGGTTCTGCACCGGTTCCTTGCCGAGGTAATGGTCGATCCGGTAGATCTGGCCTTCGGCGAAGATCTCGCCCACGGCGTCGTTGATCGCATTGGACGACTTGAGGTCGTAGCCGAGCGGCTTTTCCAGCACGATGCGCGAGTTCTCGTTCAGACCGACGGCGGCGAGCGCGCGGCAGATCGGCACGAAGAGGGACGGGCCCGTAGCCAGATAGAACACACGAATGCCGGGCAACGACGCAATGCCGTCGCGCAAGTGAGTGAAGTCTTCGGCGCGCGAGAGGTCGAGCTTCACGTAGACGATGCGCTCGAGGAAGCTCGCCCACGCGTTGTTGTCGAAGCCGCCGTTCTTCGTCACATGCGGCTTGACGTGCTCGTCGACCCACTGGATGTACGCCGCGCGATCCTCTTCGTGGCGCGCGACGCCCACGATCTTGCCCGACTCCGCGAGCATGCCTGAACGGTGCGCTTCATACAGGGCCGGGAGAATCTTGCGCATCGACAGGTCGCCGGTGGCGCCGAAGAGCACGAACGTGAAACCTGAATCGATCTGGTTTTGCATGAGTCTCAGTCAGAGTCCTGGGGGGCCGCTGCAGGGTACATCGGGAGCCCATCGATGTGGGCGATCGGGCGGCCGTAGTCCGATAAAATTTTTTTTGACACTGAATTGTAGTTTAACTACAATCCAAATCAAGAGGTAACGTTCATTCGATGAAAAAAGCGTGAAACGCAGCCAGCAAGGCGGTTTGCGCGGTTTCGCGAGCGGACGGAATGCCCCCTCATGTTAACGGAGAACCACGCGGGACTCAGCCGGCTTGCCAGTGAGTCGTGCGCCCGGTTCACCAGCGTGCGGAGGCTTCAAGGCCGTGTGACGCAAGCGGCGCCTCGGCCGGCCAGGTGGCCGGTGAAAATCAAAAGAGGAGACAGTCAAGTTGCATTCAGATCCACTCATCTCTTGAGCGTCCTGCGGCCGGTAACCGGCACGCGGCCCGCGCGCATCTAACGAAAAGCACGCGCGCGCGGCACTCCGGCGCCCGTCCGTCCAGTGTTTTGCCTGTTTTGCCTGTTTGACCAACCACCGCACCCTGGCGATCAGGGGCCAATCGTTTTTTGTTCAGGTGTCTGGAGGAGATAAGCAATGAAATTCCGCGCGATCATGGGCGCCCTGTGCGCAGCAGGTCTGTTGGGCGGCGTCGCCACGGCGCAAGCAGCCGAGTCTCTCGAAGTGCTGCACTGGTGGACCTCGGGCGGCGAGTCGAAGGCCGTTGGCGTGCTCAAGGACGACATGACGAAGCAGGGTTATGTGTGGAAGGACTTCGCGGTCGCCGGTGGCGCGGGCGCGGCGGCCATGACCGCACTGAAGACCCAGGTGATCTCGGGCAATGCGCCTTCGGCAGCCCAGATCAAGGGTCCGCTGATCCAGGAATGGGCCGAGCAAGGCGTGCTGGTGCCGATCGACCCCGTCGCAGGCGACTGGAAGGCCAACCTCCCGCCGCAGATCGACAAGATCATGCACGCAGACGGCCACTACGTCGGCGCACCGTTCTCGGTGCACCGCGTGAACTGGGTCTGGATCAACAAGGCCGCGCTCGACAAGGTGGGCGGCAAGGCGCCGACCACGTGGCCGGAATTCTTCGCGCTGGCTGACAAATTCAAGGCCGCGGGCATCCAGCCGGTCGCAGCCGGCGGTCAGCCGTGGCAAGACCTGACGCTGTGGGAAGACGTGGTCCTCTCGCAGGGCGCGGACTTCTACAAGAAGGCGCTCGTCGACCTCGACCAGAAGACCCTCACGTCGCAGCAGATGGTCGGCGTGTTCGACACGGTCCGCAAGATCGAGTCGTACATGGATAACGCCCGCACGGGCCGCGACTGGAACCTCGCCACGGCCATGGTCATCAACGGCAAGGCCGGCATGCAGTTCATGGGCGACTGGGCAAAGGGCGAGTTCGCGAGCGCGAACAAGCAGCCGGGTACGGACTACGTTTGCGCAGCAGTGCCGGGCACCGCAAAGGCCTACACTTTTAACGTCGACTCGTTCGTGTTCTTCCAGCAGAAGGGCCAGAAGGCGGCAACGGCGGGTCAGCTCGCGCTCGCCAAGACGATCATGAGCCCGGAATTCCAGGAGCAGTTCAGCCTGTACAAGGGTTCGATCCCGGTGCGCCTGGGCGTGGACATGAGCAAGTTCGACGACTGCGCCAAGAAGTCGTATGCGGATGAGCAAACCGCGATCAAGGCCGGCGGCTATGTGCCGTCGCTCGCGCACGGTATGGCTCAGCCGGACGCGACGGCCGGTGCGATCACCGACGTCGTGACGAAGTTCATGAACTCGAACCAGGATTCGAAGAGCGCGGTGGAAGCGCTCGCGAAGGCTGCGAAGACGAAGTGAGCGAAGTGAGCGTAGAAGGTTAGTGCTGTAAGACGGGGTGCGCCACACGTGGCGCACCCCGGGCATGACGGTTCACCCTCTGAACCCCATCATCGTGCGGAAGATGTTTTCGCACCGTACCAGGAGTTGCGCAGTGACTGCTTCTCTTAGCGGCAACGGCAAGGCTGCTACGCCTGCTACCCGCCGCGCGTCGCCGATGGCGGCGCTCGCAGACCGCTGGATCCCGAAGCTGGTGCTTTCGCCCAGCATTCTGATCAGCCTTGTATTCGTCTACGGCTTTATCCTCATCACCGGCTACCTGTCGCTGTCGACTTCGCGACTGATGCCGCGCTATGACTTCGCGGGTCTCGACCGCTATCGCGAGCTGTTCTCCAACGACGTCTGGTGGACGTCGGCGCAGAACCTCGGATGGTTCGGCATCCCGTTCATCGCGATTTGCGTGGCACTCGGGCTGTTCCTCGCGATCCTGCTCGACCAGCAGATCCGTCAGGAAGGCGCGTTGCGCGCGGTGTTCCTCTATCCGATGGCGCTGTCGTACATCGTGACGGGCACGGCATGGCAATGGATTTTCAATCCGGACCTCGGCATTCAACAGGTGATGCACAGCATCGGCTGGACGAGCTTCCAGCTCGACTGGCTCAACAACCCGGACCGCGCCATCTTCTGTATCGTGGTCGCCGCCGTGTGGCAATCCACGGGCTTTTGCATGGCGTTGTTCCTCGCCGGCCTGCGCGGTGTCGATAGCGAAATCTTCAAGGCGGCCCAGGTGGACGGCGCGACGCTGCCCACGATCTACCGCAAGATCGTGATCCCCAGCATGCGTCCGGTGTTTTTCTCCGTGCTGCTGATCCTGTGCCACATCACGATCAAGACGTTCGACCTGGTTGTCGCGCTCACCGCGGGCGGCCCGGGTACGTCGTCGTCGCTGCCGGCCATCTTCATGTACACGTTTTCGTTCAACCGCGGGCAGCTCGGCGTCGGCGCAGCTTCGTCGATGATGATGCTCGCCACTGTCGTGGCCGTGCTCGTGCCGCTCATGTATCTGGAATCGAGGAGCACGCGCAATGCAGCCTAAGATGACTGTGAGCCGCGTGGTCGTGTACGCGGCGCTGATCCTGTTCGCGCTGTACTTCCTGTTCCCGCTCTACGTGATGCTGTCGACGTCGTTCAAGTCGCTCGACCAGATTCACACGGGCACCATGCTCTCGCTGCCTACGAGCCCGACCTTCGCGCCGTGGATCAAGGCGTGGAGCGAAGCGTGTACCGGCGTGCGCTGTGACGGCATGCAGCCGTTCTTCATGAACTCGGTGAAGATGGTGATTCCGGCTGTGCTGATCTCGTCGATCATCGGCGCGTTCAACGGCTACGTGCTCACGCACTGGCGCTTTCGCGGCGCGGACGCGCTCTTCACGATGCTGCTGGTGGGCTGCTTCATTCCGTTCCAGGCCATCCTGCTGCCGATGGCGCGTCTCGAAGGCTTCCTCGGCCTGTCGAACACGATTGGCGGTCTGGTGCTGGTGCACGTCGTGTACGGTATCGCGTTCACCACGATGTTCTTCCGCAACTTCTACGTGAGCGTGCCCGCTGAACTCGTGAAGGCCGCGCGCATCGACGGCGCCGGTTTCTTCATGATCTTCACGCGCATCATGATGCCGATCTCGCTGCCCATTTTCATGGTGTGCCTGATCTGGCAATTCACGCAGATCTGGAATGACTTCCTGTTCGGTATCGTGTTCTCGGGTGTCGATTCGATGCCGATCACGGTGGCGCTGAACAATCTCGTGAACACGTCCACGGGCGTGAAGGAATACAACGTCGACATGGCCGGCGCGATCATCGCCGCGCTGCCCACGCTGCTCGTCTACGTCATCGCCGGCCGCTACTTTGTGCGCGGTCTCACGGCGGGCGCGGTGAAGGGCTAAGAAGCTCTATTCGATTAAAAGGATTCATAGCATGGCAAGCCTTTCCATTCGCGACGTCTACAAGACCTACCCGAACGGGGTCCCCGTCCTCAAGGGCGTGAACATCGACATCGAAGACGGCCAGTTCCTGATTCTGGTCGGCGGCTCGGGTTGCGGTAAGTCGACGCTGCTCAACATGATCGCGGGTCTCGAAACCGTGACCAAGGGCGAGATCTGCATGGACGGCAAGGTGGTGAACAACCTCTCGCCGAAAGATCGCGATATCGCAATGGTGTTCCAGTCGTACGCGCTCTATCCGTCGATGACGGTGCGCGAGAACATCTCGTTTGGCCTGAACATCCGCAAGGTGCCGAAGTCGGAACAGGCACAGATCGTCGACCGCGTGTCGAGCATGCTGCAGATCCAGCATCTGCTCGACCGCAAGCCGGGCCAGCTTTCGGGCGGCCAGCGCCAGCGCGTGGCGATGGGCCGCGCGCTCGCACGCGACCCGATCATGTTCCTGTTCGACGAACCGCTCTCGAACCTCGACGCCAAGCTGCGTATCGAGATGCGCTCGGAAATCAAGCTGCTGCATCAGCGCGTGGGCAAGACGATTGTCTATGTGACGCACGACCAGATCGAAGCGATGACGCTCGGCGACCGTATCGCGGTCATGAAGGACGGCATCGTGCAGCAGTTCGGCGCGCCGCAGGACATTTACGACTCGCCGTCGAACCTGTTCGTCGCGGGTTTCATCGGCGCACCGCCGATGAACTTCATCGAAGGCAAGCTGGTGGAGCAGGGCTCGGGCGTCGGCATCGAACTCGACACGGGCGTGGCGCGCAACGTGCTGAACCTGCCGCTGTTCGACGCGAACAAGCTGCGCAGCTACATCGGCCAGGAAGTGGTGCTGGGCCTGCGCCCTGAGCGCATCACCGACGCGCGCAGCTCGCACGACGGCCATGGCCACGAACTGCAGCGCCATTCGGTGAAGGTCGACGTGATCGAGCCGACCGGTCCGGACACGCTCGTGTTCGCGCAGGTCAACGGCAAGCGTATCGTGAGCCGCGTGCACCCGGGCTCGAACCCGCAGCCGCTCAACAGCATGGAGCTGCTGTTCGACGTTTCGAAGGCCGTGCTGTTCGACCCGAAGACGGAAGCGCGCATCGCCTGATCTTCGTTCGCCAGATAGTGCTGGCGCGATAAAAAACCCCGTTGCTGCTCACGCAGCCAACGGGGTTTTTTCATGTCGACACGCCGATAACGGGTTCGGTCAGGGCGCGTGATGATGATGCTGTCCGTGCCCGACCGGATGCGGCTGCAACAGCACGAGCACCGCACCCGCGCCGCCGTCGTGCGGCCGCGCCTGGCAGAACGCGATCACTTCTTCCTTCTGCACGAGCCACGCGCGCACCTTGCCCTTGAGCACCGGCTCCTTGCCGACCGACCCGAGGCCCTTGCCGTGGATCACGCGCACGCAGCGCAGCCCGCGCTTGCCTGCTTCGCGGATGAAGTTCTGCAGCGCCTCGCGCGCCTCTTCGCGGCGCATGCCGTGCAGGTCGAGCTGCGCCTGCACGATCCACGTGCCGCGCCGCAGCTTCTTGACGACTTCTTCGGTCACGCCGGGGCGGTGGTAGTACAGCGAGTCGTCGGTGTCGAGCAGCGCTTCCGGGTCGAATTCGTCGGAGATCGCTTCGTGCAGCACGGCCTGCTCGTCCAGGCGCGTTTGCAGCGGCAGCGGCACGGGGGCTTCGCGGCGCGGCTGCGCGCGAGCCGGCTGCTTGAGCGGCGCGATCTGGCCGATCTCGCGGCGAAAGAGGTCGCTGTCGGCGGCGGCTTCGACGCGCGCCGCCTGCGCGGCCACGCGTTCGCGCTCGCGCTGACGGGTTTGCACCTTAAGCGCGTCGCGCAGGCTGCCGAGGCCGGCGAAGCCGGAAGCCGCCTTGCCGGGCACGCCGTCGTCCGCTGCGGGGGCAGGCGTGGGCGCCGGCGTAGGGCGTACGGAGGCGGGGCGCTTGGGCTCGCCCGGATGGGGCACGTTCTTGGGCATGGCGAAAGACGCTGGGTAAATCGGCTGGGTGAATCGTTGGCTGCGCGCGAACCGTCGCAAAAGCAAAGGGCCGCCGGCTGGCTGGCCGCGGCCCTCGTTGCTGCTGCGCCGCCGGGCTTCAGACCGCTATTTTAGCGGCGTGGCGCCCCGCGCGTTTGCGTACCGCCCGATCGAAGTGTCGGGCGGCACACCGTTCGCTGATTAGCGTTCGGCTTCGGCGCTCATCACATGCGCCTGGCCCAGCTCGTTCACGGTCTCGAGGTAGCGCTGCGCGTCGAGTGCGGCCATACAGCCCGTACCCGCGCTCGTGATCGCCTGGCGGTAGACGTGATCCTGCACGTCGCCGGCCGCGAACACGCCCGGCACGCTCGTGCCGGTGGCGTTGCCGTTCAGGCCGCCGTTCGTGATGATGTAGCCGTTCTTCATCTCGAGCTGGCCTTCGAAGATGTCCGTGTTCGGCTTGTGGCCGATCGCGACGAACAGACCCTGCAGATCGAGATCGGTCGATTCGCCCGTCTTCACGTTCTTGATGCGCAGGCCGTTCACGCCGCCTTCGTTGCCCTTCACTTCGTCGAGCACGTGATCCCACTTGATGTCGACCACGCCTTCCTTTTCCTTTTCCAGCAGGCGGTCGATCAGGATCGGCTCGGCGCGGAACTTGTCGCGGCGGTGAATGACCGTGACCTTCTTCGCAATGCCGGAGAGGTACAGCGCTTCTTCAACGGCCGTGTTGCCGCCGCCGATCACGGCGACGTGCTGGTTGCGGTAGAAGAAGCCGTCGCAGGTCGCGCAGGCCGAGACGCCGCGGCCCATGTACAGCTCTTCGCTCGGCAGGCCGAGGTATTGCGCCGACGCGCCGGTCGCGATGATGAGCGAGTCGCAGGTGTACTCGGCCGAGTCGCCGATCAGGCGGATGGGCTTTTCATTGAGCTTGGCCGTGTGGATGTGATCGAACACGATTTCCGTGTTGAAACGCTCGGCGTGCTCGAGAAAACGCTGCATCAGCTCGGGGCCTTGCACGCCGTTCGGGTCTGCGGGCCAGTTTTCGACGTCGGTCGTCGTCATGAGCTGGCCGCCTTGGGCGAGGCCGGTGACGAGCAGCGGCGAAAGGTTCGCGCGCGCCGCATAGACGGCTGCCGTGTAGCCGGCGGGGCCGGACCCGAGAATCAGAACTTTGGCGTGTTTGGTTGCAGACATGATCGAATTCCGTAGAAAGACGCTGCGTGGCGCGATATATCGGGCGGCCGGCTCAGGTGCGGCCGGCCTGGGCGCGCCCGGCGTTGTGGCGGGGCTCACGCATGTAGTTGGGCATCAGCCCGCAATTATAAAGGCGGGGGAAGACGGCCGCTCGATGAAGCTTACTGATCGCAGCGATAGCCTGGGTGCTGTCGCGGCGCGCGCAGGGCGGCGGATCGCCGCATCTGGCGCAGCCTGGCGCCGCCCCCACACCGTTGTCAGTTACCGTCATTTACAGCGTGGGGCCGCCGGGGCCGAAACAACGCGTTTACAATAGGCCGGATCGGACGACGGCGGCCGCGCCCGTCTGCCCGGGGTTTCGGGCACACGGAAGCACTGGCGGACCGCAAACGCATCAAGAATCAGCCCAGGATTCAATGGCCAAAGCTCCTTATTCCGCGCAGGCGCAGGCATTGCCTCACCGCATGTCGCGCCTTTTCACCGAAATTCGCTGGATCCTGCAGGTCGCGCTAGGCGTGTTCCTGCTGATGGCGCTTATCAGCTACAGCCGCCACGACCCGAGCTGGACGCACGCGGCCCAGGTCGACCACATCTCGAACTGGGCGGGACGCGTCGGCGCGCGCGTCTCGGACATCCTGCTGCTGCTGTTCGGCCTGTCCGCCTACTGGTGGATCGTGCTGCTCGCGCGCCTCATCTCGGCGAACTATCAGCGCATCACGCGCAACGAGGCGATTGCCGACGATGACGACGACAAGCCGCGCGACATCAGCTGGGTCGCCGAAGCCTTGTCGTTCGTGCTCGTCATGCTGTCGAGCTGCGGCATCGAGGCGCTGCGCATGTGGTCGCTCAAGGTGCAATTGCCTCAGGCGCCCGGCGGCGTGGTGGGCGGGGCGGTGGCGCGCGGCGTTTCGCACGCACTCGGCTTCACGGGTGGCACGCTCGCGCTGTTGCTCGCGCTCGCGATCGGCCTTTCGCTCTATTTCCGCTTTTCGTGGCTTTCGGTTGCCGAAAAAGTCGGCGAATCCATCATCAACGCCGTGACCATGGCCAGACTGCGCCGCGAGGCGGGCCGCGACCGCAAGCTCGGCGAAGCGGCGGCCGTGAAGCGCGAAGGCAAGGTCGAGCGCGGCCGCGTGAAGATCGAGGAGCACGAGCCGGTCACGATCGTGCCGCCGGTGGTCACGCCGCAGCGCTCCGAGCGCGTGGAAAAAGAGCGCCAGGTGCCGCTCTTCAAGGACCTGCCGGGCGACTCCACGCTGCCGGCGATCTCGCTGCTCGACCCGGCTGCGGCCACCCAGGAAACCATCTCCGACGACACGCTCGAATTCACCTCGCGCCTGATCGAGAAGAAGCTCAAGGACTTTGGCGTGGACGTGGCCGTGGTGGCCGCGTATCCGGGCCCGGTCGTCACGCGCTACGAGATCGAACCGGCCACGGGCGTGAAGGGCAGCCAGATCGTGAACCTCGCGAAGGACCTTGCGCGTTCGCTCTCGCTCGTCTCGATCCGCGTGGTGGAAACGATTCCGGGCAAGAATTTCATGGCGCTGGAGTTGCCGAACCAGCGCCGCCAGACCGTGCGCCTTTCCGAGATTCTCGGCTCGGCGGTCTATGCCGACGCGCCTTCGGCGCTCACCATGGGCCTTGGCAAGGATATCGGCGGCAAGCCGGTTTGCGCCGATCTCGCGAAGATGCCCCACTTGCTCGTGGCCGGCACGACCGGCTCGGGCAAGTCGGTGGGGATCAACGCGATGATCCTCTCGCTGCTGTATAAGGCGAGCGCCGAGCAGGTCCGCATGATCCTCATCGACCCGAAGATGCTCGAAATGAGCGTCTATGAGGGCATTCCGCATCTGCTCTGCCCGGTCGTGACCGACATGCGCCAGGCCGGCAACGCGCTGAACTGGACCGTGGCCGAGATGGAGCGCCGCTACAAGCTCATGAGCAAGCTTGGCGTGCGCAATCTCGCGGGCTACAACAACAAGATCGAAGAGGCGAACAAGCGCGAGGAGAAGATCCCGAACCCGTTCAGCCTCACGCCGGACGATCCGGAGCCGTGCCAGAAGCTGCCGCATATCGTCGTCGTGATCGACGAACTCGCCGACCTCATGATGGTGGTCGGCAAGAAGGTCGAAGAGCTGATCGCGCGTATCGCGCAAAAGGCGCGTGCGGCGGGCATTCACCTGATTCTCGCGACGCAGCGCCCGTCGGTGGACGTGATTACGGGTCTCATCAAGGCCAACGTGCCCACGCGCATGGCGTTCCAGGTGTCGTCGAAGATCGACTCGCGCACGATTCTCGACCAGATGGGCGCCGAGTCGCTGCTCGGCATGGGCGACATGCTCTACCTGCCGCCGGGCTCGGGCATGCCCGTGCGCGTGCATGGCGCGTTCGTCTCCGACGACGAGGTGCACCGCGTCGTCGAGAAGCTCAAGGAGCAGGGCGAGCCGAACTATATCGAGGGCATCCTCGAAGGCGCGGTGGGAGGCGAGGGCGACGAGGGTACGGCTGCGGGAACCAGCGGCACCGGCGACGAGTCCGATCCGCTGTACGATCAGGCCGTCGAAGTGGTCATCAAGAATCGCCGCGCGTCGATCTCGCTCGTGCAGCGGCACTTGCGCATCGGCTACAACCGCGCGGCGCGGCTGCTCGAACAGATGGAGCAATCCGGGCTCGTTTCGGCGATGTCGTCGAGCGGCAACCGCGAGATCCTCGTGCCCAACCGCGGCGACGCCGACTAGGCCACGCCGCGCCTGGCCGCCGCTTTGCCAACCTTTCCGGCATTTCCGGCGGCCAAAGACACACCTCTTGGAGAACGATAGATGCAGTATCCGGCTGGACTTCCGACCCGCTTTGCGCGCACCGCGCGCCGCATGCTGTTCCTTGCGCTTGGCGCGTCGGTCCTGATGGTCTCGCAGGCGTATGCGAGCGGCACCGATCAACTGAAGCAGTTCGTCTCGCAGGTCCACTCCGCGCGCGGCAGCTTCGTGCAGCGCGAACTGAAGGCGCCTTCGGGTGCGAAGAACGCCAGCGACGCCATTGCCACGGCCACGCTGAACGCCAAGACGTCGAGCGGCACATTCGTGTTCGCGCGGCCCGGCAAGTTCATCTGGTCGTACGAGAAGCCGTATCAGCAGCTGCTGCAGTCGGACGGCGACAACCTCTACGTCTACGACAAGGACCTGAACCAGGTGACCGAGCGCAAGCTCGGCGGCGCGCTCGGCGCGAGCCCGGCGGCGATCCTGTTCGGCAGCAACGATCTCGACAAGAACTTCACGCTCTCGGATGCGGGCGTGAAGAACGGCATCGACTGGCTGGAGCTGATTCCGAAGTCGAAGGACACGCAGTTCAAGAGTGTGGGCATCGGCTTTCGCGACGGCAACCTCGAAGCCATGGAACTGCACGATGTGTTCGGCAACGTGACGCTGCTCACGTTCTCCAACATCGAAAAGAACCCGTCGCTGCCGGCTTCGACCTTCAAGTTCGTGCGGCCGCAAGGCGCCGATCTGATCACGGGCGGCTCGAACTAACGCGCCTCACGCCATGTGAAAACGGGCGGCTCGTTGCGGGCCGCCCGTTTTACTTTGTGTGCGCCAGGTAATCAGGCGGCGAACCGGATCACCCCGTCCGCGCCGGTCGAGCGCGTGACCTTGCCCGCGAGCCACAGCAAGTTCAGGTGCGCGAGCGCTTCGCCCATGGCGAAGGTCATCTGGTGGATGTCGAGCTCGCGCTTGAACATCATCGGCACGATGTCGGCGGCGCTTTGCGGCGCTCGCTCGCAGGCTTCCATCACTTCGGCAAGGCGGGCGTCATGGTGCGCGCGCAGCTGCGCGATACGTGTGCGCACGCCCCTGAACGGCTTGCCGTGCGAGGGCAGCACGAGCGTGTTTTCGGGCAGCGTTTCGTAGCGGCCGAGCGATTCGAGGTACAGGCCGAGCGGATTGCCTTCCGGCTCCATGTCGAACACGGAGACATTGGTCGAGATGCGCGGCAGCACCATGTCGCCGGAGATCAGCACGCCGGTTTCCTCGCAAAAAAGGGCGCAGTGCTCGGGCGAATGGCCGTAGCCCGTGATGACGCGCCAGCCGCGCCCGCCGATCGCCACCGTATCGGCTTCGCGCAGGCGGCGATACTGCGTGGGCAGCGCGGGAACGAGGCTGCCGTAATAGCCGCGGCGGTTGCGCAGCTTGTCGAGCGACGCTTCGTCCGTGAGGCCGTGGCGCGCGAAATGGCGCGCCGCGCCTTCGCCGCCCGCGTTCGAGCCGTCGCCGGCGGCCATCACGCGGGCCTGCATGTATTCGCCGAGCGTGGCCCACAGGCGCACGTCCCAGCGTGCCTTGTCGCCGCCCGCGCAAATCCAGTGAGCAAGGCCGATATGGTCGGGATGGCAATGCGTGACGAGCACGCGCAGCACCGGCAGGCCTTCCAGCTGGTTCTCGAACACCGCTTCCCAGCGTTCCTTGATGGTGTCGTTGGTGATGCCGCAGTCCACCACGGTCCAGCCTTGCTGGCCGTCGATCTCGTCGCGCAGCAGCCACAGGTTGATGTGGTCGAGCGCGAACGGCAGCGGCATGCGCAGCCATTTCACGCCGGGCGCGACGTCGAAGGCAAGGCCAGGCTCCGGCAGGGTGTCGGCGTAGGGATAGTCGAGTTGGTGTTCGAGGGCGTTCATTGTGGGTGTCTTCTCCTGTCTCGCCGGTTGCGCAACCGCGTACTTGACGATAACGTAAACGTCGATTCTATCGTTCCTCGCGCTGTCGTGCAGACCACAGCCGGGCCAGCCGCCTTCCGCACATCATGACGACCCAGTACACGATTACCGAACTTGCCCGGGAATTCGACGTAACGCCGCGCGCGATCCGCTTCTACGAGGACCAGGGCCTCCTTGCGCCGAGCCGCGAAGGCGCGGGGGGGCTGAAGCGCGTCTTTTCGGGGCGCGATCGCACGCGGCTCAAGCTGACGCTGCGCGGCAAGCGGCTCGGCTTCACGCTTTCGGAGATCCGCACGCTGCTCGACCTCTACGAGTCGCCGACCGACACGCTCCCGCAGCTCCAGGCGTTCCTCGACACGGTGGTCCATCACCGCGAGATACTCGAGCGCCAGCGCGCGGACCTTGACGCGACGCTCGAAGACCTCGCGCAGTACGAGACCCAGGCGCGCGCGTTGCTCGACCGGAATGCGGCGCACGAGAGCGCGGCGCACGAAAGCGGCGCTCCCGCGAAAACCTGACGCCCGCGCTTGCGAAACGGGCATGGCCGCCATGAAACACTTCCCGAAACTGCTCTCCTCGCAGATCGGCTTCGATGTCGCGCAGACCATGCTCGACGGCTTCAACCGTCACTACCGCAACTTCTGCGAAGCGGCCGTGCGGGCGCGCACGCTCTTCGAAGCCGCCGACTGGCATGCGCTGCAGCAACTCGCGCGCGAACGTATCGCTTCGTATGACGAACGCGTGAAGGAGTGCGTGGTCGTGCTCGAAGACGAATACAGTGCCGAGAGCATCGACGGCGAAGTCTGGCAGCAGATCAAACTGCACTACATCGGCCTCCTTACGACGCACCGGCAGCCCGAATGCGCGGAGACGTTCTTCAACTCCGTGTGCTGCAAGATCCTGCACCGCTCGTACTTCAACAACGATTTCATCTTCGTGCGGCCTGCCATCTCGACGGAATACATCGAGAACGACGAACCTGCCGCGAAGCCCACCTACCGTGCGTACTATCCGGGCAAGGACGGCCTCGCAGCGACGCTCGAGCGCATCGTCACGAACTTCCAGCTGGAAACGCCCTTCGAAGACCTCGGGCGCGACGTCGACTGCATCATGCAGACCATGCTCGACACCTTCGGCGTGGTCGAGCCCAAGCCGAACTTCCAGATTCACGTGCTTTCGTCGCTGTTTTTCCGGCACAAAGGCGCGTATATCGTCGGGCGCATCATCAACGGCGATCTGCTTGCGCCGTTCGTCGTGCCGGTGCGTCACGTGGAGGCGGGCAAGCTCGCGTTGGACACGGTGCTGCTGCGCCTCGAGCAACTGCTCATCCTCTTCAGCTTTTCGCACTCGTATTTTCTGGTGGACATGAACGTGCCGTCCGCCTACGTGGAGTTTCTGCGCACGATCATGCCGCGCAAGGCCAAGGGCGAGATCTACACGTCGCTCGGGTTGCAGAAGCAGGGCAAGAACCTGTTCTATCGCGACTTGCTGCACCACCTCAGGCATTCGAGCGACCGGTTCATCATCGCGCCCGGCATACGCGGCATGGTGATGATCGTGTTCACGCTGCCTTCGTTTCCGTACGTGTTCAAGGTCATCAAGGACAGCTTTCCCGCGCCCAAGGAAACCACGCGCGAGCAGGTGGTGCAGAAGTATCAGCTCGTGAAGCGCCACGATCGCCTTGGGCGGCTTGCCGACACGCTCGAATATTCGAGCGTCGCGCTACCTGTTGCGCGCCTTGACGAAGCGCTCGTGCGCGAACTGGAAACGCTTGCGCCGTCGATGATCGAGTACGAGGGCGACAACCTCGTCATCCGCCATGTCTACATCGAGCGGCGCATGGTGCCGCTCAATCTCTATCTGCAGAACGGCAGCGACGCCGAAGTCGAGCACGGCATTCGCGAATACGGCAATGCGATTAAAGACCTGCTGCGCGCGAACATCTTTCCGGGCGACATGCTCTACAAGAATTTCGGCGTGACGCGCAACGGCCGCGTGGTGTTCTACGACTACGACGAGATCGAATATCTCACCGATTGCAACGTGCGTGCCGTGCCGCCGCCGCGTAATGAGGAAGACGAATTATCGGGCGAGACATGGTATCCGGTCGGCCCTCGCGATATTTTTCCCGAGACGTACGGCACCTTCCTGCTCGGCGACCCGCGCGTGAAGCGCGCGTTTCTCGCGCATCACGCAGATTTCTTCGAGCCCGCGCTCTGGCAGGAGAGCCGCGCGAAGCTCATCGCGGGCGAGGTGCCGGACTGCTTTCCCTACGACGCATCGATACGGTTTAGCGTGCGTTACCCCGAACGATTCGCGCGTGACGACGCGCCGGTGGTGCGCTTCGCTTGAGCGCGGCTAACGAGTCAAAACGGATTCACAAGGATTCACAAGGATTCAAGCGGATTCATCAAGGAGCAGAAACATGAGTGAGACACAAAAGCAGGACGCCATCGTGATCGTTTCGGCGGCGCGTACGCCGATGGCGGGTTTTCAGGGCGATTTCGCATCGCTCACCGCGCCGCAGCTCGGCGCGGCAGCGATCGCGGCGGCGGTCGAGCGCGCGGGCCTGAAGCCTGAGCAGGTCGACGAGGTCGTGATGGGCTGCGTGCTGCCCGCAGGGCAGGGCCAGGCGCCCGCGCGCCAGGCGGCGCTCGGCGCGGGGCTCCCGCTTGCCGCCGGTGCGACGACTGTCAACAAGATGTGCGGCTCGGGCATGCGCGCGGCGATGTTCGCGCATGACATGCTGCTGGCGGGCTCGGCCGATGTGATCGTCGCGGGCGGCATGGAGAGCATGTCGAACGCGCCTTACCTGTTGCCGAAGGCGCGCGCCGGCATGCGTATGGGCCACGGCCAGGTGCTCGATCACATGTTCCTCGACGGTCTCGAAGACGCCTATGACAAGGGCCGCCTGATGGGCACGTTCGCGGAAGAATGCGCGGGCGAGTTCGACTTTTCACGCGAGCGCCAGGACGCGTTCGCGATCGAGTCGCTCAAGCGCGCGAAGCGTGCGAACGAGGACGGTTCGTTCGCGTGGGAAATCGCGCCGGTGAAGGTCGCCTCGCGTGCGGGTGAAACGACCATCGAGCGCGACGAGCAGCCGTTCAAGGCCAACCTCGACAAGATCCCGACGCTCAAGCCCGCGTTCAGCAAGACCGGCACGGTGACGGCGGCGAACTCGTCGTCGATCTCGGACGGTGCGGCGGCGCTCGTGATGATGCGGGAATCGACGGCGAAGCAGCTCGGCCTCACGCCGCTCGCACGCGTGACGGGCCATTCCACCTTCGCGCAACAGCCCGCGAAGTTCACGACCGCGCCGGTGGGCGCGATCACGAAACTGTTCGAGAAGACCGGCTGGAAAGCGAGCGACGTCGATCTCTACGAGATCAACGAGGCTTTCGCCGTGGTCACGATGGCTGCGATGAAGGAGCACGATCTGCCGCACGAGAAGGTCAATGTGAACGGCGGCGCGTGTGCGCTCGGTCATCCGATCGGCGCGTCGGGGGCACGCATTCTCGTGACGCTGATCGGCGCGTTGCGCGCCCGCGGCGGCAAACGCGGCGTGGCGACGCTGTGCATCGGCGGCGGAGAAGCCACGGCGATGGGCGTCGAACTGCTGTAGGCTAGCGCCAGGTGAAGCGCGCCGCGTCGAGAGCGGCGAGGCGGCGCGCTGCAGCGTTTCAATGCACGGACAAAAAAGGTGACGAGATGAAAACAGCGTTGATCGTGGGCGCGTCGCGAGGCCTGGGTCTCGAGTTCGCGCGGCAGTATGCGAAGGCCGGCTGGCGCGTGCTGGCCACGGCGCGCGGGCCCGAAGCGCTCGAAGCCTTGCGCGCAATCGGCGCGCAGACCTTCCAGCTCGACATCGCGCGGCCCGAGGAAATCGAAGCGCTCGGCTTGAAGCTCGACGGCGTGCGGCTCGACGTGGCGCTCGTCGTCTCGGGTGTTTATGGCCCGCGCACCGAAGGCGTGGAAACCATCACGGCCGAAGACTTCGAATATGTGATGAACACCAACGTGCGCGGCCCGATGCAACTGATTCCGATCCTGCTGCCGCTCGTCGACGAGGCCCACGGTGTGCTCGCCGTGCTGTCGAGCCGCATGGGCAGTATTGCGGAGACCACGGGCACGACGGGCTGGCTCTATCGCGCGAGCAAGGCCGCGCTCAACGACGTGCTGAAAATCACCTCGCTGCAAACGCGCCGCGCCACCTGCGTCGCGCTTCATCCGGGCTGGGTGCGCACCGACATGGGCGGCGCGCACGCGGCGATCGACCCGGAGGCGAGCGTCGCCGGCATGCGCGAGGTGGTGGCCGAGGCGGCCGCTGCGCGCGACGTCTTCAATGGCCGCTTCTTCCAGTACGACGGCACGGAACTCGACTGGTAAGCCTGGTAAAGCGCCGCTTGTCTGCGCTACGCTTGCGGGTTCTCGCAACGGAGCCCTGACTCATGAACGCTGAAACCGCCCGCGGTACCGGGAAAACCACCCGCCCCGCAGATTGTCCCTGCGGCGGCGCTGCGCCCAACCAGAAGCCGGGCGCGAGGGCGCCGCGCTTCGCGCAGTGCTGTGGCCGCTTCATCGACGACGCTGCGGTGCCCGCCACGGCGCTCGAATTGATGCGCTCGCGCTACACGGCGTATGCACTGGGCGACGAAGCGTACTTGCGCTCGACGTGGGCGAGCGAGACCTGCCCCGCCGATCTCGACGTGGACCCCGCGGCCGTTGGCGCCCCGCGCTGGCTCGGACTTGCCGTCAAGCGCCACGAACAACGCGACGACACGCATGCGATCGTCGAATTTGTCGCGCGCTACAAGACGGGCGGCCGCGCGTTCCGGCTGCACGAAACAAGCCGCTTCACGCGCGGCGAGGACGGCCGCTGGCGTTACGTTGACGGCGAAGTTTCATCAAGCTAACGAATAACTGACTGCCGCCGTAATTTGCCGGCGCGAGTTCCCACCCCGGTTCGTCGTCATGGCGCCGGAAATAATGCCTTTGCAAACAAGCGCTTACTGAGCAATCGCGCGGCTGTTGTCCGCGCGCGACGCTCGCCTCCCGGACCTTTTTAAAAATTCCCGCGTTCGCGACTGATCGAAAGCCGCGTGTGCGCCATGCTTCATAGGGCCGCGCGCGGTTGGCATGCCTTATGCCGGGTTACCCCTGAATTGCACAACAAATATTTGTCGTGCGAGTATCTAATCACGGTGCCCTGCACAATACGTAAGTGCATAGTGAAAAACCTTTTTCACGCATGCATGTATTGACTGCAAATGGGTGCTGGCGGCGGGTCTGATCGACGATAGAACTGCGCCGCGCAGGTGTTCTGATCGATGCAATCCCACGTGACGGGTCACACGCCCGCTCCTGGTCTCGCGACCATGAGCAACGGTGTCTCGTTGTGCCCTGAAACGGGCGAAGCACGGGTAATGATCGGACGGTTGGCGGATTCACAGCAGCAGGTCTTTTGCAGGTGGTGTAGCGCATGGCGTTCAGGAAGCTCCTTACCGGATGGGTCGTAGCCGGCACCGCGTGTGTGCTTTCGGTTGCGCACGCAGCGTCGCTTTCCGATCCGGCAAATGCGAGCGCGAACCCGCAACTCGCCGCCAACACTTCCGCAGCGCATTCTGCCAGTCTCGCGGGCGGTCCCCTCGGCAGCGCCAACGTGCCGCGTATTGCGCTCGACGACGCGTATCTGCCCGTCGTGCCCGCCAGCATGAACGAGCAGGTGATCCGCGTTCCCGTCGACGCCTCCGGCGACGTCACGCTCGAAACCACGATCTATCGCCCGAACGGCCCCGGCCCGTTCCCGATGGTGATCTTCAACCACGGCAAGATTCCCGGCGACCCGCACCTCCAGGCGCGCAGCGACCCGCTTTCGTTCGCGCGCGAATTCGTGCGCCGCGGCTATGTCGTCGTCGCGCCGAACCGCCAGGGCTTCGCGGATTCGGGCGGCTCGTATCAGCAGGACGGTTGCGATGTTGCGAGCAACGGCCTCGGCCAGGCGGCCGATGTCGCTTCGACCATCGCCTACATGTCGAAGCAACCCTATGTGGACGCAACCCAGATCATCGTCGCGGGCACCTCGCACGGTGGCCTGGCGACCATGGCCTATGGCACCGAGGCGGCGAGCGGCGTGCGGGCGCTCATCAACTTCTCGGGCGGTCTGCGCCAGGACGCCTGCACGGGCTGGCAAAACAACCTGACCCAGGCGTTCGGCGACTACGGCGGCAAGGCTCGCGTGGCCTCGCTCTGGCTCTACGGCGACAACGACTCGGTCTGGTCGCCCGATCTCGTCACGAAGATGTTCGCCGCTTACCGCGACGCGCAAACGGGTGAGGACCACCCGGCCGCGACGGCGAAGCTCGTGGACTTCGGCGCGTACAAGAACGATGCGCATCGCCTCGTGGGCGATCGCGATGGTGTGAAGATCTGGTGGCCCACGGTCGAGGCGTTCCTCGCCAACCGTGGCTTGCCGACGGCGGTGCAGTATCGCGTGGCCACACAGGCTGCCCCCCGCGGCACCGGCTTCGCGCAGATCGACTCGGTCGGCGCGGTGCCGTTCGTCGATCAGGCTGGCCGCGACGGCTATCGCAACTTCCTCAAGCAGTATCCGAGCCGCGCATTCGCGGTGTCCGACTCCGGCGCATGGTCGTGGGCCGAAGGCGGCGACAATCCGATGGCCGTGGCGATCTCGAACTGCGAAAAGCACAGCTCCGATCCGTGCCGTCTGTACGCCGTGAACAATACGGTGGTCTGGAACAACGGCGGCACGCAGACCGCTCAGAACGTCGACAGCGACACGACGCGCGCCACGGCGGACAACGACAACGCCGACGAGAGCGACCACGCACTGGCGAGCCGCTAAGCGTTGGCATCCGGCTGCTGCCGGGTTCAAATTCCGATCACTGCAGTACAGCGCGGCCCCAATGCGGGCCGCTTTGCTTTTCATTCCCCTCAAGCCATTTCCTCGCACGCAATCCCATCGCGGCGCGCCATATCGTCTGACCTTCGCACACCTGCGTACTTACCACGCGCGCCAAAAATATCCGTTACGCCGTCCCGCGTTCTGTAATTTCGCACCGCGGCGCAGATTTTTTTGCATAAGGCGGGTTCACTTTGCCGTCGTCATCTCCGCGCATTTCTGGTCTTTGTTTTTCATCGGTCACGAGTTGTCCCGAACGGCTCGAAACGCCGTGCCGTCGGGCGTTCGAGGGCGATTTCAGGGGTAGTGCATTGCGGCAGCGAACACGTTAATCTCGGTCCCGCTGTCGTATCGGGAGTCGTATTTGAATTCGCAATCGCACACTGCGCACCCCGCGCACCTTGCCCGCGAAGACCGCGGCGCGACCGACTGGGTCGCTCGCAGCCTGCGCGCCGTGTGGCACCCCTGCACCCAGATGAAACATCACGAGCGCCTGCCGCTCGTGGCCGTCGCGCGGGGCGAGGGCCCGTGGCTTCATGACCGCGAAGGCCTTCGTTATCTGGACGCGATCAGTTCGTGGTGGGTGAACCTCTTTGGCCACGCCAATCCTGCGATCAATGCCGCGCTCAAGGCGCAGCTCGACACGCTCGAGCACGTCATGCTCGCGGGCTGCACGCACGAGCCCGCCGTGGAGCTTGCCGAGCGTCTTTCGGCGCGCACGGGCGGCGTGCTCGGCCATGCGTTCTTCGCTTCCGATGGCGCGTCGGCCGTCGAAATCGCGCTCAAGATGAGCTTCCACTCGTGGCGCAACCGCGGCGAGAGCGACAAGCGCGAATTCGTCTGCCTGGCCAATAGCTATCACGGCGAAACTATCGGTGCGCTCGGCGTGACCGATGTGAAGCTCTTCAGGGATGCTTACGATCCACTGCTGCATCATGCGCATGTGGTCGCTTCACCCGACGCGCGCGCCACGCAGCCCGGCGAAACGGCGGCGGATGTCGCGGCGCGCGCGCTGGCCGATGTCGAGCGTCTTTTCATCGAGCGCGAAGGCCGCATCGCCGCGCTGATCGTCGAGCCGCTCGTGCAATGCGCGGCCGGCATGGCGATGCACGATCCCGCGTATCTCAAGGGCCTGCGTGCACTATGCGACCGTCACCGCGTGCACCTGATCGCAGACGAAATCGCCGTGGGCTGCGGGCGTACCGGCACTTTCTTCGCGTGCGAGCAGGCCGACATCTGGCCCGATCTGCTGACGCTTTCGAAGGGCATTAGCGGCGGATATCTGCCACTTTCGATCGTGCTGTCGCGCGACGCCATCTACGCGTCGTTCTACGACGACGACACCACGCGCGGTTTCCTCCATTCGCACTCGTACACGGGCAATCCGCTCGCGTGCCGTGCCGCGCTCGCCACGCTCGACCTGTTCGAGCGCGACGACGTGCTCGTTGCGAACGCGCGCAAATCGGCACAACTGCGCGCGCTGTTCGAGCCGTTCGCCGCGCACCCGCTCGTGCGCAACCTGCGCCAGTGCGGCACGATCCTCGCGTTCGACGTAGCGCTCGCCGACCCGCAGCGCGCAGCGACGTTCTCGCGCCGCTTCTTCGAAAACGCGCTGCAGCGCGAACTGCTGCTGCGCCCGATAGGCACGACGGTTTATGTCATGCCGCCATATATTCTGGACAACGAAATGCAGGCGTTCCTCGCAACACGCACGCGCGAGACCTTCGACGCCACCGTCGCGGAGGACCTCTGATATGGCGCATCACAATCTGTTGCTCGAAACCCTCGAACAGGGCTTGCGCGACATCGACGCGCGCGGCCTGCGCCGCCGCCGGCGCACCGCCGACACGCCGTGCAGCGCCCACATGCAGGTGGACGGCCGCGCGACTATCGGCTTTGCCAGCAACGACTATCTCGGTCTCGCCGCGCATCCTCAACTGGCCGCGGCCATCGCCGAAGGCGCGCAACGCTACGGCGCGGGTAGTGGCGGCTCGCATCTGCTGGGCGGCCACTCGCGCGCGCATGCGCAACTCGAAGACGATCTCGCAGCATTCGCAGGTACCTTCGTCGATGCACCGCGCGCGTTGTACTTCAGCACCGGCTACATGGCGAATCTGGCCGTGCTCACGGCGCTCGCGGGTCGCGGCACGACGATCTTCTCCGACGCGCTCAACCACGCCTCGCTGATCGACGGCGCACGGCTCTCGCGCGCCGACGTCCAGATCTATCCGCATGCCGATATGGCAGCGCTTGCTTCGATGCTCGAAAGCTCGGACGCGAGCGCGAAAGTGATCGTGAGCGACACGGTGTTCAGCATGGACGGCGATATCGCGCCGCTCGCGCGCCTCGTCGAACTCGCGGAAAAACATGGCGCCTGGCTCGTGGTCGACGACGCGCACGGCTTCGGCGTGCTCGGCCCGCAGGGCCGCGGCGCGCCGGCGCAAGCCGCGCTGCGTTCGGAACATCTCGTGATGGTCGGTACGCTCGGCAAGGCGGCCGGCGTTTCGGGCGCGTTCATCTGCGCGCACGGCACCGTGATCGAATGGCTCGTGCAGCGCGCGCGTCCGTATATCTTCACGACAGCTTCGTCGCCGGCGGTGGCGCATGCGGTGTCCGCGAGCCTGCGTCTGATCGGGGGCGAGGAGGGCGATGCGCGCCGCGCGCATCTCAAGCATTTGATTGGCCGCACGCGTTCGCTCCTGCAGGAAACCTGCTGGCAGCCCGTCGATTCGCATACCGCCGTGCAGCCGCTCGTCATCGGCGCCAACGAAGCGACGCTCTCGCTGCAGGCCAAGCTCGAGGGCGACGGCCTGTGGGTGCCGGCCATCCGTCCGCCCACCGTGCCCGAGGGCACGTCGCGCCTGCGTATTTCGCTCTCCGCGGCACATTCGGATGCGGACCTCGACCGGCTGAACGCATCGCTGCAACGCGCGAGCCTCGAAGCACGCGCAAACGCGCAGGAGTTCGCGCAATGACGGTTTCGCTTTTCGTCACCGGCACCGATACCGAGATCGGCAAGACCTTCGTGAGCGCCGCGCTCTTGCGCGGCTTCGCCCACGCGGGGCTGCGCGCGACCGCGCTCAAGCCGATCGCCGCGGGCGCGTACGAGCGCGACGGCGTCTGGCACAACGAGGACGCCGATCAGCTCGACGCCGCCGCGAGCGTGCTGCTGCCGCCGGAGATGCGCACGCCGTTCCTGCTCAAGGAGCCCGCCGCGCCGCATATCGCCGCTGCGCTCGAAGGGGTGACGCTCGACATGGCGCGTATCGTCGATGCTTACCGCGCGGCTCGCGAGCGCGCGGATGCCATCGTCGTGGAAGGCGTGGGCGGCTTTCGCGTGCCGCTCACGGCGACCGAAGACACCGCCGATCTCGCCGTCGCGCTCGGTCTGCCCGTGGTGCTCGTGGTGGGCATGCGCCTTGGCTGCATCAGCCACGCGCTGCTTACGGCCGAAGCGATTGCCGCGCGCGGATTGAAGCTCGCGGGCTGGGTCGCGAACCGGATCGACCCGGCCATGACGTTCCCCGAAGAAAACATCGAAGCGCTGCGCGAGCGCCTCGCCGCCCAGTACGGCGCGCCGCTCGTCGGCGTTGTGCCGCATATGCCCGGCGCGAGCGCCGATGACGCAGCAGAACATCTGAACATCGACGCGTTGCTAGCGCGCTTGCGCGCCGACGCTTGACGCACATTCAAGCACAGTCACGTAAAGAAGGACCACGACACCATGACGCAAACCCACATCGACATTACTTCGCTGAAGGCGACCGCGCCGAGCGCCCACGCCGCCGCTGAAGCCGCCGCGCGCTGGAAGGTCGCCGACGTCGCCGCGCTCTACGAGCTGCCGTTCAACGACCTGATGTTCCGCGCGCAGCAGGTGCATCGCGAGCATTTCGACGCGAACGCCGTGCAGCTTTCCACGCTCCTCTCGATCAAGACCGGCGGCTGCGAGGAAGATTGCGCGTACTGCCCGCAGTCGTCGCACTACGAAACCGAACTCGAAGCCGGCAAGCTCATGGCCGTGGACGCTGTGCTGGAAGCCGCGCGTGCGGCCAAGTCCAACGGCGCGACGCGCTTTTGCATGGGCGCGGCGTGGCGCAATCCGAAGGATCGCCATCTGGAGCCGATCAAGGACATGATTCGCGGCGTGAAGGCGATGGGTCTGGAAACCTGCGTGACGCTCGGCATGCTCGAAGATCACCAGGCGAAGGAACTTGCCGATGCGGGCCTCGACTACTACAACCACAACCTCGATACGTCGCCGGAGTACTACGGCAAGATCATCACGACGCGCACTTACGAGGACCGTCTGGAGACGCTCGAACGCGTGCGCGACGCGGGCATCAACGTGTGCTGCGGCGGCATTGTCGGCATGGGCGAGTCGCGCCGCGAGCGCGCGGGCCTGATCGCGCAGCTTGCGAACATGGAGCCGTACCCGGAGTCGGTGCCCATCAACAATCTCGTGCAGGTCTCGGGCACGCCGCTCGAAGGCACCGATCCGATCGACCCGTTCGAGTTCGTGCGCACGATCGCCGTGGCGCGCATCACGATGCCCAAGGCGATGGTGCGCCTCTCGGCGGGCCGCGAGCAGATGGACGACGCGCTCCAGGCACTGTGCTTCATGGCCGGCGCGAACTCGATTTTCTACGGCGACCAGCTGCTCACCACGAGCAATCCGCAAGCGGAAGCCGACCGCAAGCTGCTGCAGCGTCTGGGCATCACGGCGCAGGCCGCGCAGCACCTGCCCGCTGACGACCACGAACGTCACGGTCATCACGACCATTCGCACGGCGGCTGCGGCCACTGCGAGTAACACCGCGCAAGTTGCCGGAAGCAAAAACGCCACGCTGCGAAGCGTGGCGTTTTTCATTGCGCGGGGATGCGAAGTGCGGCGCCTTAAGCGTAGGCCGCGCGACGACGCCCCGCGACCACGAGATAGCACAGTGCGCCGATCACGAGCGACGGCAGCGTCGCGCCGAGGTTCGGCAGCCACTGGTTGAGCGCCTGATACGCGCCGAAGCCGACCGCCCAGGCAACGAACGCGCTCACGTGCCAGCCGCCCGAATAGCCATACACGCCGTTCAGGTCGGCGAGCGCCTGCGGATCGATACGGCGACGGCGCACGATGAAGTGATCGGCGAGCACCACGCCAAAGAGCGGCGCGAACACCGAGCCGATGAAGAGCAGGAAGTTCTCGTATTTCGCCATCGGCACGACGAGGCCGATCAGCGTGCACAGCGCGCCGAAGGCTGCCGAGAGCCAGGGCACGCTGGCGCGCGTCCAGAACGTGCCGGTCGAGACGGCGGCCGAGTGAATATCGGCGAACGCATTGTCGATTTCGTCGATCAGTACGAGCAGCAGCGCGAAGCCGCCGCCGGCCTGCGCGAGCGCCGTGGTGAGGAGCGCGTCGCCGCCGCCCGCAGCCAGCCCGTACACGGCGCCGAGCGCATAGAACCAGAGGTTCGCGATGCCATAGCCGAACAGCGTGCCGCGGAAGGTTTCGCCCGCTTTGCGGCCAAAACGCGTGTAGTCGGCGATGAGCGGCAGCCACGAGAGCGGCATCGCCACCACGAGGTCGATGGCGCTGCCAAACGGCATTTCGCCCGTGCCGGGGCGGCGCATCAGCGCGCCAAGGTCCTGCTTGACGAGCAGGCTCCACGTGAGCCACGCCGCGCCCGCGAGCAGCAGCCAGATGCCCCACGTGCGCAGGAAGCGCCGCACGAACGAGAGCGGGCCGCTCACGGCGAGCAGCGTAGCGAGCACGCCGAAGATCACGGTCCAGACGAGCGGCATCGACAGGCCGAAGGCCTGTTTGGCGAGCGCATCGGCGGAATCGCGCATCACGATGATCTCGAACGAGCCCCAGCCCACGAGCTGCACCATGTTGATGACGGCCGGCACCGACACGCCACGAACGCCGAGCGTCGGGCGCAGCGACGCCATGGCGGCAAGGCCCGTATCCGTGCCGATCACGCCCGCGAGCGCGAGCAGCACGACGCCGATCACGCTGCCGATGGCGATGGCCACCAGCGCGTGCGGCAGCGACAGGCCCGGCACGAGCAGTGCGCCCGCCTGCGCGACCAGCAGGCCGATGCCGAGCGAAAACCACAGCGCGAAGGCGTCGCCGGTGCGGAACTGCCGGCGCGCGTCGGGTACGGGCACGTTCGGCGCGTAGGTGGAGCCGGCCTCGCCGGCGTGCGAATCTTGAGTCATGTGGAACGCTTTCCTCTGTGTCGTGTGTTTTGTCTGTTTTATCCGGGCTCGTCAGCATGAGCGGCTCGGCCCGCGCTTCGCGCCGCGGCACTCGCTGTCATAATGCACGACTGCATCCGGTGCGGCAGGCCGTTTTGTAGTGTCGGACGTTGTGTCCCCGAATCTGCGGCTGACCAGGCAACCTGGGCAGCTCACGCTCGGCCAGCCGGAAAGCCGTCATTATCGCGAAAACGTCATGTTTGAAGAAACCCGTGCCAACGTCCCGCTCGCCGAACGGCTGCGTCCGCGCTCCATCGACGAGGTTATCGGCCAGAAGCATCTGCTCGGGCCCAACAAGCCGCTGCGCGTCGCGTTCGAGTCCGGCGAAGCGCATTCGATGATCCTCTGGGGGCCGCCGGGCGTGGGCAAGACCACGCTCGCGCGCCTCATGGCCGATGCGTTCCACGCCGAATTCATCGCGCTCTCCGCCGTGCTCTCGGGCGTGAAGGACATCCGCGAGGCCGTGGAGCAGGCGCAGCTGCATCGTGCGCGTGGCCACCAGACGCTCGTGTTCGTCGACGAGGTGCATCGCTTCAACAAGAGCCAGCAAGACGCCTTTCTGCCCCATGTGGAGTCGGGCCTCTTTGTGTTCATCGGCGCGACGACGGAAAACCCGTCGTTCGAAGTGAACAGCGCGTTGCTCTCGCGCGCGGCCGTGTACGTGCTCAAGAGCCTCGACGAGGAGGAGCAGGGTGAACTGCTTGCGCGCGCGAGCGAGGAGCTGGGCGGCCTGACTTTCACCGACGAGGCGAAAAAGGCGCTGATCGGTTCCGCTGACGGCGATGGCCGCAAGCTCCTGAACAACCTCGAAATCGTCGCGCGCGCGGCCGCGCAGCAAAAGAAGACCGAGATCGACGGCGAGCTGCTCGGCAGCGCGCTGGCCGAAAACCTGCGCCGCTTCGACAAGGGCGGCGACGCGTTCTACGACCAGATCAGCGCATTGCACAAGTCGGTGCGCGGCAGCAACCCGGACGGCGCGCTCTACTGGTTCTGCCGCATGCTGGATGGCGGCGCCGATCCGCGTTATCTCGCGCGGCGCATCGTGCGCATGGCGTGGGAGGACATCGGGCTCGCCGACCCGCGCGCCGGGCGTATCACGCTCGACGCCGCCGAGACCTACGAGCGTCTGGGCTCGCCCGAAGGCGAGCTCGCGCTCGCGCAGGCCGTGATCTATCTGGCCGTCGCGCCGAAGTCGAACGCGGGCTACAACGCCTATAACGAGGCGCGGCGCTTCGTGAGCAAGGACCAGTCGCGCGCGGTGCCCATCCATCTGCGCAACGCGCCGACCAAGCTCATGAAGGAACTGGGCTACGGCCACGAATATCGCTATGCGCACGACGAGCCCGACGCCTACGCGGCCGGCGAGACTTACCTGCCCGACGGCATGCGCGAGCCGCGCTGGTATCAGCCCACGCCGCGCGGGCTCGAAGGCAAGATCGGCGAAAAGCTCGCGCGCCTCGCCGACCTCGACGCGCAATGGCGCGACGAGCATCGCGACGAAATCCGCGAAAGGAAGCGCAAAGGCTGATGCCAGTCCCGCCGGGATGCCCCGGCCGGTGCGCTAAAATCGTCCCTTCACACAACGAAACTGCGTCTCACAATCCCATGCTCGACATCCAGCTGCTGCGCAAAGACCTCGACGGCGTCGCGAAGCGCCTCGCCGACCGCGGCTACACCCTCGACGTCGCCGCCTTCTCCGCGCTCGAAGCGGAACGCCGCGCCATCCAGACCCGCACCGAAGAGCTCCAGGCACGCCGCAACAGCCTGTCGAAGCAGATCGGCGCGATGAAAGGCCGCGGCGAGGACACCTCGGCGGTCATGGCCGAAGTGGGCGGCATCGGCGACGAGATGAAGACGTCGGCAGCCAAGCTCGACGAGATCCAGTCGAAGCTCTCGGACCTGCTGCTCGGCGTGCCGAACCTGCCGCACGAGAGCGTGCCCGCAGGCAAGGACGAGGCCGACAACGTGGAAGTGCGCCGCTGGGGCACGCCGCGCGCGTTCGACTTCGAGGTGAAGGATCACGTGGATGTCGGCACGCCGCTGGGTCTCGATTTCGAGACGGGCGCGAAGCTCTCGGGCGCGCGTTTCACGATGCTGCGCGGCCAGATCGCGCGCCTGCATCGTGCGCTGGCGCAGTTCATGATCGACACGCACACGCTCGAGCACGGCTATACGGAAACGTACACGCCGTACATCGTCAACCCGGAGATCCTGTACGGCACGGGCCAGCTGCCCAAGTTCGCCGACGACATGTTCCGCGTGGAAAAGGGCGGCGGCGAGAACACGGTCACGCAGTACCTCATTTCGACTTCGGAAATCTCGCTCACGAACACGGTGCGCGAGAGCATCGTGGAAGGCAACGCGCTGCCGATCAAGCTCACGGCGCACTCGCCGTGCTTCCGCTCGGAAGCCGGTTCGTATGGCCGCGACACGCGCGGCATGATCCGTCAGCACCAGTTCGACAAGGTCGAAATGGTGCAGATCGTTGCGCCTGAAACGTCGTACGACGCGCTCGAGCAGATGGTCGTTCACGCGGAAGCCATCCTGCGCAAGCTCGGCCTGCCGTATCGCGTCATCACGCTGTGCACGGGCGATATGGGCTTCTCGGCTTCCAAGACCTACGACCTCGAAGTGTGGCTGCCGGCGCAAAACACGTATCGCGAAATTTCGAGCTGTTCGAATACGGAAGCTTTTCAGGCGCGCCGCATGCAGGCGCGTTACCGCAACGCGCAGGGCAAGCCCGAACTCGTGCATACGCTCAACGGCTCGGGCCTCGCCGTGGGCCGCACGCTCGTTGCCGTGCTGGAGAACTATCAGGAAGCGGACGGCTCGGTCACCGTGCCGGAAGCGCTGCGGCCGTATATGGGCGGCGTGGCGCGCCTTGCAATGAGCGCCTGAGGCACTGCTTCGCGAACAGAACATGGGATTGGCTTGCCCTCGAAACTTTTTTCCAAAGAGGGCTTGCGGAATTCAAAAAATGTTCTATAATCTTCGCTTCTCTGGTCGCCGACCAAGATCAGAGAGGCAGTAAAGAGCAGTACACCGGAGAGGTGGCAGAGTGGTCGAATGTACCTGACTCGAAATCAGGCGTACGGTTTCCCCGTACCGTGGGTTCGAATCCCACCCTCTCCGCCAAATTCAGAAAACCCCTGCATGCTTAATCGCTGCAGGGGTTTTTGCTTTTCTGCGCGCGGTGCTCGCGCAGGTGCACGCACTACTGCTGCATATGCCCGCGCATCTCCAGCGCGCGCAGGTACGTTCCGGAAATCGACGACCCGCCGTGATGCACGATCTTCTCGTCGACGAGCGCCCACACCGACTTGCCTGCCGCACGCACGCGCCGGCAGAACGACAGGTCTTCCGAGAGGTACACGCCTTTTTCGCCGACCGTGTCGAAGAACGCATAGAACTTGCCGTCCGGCAGGTAGCCCGCGTATTGCGCAGGCGGGCGGTATAGCTCCGTGTGCGCCACGATCGACTCCAGCGCGTCTCGCCGCACGAGGAAGATGCCCGTGCCGATATGGCTCACCTCCGCCCAGCCATCGGACACGAAGCTGCTGCCCGCTTCGTCGGCGAGGATCGCCGTGTTGTAGTCCACCGTTTTTTCCTGCCATTCGCGCAGTGTGAGCCCCACATCGGCGGTCGTGATCTGCTTTTCCCGGTCGAAGAAGCGGTACGGGCAGGCAATGCCGGCCACCGGCTTGTCGCCGGCGATCAGGCGCAGAACCGCTTCGCGCGAGAAGTCCATGTCCGTATCGAGAAAGAGGAGATGGGTGAACTCGGGATGGCTCAAAAAATAATTCGCAAAGAAATTGCGCGCGCGGATGATATGCGACGAAGCCGTGTGGATGTACTCGAAGCCGATGCCGCGCTCCTTGAGCGTTTCCATGAGGCGGGCAAGCGCCATGGCGAAGTCGAAATGCACCGAGTTGTCGTAGGTGGGCAGCGCGATCAGGACGTTGAGCGCCGTGTTCGGAGTGGAGGCGGGGGCGGGATGACTTGAGGTCATGATCGGGCTTCCTGCTTGCGATGTAAGATATTTCTCATTTTTGACGGTGGGTTGCGCTCGAACAATCGGAGATATCTGAAAATTCCACGCCCGGCGTCATGGCGATGACGCGCCTTGCTGCGCTAGCGACGCTGCAGCGCCGGTACAATCGCTCCTTTGAATTTGCGGCGAAGCGTTCTCCAGCACACCGCCGCGCCTACTTCGGTCCACAGATGCCTATCACCTACAAGTCTGCCGACGATCTCGCCCGCCTGCGCATTTCGGGCCGGCTCGCCGCCGACGTGCTCGCGATGATCGGCGAGCACGTGAAGCCGGGCGTCTCCACCGACGACCTCGACGCCCTCTGCAACGACTACATCGTCAACACGCTCAAGGCCGTCCCGGCCAATGTCGGCTACCTCGGTTTTCCGAAGACGATCTGCACGTCCGTCAATTCCGTGGTCTGCCACGGCATTCCGAGCCGCGGCGAGGTGCTCAAGGACGGCGACATCATCAACATCGACGTGGCTGTCATCAAGGACGGCTATTTCGGGGACACGAGCCGCATGTACTGCGTCGGCACACCGAGCACGGTGGGCCGCCAGCTGATCGACACGACCTACGAAGCGATGCTCGCGGGCATCCGCCAGGTGAAGCCGGGTGCGACGCTCGGCGACGTCGGCAACGCCATCCAGAAGCGCGCGCAAAGCGATGGCTTCTCGATCGTGCGCGAGTATTGCGGCCACGGTATCGGCAAGGTCTATCACGAGGAGCCGCAGGTGCTGCACTACGGCCAGCCGGGGCAGGGCGTGCGACTGAAGCCGGGCATGGTCTTCACGATCGAGCCGATGGTCAACGCAGGCCGCGCCGGCACGACGGTGCAGCGCGACGGCTGGACGGTCGTCACCAAGGACCGCTCGCTCTCGGCGCAGTGGGAGCACATGGTTGCGGTCACCGACGACGGCTACGAACTCCTCACGCCCTGGCCGGACGGCACAGGCGCCTACGAGGCCCCGTGAGCGCGGTTGTGCGGCCTCTGCGGCCGTCTGTCAAGGATCGCGCGCGAGGCGTGGTCTGCAGGCAATTGTCAAATAAGGATTTGACTCTCAAGCCAGTTCGGTTAAAGCTACGCGTTAGCGCTTTATTGGGGTTTACGACTGCATGAGTCCGTCACTGACCGTTCGCCGTATCGCCGCCGATCAGGGTGCCGTGCTCCGCGAGCTTCGAACAGCATCGCTGCGCGACGCGCCTTATGCATTCGGCGACACGCTCGAAGACGCGCTATCGGCCGATGCCGCCGTTTTCGACGCCGCGGCGGCCCGCCATGCGGTTTCGCACACCGGCACGTCGTTCATTCTCTATACCGAGGGCCATCCGGCCGGGCTGATCGGCGCGAGCTTCGAAAGCGCGCCGGCGCGCCGCGCGTTCGTTTCGGCGCTGTGGGTCGCGCCTGCGGTGCGTCATCTGCGCGGCGGCGAACTGCTTCTGAACAGCGCCATCGAATGGCTCGTGAGCGAAGGCGCCACGCAGGTCTACGCCTGGGTGACCGACGCGAACACCACGGCCATGCGTTTCTACGAGCGCCTCGGCTTTGTCGCCACCGGCGATCACGCGCGCAGCCAGCAACAGCCCGAGCAATGGGAAACGTTGCTCATGCGCGCGCTCGGCGAGCACGCGAAGTCCGCTTCTTCACCGGCTTCTTCACCATAACGCCTGCCGTTCGCGCCGCTGTGCGCGGCGGCGCTCCAGCTTCACTTCCCTCCGTACGACACACCGAACCCGATCGTTCGCGCTCGCGGTCTCGCTTCGCGCGCTTTTTTTGCGCCATTTTTGTTTGTGCGCGGGTTGTGCGTATCGAGCAGGGAATTTGGCCGAATACACCATTAAAAATAATGGCCGTGTGCGTCCGCGCCTGTAAAATACGCAAAATTTTTAGCCGAACGCCATGTCGCCCAGGAAATCGCCATATTTTGAACTGAAGAGCGGTTCAGTCGATACGCTTCTGTTCGTGGTCAAGACGACCGAGCTCGATGCCATGCGTGCAGAACTTACGCGGCGCTTCGAGGCGACGCCTGAATTCTTCGCAAACGACACCGTCGCGATCGACGTGCGGCGTCTCGCCGACGGCGAGCAGGTCGCGCTCGGCGACATCGCGCGTCTGCTGGAAAGCGTGCGCATGCGCCCGGTCGGCGTGGTTGCACAGCCTGAGCAACATGGCTGGGCCGCTGCAGCAGGCCTGCCTTTCCTCGAAGCGCGCGACCGCCGCGGCGCGGGCACGAAGCCGGCCTTCGATGAAGCGGCGAGCGACGGCGAGGCTTCGAATGCGCCTGCCACTGCATCTGCCAGCGCTTCTGCCACCGCATCGGCCGCGCCGCAAACCACTGCTGCACAGCCCGAACTCTTTCCCTCCGAAACGGACCCGGCCGCCGCCCAGGCGAGCGCGGCGGCTACGGTGAGCGCCGCGGCGTCGCTCGAAGCCGGCGCACGCGCGGAACCCACGCTCGTGGTCGACCGGCCGCTACGCTCGGGTCAGCGCATCTACGCAAAGGGCGACGTGGTTGTGCTCGGCCTCGTTTCCAACGGCGCGGAAGTGATCGCAGAGGGCAACATCCATATCTACGCGCCGTTGCGCGGCCGTGCGCTTGCGGGCGTGCACGGCAACCACGACGCACGCATTTTCTGCACAAGCCTCGAGGCGGAACTGATTTCGATTGCGGGCATCTACCGTACCACTGAAGTCCCACTCGCCGACGACGTGCGCGGCAAGCCGGCTCAAATCCGGCTCGAGGAAGAAAAGCTGTTGATCGAACCGTTGAGGCTCACCTGAGTCGCAGCTCGAGCGTCGTGCGCAGGCGAGCAGGGGCATGAGCGGCACGCGATGAGACCAAACTGAGAAACTGACGAACGCAAGGTAAGGGAATGGCAAAAATCATTGTGGTGACTTCGGGCAAAGGTGGTGTCGGCAAGACGACCACGAGCGCGAGTTTCGCATCGGGCCTCGCGTTGCGCGGCCACAAGACCGCGGTCATCGACTTCGACGTGGGCCTGCGCAATCTCGACCTGATCATGGGTTGCGAGCGCCGCGTCGTGTACGACCTGATCAACGTGATCCAGGGTGAGGCGAACCTCAATCAGGCGCTCATCAAGGACAAGAAGTGCGAAAACCTTTTCATCCTGCCGGCCTCGCAAACACGCGATAAAGACGCGCTCACGAAGGAAGGCGTGGAGAAGGTGATCGAGGACCTGCGCAAGATGGACTTCGAGTACATCGTGTGCGATTCGCCCGCCGGTATCGAGTCGGGCGCGCTGCTCGCGATGCACTTCGCCGACGAAGCGCTCATCGTGACGAACCCGGAAGTGTCTTCCGTGCGCGACTCGGACCGCATTCTCGGCATGCTGTCGTCGAAGACGAAGCGCGCGATCGACGGCAAGGACCCGATCAAGGAGCACCTGCTCATCACCCGCTACAACCCGAAGCGCGTGAGCGAAGGGGAAATGCTCTCGCTGAACGACATTCAGGAGATCCTGCGCATTGAACTGATCGGCGTGATCCCCGAATCGGAAGCGGTGCTGCACGCATCGAACCAGGGTCTGCCGGCAGTGCATCTGGACGGCACCGACGTCGCCGAATCGTACAAGGACGTCGTGTCGCGCTTTCTCGGCGAGGACAAGTCGCTTCGCTTCACCGATTACCAGAAGCCGGGCCTCTTGCAGCGCCTCTTCGGTAGCAAGTAAGGGAGGCGAACGTCATGTCGTTTCTTTCGTTTTTTCTCGGCGAGAAGAAGAAGTCCGCCTCGGTAGCGAAGGAACGCCTGCAGCTCATCATTGCTCACGAGCGCGCAGGCGGCCATCCGCCCGCCGACTATCTGCCGGCCCTGCAACGCGAACTGGTCGCGGTGATCTCCAAGTACGTGAAGATCTCCGATGAAGACATTCGCGTGAGCCTCGAACGTCAGGACGATCTCGAAGTGCTCGAGGTCAAGATCGAGATTCCGCAGGCTTGAGTCTTAAGCGCGCGCAGCCGCTGCGCTGCGCGCGTCGTTTGTCGTATCGCTTCGCTTTTCCTTCGCGCCTTGCTTTCTCGCGCGCTGCGCGCCAACGCCCCTTCCGCCTTACCGAAATATTCGGTTTCACTTCACCCTGCGCCGTTACACCGCCGCTGTCAGCGCAACGCCCTGTTCGTGCATTGATCGGGTAACGCCAATCATGGCGTCCACATTCAAGGGTGATCAACATGAACAACTCCATTCGCCTCTTCATCGCCAAGGCCGCGATCGTTGCTGCGGGCACATGCGCTGTCGCGGCTCCCGCGCTTGCCGAAATCGTCGTGCTCGAGCCGAGCGCGCCGCCGCCTGCCGAACGCGTGGAAGTCATGCCGGCGCCGCGTGCGGGCTACGCATGGGACAAGGGCCACTGGCGTTGGGACCACGGCCAGTACGTGTGGGTGCGCGGCCACTGGCAGGCTGAGCGTGTTGGCTATCACTGGGTGCCGGGCCACTGGATCGCGCACGGCCCGAACTGGCGCTGGGTCGAAGGCCACTGGGCCGCTTGATCTTTCGAGCCCGAGGGGAGTCTTAATATGAGTAAAAAACTGCTCGCGGCAGCCGTGCTCGCGCTTACGCTGGCGGGCTGCATCGTCGTGCCGGCGCGGCCCATGTACGTGCGACCCGCGCCGGTCGTCATCTACTAGCCGTTGACCGTTGTTATCGATCCGTCGACGGGTCGTCCATTCCGGGCCCGACGCGCTTTTGTCGCGTCGGGCCCGGTGTGTTTTGCGGTGCGCGTTGTCGATGCCACACGTCGTTTGAGTAAGAAAGGGACAGATATCGTTCGCATCGAATCGACTATTCGCAGGTTGACGCAAGGTTCGTCCGCTAGAATCTCCGGAAATCCCTTGAAGACTGGAATATCGGGCCCCGCGGTCCGCAGCACAATGAAACGAGTTTTGATTGTCAAAGTGACTTCGCTCGGCGACATCGTCGAAGCGCTTCCGGTCGTCGCCGACGTGCAGCGCGCCTTCCCTGGCGTCAAGGTCGATTGGGCCGCGGACGAGGCCTTTGCCGATATCGTGCGCTGGAACGCAGGTGTCGACCGCGTGCTCTGCGCGCCGCTGCGCCGCTTCAAGAAGGCGCGCCGCTGGAGCGACTTCAAGGCGATCTGGGCATCGATTTCGGAACTGCGCGCTTACCGCTACGACGCGATCGTCGACATTCACGGCGTGTACAAGAGCGCGATCATCGCGTTTATCGCGCGCGGGCGGCGCCGCTTCGGCTATCTGTCGCAGGATCTCGGCGAGCGTGGCGCGGCCTTCGCGTACAACGGCCGCTTCGGGCCGCGTCCGAAATGCGATGCGTGGCACGGCATGCGCATCAGCGCCGGCGAGGCGCTTGGCTACACAGTCGATACGCCGCCCGACTTTCAGATGCGCATTCCGCGCGACGGCACCGCGCTGCCCGCGCCTGAGGCGCCCACGGCGCTGCTCTTTCATGCGACCTCGAAAGACGAGAAGAAGTGGCCGGTCGCGCATTGGGGTGAACTGGGCAACGCGTTGATCGCGCGTGGCCTGCGCATCGAACTGCCGTGGGGTTCCGATAGCGAGCGCGCCACGGCGCTCGAGATCGCGGCGCTCATCCCAGGTGCTACGGTGCTGCCGCGCCTCACGGTCTCGCAAGTCGCACAGCGCATCGAAGATTGCGCGCTCGTGGTCGGCACCGACACGGGCTTCGTGCATCTCTCGCACGCGCTCATCAAGCCGACCGTGATGGTCTTCGTTTCGACCGACGCCGAGCACAGCGGCGTGCGTGCGCCCAATCGTTCGATCTCGATCGGCGATGGCCATCACGTGCCACCCGTGCAGGTAGCGATCGATGCCGTCGACCGCATCTACCCCGCGCGCGACGGTGGCCCATCCACGCAGGCATCGCGCGTTCACGCCGCTTGAGTTTTCGCGCTTCTGCGCGCGCTTGCCGCGCGCTTTCCTCGCCGTTTTCTCGCGGTTGCCTCGCGGTTTCCTATTACGAGCTTGTTAAAAGTGTCGCGCTCGTATTGCACGCGCGCGTGTGGGCGCACGTGCAAAAGGCTTTGGACGCCCATCCTGTTACACGAGCCATACCGCTGCTTACAAATTGCAACGCCTCACGCCTTCGCCGTCGTGTTCAATCGTAACCGTCCAGCCCGACATCGCATGGCTGGACCCAGACACTGACTTGAAGGGAGAACACTGTGAAACGATTGACGCTTACCCTCATCGCCGGCGCTTTGCTTGCGGCTTCGCTGGGCGGCTGCGTCGTGGTGCCAGCCGGCGGCTACTACGGCGGTGGCTACCATCACGGCTACTACTACCGCTGATCGCCGCCACACGGCGCAGCACCCCATGGCGCCGTGCGAATGGCACCAGCGGCACCAGCGGCACCAGCGGCATGCCGGCCTTCAGGCAAGCAGCATTTCGATTGCGACGACTGCGGCAATTGCCGCGGCGTTCGCCGCCAGCGCTTCGAGCACGACCGCGCGCCAACTCGCGGTGCGCAGGCGAAACGCCATCAGGAGGGAGATGCCCAGGGCGAGGGCGATGATCAGAACAATGTCGGCGTTGCTCAGATGCAGGTTCATCATCGGCTCCCCCGGGAGATCGCTCCCCGCCTGTTGATTCGAGTATAGCCACGCATTGCGCGTGCCCAAAGCGATCAAAAATCGCGATTTGCAAGGGCGTAAAAAAAGCGGAGTCCGGCTGGCGGACTCCGCTTTTTCTTTGATGCGGCGACGCGTTACGACAGCGACGTATGGCGCGTTTCACGCATGCACAGGACACCGAACAGGCTCACGCAGGCGGCGATCGACACATACGCGCCGACCCACGAGAGACCGCCGCGCGCGGCGAGCACCTGGGCGATATACGGCGCGACCGAAGCGCCGAGAATGCCGCCGAGGTTGTACGCCACGCCCGCGCCCGTGTAGCGCACGTTCGTCGGGAACAACTCGGGCAGCAGCGCGCCCATCGGCGCGAACGTGGCGCCCATCAGGAACAGCTGGATCACGAGGAAGAGCAGCACGAGCGGCGTTGCACCGCTGCCGAGCAGCGGCTCCATCGTGAAGCCCGAGAGAATCGCCAGAATGCAGCCGACGATCAGCACCGGCTTGCGGCCGAAGCGATCGGAAAGCCAGGCCGAGATCGGGGTGGCGATGCCCATGAACACCACGGCGATGCACAGCATGCCGAGGAAGGTCGGGCGCGCAATGTGCAGCGCCGTCACGCCGTGCGAGAGCGAGAACACCGTCGCGTTGTAGAACAGCGTGTAGCACACGACCATGGCGAGCGCGCCGAGCAGCGTCGGCCACCAGTACTGCGAGAGCAGCGTCGCGATCGGCACCTTGACGCGTTCCTCGCGCTCGACAGCGGCTTTGAAGGCGGGCGTTTCAGCGATCTTCAGGCGCACGTACAGACCGAGCGCGACGAGCACCGCCGAGACGATGAACGGCACGCGCCAGCCCCAGTCGCGGAACTGCTGGTCGGAGAGCGTCGAGGCGAGCCCGAAGAAAAGGCCATTCGAGGCGAGGAACCCCACCGACGGCCCGAGCTGCGGGAACATGCCGAACCAGCCGCGCTTGCCTTGCGGCGCGTATTCCGTCGCGAGGAGCGCGGCGCCGCCCCATTCGCCGCCCAGGCCGATGCCCTGGCCAAAGCGCAGGATGCACAGCAGGATCGGCGCGAGGCTGCCAATCGCGTCATAGCCGGGCAGGAAGCCGATCAGCGTGGTGGACAGGCCCATGACGAGCAGCGACGCCACCAGCGTCGATTTACGGCCGATGCGGTCGCCGAAGTGGCCGAAGATGAACGAGCCGATTGGCCGCGCGACGAACGCAATGCCGAAGGTGACGAACGCCGAGAGCGCCTGCGCGGTGGCCGAGCCGTGCGGGAAGAACACGGGGCCGATGACGAGCGCGGCAGCCGTTGCGTACACATAGAAGTCGTAGAACTCGATTGCGGTGCCGATAAAGCTCGCAAAGATCACGCGTGCGGTGCTTTGCTGCTTCGCTGCGTTTGCCTGATCGGCGCGCGCGGGCGAAATGGGGGAGGTGGACATTCAAGGGTCTCCAGTCGTTGTGACGCGCTTACGCCTCCCGTCTTGCGAGGCTTGCGCGGACGTCTTTGTTCAGGCTCGAAGCGTGGCGGGGCGCGCTCTGGCGCGCGACGCTCAGGGCGCTTCCAGCACGCAGCGTCCGTCAGGCGGCGACGCTTCGCCAGTATGCATCGCACAGCGCGGGCTGTGCGCGGTGGTTCCTGACCGGCTATGGCGCGTGCCGATAGGCACGAAGGGGCGCGAGCACGATCGAAGCCTCACGCGGCGGCGCGGATGGCGCGTGGCGAGAGGCATGGCCGGCGGGCGCCGGCTGGGGATAGCGAAAAATTATAACGACCGTGCGCGCCGCGCAGCAAGGCGGGCGTAAACAGGCGGGCGAAGCGTTGACGTTACTGGAAGTTCTGCGCTTGCGGCGAAGCGAGCGTGCGCAACTGGAACTTGCCGTTGTCGTTGAAGAGCCAGTCCTCGAACATCTCGAGCTGGCCGGCGGAATTGAGCAGGCCGCCGGGCGGTGGCGGCAGCGGCGCGGCACGGCGCAGTGTTGCGAGTGCGGTGGCCTCGGCTTCGTTGTCGCCGTTGGTCCGATAAACCGATGACTTCACGATCTGGCCATTGCGATTGACCGTGAACGACACGACCACGAGCGAGCGGAGCATGGCCTGCGGCGTGCCGTGCAAAACGTAGGTCGGGTTGTGCGCGACGATGTGTTTCGCGACCGTGGTGCGGTAGTCGTCGAGTGTGGCGCTGTTGATTGCCGCGGGAGGAATGGCGAGGAGCGGTTTGGGCGGCGGCGTGATCGTGCAGGCGCCGAGGCACCCGAGAATCGCGAGCAGCAAAACCAGACCGAGGCGCCGTGCGAGGAAGGCGCGAGGTGCGGACGAACCGCATGACCACTGGACGCAGATGAGCATGTCGAACAAGCTCGGAAGCGGAACCTGATTCGAGCTTAGACGATACGCAGCGGGAAGCAATCAGAACTGTCCCGCGTTGTCACGGGACGTGGGACAAACGTGCGAAGCGGCGGGTGCCTGAGCGTGCTTATTCGACCGGGAACTGTGCGCAGGGATCGGCCGTGGTCGTCGCGCAGGCGTACGAGTACTCGCCGCTCTTCAGGAACAGTTCCTTGCCGACCTGGAAGTTGTCGCGAAGATTGGGCGAAGTTTCCCACGCGATGTAGCTGGAGCACATCACGGCGAACAGGACGACAAGCGAGAACGCGAATTTTTCGAGCAGTTGGTATTGGTGCGGCATGGTGATCTTTCCCATCGATGGGTAGGATTTTACCTCATGGTTAGGGTTTTCACCTAGTGAATTGCGCGCGGTTTCTTGCGGCGATTTATGGGTTCGACCCTTTAATTGCGGGCGTTGTGACGGGATATTCGATCCGAATGTCGGCGCGCCCTGGCTAAGCACGGCTTGCCGTCGTTAAATTAATCGCAGTCCTGATTATTTATTCCTCGATGCTGACCACGCATGCTCTCGTGGCATTGGGGTGGCATCTCGTTGATCAGCGGCGTATTGGCCTGATGGCCGGCGCTTTGACGACACGCTGGCGCGCAGACGCGCCAGGTTTCAAGAATTGGCGGAGGCGGTGTCCGCCATAATTAGCGTCTCCGACTGTAGTCGACTGTACTCGACTGTCAATGAATCGTGCTGAAAAATAAGGGGTTTCTGTGATTTAGTTGTCTCCCACTGTAGCCGACTGTAAACTCTCATTTCGTTTTGTAGTGTGGGAGTGTGGTGTATGGGAAAGCGACTCGTTAATCGCCTTACGCCGCTCGCGATTAAGCGTGCTACCAAGCCGGGCTATTACCCGGATGGCAACGGCCTTTTCCTTGTCGTGGGCAAGGGCACCGGCGCCGAGGTCGGGGGCAAAAGCTGGGCGCTGCGATACAAGGTCAACGGACGGACAACCGAAATGGGCTTGGGCGGCGCGGATATCGTGACGCTGGTCGAAGCGCGTGAACAGATGATCGACGCCCGTAACCTGTTGCGTGACGGAATTGACCCTCTTAAGCATCGGAGGGAAGTGTTGGCCGCGCGCAGGATGGCCGCCGTCAACGCGAAAACGTTCGAGGAATGCGGCGTCGCGTATATCAAAGTGCATGAAGCCGCGTGGCGAAACAGCAAGCACCGAAAACAGTGGGCCGCGACTTTGTTGACCTACGCGAATCCCATTATCGGCTCGATGGACGTAGCTGATATCGACACAGCGCACGTCATGCGCGTACTGGAACCCATTTGGCTTGCGAAGAACGAAACGGCCTCGCGCTTGCGTGGGCGGATCGAGTCGATTCTCGGATGGGCGGCAGTGCACGGATACCGTACCGGCGAGAACCCGGCGCGGTGGCGCGATCACATGGACAAGCTGCTGCCGGCACCGGGCAAGGTGCAACGCGAGACATCAAGGCACCATCCTGCGATTCCGTACAGCGAGATCGGGGAATTCATGCGCGATCTGCGTGAACGCCAGGGCATAGCCGCGCGGCTTCTAGAATTCGAAATCTTGACGACGACAAGGCCGGGCGAGGTGCGCGGCGCGACATGGGGCGAGGTCGATCTCGACGCCCGCGTCTGGACTATTCCCGCATCGCGCATGAAGGGCGGAGCCGAGCACCGTGTCCCGCTGTCGGACGAAGCCGTAAAGCTGCTCGAAGCTCTACCGCGCAGTAGTGATCTGGTGTTTCCGGCTCCGCGAGGTGGGATGTTGTCGGACATGGCGCCGGGGGCGGTGCTCCGTCGCATGGGCCGCGTCGACGTGACGGCACATGGTACGGCGCGCTCGACGTTTCGCGATTGGGCCGCAGAATGTACAAATTTTCCGCGCGAACTGGCGGAAAAGGCACTCGCGCATGCGCTCAAGTCGGAAGTAGAGGCGGCCTATCAGCGCGGCGATCTGCTCGCGAAGCGCCGCTTATTGATGCAGGCGTGGGCGAGGTTTTGCGGGACAATTCCTCGCGCGGCTGATGTCTTGCCGATGGGCACGCGTAAAGCAAAGTAAGAGAAGCGGCCCGCCGTGTAGTTAGCGCTGCGCGGCGGGCCTGACCATCAACCCTGCTCGACCAGGAGCACGGCAATGGCTGAACGAGAGCATAACGCAGGCAGTTTAACGTGCAAACGCGGCGCCGGAGAACGCGTCGAAATTTGGCGCGACGATGACGACGACGATCTCACGGAAGCGGAGCCGCGCGTCGTGAAGTATGCGACGCTCAAATACCTAAGCCCGGATTCCGTCCTGCCCAAACACCCCGCGCGGATCTTGGCGCCTGAAGAAATGCCGGCACGCCGAGACTCTTTTCTTTCTGGCGCGGTGCAATACGATCGCGATTTAGATGCGACGTATACCGCAGAGCGTCTCCGGCGCGCAGTAGAAACAGCCGTGCTGGCGGGGCGCCTGACGCCTCGATACGAGGATGGTACGAAGATGGACGGAATGCCGTTGCGGTGGCCGTTCGCGCCATTCGTGAGGGTATTTTTTGAGCGCGTCGAGTTTCAAGCCTTCATGCGGGACGAAGTGTTGGATCGCAAAGAATCGGTGCCGGAAGTCGCCTCGACGATCGCTGGCGGCTCGGTTGATCCGGCGGAGACTTTGACCCTTGACGCGCCTGCCAGCATCGATATCCCGCCCATGCTGATGCAGCGCAAGGGCGGCAAGCTGGCTGCGAAGTGGGTGGACGCCGAGCGGGCCGCATTGGTCGCATGGCGCAACTTCCTGGCCGCTCAAAGCGACGGCGATCCCGTCGGCACGATCTCGGCGGCACTTCAGGTGTCGCGCGAGGCTGTCAGAAAGCATCTCGAAAAGCCGAAGAGCGGGAAGGCCAAGACGCGCAGTACGCGCGTTATCGACGGCAAACGCCAGGAGGATTGATTGCTGGACGCCTGCGCCATACGCCAACAGTGTTGGTGGATCTACCGTAACACCCTCGCCCGCCAAGGGTTTGCGCGCCAACACTGTTGGTCGCTTGACGCCCACAACGCATGGCATCGAATGTGTCTCCGTTGACAGTGGGAGACACAAATGACCGAACGCCAATTGCCCCGTACCCAGACCGAAGAGCTCGTTGTTGCTGTTGCGGCGCTGCGCCCTCCTGCCGCTGCTGCCTACATCGACGTATCAATCGGAAAGCTCTGGAAGCTCGTCAAGGATGACCCGGATTTTCCGCAGCCAATAAAGGCCGCGCCACGCATCACGCTCTTCCTGACGAGCGCCCTGGACAAATGGCTGGCGGCGAAGGCGGCGGCGTCTACCGCGACACGCAATGAGCACATGAAGCGCGTGCGTGCGTATCGCTCGAAGCACGACGGTGAATTCGAAAAACCCAAGGCATCGGCGAGCAAGGGCGGCGAGGCGACTGAAGAAAAAAAACAGCCCGCGTAGGCGGGCCGAGGTACAGCTATGTCAGAGCATGATTTTCCCACAAAGATCCGCGCGGGCGAAATTCTCGACCGCCTGGATGGCGTTCGCCAGACCGGTCCCAATCAGTGGGTCGCGTGCTGCCCCGCGCATGATGACCGTGACCCGTCGCTGTCGATAAGTGCGAAGTCTGACGGAGAAGTGCTCTTGCACTGCCACGCCGGGTGTGATTTTCGCGACGTGCTAAGGGGGATGGGTTTCGATTCGCGCAATATCCCGCGCGTCGTGCCGCTGCCCGAAGCCAATCGGAAGCGTCAAGACGCGACGCGCGAGATGCGTGCCAAGGACGCGGCAACGAAGGCGGTCGCGATCCTGGCGAAGGCTACACCCGCACGCAGCGACCATCCCTACCTACTGCGTAAAGGCGTGCGTGCCGTCGATGCGCTGCGCGAGATCGATAGTGAAAAGGTGAAGGCGCTGGCGGGCTACGCGCCGAAGGTGAACGGTGAGTCGCTACGGGGCCGCCTGCTCGTCGTACCGGTGTATGTAGAGGGCAAGCTCGCGACCGTCGAACTGATTGACGAGGTGGGCAACAAGTCGGCACTCGCGAACGGCACAAAAGCGGGCGGATTCTGGGCTGTCGTGCCGCTCCCCCCTGATGCCGCGCGTATCGTGATTGCGGAAGGTGTCGCGACCGCTTTGTCGATCCACGAGGCCACCGCTTTGCCGACCGTGGCAGCGCTCTCGTGCGGTCAACTGCTAAAGGTTGCGAAATCGTTGCGCGCGCAACACCATGGCGCCGCGCTACTAGTGGCGGGCGACCTGGGCAACGGTCAGTCTGACGCCGAGAAGGCGGCGAAGGCTGTGAACGGGTATTTCGCGTTTCCAGACTTCGGCGTCGCGCGCCTCGAAGACCAGACGGACTTTAACGATCTACATCAGGCGCACGGGCTCGACGTTGTACGCGCCCAACTCGAATCAGCACTCGTGGCGCATGCGAAACCCGATACTGCCAAAGCTCCGACCGACGAGAGCGACGCACAGAACATTGCGCGGCTCGCGAAGTTCACAGCTATTGAATACGAACGCTCACGCGCCGACGCGGCGGAGCGACTTGGCATCCGTCCGTCGCTGCTGGACAAGCTCGTGAAGGCCGCACGCGACGAGGCCGAGGAGGCAAAAGCAAAGCCGTTCGAGGACGTGGAGCCGCACGCTGAACCCGTCAACGGCGAGGCCATGCTCAACGAAATTGCCAAGGTTATCCGACGATTTGTCGTGGCCGACTCGGAAACAATTGCGGCCGTAGCCTTGTGGGTCGTGACGACGTGGTTCGCTGAAGTGCTCCACGTCGCGCCCATCCTGCTGATCGACGCGCCCGAAAAGGCGTGCGGCAAGACGCAACTGCTAACCGTGGCCGGTCGGCTCGTCCCGCGCCCCGCGATAGCGGCGGGCATCTCGCCATCTGCCCTGTTCCGCATGGTCGAAAAGTACACCCCGACTCTGTTGATAGATGAGATCGAGACGGTACTGACCCGAGAGGCCGAAGAATTGCGCGGCTTGCTCAATTCCGGGCATACGCGCGATAGCGCTTATGTATGGCGCTCTGTGCCCGTGGGCGATGAGTGGGAACCGCGTCGCTTCGCGACGTTCGGATTCAAGGCTCTGAGCGGCATTAACGCGCACCGACTCGCGGAGACGATCACGAGTCGCAGCATCGTCGCGACGCTTCGAAAGAAGCTCAAGGATGAAAGGGCGGACAAACTGCGGCGCGCTGAACCCGGCCTGTTCGAGATGTTGCGCGCCATGCTTGCACGCTGGCGTGACGACAACATCCAAGCGATTCGCGAGGCGGACCCGGACATTCCCGAAGCGCTGGGCGACAGAGACGGCGACAACTGGGAGAGCCTGCTGTGCGTTGCCGACGTTGCAGGGGGACGTTGGCCACAGTACGCACGCCAGGCCGCGCTCAAGCTGTGCGACACGAGCGGCGAGCAAGCCATAAGCACGGGTACACAACTGATGAACGATATCCGCGAGGTGTATGCCCGAAAAAACACTGACCGTCTCCACTCGCACGAACTCGTTAGCGCCTTGCGCGATCTGGAGGAATCGCCCTGGAACGAATGGGGCAGAGGGCGTGGACTTTCTGTAAGAAACCTTTCGACACTGTTGTCTGAGTATAAGGTGGCGAGCCATCAGATAAAGATCGCCGGAGAGAATCGCAATGGCTACTATCTGAGCCAGTTTGATGATGTGTTCAAACGCTACTTGAGCGTTTAGCCTATTCTGCAAGGCTTCTAACTCTACTACTCTACAAACCTTATCTGGCATAGGTTTCGGCCGAATTCTTAACCCTACCTGGAGTGTGCCGGTAGAGTCAAAAATGGCCGCAAAGCCTTATGGAATAAGGTCAGTAGGTTAGTAGAGCTAGAAAAGGGGCCCTGCCGAGCAATCAATCGGAGGCGCGATGGCGGGCTTGATGGCGGCCACGCCTCATGTAAACGAGTACGCCGCACCTTCGCGGACCGTTGTCGACCCGTTACGGTCTTCTGCCCATGTAGGATCCGGTCCCCGATAGCAGTCACTCAACGCCTGAGTTACGTCGAAATCGGTGGCGGCACGTGTGCTGCGTTAGTGGCATATCATCGCCGCATCAAGTTCGTTTGCGTTCGACGGACAGTAAAATCGGGGATGAGGACGGCAATGAAGCTACTGCACGTGGTGATGGGCACAGCGGTTCTCTGGGGACTCGTCGGACAAGCCTTTGTTGTACGCGCTGAGCCGGCCGAAATAGAGTTCCACGCCCATGAAGAGGCCGAGCAGAATCGGCTATTTGATAAGCCGACACTCAATCCATCCCCGCAAAGGCCCGTCGTCATTGAAGGACGGAAGGACTCCAATCTCGAGTTGTGGTTCGCGCTTACCTACACGACGCAGGAGAAGCAATGTCAGACACAAACGATTGCTGGTCGTGTGATGGGTGCGCCAGATACTTCCCAGGAAGTCATTGATTGGCTCCGTGTTCCCGCCGGGCAGACAGAGTATTCGGTACGCTTTTTTCTGGATCGCTATTTGCCAGGGCGCTGCAATTGGCGATCATTGGCACTTCTCCGCACTGTCTTCGATGCGGCTCAAGGTGCGAGACCGGATGGTCAAAGTGCAGTCGTCGTTTTCAGGCCGGACGGAAGGCAGAGCACAAAATCCACCTCGGTATGTCGTCGCAAGCCAACCCAAGATTCTCGTGGCAAGGAAGCGTGGCTTACATGCTCGAAGGTCGAACCATTTTCACCGGAAACGACGATCATTTCGGATGAAGGGGGGCAGGTTGAGGCGGACTTTACATTCGCACCGGATTGAAGTGCGCCATTGGCGCGGACATGCCTCGTTGAGGCCCCGCAAAACCGATTCATTGACAGGCCCGAAATCAACGCTTCACCGTGCGGCTGGAATTCCGTTATGGCGCGCCGCGCATGGGCCCGATTGACCATATTCGTTGCTACGGCGACCGACCGCTTGTGGCCGATCACTGCCTGACACGAACGGTTCTAAGATCGTTTCTTCCTTCGAGTTGCGCTGTCTGCGATGGCCGCTATTCGGGCCGCCGCCGATCGAGTGCTCGATAGTTTTTGACGCACACGTTTACGCGTTTTCCGCACTCGCGCTGAAAGGCAATCTCGCGAAAGCCCCGCCAATCGTTTCGACGCGGCTCGCTTGCAGGCTCGACAGTGGCACGGATCACTACCGAGATGTGGGGCTATCGGATTGCACGACAGACCTGCACCTGCGACCATAGGGCGGCGCAATGGGCATCCTTGTGACCGCGTGCGCTGCGGGGCGCCGCGAAGACGACACTTATGCGAACGGGTGATATATGAGGCTCACGGGATCACGGGTGCGGCGTGTCAAGAAGCACGGTCAGGTTTCTTACTATGTCCCTGAACTGGCCGAGTTCATGCGCCAGAGGCGCGAGCTACCTGGTTTCAGGCGCCGCATTCCTGAACTCGCCGCAGTGTGGTGGACTTCGCCCGTCATGGGCAAGCATGCCCGCCTGAGTCCGGCACTTGCGCACGCGCTCGAATGTGCCTGGCTCGCGGGTGGGCTCGAAACGCTCGGCGCGGCCATGGGTTGGCCCGGCGACGATGTCCGGCAACGTGCTTTGTCCTTGCAACGCGAGGCTGCCGACCGGCTGGCCGCCCTTCGTGATGAAGAAAAAAAACACTGGGTGGGGCACACCGCGATCAGCGTAGCCAACGCAGAGATCAATCAACGAGGGCGCCTCGGCGGGTTCCGACTGCCGCCTGCGTCTTCTATAAAGCGGAAGCCGAGAAATCCGGATTGATCTGGAAGGGGGCCGCGATTGACCGGCCAAGGCAATTGGGTCAGTAGTGCGGCGAGCAATGCCGTACTCTGAAGTGTGGGTGAAAGTATGGGATTTTTTCAGTATCGCCCGCAAACCCTTGTCGGGTGGTTGGGGCTGGCGGAGGCGGTGAGATTCGAACTCACGGAAGGGTTACCCCTTCGCCGGTTTTCAAGACCGGTGCATTCAACCACTCTGCCACACCTCCGGAGCCGCGCATTGTAACCCGAAACGCAAGCGCGGCGGCACTCGCCCAGTCGATCCAGGTCGACCTTATTGCGGGTCCTTCAGGAACAGCGCCTGCAAGTCGTTCAGGAAGCGCTGTCCCAGTTCGGTCGGCGCGATTTTTTCGTAATCGCGCGTGATGAGCCCGCGCCGCTCGGCTTCCTGCAGCGCCGGTTCGATCGTCGTGATCGGCAGGCCCGTGCGCTCGATGAAGCGATGCACCGGGAACCCTTCCACGAGCCGCAGCGCATTGAGCATGAATTCGAACGGCAAGTCGCGTGCGTTCACTTCGTGCTCTTCCTGCACCGGCGTGCCCGCGCGCGCCTGCTCGATAAAGGTCGCCGGATGCTTGTAGCGCGCCTGACGCACGATGCGGTTCGGAAACGAGAGCTTCGTGTGTGCGCCCGCGCCAATCCCGAGATAGTCGCCGAAACGCCAGTAGTTGAGGTTATGCCGGCACTGGCGATCGGGCTGGGCGTACGCCGAAACCTCGTAGCGTCCGTATCCCGCGCCCGATGTGCGCTCGTGAATCCAGTCCTGCATGTCGGCGGACTGGTCGTCGTCGGGCAAGGCAGGCGGGAACTTCGCGAACAGCGTGTTCGGTTCGAGCGTCAGGTGATACAGCGACAGATGCGGCGGCTTGAACGAGAGCGCCGTCTCGATGTCGGCCTGGCATTCGGCGAGCGTTTGCTGCGGCAAGGCGAACATCAGGTCGAGGTTGAAGTTGTCGAAAGTATTCGCCGCGACCTCGACCGCATGTCGAGCCTGCGCCGCGTCGTGAATACGCCCGAGCGCTTTCAGATGCGCCTCGTTGAAGCTCTGGATGCCCACCGAGAGCCGGTTCACGCCGCTCGCGCGAAACTGCGCGAACTTCGCGGCTTCGAACGTACCGGGATTCGCTTCGAGCGTGATTTCCGCGTCGGCGTCGAGTGGCAGCAGGGCGCGCACATCCGAAAGCAGCCGATCGAGACCCGCTGCGGAAAGCAGGCTGGGCGTCCCCCCGCCGATGAACACCGTATGCACCTGGCGGCCCCAGACGAGCGGCAACGCCTGTTCGAGATCGGCGCGCAGCGCGTCGAGGTAGTCGTCTTCGGGGAAGCGCTCGCCCTTCCATTCATGCGAGTTGAAATCGCAATACGGGCACTTGCGCACGCACCACGGGAAATGCACGTAGAGCGCGAGCGGCGGCAGCGAAGTGAGGCGAACGCTGCCAGGCATCGTGAACGACTGCACCACGTCGATGCCGATTCGATGCTGCTGGCTCACGCTTCCTCCTGCAGTCGCGCGAGCAGTTGGCGCAGGGCGACTGCGCGATGGCTCGACGCGTTCTTGAGCGCCGGATCGAGTTCGGCGGCGGTGGCTTCCAGCTCGGGAACGTAGAAGTAGGGGTCGTAGCCGAAGCCGTTGTCGCCGCGCGGCGTGTCGAGCACCACGCCGTGCCAGCGGCCTTCGGCGATGAGCGGCTCGGGGTCGTCGGCGTGGCGCACGAGTGCGAGGACGCAGTAGTAGTAGCCGCGGCGATCCGCGTGATCCTTCAGGTTCGCGACGAGCAGCGCATTGTTCGCCGCGTCGCTCTTTTCGCCGCCCGCTAGCTGCGCATAGCGCGCCGAATACACGCCCGGCGCGCCGCGCAGCGCGCGCACGCACAGGCCCGAGTCGTCGGCGAGCGCGGGCAGGCCCGTGAGCTTCGCCGCGTGGCGCGCCTTGGCGAGCGCGTTCTCCACGAAGGTCGGATGCGGCTCCTCGGCTTCGGGCACGTTGAGCGCGCCTTGCGGCACGAGTTCGATGCCGGCCGCACCGAGCAGTGCCGCGAATTCGCGCAGCTTGCCCGCGTTGTTCGAGGCGAGCACGACACGCGCGAGCGCGTGAGCCGCGGTTTTAGCCGCTGAATCGGGCTGCAAATCAGCCATGCGAGCTCTCCAGCGCCGCCTTCTGCTTCTCGATCAGCGAGCGGATGCCGCTTTGCGCCAGGTCGAGCAGCGCGTTCAGCTCTTCACGCGAGAACGGCGCGCCTTCCGCCGTGCCCTGGACTTCGACCATGCCGCCCGAGCCCGTCATGACGACGTTCATGTCGGTGTCGCATTGCGAATCTTCGTCATAGTCGAGATCGAGCACCGGCACGCCTTCGTACACGCCGACCGAAATCGCGGCCACGTAGTCGGTGATCGGCGAGCGCTCCAGGCGGCCGGTGGCCAGCAGCTTCGAGACGGCGTCGTGGGCGGCCACGAACGCGCCCGTGATACTCGCGGTGCGCGTGCCGCCATCGGCTTGCAGCACGTCGCAGTCAAGGTTGATGGTGCGTGCACCGAGCGCCTCGAGGTCGAACACCGCACGCATGGCGCGGCCGATCAGGCGCTGGATTTCCTGCGTGCGGCCCGTTTGCTTGCCGCGCGCGGCTTCGCGGTCGCTGCGCGTGTGCGTGGCGCGCGGCAGCATGCCGTACTCGGCGGTGAGCCAGCCCTGGCCCTTGTCGCGCAGGAACGGCGGCACGCTTTCGGACACGCTCGCGGTGCACAGCACCTTCGTGTCGCCGAACTCGACGAGGACCGATCCTTCGGCGTACTTCGTGTAGTTGCGGGTGATGCGGACTTCGCGAAGCTGGTTGGCGGCGCGGCCGGAGGGGCGCTGGTTGGATTGGGTCATCGTGAGGGTGCGCGAGGGCACGAGCGGGAAGGGGAAACCATGATTTTACCGCCTAAGCGCGCCTCGCGATGGACGCCGCCCGAAGGTGGCGAGGAGGCGCCGGGAGGGGAAAAAGGGGGCCGCCTGAGCGAGGCGCGCCATGCCGCCCGCGCTTGCGAAGGCGCGCCCTCAAAAATGGGATAATGTGGATTCTCCGCCCCGCGCTTTTCGTCCAATCGCGACAACACGCCGGGCGCCTCGATTCCTCCGCCGTGACCCGAGCGCCTTGCGCACGACGTCACGGCTTTCTTCGCGAGACGAACCATGATTTACAGCATGACCGGCTATGCCAGCGCCACGCGCGAGCTTGCTGCGGCATCGGGCACGGGCGGCGCCAGTGTCTCCGTCGAATTGCGCACGGTGAATTCGCGCTTTCTCGACCTGAACTTCCGCATGCCCGAAGACGTGCGCGTGTGCGAGCCCACGCTGCGCGAAATGCTGATGACGAAGCTCTCGCGCGGCAAGGTCGACATCCGCATCAACATCCAGAAGAGCGAGCAAGGCGCCAATGCGGGCACGCTCAACCGCGACGCGCTCGATCAGCTCGCCGGACTCGAGCGCGCCGTGCTCGAAGCGTTTCCCGAGTCGGGCCGTCTGCGCACGGGTGAAATCCTGCGCTGGCCCGGCGTGCTGGCGGAAAGCGGCGTGGCGGCCGAAGTCCTGCGCGACGCCGTGCTCGGCTGCGGCAAGCAGGCCATCGCCGATCTGATCGAAGTGCGCGCTCGCGAAGGCGCGCAGCTCGCCAACATGCTGCTGGCAAACGTCACCGAAATGGAGGCGATCGTCGCTCGCATCACGCCGCTCGTGCCGGAGCTGATCGCGAAGCACCAGCAGAAGATCGTCGAGCGTCTGCAGGAAGCGCTCGGCATTGCCGCGCCGGACAGCAATGGCAACGGCGGCAGCATCGGCAATATTTCGCGCGAAGAAATTGCCGAGCGCATTCGCCAGGAAGTGACGATGTACGGCATTCGCATCGACATCGCCGAAGAGCTCTCGCGCCTCACGGCGCACCTGAACGAAACGCGGCACGTGATCGAGAAGGGCGGCCGCGTCGGCAAGCGCCTCGACTTCATGATGCAGGAGCTCAACCGCGAAGCGAACACGCTCGGCTCGAAGGCGGCGGCGAAAGAACTCGCAGACGCCTCGATGACGCTCAAGCTGCTCATCGAGCAGATGCGCGAGCAGGTCCAGAATCTCGAATGAAGGAAGCAACGAACATGACCGACCAAAGTAGCGCCCCCAAAGCGGACGCGAAGCACGACAAGAAGCGCAATCCGTATGCGGGCATGTACCCCGGCAACCTCTTCATGGTGGTGGCGCCGTCGGGTGCGGGCAAGTCGACGCTCGTGAACGCGCTGCTCGCCGAAGACAGCGCGATCCGCCTGTCGGTTTCGTACACGACGCGCGCGCCGCGTTCGAAGGAACGCGACGGCGAGCACTACCACTTCACGTCCGTCGACGACTTTCTCACGCGCCACGCCGCGGGCGAGTTTCTCGAGAGCGCTGAAGTGCATGGCAACTACTACGCCACGTCGCGCGTGTGGATCGAAGACCAGATGAAAATCGGCCATGACGTCCTGCTCGAAATCGACTGGCAAGGCGCGCAGCAGGTGAAGAAGCAGTTCCGCAATGCCGTGGAAATTTTCATCCTGCCGCCGTCGCTCGAAGCGCTCGCCGACCGCCTGAAAAAGCGCGGCGAAGACGAGCCGAATGTCATCACGCGACGCCTGCTTGCAGCGGGCAGCGAGATCGCACACGCGAGCGAATCGGAGTACGTCGTGATCAACGAGAACTTCGATCGCGCGTTGCAGGAGCTGCGCAATATCGTGAGCGCCACGCGCTTGCGCTTCGCTTCGCAATACGCGCGGCATACCGAGCTGTTCGTGCAGCTCGGTATCCACCACCCGCAGCCCGGCGCATCGGGCACATAAGGTAGAATAAGAACCTGCTGAGAATGAGAAGGAACCCGACATGGCCCGCATCACCGTCGAAGACTGTCTGAAACAGATTCCGAACCGCTTCGAACTGGCGCTCGCCGCGACTTATCGCGCTCGCCAGCTCGCACAAGGTCACACGCCGAAGATTGAAAGCCGCGACAAGCCAACCGTTGTCGCGCTGCGCGAGATCGCGGCTGGCCAGGTCGGCCTCGAAATGCTGAAGAAGGTGCCCGTCTAAGGGCGCGTTCGCAGGCATTCCGCCAGGCATGTAGTTCGTACCGCGCGCAGTTGCCGTAGTTGCATTAACCGGCTTTAACCGTCAACGCCAAACCTGATACGGAGGGGAACATGAGCACCACGCCCTCGCCGGCCACCGACGTGGACCAGGAAGCGGAGACAGCGAGCCCTGCGCGCAATTACATCGACGCGGTCCTCGAACAGTCGTTTCGCCATCTGTTCGGGCCGACCGCGACGCCGGAGCAGCCCCGCAAGCACGGGGTCGTCTCCATCGCCAATCTGACCGCCGCGCTCTCCGGTTACCTCACCCCCGAGGAAATCAAGGAGGTCAAGGCGGCGTTCCACTTCAGCGATGAAGCCCACCTCGGGCAATATCGCCAGAGCGGCGAACCCTATATCACCCATCCCGTCGCCGTCGCGGAAATCTGCGCCGGCTGGAAGCTCGACGCGCAGTCCATCATGGCCGCGCTCCTGCACGACGTGATGGAAGACCAGGGCGTGACCAAGGCGGAACTCGCCGAGCGCTTCGGCGCGAAGGTCGCGGAACTGGTCGACGGCCTGTCGAAACTCGACAAGATGGAGTTTCGCAACCGCGAGGAAGCGCAGGCGGAAAACTTCCGCAAGATGCTGCTCGCGATGGCGCGCGACGTGCGCGTGATTCTGGTGAAACTCGCCGACCGGCTGCACAACATGCGCACGCTCGGCGCGGTGCCGCCCGAAAAGCGCCGCCGCGTGGCGCGCGAGACCATCGACATCTACGCGCCCATCGCGCACCGTCTTGGTCTGAACAACACCTATCGCGAACTGCAGGACCTGAGCTTCGCGAACTTCAACCCGAATCGCTACGCCACGCTCGAGAAGGCGGTGAAGGCCGCGCGCGGCAATCGCCGCGAAGTGGTGAGCAAGATTCTGGAAGCGGTGCAGCGGGCAATTGCCGACGCCAAGCTCGACGCCGAAGTCACGGGCCGCGAGAAAACCATCTTCAGCATCTACAAGAAGATGCGCGACAAACAATTGTCGTTCTCGCAGGTGCTCGACGTGTACGGCTTTCGCGTCGTGGTCGAGTCGGCGCTGGAATGCTACACCTGCATCGGCGCGCTCCATGCGCTTTACAAGCCGGTTCCGGGCAAGTTCAAGGACTACATCGCCATTCCCAAGGTGAACGGCTATCAGTCCCTGCATACCACGCTCGTGGGGCCCTTCGGCGCGCCCATCGAGTTCCAGGTCCGCACGCGCAAGATGCACGAAATCGCCGAGGCAGGCGTGGCCGCGCATTGGCTCTACAAAAACGGCGGCGCGGATCTCAACGACGTGCAAAAGCGCGCGCACCAGTGGCTTAAGTCGCTGCTCGACATCCAGAGCGAAGTCGGCGACTCGAGCGAATTCCTCGAACACGTCAAGATCGACCTGTTCCCGGACGCCGTGTACGTGTTCACGCCGAAGTCGAAGATCATGGCACTGCCGCGCGGCGCCACGGCGCTCGACTTCGCATATTCGATCCACAGCGACCTCGGCAACCAGTGCGTGGCCGTGAAGATCAACAACGAGCTGCTGCCGCTGCGTACTGAACTGAAGAGTGGCGACATCGTCGAGGTGATCACCGCGCCGTACTCCAAGCCGAATCCGGCGTGGCTCGGCTTTGTGCGCACCGGCAAAGCGCGTTCGGCGATCCGGCACTATCTGAAGACGATGCGGCTCACGGAGTCGGTGCAGCTTGGCGAGCGGCTTGTCGATCAGGCGCTCAAGGGCTATGGCTACCAGCTTTCGGAAGTCACGCCCGAGGTGTGGGAAAAGCTGGTGCAGTGGACCGGCAACAAGAACCGCCAGGAAATTTTCGCGGACATCGGTCTTGGCCGGCGCGTGGCCGCGGTCATGGCCAAGCGCATCGAAGTGCTGATGAGCGGCCAGGATGCCGACGACGCCGAGCATCATCATCCGCCGCGCGACCCGAATGCGCCGCCGGCGCCGCCTGTTGTCATCACGGGCACCGAAGGCATGTCGGTGCAGCTTTCGGCTTGCTGCCGCCCGATCCCTGGCGACGACATCATGGGCTATATCGGCATCGGTCTCGGTATGGCGATCCATACGACCGACTGCCGCGTCGCGCAACGTATCCACCGGCGCGATCCGGGCCGCTGGATCGACGTGGCATGGGCGCCGCAGCCGGGGCGTCTGTTCGACGTCGCGGTGAAGGTGCTCGTGAAGAACACCAAGGGCGTGTTCGCCCGGGTGGCGGCCGACATTACCTCGGCGGATGCCAACATCGTGCACATCGCGATGGACGACGATCTGGCGCAGGAATCGAACATGTTGCGTTTCGTGATCCAGGTGAGCGACCGCGTGCACCTCGCGAACGTCATGCGCCGTGTGCGCACGAATCCGGACGTGATGCGCATTGCGCGCGAGCGTTCGAGCGACGACGGGCACCACCGCCACGACGGCGGCATGCGCATCGAACGAGAGCGCGCGGATTATTGATCGGGGCGCGTAGCTCCGGGCGGAGAGCTCGGGGCGCGTCGCGCTGGCGCGTCGCATCACGATGTGCCGTTACGTGCCACGAACCACTCCCACCGAGCGCCTCGCGCGGTAATCTACCGTTATCTCATGCCGCATCGCTGCGGCAACCTGGCCGGGCTTGCCGGTCATGCCGCCATCTTCCTTCGACCCGAAACGAGGGACTCGAAATGAACGTAGCTGAACTGACCGGCCTCGCGCTCGATTATTGGGTGGCGCGCAGTCTGCCGGACTTCGTACGCGAAATCTATTTCACCGACAGTGGCGAGACAGTCGCCGTGCGCGGCAACGACCGCGGGCGTCCATGGGATGGCCGCTTCATGCCGACCGATTCGTGGGAGGCGGCCGGCGTGGTGCTGGATCGCGCAAAGCGCGTGGAGCTTCGCGAAGGCGAGCCGGCTTCCTGTGTGGCGGAGTTCGAGAGTGGGGCGGGCGCCGTGAAAGCCCACGGAGAAACCACGCGTGAGGCGTTGCTGCGGGCGTTTGTCGCAAGCCGCTTTGGTGAGACGGTAGGGGAGATGCTGCGACAGCCCCAGGCATTGCTGGGCATGGGCATGGAGCCCGTAGCGGAGCCCACCGCGATTGGCGATGTGGAGGACCTGCCGCGACCCGACGCGCAAATCGGCGACATCGGTACGCCGCCGCGCTAGGGGCGTGCATCGCGCGAGACGGCAGACATACCCGATTCTGCAGCTGAAAAGACAAAGGGCCTTTCCGTTCGGAAAGGCCCTTCGAATGGTGGCGCGGCTGGCAGGATTCGAACCCACGACCCCTTGGTTCGTAGCCAAGTACTCTATCCAACTGAGCTACAGCCGCACGCTAAAACGATACTACTTACAACACGATACTGCTTGAAAGTGTTCCAGGATCAAATTGACAGGGAACATTTCGAATAAGTGGCGCGGCTGGCAGGATTCGAACCCACGACCCCTTGGTTCGTAGCCAAGTACTCTATCCAACTGAGCTACAGCCGCACGCAGAAGTGAGATTATAGCAGGGGTTCGAAAAAAGGGAAGACCCTTATCGCGATTTGTCTTGGGGCGAGGTTCGTGTACGCTGGCAGTAGTGAGTTGAGTGAGCCAGTACACGTACGTAGTGATCCCATCATGAACAAGGCCTTTGTCAAAGAATCGACCGACAACGACGACGACGATCTCGAAGCCGGTCACCCCGAGATTCCCGCCGGCACGAAGAACTACATTACGCCCGCCGGCTATGAGCGCATGCGCAGCGAGTTGCTGCACCTGATAGACGAGGATCGGCCCGAAGTGGTCAAGCTCGTCTCGTGGGCCGCCTCGAACGGCGACCGTTCCGAAAACGGCGACTACATCTACGGCAAGCGCCGGTTGCGGGAAATCGACCGCCGCATCCGCTTTCTCACGAAGCGGCTGGATCTGGCCGAAGTCGTGGACAGTAGCCGGCAGGAGAGTGTGGACCAGGTGTTCTTCGGGGCGACCGTCGAGTACGGCACCGAGGACGGCGAGGCGCATACGATCACGATTGTCGGTATCGACGAGGTCGATCTCGATCAGGGCCACGTGAGCTGGATTTCGCCTATCGCGCGGGCGCTCCTGAAGGCGAAGATCGGCGATCAGGTGACGCTGTACACGCCGGCGGGGCCGGAGCCGATCGACGTGCTGGACGTGCGCTATCCGCCGCCGCGCGCCTGAATTCGACCTTTCGCAGCGCAGATAAAAAAAGGCACCCGAAGGTGCCTTTTTTGCTGCAGTGCTGGCCGAAGCGGCCAGCAGCGTGCCGCTTAGAAGCGGTGACGCATACCAACCGTCACAGCGACCTGGTCTTGACGGGTCGAAGCCGAACCCAGACCGTTCAGGTAAGCGCCGATACCTTGCGGGTTCGACGACACGTGCTGCCAGTCGCCTTGCAGGTAGACGTCGGTGCGCTTCGACAGTGCGTAGTCCGACTGCAGTGCGACCGTGTTGTAGTTCGGGTTCTCGCCGCCGCCGAAGTTCGCGCGGGTGTACGTGTACGCGCCAGCCAGGCTCAGTGCCGGGGTCAGAGCGTAACGGACATTGCCTTCGAAGTTCTGGAAGCGGGCGCTGTTGCCGCCGAGGCCGATGTTGCTCGACCGGCCAGCTTGCGTGCCCGAGATGGCGACTGCGTTGCCCAGTTGCGTTTGCGTGTACACGAAGCCAGCCGTTGCCGGGCCGAACGTGTAGTTGATGCCACCGCCGAACGTGCTTTGACGGCCTGCAGCGAACGTCCACTCACCCGTTTGCGCGCCCGAGTTGCTGGCGAGGTTTTGCAGGTTGTTGACGTCGTTGTTCAGGTGCAGGTAGCCAGCAGCAACGTTCAGGCCGCCCCAGTTGTACGATGCGCCGACGCTGTATGCGCGGTTGTTCGCGAATTCGGTGCTGTTCGAGAACGAGTACGTGCCGCCGAACTTGAAGCCAGCGTAGTTGACGCTCGAGTACTTGACCGTGTTGTTGAAACGGATCGAGTTGTTCAGGTTGTCGTTATCGAACGGGTGCGCAGCGATCGTGCCGCCGTATTGCGTGCCGGTGTTCGACAGCGGTGCGAGGTAGTCGACCACGGAGTCGTACTGACGACCGAGGGTGACGGCACCGTACTGGTCGCTTGCCAGACCGACAAACGCTTGACGGCCGAACATGCGGCTCGACTGGCCGGAGTTGCCGTTCATGATGTTGAAGCCGTTCTCCAACGTGAAGATCGCGTGCAGACCGCCACCGAGATCTTCAGAACCGCGCAGGCCCCAACGGCTGCCGTTGACCGTGCCGCTCGATGCCTTCCAGAGGCTGTGGCCGCCGGAGTTGTTTGCGTAGGTGATGCCTGCGTCGATCAGGCCGTACAGCGTAACGCTGCTTTGCGCGTGTGCAGCCGTTGCAAAAACGCCCGTCAGGGCGGCGACCATGAGAGTCTTTTTCATCTTTGTAAACTCCGAGAACAGAGGTGGGTTTCGTTGAACCCTGTTTGGGAAACCGCCCATGCGAAGCGCAGCGAGAGGCAAAGTTCGCGTGGTACGAATTAATCCGTGCCAGTCGGTTTCCAGACAGGCAGAGTGTAGAGAGGGTGCTCGGAGAGGGGGTATTCCGAATTCCGCAATAAAGTATTGCGCTATCGGAAATGATTATCGCGCTCGCCTTAAGCCCTGCTGGTAAAGGCTTTGAGCGGATTTCCCGGAAGGAGGGTGAAACTGTCAACCGCGCGAGCGTTGTGCGATCGCTACAACAATTGATTGCAGAAAACGGTTTAAATCAATCAGAACTGATTATTGCGTCTGGCGTAACAGATGATTGTGCGCCGTATGCTTAATCGTCAGACGTGGGTCCGGCTATACTTCAATCGCTGCTTTCCGAAGCAGACTTTTTCGTTGACGAAAAAGATCTCCAAACCTTTGTCGGCGCGGCCTTTTCAGCCGCGCTTTTTTTTGCCCGTCTTCAGGCCACGCGCTACGCGCACCGCTTACTGGGTGCCCGCTTGCGGCGGCTCAGACTGCAGGCTCCAGTCTTCCATTACGTAGTGCCTGGCGTCCATAGGGGAACACAGCAGGTTGTGCCAGTGGTCCCCGTGCCATGCGCCATAGGTTTCGGCTTCCTCGGCCGTTGGTGCAATCCCGTCCGTTTGTACGAGCCAATGAATCCATCGCCGCAGAGTTGTCAGCATGATGACCTCCGATGCCGCTAACAATATGGATCATGAATTGAATGTATTACTCGAACAACCGGGAGAAACACTTACGTTTGACACGAATTGTTACACTTCGGGAAAACTTCCCGGTAGAAATGACGTGATCGAGATAATCGCGTAAAAATGACGTGTTCTTATATATTGATTCGGATCGCATACGATTTTTTGTCAGCTTTTTGATGCGTACCGCTTTTATCGTTGAATCGGGAAAGCTGTTATAAAAAATTCGCTTGACTGGCGATTGGCGTTCCCCGTATAACGGCAAAGCTGATTTTCGTTCCGCTGCAATTTCAAACGTGGAATTCGCTGAAGCGGGACGGCGGGAATTGGCTGGATACGGCGTGAGGGTTATTGCCCGCGCCATTAAAATCTCGAGGGAAACGGAAACATGGAAACCGGTATCGTCAAATGGTTCAATGATGCGAAGGGCTTTGGCTTCATCACGTCTGACGCCGGCGGCGACGATCTGTTCGCGCACTTCTCGGAAATCCGCGCCGACGGCTTCAAGTCGTTGAAGGAGAACCAGCGTGTGTCGTTCGACGTCAAGGTCGGTCCGAAGGGCAAGCAGGCCGCGAACATCCAGCCGCTGTAAGTGCAGCGTGCGAGTGCTCGCTGTGCGAGCGCTCATGCAACATCAGGCCCCGGGCAAACCCGGGGCTTTTTTATTTTTGGCATATTGATATTCGAGCAATATTAGTAGCCACTTTTCTTAAACAGATTTAATCGGGAAAACCCTGGGATCTCTCGATTGTCCTGATTCGGGTTTTCACTAAATACCCAAAGTTGCACTTGCGCTGTCGGAACCGTCGGCGCGTGGCGTCCAAACGGTGCATACTTGGGCCGTTTTCCATTTCCCCTGTCGTTTCACCATGCTTGAGTCCTCCTTGAACGCCGCACAGCCCGCCGGCGACCTTCCCATCGTCTTCGTAGACCTCGAGACGACTGGTGGTTCGGTAGGCGAGCACCGGATTACTGAAGTTGGCGTGGTGGAGGTGGCGCAAGGGCAGGTGACACGATGGAGCACCCTCGTCGATCCCGGTCAGCCCATCCCGCCCTTTATCCAGCAGCTCACCGGTATTACGGACCAGATGGTGCGCGGCGCGCCGCGCTTCGCCGACATTGCGGCGCAACTGCACGGGCGACTCGCCGGCAAGCTCTTCGTCGCGCACAACGCGGCCTTCGACCGAGGCTTCCTGCGTGCGGAGTTCGAGCGCGCGGGCTATTCCTTCAACCCCGATGTACTGTGCACCGTGCGCCTGTCGCGGGCGCTCTTCCCGGGTGAGAAGCGCCACGGGCTCGATGCGCTGGTCGAGCGCCATGCACTCGTGCCATCGGATCGCCATCGCGCACTCGCCGACGCCGATCTCCTCTGGCAGTTCTGGCAGCGCCTGCCGGCGCTGGTGCCGGGGGAAGCGCTGGCGGCGCAGATCGAGCGCACGACGCGCCGTCACGTGCTGGCCGGCGACATCACCGACGACCTCATCGATACCGCGCCGGCAGGTCATGGCGTGTATGCGTTTTACGGCGAGGACGACGTGCCGCTCTACGTGGGCCGCAGCGTGCGGGTGCGCCAGCGCGTGCGCGCGCATCTTTCGGGGGAGCGGCGCTCTTCCCGCGAACAACGAATGGCGCAGCAGGTGCGCCGGGTGGAGTGGCGTGCAACAGGCGGCGAGCTTGGTGCGCTCCTTGCCGAAGCGCAATGGATCGCAGCGCTCAAGCCCTCGTTCAATCGCGTGCCGCGTGCATCGAAGCGCGATCCCGCCGACCTTGGGGCGGCGCCCTGGCCGTTCGACGGCGCAGTGGTCGTGCTGGAGCAGGACTCGACGAATGGCGGCGACGTTTATCACCTGATCGACCGCTGGTGCTATATGGGTGCCTTTCAGAGCACGACCGAGGCTGAGGCGTTGGTGGACCACGGCGCCGAGCGGGTGTTCGAGCTTTCGACCTGGCGCATTCTGCAGACGCACTTCGAACGCGGCCTGCGTGTGCAGGTGCTGCAGCCAACCGAGGCCGACGGCCTCACGAGCGCGGCCTGAGCCTTAGGCGACGCCGCCCACGCCACCCGATTCGCACACATGCTCCAGCGCCTGATTCATCGCATTCGTGCGCGCGGAGTCGTAGCGGGTGAGCTCTTTCCAGTTCGCAACCGTACGTGCGACGCGCGCCGGGCAATCCGGTGCGCCGCGCATTGACTGCACGCGAGCGAGCGCGCCGATCAATTGCCCGGTGAGTCTGTCGAGTTGGGGCCGCGTGGCCGTAGCGAGATCGGGCGCCGGGTCGCTGGGCGCCTGCGAGGCACGCCACGTGTCGAACAACGACTTCTGCATTTGCGTGCTGGCATCGATCTGATCGCGGAAAAACGCACGCGCGAACGTGGGGTCGACGCCGGCCGCCGTGGCGCGCTTTTGCACGTCGGCGAGCAAGGCGTCTTCACGGGGCGTATCGGTGATCGGCTTGTGATGTTGCCATTTCCAGTGTGCAACCGGCTCGGCGAGCGCCAGCCGCTGAGAAACAAGCGCGACGAGGTTGGTCAGGGCGGTGTCGTCACCGTCGGCGTGGGCGGATCCGATCGGCAGGGCGAAGATCAGCGCGGCAACGCAACGCGCACTTGCGCGGGTCAGCAATGTCATCGAGAGGAAGAAAGACGCCGGCAATAAAAACCGAAGCATAGCCGGTTACAGTGCGCTTGCGTCTAAAAGCGCAGAAGCGCGCAGAAGTCGAATCGCGATGGCCGCATGAACGCGCGCGCTCCATCTAGCATGCCGAACGCAAATCGCTACAGCGCGCGACGGCGCAAAACCGCGCGCGCAGCATGACACGCGCGTCCCCGTACTACGCGTGTCGATCTGCACACGAACGTCTACTGCGCGCGTTCCCCACGCGAGCGCGAACGTGTGCGTTTCCCCGTCACTTCTGTTCGTGTGCCTTGCGTTGCTCGTCCAGAAAAGCCCGCACGTGAGCAGGCAATTCGTCGCCGAGAAACTCAACGGCCACCGGTTCCGGATCCGGGCTGAAGACTTGGTCCGGGGTCGGAATCCTTGGCGGTTTGGCGTCCATGATCTTTCTCCTATGTAAGCCGATTATCCGGCTCGGCACTTCTACTGCGCTAGTCCCGCTTACGGTAACAGTGCTTTTCTCGCACGCGTGTTGCTTTCTTCGCACAGCGATGCAAATGATTAACGGCGCGGGAATATAATTGTTGAGATGTCCTTCACACTCGCACATGCTGCGTGAATCGGGTTCGGTTCTCGATTCGCCGAATCTCGCGCACAGCGGCTGCTGCGGTCGCACAACGCCTCAATCGCACTTCCCCCGGCTCTGAGCCCGCGCTCGCTCGGGCTGCCTGCCGCGCCTGTGTTGCGCGGCGCCAGTCCCGCCGGATCAACGTGCACCATCATTCATCTACAACGGACGATTATGCTTAGCCGTTGACGTCGAAACGTTAATAAGAATTAAAACTATGTAAGTGTCCGTTTCTATCCGATCGGGCGATTAATACTTTGATCCGTGTCATTTGGCCGCGACTTAATGACCGAACGTACGTAAATCGCCGCGCATTCCAGCGCGGCGTATTGATGCACTCCGATAATTCGTTACGTTTGCTCGTTCGCCGGCGCCGGCACGCGTTGCACGTGAGCGTGGTTCGCGGGCGTCGCGCGTACGTCCACCTGGCCATGAATGCGTGACTGGTGGCCGTCCGCGAACATGTAGTATGGAAACGGATGTGCGGGTTCGGAGGCGGCGTCAAGGCGCGCGACCAGTTCGGGGGCGAGCGTGAAGTCGAGCGAGCCGAGCGATTCTTCGAGTTGTGCGGCCTTGGTTGCGCCGACGATGATGCTTGCCACGCCGCGCTTTTGATAGAGCCAGTTCAACGCCACCTGCGCCATGGGCCGGTTGGCCTCGTGCGCGACGCGCTCGAGTTCGGCCACGATCGCGAAGTTGCGCGCGGAGAGCTTGTCGAAGCCGGGCGGCGGCTTCGCGCCCACCGTCTGCAGGCGGCCCGCACCGCTCACACCTTCGCCAGCCTGTGACGGCCGATATTTTCCCGATAGCACGCCCATCCCGAGCGGACTCCACGGCACGAGCCCCATGCCGAGTTGCGTCGCCAAATCGGCGAATTCGTGCTCCGCGTTGCGCTCGATCAGCGAATATTCGAGCTGCATGGCCGCCACCGGTTCGAAGCCGCGCCAATCGGCCAGCGTCTGCGCGCGGCCTGCGTACCAGGCCGGCACGTCGGAGAGACCCACGTAGCGGATCTTGCCCGCGCGCACTGCGTCGTCCATGGCGCGCATTACTTCGTCGGCGGGCGTCATGCGGTCCCATGTGTGCAGGTAGTAGAGATCGATGTAGTCGGTGCCGAGCCGCTTGAGCGAGCCGTCGAGCGCTCGCAGCAGGTTCTTGCGATGGTTGCCGCCGGCGTTCGGGTTGCCCGATTCCGCGTTGTAGGAATACTTGGTGGCGATGACGAGGCGCTCACGCAGACCGCGCGCCGCCGCGAAGCGCCCCACCCAGGTTTCGCTTGTGCCTTCCGTATACAGGTCGGCGGTGTCGATGAAGTTGCCGCCCGCGTCGACATAGAGGTCGAAGAGCCGCTGTGCGCAAGCTTCGTCGGCGCCCCAGCCCCATTCGGTGCCGAACGTCATCGTGCCGAGGGCGATGGGGCTGACACGCAGGCCTGAGCGGCCGAGCAGGGTGTAGCTATCGAGTTTCATGGTGGTGTCCTTAAAGGATGGGTGGCGAACGCGAACTCATCTTGCGCCTTTCCTTTTTGTGGAAAAATCGGGTCCACCTGAAATCACCGTGAAGCTGAGCTTCACAATGGAGACGGCATGGGCCCGCTTTCCGATCCGGCGCCAGCGCCGAGCGCCGCGTCCGGGCTGGCGGGGCGCTTGCCCGCTCTGCTTGCCGTGGCTGCCGTCGCACGGCACGGCAGCTTCACTCGCGCGGCGTTAGCCCTGGGCTTCTCGACTTCGGCGCTGTCCCAGGCCGTGCGGGCGCTCGAAGCGCAACTCGGCGTGAGGCTCTTCAATCGCACGACGCGCCGCGTCGCGCTGACCGAGGCGGGCGCGCAGTTTCTGGCGCGCGTGCAGCCCGCGCTCACTCAGATCGAAGCGGCGTTCGATGCGCTCGACGCCTCGCGCGACGCGCCGGCCGGCACGCTACGCATCAACCTGCCACGCGTGGCGAGCGAATTGCTCGTCATGCCGCATCTCGCGGAATTCATGATGCGCTATCCGCAGATCAAGCTCGAACTCGCGCTCGACGACGGCTTTGCCGATCTGGTGGGCGAGGGCTTCGATGCGGGCATTCGCCTGGGCGAATCAGTGGCGCCTGGCATGGTGGCGGTGCCGATCGGCGGGCCGATACGCATCGTCGTGGTGGGCTCGCCGCAATACTTCGAACGCCACGCGCGCCCAGTTACCCCCGAGGATCTGGCTGCGCATGATTGCCTGCACTATCGCTTCGCGACGGGTGGCGTCTACCGCTGGGAGTTCGCGCGGCCGGACGATCCCCGGCGCGTATTCGACGTGGTCACCGAGGGCCGCTTCGTGACCAACGATCTGCGCACGATGGTGCGCGCCGCGGAGCAGGGCGTGGGCCTCCTGCACGTGATCGAAGACTACGTGCGCTCGCCACTGGACGAAGGCCGGCTCGTGCCGGTGCTCGAGTCGTGGGGCGCATCGTTTCCCGGCTTCTATTTGTATACGGCCGGGCGCGCCCAGTTGCCGCCCAAACTGCGTGCGTTCATCGACTTCCTGCGCGAGAAGCGTGTGGCGCCTGGATTCGCGTAGCCGTTTTCAGATACGTCTGATTCGGTCGCGTGAAGATCGCGCTTATCTTTAAAAGATTCGCACGTGAGGCTCATGACGCCGAACGGCGCTCCCCTTTTTCCAGATAGCAACGTAACAGCGCCGCGCGCCACATTGCCGGCGCGATCCTATGATGAGCAACCCTGCCACCACGCCGGCCGAAGCCTCGGACGAGCAAGCGCGCACGAAGGCGGCGCTTGCGCTCGCAAACCAGCACTTCGACTCGGGCAGAACGCGCGACGCGCTGCTCGCGTATCAGGAACTGCTCGCGCACGAGCCACGCAACGCGCATGTGTTGCATCGTCTGGCGCTCTCGTATTTTCGCGACGGACAACGCGACCTCGCGCGCGACCATCTGGAACGCGCAATCGGCGTGGCGCCCGAACGCGCCGAGCTCTGGGAGCATCGCGGCTTGCTCGCGGCCATGGCGAACGAGCACGTCGCCGCCGAAGCGTTCTACCATCGTGCGATAGCGCTCAGCGGTGGCACAGCCAGCTTGCATCGCAACCTGGCCGACGTGCTCAAGCTGGCGAAGCGCCGCGAGGAAGCGCGCATGCACTACGAAAAGGCGCTCGACTATGCGCCCACACTTCATCACGCATTGTGCTGCCTGGCGCGACTGAATCTCGAAGACGAACGCCTGGAAGCGGCTGCGCAATATCTGCGTCGCGCACGCGCAGCGGGGACCTCGCGGCTAGCAGATGGGCTCGAGTTGCTAACGGTCCTCGTGCGCCTCGAACGCCCTGCGGAACTGATCGCGCAAATCTCGCAGATGCGCACCGAGTTCGCGGCAGACGCCGCAGCACTCGAAAGCCTCGCCTTGCGGCTCAACGAGCTTCATCGCTTCGACGACGCGTATCAAGTCGCGCGGGAGGGCCTTGCCGTCGATGCCACGCGGGGCAAGCTCCATCACAACGCGAGCTACGCGTCGAACATGCTCGGCGAACATGCGCGTATGCGGCATCACGCTGCAGAGGCGGCGCGCTTGCTTCCCGACGACGAACATGTTCAGTTCAACGCCGCCGTCACGATGCTGCGCGACGGCGACTTCGAGCGAGGGTGGCGGCACTATCACTGGCACGAACGCTTGCCGCAGAACAGCACGCTCGTGCGTCCTGGCTTTCCGGAGTGGTCCGGTGAAGCCGTGAACGGGCGGCGGTTTTTGCTGATCGGTGAGCAGGGATTGGGGGACCAGCTTCAATCCTTGCGCTACATCGACTGGCTGCAGCGCCGGGGCGCGACGGTCGATGTCTGGGTCGACAAGGCGATTGGCGACGTCGCGGCATGCGCGCGTGGAGTGAACAAGGCCTGGACCACATTGCCGCCGGGTCCCTATGACTTCTGGAGCCGTATGTTCCGCTTTCCAGAGTCCATGAAACTGACGGTGGACAGGCTGCCGCTGGCCATGCCTTATCTGGGCGCGCCGCCTGAGTGCGTCGGCCATTGGCGTGAGCGGGTTGCCGGCGGGGCGCATCGTGGCGCGCGCCAACGCGGCGTGGGGCTCGTCTGGGCTGGGAACCCCGACTACGAATTCGACCGTTACCGCTCGCTTGCGCTGCACACGTTGCTGCCTGTGTTCGCCCGGCGTGGCGTGTCGTGGTTTTCGCTGCAGAAGGGCGGCGCGCAAAGCGAGCTGGAGGCGTTGCCTCACGACATCGACATCACGCCGCTCGGGCCGGAGATCGCGAACTTCGTGGACACGCTCGCCATCGTCCAGTCGCTTGATCTTGTGATCACCGTCGACACCTCGGTCGCGCATCTTGCCGGTGCGGCTGGCGTGCCGGTGTGGATCCTGCTGCCGACCTGCACGGACTGGCGCTGGATGACGCAGCGCACCGATAGTCCCTGGTATCCGTCGGCGAGACTTTTCAGGCAGCGCGAGCTGGGGCGATGGGATGAGGTGATCGAGGAGGTAGGCGAGGCGCTGGATGCGCTGCCGCCGAAAGCGTGACGTAGCCGCTGCTCGGCACCGCACGCAGACAGCGTGCACAAAGCAAAAAGCCCAGTCCGAAGACTGGGCTTTTTGCTTGAATCCTGGTGCCGGAAAGAGGAATCGAACCCCCGACCTTCGCATTACGAATGCGCTGCTCTACCGTCTGAGCTATTCCGGCGTCACATCAGAGAAGAAAGATTATAGGAAGTCGCCGCGAACTATGCAAGCCCTTTCCTCATCTTTTTTCATTTTTTGGCTTCGTGGTGGTAGCGCGTGACGCGTTCGACCTCGTTCTTCGAGCCGAGGAACACGGCTACGCGCTCATGCAGGCTCTTCGGCTGGATGTCGAGAATGCGCTCCTCGCCGTTGGTCGCCATGCCGCCCGCCTGCTCGACAATGAACGACATCGGGTTCGCTTCGTACATCAGGCGCAGCTTGCCGGGCTTCGACGGGTCGCGCTTGTCGGCCGGGTACATGAAGATGCCGCCGCGGTTCAGGATACGGTGCACGTCGGCGACCATCGAGGCGATCCAGCGCATGTTGAAGTTCTCGCCGCGCGGGCCGTCCTTGCCGTCGTTGAGCTCGCCAATGTACTGCTGCACCGGCTCATACCAGTGGCGTGCGTTCGATGCATTGATCGCGTATTCGCGCGTGTCTTCCGGAATGCGCATGTTGCTCTGCGTGAGCACCCACGAGCCCAGTTCGCGGTCGAGCGTGAAGCAGTTCACGCCGTTGCCCGTGGTGAGCACGAGCACGGTTTGCGGGCCGTACACGGCGTAGCCGGCCGCGACCTGCTTCGTGCCGGGCTGCAGGAACGATTCTTCGGTCGCCTGCTGGCCGTCCGGGCAGCGCAGCACCGAGAAGATCGTGCCGATCGACACGTTCACGTCGATGTTCGACGAGCCGTCGAGCGGATCGAACACCAGCAGGTATTCGCCCTTCGGATAGTTGGCCGGGATCGGGAAGAACGTTTCCATTTCCTCCGAGGCCATCGCGGCGAGGTTGCCGCCCCATTCGTTGGCGTCGAGCAGGATCTCGTTCGAGAGGATGTCGAGATTCTTCTGCACTTCGCCCTGGACGTTCTCGCTGCCGGCCGTGCCGAGCGCGTCGCCAAGCGCGCCCTTGCTGACGTTGAAGCTGATCGCCTTGCACGCGCGCGCGACGACTTCGATCAAAAGACGCAGATCGGCGGGCAGGTTGCTGTGCTGGCGCTGCTGCTCGATCAGGTACTTGGTGAGGGTGGTGCGACGTTGCAAAGCCATTGCAGTACTCCGGATACGCTTGGGAATAGCGCAATTCTACCCGCTCGACTGTGACCGCCCGTCGCACAGCCGCGCAAAATAAAGCGCCGGGGCGCGGCCCGGCTTGCTGGTGCGGCTTTTCGCCCGGTGGCGGGTGTAGTCGCGCCGCTGAAAATAATCACGAAAAAAATGCGCAAAAAAACCGGCCTAAGGCCGGTTCGTGGGTTGGCGCGCGGTGCGGATCAGGCACCGCGCGTTGCGCCTCGTTTCGTCTGATCAAGCCAGCGCTTTTTCGACGATCTCGCGCACGTCGCGCGATTTGGCTTCAGCGGCTACACGCTCCAGCGCCGCGCGCATCGCGTCACGCAGTGCGGGCGTGAAGCGGCGCCACAGTTCGAGATTGCGAGCGAGACGCGCCGCGACCTGTGGATTGAGTGCGTCGAGCGCGATCACCTGGTCGGCCCAGAACGCGTAGCCCGAGCCGTCGGCGGCGTGGAACTGCGCGGGGTTCGCGGCGCAGAAGCTGAAGATCAGCGAGCGGGCGCGATTCGGGTTCTTGATGTTGAACGCCGGGTGACCCATGAGCGCGCGCACCGTCTCGATGGTCGGGCGTTGCGCCGTGCCCCGTTGCGTGGCCTGCAATGCGAACCATTTGTCGATGACGAGCGGTTCCTTCTCGAAGCGCACATAGAAGTCTTCGAGCGCCTTGCGCGCGACGTCGCCGCCGCCGGCCGCCTGCACGTTCAACAGTGCGGAAAGCGCCGCCGAACGATCGGTCATGTTGTTCGCCGCGTCATATTGCGCCGTGGCGAGGCGCACCGCCTGTGCGGCATCGTCGAGTTCCGAGAGATAGGACAGCGCAAGGTTCTTCAAACCGCGGTGTCCGGCCGCCTCGGGCGTCGGCTCGTACGCGCCCGGCGTGACATTGCGCTCATAGGCCGCGAGCCACTCGCGTTGCAGTGCGGTTGCCAGTTGCTTGCGCACGAACTGGCGCGCCGCGTGCACGGCGGCCGGGTCGGATTCGGCCATCTGCTCGGCAAGATAGGTTTCCGAAGGCAGCATGAGCGCAAGCTCGCGGAACGACGGCGAGAGCGATTCGTCGGTCAGCACGCGGCGGAACGCATCGACGAGCGCGCTGTTGATTTCGAGCGGCTGGCCCGCGGCGGCGCGAGCAGCAAGCGCGAGCAGTTCGCGCGTCGCGAGGCGCTGGCCCGCTTCCCAGCGGTTGAACGCGTCGCTGTCGTGCGCGAGCAGGAAAGCGAGTTCGTCATTGCCATAGTCGTAATCGACGATGACCGGCGCCGAGAAGTTGCGCAGCAGCGAGGGCAGGGGCTTGGCCATCACATCGGCGAACGTGAAGGTCTGCTGCGTGTCGGTCAGCTCCAGCACGCGCGTCGTGCCGTGCGCGGCGGCTTCGCCTTCGAGGCGCAGCGGCAGGTCCGCGCCGTCCGGGCCGATCAGGCCGATTGCAAACGGAATGTGCAGCGGGCCCTTTTGCGTTTCGCGCGCGGCGGGCGAGCCGTTGGCGTAGCCCTGCGTGAGCGTCACGCTGTAGCAGCGCGTGCCTTCGTCGTAGCTCGTCGTCACGCTCACACGCGGCGTGCCCGCCTGGCTGTACCAGCGCTCGAACTGCGCGAGGTCGCGGCCATTGGCGTCGGCCATCGCGTGGCGGAAGTCGTCGCAGGTCACGGCCTGGCCGTCGTGGCGCTGGAAGTACAGGTCCATGCCCTTGCGGAACCCGTCGCGACCGAGCAGCGTTTGATACATCCGCACGACTTCCGAGCCTTTCTCGTAGACGGTCATCGTGTAGAAGTTGTTGATCTCGACGTAGCTCTCCGGTCGCACCGGGTGTGCCATCGGGCCCGCGTCTTCGGCGAACTGCATCTGGCGCAGCACGCGCACGTCCTCGATACGCTTGGTCGCGCGCGCAGCTTCGTTTTCATCGCCGCCCGACATCGCCGCCGAGAATTCCTGGTCGCGGAACACCGTGAGGCCTTCCTTCAGGCTCAGCTGGAACCAGTCGCGGCAGGTCACGCGGTTGCCGGTCCAGTTGTGAAAGTACTCGTGGCCGACCACGGCTTCGATGTTTGCGAAGTCGACATCGGTGGCCGTTTCGGGATTGGCGAGCACGTACTTCGTATTGAAGATGTTGAGCCCCTTGTTCTCCATCGCGCCCATGTTGAAGTCGCTCACGGCAACGATCATGAAGCGGTCGAGGTCGAGTTCGAGCCCAAAGCGCTGCTCGTCCCAGTGGATCGAGTGGACGAGCGAGTCCATCGCGTGGCGCGTCTTGTCGAGATCGTGCGGCTCGACCCACACCTGCAGCAGCTTTTCCTTGCCCGAGCCGCTCTGGATGCGTTCTTCCAGCGCCACGAGCTTGCCCGCCACGAGCGCGAACAGATAGCTCGGCTTGCGGAACGGGTCTTCCCATTTCGCATAGTGACGGCCGTCGGCCAGGTCGCCTTGCGCGATCAGGTTGCCATTCGAGAGCAATACCGGGTAGGCGAGCTTGTCGGCGCGCAGCGTGACCGTGTAGGTCGCCATCACGTCGGGGCGGTCGAGGAACCAGGTGATGCGGCGAAAGCCCTCGGCCTCGCACTGCGTGAAGAAGTTGCCGCTCGACACGTAAAGGCCCGAGAGCGTGGTGTTGGCGGCCGGGTCGCACGCGCCGGTGAGCGTGAGCTCGAACGCCTCGGGCACGTTCTCGACCGTGAGGCCGTGCTCGTGCGTGCGCACGTTCGCGTACGGTTTGCCGTCGATCGCCGCGCCGATGAATTCGAGCTGCTCGCCCATGAGTTCGAGATGCGCGGTGGGTTGCGCGTCGGGATTGCGCCGCACGCGCAACGTGCTCTTGACGACCGTGCGCTCGGGCGCGAGGTCGAATTCGAGGTCGACGGTATCGATCAGAAACGCGGGCGGTGCGTAGTCTTCGCGGCGGATCACGGTGGGCGTGGCAGTATCGGACATGGTCTGGATAGGGGCGTGTCGGATCGGTGTGGATCGATCGTGTGGATCGGATTGGCCGGCCGCGGCGGCGTGGGCGCCCGCAGGGCGCTGCCTGCCGTCGCGGGAGCACGGCGGTTCGCCCCATTGTACAAAGGCTCGGGCCGCTTTGTCCGTCAGGGCTCGGCCCGCGAACTTTCGCGCTGCGCCGCGAGTCAGTATGATCAGGCCCTGTGATCTTCCCCCTCTGAAATATCCCATTGTGAAGTTCGTGGTAAGGCTTCAGGAGAAACCTTGTCATGAAGAAGTCGCGATTCAGCGAAGAGCAGGTTATTGGGGTGCTGAAGGACGCCGATGCAGGCATGAAGGTCGCCGACTGTGTTGCAAGCACGGCAATATCAGCAGTTGGAAGAGAAAAAACAGCGACTCAAGCGGCTGGTGGCCGGCCAGGCGCTGGACATCCACGCTCTGAAGGACGTTCTCAGAAAGAAGTGAGTTCTGTTCGGAGCGCCGGACATGCGCGTTCATTGGCCTGAGGCGCCGGATGTTCCGGCGGCTGGTACGGCCTGACGCCGACCACGGTGCGCGGAAGCGGTTGCGCAAGCTAGCACAGGAGCGGTCATTGTTTGGCTTGCCCCGCCTACACGTCTTGTGGCTTCGGAAGGGGTGCGTCCAGAACCACGCGGACTGAGCGGCTCTACCGCGCAGAAGGCCTGTCGCTTCGCCTGAAGCGTCCGACTCATCTGCCTGTGATCATGCCAACCCAACGCCCAACGCCTAACGGTGCCGACGAAAGCCGGGTGATGGACTTCGCTCGGATGCGCTGGCGCGGCCGGCGTATTCGCATGTTGACCATCATTGATGCGTGGAACCGCGAATGCCCGTACATTGTGGTCGACTTCTCCTTGAAGGGCATTCGCGTGGCGCGCGTGCTGGTGCCACTACTGTAGCAAGGACAACTGCCGAATGTGCTTTAGGTCGACAAAAGGGCGAAGTTCTTCAGCAAGGCGCTCGACGCATGGGCACACAAACAAGGCGCCAAGCCGCAGTTTATTCGCCCGGGGAAGCCGGCAGAAAAAGCGCGCATCGAGCGCTTTAACGGCCGACTGCGCGAAGAGGGTTTGAACGAGTATGCGATCGTCAGCCTGGATGGTGCACGCAAGCGAATCGAAGCATGGCGCAAGGACTACAACTCGGTGCGCACGCACATAGTGTCTTGGGGCAACTGGCGCTGGACCAATTTCGGAAACTGCATCAACCGAAAGCAGCCGAGTCCGCTAAGTTGCGAATGGTGTCCCCAGTGGGGGAAGGTCAACTGAGAGCCACTTGATCGGGGAGGTGGATGCTGCTCTATAGCCAGAAGTAGCAATGAATTTGATGAACCTCAGTGGTGTATCTGAATTGGTGGCGTAGCATTATCAGACCCCAAATTTCACAGAGGCGATAATGCCTTCTAATAGCCTGACAACGAGTCAAGTGAACGTTGATGGAACGGACGTGAGTTTCCTGCAGGCAGGCGCAGGTACCGTGACCCGGACAATGCAAGACAAGGTACGTGAGCGTATCTCATTTGCCGATTTCGGCTGCGACGCGACTGGCTCTACGGATGTGACGAGTTCTGTGCAGGCTGCCTTGAATTATGCGGAAAGTGCTAGGTGCGTGATTGAATGTCAGGGTTGGGAGCGCTATCTCATATCGAGTACAGTTTACGTTCGAGTCCCGGCAATTCTGCGAATGAATGGCGCGCGTTTCGTGAGTTCTGATGGATTCAAAGCCGATGCGTTTAACTATAACAATGACCCTTGCTATCCCTGCGCGGTTATCTGCGCCGACGCTTCACAGGTATCGGATATCGGTTGGCAGTGGAGTATTGCGGTTGAAGGCCCTTATGGTGGCCGGAAGGCTAGCAAGCCGCCAAACATACCGATGAACCAGTACACGGTGCTGGATGGGGTATTGATAACCGGTGATTTCGGTCAAGTCAGTGAGATGGATGTTCGCGTTTGGTCGGAGGGATTCCGGGATTGTGTCGTTGTCGGCGGTGCTCATGTTTATCTAAACAAGTTGGAGAAGCCCCACGTTGGCAAGGCGTGGCGTCGGGGCTGGCGTTTCACGCGCACGACCGATACGGGCGAGAATTTCTCGATATACGGCGGTGTGACTGCCAACTGCGTTAATTCAGCAGGTACGGCCGTCGCCTTGTATGAAGACGGAACGACAAACGGCGATTACAACATTCACGGTCATTCGCTGGATTACTGCGATTCTCTTGGGTATCTTCAGAGTGGCCGATGGGCTTTCTATGGTTGCCACTTTGAAAACAACAACAACAATCCGCACTTCAGAATATTCAAGTCAGCCCAGATGCCATCAACACGCCTTGAAATTTATGGCGGTAGTTTTGGGAGTGGCAACGGGGGGGCATCAGGAAACTATATACCGACTGAAAATGTGAGTGGAAGGCCGTATTTCATTGGTCTTAACGGGGGAGTGTCGCTCTACTTCGTTGGCCTTATCGCAGCCTATAACCGCTATAACACTTCGATAGCAGTAGTGGAAAGCGGAGTTCCGCAAAATGTCTCCGTTCGTGGTGATGCAGATACTGGCTCCAATCAACAGCCGGGACTCGCCAACCCATATGCTGGAAATAGTTTGCTTTATAACGGTAGCTTTGAAAGCGGTACACTAGACGGCTGGACGCTTAACGGCTCGACGGGTAACAGTGTAGCGATTTCGACTATTGGTGCACATAGTGGCACTAGCTGTCTGACGCTCTCGTTGACCAATGGCAATTCCGGATGTTCGGCCAGCCAGGATGTGGCTGCACGCGCTGGTGAGGCGATTCTTGTTGCCGGATGGGTGAATGTTGCTGCAGTAGTTCAGGCGGGACAGACTGGGTATGCGTCGATTCGAGTCCAGTTGATTACACAAGCAGGTTTGATCGTCGGAGATTTGAATCTGGGTACCTATAGCGCTTCCACCGGCGGGTATGCGCAGATTGGGGGGCGCGTAATCGTGCCCACTGGCGTTGCGACCCTTCGCCTCTCGTGCTATGCGACGCATATGGTGGGCACAGTTTCTTTTGACGATTTGTTTGCATGTCCCATTTAGAGCTTCTCCATAGGCAATTGGTATCTCTTCAAAGTGAGAGAGAATGCTATGGTGTGCTTCTCGCCTGAATGAGTAACTTGCGGCCTTGCTTGGACGGGCGCGGGCCGCTCTTTCTAATTCGCTCGTTGGTTAGTCGGACGCGGCGCATACAATGGCAAGACCGCCCGGCAGACACGGCTTTGACAACAGAGTGGACCGGCCAGCCCTTCTTTACGGCATGACCTCCCGACGGGGGGCAACATCATGCCGGATTTTTCCAGTTTCAAACGGAGCGGCTTTCTGGGCCAAGGTCGTTCTGTATAAGAATACTGTATGTCTGTGACTCTCGAATTGTTAAATTGGCGACGAAGCATGATCGCTGCGCTCTAGATACGTATTCCGAATGGTGTCGTAAGTTCTTGATTTGTATGGCGGTGAAGTCCCACTTCTGGCCGCAGATTATTGGACAGAAAATGAATGCATCTCCCTGACCCTAAAGGGAAACGTATACAGGTCGTTGAATTTGTATCGGAGAGAGCGGCCCCCACGACTGCACCTTTCCAACTGAATGAAGACGAGAAGACCATGATGCACGACCGATGGACCCGCCGCGCCCTACTGATGCTGGCGGCGCTCGCACTCACGCTCTCCGGCTGCACGACTTACGTGACGAGCCAGGTGACCGCTTTCTCCGCATGGGACGGCGGCAGCGACGCCACGCGCACCTTTGCGTTCACACGCAGCGCCGAGCAGAGCCAGAGCATCGAGCAGAGCACCTACGAGCAGTTCGTCGCCAACGGGCTCGCGACGCATGCGTTCCGCCTCGTGGCCGAACCGCAGGCGCACTACCTCGTGGGGCTCGCTTACGGCAGCCGCACCGACACGGTGACGGTTGCGCAGCCCGTGTTCTACAACCCCTGGCCGGGCCCGTACTGGGGCCCCTGGAACCCGTGGGGCGCGTGGGGACCGTATCAGCCCGCCTACGTGAACCAGACCTATCCGGTGTATTCGCATGCGCTCGGCATTCGCATCACCGAAAGGGCGAGCGGCAAGGAGGTCTACAACGTGACTGCGCGCACTTCCGGCGACGATCCGTCGCTCGTGCGCGTGATGCCCTTTCTCGTGCAGAGCGCGCTGGGGAATTTCCCTCTAGCTAACGGCACCGTGACGGAGGTCAAGATTCCGCTAGGCAAGGGCGGCGGTGCACCGAACGAGACCAGTGCGGCCTCGCCTGCAGCGGCGCAGGGTGCCGCAGCCGCACCCGCCAAATAGGCACGTCAGAACCCCACGCCCAGAATCGCGAGCACGCCGAGCACGACGAACAGCACCGCCGCAATCGCATGCACGAGCTTCGTCGGCAGCTTGTGGGCGAAGCGGTCGCCGAGCAGGATTGCAGGCACGTTCGCGATCATCATGCCGAGCGTCGTGCCGGCCACCACGCCGAAGAAGTCGTGAAAGCGCGCGGCGAGCGCGACGGTGGCGATCTGCGTCTTGTCGCCCATCTCGGCGAGAAAGAAGGTCACGACCGTCGCGCCGAATACGCCAAGCTGCGAGCGGTTCACGCTCGCTTCGCCTTCTTCGAGCTTGTCCGGCACGAGAATCCACAGCCCCATGGCGACAAACGAGGCGGCGAGCGCCCAGCGCATCACACCGGGCGTGACGAGCGCGCCGAGCCACGTGCCGAGCGCGCCCGCGCCCGAGTGGTTGACGAGCGTGGCGACGAGCACGCCGAGAATGATCGGCACGGGTTTGCGGTAGCGCGCCGCGAGCACGAGCGAGAGCAGCTGTGTCTTGTCGCCAATTTCGGCGAGCGCGACGGCTCCGGTGGAAACCAGAAAAGCTTGGTTCACGTTGTGGTGGATCCTCGGGCCGTGGTGTGTGCGAGCGACGACCCACGCACCGCCGGGCCCTGTTGCGGCGGTCATGGGTCATCGGTCTCGCCAGGCCCGGGATAAAGGCTGCGTCCGCCATGGCCGCGCAGGCCAAGTCTGTTGACGGACGCCCCCGCGAATTCGCGCGCGGCAAGCGCGGGGTCTTGAGACCGGCGCTGCGGCACTGTGGCGCGATTCGGAGGCGGCTACTCCCCAATGAGGCGCGGATTATACCATGCAGGTTTTCCCTGCAACCCGCGCCGGGCGGGGCTTTCAGCGGTGCGCGCCGTCGCGGCTGTGCACGCGTTTGCCCGCCGCGTACGTCTCGAACACGGCGCGGTCGTCGCCGAGCAGGGCGAGCGCGAACAGCAATTCTTCCAGCGATTCGGCGCGCGCCGTACGCCGCGCGAGCAGCGGCGTGGACTGCGCATCGAGCACGACGAAGTCCGCTTCGCTGCCGGGCGCGAGCGTGCCGATCTTGTCGGCGAGATCGAGCGCGTGGGCCGCGCCCGCTGTCGCGAGCCAGAACATGCGCGTGGCCGTGAGATGGTGGCCGCCCATGCGCGCGACCTTGTGCGCCTCGTTCATGGTTTGCAGCATCGAGAACGAGGTGCCGCCGCCCACGTCGGTGGCGAGCGTCACGGGCATCGACGATGCGCCCGCCTTGTCGAAGTCGAACAGTCCGCTGCCGAGGAACAGGTTCGAGGTCGGGCAGTGCGCGGCAACCGTGCCGGTGTCCGCCATGCGGCGGCGGTCTTCGTCGTCGAGCCAGATGCAGTGGCCGTACACCGCGCGCTTGCGCAGGAGTCCGTAGTGATCGTACACATCGAGGTAGCTGCGATGACCCGGGAACAGTTCCTTGACCCACTTCACCTCATCCGGGTTTTCAGCCACATGGCTCTGGATGAAGATGTCGCCGTGCGCCTTCGCGAGCGCGCCGCACGCTTCGAGCTGCGCTTCGGTCGAGGTGGGCGCAAAGCGCGGCGTGAGCGCGTACATCTGGCGCCCGCGGTTGTGCCAGCGCTCGATCAGCTCGGCGCTGTCGTCGTAGCCCGTTTGCGGCGTATCGCGCAGGAACTCGGGGCAATGGCGGTCCATCAGCACCTTGCCCGCGACCATGCGCAGGTTCTTCGCTTCGCTCGCGGTGAAGAGCGCATCGGCGGACTGCTTGTGCACGGTGCAATACACGAGCGCCGTGGTCGTGCCGCAGGCGAGCAGTTCATCGACGAAAAAGCGCGCCGTGTCCTGCGCCACCGCTTCGTTTTCGAAGCCGCGCTCGGTCGGGAACGTGTAGGTGTCCAGCCACGGCAGGAGGCCCGGCGCGGGCGACGCGATCATGTCCGTCTGCGGATAGTGGATGTGCGTGTCGATGAAGCCCGGCACGATCAGCTTGTCGCGCAGGTCATGGACTGTTGCGCCTTCGCTCACGCGCGACGTGAGCGCGGACCACGCGCCCGAGGCGAGCACGTGGCCGTCTTCGACGATCACGACGCCGTCTTCGTTGAAGACCGCGGCGTCGGACGATTGCGCGGGATCGCCGGTGAACGTCAACAGTTTTGCGCGGTAAGCCGATTGAGTCATGGGAACTTCGTCTCCGATAAATTCAGGTATTCGTCCAATGCATGCCCCGCATGTCGCGCGCCGCTCCTGAAAACGAGGCGCGAGAGGGCCCACGGTCCGGCGCTCGCGCGCTGGACCGGATTCGTGTGACAGCCCGGGCTGGGGCTTGCTGTGCGGACGAGTCCGCGTTTTTGTTCGCGCGTTAGTGCACGCTTTAAGCCGTTGTGCGCTTCCAGTTCGCGTCGAGCTTCGCGATCAGCGCGGCGCGCTCTTCGGGCGTCACGAACGAAGCCTCGAAGCCGTTGCGCAGGATCGTGTACACCTCGTCGTCGTCGAGCTTGAGCGCTTCGATGATGGCGCGGTAGTTCTCGTTGACGTAGCCGCCGAAGTAGGCGGGATCGTCGGAATTGACGGTCACCGCAACGCCTTTGTCGAGCAATTGCTTGAGCGTGTGCTGCGTCATGTCGTCGAACACGCACAGTTTGGTGTTCGAAAGCGGGCACACGGTCAGGGCCACGCGTGTGTCGGCCAGACGCGTGACGAGCGCAGGATCTTCAATGCTGCGCACGCCGTGATCGACGCGATCGACCTTGAGCAGATCGAGCGCTTCGTAGATGTACGAGGGCGGGCCTTCCTCGCCCGCGTGCGCGACGAGCTTCAGGCCCATCGCGCGTGCTTTCTCGAACACGCGCTCGAACTTCGAGGGCGGGTGGCCGCGCTCGGACGAGTCGAGGCCCACGCCGATCAGGCGCGCATGGCGCGCGAAAAGCGGCTGCGCGGCGTCGAAGGTGGCGAGCGCATCGGCTTCGCTCAGGTGGCGCAGGAAGCACAGGATCAGCTTGCTCGTGAGGCCGCGCTTTTCGGCGTCGGCGAGCGCGCGGTCGATGCCCGCGACCACGGTTTCGATCGGCACGCCGCGTTCGGTATGCGTTTGCGGGTCGAAGAATATTTCGGTGTGCACGACATTGTCGGCGAGCGCGCGCTCGCAGTACGCCATCGTCATGTCGTAGAAGTCCTGCTCCGTGAGCAGTACGCTCGCGCCTGCGTAGTAGATGTCGAGAAACGACTGCAGGTCGGTGAACGCATAGGCGGCGCGCAGCGCGTCGATCGAGTCGTACGCGAGCTTCACGTTGTTGCGCTGTGCGAGCGCGAAGATCAGCTCGGGTTCGAGCGAGCCTTCGATATGGATGTGCAGCTCCGCCTTCGGCGCGTTGGCGGCCTTTTCGACGAGTGCCGTTGCGCTCGCGGCGGTGTTGGCGGCGGGGTTGGCCGGGATCGTGATCGTCATGTTCGTTTCGATTCGCTTATGGGTTCTTCAGTGTTTGACATCACGCGGAATGGGTGGCGGGAACATGCGCCGCGCTCGCCAGCTTCGCTGCCTCGATGGCCTGCAGCAGTTGCGCGGCGGCCGAGACGGCGATGACTTCAGGCGACTTGTCGACGATACCGTCCACGCCGAGCGGGCAGTTCATGCGCGCGATCTGCATGGGGTCGATGCCGCGTGCGGCGAGCCGGTGCTCGAACTGCTTGCGCTTCGTGTGCGAGCCGATCATGCCGAAGAACACGAAGTCGCCGCGGCGCAGGATGCGCTCGGCGAGATCGAGGTCGCGCGAATGATCGTGCGTCATCACGATGAAACTGGTGCCGGGTGGGGCGGTGTCGACGGCTTCGTCGGGCGCGTCGTTGGCGTCGATCGCGACGTTGGGCGCGCCCAGCAGCGCGAATGCCTCGGGCGTCGGAAACGCGGCGTCGCGCTCGTCGACCCACAGCACGCGGCAGGGCAGCGTGCCGAGCACGCGCACGAGCGCCGCGCCCACATGGCCCGCGCCGAACAGCACGACGGGAAAGTCGTTCGGCGCGATCGTCTCGGTGAGGAGCAGCGTGCCGCCCGTTTCCCAAAGCAGGCAGTCGGGCGCTTCCACGCCCGCTTCCGGCTCGGAGAGCATGGCCGGATCGGCTGCGGTGCCTTCGCCCTCGGGGCTCCCGTTCCGCGAGGAGCGGAATGATACGCTACGCACGGTCGACGCGCCTGCCGCGAGGCGGCGCGCGAGCGTGGCGAGCCAGCCGAGGTCGGCCACGTCGAGGCGCTCGAACGCGAGCACCACGGCGCCGCCGCAGCACTGGCCGAGGCTCGGCCCGAGCGCGAGGCGCTCGAGGCGCCGCGCGTGCGGCGTGCGCATGCCGTCGCGCAGCACCTGGCGCGCGATTTCAATGGCCTTCCATTCGAGGTGGCCGCCGCCAATGGTGTGGCGGGCCGCTTCGCGCGTGACGATCATCTTCGTGCCGGCCTCGCGCGGCGCCGATCCCTCGACGCGCGCAACGGTGACCAGCACGGCGGCGTCGCCGTGCGCGAGCAGTTGCTGCAGATCGGAAAGCCAGGCTTGCATCTGGCGGTTCTCCCTACGGGGCGGCACGTTGTAGCCTGTACCGCCGGTTAATCTTCGTGGCCTTGTTTCGACCGCGCCTCACGATTGGAGCGTGTGAAGCGCCGCGGGTTCGCTCGCTCGCAGCGCGTCCAGCGCATCGAGAATCGCTTCGGGCGTCGCGGGCGCGCGCAGCGGGGCAGCCTCGCGCGCCTCGGGCACCGCCGCGCCCACGGCGTCGCGAATCGCGAGAAAGACCGAGAACGGCAAAAGCAGGGGCGGCTCGCCCACGGCCTTCGAGCGGAACACGGTAGGCTCCACATTGTCGTTGCCGCCGCTGCGATACAGCTTCACGATGAACGCCTCCGGCGTGTCGCTCACCGCCGGGATCTTGTACGTGGACGGCGCGTGCGTCATGAGCCGCCCGTCGCGGTTCCACCAAAGCTCCTCGGTCGTGAGCCAGCCCATGCCCTGGATGAAGCCGCCTTCCACCTGGCCGAGATCGATGGCCGGATTGATCGACTGGCCTGCGTCGTGCAGCACGTCGGCGCGCACGAGCTTCCATTCGCCGGTGAGCGTATCGACGACCACTTCCGAGACCGCCGCGCCATAGGCGAAGTAGTAGAACGGATGGCCGGTGAGCGTGCGCGCGTCCCAATGCACTTTGGGCGTGGCGTAGAAGCCATCGGACCACAATTGCACGCGCTTCATATACGCGAGTTCGACGAATTCTGCAAAAGCGATCGCCTGGCCGTTTGCCCGCACGAGGCCCCCTTCGAACGCGACATTTTCGGGCGCGCCGCCGTATTGTGCCGCCGCGAACGCCGCGAGGCGCGCGCGGATCGTGAGCGCAGCGTCCTCGGCGGCCTTGCCGTTGAGGTCGCTGCCCGTGGACGCCGCCGTGGCCGACGTATTGGCCACTTTCGACGTATCGGCGGCGCTCACGCGCACGCGTGCGAGCGGCAAACCGAGCGTGCCCGCCACGACCTGCGCGACCTTGGTGTTGAGCCCCTGGCCCATTTCGGTGCCGCCGTGGTTCACGAGCACGGAGCCGTCGCGGTACACATGCACGAGCGCACCCGCCTGGTTCAGATGCGGCACGTTGAACGAGATGCCGAACTTGACCGGCGTGAGCGCCATGCCGCGCTTGAGCACGGGGCTCGTGCGGTTATACGCGTCGATGGCCGCGCGTCGTTCGCGATAGCGGCTCGACGCGAGCAGATCGTCGGTGAGCGGCGCGAGCACGTTGTCCTCCACGCGCTGGCCGTATGGCGTGACGTCGCGCTCGCCAATGCTGTAGTAGTTCGCGCGCCGCACATCGAGCGGATCGCGGCCAAGCGTCCGCGCGATTTCGTCGAGCATGACCTCCATCACGAGCGCACCCTGCGGGCCACCGAAGCCGCGAAACGCGGTGTTCGACTGCGTGTTCGTCTTGCAGCAGAGCGCGACGATTTCGACGTCCGGAAGATAGTAGGCGTTGTCGAAGTGACAAACCGCGCGCGTGGCGACCGCGCCAGAAAGATCGGCGGAATAGCCCGCGCGCAGCGCGATCTCCACGCGCGCGCCGAGGAGCCGTCCTTCGTCGTCGTAGCCCGCTTCGTAGGTGTAGAGCGCGTCGTGGCGCTTGCCGGTGATCATGAAGTCATCGTCGCGATCCGCGCGCAGCTTCACGGGGCGCTGCAGCTTGTGCGCCGCGAGCGCGGCGACGCAAGCGAACAACGCCGACTGCGATTCCTTGCCGCCGAAGCCGCCGCCCATGCGCCGGCATTCGCAGCTCACACGGTGCGCGGGCCAGCCTAGCAGATGCGCGACGACTTGCTGCATCTCGCTCGGGTGCTGCGTCGAGCTATAGACGAGCATGCCCGTTTGCTCTTGCGGCAGCGCGTAGGCCACCTGGCCTTCGAGATAGAACTGTTCCTGGCCGCCCACGGTGAACGTTCCCGCGAGGCGATGCGGCGCCGCGGCGAGCGCTGTATCGGGCGCGCCGCGCACCAGGCGCAGCGGCGGCAGCACATAGTGCTGGCGCTTGCGTGCTTCTTCGATGCTGAGAACGGGTTCCAGCGGCTCGTAGCGAACGACGTCTTCGCTTGCCGCAAGCGCCGCGGCGCGGCGCGCGAGTTCGTGGCTCGTGGCGATCACCGCGAACACGGGCTGCCCGAGGTACTGCACGACGTCGCTTGCGAGCACCGGGTCATCGTGCACGACGGGACCGCAGTCGTTTTCGCCGGGGATGTCGGCGGCCGTCAGCACCGCAAGCACGCCCGGCGACGAGCGCACGCGCTCCAAATCGAGCGCGACGATGCGCGCGTGCGCATGGCGCGCGAGGCCGAGCGCCGCGTGCACGGTGCCGTGCAATTCGGGGATGTCGTCGGTGTAGCGCGCCTCGCCGCTCACATGGGCGTCCGCCGACTCGTGCGGCAGCGGCGCGCCGAGCGCGTGTTCGTGTGCGTGCTCATCGCGTTGTTCCTGGCGCATGACGAGCGGTTCGGCTTGATCGTTCATGGCGTGACTCCGGCGGTTGCGCTGTCCTGATCATCCCGGCCATCGTCGTCGCCTTCGGCGAAGGCGAACGCGTTGACGTCACACAGCGCGAGCGGCGCATCGTCGCGCGTTTCGAGCCAGCAGCGCCACAGCAGGTTACGTGCGACCTTTAGACGATACGTGCCGCTCGCGCGCATGTCCGTGAGCGGCCGATAGTCGGTGGCGAGCGCTTCCATCGCGCGCTGAACGCTGGTTTCGTCCCAGCGTGCGCCGCTAAGCTGCGCCTCGGCGAGCGCGGCGCGCTGCGGGATCGCGGCCATGCCGCCGTAGGCGATGCGCGCGCTCGCGAGTGTGCCGTCCTCACGCACGTCGAGTGCAAACGCGGCGCACACCGCTGAAATATCCTGGTCGTAGCGCTTCGAGACCTTGTAGGTGCGAAAGCGCAGAGTCGGCGCGGGGCGCGGCACGCGGATCGCTTCGACGAATTCGCCCGCTTCGAGCGTGTTCTTCTGATAGCCCGTGTAGAACGCCGCGAGCGGCAGCGTGCGCACGCGCGCCGCGCGGCGCAGCACGAGCGTGGCGTCGAGCGCGAGCAGCGCGGGCATCGAGTCGCCGATCGGCGAGCCGTTCGCGACGTTGCCGCCCAGCGTTCCCGCGTTGCGAATGGGCAGCGAGGCGAAACGCGCCCACAGTTCCGCGAGTTCCGGGTAGTCGATGGCGAGCGCCGCGTAGGCTTCTTCGAGCGGGACGGCCGCGCCGATCGTGAGCGTCTGGGCGTCGCGCGAAACGATCTTCATTTCCGCGACGTTGCCGGTGTAGATGAGGTCGCCCAGATCGCGGAACTGCTTCGTGACCCACAGGCCGACATCGGTGCTGCCCGCCAGTACGCGCGCGTCAGGATGCGCGGCACGCAGCGCCGCGAAGGCTTCGAGCGTGCGCGGCGCGTAGAAGGTGCTTTCGCCGTGCGCGGCGCCCCGCACGTCGGGGCCGTGATATTCGAACGTGCCGGTGCGCTGCAGGGCCCGCAACTGGGCTTCGACGCGAGTGCGATCGAGCGCCACGCGCGGGTGACAGGTTTCGTCGAACATGCGCAGCGCCGCTTCGATGATCGGCCGGTAGCCGGTGCAGCGGCACAGATTGCCCGAAAGCGCTTCGTTGATCTCTTCGCGAGTCGGCAGGCCTGCGCCGGCGGGCTGATTCTCGTAGAGCGCCCACAGGGACATAACAAAGCCCGGTGTGCAGAAACCGCACTGCGAGCCGTGGCAATCGACCATTGCCTGCTGAACCGGGTGCAGCGCGCCATTGGGCTGGCGCAGATCTTCGACGGCGTAGAGCGCGCGGCCGTCGAGGGTAGGCAGGAACTGGATGCAGGCGTTGACGGCCTTGAGCACGAGACGGCCTTCGCCGTCGAGTTCGCCCATGACGACGGTACAGGCGCCGCAGTCGCCCTCCGCGCAGCCTTCCTTGGTGCCGCAGGCGCGCAGATCCTCTCGCAGATGCTGAAGCACCGTGCGCGTGGGAGGCAGGCCGCGCACTTCGTGCACGGCGCCTCGGTGGAGGAAGCGGATGGTTTGCGTTGTCATGGTGAACCCGGGGACATTGCGGATCAGGCGCGCGTTACGAGAGGGGCGCGCCAACACCGGCCTCGCGCACGTAGATCGCCATCCAGTTCCGAAGATAGCACCGCTCGCCGCAGGAAAGTATTTCCCCCGCTAGATGGGGGTTATGTGACTTGGGTCATGAAGCCGTCACAGCGCGAATGGCGGTGCGCAGCCGTTGCATGCGGCGAACGCGCCTGGATGGCCGGGGAGATGCGGGAGTCGTGCGTGATTCGATGTTGCTGCGCAAAGCTAGCGCTCGAATCGCGCTGGCGGGGCGCGCCGCCCGATGGTTGGGCGGCGGATGAGGCGCGGGAGTTTGGGCGGGCGCGGGCGCGCCGTGCCCAATAGCCGGTTAGCGGCGGATGCCGGGCCACGACACCTGGCGGCGCCGGTTGCGCCACAGACTCAAGGTCACCGCCAAAAACGCGACGATGAACGCGAGCAGCGCCCACATCGGCATGGTCAGGCCAAGCGTCGCCGGATAGGTGGTTTCGCAAAGGCCTTGCACCTTGAACACGCCGGGTAGCCAGTGCGCGAACGGCAGGCTGTCGACAATGGGCTGCAGCGTGTCGAAACCGCAGCTGTAGCTCGGGAACGCCTGCACCCACACGAGCTTCGCGGCCGCGACCGCGCCGCCTGCCGCCGAGAGCGCCACGAGCGCTTCGAGCACGCGCACGCCGCGCCAGCTCGTCATGCGCGCGCCGAGAAAGGCGAAGACCGCGATGAGGACCAGGAAATAGCGCCCCAGGATACACAGCGGGCAGGGGTCCTGATGCTCGACATACTGGAAGTACAGGGCGCCGGCGAGGAGCGCGAGGCAGATCAGGCCAAGGAGGACCAGCAGGCCGCGCTCGCGGCGCAACAGCGCGTTATCGTCGTTCATGAGGCTCGTTTATTGGCTCGTTCGTTCGGGTTGTCTGGCGCAGCGACCTGGCGGTTTCCGGCGGCTGCGACGGCGTGACGGGATTCTAGCGCGAAGGTCGCGCGCGGCGCGGACGTGTCCTTGCTCGCGCGCAGCGGTTGTTTTGAGCGACTGGCGCTCAGGTCAGCGCAGCGGTGCGAGCACCGCCTCGACGCCGCGGCCAATGGCGAGCAGCGCGTCGTCGTTGTCGGGCGCGGCGGCAAGCATCAGCCCGACGGGCGCCGCGCCATAGTGATGGCATGGCAGCGACAGCGCGCACGCATCGAGGAAGTTGAACGCGCTCGGATTGCGCAGCACGAGCGCGTTGGTGCGCGCGAAGACATCGTCGTCGGCGGTGAGCGGCGCGACGGGCGGCGGCGCGATCGGCACGGTCGGCGCGATCACGACGTCAAAGCGCGACCAGAGCGTGGCTTGGGCCTCCTCCATGACCGCCGCGCGCGCGGCGATCAGATCCAGATAGTCGGCAGCCGTAGCGTGTTCGCCCTTCAGGATGCGCACGAGCACGCGCGGGTCGTATTGATCGCGATGCTTCGCAATCAGCTCGCGATGCCACGCATACGCCTCCATCGGCGAGAAGCCGATGCGGTTGATTTCGCCGAAGCGCTCGAAAGCGGCAAAGCGGACTTCGCTCACGATCGCGCCGGCCGCATCCAGATGCTTGAGCGCCGTATCGATCGTCTCCGCGACTTCGGGGTCCACGCCGTCGGTGACATAGTTGGTGAGCACGCCAAGGCGCACGCCTTCGAGGTGGCGCGCGGCCGGCACACGCGGCGCGAGCCCGGCGAGCACGCGGTCCACGAGTGCGCAGCATGCCACCGTGTTGCCGATCGGGCCGAACGAGTCGAGCGTGGGGGAGAGCGGTACGCCGCCCGTTTTCGGAATGCGCCTCGCGGTGGGTTTGAAGCCCGTGAGGCCGCAGAACGCGGCGGGAATGCGGAGGGAGCCGCCGGTGTCGGTGCCGAGCGCGGCGGCGGCCATGCCGTCCGCGACCGAGGCCGCCGCGCCCGAGGACGAGCCGCCCGCCACGCGCGCATCGCCCGCCACACCGCGATGCCAGGGCGAAAGCGGCGTGCCGTAGTGCGGATTCAGGCCGAGCCCCGAGAACGCGAACTCGCTCATGTTGGTCCGGCCGACCAGCACCGCGCCCGCATGGCGCAGCCGCGCGACAGCGGCGGCGTCCTCCTTGGCAGGCGCCGCATTCGCGAGCGCCGTGGAGCCCGCGCGCGTGACTTCGCCCGCCACGTCGAACAGGTCCTTCACCGAGACGGGGATGCCCGCAAGCGGCGACAGCACCGTGCCGGCCGCGCGCAGGCGGTCGAGTGCGTCGGCGGCGGCGCGCACGCGCTCGGCATCGACATGCGTGAAGACAGTTGCGCCCTGGCCGGCCGGGTCGGCGATGCGCTCGAGCGCGGCTTCGGCGAGCGCGCGGCTCGTTGTGCGGCCTGCGGCGAGATCGGCGCCGAGCTGGGCAAGGGGAGGGAACGGCGAAAAGGCGGTGGATGCGGATGTCATGGCGGCAGAAGATTCGGTCGATGCGCTGCGGCGCGGGCGGGCATTGCCTGCGAGGGTCGCATCATTGTAGGTCGGCTTTTTTCCTTGCGTGCGATTTGGCTCACGCCGTGCATCGGGTAACATGCGGAAATTCGATAGCAATTTGTAAGGAAAGACCTTCATGCATCAGGGAATCGGCTTCATTCAGGATCTGGCAGTCGTGATGGCGCTCGCGGGCGTTGTCACCGTGCTGTTTCATCGCCTGAAGCAGCCGGTCGTGCTCGGCTATATCGCGGCGGGCGTGATCATCGGGCCGTACACGCCGCCGTTCCAGCTCATCCACGACGAGCAGACCATCCAGACGCTCGGCGAGCTCGGCGTGGTGTTCCTGATGTTCTCGCTCGGGCTCGAGTTCAGCCTGCGCAAGCTTTTCCAGGTGGGCGCGACCGCCATCGTCGCGGCGCTTTCGGAAATCGTCCTGATGCTGTGGATCGGCTATGAGATCGGCCGTGCGTTCGGCTGGGCCACAATGGATTCGCTGTTCCTCGGCGCGATTCTCGCCATTTCCTCGACGACCATCATTGTCAAAGCGCTCTCCGATCTCGGCGTGAAGCGCGAGCCGTTCGCGCAGCTCGTGTTCGGCATCCTGATCGTCGAGGACATCCTCGGCATTGCCATGCTCGTGCTGCTGGGCGGCATTGCGCAGACGGGCGAACTCTCGCCGGGCATTGCGCTCATCACGCTCGGCAAGCTGCTGCTCTTCATGCTGGTCTCGCTGCTCGCGGGCATTCTGATCGTGCCGCGCGTGCTCGGCTACATCGCGCGCGTGGGCAACGACGAGATGCTGCTCGTTTCGGTGCTGGGCTTTTGCTTTGGCTTTTGCCTGCTCGTCGTGAAGCTCGATTATTCGATCGCGCTCGGCGCCTTCCTGATCGGCGCGGTCATGGCCGAGTCGCGGCATCTGCATCGCATCGAGCATCTCGTTGCGCCGCTGCGCGACGCGTTCTCCGCGATCTTCTTCGTGACGATCGGGCTCATGCTCAACCCGCTCGTGCTGGTCGACTACGCGTGGCCGATCGCCGTGATCTCGATTGCCGTGGTGCTCGGCAAGCTCGTGTCGTGCGGCCTCGGCACCTTCCTCGCGGGCCGCGACGGACGCACCGCCATGCGCGTGGGCATGACCGTCTCGCAGATCGGCGAGTTCTCGTTCATCATCGCCTCGCTCGGTCTCACGCTAAAGGTGACGAGCGGCTTCCTCTATCCGATCGCGGTGACCGTCTCGGCCATCACGACACTCACCACGCCTTACCTCATCCGCATTGCGGACCCGCTCTCGCAGCGCCTCGCGCGCGCCATGCCGCCAGCCGTCTCGAATGTGTTCGGCATGTACAGCCAGTGGCTGCGCTGCCTGATGCCGCGCTCGGACGGGCCCACGATCTTTTCGCTCACCAGGCGTATCGTCGTGCAGATTGCCGTGAATCTCGCGCTCGTCTCGGCGATTTTCATCGGCGTTTCCTATGGCGCGCGTTACGCGGCGCCGTTGCTGGCGCAGTGGATCGGCGACGAGCGCATCCAGCGCGTCGTGCTCTGGAGCGCCGCGCTCGTGCTCGCGATGCCGTTTCTCGTCGCGGTATGGCGCAAGACGCAGTCGCTCGCGCTCCTGCTCGCCGAAGTGAGCGTACAGCCGGAGAAGGCGGGGCGCTTCACGCGCGCGATCCGTCATGTCATTGCGGAACTGGTGCCCGTGGTGTCGATGTTCGGCGTGTTCCTGCTCGTGGCGGCGCTTTCGGGGACGATCCTGCCGCCTACGGGTTTCCTCATCGGCGTGCTGGTGTGCGCCGCGGCGCTCACCATGCTGCTGTGGCGCTGGTGCGTGAAGATCCATGCCTCGATGCAGATTGCGTTGCGCGAGACCTTCGACGAACGGCCGGATGCCTGACCTCGCCATTGCGAGCAAAGGCTTCGCAAGTGGCGCGCCTCGCACGCCGGTTTGAGCCGGTTCATGTGTGACGGGATGTGAGCAATTGTGCACGGGGGTGGCGGCGATGTGCCGCGCGACGGATAATCGAACCTTGTTCATTCGTTCGCGCGCCGCGCGCCTGACCCCACGTCATGAGCGATAACAAATCAGACCATCCCGAGGTCCCTGACGGCGCAAGCCGTCCTGCCGATGCCGGTCCTGCCGGCGCCTCCTCGTCCTCTCCTTCCGCCGGCTCTCCTGGCGCTTCTGCTGGTTCTCCCTCTGCATCGACCGCCGCTTCACCTTCAGCTTCGCCCACTGGGGAAGCCGCGCAACGCGCTTCGACCGATGCGCCCGAAAGCGCTTCGGCCGTCACGCCCGGCGAGTCGCCGAAGCAGGCGCCGGCCGGCACCACGCCGAGTATCCCGATCGAGGAAACTGCCGAGGCCGGCAAGTCCGCGCCCGCGCCGGCCCCGCATACCGAGCCGGCAAGCGCTGACGAGGCGGCAACGTCTGCTGCGCCGCAACGTCCTGGTGCTGCGCCTGCGGGCTTCGGCCAGGCGCCCGACTTCTCGGCGCATCACCCGCCGCCGCCCGGCGCGATTCCGCCGGAACCGCCGCGCTATTTGCGCGCGAGCGATTCGGCTTGGGCGATCTTCGGGCGCATCGTCGCCGCGCGTGCGCGGCAACTGTTCGATCGCGCCGGTCAGCGCATTACGCAGCGCACGCTGCGCATTGGCGTCTCGGCGCGGATCTTCCACCCGGAGCCGGGCGCACAAGGGCTGCGCGGCAAGACGCTGCAATACCTCGAGGAATCGATCGCACACTGGGTGATGTCCCGGGGCGTCATCGTGTTCATGATCCCGACGGTCGGACACGAGGGCATGCTGCATCCGAGCAATATCCGCTTGCGCGATTACGCGAAGCATCTCGACGGTCTGCTGCTCCAGGGCGGCGCTGATGTCTCGCCGCAGACGTATGCGGAGATCTCGCCACGCCCCGAATGGCCGGGCGACCGCGTGCGCGACATGTACGAGCTCGAACTGCTGCATGAATTCGTCGAGTCGGGCAAGCCGGTGCTGGGCGTGTGCCGTGGCTGCCAGCTCATCAACGTGGCGTTTGGCGGCACGCTTTATCAGGACATCGCGTCGGATGTGCCGACGGCCGGCGTGCACGTGAGCGAGCATTACGACCAGCATCGCCACGCGGTCACATTCCCGGAGGGTTCGACGTTCGCGTCCATGTTCCCCGGGCGCCGCGAAGCCATCGTCAACTCGATTCACCATCAAGCCGTGAAGAACCTCGGACGCGACCTGACCGTCGAGGCTGTTTCGGCGGGCGACGGGCTCATCGAGGCGGTGCGTTACCGGCGCTCGCCGTTCGTCGTGGGTGTGCAGTGGCACCCCGAATTCCATCGCGCGGGCGGCGCCGAACTGCTCGATTGCACGCCGCTGCTCGACACCTTCTTGCGAGCCGCGCGCGAAACGCGCTTTTGATTGCAAACCACGGGCGAAACGCAACGCGTCAAAGCAACCCGCAGCAACCCCGCTCAGGCCGCGCGCAACTTGCGCGCGGCCTTTTTATTTCGCTCATCTGCTTCGGCGTCCTACGCGCCTTGCATCCTTTCTGTTCTTGATCGGCGTGCTTCCTACGTAAGATTCGTCCTAATCTTCCGATTCCACTGCTTATCCAAAATTAAACGTCGTTTTTGAGATTTCCCGGCGGCGATAATGAAGGGTTACTGAGAATCCTGAATGGAATAGGCAGGTATGAAGCACTCAATCACGTTGCGTCGTGTGATGCTCAGCGCCGCAGCGCTCATGCTGCTCCAGCAGGGCACGACAGCATGGGCCGGCATGCCGGCCGACGCGGCGAATGCGGCGAACGCCGCCGACATGTCTGGCGCAGCCGCAGAGCGTGTGCCGCTGGCGGGTAGCCGCCCCTCGCTTGGCAGTTTGACGCCGCAGCCAGCCGGTGCGTTGCCGCCGTCGAGCGGTATGGCCAACGCGGGCGAGCAGGCCAGCGCCGGCGCCGTGCAAGGCGACGTTGCCACGCTTATGCAACTGATTCACGACGCCCAGCTCGTTGAACTGCGTACGACCTATAACGCGAGCTATGGCGCGAGTCTCTTCTTCTATCCACCGGAGATGACGTACTACGTCGTACTGTTTCAGGACAAGCACTTCTGGCGCGTGATCCGTTCGCAGGACGAAGCACGTTCAGAGGCGATCTATGCAGACTTCGTGCGCCAGACCGAGCAGCTTTCCCAGGTAGAAATACGCCGTACGGAGCTCGAGGCGCAAAAGACGTTCATCGAGCGCGTGATCGCGATGTCCGAAGAACGCGCGCGCCGTCTGCAGGCCGATCTTGCCATCGCGCGCACGCAGCAGGCGCGAGTCGACGACTACCAGCGCCAGGCGCAGGGCGACGCAGCCGCGCTCAATGCACAGAAGGCACAGGCACAGGCGCAATTGCGCGAATTGCAGAGGCAAGTGGACGCACTGCAGCGCGCAACGGAGGCAGGACTGCCCGGGGCGCGGCGCTGAGCGTTGCGGGGCGGCTTTTCGCCCTACTGGCGGAGCCCCTTTCCTGCAAACAAAAAAAAAGCCCGGCAACTGCCGGGCTTTTTCTATGGTGTAACGGAGGGCGGATCGGCGCATTACTTTGCGAATCGGTCCGGCACCTCGGTGATACGGCGTTGCGAAACGTGATTCACCCATTCCGTACTGTCGGCAGGCACGGCAGGCGAACTCGATACGCGTGCCGGCGCGTAGGTTTTCGCATAGGAAAGGATGGACGCGTATTCATCCGCGGGATTCGCGCCGGTTTGCCGTGGCGAAAAGCCTTGCGCTTCCGAGTAGGCACCATGCGTGCGATGTGACGTCACCGGAGCGGCTTCACGATATGGCGCAAACGTGCGGATGTCGTGGCGCGGGCTCGTACCGCGTTCTGCAACGCGCTGACCGCTGCCGCGCTTGACTGCAAGCACGTTGCCGCGCGTTTCGCGCTGGACCAGTCTCGCGGCCGATGTGTGCTGCGTGCGCGCTCGCGCGGCGAAATCGGGTTTCGCGTGTGCTGGCACCACGGCCTGCAAAGGCGTGCGAGTACCGACGACGGTCGTTTGGGACGCCTGCGCGGGCACAGCGACCGGCGCTTGCACCGGCTTCTCCACCGAGCGAGGCAAGATCGCGCCAGGCGTCGGTGCAGGAGGGCTCGTCAGATTCACTGCCTCGGAGGTAACGCGCTCGTGCTGTGTGCGCGCTTCGGCAAGGCGCTGCGACGTGTCTTGACCCGCGCTCGCAGTGGGGCGTGGGCTTGTGTTGCCGGTTGCGCCTGTTGAATCGTGCGGTGCATGACTCGCCACGATCCATGCGAGCAGTGCGGCGCCGCCAATCGCAACCGCGCCGCCAGTGAGCTTGCGTTGCTGAAACGGCGGTATGTGGTTTGGCGTGTGGCCTGGCGAAACTCCAGGCATGCTCCGCGCGTTTGCAGCGCGCCCGGCTGGCGAATTACCGGCGGCTTCCCGCGCGACGGACCCCATGGAAGCAGCCGGCGCGACAGGCGCAGCAACGGGCCTGGGCGGCGCAGCGGGCCGGTGATTGTTGCCCCAGCCTACCGCGGCACGAAATGCCTCGGCGCTCAGGCAAACCGTGCGCATGATGGCCGCGTAGAGCGCGCGCAGTTCAGTGCGCAGACTGAAATGCGGAGGCGTTAGCGCCCATTCCCGGCCAAACGAAGCGGGCAAACGGGCAAGCGGGCGAATGTGCGGCAACGCGAGCGCGCCTTCGACCTGAACGAACGGAAATGTGGACATCGTCTCTCGCAACCCTGATTTGGCGACGGCGCCGGGCGGCAATGTCATCGGCGGCGCGCGTTGATGGGCCGCCTGCGGCGCGTGTAATTAAACGGATGGCGCTGATGATGACCGTCACCATTCCGCTCTTCTATCGGAAATGTCTGAAAAGCCGGAGACCTTTGCGCCAGGCCGCGGGTGCGCTTTACGCGCCGTCGAGCCTGTACACGTAACGCAGCGCTGTGATGTCGATACCGCCCATGCGGTCGGGTTCGGAGCCCGAATAGGTCCAGCCCTGGCGCTCGTAGAACGTGATCGCGGGCGTGTTGCCGTCGAGCACGTACAGGTAGAGCTGCGTCTCGCCCTGGGCGCGCGCCCAGTCCTGCGCAGCACGCATGAGCCGCTTGCCCACGCCGATGCCCTGATGCGCCGGCAGCGCATGCAGATTGTCGAGCAGCACGCCCCACGGGGAGCCCGGCTGGCGTTCGACGCACACGAAGCCCACGGCCGCACCCGATGCCAGCTCGGCGATCAGAACGAGACGCCGGTCGCCGCCTGGGGCTTCCATGCGTGCGCGCCAGTAGGCCGAGCGCTCGGCGTCGACTTCGCGTTCGAGAAATGAGGCGGGCAGCAGCGTGCGATAAGTGGCCTGCCAGCTTGCGGCGTGCATGGCGGCGAGCAAGGGCGCATCGGCAACGGTGGCCGGGCGCAGTGTGAGGGTGGGGATTTGGGTCATGCGGATGGATGACGTGTGGACGTCCGGATCAAGGCGCGCGTCGGGGGCCGCGTGCCGAGCCCTGCTGCAAAGTATTGTGCCCCAACCGAGGGCACTCGCGGCAGGCTCGCCAAATATGAAAGCGCATAGAACGGAAAAAGTAATAAATATGAAAGATATGGCGATCATTGACGCTTTTTGCTGGCCTCTTTTAAGGAAATGCCCGAATATCTGACTCCCGGCGCGTACCGCACAATAAAATGCCCGCGCGCGCGCCCGCGCGACCCTCGCTTTACCGCAGGTGATTGTTTTTCACTGTCCCGCGAGCCGCACTGGCTTCCCGGACGGTCTCTTCAGAGAGTGTCATGTCTACCGCGTCCCACGCATCCCCAAGCGAATCAAAATTCCGGACCGTTTTCCGCGTCGTCAGCGGCAACTTCCTGGAAATGTACGATTTCATGGTCTACGGCTATTACGCCTCGGCGATCGCCCGGACCTATTTCCCGAGCGACAATGCGTTCGCTTCGCTGATGCTCACGCTGTCCGTCTTCGGGGCGGGCTTCCTCGTGCGTCCGCTCGGCGCCATCATCCTCGGCGCGTACATCGACCATCACGGCCGCCGCAAGGGCCTCATGCTCACGCTCGGCCTGATGGCGCTCGGCACGCTAGCGGTCGCCGTCGTGCCCGGTTACGCAACCATCGGCATACTCGCGCCGGCGCTCGTGCTGGTCGGGCGCCTGCTGCAGGGCTTCTCGGCGGGCGTGGAACTGGGCGGCGTATCGGTTTATCTCTCCGAGATCGCGACCAAGGGCAACAAGGGTTTTTATGTTTCGTGGCAGTCGGGCAGCCAGCAGGTCGCCGTGGTGTTCGCCGCGCTGCTGGGCGTGCTGTTGCATCGCCTGCTGCCCGTCGAGCAAATGACGAACTGGGGCTGGCGCGTGCCGTTCCTCATCGGCTGCCTGATCGTGCCGTTCCTGTTCATCATTCGCCGCTCGCTCCAGGAAACGGAGGAGTTCGCGAAGAAGAAGCACCGTCCGTCGATGGGCGAAATCATGGCGTCGATGGTGCAGAACTGGGGCGTCGTGATCGCCGGTATGGGCATGGTCATCATGACCACCGTGTCGTTCTATCTCATCACTGCCTACACGCCGACCTTCGGCAAGGAAGTGCTCCGCCTGAACGAAATCGACACGCTGATCGTGACGGTCTGCATCGGCTTGTCGAATCTGTTCTGGCTGCCGGTTTCCGGCGCGGTTTCGGACCGTATCGGCCGCCGCCCGATGCTGATCACCTTCACCGTGCTGACGATCCTCACCGCGTATCCGGCGGTGCAGTGGCTCGTGGTCGAGCCGTCGTTCGGCCGCTTGCTCACCGTCGAACTGTGGCTGTCGTTCCTCTATGCCTGCTACAACGGCGCGATGGTCGTGGCGCTCACGGAAGTCATGCCCGCCGACGTGCGTACCGCCGGCTTCTCGCTTGCCTACAGCCTCGCGACGACGGTCGGCGGCTTCACGCCGGCGATCGCGACGTACCTCATCCACGTGAGCGGCAACAAGGCTGCGCCGGGGGCGGTGATGGGCGTGGCGGGCGTATGTGGCCTCATTGCGACGCTCGTGCTCTATCGCACGCCGGAAGCGCGCAATCAGTACAAGGCGGCTTGATTGGGTGAAGCAGTAATCTCGCAATGCCAGCAATAAAAAACGGGGCGCTTAGGCGCCCCGTTTTCTTTGTGCCGCGTGTTGCGCTGATTACGCGTCGCGCAATTCACGCGCGACCGTTTCCACGACGTCCGCCCATGCGTGCGGGCGCGGCTGGCGCACGAGCCGCGCGCGCGGGTACCAGGGGCTTTCGTCGGTATCCGCGAACCAGCGCCAGTCGGCGGCGAACGGCAGCATGGCCCAGAGTCTGGCGCCAAGCGCGCCCGCCAGGTGGGCAATCGACGTGTCGATCGACACGACCGCGTCCAGACGTTCGATGACCGCCGCGGTATCCGCGAAATCCTGCAGCTTGCCGCCAAGACGATGGATCGAGCGCGAGCGCGGATGGGCGTCGAGCGCCGCGTGTTCGGCTGCGCTGAGTTCGGGCTGCAGCACGATCCAGTCGATACCGTCGAGTGCAAAGAGCGGTTCGAGCGCGGCGAGCGCAACGGCGCGGTTCTCGTGCTTCTGGATGCGTCCGGACCATGCGAGTCCGATCTTGCGGCGCGCCTGGCCGCCCAGCGAGCCGCGCCATTTACGCCCGTAGGCGGGACTGGCGTTGAGGTAGGGCGTGCGCGCGGGCAGCGTGTCGATGCTCGTGCCGAGCGCGAGCGGCAGCGAGAGGAGCGGGCAGTGCAGGTCGGCGGCGGGGCGTGGCGCGCCTTGCTCGATGAGCGTGACGCGCCAGGCTTCGGCGGCTGGCGCGATGAGCGGAACGAGCGCGCGCTGCACTTCGAGCACGACGCGCGCGTTGCCTGATTGCGCCGCGGCCGCCGCGACGAGCGGCACGAAGCGCACGAACTGAAGCGTGTCGCCGAAACCCTGTTCGGCCTCGATCAGCAGTGTGCGCCCGTTCAGGGGCTCGCCATGCCAGCGCGGCAGCGTGTCTTGCGGCGTGCGGGGCGCAATGGATGCCGCCCGTGCGTCCACTGGTGGGGGCAGCGCATAGCCTGCGCCGCGTGGTGCATTGGCATGCGCCTCGTCGCGGGCGGCCGGATCAAGCCGCCATTCGTATTCGGGCAGTCCGCGCCGGAAGTCGCCGAGCGTGAGCCACGTGAGCGCGCGATTCAAATGCGCGGCGGCCAGATCGGGGCGCACGCGCAGCGCTTCGTCGAAGGCGCGCAGTGCGGCCGCATGCCGGCCGATTGCGTGATGCGCCACGCCGAGCGCGAGCCAGGCGAGCGCGAATTTCGGATCGAAGCCGATCGCCCGCTCATAGGGTCCGATGGCTTCGTCGTGGCGGCCGAGCGCGGCAAGCGCATTGCCGAGCCCGAAGAGGGCCGGCGGGAAGTGGGGCTGCAGCGACAGCGCCGTTTCGAAGGCGGCCACGGCTTCGCGGTGATGGCCGGTCGCATCGAGCGTGTTCGCAAGATTGAAGTGTGCGGCGACGAAGCGCGGCTGCACGCGCAGCGCCTTCTGGAAATGTTCGATCGCGCTCGCGCTGTCGCCAAGGGCGTTGAGCGACATGCCGAGGTTATTGTGCGCCCCCGCGTGGCCGGGGCGGATCTTGAGCGCGCGGCGAAACGAGTCGGCGGCTTCGGCATGGCGGCCGAGCGCGTGCAGCGCGTTGCCGAGATTGTTGTGCGACGAGGCGTCGCCGGGCTGCAGACGCACGGCCTGGCCGAACGCATACATCGCGTCCTCGTGGCGGCCGATCGCCGCGTAGGCGTTGCCGAGGTTATAGTGCGCGAGCGCAAAAGCGGGCGCGAGCGTGAGGGCGTTGCGAAAGCGCTCGATCGCGCCCTCGAGTTCGCCGAGCGCCTTCAGCGCGTTGCCCAGATTCAGCTGGAGCGCGGCGTCGTCGGGGCGCAAGGCGACCGCGCGGCGCACGAGGTCCGCGGCTTCGGCGTGCTGGCCTCGCTGATGCCGTAGCACGCCGAGCAGATGCAGCGCATCGACGTGCACGGGATCGGCGGCGAGCGTCGCGCGATAGTCGCGCTCGGCGTCGTCCAGCCGGCCGTCGCGATGTGCGGCGTACGCGCGGACAAAAAGCTGTTCCATGACTGAAGAAGCAAAACGATCGAGACACAAAGGCGGCATTTTCCCACACTCGCGGACCTGCTCCCGAAGTTCGCCCGAGTTTGACGGGAATCCGTTGCTGAACTAACATATGAACACCTGTTCATATGTGCTGTATGTAGCCATGACCCCAGTTTCCGACGACGAGCGTGTCGTCCCGCTCGCCGACCTGTTCCGTTTGCTCGGTGACGCTACGCGCTTGCGCATCGTGCTCGCTTGCGTCGAGGGCCGGCTTGCCGTGGGGGCGATTGCCGACGCGCTCGGTTTGTCGCCTTCGCTCGTGAGCCATCATCTGCGGCTCCTGCGCGGCGCGCGCATCGTGCGCGCCGAACGCGAGGGCAAGCAGGTGTTCTATGCCGCCGCGGACGCGCATATCAGCGCGATGATCGCCGGCATGCTGGAACACGTTGCCGAGCCTTCGGCGCAATGGCAGGAGGGCGCATGAGTGCCGCCGACCACGAGCATGCGCATGACGCCAAAGGCGCCGGGAAGCACGAGGACAAGGGCGAGCATGGCCACGATCATGCGCATCACGACGCCGGCGCGCACGACGCTCACGCGGCGCAAGGGCACGGCCACCATCACCATCATCACGCACCGGTTGCGGGGCATGGCCGCGCGTTCGCCATCGCCGTCGCGCTGAACGTATTCATCGTCGTCGTCCAGACGGTGTACGGCGTGCTTGCCCATTCCACCGCGCTGCTCGCCGACGCCGGCCACAATCTCTCCGACGTGCTCGGCCTGTTGCTCGCCTGGGGCGCCGCGTGGCTCGCAACACGCCGTCCGTCCGCGCGCTTCACGTTCGGCTTTGGCAGCTCGTCGATTCTCGCCTCGCTCGCCAACGCCGCGTTGCTCCTTCTCGCGTGCGGCGCAATCCTCGCGCAGGCGGTTGGGCGCCTGCTCCATCCTGCGCCGGTCGCGGGCTTCGACGTGTTCGTCGTGGCGACCATCGGCATGGTGGTCAACGGCTTTTCGGCGTGGCTGTTCATGCGCGGGCAAAAGGACGACCTGAACATTCGCGGCGCCTTCCTGCATATGGCCGCCGACGCCGGCGTGTCCGCCGCCGTGGCCGTGAGCGGTCTGGTGATTCTCGCGACCGGCCGCAGCTGGATCGATCCGCTCATGTCCATCGCGGTCGTGCTCGTGATCGTGTACGGCACCTGGGGGCTGCTGCGCGAGTCGGTGCGGCTCGCGCTCGCCGCAGTGCCCGAGAACGTCGACATCGTGCGCGTGCGCAGCTTTCTCTCGCAGCAGGAGGGCGTAGTCGATGTGCATGACCTGCATGTCTGGGCGCTTTCGACCACGGGCTGTGCGCTCAGCGCGCATCTCGTGATGCCGGCGGGGCACCCCGGCGACGCCGCCCTCGATCGCATGGTCGAGTCGCTCGAAGTGCGCTTCGGCATGCGGCACGTCACGCTACAGGTCGATCTCGGTACGAGCGAGCATCGCTGCGCGCTGGACATGCCGCGCGCCGCGCACAAGCATGCGCACGGCCATCCGCACGCACACTGAAGCGCGGCAATTTGCAGCGCGGCGTGCCGAGCCGTCCAGGCTGCTTTTGATGCGCTGCCGCGCGACCGCTTAAGGCGCGGGCGATACACTACGTATCGTGTCGAGCGCATGGAGGTCTGCATGGCCGTGGCTTCTTCTCTCGCGCCCGTGCTTATCGTGGGCGCGGGGCCCACCGGGCTCGCCGCCGCGATGAGTCTTGCGCGCGCGCATATTCCAGTGCGGCTGATCGATCGCGCGCCGCAGCCAGGACGCCACTCGCGGGCGATCGGCATTCAGGCGCGCACGCTCGAACTGTTCGAGCAGCATCGCGTCGTCGAGCCATTTCTCGAGCTTGGCCACCGCGCGCATATCGCGAATCTCTATTCGAACGGCCAGCGCCGCGCGCGGCTCGACTTCGATCCGCTCTTCACGCGTTATCCCTATTTGCTCTTCATTGAGCAGACCGTTACCGAGCGCATTCTCGCCGGGCATCTCGCGACGCTTGGCGTGGAGATCGAGCGCGGCTGCGAGTTGCTGGAGTACACCCAGGGCTCGGCCGGTGCGAGCGCGGAAGTGCGGCGCCCCGACGGCCGCGTGGAGTCGCTGCGCTGCGCTTATGTGATTGCCGCCGACGGCGCGCATAGCACGGTGCGCCATCGCCTCGACATGAAGTTCGACGGCGAGACGATGGCGCAATCGTTCCTGCTCGCCGACCTGAGCGCGAGCACGCCCTGGTCCGACGACGAATTCCACATCTTCGCCTCGGGCGATGGGCTCGCCGCGCTTTTCCCGTTCGGCCACGGCCGCTACCGCCTGATCGCCGATCACAAGGCGATGCTGCCCGCCGCGCCGGAAGGCACGATCCCCGTGCCCACGCTGGAAGAATGCCGCGAGATCATCCAGCAGCGCGTGCATCACCCGGTGTCCGTCTCGGACATGGGTTGGGCCTCCTACTTCAGCGTGAACAGCCGCATGGTGCGGCAACTGCGCGTGGAGCGCACCTTTTTTGCCGGCGACGCCGCGCACGTACACAGCCCCGCAGGCGCGCAGGGCTTGAACACGGGCATCCAGGAAGCCTTCAATCTGGGCTGGAAGATCGCGCGTGTGCACGCGCGCGGCGCGCCCGAGCGCCTGCTCGACACCTATCACGCGGAGCGTTATCCGATCGAGCGGCTCGTGCTGCAGCAGACGAGCTTCATGACGCAACTGGTGGAGGCCGATCACGGCCCGCTCAAGCTGCTGCGCGAGCGCGTGATGCCGGCGCTCGTCGCGCTCGGGCCGCTGCGCGACGCGGCGCGCCAGGCGGTGAGCGAGCTGTCGATCCAGTATCGCCGCAGCCCGCTCACGCTCGAGCGCGTGCTGGACGGCGGCCCGCGCGCGGGCGAGCGTGCCCCGGACGCTTTCGTGCGCGTGGTGGACGGTCCGCTAGGCAAGGCGCCGGGCAAGGGGCGCATCTTCGATCTGCACGACCCGGCGTGTTTCTCGTTGTTCATGCTCGTCGAGGGCGATGCCGATACTGCAGGCGCGGCGGCAAGAAACGGCGAAGAAGCGGGCGCTACGCTCAAGCGTTTCGCCGAAGCCGTCGAGCGGCTCTTTCCGCAAGCGCTGCGAGTATGGTGGATCGCCGATCTCGCCAACGGCGAGACGCCGCTGGCGGGCGAGGGCGCGGCCTCGCTAAGCGAATCGTACGGGCGTACGCGGCCCGCGTTTTATCTGGTGCGGCCCGACGGCTATATCGGTGCGCGGGGGCGTCCCGCGTCGGACCTCAATGCGTTGCTGCGCCACTGCGAGACGTGGTATGCGGCAGCGGGATTCGCACAGGCGCCGCCGGTCTGAGCGAACCGGCGGCGCCGTGCGCGTGATGCAATGGCGCTGGCCTGGCTGGTACAGATCAAGCCGCCGCGGGCATCAACGCCTCGCGATGCTTCGTGAGCGAGGCGAGCACGATTTCCGTGAAGCCCGCTTGCTCGCCTTCGCCATCGAGTGCCGCGAGCAGCGTGCGGCGCATGCGCGGCTCCCAGAACTTGCGGATGTGCTCCGCGATGCCCGTGAGCGCTTCTTCGCGATCGGGCAGCGAGTCGAAGAACATGCCTATCTGGTTCGCCATTTCGATCAAGTGATCCGCTTTCATCGCTTTATTTCCCTGAGGTTGTAAGCGGTTCGCGCTTGCTCAGCAGCTCGAGCTGGGTCGTGTTGAAGCGCGAGTATTCGCGCTGCCATTCCGAGGGCTGCTGCACGTGGCTGACCTGCACCGCCGTCACCTTGTATTCCGGGCAGTTCGTGGCCCAGTCGGAGGCATCGGTGGTGATGACGTTCGCGCCCGATTCGGGGAAGTGGAACGTCGTGTAGACGACGCCCGGCTGCATGCGCGTGCTGACCTTTGCGCGCAGCACCGTATGCCCCGCGCGCGATTCGATGCCCACCCAGTCGCCGTCGCGAATGCCGCGGTCTTCGGCGTCCACCGGATGGATCTCGAGGCGGTCTTCTTCATGCCAGCGCGAATTCTCGGTACGGCGGGTTTGCGCGCCCACGTTGTACTGCGAGAGGATGCGGCCCGTCGTGAGCAGGAGCGGGAAGCGGCGCGTGACCTTCTCCGGCGAGGCGATAAACTTCGTGATGACGAACTTGCCCTTGCCGCGCACGAATGCGTCGATGTGCATGATCGGCGTGCCATCGGGCGCTTCCTCGTTGCACGGCCACTGGATGCTGCCCATCTCGTCGAGCCGCTTGTACGAGACGCCGTGGAACGTAGGCGTGAGGCGCGCGATCTCGTCCATGATCTGCGAGGGATGCGTGTAGCCCATCTCGTAGCCAAGGGCGCGAGCGAGCAGGATCGTCGCTTCCCAGTCCGAGTAGCCGGCGACAGGCGGCATGACCTTGCGCACGCGCGAGATGCGGCGTTCGGCGTTGGTGAACGTGCCGTCCTTCTCCAGGAACGACGAGCCCGGCAGCAGGACGTGTGCGTACTTCGCCGTTTCGTTCAGGAAGATGTCCTGTACGACGATGCATTCCATCGACGAAAGCGCGGCCGCCACGTGCTGCGTGTTCGGGTCGGACTGGACGATGTCCTCGCCCTGGCAGTAGAGGCCCATGAAGGTGCCGTCGAGCGCCGCCTCGAACATGTTCGGAATCCGCAGGCCCGGCTCGCTTTGCAGCGCGACGTTCCAGGCGTCTTCGAACAGCGCGCGCGTCGTGGCGTCGCCCACGTGGCGATAGCCCGGCAGCTCGTGCGGGAAGGAGCCCATGTCGCACGAACCCTGCACGTTGTTCTGTCCGCGCAGCGGATTCACGCCCACGCCTTCGCGGCCGATGTTGCCCGTGGCCATCGCGAGGTTGGCGATGCCCATCACCATGGTCGAGCCTTGCGCGTGTTCCGTGACGCCGAGGCCATAGTAGATCGCCGAATTGCCTTGCTGCGCGTAGAGACGCGCGGCGGCGCGAACCTGCTCGGCCGGCACGCCGGTCACTTCGGCCATGGCTTCCGGCGAGTTTTCCGGCAGCGAGACAAAGTCGCGCCATTGCTCGAACGCGCGCGTTTCGCAGCGCTCGGCCACGAACGACTCGTTCACGAGCCCTTCGGTGACGATCACGTGCGCGATCGAGTTGACCATCGCGACGTTGGTGCCCGGACGCAGTTGCAGGTGATATTCGGCCTTCACGTGCGCGGTATCGACGATATCGATGCGGCGCGGATCGACAACGATCAGCTTCGCGCCCTGACGCGCGCGGCGCTTGAGCCGCGAGCCGAACACGGGGTGGCCGTCGGTGGGGTTCGCGCCGATCACCATGATCACGTCGGAATGATCGACCGAGGCGAAGGTCTGCGTACCCGCCGACTCGCCGAGCGTCGTCTTCAGGCCATAGCCCGTGGGCGAGTGGCACACGCGTGCGCAGGTATCGACGTTGTTGTTGCCGAACGCGGCGCGCACGAGCTTCTGCACGAGATACGTTTCCTCGTTCGTGCAGCGCGACGACGTGATGCCGCCGATCGAATCGCGCCCGTGCTTCGCCTGGATGCGGCGGAACTCGCTCGCGGCGTAGTTGATCGCTTCGTCCCAGCTCACTTCGCGCCACGGATCGGTGATCTTCGCGCGGATCATCGGCTTCTTGATGCGGTCCTTGTGCGTGGCGTAGCCCCAGGCGAAGCGGCCCTTCACGCAGGCATGGCCTTCATTCGCCTGGCCGTTCTTGTGCGGCACCATGCGCACGACTTCGTTGCCCTTCATCTCGGCCTTGAGCGAGCAGCCCACGCCGCAATACGCGCAAGTCGTCACGACCGAATGTTCGGCCTGGCCCAGCATCACGACGGTTTTTTCCTGCAGCGTGGCGGTCGGGCACGCGGCTACGCAGGCGCCGCACGACACGCATTCCGAGTCCATGAACGCTTCGCTCGCGCCGGCGGCGACACGCGATTCGAAGCCGCGCCCGGCGATGGTCAGCGCGAACGTGCCCTGCGTCTCTTCACACGCGCGCACGCAGCGATTGCAGACGATGCACTTCGACGGGTCGTACGTGAAGTACGGATTCGATTCGTCTTTCTTGTCTTTCAGGTGATTCGCGCCGTCAAAGCCATAGCGCACTTCGCGCAGGCCCGTGACGCCCGCCATGTCCTGCAGTTCGCAGTCGCCATTGGCGGGGCAGGTGAGGCAGTCGAGCGGGTGATCGGAGATGTACAGCTCCATCACGTTGCGGCGCAGCTTTTGCAGCTGATTGCTTTGCGTGCGCACCTTCATGCCCGCTTCGACGGGCGTCGTGCACGAAGCGGGGTAGCCGCGGCGGCCTTCGATTTCCACGAGACACAGGCGGCACGAACCGAACGGCTCGAGCGAATCGGTGGCGCACAGCTTGGGCACGTTGACGCCGGCCTCGATGGAGGCGCGCATCACCGAAGTGCCGGCCGGCACCGTGACGGACTGGCCGTCGATTTCGAGCGTGACGTCGACGTCGGCGTGGACGAGCGGCGTGCCGAAATCGGTGTCGTCGAAGGGCGAGCGTTGCTTCATTGCGGCCGATTTGCAGGCGCAATTGCCGGAACCGCAACCACCGGCTTGGGACATGAGCGTGTCGGACATGGTGGTTCCTCGTTCAGGCTGCTGCTGCCGGAGCGGCAACAGGTTCGAGACCGAAATCTTCAGGGAAATAGTTGAGTGCGGAGATCACGGGGTAGGGCGTCATGCCGCCCATTGCGCAGAGCGACCCGGACACCATCGTCTCGCACAGGTCGCGCAGCAGCGTGACCTGCTTCTCCGACGTGTCGCCCTTGCGGATCTTCGCGATCACCTCGACGCCGCGCGTCGAACCGATGCGGCACGGCGTGCACTTGCCGCACGATTCGAGCGTGCAGAACTCCATGGCGTACTGGGCGAGTTCGGCGAGATTCGACGTATCGTCGTGCACGACGAGGCCGCCGTGGCCCACGACCGCGCCGACGGCCGCATACGCTTCGTAGTCCATGGGAATGTCCCACTGGCTCTCGGGCAGATACGTGCCGAGCGGGCCGCCCACCTGCACGGCGCGCGCCGGGCGGCCGCTGGCGGTGCCGCCGCCGTAGTCGACCATCAGCTCGCGCAGCGTCACGCCGAACGCAAGCTCGACGAGGCCGCCGCGCGCGATGTTGCCCGCGAGCTGGAACGGCAGCGTGCCGCGCGAGCGGCCCATGCCGAAGTCCTTGTAGAACGCCGCCCCCTTCGCAAAGATGATCGGCACCGTGGCGAGCGTGATGACGTTGTTGATGACCGTGGGCTTGCCGTAGAGACCGGAGAGCGCGGGCAGCGGCGGCTTGGCGCGCACGATGCCGCGCTTGCCTTCGAGCGATTCGAGCAGCGCCGTTTCCTCGCCGCACACGTAAGCGCCCGCGCCCTTGGCCACGAACAGCTCGAAGCGCTTGCCGCTGCCGAGCACGTCGTCGCCGAGCCAGCCCGCCGCACGTGCGCGCTGGATGGCTTCCTCGAGCGCCGCGATCGAATGCGGATACTCGCTGCGCACGTAGATATGGCCAACGGTGGCGCCCACCGCGATGCCCGCGATCGTCATGCCCTCGATCAGCACATACGGGTCGCTTTCCATGACGAGGCGGTCCGAGAACGTGCCCGAATCGCCTTCGTCGGCATTGCAGACGATGTACTTCTGGTCGGCTTGCGCATTCGCGACCGTGCGCCATTTGATGCCGGCCGGGAACGCGGCGCCGCCGCGGCCACGCAGGCCCGATTCGACGAGCGCTTCGCAGATCGTGGCGCCGGTCATCGTCAACGCATTGCGCAATCCTTCGAGGCCGCCGTGGGCGACGTAGTCGTCGGTGGAAAGCGGGTCGGTGATGCCGATGCGCGCGAACGTGAGGCGCTGCTGTTTGCGCAGATACGGAATCTGCTCGACGAGCCCGACGCTGCGCGCGTGCTGGCCGCCTTGCAGGAAGCCGGCGTCGAAGAGCGCGCCCACTTCATCGGGCTCGACGTTCGCGTAGCCGACGCGGCCGTCGGGCGTTTGCACTTCGACGAGCGGTTCGAGATAGAGCAGGCCGCGCGAGCCGTTGCGCACGAGTTCGATGCTCGCGCCGCGCGCGGCGGCTTCACGTTCGATGGCTTCGGCGATGGCATCCGCGCCGAGCGCGAGGGCCGAGGAGTCGCGGGGTACGTACACGCGTGTCATGCGGCCTCCTCGGTGCGGGCGACCGCCGTCATGGCGGCGGCGAAGAGCTTGTCGAACTTCTGCGGGGTCACTTTTGCGTGCAAGGTGCCGTTAATCATCATGGCAGGCGAGAGCGCACATTGGCCGAGGCAATAGACGGACTCCAGCGCGACCGGACCTTCGTGGGCATGCGCGTGTTCGGCGTCGTGGCCGTGCTGTCCGAACCGGCAGCCGGTATGCGCCTCGACGTGCTGCGCGAGCGCTTCGCTGCCCATGCTGCGGCACGCCTCGGCGCGGCACAGCTGGACCGTGACCGGCGCGGGCGGCGCAGTGCGGAAGTGGTGGTAGTAGGTGATCACGCCGTGCACCTCGGCGCGCGAAAGACTCAGCGCCTTCGAGAGCGGCACGACCGTGGACGGCGGCACGAAGCCGACGTCGTCCTGGATCGCGTGCAGGATCGCAAGCAATGTGCGGCCCGGTTGCGCGTGACGCAGGACGAGATCGTCCGGCGTGCTAACAGCTGTCTCTTCCATCATGGGGCTTCTCCTGGGCATATATGCACTTGTTATTCATAAAGTGTGCATCTATGCTGCGGTTGTCTTGTTGTCTGACCGAACAATAGGCCCGTGGAAAGGCGGACGCAATAGGAAGGAGCATTTCATAATGATCAAGGTCGAGTGCCATGCGCAGCTAGTCGTGCGCGACGCGGATGGCCGCGAGGCAAGCCTGACGGACGTTGTGCCGTTGCTTGCGCTTGTCGCGGAAGAAGGAAGCATTGCGCAGGCCGCGCAGCGTAAGGGTTTGTCCTATCGCCATGCGTGGGGTGTTTTGCGCGAAGTGGAGGAGCGCCTGGGCGGCGCGCTGATCGCGAAAGCGCGCGGCCGCGGCTCCGTGCTCTCCGAACTGGGCGAGGCTGTGCTGCGCTCGCAGCGCCTGTGCGGGGAACGCCTGCAGGGTAATCTCGAGGCGCTGGCAAGCGAGGTGGCGAGCGACCTGAACCGCTGGCTCGCGCCCCACGCGCAGGATCTGCGCATCCACGCTTCGCACGGCTATGCGGTGGCGGCGCTCGTGACGGCGCTCGTCGCCGACCAGGTGCCCGTGGAGATCAAGTACCGCGATAGCGTCGATGCGATCACGGCGCTCGCGCGCGGCGAATGCGATTTAGCGGGCTTTCATTTGCCGCGCGGCGACTTTCGCGCCGCGTGCGCCAACGCCTACCGGAGCTGGCTCGACCCGCAGCGGCACGTACTCATCCATCTGACGCAGCGCAAACAGGGGCTCTTCGTCGGGCGCGGCAACCCGAAGCACGTCAAGGGCCTGGCCGACCTCGCGCGCGGCGATATACGTTTTGTGAACCGGCAGCCGGGCTCGGGCACGCGCATGCTGATCGACCTGCTGCTCACACGCATTGGCGTCGATCCCGAGCGCGTGAACGGCTATGCGTCTTCGGAGCTCACGCACTCGGCGATTGCCGCGTTCGTGGCGAGCGGCATGGCCGACGTGGGTTTCGGCGTGGAGCCGGCTGCGCACCACTTCGGCCTCGATTTCATTGAAATCGCCGACGAAGACTACTATTTCGCGTGTGATCGCGGTCATCTCGCGCACGAGCCGCTGGCGACGGTTCTGTCGTTGCTGCGCGGTGCCGGGTTCCGCGCTTCGGTTGCCCAACTCGAAGGGTACGATCCGGCCGCGTGCGGTGACGTCGTGGAACTCGAAGCCGCATGGGGCGAGCCGCGGGCGTTGTAATAGAAGGCAACGTATTGGTCGGACTACGCTGCAGACTGCGGCGCTTTTTGTGATACTTTCAGTTCGTATTCGCTCTCACGTTTCAGATGCGCGTTCTGCGCGCCGATCGACCATGAAATTTGTCCTCAAAGTTGGTGCTGCCGCCGCTACGGCCGCGGCGTTGTTGGCTACGTTCAACCTCGCATTCGCGCAGAACTCGCCGGGCGTCCCCGGCGGCATTCTGAGCGATCAGTTCAAGTTCAACGAGCATCCGCAAATGCAGTACGCCGCTTCGGCGCCTTCGGAAAAGTATCAGCATGGCAAAGCGTCCGCTGCACGTAAGCGTGGTGATCTGGGTGATCCGAACGGCTGTAATCTGCAGTGCCCGCAGGACAATTAATGGCGTAAGGGCAGTGGCGGCAGTCGCGCCGCTTGCGGAATAAAAAACTCGCGAGGCCCGAACGGGCCGTCGCGAGTTTTTTTGTTTGCTCTTTGCCGGGTTGGGTTGGCCGGCGGCGGGAATCCGTAAAAAGCAAAAAGCCCCGACAGCCTTGCGGCGCCGGGGCTTGAGTCCGTTCGTCGTGGACGACCGGAAATATCTGGTGGAGCCGGCGGGAATCGAACCCGCGTCCAGAAGCAGTCCATAACCAGTTCTACATGCGTAGTTCTGTCATTTGATTTAACCGCAGCGACGCGGACGAACACGCTGCGCTACGGCGATTCACTAGATTTTCGACCTTGGCGTCGTGACGCCGACAAGGCTTAACTGACGTAAATGACCTCTGGCGGTATTGCTACCGGTCTTGCGACGCTAGCCCGTCAGTAAGCTAGGCAGAGGACGGCGGCCCTTAGGCTGCCAGTGCGAACGTATCGTCGTTTGCAGTTACGTTTTTCCCATTGATTAACGAGGTGACGGGTCCTCGGCATGCCCTGATTACTTCATAACCCCTGTCGAAACCAGGTCGGCCCCAGAGGAAAGAACAATTATCACATAGTTCGCCATATGAGGCGAACCGCGCCCGGTTCAAGGGGGCGCGGGGCTGTCTGCGCGCAAAAGCCGCTTCGGCTTCTACGTCCGTCTTCACGTTGCCTCAGGCCGGATTGCCGATGTGCTGGAGCAGAGCGAGCAGCGTCGCCGTGGTGTCGGCGACATATTGCGCATTCCACTGCGAGGGCGGCACGTCGTTGCCGCAGTAGCCGTAGGCGGCGGCGATGGTCGCCATACCCGCCGCGGCGCCTGCCTGCACGTCGCGCAGATCGTCGCCGACATACACCACGCGCTGCGGCGCGATGCCGAGCGCCTCGGCCGCGTGCAGCAGCGGCGCCGGATGCGGCTTGGAATAGGGCGTGGTATCGCCGCTCACCACGCAGCTTGCGCGCGTGTCCAGATGCATCAGCTTCACGAGCGGTTCGGTGAGACGTGCGACCTTGTTCGTCACGATGCCCCAGCGCACGCCGCGCGTGTCGAGGTCGTCGAGCACGGCGTCGATCCCGGCGAAGAGCGCCGTCTCGACGCGCAAATTCGCCTCGTAATTGGCGAGGAATTCCTCGCGCATGGCCGCGAACTCGCGATCGTCGGGGCCGATCCCGAACGCGCCGCCGATCAGGCCGCGCGCGCCGGCCGAAGCGAGCGGACGCAGCTTCTCGAGCGGCGCGGGCATGAGGCCGCGCGCGTGGCGCATCTGGTTGACGGCGGCGGCGAGGTCGGGGGCCGTATCGGCGAGTGTGCCGTCGAAATCGAACAGCACGGCGTCGCAGGTGGCGAGCGCTGCGGCGCTGACCGCGGCAGATTGGACGTTCGTGGGTGAGTTCATGTCTGGAAGCGATGGCGCGGCGCGCCCGTGTGCAGGAAATGCCGCCGGAGCAGGGTGGTCCGGCGGCGCCGATCGCGCAAGCGCCGTCAGGCGTCGCGCCTGCAGGCGATCATGTAATTGACGCTGGAGTCGTTCGAAAGCGCGAAGTGCCGCGTGATCGGGTTATACGTGATGCCCTTGATTTCGGCGACACGCATGCCGGCGTCGCGCACGAACGCGGCAAGCTCCGAGGGGCGGATGAAACGCGCGTAGTCGTGCGTGCCCTTGGGCAGCATCTGCGCGATGTATTCCGCGCCGATCACGGCGAGAAGATACGACTTCACGTTGCGATTGAGCGTCGAAAAGAACACCCAGCCGCCAGGCTTCACAAGCGTTGCGCAGGCCTTCACGACCTCGGCGGGCTCCGGCACGTGTTCGAGCATCTCCATGCAGGTCACGACGTCGAACGACGCAGGTTCGCGTGCGGCGATCGCTTCGGCGGCGATCAGCTCGTAGTCCACCGTCACGCCGCTTTCGAGGCTATGCAGGTCCGCCACGCCGAGCGCCTCGCGCGAAAGGTCGATGCCTTTCACGGTCGCGCCCAGCCCCGCCATCGATTCGGAGAGGATGCCGCCGCCGCAGCCGATGTCGAGCACGCGCTTGGACGGCAGGTGCGCATGACTGTCTATCCAGCCAAGGCGAATGGGGTTGAGTTCGTGCAGCGGCTTGAATTCGGCGTTTGGGTCCCACCAGCGATGAGCGAGATCGCTGAATTTCTGCAGCTCGTGGGGATCGGCATTCGTCATGTCGTGGCAGCCTGAAGCGCGGTGCGGGTCAGAAAGAATAAACCCCGAGTATATCTGTGGGTGCACAGGGCGGCCAAATGCCACGCTGTGCCGTAAATCTTTCCAAAACGATAAAGCCGCGCAGAGTCAGGCGAAATGAAAGAAGGGAAAAAGGAGGAAAGCGCTCGGGATAAAAAAAGCCCCGCCGAAGCGGGGCTTTTGAGACTTGCGGTCGAAAGCTCGCGATTACTGCTTTTGCGTGCCGACGACTTCGACTTCCACGCGACGGTCCGGTGCGAGGCAGGCGATGAGAGCCTTGTGGTTCTTCTGGTTGCAGCCCGTCGTAACCGGGTTGCGCTTGCCCTTGCCTTCCGTGTAGATACGCTCTGCCGGAACGCCCTTGCTGACCAGGTACGACTTCACGGCTTGCGCACGGCGCAGCGACAGACGGTCGTTGTAGGCAACCGAGCCGATACGGTCGGTGTAGCCCGTCGCGACGACGACTTCGAGGTTCAGTGCCTGGATCTTGCTTGCCAGGTCGTCCAGCTTTTCCTTGCCTGCCGGCTTCAGGATCGCCTTGTCGAAGTCGAACAGGGCGTCAGCCTGGTACGTGATCTTCTGGCTGGTGATGGCCGGAGCGACCGGAGCGACCGGCGGCGTCGGTGCCTGGGCGACCAGGGCGCCATCGCACTTGGCGTTGGCGGTGGCCGGCGTCCAGAATGCATCGCGCCAGCAAAGCTCGTTCGTGCCGTTCATCCACACGTATTCGCCGGTACCATTCACCCAGTTGTCATTGACGGCTTGTCGCGACGCCGGCACCGATTGTGCCTGAGCGGATGCAGCCACAACTGCGGTAGCTGCAATGAACGCGAGCTTTGAAAGTTTATTCATATTTCTCCTCTCGAAATTGAGATTACCGCAGGTTTACTGCGAGCCATATGACGAAGACAAGTCATACATTGCTCGAAGTATAACATTGGCAAGTTGTGGGGAACGCTTTGCGTTGTGTAGACTTCGAGCAGTGTCTAACTTTGTGCGTTGGCATTTTGCCATATCGTTCCCCTCCGACGATAAAAAAAATCCGCCCCTTTCACTGCGGCTTGTCGAACGTGGTACGCCCGCAACAAAAAAGTTCCCGTTATTTTACCTGGTAGTGCGCCTGGGTAGGCGGGCTGTCACACATTGTTATCCAAATCGCTGGCGGTGCATCTGATTCCGGTTCGCACTGCGGCGTTTGCGCCACGCTCAAGGCGCTTTTGAGCGCTTCGGCGCCACTCCTCTAATAGGTATACGCAGGCGGCGGGCGAGGGTGTCGTGCATGGTAGAATCGCGTGATGCGCTGCGTCCGCGGCGTCCATGCGACAGCTGGGCGTCTCGCGGTGGCCGCGGCGACCTCCGTCCTTCCAGTTGGGGCGAGGCGCTAGCACACCGCGTGCCCAAATAAGACATCGATAATGGATCAATTCGCCAAAGAGACTCTGCCAATCTCCCTCGAGGAGGAAATGCGCCGCTCGTATCTCGATTACGCGATGAGCGTGATCGTCGGGCGGGCACTTCCGGATGTTCGTGACGGCCTCAAGCCCGTCCACCGGCGCGTGCTCTACGCAATGCACGAGCTGAATAACGACTGGAACCGCGCTTACAAGAAGTCGGCGCGTATCGTCGGCGACGTCATCGGTAAGTACCATCCGCACGGCGATACGGCCGTCTACGACACCATCGTGCGTATGGCGCAGGACTTCTCCCTGCGCTACATGCTGGTCGACGGCCAGGGCAACTTCGGCTCCATCGACGGCGACAACGCCGCCGCCATGCGATACACCGAAATCCGCATGGCGAAGATCGGCCACGAGCTGCTGGCCGACATCGACAAGGAAACGGTCGACTTCGGGCCGAACTACGACGGCAGCGAAAGCGAGCCGCAGATCCTGCCCGCGCGCATTCCGAACCTGCTGATCAACGGCTCGTCGGGTATCGCGGTCGGCATGGCGACGAACATTCCGCCGCACAATCTCAACGAAGTTGTCGACGCCTGCCAGCACCTGCTGAAAAACCCGCAGGCGACGATCGACGAGCTGATCGAGATCATCCCCGCACCCGATTTCCCGACCGCCGGCATTATTTATGGCGTCGCCGGCGTGCGCGACGGCTATCGCACCGGCCGCGGCCGGGTGGTGATGCGCGCGGCCACGCACTTCGAGGAAATCGATCGCGGTCAGCGCATGGCGATCATCGTCGACGAGCTGCCGTATCAGGTGAACAAGCGTTCGCTGCTCGAGCGCATTGCCGAGCTCGTCAACGAGAAGAAGCTCGAAGGCATTTCCGATATTCGCGACGAATCGGACAAGAGCGGCATGCGTGTTGTGATCGAGCTCAAGCGCGGTGAAGTGCCCGAGGTCATCCTCAACAATCTTTACAAGGCGACGCAGCTGCAGGACACGTTCGGCATGAACATGGTCGCGCTGGTGGACAACCAGCCGAAGCTGCTGAACCTGAAGGAAATGCTCGAGCATTTCCTCTCGCATCGCCGCGAAGTGCTCACGCGCCGCACGGTGTACGAGCTGCGCAAGGCGCGCGAACGCGGCCACGTGCTCGAAGGTCTCGCCGTTGCGCTCGCGAACATCGACGACTTCATCGAACTGATCAAGGCCGCGCCCACGCCGCCTATCGCGAAGCAGGAGTTGATGAACCGCTCGTGGGATTCGTCGCTCGTGCGCGAGATGCTCACGCGTGCGGAGCAGGACAACGCGGCCGCGGGCGGGCGCGGCGCCTACCGTCCGGAAGGGCTGAACCCGCAATATGGTATGCAGGCCGACGGCCTCTACCGTCTGTCCGACACGCAGGCGCAGGAAATCCTGCAAATGCGCCTCCAGCGCCTGACTGGCCTGGAGCAGGACAAGATCATCGGCGAGTACCGCGAAGTCATGGCGCAGATCGCCGACCTGCTCGACATCCTTGCGCGTCCCGAGCGTGTAACTACCATGATCTCCGACGAACTCACCTCGATCAAGAGCGAATTCGGCGATGCCCGCCGCTCGAAGATCGAGATGAACGCCACGGAGCTCAACACCGAAGACCTGATCACGCCGCAGGACATGGTCGTGACCATGTCGCACGCCGGTTATGTGAAATCGCAGCCGTTGTCGGAATATCGAGCCCAGAAGCGCGGAGGTCGCGGCAAGCAGGCGACCTCGATGAAGGACGACGACTGGATCGACACCCTCTTTATCGCCAACACGCACGACCACATTCTGTGCTTCTCGAATCGCGGCCGCGTGTACTGGGTGAAGGTGTATGAAGTGCCGCAAGGCTCGCGCAACTCGCGCGGCCGTCCGATCGTCAACATGTTCCCGCTGCAGGACGGCGAGAAGATCACGGTCGTGCTGCCGGTCAAGGAGTTCTCGGCCGACAAGTTCGTTTTCATGGCCACCGCGTTGGGTACGGTCAAGAAGACGCCGCTCGAAGCGTTCAGCCGCCCGTTGCGCAAGGGTATTATTGCGGTCGGTCTCGACGACGGCGACTACCTGATCGGCGCCGCGATCACCGACGGCGAGCACGACGTGATGCTGTTCTCCGACGCCGGCAAGGCCGTGCGTTTCGACGAGAACGACGTGCGCCCGATGGGCCGCGAAGCGCGCGGTGTGCGCGGCATGCAGCTCGAAGACAATCAGCAGGTCATCGCGCTCCTCGTGGCAGGCGACGAGCAGCAGTCGGTGCTCACCGCGACCGAGAACGGTTACGGCAAGCGCACGCCGATCACGGAGTACACGCGCCATGGCCGCGGCACGAAGGGCATGATCGCAATCCAGACTTCGGAGCGTAACGGCAAGGTGGTTGCGGCCACACTCGTCGACCCGGAAGCGCAGATCATGTTGATCACCACCACGGGCGTTTTGATTCGCACGCGCGTGTCGGAAATTCGCGAAATGGGCCGTGCAACGCAAGGTGTTACACTCATCAGCCTTGACGAAGGGACGAAGCTCTCCGGACTCCAGCAGGTCGCCGAAGCAGACGCAGAGGCGGACGCCGAAGGTGAAGGCGAGCCGGGCGAAGGCGAAGAGTGATGCTCCATCCAGGCCCGCAGAAGTGCGTTCAATCGATGCGCTTACGCGGGCTTTAAGGTGGGTTTCAGCGAACCTTGTTAGTGTCAGCTAAATGAATGGTGTGCCGGGCGGACCGGCCGGCGGGCGCACAACGCAAATGAACGCCAATGCGGCGCCCCGCAGTCCGCGCGGCAGTGCAAATCGATTAATTTCTCAAAGGGAGTAATGATGCAAAAACGATTCAAGCAGGTGATGTTGCTGGCCGCTCTCGTGCCGACGTTTGCCATGGCTCAGGCGCTCCAGAACCAGGCGCCCGCCCCCCAGGCACCGGCAGCGGCTGCAGCACCCGTCGATCCGGCCAAGCAGGCCGCGATCAAGGACCTGCTCGACGCGATCGACGCACAGAAGCTCGTCGGCGCAATCGGCAACAGCGCCCAGATGCAAGCCAAGCAGCTTGTCCCGGCAATCCTGTCGGACGCGCTCTCGGAAAACAAGACGATGACGGACAAGCAGAAGCAAGCTGCCGTCCCGTCGCTGCAGAAGAACGCCGTGCCGAAGCTGGTTGACTCGGCAGGCCAGGTCTTCGCGACCGACTCGTTCAAGCAGGACGCCATGCAAGCTCAGTACGACGCGTATGCGAAGTACTACAGCACGCAGGAAATCAAGGACCTGACCACGTTCTACCGCAGCCCGACCGGCCGCAAGTTCATTCAGGTTCAAGACCAGGTTGGCCGCGACGTCGTGAACAGCCTGATGCAGAAGTACATGCCGCAGTCGATCAAGGCAACGCGCGACCAGGCCGACAAGGAAGTCGCTTCGGTCAAGGCTGCCAAGTAAGCCTTCCGGCATTACGCGCCCTCCGGTTCGTCGCCATGAAGTACGGTAGCGGGGCCGGATTGGCCGCGTAGGCCGGGAAACCCACCGCCGCGCCACGCGTGGCGGGTTCCCGGCGACAATGCGATAATGGTCGTTTGTGCGATAAGCGCAAGCGGCCATTTTCTTTTTCTGGCGTGTTTTCCGGTGGTTTTTGCCACAACGCCTGCCTCGGGGATCCTTTTTACGATGCGCGTCTACAACTTCTCAGCCGGACCGGCAGCGTTGCCAGAAGAAGTCCTGCGTCAGGCCGCCGACGAAATGCTCGACTGGCACGGCAGCGGCATGGGCGTGATGGAAATGAGCCATCGCGGCCCGGAATTCATGCAGATTCATGCCGAGGCGCTGCTCGATCTGCGCGAGCTGATGCAGGTGCCCGCCAGTCACCAGATTCTATTTCTGCAGGGCGGCGGCATTGGCGAGAACGCGATCGTGCCGCTCAACCTGTTCGGCTCGAAGCCGCGCGCCGACTTTGTCGTGACTGGCTCGTGGTCGCAGAAGTCGCAGAAGGAAGCGCTCAAGTACGGCGAGGCGCACATTGCAGCGACGGGTCGTACCGAGGCCGGCTTCACGCATTCGCCGCCGAAGAGCGAGTGGAAGCTTTCCGACGACCCCGCTTACGTGCACCTGTGCACGAACGAGACGATCGACGGCGTCGAGACCTTCGAGATTCCCGACCTCGGTGACATTCCGCTCGTGGCTGACGCCTCGTCGCACATCCTGTCGCGCCCGATGGACATCGCCAAGTACGGCGTGCTCTACGGCGGCGCGCAGAAAAATATCGGCATGGCGGGCGTGACGGTCGTGATCGTGCGCGAGGACTTGCTCGATCGCTCGATGCCGATTTGCCCGTCGGCGTTCGAATGGAAAACCGTGGCCGCGAACAATTCGATGTTCAACACGCCGCCGACCTACGCGATCTATATCGCGGGCCTCGTGTTCAAGTGGCTCAAGCGCCAGGGCGGTCTCGAAGTCATCGAGGCGCGCAATGTGGAAAAAGCGAAGCTGCTCTACGACACGATCGACGCAAGCAGCTTCTACATTAACAAGGTGGAGCGCCGCGCGCGCTCGCGGATGAACGTGCCGTTCTTCCTCGCCGACGAAACACGTAACGCAGATTTCCTCGCCGGCGCCAAAGCGCGCGGGCTGTTGCAGCTGAAGGGCCACAAGTCCGTCGGCGGCATGCGGGCATCGATTTACAACGCGGTGCCGCTCGAGGCAGTGAAGGCGCTGGTCGAGTACATGAAGGAATTCGAGGCGAAGCACGCGTAAGCGCGCCTCGCTCACCGAGCGAAGCGGCGCCGCGCGCATCCTTTCAGATTGCCGGTTTTACGCATGGACGACGAACTCAACTCCCAACTCAAGCCGCTGCGCGAACGCATCGATGCGATCGACGCGCAACTCATCGCGCTCCTGAACCAGCGCGCCTCGGTCGCGCTCGAAGTGGGCGAGGTCAAGAAGCATTTCAACGCGCCGGTGTTTCGCCCGGAGCGCGAGCTTCAGGTGATCGAGCGCCTGCAGAACATGAGCGACGGCCCGCTCGGCAACGATCACATCAGCGCGATCTGGCGCGAGATCATGGCCGCGAGCCGCTCGCTCGAAAAGACGATTTCGGCCGCGTTCCTCGGCCCGGTCGGCACCTATAGCGAACAGGCGATGTACCAGTACTTCGGTCAGTCGATCGAAGGCCTGCCGTGCCCGTCGATCGACGAGGTGTTCCGCTCGGTCGAGGCGGGCGCCGCCGAGTTCGGCGTCGTGCCGGTCGAGAATTCGACCGAAGGCGCCGTTTCACGCACGCTCGACCTGTTCCTCGAAACGCAGCTCGTCATTGGCGGCGAAATCGCGCTGCCGATTCAGCACAATCTGATGACGCTGAGCGGCAACCTGAACGGCGTGAAGCGCGTGTGCGCGCACCCGCAGGCGCTCGCGCAGTGCCAGCACTGGCTGACCGCGAACGCGCCGCAGCTCGAGCGTCAGCCGGTGTCGAGCAATGCGGAAGCCGCGCGTCTGGCCGCCGCCGACCCGACGGTTGCGGCGATTGCCGGCGACCGCGCCGCCACGCACTACGGTTTGCTGATCGCCAACGCGCTGATCCAGGACGACCCGCACAACCGCACGCGCTTCGTGATGATCGGCAAGCAGCCGGCGGGCGCGACGGGCCGCGACCAGACCTCGATGATCGTTTCGGTGAAGAACGAGCCGGGCGCGGTGTACAAGCTGCTCGAACCGCTCGCGCGCCACAGCGTGTCGATGACGCGTTTCGAGTCGCGGCCGGCACGCCTTGGCAGCACGTGGGAGTACTACTTCTACATCGACTTCGAAGGCCATCGCGACGAACCCGCCGTGGCCGCCGCGCTCGACGAACTCAGCAAGAAAGCCGCGTTTCTGAAGATTCTCGGCTCGTATCCGCGCGCGCGCTAAAGCGCGGAAGGTGCGGGCGGCCCACCGCCGAACGCCGCCCAATCGCCGCCCGCCGCATGAGGATGCCGGGCGGCGCGCCTTTCCCGATCCGTCCCAACCGGCCGTTGTACGCCCGGCGCCTTGAGCCCTGGAGAGACGCATGACCACGCAATTCGGCCCCTCGTATGTGCGCGCAATCGCGCCTTACATCGCCGGCAAACCGATTTCCGAAGTCGCCCGCGAGTTCGGGCTCGACGAGGCGCGCATCGTGAAGCTCGCGTCGAACGAGAATCCGCTCGGCGTGCCCGAGTCGGCGCAGCGTGCAATCGCGCAGGCCGCGAGCGAACTGGGCCGCTATCCGGATTCGAACGCGTTCGAGTTGAAGGCCGCGCTGGCCGCGCGCTACGACGTGCCGGCCGAATGGATCACGCTTGGCAACGGCAGCAACGACATTCTCGAAATGGCCGCGCATGCGTTCGTCGAGCGCGGCCAGTCGATCGTTTATTCGCAGTACTCGTTCGCGGTCTATGCTCTCGCGACGCAGGGCCTTGGCGCGCGCCATCTCGTCACGCCGGCCGTGCACTACGGGCACGATCTCGACGCGATGCTCGCGGCAATCGATGAAGACGCACGTCTCGTGTTCGTGGCGAATCCGAACAACCCGACTGGCACGTTCATCGACGGTGCGAAGCTCGAGGCGTTCATCGCGAAGGTGCCCGCGCATGTCGCAGTCGTGCTCGACGAGGCGTACACGGAATACCTCGCGGCGGAGAAGCGCTACGACTCGATCGCGTGGGTGCGCCGCTATCCGAACCTGCTCGTTTCGCGCACGTTCTCGAAGGCCTACGGGCTCGCCGGCCTGCGCATCGGCTTTGCGATTGCGCAGCCGGAGTTGACCGATCTGCTCAACCGTCTGCGCCAGCCGTTCAACGTCAACACGCTCGCGCAGGCCGCCGCTATCGCCGCGCTTGGCGACACGGCGTTCCTCGAGCGCAGCGCGGCGCTCAACGCCGAAGGCTATCGCACGGTAACCGCCGCGTTCGAGCGTCTCGGCCTCGAATACGTGCCGTCGGACGGCAATTTCGTGCTGGTGCGCGTGGCCAAGGATGCAGCGGACGACGGCGCGGGCGAGCGCGTGAACCTCGCGCTGCTCAAGCAGGCTGTGATCGTGCGGCCGGTGGGCAACTATGGTTTGCCGCAGTGGCTGCGTGTGACGATCGGTTTGCCCGAGGAGAACGCGGCGTTCGTCGCGGCCCTCGAGCGAGCGCTCGGCGCGCCTTGAGCGCGCGACCTTTACTCTATTCGGTGGCGTCGTGATTGCGTTTTCGTTTAACAAACTCGTGATTTTCGGTGTGGGCCTGATCGGCGGGTCGCTCGCGCGTGCGTTGCGCGAGCGCGGTTCGTCTGCACGAGAGGGCGCGCAGGTGATTGGCGTGGGCCGCAGCGCGCACTCGGTGTCGCGCGCGCTCGAACTCGGCGTGATCGACGCCGCCGCGACGCTCGACGACGAAGCGGCGCTCGCCGCCGCGCTCGATGGCGCCGATATCGTGTTGATCGCCGCACCCGTTGCGCAAACCCAGGCGCTGCTCGAGCGCATCGCGCCGCACCTCGGCAGCGAGACCATCGTCACCGACGCCGGCAGCACCAAGAGCGATGTGATCGCCGCGGCCCGTGCGGCGCTCGGTGCGCGCATCGCGCAGTTCGTGCCGGGACACCCGATCGCCGGGCGCGAGTCGAGCGGCGTCGACGCTGCGCTGCCCGATCTCTACGTGGGCCGCAACGTCGTGCTGTGCCCGCTCGAGGAAAACGCGCCGGCATCGGTCGAGCGCATTGCCGCGATGTGGCGCGCCACGGGTGCCGTGATCGGCGAGATGCCGGCGGCGCAACACGACCGCGTATTCGCTTCGGTGAGCCATCTGCCGCACGTGCTGTCGTTTGCACTCGTCGACCAGATTCTCGCTTCGCCCGACGCGCAACTGAAGTTCTCGTTCGCGGCGGGCGGCTTTCGCGACTTCACGCGTATTGCCGCGTCGAGCCCCGAAATGTGGCGCGACGTGTGCCTTGCGAACCGCACCGCGCTGCTTGCCGAACTCGACGGCTACACTGAGGTGCTGGCGAGGCTGCGCGCGGCGATCGAAGCCGGCGACGGCGCAGCGCTCGAAACCGTGTTTGCGCGTTCGCGCGCGGCGCGCGAGGCATGGCAAGAGCGCGGCGGCAAGGGCGCCGCGGCGGCCATCGACGCAGCACCAGGCAAATAAGCAAGCAGGACTTAAGCCCGGCGGCGCGAGCGCCGCAAAAACCAGGCTGCAACCCAGGCATTCTCAGGACACGCTCATGGAACACCTCGATCTCGGACCGTTCACCCATGCGTCCGGCACGATCCGTCTGCCCGGCTCGAAAAGCATCTCGAACCGCGTGCTGCTGCTCGCGGCGCTGGCCGAGGGCGACACGACCATCACGAACCTGCTCGACTCCGACGACACGCGCGTCATGCTCGACGCGCTGGAAAAGCTCGGCGTGAAATTGAAGCGCGAGGGCGACACCTGTGTCGTGCAGGGCACGCGCGGCGCGTTCCAGGCAGTGCGCGCCGATCTCTTTCTCGGCAATGCGGGCACGGCGGTGCGACCGCTTACGGCCGCGCTCGCGGTGAACGGCGGCGACTACCGCATTCACGGCGTGCCGCGCATGCACGAGCGGCCCATCGGCGACCTCGTGGACGGCCTGCGCCAGATCGGCGCGAAGATCGATTACGAGGAGAACGAAGGTTTTCCGCCGTTGCGTATCCGCCCGGCGCCGATTTCGGTCGAGGCGCCGATCCGCGTGCGCGGCGACGTGTCGAGCCAGTTCCTTACCGCGCTGCTCATGACGCTGCCGCTCGTGCGCGCGAAGGACGGCATGACGATCGTCGAGGTGGACGGTGAACTGATCTCCAAGCCCTACATCGAAATCACGATCAAGCTGATGGAGCGTTTCGGCGTGAAGGTCGAGCGCCACGGCTGGCATCGTTTCGAGATCCCGGCGGGCGTGCGTTACCAGTCGCCCGGCAAGATCATGGTGGAGGGCGATGCGTCTTCCGCGTCGTACTTCCTCGCCGCGGGCGCGATTGGCGGCGGCCCGCTGCGCGTGGAAGGCGTGGGGCGCTCGAGCATCCAGGGCGACGTTGAATTCGCGGCGGCGCTCATGCGCATGGGCGCGAACGTCACGGTCGCCGACGACTGGATCGAAGTGCGCGGGATCGGCAACGATCACGGCAAGCTCGACCCCATCGACATGGACTTCAACCTGATTCCCGACGCGGCCATGACGATCGCGGTCGCCGCGCTGTTCGCCGATGGCGCGACCACGTTGCGCAACATCGCGAGCTGGCGCGTGAAGGAAACCGACCGCATCGCCGCGATGGCCACCGAGCTGCGCAAGGTGGGCGCGAATGTGGAAGAGGGCCCCGATTACCTGATCGTGCGCCCGCCCGAGAAACTTACGCCGAACGCCGCAATCGACACCTACGACGATCACCGCATGGCGATGTGCTTCTCGCTCGTGAGCCTCGGCGGCGTGCCGGTGCGCATCAACGACCCGAAGTGCGTCGGCAAGACGTTCCCCGATTATTTCGAGCGCTTCCTGGCGCTCGCGCAACCTTGATTCAAACGAAGCCGAGTACCTTTGCCGCATGAAATCGACCCGTCCCTTTTATCCGACGCCCGTCATCACGATCGACGGCCCGACCGCTTCCGGCAAAGGCACGGTGGCCGCGCTGGTCGCCGCCCAACTCGGCTTTCACCTGCTCGACAGCGGCGCGCTGTACCGGCTGGCGGCGCTCGCGAGCGTGCGCTACACAATTGCCGCCGACGACGCCGAGAGCCTGGCGAAACTGATCGATGACCTCCATATCACGTTCCGCGAGGGGCTCGCACAGCTCGACGGCGTTGACGTTTCGAACGATATTCGCGCCGAGGAGGTGGGCAACCGCGCCTCGATGATCGCCGCGCATCCGGCCGTGCGCACGGCGCTCGTGGCGCGCCAGCGGGCGTTTCGCAAGCTTCCCGGGCTCGTGGCGGACGGCCGCGACATGGGCACCGTGATCTTCCCGGACGCCGTTCTGAAGGTGTTTTTGACGGCCAGCGTGGAGGCTCGCGCGGCCCGCCGGCATAAGCAATTGATCCAAAAAGGTTTTTCTGCTAATATGGATGACTTGCTTCGGGATTTGCGTGAACGCGACGCGCGCGACAGTAACCGCGCGGCTGCGCCGCTCAAGCCCGCAGCAGATGCGCAGCTTCTCGATACTTCGGCGCTCTCCGTCGACCAGGCGGTCGAACAGGTGGTGCGGTGGTATCAGGGGGCGAGCCAACTGCGGCCCGTGCGGTAATTCACGAGCGCGGCAAAGCGCAGTAAAGAAAGCAGTAGCAGTGCCAGTTGGTGCCCTGGAAAGAAACAGGGCGTGTGTTAAACCCTTTAACCCAGTATGGCTTTTGCATCTGTGCCGCGAGCGTAAGCGTTCCGGCCTCAACGCACCACCGGTCAAGACTGGCCAACGGTGCAGCGAAAACCATGCAAATCCAGATTTTTATGTCCGACCTGCAAACCTCCACCCCCAATACCGAATCCTTTGCGGCTCTGTTCGAAGAGTCGCTGACCCGCCAGGACATGCGCGCCGGCGAAGTCATCTCCGCTGAAGTCGTGCGCGTCGACCACAACTTCGTGGTCGTGAACGCTGGCCTGAAGTCCGAGGCTTATATTCCTATCGAGGAATTCCTGAACGACCAGGGCGAAGTGGAGGTTCAGGCGGGTGATTTCGTTTCCGTCGCGATCGACGCGCTGGAAAACGGCTACGGCGACACGATCCTGTCGCGCGACAAGGCGAAGCGTCTCGCTTCGTGGCTGTCGCTGGAAAAGGCCCTCGACAACAACGAACTCGTGACCGGCACGATCACGGGCAAGGTCAAGGGCGGCATGACCGTCATGGTCAACGGCATCCGCGCGTTCCTGCCGGGTTCGCTCGTCGACACGCGTCCGGTCAAGGACACGACGCCGTACGAAGGCAAGACCCTCGAATTCCGCGTCATCAAGCTCGACCGCAAGCGTAACAACGTCGTGCTGTCGCGCCGCGCAGTGATCGAAGCCACGCAAGGCGAAGAGCGCGCAAAGCTGCTCGAAACGCTGAAGGAAGGCGCGATCGTCAACGGCGTGGTCAAGAACATCACCGACTACGGCGCGTTCGTGGACCTCGGCGGTATCGACGGCCTGCTGCACATCACCGACATCGCATGGCGTCGCGTGCGTCACCCGAGCGAAGTTCTCTCGGTTGGCCAGGAAGTCACCGCGAAGATCCTCAAGTTCGACCAGGAAAAGAACCGCGTTTCGCTCGGTATCAAGCAACTGGGCGACGATCCGTGGGAAGGCATCTCGCGCCGTTACCCGTCGGGCACGCGCCTGTTCGGTAAGGTCACGAACATCACCGACTACGGCGCGTTCGTCGAAGTCGAATCGGGCATCGAAGGCCTGGTTCACGTGTCGGAAATGGACTGGACCAACAAGAACGTTGCTCCGTCGAAGGTTGTCCAGCTGGGCGACGAAGTCGAAGTCATGGTCCTCGAGATCGACGAAGACCGCCGCCGCATCTCGCTCGGCATGAAGCAATGCAAGCCGAATCCGTGGGATGACTTCAGCCGCAACTTCAAGAAGGGCGACAAGCTGCAAGGCGCAATCAAGTCGATCACCGACTTCGGCGTGTTCATCGGTCTGCCTGGCGGCATCGACGGTCTGGTTCACCTTTCGGACCTGTCGTGGTCGGAAGCTGGCGAAGAAGCCGTTCGCAAGTACAAGAAGGGCGACGAAGTCGAAGCCGTGGTTCTGGGCATCGACGTCGAGAAGGAACGCATTTCGCTCGGCATCAAGCAGCTCGAAGGCGACCCGTTCAGCAACTTCGTTGCAATCAACGACAAGGGCGCAACGGTCGACGGCGTCGTGAAGTCGGTGGACGCGAAGGGTGCAGTTATCACCCTGACGGCGGACGTCGAAGGCTACCTGCGTGCTTCGGAAATCGCGCAAGACCGCGTGGAAGATGCTCGCAACGTGCTGAAGGAAGGCGACAAGGTCAACGCGATGATCATCAACATCGATCGCAAGTCGCGTGGCATCAACCTGTCGATCAAGGCTAAGGACTCGGCTGAGACGCAGGAAGCACTGCGCAGCATGTCGGCTGATTCGGGTCAGGCTGCCACCGGCACGACCAACCTCGGCGCGCTGCTCAAGGCCAAGCTCGACGGCCAGAACCAGTAAGCCTCAAACGGGGGCAAGCTGAAGTATGACCAAATCTGAATTGGTCGCGCAGCTGGCTACGCGATTTCCGCAACTTGTTCTCAAGGACGCGGATTTCGCGGTCAAGACGATGCTCGATGCGATGTCCGAGGCGCTTGCCAAGGGCCATCGCATCGAAATTCGTGGCTTTGGCAGCTTCGGCCTGAATCGTCGGCCGTCGCGCGTTGGGCGCAATCCCAAGTCGGGTGAAAAGGTGCTGGTGCCTGAGAAGTTCGTACCGCACTTCAAGCCGGGCAAGGAACTGCGCGAGCGCGTGGACCGTAATTCGGGCGAGCCGCTGAAGGCGGACGAGCCGGACGACGACCTGTAAGCGTTGGATCGTTTTTGCGATCAGGCGATTGCGGTCGTCGGCGGTCAATGCCAGATGGCCAGAATGCATGGACCGGTAAAAAGCGCTGGGGTGAACCACCCCGGCGCTTTTTTTTCGTCTGCGCCTTTTCGACGCTGTTTGCGTTGGCGCCCCGGTTTGATCTGGCGCCGCGCTCGCTCACACGTGTCGGCGCGCGAGCCGTTCAATTACAATACGGGACACTTCGGCGCGGCTTGTGCTGCGGCGCAGCATGTCCGCCACGCCGGCGCCTTTCTCAACTGCCAAGAGAATCCTTCAATGAGATTGATCGCCTGGGTGATCCGTGTGCTGGTGTTCGTGCTGCTGCTCGTACTCGCGCTCGCCAACACGCAAACCGCGACGCTGAACTTTCTGGCCGGATATTCGTGGCAGGCTCCGCTGATCCTGATCGGCCTCGCGTTCTTTGTGGTGGGGCTGCTGGCGGGGCTGCTTTCCGCGCTGCCTGGCGTGTTCCGGCTGCGCATGGAAAACGGCCGCCTCAAACGCGACCTGCGTGTGGCGCGTGAAACGCCCACGCCGAGCGTCGAGCCGCCGCTGCCGCCGCTCATCTGATTTGTATTGCCGTGCCGCGCGCCTGGACGGGTGCGGCTGATTTTCCGCTCATACCATCGCTCGCATGGATCTCGATTTTTGGTGGCTCCTCGTCATTCCCGTGGCTTTCGCGCTCGGCTGGATGGCGTCGCGCTACGACCTGAAGGCACTCCTTTCCGAAAGCGCCAACCTGCCGCGCTCGTATTTCCGCGGGCTGAATTTCCTGCTCAACGAACAGCCGGACAAGGCCATCGACGCGTTCATCGAGGTCGCCAAGCTCGACCCTGAAACCGTCGAACTGCACTTCGCGCTCGGCAATCTGTTTCGCCGCCGCGGCGAGACCGATCGCGCGATCCGCGTGCATCAGAATTTGCTCTCGCGCTCCGACCTGCCCGTGAACGAGCGCGACCACGCGCTCTATGAACTCGGCCAGGACTTCCTGAAGGCCGGCATGCTCGACCGCGCCGAGGAAACCTTCGGCAAGCTCAAGTCGGGCGACTTCGCGCTTGGCGCACAGCGCGCGCTGCTCGCGATCTACGAGATCGAGAAGGACTGGAACCGCTGCATCGACACCGCACGACATCTCGAAACGATGGGCGCGGCTTCGCTCGACCTCGAGATCGCGCAGTTCCATTGCGAGCTCGCTCAGGAAGCGCTCCAGCAGAAGAAGCCCGACGAAGCACGCCGTCAGCTGACGCTGGCGCTCAAGGCCAATGCACAGAACGTGCGCGCGACGATCCTCGCGGGCGATGTCGATGCGGCAAGCGGTGATTGCGAGACGGCGCTTCGTCACTGGCGCGAAGTCGAGGCGCAAAACCCCGCGTATTTACCGCTCGTCGCTGAAAAGGTCATGAAGGCCTATGAGACGCTCGGCCGCGCCGAAGAGGGCGCGCAACTGCTCACGACGTGGGTCGATGCGTATCCGTCCAACGACCTGCTCGACGTCGCGTACAAGCATGTCGCCGCGCTGCGCGGCGCCGAAGCGGCGCACTCGCTCGCCCGCACGCAGATGGAGAAGTCCCCGAATCTCGCCGGCATGGCGCGCCTGCTCGAAGCGCAGCAGGCAACGGCCGAAGAGCCGCGCCGCAGCGAACTCGAACTGATGCGCAAGCTGCTCCAGCAGCGCACCAAGAACCTGCCTCGTTACACCTGCCAGAACTGCGGCTTCCGGGCGCGCCTCTTCTACTGGCAGTGTCCTGGCTGCAGCGGTTGGGAAACCTATGCGCCGCGCCGCGTCGAGCCGGTTCCCGCGTCGAGCTGAGCCTAAGGGCAGCGCCCGTTGCCGGGCGCCTGGGCGGCCACGCACACACAGTCAATACAACATCAGCATCTGTCACCGGAGCGCCTATGAAGATCACCATTGTCGGTACCGGCTACGTCGGCCTCGTCACCGGTGCGTGTCTTGCCGAAATCGGCCACGACGTGTTTTGCCTCGATGTCGATCCGCGCAAGATCGACATCTTGAATGGCGGCGGCGTGCCGATTCACGAACCGGGCCTGCTCGAACTCATCGCGCGCAACCGCGCGGCCGGGCGCATCACGTTTTCCACCGACGTGGCGGCGAGCGTCGAGCACGGCGAGGTGCAGTTCATCGCCGTGGGCACGCCGCCTGACGAAGACGGCTCGGCCGATCTCCAGTACGTGCTCGAGGCGGCGCGCAGCATTGGCCGCCACATGAACGGCTTCAAGGTGGTCGTCGACAAGTCGACGGTCCCGGTCGGCACGGCGCAGCGCGTACACGGCGTGCTGGCCGAAGAACTGGCCAAGCGCGGCCTTATGCACAGCGTCGACCATCGCTTCTCGGTCGTCTCGAACCCCGAGTTCCTGAAAGAGGGCGCGGCCGTGGACGACTTCATGCGCCCGGACCGCATCATCATCGGGCTCGACGAGGACGAGAACGGCGACGCCGCGCGCGAGAAGATGAAGCGCCTCTACGCGCCGTTCAACCGCAATCACGAGCGCACGATCTACATGGACGTGCGCTCCGCTGAATTCACGAAGTACGCGGCCAACGCCATGCTCGCCACGCGCATCTCGTTCATGAACGAGATGGCGAATCTCGCCGACCGCGTGGGCGCCGACATCGAGTCGGTGCGCCGCGGCATCGGTTCCGATCCGCGCATCGGCTATCACTTCCTGTACGCGGGCTGCGGCTACGGTGGCTCGTGCTTTCCGAAGGACGTGCAGGCGCTGATCCGCACGGCCGCGGAGTCGGGCCAGAACCTGCGCGTGCTCGAAGCGGTCGAGGAGGTCAACCACGGCCAGAAGGAGGTGCTCGTCAAGAAGATCGCCAAGGTGTGCGGCGAAGACCTCACGGGCAAGCACTTCGCGGTGTGGGGCCTCGCATTCAAGCCGAACACCGACGATATGCGCGAAGCGCCGAGCCGCCGTCTGATCGCCGACCTGCTTGCGCGCGGCGCGACGGTGGCCGCGTGGGATCCGGTCGCGGCCGAGGAAGCGCAGCGTGTATTCGCGCTCGATCTCGCGCACGCGCCCGAGCAGCATGCGCGCCTTTCGTTCGCGTCGAGCCAGGACGACGCGCTCACGGACGCTGACGCGCTCGTGATCGTCACCGAATGGACCGCGTTCAAGGCGCCCGACTTCGTGCACTTGAAGAAGGTGCTCAAGGCACCGCGTATCTTCGACGGACGCAATCTCTACGAGCCCGACGCCATGGCAGAGCTCGGCATTGACTATCACTCGATTGGGCGGCCCCATGTCAATCTCGCAAACTCCGCAGCCTGAAGCCGCGCCTGTCAGCGCGCTTGTCACGGCGATCGCGCCCGAAGTGCGCGTCGTGCCGCGCGAGAAGCTCGCCACCTCGCGCGTGCTCGTGGTGGGCGACGTCATGCTCGACCGCTACTGGTTCGGCGACGTCAACCGCATCTCGCCGGAAGCGCCGGTGCCGGTCGTGCATGTGCAGCGCAAGGAAGACCGCCTCGGCGGCGCCGCGAACGTCGCGCGCAACGCGGCGGCGCTCGGTGCCCATGCGGGCCTCCTGTGCGTGCTGGGCCATGACGAACCCGGCGAGCGCATCGTCGAGCTGCTCGACGAAAGCAACGTGAACGCGTATCTCGAACGCGATCCCTCGTTGCCGACCACCATCAAGCTGCGCGTGCTTTCGCGCCAGCAACAGCTCTTGCGCGTGGACTTCGAGAACACGCCCGCGCACGAGATCCTGCTTGCCGGCCTCGCACGTTTCGACGCGCTGCTGCCCACGCACGACGTGATTCTGCTCTCCGACTACGCGAAGGGCGGCCTCACGCACGTCACGCAGATGATCGCGAAGGCGCGCGCTGCGGGCAAGGCAGTTCTGGTCGACCCCAAGGGCGACGACTGGGAGCGCTATCGCGGCGCGAGCCTCATCACGCCGAACCGCGCGGAGCTGCGCGAAGTGGTGGGCACCTGGAAATCCGAGGAGGACCTGCACGCACGCGTGACGAAGCTGCGCCACGAACTGCAGTTCGACGCGCTGCTGCTCACGCGCTCAGAAGAGGGTATGACGCTCTTTTCCGACGACGGCGCGCTGCACGCGGCGGCTGACGCGCGCGAAGTGTATGATGTCTCGGGCGCCGGCGACACGGTGATCGCGACTGTCGCGGTCATGCTGGGCGCGGGTTTGCCGCTCGTCGAGGGCGTTGCGCTCGCGAATCGCGCGGCCGGCATCGTGGTCGGCAAGCTCGGTACGGCCACCGTCGACTACGACGAACTCTTTCAATAACGTTCCGCACGCGCTCGCGTAGCGCGCTCGCTCCCCGGCCGGGATTTCCGGAGAGTTTTCCCGGTTGTGGGTCAACCTCGCATCAACCTCGCGTGAACCTCGTCACCGCAGACCTATC